>DAIDAF010000041.1:0-70807 GCA_027310745.1 Opitutaceae bacterium | reverse complement strand
TGCTCGCGCGTGCTTTTTGATTCGGTCATGTCCTTTTTCGGACGGGTCATGGTTCTTCCTTCGTTTGGTGGTTTTTGGCTTAAGCACCTAACCACCTACCATGATCCGTCTTTTTGCTGAAGTTTTCGGACACTACCCGCTCGGCTATCGCAAGCCGATCACCGTCCCGCGCGCCCGCCAGGACTGGCGCGAGCCGAGGCTCGCGTCCAAAAGCGGAACCGAGGTTCCGCACTCCAAAAAAGTGCGGGCCTCTGGAGCCTTACCTCTGACTTCTGTCCTCCGACTTCCGACATCCGCCCTCCGCCCTCCGACGTCCGATCTCCGACGTCCGACCTCTGCCCTCTGAGCTGTGGTCTCCACGCCAACCGGACCTCAGCTGCTCGCGCCGCGTCCGATCGCCGCACTGAGCTTCACGGTCCGGGCCGGCCCAAACTTCACGGCGCCGGGACGCGGGGCGGACCTGAGGAAGCCGTCGATGCGAAGGTATTGATCGGCGAGCGCCTTCGGCTCGCCAAGGGTGATCGCGATGGGATTGACCGGTGTATAGGAGAACTCGATACCCAGGCTCTGCAGTCCCTCGCAGAACCGCCGGGCCGCGGGCCCGTTCACCGGGATCGGCCGCCAGCCGTCGATGCGATCGGCCCAGTGAAAACACAGGCCCGTGCCTATCGGTCCTTCGCGCACGGCCGACGCCGACACCTCTGCCACCCGGTCGCCCGCTCCCAGGACATACGCCGGATTCGGCAGCCGCGGGCGCGGCGGCTCGAGGAACACCACGCCCGTGTAGAGCGACGGACTGACGAACGGCAGGCGATAGAGGAAGTTCGCAACCCGGGTCTGCGCCAGAAGCACCACAGGGACTGGATCGTCGCCGAAGCCGGGAAACGCGGTGCCCAGCTGCTTCTGCACCGCCTGGTCGAATTCAAATTCCCTTCGCACGTCCGCCTTGGACGGCACGCCGAGGATCAGCACGGTGTACCCCATGTCGGCCACCGCCATGGCTTCGCGCTGGTAGCCGGGATCGGCGTTGGTCCCCTTGGAGCCGGTCGCCATCACGATCACTCCCAGGCTGCGGGCGCTTCCCGCCGCCGGAGCGACCATCAATTCGTGGGCGGGCTCCCCCCCGAAGGTCGCGGTCCACCCGGTCACCCGGTACCCGGCCGGATCGATCGCCGCCTGGCCGCGCCCGATCTCGTAGAGTTTCCTCCTGACCTGGGAGAACAGGTAAAATGTCCCTGGGTCGGCGGTGCTGTCGGCCCGCAGGGCCACCAGCTCGGTCCCCGCGTGGACATCCAGGGGCGTGATCGACTCGCCCGCCATGAGTTGTTTCAGGATATCGCCGCAGTGTGCATAGGCCGACTTTCGGAGGGAGGAGGCGCGGAGCGCCCGAGCACCCGCCGCGTTCCAAGAGCGGAGATCACTCTCACGCTCGCGCCCCGTCACGATGTCGATCGAGTAATAGTCGTATCCAACCCGATACGGGACGGAGAGGCGGCCCGTGTAGGTGAGGTTGTCGGGGGAAAATTCCCACATGTAGACGGTCGGAAGATTCGCGCGCGGAAACCGGTCATCCCCCCGCCAGTGGTCGCGCCCGATGAACGGGTTCATCACCGGCTTCCGATTCAGCATGACTGAACTCGCCTGCCGGTACGGCACGATCACATGCCGCTCATCGAGCACCCGATACTTGCCCAGGCTCGGATAGTCCGCGGCGGTCGCGAGGATCTTCGCGCGCGCCCCGTCCGGGTCAAACGCCATCAGGGCGCCGGCCGCCGTGTACACGCCGCCCGACAATCCGGCGCGGCGCACGCACAGGTTCGTGTAGACGACGATGCGGTCCCCAGCCCAGCCCAGCGAGACCACCTCTGGCGGCAGGGGCACCTCCGAGGGGGTGTAGATCGGCACAACCCGAATTGAGGTCTCCGACGTGCCAACCCGCACCTTCCCCAGAAGCCGACCGGGATCGGCGGTCGGCACGACATAAACAAAGAGTTCGCCCCGATCGCGTTTCGTGTAGGCGAGATATTTCCCGTCCGGCGAGAACGCCGCCTTCTCGTAGTCTCCCGGTGAAAAGCGAAGCTCCAGGCGCTTCGCGAGTCCGTCGCGCGATTCAGTGCCCCGGACCGCGCAAACCGCGGAAAGGAGCACGACACCGCTGAGGAACGCCCGGCATACGCCGGTCCTTCTGGTCATGAGGTGGGGCATGGCAGTGGGTGGCTGGTGATCAGGAACCTAGGCAAAAGGCCCGCGATTGCGAGTCGCCCGCCGAACAATCCGGTCACCACGTTGCGCACCCCAGTCGCGGATCCACGTTCAACGATGCTGACCGTCCGGCGTACGATATTTCTCCGGGGCGCTTGCCCGGGACGCGTTCTTGTGTCGAATTCGGCCCGGCCCCCCACACGACTCCCCGTTCCAGCCCATGAACCCTCCTACTATCCCCCAGACGCCCCTTCCCGCCGTCCCACCGGCGACCGGCAAGATGTCCGATCTCGAGATCAAGGACGCCCACCTCATTTTTGATTCGGTCTGGAGCAAACTCGAAGAGGCAGTCGGTCGTGAAAATCTCCGGTTTCCCAAGGAAATCATCCTCCTCGGGGGCGCACCCGGCGCGGGCAAGGGCACCAATACCGCGTTCATCACACGTGCCCGCGGACTCACCTGCCCACCCGTCGTCGTCAGCGGCCTGCTCGACTCCCCCGAAGCCCGCGCGCTCAAGGACTCCGGCAACATGGTCGGCGACCGTGAGGTGGTCGGCCTGCTCTTCCGCCACCTGCTGCGCCCGGAATACCACGACGGCGTGATTCTCGACGGATTCCCGCGCACGAACGTGCAGGTCGAGTGCCTCAAGATGCTCGTCGACAAGATGCACGCCCTCCGGCGCGAGTTCTACACCACGCCGTTGCGCATGTATTTTCGCCAGCCGACCATTCACATCATGGTCCTGTTCGTCGACGAGCGCACTTCGGTCGAACGCCAGCTCAAGCGCGGGCGCGAGATCAAGGCGCACAACGCGGAAGTGCGCCGCACCGGCATTGGCGAACTGCAGGAGGAGCGAACGACCGATTACGACAAGCCGCTCGCCCAGCGCCGCTACCGGGTCTTCAAGGAACAGACCTGGGACGCGCTCCAGTCACTGAAGGAGATTTTCCACTACCACTTCATCAACGCCCAGGGGCCGGTCGAGGAGGTCGAGCAAAACATCCTCCGGGAACTGGAATACCAGAGCACGCTCGAGCTGGACCCGCGCACCGTGGACCGGATGCGCAACGTCCCCGTCGCGAGCGAGCTCGCCGTGCACGCACGCCAGGAACTGGTCAAGCGGCTCGACAGCTACGAATTCGGCCAGGCCGAGCTCTTCGGCCAGGTGATCACCTTCATCGCCCGCAAGATCATGCCGGTCATCCAGCGCCACGCCATCTCGGGCGCCGCGCTCTTCAATACCGAGGACCCGCTGCTCGACGACCCCACCGCGCTGGCGATGTTGATCGACATCTTCTCCGAGCGCGGATTCCACGCCGTGGTCGACCTGCACCGAATCGAGGTGCCCGAAAAGGTCGATCTCCAGACCGGCCAGGTCACCTGCCGCATCAAGAAGGTTTTCCGCATCCAAATCCGCTTCCCCGGCTCCGAAATCCGCCGCGGCTAGTCCAGGTCGATGCGGGTGTCCTTCACCCCAAGTTCAGTCTGGGAATTGAACAGAAGACAACGAAGGGAACGAAGAGGGGATCGGCGGGCTAGGATCATGGGCACGAGCGGGAGCAAGAGACTGGATGGGTTGGAACCCATCGACCCGGTCCTGCCAACGCCGAGAGCGTCCGCCTCCCGACACTTCGTTGCCTTCGTTAGCTTCTGTTCACCCGGTCCATCTGGAAATTCTCATTCGTCAAAATCCGCGACGGCGCGCGGCGCGAAGGCCTGGCCGGTGAGCGCGGCGAGCTTCTCCTCGAAGTCCGCCTTCTGCAGCGCCCGGATCACGGCATCGATATCCCCCTCCATCACCTGCGGGAGGTTGTAGAGCGTCAGGCCGATGCGGTGGTCGGTCAGGCGGTTCTGCGGAAAGTTGTAGGTGCGGATGCGCTCGCTGCGGTCGCCCGTGCCGATCTGGCTGCGGCGCTGCGCCGCGTACTTCGAGCGCTCCTCGTCCTCCTTCATCTTCAGCAGGCGCGAGCGAAGCACGCCCATCGCACGGGCCTTGTTCTTGATCTGGGACCTATCGTCGGCACAGAAGACGATCAGGCCCGTCGGCTTGTGGATGATCCGCACGGCCGAATCGGTCGTGTTCACCCCCTGCCCGCCGGGGCCGCTCGCGCGCTGGACCGTGATGTCGAGATCCTGCGGGTCGATGTCGATGTCGACCTCCTCCGCCTCAGGCAGCACCGCCACCGTCACGGTCGAGGTGTGGATTCGCCCGTTCGCCTCGGTGACCGGAACGCGCTGCACGCGGTGCACCCCGCTCTCGAACTTGAGCTGCTTGTACACGTCCTGTCCGGAGATCAGGAAAATCGACTCCTTCAGCCCGCCCCGTTCGCTTCCGCTGGTGCTGATCGGCTGCACCTTCCAGCCCCGACCGTCCGCATACCGCATGTAGAGGCGGGTCAACGCCCCGGCAAACAGCGCTGCCTCCTCGCCTCCCGTCCCGGCACGGATTTCCATCACCGTGTTGCGCGAGTCCGAGGGCTCCGGGGGGATCATCGCCGTGAGCACCGCCTCGCGCAGCCGGTCGCAGCGGGCCCGGATCTCCGCCAGCTCGGCCGTGGCGAGTTCCCTGAGATCGGCATCCGCCGCCGGATCGCGCACCAGCGCCTCCGCCTCCGCCAGGTCGGCCTCCGCCTTCGCATGGGCGCGGTGGTCTTCGATCAGCTGCGCCAGGCGCTGCTGCTCGCGCGTCACCTCCGCCGCCTTGCGCGGATTCGCGTAGAACGACGGATCCGCCATCTGCGCACTGAGTTCGTCGTAGCGCAGCTGAAAGGGAGTGATCTCGGGAAGCTTGTCCATGAAGGGAAAGGGAAAAGTCGTGCGTAAAAACCGGGTACGCCTGGACGGCGATTTGGGCGTTGCGGACGGGTGAGCGAGAGGCTTGGCTCCTGCCTCACCCGCTGATCGGGCGGATGACCGCCCTAGAGATGCCTATCCGCAATGGCCACGACGCTTTTCACGCAGAACATCATCGCCTGCATCTGGGACTTCGACAAGACCTTAATCCCGGAATACATGCAGTCGCCCCTCTTCCGCCGGTACGGCGTGGTTGAGAGCACCTTCTGGGCGGAGGCCAATGCCCTGGCGGAGCATTATCGGAAACGTGGATACCATCTGTCCGGTGAGATCGCCTACCTGAACCATCTGCTCACCTACGTGCTCGCAGGCGCGATGCCGAAACTGAACAACCAGGTGCTTCGCGAGGCCGGCGCGGGCATCCGGTTCTACCAGGGCATGCCCGACTTTTTCGATCGCAGCCGCACGTGGGTGACCGAGAAGCCCGAGTACCAGAAGCATGAGCTCCAACTCGAGCACTACATCGTGAGCACCGGACTTGCGGAAATGATCCGAGGCAGCGCGGCCTCCTCGAAGGTCGACGGCTTCTGGGGCTGCGAGTTCATCGAGAATCCGCTCCAGCCCGGATTCCTCCGGCAAAACGAGCTCGATATCGACGCGGACGCGGAGATCGCCCAGATCGGCGCCGTCATCGACAACACGACCAAGACCCGCGCCCTGTTCGAGATCAACAAGGGCACGAACAAGAACCCGGCCATCGACGTCAACGCCAACATCGCGCTCGAGGACCGGCGGATCCCGTTCCAGAACATGATCTACATCGCCGACGGCCCGAGCGACATTCCCAGTTTTTCCGTCGTGAAGAAGGGCGGCGGCAAGGCGTACGCCGTGTACAATCCGTCGCGGTCCGACGAATTCGCCCAGAACGACCGCCTTCGCTCCGCAGGCCGCATCGACCACTACGGCCCGGCCGACTACTCGGAGGGCAGCACAACTTGGAACTGGCTCCGCCTGCACATCCAGGAAATCTGCGACCGCATCGTCGCCGACCGCGAAGCCGCCGTGGCCGCACGCGTCGCACGCCCTCCCCGCCACCTTGGCAACGACGACAGCCAGAAAAAATCAAAGGTGCCCCAGCAGGGCACCTTGCTTTGATCCCGCGGCCGGTGCGGCGCTCTCACACGCGCCCGGCCCGGTCAACCGCACGGTTCAGGGCTTGATCCTGAAGTGGTACGCGAACGAGCTCTCCACCGCCTTGCCGTTCTTCACGGCCGGGACGAAGACCGCCATCTTCAGGGCCGCCACGATCGCCTCCGCGATTTTCGGCGAAATGCTCGGGTTCTCCTTCAGATCGACGTCGGAGACCGCGCCATAGGCCGTCACGGTCATGTCCGCGTCGAACGAGTAGATCTTGAGCCGCCTCAGCACTTCATCGCGGATCGGATTGCCCACGAGCTCCGCCGCCACGCCCCCGGTCGGATGATTCGCGATCTGCTCGGCCGTGCGGTAATACGCCAGCGGGCGCCACGAGTAGGGATTGGCCGGATTCTGAAGCATCACGAACTCCTCGATCTCAGTCCAAAGCTTCTTGATCTGATCGTCATTGGGATTCACCGCGCCAAAGACCGGCACGCCGTCGCGCGTCAGCACCACCATGCTGTAGGCACCGTCGCCGGGGACGAAATTGTTCACGATGTCCAGGCCCGGCTGGTCGTCGAGGTCGGTCACCAGCCAGGGCACGCCCTGGCTCGTGGCCATTCCGTAATGCTGCCAGCGGCTTTCGCGCAGGCCATACATCACGCCCTCCACGTAGCCCGGCGCCATCTGCTGGAGCTTGTTGTATGGCGCAATCGAATCGCCCAGGAGCTTCCAGGAGTCGCCAAGGCCGTTGCTCACGAAGAACACCACCACCAGTTCGGGCTCCGGCCGCGTCTTGAAATCGAAGGGCTCCGTCTTCTTGTTCTCCACGAACTTGAGGTGCCCGATCAGTTCCTGCGTGAGCGGACTCTTCGCCTGCGCCCAGGTCTCGGCGCGGACCGGATGGTCCTTCACGTCCTCATAGAATCGCGTGAGGTCCGGAAGCGGCAGGGCCTGCATTGGCAGGCGCCGTCCCACGGTGTCGCTCACCGAGAATATCGCGAAGGGACCGACCGCCTCGACGGCCGTTCCCTTGAACGAGTTTCCTTGGATGTCCTTCCATTCGTCATTCTTGGCGGAAGCGGAAGGGACCAGGCCGAGAACGGCCGCGGACAATACGCCCGCAGCCAGACAGGGGATTAATTTTGGCATAGGGTATCAGGGGTTGCGAAAGCGTCTTTTTGATACAGGCGATCACCTTGGACGGACAAGACCGTTTTCCCTGGCGCTGCTCTCCCATTCGAGCGCTGCACGGACGGACGCCCGAAGGCGCGGAAAATCCATTTGTGGCTGCTTTTTGGATACTTACGGCCGAATATTTTCGCCGCGAGCGGGCGCGCTCAAATGTGAGAATTCATTGTTTGAATCGCGTCCGGGCTCATTCCGTGCCCCTACAGTCGGGCTTTCCTCCATGCGCCAAATCCTCGAGCGTTGCAGGCCACTGGTTCGAAACCCGCGGTTTCGATCGCTGATTCTGCTCAATGTGCTGCTCGGCCTCACCTACTCGTTCGTGAGCCCGTTCTTCTCCATGTTCGGGACGATCGAGTGCGGCATGAACCCGGTGGTCTTCGGTGTGTTCATGACCATCACCGCCGTGGCGGGCATCGTGATCGCGACGACGCTCGCGCACTACTCCGATACGCACCTGAGCCGGCGGCAGGTCATGATCCTGGGCAGTGTGGCGGGCGCGCTCGGCTATGGATGCTACGCGTACCTGCGTACCTTCTGGCCCCTTCTCCTGGTGGGCTGTCTGCTGCTCGGGCTTTCCTCCATCACATTCTCGCAGCTCTTCGCCTTTGCGCGCGAGGAGTTGAGCGCATCGGATATCGAGAGGAAGGAAAGCGCGTTTTACATGAACGCATTCCGCATGTTCTTCGCGTTGTCGTGGACCATCGGACCCGCCGTGGCGTCGTGGATCATGATCGCGCTGTCGTTCAAGGGACTGTTTCTCTCGGCCGCCGCGTGCTTCCTGCTCTTCACCGCGGCCACCTTGAAATACGTGCCGGATGCGCCGCCCCCGGGCGCGAAGCTCGCCGCGCAGGCAGCCGATTCCGTGTGGCGCGTGATGATCCGGCCCGATGTCTTCGCTCACTTCATGGCATTTGTCCTGATCTTCGCGTCGGCGACGATCGGCATGATGAACCTCCCGCTGCTCGTCCTGAAAACCCTGGGCGGCACGGAGCAGCAGGTCGGCATCGTCTACTGCGTCTCCCCCTTCTTCGAACTGCCGTTCATGCTCTATTTCGGCATGCTCGCCACGCGCATGGATCCGGCCAAGGTGATCCGCATCGGCATCGCCATCGCGATTGTCTATTACGCCGGCCTCACCCTCGTCCACGTTCCCTGGCAGGTCTATCCGATGCAGATCCTTTCCGCCGCGGTCACGGCGGTGACCTCGGGTGTCGCCATCTCCTATTTCCAGAACTACCTGCCGCACCATCCCGGCACCGCAACCAACCTGTACGCGAACGCCCAGCGCATCGGCTCGACGATCGGTTACCTGCTTTTCGGCTGGCTCGCTTGGCGCTTCGGCTACCGGGTCGTGTTCCTGACCTGCACCGTATTTTCCGCGGCCACCCTCGGCCTGATGTACGTCCGACACAAGGCCGACACCCCCGACGCCATTCCGGCGTCGCCCAAGCAGGCGCCTCAGGCCCTCACTTGAGCACCTCGACCGAGGTCAGTTTCATGAGCGCCGTGAGCTGGGCCGGATTCGCCGGCTCCGCCTGGATCGTCATCTGCTCGAGGCCGATGTACGGCGATCGCTTCTGCAGGGCCAGGTAGAATCGGATGAGCGCGGCATAGTCGGCCTTGCGCACCGTGAAACGCAGCGAGTGCACGACAAATTGCGCGGTGCGCTCCTCGCGAACATCGTCCACTTGGACGTTCGAGACGAATCCGGCATCCGCTGCCATGCGGTTCACCTCCGCCAGCAGCTGGGTCCCGTCCAGGGTCTTCGACGGATCCAGCCGGCCGATGGCCCGCGCCTCGTCGGCCGAGATCTGCCCGCGCCGCGACAGCCACAGAGCCTGTTCCCGAAGCTCCGCCGAAATCGAACGGTTTGCCTCGATGAAGGCACGGGCACGGCCCGCAAAGCTGTTCAGCCACACGGCAAGCGCGAGCCCGACGATGGTCAGAAGCAGGGCCTTCTCGCGCAGCGTCCGCGTCAGGAAATAGGTCTTGAACGCTTTCATCAGGATTGGGCGGGTTTGAGGACGTCGGCCTTGAAGGTGACCATCAGGGTGAATCGGGTGAGCCGGTCGCGGGAACTCATGTCCCCGATTTCAACGTGCCCGACCGACGGCAGGCGCGAGAGGGCGGACTGGAAGCCGGCCACGTCGCCCGGGGTCGCGGTCTGCGCCTCGATGCGCATCACATCGTGGCCGGACGTCGTGCATTTCGTGAATTGGATCGTCTTGGGGCGCACCGTCCCGATCGCATCCAGCATCTCGAAGGGCAGCAGGCGCTTCGTCGACAGTTCGTCGATACGGAAAGCCAACGCCTGGGCATTCGCGATTCGTTCGACGATCG
Organism: Opitutaceae bacterium; assembly: GCA_027310745.1. Lineage (GTDB taxonomy): Bacteria > Verrucomicrobiota > Verrucomicrobiia > Opitutales > Opitutaceae > MWDT01. The sequence continues at coordinate 61,144 of DAIDAF010000041.1, read as the reverse complement.
GGCGCTGCACGTCCGACTTCTGCCTGCGCGTCCTCTCGAATCCCCACCCGACCGCGAGCGCGATCTCACCGGCCGCGAGCACGACGAGCGCAATCGCCGCCCCCATGAGCACACGCCACAGCACGAGATCCCGCCTCTGCCCACGCCGGTGGCGGTCGAGGTCCTCGCGCGGACGCACGTCGCAACCCGCCGCCAGCGTCTTCGGCAGGGACAGGGTGCGATCGCCCGCGGAAAACGCATACGCATCCTCGTCACCGGAGGGCGCCGGCGTCGGCGGCTCGGGGAGTTCGAGCAGATGGACCGTGCCCCCGATTTCCCTCAAGAGCGCGTCGCGCACCTCCGCCCGCTGCTCCGGCGTCGCTTCATCGGGAAGCGGACGTACGAGCACCCGCGACGGCATCGCCGCACTGTCCCAGACCACCGCCGTGCAGGAGTCGTCCGAACAATACACGCAGGTCGTCGAGGGCTCCACGGACATCCCAAGCAGCGCGCAGAACGTCGGGACCACGAGGTCCGCCCCCGCCCACTGATCAACCTGCTCCTGGGGGAAACGCCGGCGATAGGCGGCGAAGACCAGCGACGATGCGCCGCTTCCGCACCGCAGGGCTCCGTGATAAAGCTGGGCCACCGGGAACGGCGAAAGCCCCTCGAGCGCAAGTTCCACCTGCTCCTGCGGCTTCGCCGCGTCGGGGCCGGTCTCGATCGGCACGCTTCGCGCAAAGAAAAAGAGATCGGGCAGCAACACCACCTGCGGCGCCGCCGCACCGGCGCGGAAAAATTCAAGGAATGTCTTGCTCATGTGCTTTTTGCATTGTCGGCCTGCGTGGCCGGCGGGGGAGTGGGAGGCAGCTCATCATTTTCCCTGAGCTCCAGGATTGTAAAGGGATAGTTGAGCGCCGGCATCTGGGTGGAGTCCCCAGTCACCGTACGCGCCGCCAGAGCCTGGTTTGCCGTCGTCGTCGCCTTGAGCGCCTGCGAGGCCGTCGCCGCATCCGGAGACGAGTCGTAGTCCTTGTTCGCCGCCTCCTGCGTCACCGGCTTCGCGCTGCCTCCGACGGAAACAACGGCGTCCAGCCGGAATGAACCCTGGCCGTCGCGCACCGTGATGATGATCCGCAGCGCCTGGATGGTCGTGCCCACCCCGCTCGGCGGTGCCTGCAGTCCGACCACCTTCGCAATGTCGCCCGTCGTCCGGAAATATCCAGGCCCCTGACTCTTGAAATCACCCCGGCCGGCCAGGTAATCCGACAACTTGCCCTGCTGCGACGGGTCGAGGTTGAGCTCCTGCATCAGGCCGGCATTGCCCGCGTTGATGTTCGAAGCCGTGAAATCGAAAAGCGAAAACGTGGAGCGGAAACGCCTCCACAGGTCGTTCGGCTGCCCGTCATGATCAAAAAACATGTCCTTCACCACGTCGATCGACTCGAGTTCCGACCAGGTCCGGAGCGGACGCTGGGGATTGCCGAACGGGATCGGATCGAGATCGTATGTCGGAGTGAAATCGGAGGTCGGGACGTAGCTCTTGGTCATCCAAAGCATCAGCGCGTCCGCGACCCGCTCGGCATCCGTCTGGCGCATGTCCCAGCTCTTGAACAGGTCGACGAGGTAAGCGTCGGTGACGTGCGGGAGCGACACCTTGCCGCTCTCGTCCACGAAATCGACAGTCACGGTGCGACCCTGCTCAGGGGCGTAACCGGCCCAGTTCAACGGATCGCCCCAACCTTCCGCCGGACTCTTCAGGCTCCCGTTCACCTGAATGAAGTCCTCCAGCACCGCGAGGGTCGTCTCGAGCGCCGAGTACGCCTCGGGGCGGAGCCTGCGCGCATCCGCATCGCGCATGCCAATCAGTAGGTCGTCGTTCGCGCGCTGCATGAACAGCGTCAGCGCGGCGCCCGCGAACAGGATGGTGATGAGCACCACCAGGAGCACGGCTCCCCTGCGCCGGCTCCAGGTCCGGGCCAGGCGGCGGGTCAATTGACTGGAGGATCGCACCTGCATGGTCAGTAGTTCGGAACCCCCTCCACGGCCTGCGGGAGCGTGATAACCCGGACGGTCGAGTATTTGCCGTACGTGAACGTCAGGCGGATCCGTTGGGGCGTGAGATAAGCCCCGTTCGGGTCCTTCTTGAAACTCTGCTCCGTGGTCCAGCGGCTCAGGTCCGGGTCGAAATAATCGTACGAGAGGGCCGAGACGAACGGCGACACCAGCGCCGCCCTCGGAGGATCCTCGCCGAACTTCTGTTCGAGCCTCGAGTGCCACAGGAAGTACAGGCCCTTGCCCTGCACGACCTCCAGCGAGCACACCACCTCGGGCAGCGGGCGCGCCGGCCAGGTGAACAACCGGCTGCCAGCCGGAAGCACGAAGGTCAGCAGGGTCTGCGTGCCTGAATCAGGCGTGCGGATGTCGGCCGGATAAAAGGCCGCGGTCCCGATCGTCACCGCAGGCGGAAGACCCGCAGTCTTGAATTCATGTTTCAGATACCGCGTCACCGCCTCCACGTGCTGGTCCACCAGCCGCCGGTCTCCGCTGCGCCCCCACAGGTCGCCCATGGAGAACACAAAGAAATTCAAACCCACCAGCAGCAGGCCGATCAGGGCAACCGAGATCATCACCTCGATGAGCGTGAACCCCCGCCGCCGAATTGGATTCCAAAATCCGGCGTTCACTGGGAATTGTCCTCCTGCTGCAGATCGAGGATGCGCTTGCGCTCGTCGGCGCGCAGCTTGTCGCGCTCCACCGGATCCGACCAGGTCGGACGCAGCAGCCGGAAATGCTCCACCACCTTGTGCTCCTTCTGGTCCGCAGTGGCCGAGAAATCGCAGGTCAGTGTCACGTCGAACAGGTCGGGAATCGTCGTTGCCTCGAAATCTCCCAGCCAGGCGACATGACGCCCGTCGACCGTGTCGAACTGCCCGCCCTGCTGCACCTTCTTGGGATCTGCCTGCGCCATCAGGAGACCGCGCGCAAAACGCACGTCTTCGTCGTCCACGCGGGCGCGCGTGGAGACCTCGTACGCCGTGATGACGTTGACATAGGCTGCGCCGAGCACGACCGCCGCGAGCGCGAAAATTGCAAGGGAGATCATCACTTCGATGAGCGTGAATCCCCGGGCGACGTCCGGCCGCCGGCCCCCTCGTGTCGCGGTGGTCGTCATTTGGATTCCGGCATCGGCGCGCACGTCCAAGGATCGAAGGTGATCACCTGGGCGTCGGTCCCCATCTTGATCTGAGCTCGGAACGGCGAACAGCCGCCGTCGCGGTAGAAAGTCACGTACGGCATGCCGGAGGTCTCGACGATGTCGCCGCCCAGGAGCACCAGGCTTCCCTGGCTCGCGGGTAGGAACGAAAATTCAACCTTCCCGGGAATCGTGACCGGCGTCTTCCAGGTGCCATCCGGCGCGGTGGCGACGAAGGCGCGGTCCTGCGCATCGTAGCTCAGGCGTATTTCCTCGAAATGCTGCACGGCACGCAGCCGCGTCTTGTCGATCACCGACCGCAGCACCTCTTCGCCCGTCGCCGGGCGGTCGCGCACCAGTGCGGTCGCCCCGCCAACCACGAGAGCCGACAGGATGGCGATCAACGCGAGGGTCACCAGGATCTCGAGCAGCGTAAACGCCCGTGCGCCCCTCTGGACCACGCTCATGCTGGGGTGCCGGCCGGACATCACCGGCCTACTTGGACGCGGAACTGTCGTTGCTCCAGTTTCCAATGTCGTCGGCGGTACCGTCCTGCTTGTCCGGTCCCTTCGACCACAGGTCGTAACCGTACTTGTTGTGGGTTCCCGGATACCGGTACTGGTAGGGCTCGCCCCAGGGGTCGAGGGGGATCTTGCCGTCCGCGACATAGGGACCGCGCCAGCGCTCCGCGTGATTCTGCGGGGGGTTGGCAAGGGCCTGAAGCCCCTCAGCCGTCGTCGGGTAGTCCCCCATGTCCATTCGGTACTGGGTCAGCGGGACCTTCATGCTCACCGTCACGAAGGTGTGCGCCACGTCCTGCTGCGCCCCTCCGAAGATCTTGTCGAAATTCGTGACACCCAGGCCGACCAGCAAGCCGATGATCGCGAGCACGATCAGGATCTCAAGCAGGGTGAACGCCCGGTTGGCGCGGGACAGGAGACGGCTGCCGTCGTTGGAAAACGCGAGGGGTGAGGAACGCATGGTGGACTCCAAGATGAAAACGACTGTGAGTTTTGTCGAGACGCCCGATGGTTCCAAAGGTTTCTCCTGCCGCCGGTCCGCCTTTTCCATTTTCCACCGCCCCAGGGACCTCCCATGCTCGCGCCCATGTCACCTCGACAGCTCGAATCGCTCCGGCGCCTGCTCTGCGGGCTTCAGGATCATATCCGCGACACCGTCGCCCGGGCCCGATCGAAGCCCGGCGTCCGCCTCTCCCGCGTGGCCGCCGTCACTGCAGCCGACACGATCTACGCGATCGACCGGGTCAGCGAGGCCGCGATCCTCGGCTGGTTTGAGCGCCACTGGCCCAAGTCCGCTCCAGTGCGCCTGGTGATGGAGGGGCTCGACGAGGAGGGCGCGCCGGTCACCTTTCCCCAAGGTATTCCGCCGGAACGCGTCCGGCTGACCTGCATCATCGACCCAATCGATGGGACCCGTAACCTTATGGTCGACAAGCGCAGCGGCTGGATTCTCGCGGGAATCGCGGTGAATCCCGCAGGCGGGCGGGCGCCCCGGCTGGGCGACATCGTGGTTGCAGCGATGACCGAGCTCCCTCCCTCGAAGCAGACCTGCTCCGACCAGCTGAGCGCGGTGCGTGGCGGGCCGCTGCGCGCGCGGCGACTCGACCTGGCGATGCGTCGGCCCCGGCACCTGTCGCCTGCCCCGTCGCCGGCCCGGCACTTCAGCCACGGATTTGCGAGCGTGGTAAAATTCTTTCCGGCCGGCAAAACGCTGCTGGCGCAATGGGAAGAGAGCTTCTGGGAGGCGCTCAAGGTGGCCCCCCGCGGACGCTCGCCCCTCATCTTCGACGACCAGTATCTCAGCACCGGCGGACAGCTTTACGAACTTATCTCGGGACACGACCGATTCGTGGCGGACCTCCGCCCCCTCGCCTTTGCCACACTGGGTCTGCCCTGCGAACTGGTCTGCCACCCCTACGATATCTGCACCGCCCTGCTGCTCGAAGCCGCGGGGGGCGTGGTGGAGCGGCCCGACGGCCGTCCGCTCGACGCGCCGCTGGACACCACATCGCCGGTTGCCTGGGTGGGTTATGCGAACCCGCGGCTCGCCGCGCTGGCGCGGCCTGCGGTCAGGCGCATCTGCCGCCGGATTTTCGGGAAAACCTGAATCCAGACTGAGGTGCGGCGCCGCGGAGCCGGGCAAACCGGACGTAGGGGCGCGCGGGATACCGGCTCAGCTGGGGAGGTCCTCTGCAGCGGCAGCATTGGTCTTCGCGATATCCGCCGGGGTCTGAACCATGCCGTTGACCTCGAGCCCCAGAGTCTCGATGAACTTCTTCATCGCGGGAGTGAGCACACGTCCCTTGCGGTGGAGGATGGCCAGGGGGCGGGTGAACTCCTTGCCCTTCATCTGTACGATGGAGAGGGTGTTCTGCTTGCCCTCCTGCAGGACGGTGGCCTGGGGCACGATCGCGATGCCGTGGTCGATCTCGACCGCGCGTTTCACGGTCTCGATGTTGTCGAACTCCATCACCGGCTCGATATCGAGCTTGTTCTCGCGGAAGATGTGGTCGATCGCCTTGCGGGTCGGGATGTCCGGGTCGAACCCGATGAACTTGTGACCCTGGAGATCCTTCAGCTCGATCTCGCTGCGCTTGGCCAGCACGTGGGCCGGATGCGTGATGAGCACCAGGCGGTCGTTGCGGAACGGGAGCACTTCGATCTGCCTAATCTTGGCCGGGAAGGCCACCAGGCCGAAGTCGACCGAGTTGTGCAGGATATCTTCATACACGAGATTCGAACGCCGGTATTCGACGCGGACATTGACGGAGGGAAAATCGTGGAGGAAGCGCTTGATGTAGGGGGGCAGCTCGTGCAGCCCGATCGAGTAGATTGTGGAGATCCGGATCGTGCCGCTGATCACCTTCTTCATCTCCTGTAGTTCACTGAGGAGCTTGTCATAGGCGTGGAGCAGCTCCTTGGCGGACTCATAGACCCGCATGCCCTCCCGGGTGAGCTGGAACTGCTTCTGACTGCGGTCGATGAGGAGGGTCTTGAAATGGCGTTCCATCGCACGCGCCTGCTGGCTGACAGCGGACTGCGTGATATTGTTGAGTTTGGCGGCCTTCGAGAAGCTCTTCGTCTCGACGAGGTCGGCGAATATCTTGAAATTCTCAATCTGCATGATGGATCTTGATTAGGGCCCTAGGATGAAATGATCTTATCCAAAGGTAAACCATTAAGTAATTTTTCTACGCTCTTTTTGGATTTATGAAGTATTAGGTCCCCGAAATGCCGGTCAACCTTCCGCTTGCGTTGAAAAAATCTGATAGAGCGCAGACTGCGGGCCAAGGAGCCCGCTTGCCGTCATTGGGGCGGGGTCTCATGCCATGAGCCATGGATCAAGAGGCTGATTTTCCCGATTTCGAGGAGTTCCGGCGGCGGGCGGAGACCGTGCTCGCCGAGATTGCGGGCGCGTGCGACCGGACCGGACGTCGTGCCGGCGAGGTGGAGCTGCTCGCGGTGACGAAGAACCACCCGCCCGCCTCGGCCGAATACGCCGCGCGGCTCGGCCTGCGGGCAGTGGGCGAGAATCGCGTCCAGGAGGGCGTCGCCAAGCGCACCGCCGCGAACGCGCCGGGGCTGGCCTGGGAACTGATCGGGCACCTGCAGTCCAACAAGGCCCGGCTCGCGGCCGCGCATTTCGACCGCGTCCAAAGCGTGGACGGCGCGAAGCTGCTCACGCAGCTCGCGCGCGCCGCGGCGGAATCCGGCCGCGTATTGCCAATTCTGTTACAGATCAACGCGGGACGCGACCCGGCCAAGTTCGGGGCCGACCCCGCGGACGCCGGCAGGCTGCTCGACGAGGCGCTCGCGCTGCCGTCGCTGCGTATCGACGGACTCATGACAATCGCGCCGCTCTCGGGCGATCCGCTCGTGGCGCGCCGCACCTTCGCGACGCTGCGCGAGCTTCGCGACCGCCTCTCCGCCGCCTCCGGTCTGCCGCTTTCAACGCTCTCGATGGGCATGAGCGGCGACCTCGCCGAGGCCGTCGCCGAGGGCAGCACGCAGGTGCGCGTGGGCACCGCATTGTTCGGCGCACGCGTCCAAAACGCGTGATTGAGCGAAACGCGCGCGCAAATCTTTTTTCCGAACTTCCATCTCGCGCACTTGACTACGCGCCGCATCTCGGTCGAATTTAGCGCGTTCCCAAAACTCAACCACTATGAGCAAACAAACCAAGAAAGTCGCGAAGAAGGCCGCTCCTAAGAAAGCCAAGAAGGCTCCGGCCAAAAAGGCGACGAAATCCAAGGCGAAGAAATAACTTCACCCCAAACCGCGGCGAGAGCCGCGGTTTTTTTGTCGCCACATCCCGGCATCATTCCCGCGACACCGGTTGCACCCGCAGCCCGGACCGTCTATGGTCCGCCCCTTCCCGCATGATCAAAGTCAGTCTCATCTCCCTCGGTTGCGCCAAGAATCTCGTCGATAGCGAGATCATGGTCGGCCATCTCCACAAGGCCGGCATGCAGGTCGTGCCCGAGGCCGAGTCCGCCGACGTCGTCATCGTCAACACCTGCTCCTTCATCGAAGCCTCCAAGGAGGAGTCGATCCAGAGCATCCTCGAGGTGAACCAGAATCGGGGCATGAGGAAGCGTCGCAGGGAGCAGAAGCTCATCGTCGCCGGCTGCATGTCGCAGCGCTTCTCCAAGGAGCTGCCTGGCGCGCTGCCGGAGGTCGACGCATTCATCGGACTGGACCAGGTGACGCGCGTGGCGCCGATCATCGAGGAGATCTACGCGAAGGATCGCGGCAAGGCCGCGGCCCCCGAATCCTTCGTCACTCCCCGTTCCACGTACATTCCCGACTACGACACGCCCCGCTTCCGGCTGACGCCGAAGCACACCGCGTACATCAAGATCGCCGAAGGCTGCAACCACCCCTGCACGTTCTGCATCATCCCGCAGATCCGCGGCCGCCATCGCAGCCGCACCGTGCAGAGCGTCGTGGCCGAGGCCCGGCAGCTGGTGAAGGAGGGCGTGAAGGAGATCAACCTGATCTCCCAGGACACGACGTTCTTCGGAATGGACCAGTGGGAGGAGCGCCCCGGTCCCCGCACCAAGGTGGACTCGTCGCGGGGCGACGCCCTCACCACCCTCCTGCGCGAGCTCCAGGCGATCGAGGGCGATTTCTGGATCCGCCTGCTCTACACGCACCCGGCACACTGGAGCGACGAGCTGATCGCGACGATCGCGGCCTGCGACAAGGTCGCCCGGTACGTCGACATGCCGCTTCAGCACATCAGCGACCGCATGCTCGGGCTGATGCAGCGCGAGACGAGCGGAGACTACATCCGCGACCTGGTGCGCCGGATCCGCGCGGGCATTCCCGACATTGCGCTGCGCACCACCTTCATCGTTGGTTTCCCCGGCGAGACCCAGGCCGATGTCGACGAACTGTGCGCCTTCATTGAAGAGACGAAGTTCGAGCGCTTGGGCGTGTTCCGCTACTCGCAGGAGGAGGGCACGCGCGCCGCGAAGATGGAGGAGCAACTTTCCGCCAAGGAAAAGGAGAGGCGCTGGCGCCAGACCATGGCGCTGCAGAAACGCATCGCCGCGGAGCACAGCGCCGCCCAGGTCGGCCGCACCCTGCGCGTACTGGTCGAGTCGAAGGGCGTGGCCCGAGGTCAGGCCGATGCGCCCGACATCGACGGCCGCGTGTACGTATCCGACGCGCTCCCGGTCGGCGACTTCGCCGACGTCGAGGTCACCGGCTACCACGAATACGACCTGCTTTCCCTCCCCCCGGGCATCAAGCCCGCCGAGTGGATCAAGGCGAAGCAGGCGCAGTGATTCCAGTTGCCAGAGGACAGTGGTCAGAAGACAGCTTCAGAAGTCAGAACAAGGATCCTGACCTCTGACATCTGACTTCTGACCTCTGGTTGTCTCTCAGATGTTTTCCAGCAGCTTGTTCAGGCGCTGGACCATCGCGGTCGGATCGTCGAGCAGGCCGGCGGCCATGAGCGCATTGTCGAGCAGCTGCTCGGCGACGAGCTTCGCCTTCTCGGGAGCGCTGTCGCGCGTCGCAGCCAGGCGCTTCACGACGGCATGACGCGGATTGATCTCCAGGTTCACGCGGACCGGAGAATCCGCGCCGTCGCGGTTCATCGCCTTCATCACGCGACGCATCTGGGGAGTCATGAACTTGTCCGCGTTGAGCGCCACCACGGGGGAGTCGACCAGGCGCTCGCTCGGGGAGACTTCCGCGACGCGCTCGCCGAGCACCTCCTTGAGCCACTTGGCGAGGGCCTTGGTGTCGTCCTTGCTCAGTCCCTCGCCCTCGGGCGGCGTGGGCAGGTCGTCGAGCTTCGTGTCGACGTGATCGGCCGCCGCGAGTTTTTTGCCGTCGAATTCGCGGACGTGGCCCATCACGTATTCGTCAACGGCCTCCGTGCAGAACAGCACCTCAAGGTTTCGGGCCTTGAAGCCTTCCAGGTAGGGACCGTTTTCGATCGCCTGGCGGCTCGGGCCGACGAGGTAATAAATCTCCTTCTGTCCCTCCTTCATGCGGCCGACATAGTCGGCGAGGCTGGTGAGCTTGCCCTTCTCGGTGAGCGAGCTTTCGAAACGAAGTAGCTTCGCGATGAGCTCGCGGTGGGTGAAGTCGAGCGCCGCGCCCTCCTTCAGGTAGATGCCGAACTCGCGGAAGAAGCCGTCGTAGTCCTCGGGCCGGTTCTTGGCCTCCTCCTCGAGGAACTTCAGGAACCGTTTCGTGATGACCTTGTTCAGTTTGTCGAGCAGGGCCTTGTCCTGCATCGTCTCGCGGGAGATGTGCAGCGGGAGGTCCTCGCTGTCGACGACACCCTTGAGGAAGCGCAGCCACTCGGGGAGCAGGTCCTTGGGTTGGGATTCGATGAGCACCTTGCGGCAGTAGAGGGCGACGGAGGGCTCCGCGCGGGCGAGGCCGAGCTTTTCGGTGTTCTCCTTCGGCACGAACAGCAGCGCGTTGATCTGAAGCGGGGCGTCAGCCGAGAAGTGCAGGCGGCTGCGGGGCTCCTCCGAGGCGTGCGCCTGGTACTTGTAGAAGTCGACGTACTCCTCGTCCTTGATCTCGTTCTTGTTGCGCAGCCAGAGCGCCTGGATGGTGTTGAGGCGCTTGCCGTTGAGATTGATCGGGAAGCCGACGAATGCGCTGTAGCGCTCGAGGATCTCCTTGGCGCGCCACTCCTGCGAGAACTCAGAGCACTCATCCTTCAGCTCGACGACGATCTTGCAGCCGCGGCGCTGGCCCTCGAGCTCCTCGATTTCGTAGCTGCCGGAACCGTCGCTCGACCAGAGCTGGCCGGGCTCATCCTTCTTCCAGGACTTCGAGTATACCTTCACGCTCTTGGCCGCCATGAACGCCGAGTAGAAACCGACGCCGAACTGGCCGATGAGGTTGGCGTTCTTCGCGCCGTTCTCGCCGAGCGCCTTCAGGAAGGCCTTTGAACCCGAGTGGGCGATCGTGCCGAGGTTCTCGACGAGCTCGGCGCGCGTCATGCCGATGCCGAAGTCCTGGATCGTGACCGTCTTCGCCTTGTCGTCGGTCGTGATGTTGACCTCGAGGTCGAGATTGTCGTCGGCGATGTCCTTTTCGGTCAGCTGGACGTGCCGGAGTTTCTCGAGCGAGTCGGAGGCGTTGGAGACCAGTTCACGGATGAAGATCTCCTTCTCCGTGTAGAGCGAGTGGATGACGATATCGAGCAGCTGCTTGATCTCGGCCTGGAACTCGAACTTTTGAGGAGTCTGCGTGGACATAAGTCTGGTTGAGTTGGATGTGAACGGTGAAGGGAACCTGCGATGATACTCCTCGCGGGAAAAAATCAAGAGGCGTGTCCGGGAAATCGCTCCCGGGCGCCCCGGTCTTCAGGCGGCTCAGCGGTTGACCGCGGACATCATGGCCGCGGGGTACCGGGTGCCGGCGGCGATGCCGGCCGGGAATACGGCGTCCATTTCCGCGACCTCGTGGACGCTCAGCGAGACCGCCAGGGCGGCGACGTTTTCGTCGAGGTAGGTCCGGCGTTTGGTGCCCGGGATGGGCACGATGTCGCGGCCGCGGGCGAGGACCCAGGCCAGCGCGAGCTGCCCCGGCGTGCAGCCCTTGGCCTTGGCCAGCGCCTCCACCTTGGCGACGATCTCGAGGTTGCGGGAGAAATTTCCGCCCTGGAAGCGCGGGGAGTTCCGGCGGTAGTCGTCGGGCGCAAAATCCTCGAAGCGCCGGATCTGGCCGGTCAGGAATCCGCGGCCTAGCGGGCTGTAGGCGACGAAGCCGGTGCCGAGCTCCCGGCAGGCCTGGAGCACGCCGTCCTCGGCATCGCGCGTCCACAGGGAGTATTCCATCTGCAGGGCCGCGATCGGATGCACTCGCGCCGCGCGTCGGAGGGTCTCGGCGGACGCCTCGGAGAGGCCGAGGTGCCGCACCTTCCCCGCACGCACCAGCTCGGCCATCGCGCCGACCGTCTCCTCGATGGGCACCGTCGGATCCACGCGATGCTGGTAGTAGAGGTCGATGTGATCCATTCCGAGCCGGCGCAGGCTCGCGTCGCAGGCCGAGCGCACGTAGTCGGGCCGGCCACAGATGCCTCGAACCGCGGGGTTGGACGGATCGCGCACGATGCCGAACTTGGTCGCCACCACCACCCCTTCGCGCCGGCCCGCCAGCGCGCGGCCGAGCAGCTCCTCGTTGTGATGAGGGCCATACATGTCCGCCGTATCGAAAAACGTGATGCCGTGATCGAGCGCGCGGTGGATGGTCGCGATTGACTCCGCATCGTCGCGCCGACCGTAGAAATCGCTCATGCCCATGCAGCCGAGGCCGAGGGATGAGACGACGGGACCGTGTTTGCCGAGGGTGCGTGTGTCCATGGCGACATTCAAACCAAGTCGCCCGGATTTTCAACGTCTCCGCCCGGCTCCAGAAAGGGGCGGGCGGGACGGGACGGCCTCAGGCCTTGAAGGTGTGCATCGCGACCAGCGCCGCACCGATCGACTGCGAGAGTTCGCCAAGCGTGGCGGCGACGATCTTCTGGCACTTGCGCTGGGTCGGCCACAGGTAGGGAGCGGCCGCCTTCTTCACGTTCTCGAGGTAGCGTTCGCGGAATTCCGGCGTGGTGGACTCCGGGTCCATGAGTCCGCCGCCAACGACGACGTACTCGGTGTCGAGCGCCATCGTGAGCGCGGCGATCTGGAGGCCCATGGCCTTCGCCTGAAAATCGAAGATCTCGAGGGCCAGCGGATCGCCCTTCTGAGCGCGCGTCCGCAGGGACAGGACCTTTTCCTTGGTCGGCGCCGTCGAGCTGGCAAGTTCGTGGTTGGGATACTTCTTGAGCATGTCCTCGAGAATGTGAGGCAGGCCCGAGATCGTCGTGTACGCCTCGATACAGCCCCAGGTGCGTCCGCAGCCGCACGGATACGGACGGGCGCCGAGGAGGTGCAGGGGGGCCGGCATGTGCGCGCCCTCCATGCCCGAAAGCGTGTCGCCGTCGAGCGGCAGTCCGTCCTGATTGATGTAGGCGCAACCCAGGCCCGAGCCGGGGGCGACCATCAGCACGGAGGAGCGTTTGCCCGCGGTGACCCGGGCCGCCTCGGCGACTCCGCCAAACCGTCCGTCGTTGCCAACGACCAGGTTGATCGGGCGACCAGCCGCCTCGGAGAGGGCCTTGGAATAGTCGGCATGGAAATTCCAGCCTTCGAAACCCGCCGGAAGATTGGCAGCGCGGCCGAGGACGCCGTAGCTGAGGTAAGGCCCCGGAATGGCGAGGCCGACGCCCTTCACCTGGTCCCAGCCGATCTTGTGCTCCTCCATGAACGCGACGACGCCCTGCATCCACCCTTTGATCACCGCGGCGGTGCCGAGCTGCGAGTTCGTCGAACTCTGCTGGAGCTTCTGGGAGATCGTCGTGCCGTCTTCCCAGACGCCGCCCGTTTTCGAGGTGGTGGCACCGCTGTCGGTACCGAGGTAAACGCCTTTCTTGGTCATGGTGAGAGCGCTGATGCGTGTATGAGTTTAGGGGGACCCGCCCGGGACCGGACGCACCCTGACTCGCGTGGGCGGGTGCTGCGATCGGCTGGGTATGTGCACGAAAGCGTTTAGAGCCTCCAAAAAAATAGGGAAGGGCAATCTCAGGCACCGCCCGAGAAAGCGCCCGGCCGCTCGTCGCCGTCGTCAGGCGCGTGAGCGCGCCCTCGCGGGACGCCAGGCCCTCAGTCGCATCCAGGCACCGCCCAACCACGTGACCTGCCATCGACGCAGGCGCCACTTATCCCGGCGCGCCGCCGCGCCATCGCGAGCAGTCAGAAGACGACGGAGCTCCCGACGATGCTCGAGGATGTAGCGCGCACGCAGCCGGCGGATCGCCCGACTCCAGTCGTGTCCGGACGCCGAGCGCGGCCCGGTCGAGTGCTGCCAGCGCCGGTTGATGAACAACGGAGCGCCGACCTTGATGCACCGGTGGTGAGTCCAGACCCGTAGGTAATAGTCGAAATCCTCCCCCGCATCCATGCCCGCATCGAACGGAATCTCACGCGCCACGGACGCACGGACAAAGTGCCCCATCTGCAGGGCATAGAAAGGATCGAATTCCAAAAATTGGAGCAGCGACTCGATCGGTTCGTCCTGGCGGGCGCGGAGGGTCCAGTCGTCCGATTCCTTGCGCTGTTCGCAAATTGCCCCCCACACCGCGTCGTAACCGGTGATCCAGGGGCTCACGCGCTCGAAGGCGTCGGCGCACAGGAGGTCGTCGGCATCGAGGAAAAACACCCAGTCCGCCCCCTCCTCCACCGCCCGCCAGACCGCGCCGTTGCGCGCGGCGCTTCGGCCCAGCTTCGCGGCGGTGTCGTCCACCACCGCGTGATCGACGCGGTCGAACGCACCCGTGCCGTTGCGGATCGCAGCCTGCACCGAGGCTTTGCAGGCCTCCGCGAGCATCTCGTGGCCGGGTCCGACCGGCGTGATCACCGTGCATTTCATGTCCCGACACAGACGCCCACCGAGCGCCGCGGGTGTCACAGGATTTCCACGACGCGCCGCCGGCTCACGGCGCGGGCGTCACCGGCGGGGGCGTGCCCGACGCGGATCCCGCCGTTCGCTCGAGCGCCCGCACGCGGGCCAGCTCCCTCACCCCAAAGAGGATGCTGAACAGCACGAACACGTGAAACAGGGCCGGAAGCCAGAGTCCCAGCGTCACATAAACGAGCCCGTCGAGCAGGTAGGCGACCCCGCCGACGATGAAGGCCCAGATCCGGCCCTTGGTCGCAAAAAAGCCCATCAGCACGAAGAACCCGAGCGGCAGCACGTCGAGCGTGTACGACACCGCGGGAATGCTTCGAAAGAAGACGTCGAGCAGTTGGGTCACTCCTAGGCCAAAGAGGAACGTGACTCCCCCTCCAAACTGATGAATGAGCGAGTTGAGCAGGGAGAGACCGGCAATCCAATAAAACCATCGGGCAGAGGCCTGGACCCTGCGGTTTGCGACGGCCGGGGAGACAGCCGACGAGGAGGCGGCCGGTGACGAGGTTTCGTAATAAGGCTTGGGCATGGGGATCGATTGCGCCGAGGCGCCAGAGACCCCGAGGAGCCGCTGGGCCGCCCAAGGGTCGGGGTTGATGGGGCTGGAAGGGCTCGGCCGCGCATGCACGGCCACCCTGGCCATCAATCAGATCCACGTTTTCCGCTCAAGCCATAAGTCCGACACACAGGCTGGTTAACTATTCCTTATCATCACCGCGCCGCCCGAAGCCCAGTCGTTGTGACCTCCGGGAATCAGGTGGAAATGAGCGGTCGGCACGCAGGCGGCGAGGTGTCGCGCGTGGGAGACCGGTATGACGCGGTCGTCGCGGGCGCCGAATATCTCCACCGGTCCATGGTACCGCGAAAGCGCGCGAATGTTGTCCCAGCGATCCCTCAACAGCCAGCGTACGGGCAGCCAGGGAAAGTGGTCCTTGGCGACGCTCACCAGCGTGTCGAAAGGCACGATCAGAACGATCCGGTCCGGCGGCTGGGGCTCCGAAGCGAGGGCACAGGCGGGGCCGGAGCCGATCGACTCGCCGATGACGCAGACCGGCACGCCCGGGTGCTCCGCGCGGAGAATCCGGTACGCCGACCGCGCGGCGGCATCGAACGAGGTACGCGACGGCTTGCCGGGCCGCGCGCCATAGCCGGGGTATTCGAGCACGTACAGGGAATCGGACGGCGACAAGCTGGGCAGCACGTAATCGCGATCCGCGGCCTGGCCTGCGTTGCCGTGGGTCATCAGCCAGATGGTGGCCGGCCGGGGCAAGACTCGCGCATAGCCGATGACCGCGCCGTGATCCACCCAGGGGCGAAGCGCGGAGCGCGGTGCGGCGTCGTGAGTGGGATGATACAGGAGGCTCGCCTGAGCCTGCGCGACGAAGCCGACGAGGGCAAAGTACGCGACAACGACTCCCACTCCGATGCCGAGGATCACGTTCCTGAGTCTTGGGGTATGCATGGGCCGGTGACGACGTCGGATTTGAAGCAAGGCGAGGAAGTCTGAAAGCCTGAAACACGGACGGATCCTCCCGCTCGATCCAGGCGCACGCGGACTGGCTTCCGACCGCTGACCTCTCCGACCAAATCCACTGGCGCGAGCCGAGGCTCGCGTCCCAAAGCGGAACCGAGGTTCCGCACTCCAAAAAGACTGACCTCTGTCTTCTGTCCTCTGGCCTCTGACGTCAGTCCTCCGTCCTCCGACCTCCGACGTCCGACGTCCGACCTCCGACTTCCGACCTCTGTCTCCTGACCTCCGACCTCTGCCCCTATGAATTTCGGATCGATATGGAGTGCGGAATCTCGATTCCGCCTTAGGACGCGAGTCTCGACTCGCGCCCTTCGGTCGCGGATCAACAAAGTGCGTGGTCCGAGTCGGATGGAACGTTGCGTGCGGACGCCGACGGTCCTCGGCGAACGGGCCGGGAGGCGGAGCCTCCCGCGCAGGGCGGAATCGTGATTCCGCACTCCAAATAGGACTGTCCTCTGACCTCTGTCCTCTGTCCTCTGGCCTCCGACGTCAGTCCTCCGACGTCCGACCTCCGACATCTGACTTCCGACTTCCGACCTCTGCACGCGTCGCCACCGGCGCGAGCCGAGGCTCGCGTCAGGGCGTGACGATCGCGGCCAGGTCGTCGTTGAAATCGGGAAGCCGGATCATGAGCTTTCCGTCCGCCGACCGGGCTGTCGTCTCCGTCTTCAGCGCACCGGTGACAGGGTCGTACCAGCAGATGTGCACGCGACCCGCGGGCCAGTGTTCGAGGGTCACGCTCGCTCCGCTGACCGTGGGCGGGCAGTAGCGCAGCGCGTCGGCCGGATAGACTGTGTGCGGAGACACGACATAGAGCAGGGCCCGGCTTCCGTTTCGCAGGGCGACCGCCTCGGGCTCATAGGTCCAGCCTCCCGCAAAGGCGCAGGGCCGCACACGCTCGAGCCGAATGGATGCAAACGCGAGCCACCCCGGGCCCGCGTTGTCGAGGACGATCGTATGACGGCCCGCGGTCAGCGGAACCGAGAAGGTGCGGTCGATCCGCGCGGGGCGAAGCGCCCCCGCCTCGCCCAGCGTCTCGCGGAGCACGTCACGTCCGTCGACCTTCACCACGGCGACCGCCGCGCCGCCGACGTCGCCGACCTTGAGCACGAGCTTCGCGCCATCCGCGAATTCCGCGGTGATATGCTGGGCGACGGGCGAGACACCGGACCCGACGCCTGGGAGGTAGTCCTGAAGAAACTCGGAGGCGCGCGAGGCGGCGAGTGGGTTCGGGATCACCGCACGGCCGGAGAGCCGGTAGCGGCGGAAATCGTTCAGGACGAGGTTTGCGGTGAACGGTGCGGCGCCGGCAATCGCTGCGCCGAGTTCCTGGGGCTGAGGTCCGTTGGAGGCGATGTCGGCCGGCGTCCAGGACCCCTCCTCCCAGCCGCCCTCGCGGAGCACCTTGGACAACGCGGCGTCGAGGACGTAGGCACGGTCGGCATGCACGTCCTGCCACCACCAGGTCATCGCCGTGCCCGCGGACCCGCCGAGTGCGCCCTCCCAGAGCAGCTGCCGGAACCCGCGCAGGTAGGGATCCGCGGCAATGCCCCACTCGTGGGCATCGGTGCCACTCTCGCCGATCAGCATCGGCTTTCCGAAGCGGCGCGTGAAATCCTGCGCGATCTCGGTCACGCGGCGGCCGGGGTCCGGATCCATGTACGAATGATACTGGGTGAAATCCATCTCCGGCAGCGCCCAGATGTCGTGACGCACGCTGCCGCCGGTGAGGCTGGTGGTGACGAGATGATGAAACGGATCGTGACGCTTCAGCCAGGCTCCCATCGCCCGATGCCAGTCGAGCACGTCAGCGGGCTTCAGCGGTCCGTAGACGTTGTCGATCTCGTTGAAGAACTCCCAGCCGAGCAGGTGCGTGGCATAACCGTATCGGGCGACAAGATACCGCAGGCGTCTCTCGTAGAGCTTCCGGGCGGCGGGGCTGGCAAAGAAATCGTTGGGCGTCGCGCAGGGGCCGCCGTTGGCGGCGTTGTAGGGATTGACCTTCCAGAAGTTGTTGGAGCCGCCCCACACCTTGTTGTCCACCTGGTACATGCCGTGGTGGTCGAAGCACAGGAGCAGGTAGATGCCGTCCTCGGAGGCGCGGTCGAAGATCCGGTCGAGGCGCCAGGCCTGGTCCAGGCGGTAGTGGTTCAGCGTGCCGGGTCCGTGCTCGAGCCCAAGCGCCCACGGGGCCATCCACAGGCGGGCGAAATTCTGGCCGGACCCCCGCATCTCCGCGAACCACGTATCGTAATCGTAAGTACCGCCCGCCTCGGGCCAGCAGACGTTCTCGCCGATGAGCCGCAGCGGACGTCCGTCACTCGTTTGGAAATACCGCCGGTCGGGCCCGACGCGCACCCACCCGTGCCGGCTTGTGTCCGAGGACGAGCCGACCTCGATGCGGGACTCGGCCACGTCGGTCGCGACGCCGTCGTGCAGCGACTGGGCAAGACTCATGTGGTACTCGCCGGCCTCGGCCGGCGTGAAGCGCAGCCTCCAGCCCGGCTCGCCCACGGGCTCGAGAACCTCCGAGCCCTCCACCAGCCGGCGGCGATAATCCTGATACCAGAACGCGGGAACCTCCTCCGTCGCTCCCGACGGGGAGCGCAGCGTCGCATCCAGGCGGATCTGATCCGGATCGAAGGGATTCGCCACGGCCGGCACGCCGTCCAGCCGCAGCTCGACCCGGTGCCAGACGCGCGCCTGCCCGACCACGGCGGCAGTGACCGCTTCAGCCCGGGCGCTTACCGCGGAGATCATGCCTGCGACCATGAATAGACCAATCGCGCGGGGTAGAGGATTCATGCGCGCTGGTTTCGCAGAGGAACGAGCCGAGTTCAAGCAGACCGACGACCGCGAGGGTGCGACTTCGCACCGAGGTTGACCGCCCCCGCCCGCTTCCGTATTGGCGATTCTCCCCCGACTCTCCCATGCGCCTCGCTCTCGACCTTGGCAAAACGAAGTGGCAATTCCGGCAGTCCGCAACGCGGTCGCCCTGGCGCGAGGCCTCGGTGCCGGGCTGCGTTCACACGGACCTGCTCCGCCACAAACTCATCCCCGACCCGTTCCACGGCACCAACGAGCTCGGGCTCCAATGGATCGAGGAGGCAGACTGGGAGTACCGGACCTCATTCACCGTACCCGCCGAGTTCGGGCGGCACGAGCATGTCGAACTCGTCGCGGACGGCCTGGACACGGTCGCGACGCTCACGCTTAACGGCCGCGAACTCGCGCGCACCGAGAACATGTTCGTCGGACACCGCTGGGACGTGGCGTCCCATCTGCGTACGGGACGCAACGAACTACACATCCGGTTCGGCAGCGCGCGGCGGTACATCCAGACCCACCGGCCCGAGCATCGCCCTCCAGTTGAGTTCAACGACCCCGTCGGCGGAGCGACGCGGCTGCGCAAACAAGCGTGCCAGTTCGGCTGGGACTGGGCCCCGCGGCTCGTGACCGCCGGAGTCTGGCGCGGCATCCGTCTGGAGGCCTGGACCGGTGTCCGGCTCGCGAACGTGCGTGTGAGGCAGGAACACGCCGGCTCGAGGGTTCGCCTGACGATCGACCCCGAACTGTGCGGAACCGAGGGCGGCCAGGTGTGCCGGGTCGTCCTGAGTTTCGAGGGCACGGAGGTGGCTTTGGCCGAAGGCCACGCGGCAGGGCTCACGCTCGAGGTCCCCCGTCCGCGCCTCTGGTGGCCCGTCGGCCAGGGAGAGCAGCCGCTGTACAAGCTCACGATCGAACTCCGCGACCCGGCATCCGGGCGCCAGGTGGACGCCTGGAGCCGCAGGATCGGCCTGCGCACGATCGAGCTCGACCGCCATCCCGACAAGTGGGGCGAAAGCTTCCAATTTCACGTCAACGGCCGCCCGGTCTTCATCAAAGGCGCCAACTGGATTCCGGCGCACAGCTTCGTCGCGGCCCTCACCCGGGCGGACTACGAGCGCGACCTGCGCGCGGCGGTCGCCGCAAACATGAACTGCGTGCGCCTGTGGGGCGGCGGCATCTACGAGAGCGAGGATTTCTACGACCTCTGCGACGAGCTCGGCCTGCTGCTTTGGCACGACTTCATGTTCGCCTGCACGCTCTACCCGCACGACGACGCCTTTGCCGAGTCGGTGGGCGTCGAGGTGGAACAGCAGGTCGCGCGCATCCGGCACCGCGCCTGCCTCATGCTGTGGTGCGGCAACAACGAGATCCACTCCTGCAATTTCGCCGCGCTCAACGACCCCGTTACCCGCGAAGGATACGAGAAGATCTTCCACACGCTCATCCCCGACGTGCTCGCGCGCACCGACGACCAGACGCCCTACTGGCCCTCCTCCGAGTGGCACGGTGAGTTCACCGGCGGCTACCCCGAGGGCGAGCGGCGGGGCGACACGCACTACTGGGACGTCTGGCACGCGCGCAAACCGGTGTCCGATTACGAGCGCTGGCATTTCCGCTTCTGCTCGGAATTTGGTATGCAGAGCTACGCGTCGGCCGAGACGATGGCGGCGTTCTGCCCACCCTCAGATCGCAATCTGTTCGGCGCAGCCTCGGAGAACCATCAGAAGAACCCCTTCGGAAACCAGATCATCCTCGACTACGTGACGCGGCGTTACGGCTATCCGCGCGACCAGGAGTCGCTGATCTACCTGTCGCAGCTCAACCAGGCCTACTGCATGGAGGTCGCGGTCGAGCACTACCGACGCAACCGGCCGCGGTGCATGGGCGCGATCTACTGGCAGCTGAATGACTGCTGGCCCGTCGCCTCGTGGAGCTCGATCGAGCACAACGGGCGCTGGAAGGCCCTGCACTACGCCGCGCGCCGCTTCTTCGCCCCGCTCCTCGTCTCGGCCCGCGTGCTGGGCGACGAGCGTCAGGGCAAGGGCAACTACCGGGAGTCCACTGTCACCGGCGCGGTGGAACTGCACACGGTCAACGACACGCCGCGCGCGGTTCGCGCCACGCTGCGCTGGGAACTCTCCCTGCTCGACGGCCGCCGCATCCGCGGAGGCTCCAAATCCGTCTCCCTGGCTCCCGCCTCAGCCCGGCTCCAGGCGAAGCTCGACCTCGCGCGCGAGATCGCGCGCCACGGCCGCGAGCGCCTGATCCTCCGCTACGGACTCGTCGTCGCAGGAACCACCGTCAGCGAGGACACTGCGTTCTTCGCCCCACCCCGCTTCCTGGAACTGCCACGGGTCGAACCAAGAATCCTCGTCGAAAAGACCGACGCGCGCCACGCCCGGGTCATCATCCACAGTCCGGTGCACCAGCACAGGCTGTCCTTCGAATTCCGGGGCATCCCGCACCACGCCGACGACAACTGGTTCGACGTTCACCCCGGCGAGAAGGCGGTGGTCTCCGTCGAACTCGCCCGCCCCGCGACCCTCGCGGCCCTCCGGCGCAGCCTGCGTCACCAGTCGCTGGCTACAGCCCAGTAGGCGGTCCGGCTCCGTCAACGACGCGCACAGGCGTCCCTTTGCCTTGGGGAATGCCACTCCGACACTGGCCCGACCGCTCAAACCCCACCTACTCCCTTCGCCATGCGCCTTGTCCGTCTCCTCGCCCCGATTCTCGCGATCGCCTCCGCGGCCCCGATGCTGCGCGCCCTCGACTCCGTACGCCCCTCCACCCTCTTCCCCGCGCCCGGCTCCACGGGGGCCTGCATCGACACCCACCTTCGGCTCGACTTCCCGTCGCCTGTCACCCTTGGCCGCGCGGGGCTTGTAAGCGTGATCGACGTCGCGAGCGGCCGCGTGGTCGACTCCATCGACGTGTCCAAGCGCACCGACACCCGTACGATTGGCGGGGCCGGCGGCTTCCAGGTGTATCCAATCATCACCGACGGCGACGAGGCCGACGTGGCGCTCCATCCGGGCCGCCTCGAGTACGGACACACCTACGCGGTAACCGTGGACGCCGGCGCCTTCGAGTGCGACGGCCGCCCCTCCGCCGCCATCGAGGGCGACCGCACCTGGCTCTTCACCCTGAAGCCCTCCGGCCCGCAGCCCGGCGCGGCAAGGCTCGTCGTCGCCGCGGACGGCGGCGGCGACTTCTGCACCGTACAGGGCGCGCTCGATTTCGTCCCGCATGCCAACAATCGTCCCGTCACCATCCTCGTCCGCCCGGGCACCTACCGCGAAATCGTCTTCCTGGCCGAAAAGAACGACATCACCCTGCGCGGCGAGAGCCGCACGGGCACGGTGATCGAGTACGCCAACAACGCGCGGTTCAACCCGTCCGGCGGCAATCCCTTCGAGGGCGCCTCGCCCGATCCCTCGGCCGAGCACGTGCACGGCGGGCACATCTACCGCCGCGGCGTCCTGCTCGCCCACCGCACGCGGAATCTCGTGATCGAGAACCTGACGATGCGCAACCTCACGCCGTACGGCGGCTCGCAGGCCGAGACGATCATCCTCAATGGCGCGACGGACGCTCGCTCGATCCTCCGCGACCTCGACCTCTTCAGCTACCAGGACACCCTCCAGATGAACGGCCAGGCCTACGTCGCCAACTGCCACCTCGAGGGCGACGTGGACTTCATCTGGGGCACGGGACCGTGTTATTTCGAGAGCTGCACGTTCCGCTCGCTCCACTCGGGCCGCTATTTCACCCAGATCCGCAATCCGTCGACAAACCACGGATACGTGTTCCATCGCTGCGTGTTCGACGGTGCACCGGGCGTCGCGAACAACTACCTCTCCCGCATCGAGGCCGACCGCTTCCCGTACAGCGAGGTCGTCCTGCTCGACTGCCGCCTCGGACCCGCCGTCGGCGCTCGGGCGTGGCTGGTGAGCAACGCCCACCACGAGCCCGTCGGTCCGCAGCCGAACCTCCATTTTTGGGAATACAACAGCCGCACGCTCGACGGCGCGCCGCTCGACACCTCGGGTCGCGACCGCTTCTCCCGCCGGCTACACGAGCCCGCGGACGCCGCGCTGATCCGCGACTACACCGATCCGGCCTACGTGCTCGGCGGCTGGAACCCGCTGGCTGCGGCGCGCTGACGCGCCGGGCCTGCGCCCTCAGGCCTTCGCCAGCGCCACAATGCGGTCGAAGGCCCCCTTCGTCAGCGGCATGACCGACAACCGGCTCTGCCGCAGCAGGCCGATGTCCTTCAGCGAGGGCTCGGCCTTGATCTGCTCGAGCGTGACGGGCCTCGGCAGCGTCCGCACGGCCTTCAGCTCCACCGCGCTCCAATCGCCCTCCTCCGCCGTAGCGTCGGGAAACGCCTCGCGCACGACCTCCGCAACGCCGAGCACGGCCTTGGTGGTGACGCTCGCATAAAACAGCACGAGGTCGCCCTTGCGCATGGCGCGCAGGTGATTGCGGGCCTGGAAATTTCGCACGCCCTCCCAGGCGGTGGTTCCGTCGCGGAGGAACTGCTCCCACGAGTAGGCTTCGGGCTCCTGTTTCACCAACCAGGTTTGTTTCGGCATAGGCACGTCGTTTCCGGTACGGAGTCCAATCCACGCCGAAATGCAACTGCGCCGGCCGGCAACGATGCGCGCACCGGTGGACTTACCGCCCGGAAACCCGCGCACAAGGCTCGGCGTCTCCCGCAGTCAACCTCACCCCCTGCGCCCCGCCCCCATGAAGACTCCCCTTCTGATCCTCTCGTCGCTGCTCGCGTTCGCGCCCGCGGCCCTCCCGGCCGCCACGGCCGAACACTATCTCAAGTCGGCGCCCTTCCCGATGCCCGACCTGGTCGCCCCAACATTCCCGAACCGGACCTTTTCGATCGCCGACTACGGGGCCGTCCCCGACGGTCATACGCTGGCGACCGAGGCCTTCGCCAGGGCGATACGCGCCTGCAGCGAGGCCGGCGGCGGCCATGTGGTCGTGCCGCCCGGCCTCTGGATCACCGGACCGATCGTGCTCGCAAGCAACGTGGACCTGCACGCGGAACGCGGCGCGCTCATCCAGTTCACGCCCGACCACAGCCAGTATCCGCTGGTCGGCAAGGGTGGAAAATCCGGCTACATGACCCAGTCTCCACTTTCTGGTGACAACCTCACGAATGTCGCCATCACCGGCCAGGGCATCTTCGACGGCGCCGGCGAAACCTGGCGGCCCGTGAAGCGGGGCAAGGTCACGGTGGCCCAGTGGAAGGCGTTCGTCTCGAGCGGCGGCGCCACCACGAACAATGACTCCGTCTGGTGGCCGACGAAGGCCGCCAGCGAGGGCGAGGCCTACCTCAAGCACCTGCGCGCCACCAACCCCGATCCCACCGTCGCCGACTTCCTGCCCGCCCGCGACTTCCTGCGTCCCAAGCTGCTCGTTCTCTCCGACTGCCGCAACGTGCTGATCGAGGACGTCACCCTGCGCAACTCCCCCGCCTTCGTCTGCTATCCCGTCCACTGCACCAACGTGATCATCCGCGGGGTGTCCATTTTTAATGAATACTGGGCGCAGAACGGCGACGGCATCGACCTGAGCGCCTGTCGCAACGCCCTGCTCTACCGCTGCAACGTCAGCGCGGGCGACGACGGCATCTGCATGAAATCCAGCGGACGCACCGACGACCCCGACGGCGCGCTCAACCACGTGGTGATCGCCGAATGCACAGTCTACCACGCCCACGGCGGCTTCGTGATCGGCAGCAACACCGACGGCGGCATGCGCTACCTCTGGGCCACCCGCTGCACCTTCATCGGCACCGACATGGGCATCCGCGTGAAAAGCGCCCCCGGCCGGGGCGGGCTCGTGCGGGACATCTATGCGACAGACCTCGTGATGAAGGACATCGTCGGCGCCGCCATCGGATTTCAGACTACCTACGAGGACGTGAAGGCCGGACACCGGGTCAAGGGCATGCCCCCCGGCAAGCCCGGTCGGCTGCCTGATTTCGGACAGTTCACGATCCGCAACCTCGTCTGCGACGGCGCGGGCACCGCGATCGACATCGCCGGGCTCGCCGAACAGCCGGTGCACGACATCCTGATCGAAAACGCCCGGATCGCCGCCCGCCACGGCATGCACGCGCTGAACGCTGCAAACATCACGCTGCGCAAGGTCCGGATCGTCACTCCGGAGAAGCCTGCGATCACCTCCGAATCGAGCACGGGCATCGTCGTCGAAAACTAAATCTCCGGGCCGGGCGGGTTTTGAACCACAGAGACACAGAGGACACGGAGAATACCAGAAGTCAGAGGTCAGAAGTCAGAAGCCAGAGGACAGAGGGCGGACAACGGTGCCCCGCTCCCCTCTTGGCAGCCGAGTCTCGTCTCGCAGGCGCGGGACGGCGCCCCCGTTCGGCAGGCTCAGGGTCTTCGAGAGGTTCCGCTCTCCAAAAGATATGGCCGGCCCGGCTCGATATGGAGCAGTGCGGAGCCTAGGCTCCGCCTTGGACGGGACGTCTCGACGTCCCGCCCTTCTGCCCTCCGACCTACCAACCGAAGGCTCCGATCCAAGCTCACGCCGAGACTCAGAGGCGCAGAGAAAACGGACTTCTGTCCCCCGACCTCCGACATCCGACCTCCGACCTCCGACCTCCGACCTCTGACCTCTGGCCTCTGTCCTAGCCCTCGGACCGCCAACTTCCGACTTCAGACCTCCGACGTCCGACCTCTGACCTCTGACTTCCGACCTCCGACATCCGACCTCTGACTTCCGACCTCTTTTATCTATCTCAGTGCTTCTGTGGTTTAGACCTATCTGAGGCCTTTAATCCAGCGGAGGCAGCCGGACCTGGGTTGCGGTAAACGGACGACCCAGCATGCGTTCGCCGCGCGCCGCGAACCAGGCGGGATCGTCGGTGGTGGCAAACTCCCGGCGCCCTCCGCGCCCCAGTCGCCGCTCGTGCTCCGGATGTCGCTCCAGCCAGTTCGCCAGTCGCTCGGCCACGATGCCTCCCTGCGTGAGAATCGCGATGTCCGGCGGCACCAGGCGGCGAAGCGCCGGGAGCAGCAACGGATAATGCGTACATCCCAAAAGGAGTCGCGAAGGCTCGCGGCCGGGAGCCAGGATCGGCTCGAGCGACTTCCTTAAAAACCATTCGGCTCCCGGGCCGTCCAGCTCGCCCGCCTCGACAAGCGGCACCCACATCGGGCAGGCCTGCTGAACGAGTTCAATGCCAGGCGCGAGCTTGTGCAGCTCGATCCCGTAGGAATCCGAGCCGATGGTCCCATCCGTACCCAGCACTGCCACGCGTCCGGTAACCGACGACGGCAGCGTCTCGCCGGGAATCGCCCCGGGCGGCAGACCCGCCAGCGCCTCCACTGAGGGCCGCACGACCCCGAGCACGCGTCGGTCCGGACGCTTCGCCGGCAGGTGCAGCTGCTGGATGTTGCGCAGGGCGCGCGCCGACGCGGTGTTGCAGGCCAGGACGACCAGGGTGCAGCCCTGGTCGAAGAGCCATTCGACGGATTCAAGCGTGTAGCGGTGGATCACCTCCGCACTCCGCGCCCCGTACGGCGCACGGGCGCTGTCCGCCAGGAACAGGTAGTCGTAGTCCGGCAGCGCCTCGAGGAGCGAGGACAGCACCGTGAGCCCGCCAAAGCCGGAGTCGAATACGCCGATCATGTCCCAACCGCACCGCAGTGCGGGCGCCAAGGCAAGCCGCCAGCGCCCACAACCGCGGAGTCGGCTCAGTCCCGGACAAACGTGGTCAGGCTTCGCGCCGCGAGGTGCACGGGCGCCGCGACGTCCACCGCCGCCTGTTTCCGCCCGCCCTCGAGGTCTGTCGTGGTCTCGGAGCTCCACGCTGCCCCGGTGGGCAGACCCGACAAGACCAGGTCGCGCGCCGGTCCGAGATTGAGCACGTGGACAACCATGCGGCCGTCGCCAGCCGAAAACGCACTTACCAACACGTCGCTGCGGTCGCTCGCGCAGCCGAGCGCCTCGGCATTCGGGGGCGTGAGATTCGCGAACTGGCGCAACAGCCAGTACCGGCCCGTCTCCCCGATGCTCTTGTCGGGCCGCACGTGCACGAGTCCATAGTCCTCCGTGAACTCCCAGTACACCAGGGCCTCCGGCCGCGCATACCGGAGGAGCTGCTGAAACTGCGCGGCCTCCTCGAGGCCGTACGAATAGCTGTCGTACGCGTGATTGCGATACGCGCCGGGATCGACGCCCGCCTCCGCGACGATCAGAGGGAGTCGCAGCCAGCGGGCCACGTCGGCCCAGGCCCGATACTGCTCCGGCGTGCCGCCGCCCCAGCTGTGGAACGAGATCGCACCGACGTAGCGCATCGCCTCGGGATCCGCCGCGGTCGCAAGCACGTAGTGATGCGTCCCGCGCGGGTTGGCCGTGTCGCCCAGCAGCATCCTCGTCTTCAGCCCCAGCGATTTCAGGTACGCCCCGATGCGCACGATCGCGTCGCGGTGCTGCTCCGGAGTGAATCCGATGCTCACTCCAAGGTCGGGTTCGTTGAACGAAAACAGGTCGGGCTCCGCGCCGTAATGCGTCTTCAGGTACACCAGGTAGCTGCCGAGAAGGTCGAGGAACTCGGGCCAGCGATCGGGGGCGATCCGCCGCCCGAAGGTCCCGAACGGCTTCCGGTTCGGATCCGTGTAAAAATGCTCCGGAAGTCGCCAGAGGCTGAGGATCCACGGGATGTGCCGCTGCTGCATGCGCTGCATCAGCTCGAAATCGCGCACCAGCTCCGGCCCCGGATGCCCCCGCTCGCGCTCCCAGGCCTGCGCCTTGAACTCAAGGCGCGCCCAGGCATTGCGCACGTGGTCCAGCATGTAGTCCGCCGCCGGTGTCCGCGTGTCGAAGCAGTAGTCGCCGCCAAAACCCGCGAACGGATAACGCCGGTCCGCCGGATCCACCGTCACGTGCGCGTCAGGCGCGCTGCCCCGGCCGGTGAACGAAAACTCGAGTCCGAGCTTCAACGCATCGCCCGGCGCCCATTCGCCGCCACCCAGGCGGATCCGGATACGATAGGCCCGCGTGTCACCCTCCCACAGGTCGGTCACGCTGAGGTCGCGCGCCTGGTCGAGCACCAGCGTCAGGGTGCGGTTCCGCGCCGGATCGACAAACTGGATACGGTCGGTCTTCGCGCGGTAAAATTCCGGATTCGCCGGGTGAACGGCGGGGAGCGTCGCCCCCTGCCCGCCGTAGCTCCATCCCTTGAAGGACGCGCGCGGCAGATCGATGTCGTACTCCACCGTGCGCACCTGGAGCGGCCAGCGGTGGGCCGGCGCACCGGGCAGTGCGGGAGCGCCGGACAACGCCGTGGCGTCGACCGACACCGTGCCGGTCGGCGCAACCGCCCAGGCTGCGTCGAACTGGGCCTGGCCGCCGTTCGGAAAGGTGGACACTCCCTTCCAGTGAAGCGTCTCGCCCTCGCGGGTAATCGGCGAACGCTGGTCCGCGGGTTGAAGGGTCTGGCGCACGCCACCGTCAAAGGTCACGACCAGCTCGCCCGTCAGGGGCAGCTGCATGCCGTCGGTGATCAGCGAGGTCAGCGCACCCGCGCTGTTGAACGTCGCGCGCTCAGGCACGGGCCCGGCGAATACAGGGACGGCCGTGCAAGCCAGCACGGCGAGGGTCAGGATCGCAGTCTGTCGTTTCATGGGGGATGCCCCCACGATGCCCCCCTCGCCCTGCTCAACCAGACTAAACTCCCCCGCCCAGCGGCCTTGTCACTCATGCATTAGGCCGACCAATAGATGTCTGCTATCTGTTTTGTATAAACCAGATATAAACATGCCAGGGGGGGGAAACCCGATCTCGCGCTCAAGCATGGGCTTCGCCATCCGATAATAGGGCCTGATCCCACCTGGTTGCTCCCCATTAAATCATGAGCCTTCCCATCTCCGGTTCCAATACGCTGAACACCCCCGAAATCTGGTCCGGTGCGAGCATGGCGATGCCGCCTGATCAGAAGATGAGCACCCTGTTCGGCCAGATCGACACCGCAGACACCGGGTCGATCACGAAGTCCCAGTTCGAGCAGGCGTTCAAGTCGATGAATCCGCCTGCCAACTTCCAGTCCCAAGGAGCGGATGCGATCTGGGCGAAGCTCGATCCGAACGGCACGGGCAGCGTCTCCAAGCAGGATTTCGTGCAGTCGATGACCACCATGATGAAACAGCTTCGCGGACACCATCGAGGCGGTCACCACCACCACCATGCGTCCGTTTCGGCGACCCAGACCTTGGACCAGAGTCTGTCGGCTCTCGATGCTCTCGGCACGCCGGGCGCGTCGCAGGTGGATGGAAGCGTCGGCAGCAACCTGAACACGCTCGCCTAAACGGTGGGCCTTGGATCGGGCGGGGGCGCGAATTCGGGCGATATCGGCAGGCTTCCGCCGGGCATGCCAGCATCGTCGACCCACAGGCAGGGCAGACCCAGACTCTCGAGCCAGGACGCTCCTTCGGCAGCCTTGAGCATTGCGATGGTGGTGAGCGAACCCGCCACCAGGCAGGTTCCTGCGACGGCACTGGCCGATCTCAATCCGCGTGCGGGCCAGCCGGTCGCGGGATTGAGAATGTGGCAGTACCTGTTCCCCCCAACCTCGATGTAACGCTCGTAATCTCCACTCGTGGCGAGTCCGCCGCGCTCGAGAGCTACCATCGCAAGCGGCCGGTCGTGGATTCTTGGATGCCTGATCCGCACCGTCCACGAGCCGCAGTCCGGCGGTGGTCCGACGACGCAAAGATCGCCGCCCAGATCCACGAGTCCGTGTCGGACCCCGCGCTCGCGGCAAATCGCTGCGGCCCGGTCGGCGGCGTATTCCTTGCCGATTCCACCGAAGTCCAGTTCGACTCCCGGAACGGGAAACGAAAGCACAGGAGGCTCCCAGCGGAGCTTGTCCATGCCGACATACGGCAACAGGCGACCAATCTCGTCGTTCGACGGCAGCCGTGCCTCGTTGAAATTCCAGGCGCGGCGCAGGATGCCGGTGGTGAGGTCGAACAGGCCACCGCTCTTCGCGCGGCAGGCAAAGGCGTAGTCGAGCAATCGCGAGGCCTCGGGATCCAACTCGACTGCCCTTCCCTCCGCAGCGGCGCGATTGATCTCGGACACCAGGCTGTCTGGCCGATAGCGCGAGAAGCGCCGCTCGATACGGAGCACCTCGTCGACCGCCGCCAGCTCCGCCTCCTCGCCGCCGTCGTAGAGATGCAGCGCGCACTCGGATCCCATCGCGAGAAACCTGATACTGCGGACGGCGCCCATGGCGCAGACTTAAAGCCGCGACCGCATCCTGCGACGAGGCAAATTCCGCGCAGCGCTCGCCTCACCCTTTCACCGGCGCGGGTTCAGGCGCAGGCAGGCCCGTGCGCACGAAGAGCACCGCCACCGCGGCCGCGACCAGCAGTGCGCCTGCCAGCCGGATGACGTTCTCCGGGTTGCCCGCCAGCCACGAGTCGTAGAAGAGCGGCAGGGTGAAGATCTGGATCATCATGGGGATCACGATGAACATGTTGAATATCCCCATGTACACCCCCGTGCGGTGCGACGGAATGCTGCCCGCGAGCATGATGTACGGATTGCCCATCATGCTGGCCCAGCCGAGACCGACACCGACCATCGGGATGAAGAGCAACGCCTCGCTGTGCAGCAGCGGCATGGCGAGCATGCCCGCCCCCGCGAGGACCAGGCTCACCGAGTGCATGCGGTGCGGGCCAAATCGGCGCGTGAAGGGCACCATCGCAAAACCGCCGATGCAGGCAATGGCGTTGTAAAAACCGCCTATCTGGCCGTTCACGAGGTCCGCATGGCGAAACGCCGCGGAAGCCGCATCGGTGGTTCCGAAGAGCGTCTTCGAGAGCGAGAGCACCACGTACTCCCAGTAACAGAACATCGCATACCACTGAAACAGCATCACCAGCGAAAGCTGGCGCATGGTCAGCGGCATCTCACGAACCGCGATCCAGACCTCGCCCAGTGTGTGAAGCCAGCCCGATGGCTCGCTCTCGATGGCCGCCCGCTCCTCAGGCGTGAGCGGGTTCTCCTTCGTCGTCTTCACGGACCATAGCACCGTTGAGATCGAGAAAACGCTGCCTATGCCGAACGCCGCCACCGTGACCAGCGGAATGTTGTGGGCGTTAACCCGGTCGGCGTTCATCCCGAACGCGATGAGGATGGACGGCGTCAGGTACGACAGCGTCTGTCCCAGGCCCGTGAAAGCGCTCTGCGTCAGAAAACCGAGCGAATGCTGGGAGGTGTCGAGCTTGTCGCTCACGAATGCCCGGTAGGGCTCCATGGTGATGTTGTTCGCGGCGTCGAGGATCCAGAGCAGGCCCGCCGCCATCCACAGAGCGCGGCTATACGGCATGAAAAACAGCGCGATGCTGCACAGCACCGCGCCGACCAAAAAGTACGGCGTCCGCCGCCCCCACCGCCCAAGGGTCCGGTCGCTCATCGCCCCGATGATCGGCTGCACGATCAGGCCCGTCATCGGACCCGCCAGCCACAGGTACGGCAACGACGACTCGTGCGCTCCCAGGAAGCGGTAAATCGGGCTCATGTTGCTCTGCTGGAGTCCGAACGAGTACTGGATTCCGAAGAATCCGATATTCATGTTCAGGATCTGCCAGAACGAGAGGCGGGGCTTGGGGCGCGACATTCGGGGTGAGAGTGCGGGTTAGCCTGCGATTCAATCCGCCCACGGCAACTTCGCGGGCGAATCATTACCCACGAAGCCTAGCAAAAAGCCGTTCAGGCGGTCCCGATCGGCGCGCTGGCGTCATAGTCGGGCGTGGCCCCCTGGTGCGAAGCCACCCATTCGCCGAGCCTGCAGGCGCCGGTCAGTGCACTTGCGGACCCCTCGCCCACGACCAGCCCCCGAAGCAGGCGCGCGAGGAACGCGTCGCCCGCGCCCACGGTGTCCACCACCTGCACGCGCCGCCCCGGCTCCCACGACCAGTGGCCGTCGCGCAGGAGGCCCGCCCCGCGTTCACCGGCGGTGACGCACACGCAGCGCGCCCCGGTGCGCGAGGCAAGAACCCGCGCGTGCTCCTCCTCCAGGCCAGGCTGTTCAACGGCCCCCTCCGCAATGCGCGCAGCCTCGGCGGAATTGAGCTTCAACAAGTCCACCCGCTGCGCGTAGCGGCCCACCAGCGCGAGGTCGTCGTGCGGAGCGCGCAGGTTCACGTCGAAGACGCGCCAGGTGGAGGAACTCGCCGAATCCAGCAGGGATTCGAGCGCGCCGCGGTTGTGCTCCTCGCGCAACGCGAGCGAGCCGAACACCACGGCCTTCGCCCGGCCGGCTTCGCTCAAAAGCTCGCCGTCCACCGCGATCGCATCCCAGGCGACCGGTGCCGCGATGCGGTAGCGCGCATCGCCCGTCGCGCCCAGCGTCGCCTCGACGGTGCCCGTGGGCAGCGTCGTGGAGAGGGTCACCGACCCCGTGTCGATGCCCCACGCGGCCAGCCGCTCGAGCAGTTCCCGTCCCAGGCCGTCGCTGCCCACGGCCGACGCCAGGACCACCCGCGCCCCCAGGCGGTGAAGATGATACGCGACATTGAAGGGCGCCCCGCCGGGATATCGGCCCGACGGAAGCACGTCCCACAGGATTTCCCCAAAGCAGATGATCGAGTCCATGCGATGCTTCTTGTCCCAGTTTGCGTTGAAGTCTGCCGGGGAGCCCCCCCGCCGTAAGCGGCGCCGCGGATAAAAAAGCACAGTTGCTAGCATTTACCGCCGAGCCATGTTCCGGAACTTTGCATAAAAGCCCCGATCCGGCTAGCTTTCATCCCGGATTCGTCCCCCACCCCCGCGATGAACACCTTCAGTCCCACCCCACGCACCCGCAGCGACGACACTCGCCGGCTGTTTTCGGATACGTTTCGAGCCCAGATCGCCGCACTCGAGGCCGGCCGCTGCCGCATCCGGGTCCCCCAGACGAAGGACCTGTATTCGAAACACCCCGGCATGGCCTACCACTTCAAGCCCGAGCTCTTCGTCCAGCGAACGGGCACGACCGAGTTCCTCCACCCCGACCAGGGCTTTATACTCCATCCCGGCGAGGTCTGCGTGATGCCCCGTGGCGTGCCTCACGGGGAGGTGGCGCGGCCCGATCAACGGCCCTTCGAAAACGTGGTCGTCTGCTTCTACAATGAGACCGTGGCGATCCATGTCGCCCACGAGCTCGAACCCGGGCGGCCCGGGGTCGACGATATCCATTTTTTCACGACCGACCTCTTCGACACGCTTGTCGAGTACCTCAACCGCGTGGACGACCTGCGGTTCCGCGCCCCGAAGGTCAGCGCGACGGCGATTCGCGGGCTGCTCCTCGCCGAGTTCTCAATCCTGCTCGCGCTCGTCGAGGAGCAGGCCCCGCAGCGCTTTTCGGAGACCGAGCGCGTGTTCCGGTGCCAGTGGCTGATCCGAAACAACCTCGCCGACCCTGAGCTGAGCGTGGCCTCGCTCGCCGCCGAGCTGCGCTGCTCGCCCGGCTACCTGTCGAAGCTGTTCCAGGACCAGGTCGGCGAACGCATGGTCGAGCAGATCAACCGGCTGCGGCTCCGCAACGCAACCGACGCGCTGAAAAACACCCGGCTCAGCGTGAAGGAAATCGCCTCGGCCTGCGGCTTCCAAAGCGCCAACTACTTCGCCCGTGTCTTTCGGCAGGCCATGGGCAGGTCGCCCAATGAATTCCGCGAAGACCTGCTGCGCGTGGGTTGCGCGCTCGAGAAGCAGCCCAAGGCCGTCTTCTTCAACCACGAGGAGTTCGGCTTCGGCCTGGCGCCGCGTGTGATGAATTCTGCGACCGTCCACCTCAACGACTGACCGCCTGAAGCGACCGGCGAGCCACGAACCGAAGGCTCCGATCCAAGCTCACGCAGAGACGCGGAGAAAACTGACTTCTGTCCTCTGACCTCCGACATCTGACCTCCGACATCCGACATCCGACCTCCGACATCCGACCTCCGATCTCCGACTTCCGACCTCCGTCACTCAGGCGCGACAGTGGGCGAAGAGGTCGTACGTGAATCGGACGCCGCCCCGCGTGCCGCCGATCGCGACATCCCTGCTCGCCAGATCGACGCGCAGTCCGATCGAATCGTCGCCAAATGCCCAGGAGACGTGCAGCACCTCGTTGGGGCTCTCGTGGACGCGAAACTCTCCGTCGAACGCCGGATGCCCGTTGCGCAGGCGGATCAACGCCAGCAGGTCCCGCACGACCGGCTTCTCGAGCGCCGCACCGACCTCGCCGGGCGCGTAGTGGTGCCGGTTGATGTCGCGGCCCACGTTGGTCCGCGCGAGGAGCTCGAGATCGTTCTCCCCCGCGAGCAGGCCGACATAGTACACCTGGGGCACGCCGGGCGCGAAAAACTGGATGGCGCGCGCGATGAGGATGTCGCCGTCGTCGCGGCCAAGGGCGTCGTAGTACGTGCAGTTCACCTGGTACAGGTCGAGATTGTTGGCGGAGGCGCCCGTGGCCTTGCGGCTGCCCCCCCCGCTGCGCGCGTGAATCTCCTCCACCAGCGCGTCGAGCTCCTCCGGGGCCAGCAGGCCGGGCCGGCCCGCGCGGTCCGCGGGATCCGCTCCCACGTCCACGATTCCGATGCCGTCATGCGTGTCGAGGACCGTGACCGCATTGCGCGGCGCGATTGCGAGCCAGGCCTTCAACGCGGCCGCAGA
Source organism: Opitutaceae bacterium (assembly GCA_027310745.1). GTDB lineage: Bacteria > Verrucomicrobiota > Verrucomicrobiia > Opitutales > Opitutaceae > MWDT01. The sequence continues at coordinate 26,907 of DAIDAF010000041.1, read as the reverse complement.
GCCGCGGTAGAGCGCATGCAGCACCAGCGGCGGAAGCGCGAAGTCGTACACGCGGTCGACGTGCCTCGCGATCTCGATCTGCTGCCGGTGGGGACAGTGAATCTCCACGAGCACTTCGATCCCAAACCGCCGCGCTTCGGCCGCGAAGTCAGCGATGAACCGAAAGGTCTCCGGAATCATGAAGCAGCTGGTGCCCGCGCGCTTCACCGCGTAGCCCGCGGCATCGAGGCGGATCATCGTGACGCCGTTCTCATGCAGCGCCGCGAGAATCGAGCCGAGGTACGCCGCGCCCCGCGGATGCGTCACGTCGATGTCGACCTGGTTCGGCGTGAACGTCGTCCAGACCAGCCGCCGCCCGCCGGAACCCAGCGTGACGGGCGTGAACGGCAACCCGGGCCTCGGACGAAAGAGGCGCAGCAGGTCTTCCTCCCGCGCGCCCTCCGGGAACACAGCGTCGAGCGTGAGGAACATCCCCGCGTACTCGGACTCCGGGCCGCGCGCCAGGAAATCGCGAAACGCCTCCGATTGCGCCGAGACGTGGTTCACGATCACGTCGGCCATCACCGGCACGACCGCGCTCAGGCCCGCCACGTCGGACCAAGTCCCCAGGCGCGGGTCCACCCGGGTGTGGTCGATGGGATCGAACCCCGCGTCTGCGCCGTCGATCGGATAGAAGAACGGCAGCAGATGCACACCGCCGAAGACTCCCTGCAGCGGGCCGCCGAGCAGGCGTGCGAGGCGAGGCAGGTCCCCGGCGAACCGATCGACGTAGGTGATGAGCTGGACTTTGTTGTTCACGTGAGGAGAGGAGGTGCCGCGCGCCGCCCCCGTTCGGCCCGGCGCGCGGCGGTTTGGTTCATCGGGTTGGTCGCATCCCAGGCTCGGAATGCACCCTCAGAAGGTGTAGGTGATGCTCGCGGTCGTGGTGCGGCCCGTGATCGAGCGGGCGTTGATGACGTTGCCGGCGGGACCCGAGCGACCCGAATCCACTTCCGTGATACCGATCGTGTCGAAGAGGTTGTTGACGCCGACGGACAGGTCCAGGCCCTTCGACAGCTGATAGCCGACGAAGGCGTTCACGTACGTGTAGCCGGGCTGGACGAGCGTGTTATCGTTGCCCGCGAATGATTTCGTGACGCCGATGATGGCCCCGCCAAAGGTGAGGCGGCGGTTGAACAGACTGTAGGTCGGCGTGATCTGGTACATCCAGTCCGGCGTGCGCTGCGGGATCGTTCCGGTGTCGACGTTTCGCGAGTGCGTGTAGGTCGCGCCGACGCGGACCTCGAGGTTGCCGTAGCGGTAGGCGGACTCCAGTTCGAGGCCCGTGGCCATGTAGTTGGCCGCGAAGACGGTGGGCATTCCCTTGGCGGCGAGCGTGGGATCATTGCTCACCTCCGAGGCCCTCGCCTGGAAGAGCGTCGCGTAGAACTCGAGCCGGCCGGGGAGCAGATGGCGAGCGATCGTCTTCAGGCCGAGCTCCGTCTGCCGCGTCTCCGCAACGGGCGAGCCACCGGACACAAACGAGCCCGAGGGAGTGACGAGTCCGTTCGCCCACAGTTCGCGGTCGGCGCCGGCGGAGCCGCCCCGGCTGAAGCGTGCAAAGGCCGACAGGTCGCGGCTGAAGGCGTAGTTGGCGCCGACCGAGTACGAGGTGAAGGACCAGTTGTAGTTCACGGGACTCGGGTTGGAGAGATCGATGATCGCGGCAGTCTGCTCCGGATAGGAGATCACGCCATCGCCGTTCACGTCGCGGCTGACGACCTTGGTGTCCGCGTACGAGCCGCGGGCGCGTCCGTTGTCACTGCGCACGCTCGCGTCGACCGTGAGCCTGCCGATCTTCGCCGACAGCGCGGCGTACGGGGCGTCGTCGGTATACGAGGTGCGATAGGCCCGCTGCAGGTTGCCCCATCCGCCGGGGTAGTTGGTGCCGTAGGCGATGAGACCGTTGTCCGTGAGCTTCGCGCCCTGGGCGTTGAACACGTCGACCAGCGCGGCATCGCGCCCCTTCACCTCCATGAGGTAGGCGTTCCACACCCAGTCCATGTTGATCTCCTGGGTTGAGCTGAACAGGCCGCCGGTGACGTCGATCTCAGTGGAGCCGACCTTGAAGAGTCGGTTGAGTTTCAGATCGTTGAACGTGTTTCCGAGGTCGTTGAGCTGCGTGTTGAAAAGATGGACGCGCATCAGCAGGCCGTTTCCGTTGAGGGTGGCCGGATTGATCGACTGGCCCGCGGACGGACCGTTGGCGTAGCGGAGGGTCGCTCCCGGGCCCGCGAGGCCGTCGGCGATCACCTGGGCGCTGTCGGTGGCCGCCGGATACGGATCGATGAAGTCGCCCGAATTCTTCGAGATGCGGAAGCGGTCAGTGAGGTGCCAGCCGCCTGCGATGTCGAACGAGGCCTCCGCCCCGATCGCGGTCGAGATCGCGTGGATGCCGTCGCGGATGTCATAGGCGTGGGTCGCCCCCGCCACGCCGCTGGCGAGGATCGTCGAGAGGTACGGAGAGTTGATCGCACCGCGCAGCGCGTTGAAGGAAGGCAGCGAGGAGAAGGTCGGATTTGAGTCAGAGCCCGTGATCTGCATCGGCACCGGCATGAAGCTGAGGGTGCGATCGTTGAGAAACTTCAGGTAAAGGCGGATGTAGCCGTTGGCAAAAGTCCGCGTCAGGTTGGCCTTCAGCTGGCCACCGTCGTTCGCGTTGTAGTCCGCAGTCTTCGCCCCTTCGCCCGTGCGGAAGAACCCTCCGACAAAGAAGCGGGTGCTGTCGTTGATCGGACCACCGTAGCCGAGATCGACACGGTCGGACCGGAAGTCGAGCCCGCGCGTGTAGGTGAGCGTGCCACCCTCATATTCGCCTGTCTTCGAGATGAAATTGATCACTCCACCCGGCGCGTTTGAGGCGAACGTGGATGCCGAGCCGCCGCGCACCGACTCGACGGTCGCAAGCGTCGCATCGGCGCGCAGGAATTCGTCCGCCGTGCCGAAGGCGATGTCGCCGAACTGGAGGATCGGAAGTCCGTCCTCCTGGAGCTGGACGTATTTCGCGCCACCCGTGGAGATGGGCAGGCCGCGCACCGCGATATTGGTGTTGCCCTCGCCCGAGGACGACTCGACCCGGATCGCAGGAATGTCGCGGAGGATTTCACTGGTGTACCGGGGAACCGAATTCCTGAGGTCAGTCGAGTCCAGCGAGCTGACCGAAACGCTTGATTCCATCTTCGTCATGCCGGGGCGTGTGGCCGCGGTCACGACCACTGCGTCGAGCTTGAGAATGTCGTCACTGGAGGTCTGAGGCTTCGTGTTGCCCGAAGAGGCGTCGGTCGAACCGGTGTCGGAGACGGCCTGGGCCCTCATTACAACTGGGAGCGTCGCGAGCAGGGCAATCGCACCGATCAGAGCGGCGCGACGAGTGTGGGAGTAGATCGGCCCGGAGGCCGAGGGGGCAGGGTATTTCATGATTATGCTTGGCGAAGCGCGCCCCGGGGGGGATCGGTGCGTCTTCGTTTTCAAGCAGGCCCGGTCTGGGTCAAACGAGCCAGACCGGACCCGTGAAGAAAACGGCGATGATGAATAAAAATCCCGCCTGCGCCCAGGGATAGTCGGATGGATTTTCGCCGGCCTTGCGCGAAAACCCGTTTTATGGGACAGTTCCGCCCCACCCCCAAGGCGTACCCGCCCACGGGATACCAATGAACCGGCCCCGCATTTTCCTTTCCATCTCGAAGATCGAGGAGGAATCCGCCGAGCGCATGATCCGAGGCGTCGTCCAGGATCAGAAGCTTCAGCGGACCTGGGATTTCTATTGGGACGAGTCCAACCGACTCGCACTCGACCCCGGGATGCTCGAACGCGGTACCTGGCATGGCGTCATCAGCCGACACACCACGAAGTCGATCGTCGACGTGTGCAAGCGCCTCAAAATCCCGCTCGTCGACCTGAACGACTGCGAGGTCTTTCCCGGCATCCACAAGATCAGGCCCGACAACCATCGGGTCGGCCGCCTCGGTGCCGACCACCTCCTGTCGCGAGGATTCCACCACGTCGGCTTCGTCGGCTTCCACAACACGCACTGGTCCACGGAACGCCGCGACGGCTTCGCGGAGCGCCTGCGCGAGGCGGACCGCGAGCCTGTCCTCCACGAGACCGTGTTCGAACCGGCCTGCTCGCCGGAGTGGGTCTCGTCGGAGACCGCCGGCCTCGTCGAGTGGCTCCGCCCGCTTCCCCGTCCGATCGGCCTCATGGCCTGCAACGATCTTCGGGCCATCCAGATCCTCGACGCATGCCGCCGCCTGCGGCTGCGGGTTCCCGAGGATGTCGCGGTGCTCGGCGTGAACGACAACGACATCCGCTGCGAACTCGCGCACCCCGCCCTCTCGAGCATCAACATCGGCCAGCACCAGATGGGCATGCGCGCCGCCGAGGTGCTGCACGCCATGCTCGCGGGCGACCCCCTTCCCGAATGGGAAACCCTGATCGACCCGCTCGGTGTCGTGACGCGCCAGTCGACGAACATCGTGTACATCAAGCACCCCAAGCTCGCGGGTGCCCTCGAGTACATCCACGCCCACGCCGTCGAGGGGATCACAGTGACCTCAGTGAGCCGGCACACGGGTATCGCCCGCACCCAGCTCGAGACGCTGTTCCGCCGCGTGCTCGGCCGCTCGCCAGGCGCGGAAATCCGCCGCGTCCAGCTCGAGAAGATTCGCGAGCTCCTGCTCGGCACCGACCTCACGGTCAGGGGCATCGCGGAGAAAACCGGCTTCCGGCACGCCGAATACCTGAACGTGTTTTTCAAGCGCGCCACTGGCGAGACGCCCGGCCAGTACCGGGACCGCATGCGCGAGATTCTCTGACCCGCGCACGCTCCACGCGGGGATTGCAGCCGACGGGCGAATCCGGTCTCGTCGCCGCATGTCCACCCCCTCCTCCCCCGGCATCGGCGAGCGCCTCGTCGCCGAGATCGCACGCCTCGTCCCCGAATTCCTCCAGGATCCCGTCGACCGCGAGATGTCGCACGGCAACGCCGCGGTCTGCGTCATCGACGCCTCCGGCGCCGTACATGGCAGGATCTTCGGCGACGAGCCCTCGCGCGGCCGCTGGTGCTTCGGCATCGTCAACCGCAAGGCGATCCAGGTCTGGAGCACCGGCTATTCCACCGGCCGCTTCGAGGAGCTCGTGTATTCGGGAAAGCTCGACGAGGGCCGCTTCGGGATCAACCGCCCCGACTTCATCGGCTGGCAGGGCGGCGTGGCCCTCGAGCTCGATGACGGCACCCCGCTCGCGGCCGCATTCTCTGGCTTTCGGGGCGAAAAGGACGTCGAGATCGTCGTGCGCGCCGCGGCCGCCGTGGGCGGAATCCGCGTGCGGGAGGCCTGAGCCCGACGGCTCCGGCCCGCGCCATATCCACCGAACGGTTACAATTCAATCGGCTGGCCGGCATGCCGTTGCGACGGGTGCGTGGAATTCCTGCTTGCATGAACGCCGCCGGGCTGTCCTTGTCCGGCCTGCAAGTCGGGTTTGCCACAGGCAAATCCAGTTTCCTTCGGACGTTTCTTCGATGAGGGGTCGTCAGATGTCACTCAGCTCATCGATCAACACCTCGCCCGTCCCCGGCGCGACGGCTGTTCAAACATAACGGCGCACCTCCGCACTTCGCGGACCCGCCCTCCAACGTCCCGAACCGCCCAACGGCGGCCACTCAACGCCCGCGCCTCTGCGCGCCGGGCGCTCTCGCACATGCATAACGATCCGTCCACCGTCACGTTCTCATCCCTCGCTCTCAGCGAACCCATCCAGCGCGCCATCGCCGAAAAGGGCTACACGACCCCCTCGCCCATCCAGGCCAAGACCATCCCGCACCTCCTCGAGGGCCGCGACCTCATCGGCCTTGCGCAGACCGGCACCGGCAAGACCGCCGCCTTCGCCCTTCCCCTGCTCGACCGGCTCCACCGAAATCCCGTCCAGCGCCAGACCAAGCGCCCACGCGCCCTCGTTCTCACGCCCACGCGCGAGCTCGCCATCCAGATCGGCGAGAACATCGCCCGCTACGGCAAACACCTGCAGGTCCGCCACACGCTCGTCTTCGGCGGCGTCGGTGAACACCCCCAGATCAAGAGCGTCGCCGTCGGCACCGACATCCTCGTCGCCACGCCCGGACGCCTGCTCGACCTCATGTCCCAGCGCCACGTGATGCTCGACCGCATCGAGGTCTTCATCCTCGACGAGGCCGACCGCATGCTCGACATGGGCTTCGCGCCCGACGTGAAGCGCATCATCGCCCAGCTGCCCCCGAAGCGCCAGTCGCTGCTGTTCTCCGCCACGATGCCCGAGAGCATCCGCGAGATCGCCGGCCGCCTGCTCGTCAACCCCGTCGTCGTCGAGGTCGCTCCCGTCGGCACCACCGCCGAGCTCATCGATCAGAAGGTCTGCTTCGTGGCGCGCAGTCAGAAGCACCGCCTGCTCCTTCATATTCTCAGCCGCCACGAGGGTCAGCGCGTGCTCGTGTTCTCCCGCACCAAGCACGGCGCCAACCGCCTCGCGAAGAATCTCAGCCGCGACGGCGTGCGCGCCGACGCGATCCACGGCGACAAGACCCAGGGCGCCCGCCAGCGCGCGCTCGGCAGCTTCCGCGACGGCACCGTGCCCGTCCTCGTCGCCACCGATATCGCGGCGCGCGGCATCGACGTGAAGGAGATCGGGCTCGTCGTAAACTTCGACCTTCCCGAGGAACCCGAGGCCTACGTGCACCGCATCGGCCGCACCGCGCGCGCCGGCGCCTCCGGTCTCGCCGTCGCGTTCTGCGACCACGAGGAGCGCTCGCTCCTGCGCGACATCCAGAAGCTCATCCGCAAGACGATCCCGGTCGACAACGACCACCCGTTCGTCGACGGCGATTCCAGCCAGCAGCCGCAGCAGGACTTCCAGCGCCAGCCGCGCCAGCAGGGCCGGCCCCAGCACCGCCAGTCCTCCCAGCAGCAGCGCTCGCGCCAGCCCCAGGCCGAATCCCGTTCCCAGCGGCCCGCGGCGCACGCTCCGGCGCACGCGCCCGCACAGGCTCACCATCGCGACGGTCGCCATCCGCAGGGCCAGGCGCACGCCGCCCCCGCGAAGGCCACGTCCCTGCGCAGCCGCCTGTTCTCCCGCTTCGGGCACCGCTGATCCGCGGCGCCCGCTCAAGCGCGGAAACGCTCAGTCCGTGACGAGTCCCGTCACGGACTTGTCCACGATCAGCGCCGGCCCCTTCTTCGCGGTGATGCGGACCGAGCGCAGGACGACGTCCTTCGCGTTCGAGATCCGCAGTCCCTTCGGGGCCTGGATCGAAACATGGTCGAGTACGATGTGTTCGGCCGGCATCTCGGGCAGCCCCATGATCAGGCCCGCGTCCTTCGTGCAGGCCTCCGCCGTGACGTTGCGGATGACGATGTCGCGCCAGTGCGGCGTCGTCGCAGTGATTGCCTGCGGCGCCTCCTGGATCGACCGCCCATGCGCGTCGGTCGTGGTGCCCATGTAGTAGCTCGTGATCGAGATCGCATGGCCGACGTTGCGCATCGTGATGTCTGAGTAAACCAGGTGCTCCACCAGGCCCCCGCGGCGGCGGTCCGATTTCAACCGGATGCCCGTCTCGGTGCCGTCAAAGGTGCAGTGCTCGACGGTCATGTTGCGCACGCCCGAGAAGGTCTCGCTTCCGATCGAGCAGCCGTGCCCGTGGAGAAAGGTGCAGCCGGTCACCAGGATGTCCTCGCAGGGCACGCCGGCGCGCGAACCCGCCTTCACCGCGATGCAGTCGTCGCCGGTGTCGATCGTGCAGTCCTTGATCAGCACGCGCCGCGAGGCCGAAGGATCGATGCCGTCGGTGTTCGGCGCGTCCGCAGGATTGAGGATCTTCACGCCCACGATGGACACGTCCTCGCAATCCGCAGGGACCAGGCTGAAGACGGGCGCGTGGGTGAGCGTGACGCCCTCGACCGCCACGCGACGACAATGTTCGAAGATGATGAGGCGCGGCCGCGGGCTGGTATTGCTTTTCGCATGACGCCGGTTCGCGTCGTCGCGGAAGCGCACGGCCTCCGGCCACCAGGCCTCGCCCTGTCCGTTGATCGTGCCCTCGCCCGTGATCGCCACGTCGGTGGCGTCCTTCGCGAGGATGAACGGCCGGTAGTGGTTCGGGCCGGTCCGCGAATCCGCGGGGTCGCCCGTGAACACGATCTCCGCCCCCGCGTCGAGGTGGAGGTTGATCCGGCTCGCGAGGTCGAAGGGACGCGTCAGCCAGCGCCCGGGCGTCACCTCCAGCACGCCCCCACCCTGCCTCTCGAGCGCGTCGACCGCGCTGCGGAAGGCGTGTTCGTTCGGGGTCTTACCGTCGGGGACGGCCCCGAAGTCGGCGAGGCGCACGTGATGATCGGGGATTTCAGGCCTCGCGGGAGACACCGCGGCGCGGAGGGCCGGGCAGGTGAGTAGCACGGCCAGGATCAGGGAAAGGAAGGGAATGCGGGGTTGCATGGACCTGCACCCTGCACGCAGGGGCGCGCCCTCGCAATCGCACCGAATCCGCCATCATTGCGCAGTCCGGATTTCGAGCGCCGGCGTGAAACCGGTTTCAACCCCAAAACCAGCGGGTGGACCACAGAGGCGCCGGCCCATTCCTCCCCGTTCTTCGGCAGATCCCTATCAGCCCACCGCCACCCCGCATGCGCGCGATCGCTGCCCGCAGGGCGCGAGCAGAGACTCGGGTCCAAAAGCGGAATCCCCATTCGGCAAGCTCAGGGTCTTCGAGAGATTCCGCACCAAAAGAAGTCTGCCTTACGACCTCCGACCTCTGCCCTCCGACCTACCAACCGAAGGCTTCGATCCAAGCTCACGCAGAGACTCAGAGACGCAGAGAAAACGGACTTCTGTCTTCCGATCTCCGATCTCCGACTTCCGACCTCTGCCCTCCGACTTCCGACATCCGACCTCCGTCTTCCGACCTCTGACCTCTGCCCTCCGACCTCTGTCCTCAGTCCTCCGACGTCCGAATTCCGATCTCCGACTTCCGACCTCTGCCCTCCGACTTCCGACTTCCGACATCCGACATCCGACCTCCGACCCCATCCCCGCTTTCTCGTGGCCAAATAGCTCCGTATTTCCAAGCTCCGCATTCTCCACGATGAAAACCCAACTCCTCATCGCCCTGCTGCTCGTCGCCTCGCTCGGCGGCAACCTCCTCGTGCTCCAACGCGAGCGGCGCATCGAGTCCACGCTCGCCGCGCGGCACCTCACGCCCGCCGATTACCCCGTCGACCGGACCATGGCCGACCTGCAGCGTTACGCCGACAAACTCTGGCGCGCGGGACAGGCCGGAAACTGGGACCTCGCCGAGTTCTACCGCACGAAGCTCGCCCAATCCACCCACGCCCTGGTCGAAGCCGGCGCCGTCACCAACGGCTTCCCCGTCGGAAAAACCGCCGCTGCCATGCTCGTGCCCGCGATCTCGGCGCTGGGAAAGCCCATCGGCTCCCACGACGCCGCCGGTTTCCAGGCCGCGTACCCTCGTCTTGTGACCACCTGCAACACCTGCCACCAGGCCTCCGGTCATCCCTACCTGCGCATCGCCACGCCCGAGCCTTCGGCCGAGCGCTGGAATCAGGTCTTCGACGTCCGCTGAGTTTCCCTCGCCACACGCCATGGCCGATCCTGGCACCACGGCCGCACCCTCCGAGCTCGCCCTGCCCCCCTCGCTCGGCGGGACCTTCCTGTGTTTCCTGCGTCTGGGGCTGACGTCCTTCGGCGGACCGGTCGCCCACCTCGGCTACCTGCACGAGGAATTTGTCCGGAAGCGGCGCTGCATGGACGAGGCGACCTTCGCCGACCTCGTCGCGCTCTGCCAGTTTCTCCCCGGCCCCGCCAGCAGCCAGCTGGTCTTCGCGCTGGGCATGCGGTTCCGACGCCTGCCGGGCGCCCTGCTCGCCTCCGCAGGCTTCCTGCTTCCCTCGGCCGCGCTGATGATCGCGTTCGCGTACGGCGTGGACGCGCTGGGGGCCTCGGGCGATGCGCGATGGATCCACGGTCTGAAACTCGCGGCCGTCGCCGTGGTGGCGCAGGCGGTGTGGTCGATGGGACGCCGGCTCTGCCCCGATCTCGCGCGCGGCGCGATCGCGGCCGGCGCCGCCGCGCTGACTCTCGCCGCAGGGAGTGCGTTCGGCCAGGTGTCGGCCATCGCGATCGGCGCACTCGCAGGCTGGCTGGTGTTCGCGCGCTCCGAACCGCCCGCTCAAGCCGCGGTGCCGGCGACGGGCCCGCACCTCTCGGCCGGACATCTCTGGGCCTCGACGGCGCTCGCGCTTTTCGCATTGCTGCTCGTGATTCTCCCGGTCGCGGTGGCCTTCGGTGCCGCGCCCTGGGTTCGCCTGTTCGACAGCTTCTACCGCTCGGGCTCGCTGGTGTTTGGCGGCGGTCATGTCGTGCTGCCGCTGTTACGCGCGGAACTCGTGCCGAAGGGTTGGATCGGCGACGCGCGTTTCCTCGCAGGCTACGGCGCCGCACAAGCCGTGCCCGGCCCGCTGTTCTCCTTCGCCGCCTACCTCGGCACCGTCATCACCGGCGGCTCCCGCGCCTGGCTCGGAGGGCTGGGATGCCTCGCCGCGATCTACCTGCCGGCCTGGCTGCTGATCGGCGGCGCGGTGCCATTCTGGGATTCCCTGCGCTCACAGCGCTGGGCCCGCTCCGCGCTGAAAGGCTCCAACGCCGCCGTCGTCGGCGTGCTCTTCGCCGCCTTCTGCAACCCCGTCTGGCCCCAGGGCGTGCGCGGGCTCCCCGATATGATCCTCGTGGCCATCGCCTTCGCCCTGCTCGAAGTGCGCCGCACGCCCCCCTGGATCGTCGTCGGACTCTGCGCGATCGCCACCGCCTTCATCCACGCGCTCTGAACTCTCGAAGGGGCCGAAAACCAACAAAATCGGGCCGTCGTTCCCCTTCCGGAGGGCATTGTCACCTGAAGTTCACATGGGCGGTTTGACAGGGCCCCATTGAATCCAAGGGATGTGCGCCGATGAGAACAAAAACAGCTCTACTTCTCTCGATCGCAGCCCTCGCCACCTTCGCGAGCGGAGTCGCCGCCAAGGCGGACGTCTCCCTGAATGGAGGCGGAAGTTCGTTCGACCTTCCCGCCTTCACGAAGTGGTTCCAGGCCTATCGCTCCGTTGATCCCAGCGTGAGCTTCAACTACCAGCCCAACGGCTCCGGCTTCGGCCAGGCCTCCATGCTCAACCAAACCGTCGACTTCGGCGCCTCGGACTTCACGATGGACGACGCCAAGCTCGCCAAGTCCACCAACGGCCCGATCCTTCAGCTCCCGATCGTCGCCGGCGCCGTGGTCATCTCCTACAACCTGCCGGGCAACCCGAAGCTCAAGCTCGACGGCGACACCATCGCCAACATCTACCTCGGCAACATCACGAAGTGGAATGACTCCCGCATCGCCGCCCTCAATCCGGGCGTCGACCTGCCCGACCTCGACATCGTGACCGTCCACCGGTCCGACACCTCGGGCACCAGCTACATCTTCAGCGACTACCTGAGCTCCGTGAGCCAGGAGTGGGCCTCCAAGGTCGGCCGCTCCGGTTCCCCGATGTGGCCCAACGGCCTCGGCGGCAAGGCCAACGCCGGCGTCGCCGGCCAGGTCAAGCAGCTCCCCGGCGCGGTCGGCTACATCGAACTCGCCTACGCCGTCGAGAACCGCCTGCCCTACGCCACCCTCAAGAATCATGACGGTGACTACGTCGAGGCCACTCCCGCCGCCGTCTCCGCCGCCCTCGCGACCGCCACCATCCCTGACGACTTCCGTTTCACGATGGTCAACGCCCCGGGCGCCAAGTCCTACCCGATCGCCGGCGTCAGCTGGATCCTTCTCTACCAGAACCAGAAGGACAGCGTGAAGGGTGCCGCCATCGTCAAGTTCGCGAAGTGGATCGTCACCGCGGGCCAGAAGATCTCGCCCGAGCTCGAATACGCTCCCCTTCCCGACAACGTCCAGCAGCGCATCCTCGCTGCGATCGATACCATCAAATACTAAGCTCCGCGGGCTGAGTTTTGACTCGCCCGCCGCTTGTGAGAGAACCTATCTCGGAATTGAAAGCGGAGATAACGCCTTTCAATTTCGGATAGGTTCTCTTTCTTTTTCTTCAAATGCCACCCGACGCCGTCTCTGACACGCCACTCATCCCGGAGGGTAAAGCGCGCTCCCGCTGGGGCGACACCACCTTCAGGACGATCGCGTTCATCTCGGCGGGCGTGGTGATCCTGCTCACCGGCCTCCTGCTCTGGAAATTGTGGAGCGGTTCGCTTCCGACGATTAAGCTGCTGGGCTGGAAAATGTTAGTTGAGCGCCAGTGGAACGCCGACAATCAGCTCTACGGCGCCCTGCCCTTCATCTACGGCACGCTCGTCACCTCCGCCATCGCCCTGGTCCTCGCCGTGCCGCTGAGTATCTTCACCGCCATCTACCTCACCGACCTGGCACCGACTTGGCTGCGGCAGCCGCTGGTCTCGGTGATCGAAATGCTCGCCGCCGTCCCCAGCGTCATCTGGGGTCTCTGGGGCATCTTCGTCATGGTGCCTTGGCTGCGCGTTTACGCCTTTCCTTTCCTGCACACGATCTTCGGTCACATCCCAGGCATCGACGTGCTGTTTTCCGGACCCATTTTCGGCATCGGCTACCTCTCCGCCGGCATCATCGTGGCAATCATGATCACGCCGATCATCACCGCCGTCTCCCGCGAGGTGCTGCGCTCGGTGCCCGACCTTCAGCGCGAGGCCGCCTACGCCCTCGGCGCCACCCGCTGGGAGGTCACCAAGATCGCCGTACTCAGTTATGCAAAGCGCGGTCTGATGGGCGCTTCCGTCCTCGGCCTCGGCCGCGCCCTGGGCGAGACGATGGCGGTCACCATGGTGATCGGCAACAGCGCCAACATCTCCGCCTCCCTCTTTGCGCCTGGCTATTCGCTGGCAAGCGTGATCGCCAACGAGTTCGGCGAGGCCGGAGCCGATGTGCGCTACACCAGCGCCCTGTTCGAGCTCGGCCTTATCCTGCTCGGCATCACCATCATCGTTAACATCATCGCGCTGCTGCTCGTGCGCGCAGTGACCACCAAGGGCGGCTCCCGGCCCGCTTGATCCCGCCCATGGACTGGCAACAAGGCAACGACCGCCACGCCTGGCGCAAGATCAAGAGCCACCTCATGTCGGCCCTCGCCATCGCGAGCGCCTGTATCGTCATCCTGCCGCTCGGCATGGTGCTCTTCCACGTCGCCATCAAGGGCGCCTCGTCCGTCAACGTCGATTTCTTCACCAAGGTCCCCGCCCCGCCCGGATCCCCCGGCGGCGGCATGGCCAACGCGCTCGTCGGCTCGCTGATCATGCTCGCGATCGCCACGGGAATCGGCGCCCCGATCGGCGTGCTCGGCGCACTCTACAACTCCGAATACGGCGGCGCGAAGTTCGGCATCGCCATCCGCTTCCTCGCCGACGTGCTCAACGGCGTCCCCTCCATCGTCTGGGGCATCCTCGTCTACGCCATCGTCGTCGTACCCATGCACGGCTTCTCCGCCTGGGCCGGCAGCCTGTCGCTCGCGTTCATGATGATCCCCCTGGTGATGCGCACCACCGAGGAGGTGCTCGCCCTCGTGCCCAACGGCTACCGCGAGGCCGCCCTCGCCCTCGGCATCCCGAAGTGGCGCATCTCCCTGCAGATCGTCGCCCGCACCGCCCTGAAGGGCATCATCACCGGCATCCTCCTCGCGATCGCCCGCGTCGCCGGCGAAACCGCCCCCCTGCTCTTCACCGCCTTCGGCAATCTCAATTGGCAGTCCAGCCTCAGCCAACCTACCGCGGCCCTGCCGCTGCAAATCTACAACTACGCGATCTCGCCGTACAACGACTGGCACCGCCAGGCCTGGGCCGGCGCCCTCGTCCTGATCGGATTCGTGTTCCTCCTCAACATCGCCGTCCGCTTCCTCGCTCGCGGCAAGCGCGCCTGACCGCCATGTGTCCCCCCGACGTCAATTCCATTGAAAGCGCCCGCCCCACCGGGCAGGCTCCCGGCGCCCGCACCGTGCCCTCCGCTCTCTCCATGACTCCTCAGCCCACCGCCAAGCCCGAGGTCGCCATCGCAATCGACAAGTTCAGTCTGTGGTACGGCAAAAACCAGGCGCTCCACGAGGTCACCCTCGGAATCAACGCCCGAAGCACCACCGCCATCATCGGTCCCAGCGGCTGCGGCAAATCCACCCTCCTGCGCGCCGTGAACCGCATGCACGAGGTCAACCCCGGCACTCGCATGGAGGGCAAGATCGAGCTGTTCGGCCGCGATCTCTACGCCCCCGAGGTCGACCCGACCGTCGTGCGCCGCCGCGTGGGCATGGTCTTCCAGAAGTCCAATCCTTTTCCCACGATGTCCATCCGCGACAACGTGCTCGTCGGCCTGAAGCTCAACGGCATCACAGACAAGGTCCTCCTCTCCCAACGCCTCGAGGAATGCCTCAAGTTGGCCGCGCTCTGGGACGAGGTGAAGGATCACCTGAAACGCCCCGGCACCAGCCTCTCCGGCGGTCAGCAGCAGCGCCTCTGCATCGCCCGCGCCATCGCAATGCGTCCCGAGGTCCTCCTCATGGACGAGCCCTGCTCGGCCCTCGACCCAATCGCCACCGCGAAGATCGAAGAGCTCATCCAGCAGCTCTCCTCCCAGTTCACCATCGTGATCGTCACCCACAGCATGCAGCAGGCCGCCCGCGTCTCCGACTTCACGGCCTTCATGTACCTCGGCAAGCTCGTCGAGGCCGACACCACCGACAAGATCTTCAGCAACCCGGCCAACAAGCAGACCGAAGCCTACATCACCGGCCGCTTCGGTTGAGGCCGCTCGACGCATGCCGCAGTCGCAACACATCCTGACCAGCTTCGACGCGGCGCTGGCGAAGCTGCTCGACGACCTGCACGCCATGGCTTCGCTCGCCCAGCGCAGCCTCGCCAACAGCCGCACGAGTCTCATCGACGGCAACCCCGACGCCGCCAAGGCATCCATCGCCGACGACGACGAGATCGATCAGTTCGAAATCGACGTCACCCAGGACAGCACCTTCCTGCTCACCCGCTTCCAGCCCCTCGCCTCCGACCTGCGCCAGGTCGTGTCCGCCATGCGGCTCTGCGGGGATATCGAGCGCGTCGCGGACCAGGCGGTGAACGTCGCCCGCAAGGCCCGCAAACTCGACCGCGCACGCGTCGCCCTCTACCGCGACCCGCTCGCCGCGATGTACGACCTAGCCTCCACCCTGTTCGCCGACGCGCTCAAGGCCCACACCGAACGCGACGAGACCCTCGCCCGAGGCATCAAGGAACGCGACCGTGCCGTCGACGCCCTCAACGCCGAGATCACCGAGCTCGCCACCGAGGCCCTCACCCGCGATGCCCAAAACGTCCGCGACCATCTCAACGTAATCCTCATCGCCCGCCACATCGAGCGCATCGGCGACCACGCGAAGAATATCGCCGAAAACGCGATCTACGCCGCCTCCGACGTCGACGTCCGCCACCAGAAAAGCGCCCCGCCCTCCGCCTAAGCCCCGTGGCCTCTCGCCCGGACAAAATCCGCCGCCGCGCCACTGGATCGATTGTGAGTGCGGAGCCTCGGCTCTGCTTTTGACGGGACGTCTCGACGTCCGACCTACCAACCGACGACTCCGATCCAAGCTCACGCGGAGACTCAGAGACGCAGAGAAACCGGACTTCTGTCTTCCGACGTCAGTCCTCCGACCTCCGTCCTCCGACTTCCGACTTCCGACCTCCGACATCCGACGTCCGACTTCCGACCTCCGACCTCCGTCCTCCGACCTCCGACCTCCGACATCCGACATCCGACATCCGACTTCCGATCTCCGACATCCGCCTCACCGCCCATCACACTCCGCCACGCCGACCGCGGCCGGAACCCGTTCGCCGTCCTCGATCACCGGCAGCCAGCGCGCGGACGTGACCTGACCCCACGGCGCCACCGCAGCCGCCAGGCTCCGCGCACTCCGGGTCCGCCCCTCCGCCACCTCGATCGGCGCCGCCGAGCGCGACGCGTCGATGACGAAGCGGTCCGTCGCGGTCTCCACAAACGCCACCGTGTGCGCCCCCTTCATGCCGTCGCCCAGCGTGTAGTAACACAGCAGCGCCGCCCGGCGAATGCCCGCGCCCGTCGCAATCTCCCGCCTGAGCGCCGCGAGGCTGTCGATGAAACACCCCTGCCGCAGATGCCCACCCCGCTCCGGCCGACCGTCATCCGCCAGCGCATGCACCGCCACCACGGTCGAAATCTGCGGGCGGATGATCCCCGCCAGGTTCACCCGGTCCGGCCGCGCCCCGGCCAGCAACAACGCCAGGCTCCTCGTGCCGTCATAGGGCGTATACAGCCACAGGATACCCTGGTACTCGAAGACCAGCGCCGCCACTTCGCGCGGAAACACGTCCGTCGCCTCGCGCAGCTCCAACAACACCTCCCGCGACCATGTCTTCGCCCCCACCCGCTCCCGAGCCAGCCGCACCTGCCCTACCGCGTCGAACGCCGACGCGATAGGCCCGGCACAGGTCGTCAGTAGCGCAAGCAGGAGGACTCGTACGATCATCATCCCAGATCAACCCGGCCCGTCCCGCAAAGTTGCAGGCAAAGCCGGGGCCGATCCGGACCCGACCGTTCATTGTCGCACCCCTAAATTCGGCGATTGAGAGGAACAGAAGGGAACGAAGAACAAACTGCTAACCACAGAATTCAGAGCGTTGATCCAATCACCATTTGGGTAAGTGGATTTTGGCTCGGTGAGTTCGTGTGATCGCTCGGCTTGGCCTTCTTGGTTATCTTCGTTTCCTTCTGTTCACTGCGTTTTAGGCTCACATCGCCGCGAGCAGGCGCCTCAGCGTCTCGTCCACCAGCTTCGGGTTCGCCTTGCCCTTCGAGGCCTTCATCACCGGCCCCTTGAAGCCGTTGATCGCACTGTCCTTGCCGGCCTTGAAGTCCGCCAGCGCCTTCGCATTGGCCGCAATCGCGTCGCGACACCACTGCTCCAGCTCGCCGAGATTCGTCTCCGCCTTCAGGCCCTTGCGAGCCACGATCGCGTCGGGCATCTCGCCCGTCGCCGCCATGTCCGTGAACACTTCGCGCGCCGACTGCGTGGTCAGCGTGCCGCCATCGATAAGGTTTACCAGCGCCGCCACGTGCGCCGGACTGACCTTCGACTCCGCCAGGCTCTGCTTCGCCGCCCCGAGTTCGCGCAGCAGGTCGTTGGCGATCCAATTGCCCACCGCCTGCGCCTTGCCCGGCGCCTGTTTCGCCGCCTCCTCAAAATAGTCCGCGAGCCCGCGGTCCGGCACCAGCACCGACGTGATCGTGTACGGCACCTGATACTCCTCGTAGAATCGCCGCTGCTTGTCGAAGGGCAGCTCCGGACATTCCGCGCGCAGCCGCGCCTTCCATGCCTCGTCCACCTTCACGGGCATCAGGTCCGGATCCGGGAAATACCGGTAGTCGTGCGCCTCCTCCTTCGTGCGCAGCGACTGCGACGAGCCCGTCTGGCCGTCGTAGTCGCGCGTCTCCTGCACGATGGTCCCGCCCGACTCCACCACCGCGATCTGGCGCGCGATCTCGTGCAGGATGCCGTCGCGGACAAAGGAGATCGAGTTGAGGTTCTTCAGCTCCACCTTCGTGCCCAGCTTCGTGGTGCCCACAGGACGGATCGACACGTTCGCATCGCAGCGCATCTGCCCCTTCTCCATGTCGCAGTCCGAGATGCCGCCGTAGATCATCGTCTGCTTGAGCGAGGTCAGGTACGCGAAGGCCTCCTCCGCGCTCGCAAGCGCGGGTTCCGACACGATCTCCATCAGCGGCGTGCCCGCGCGGTTGTAGTCGATCAGCGACTCGCGCGCGAAGTGGTTCAGCTTGCCCACGTCCTCCTCGAGATGGATGCGCGTGAGCGGGATGCGCTTGTGCTCGCCCATCACCGCGCGCGTCGCGCCCGGAAGCTCGATCTCCACGAAGCCGCCCAGGCAGATCGGCTGGTCGTATTGGGAAATCTGATAATTCTTGGGCGAGTCGGGATAAAAATAGTTCTTCCGGTCCCACTTGCACACGGGGGCGATCTCGCAGCCCAGCAGGAGCCCCGCCTTGATGATCCGGTCGATCGCCTCCCGGTTCATCACCGGCAGCACGCCCGGCAGCGCCAGCACCACCGGATCCGTCAGCGTGTTCTCGGGCATGCCAAACCCCGTCGCCACCCGGGCGAACATCTTCGACTTCGTCTTGATCTGGACGTGAACCTCAAGACCGATGACGGCTTCGTATTTCATGACAGGAGTTGATTGAACCACAGAGGCACGGAGGGCACAGAGAAGACTAACAGGAGAGGCGCTTGATGCCGTCCTTCAAGACGGGAACCTTGAAATTGAGAAGGAGCCCCGTCTTGAGCTTCGTGAGTCGGAGATAGGAAAGCAGCTGGGCTTCGTGGATCGGCAGGACCGAGTCGACGCACTTGAGCTCGACCACCACCCGCTCGTCGACGAGGAGATCAAGGCGAAAGCCTTCGTCGAAAGAAATCCCCTTGTAGACCATCGGAAGTGCCTTCTGGCGTTCGACGCGAAGGCCGGATTGATCCAATTCGTATGCGAGAGCAGCCTCGTAAACCGACTCAAGCATGCCCGGCCCAAGGTGCCGATGAACCTCGATGGCACCCCCGATGATCGTCTCTGTGATCTCTGTGTCTCTGTGGTTCAACCCAGTTTCGGATGTTTCTGGTGCCACGGGTGCGCGGACTCGTAGGCCCGGGCGATCGCCAGGAGCTCGGCCTCCTCGAAGGGCTTTCCGATGAGCTGGAGTCCCACGGGCAGGCCCGCCTTCGTGAAGCCGCAGGGCACCGACACGCCCGGCAGGCCCGCGAGGTTCACGCCGATCGTGTAGATGTCGCTCAGATACATCGCGAGCGGATCGGCCGACTTCTCACCGATCTTGAACGCGGGCGTGGGCGAGGTCGGCGTGAGGATCGCGTCGACGCGCTCGTACGCCTTCAGGAAATCGCCGCGAATGAGCGTGCGGACCTTCTGCGCGCGCAGGTAGTACGCGTCGTAGTACCCGCTCGAGAGCACGTAGGTGCCCAGGATGATGCGGCGCTTCACCTCCGGACCGAAGCCCTCCGCGCGCGACTTGAAATACAGGTCCACCACGTCCTTCGCCTCCGCGCTCCGGTGTCCGTAGCGGATCCCGTCGAAGCGCGCCAGGTTCGAGGAGCACTCGGCCGTGGCGATGATGTAGTATGAACCAACCGCATACTTCGTGTGCGGGAGGGTGACCTCCACGATCTCGCAGCCCAAGCCGCGGTAGTGGTCGATCGCGGCCTGCACCGCCGCACCCACCTCGGGATCGAGTCCCTCGCCGAAATACTCCTTCGCAATGCCGATCCGCCACGGTCCCTTCCGGCGCGCAAGCTCCGCGCGGTAGTCCGGGATCTCCGTCTTGAACGAGGTCGAGTCGAGCGGGTCGTGCCCGGCGATCGCCTGCAGCACCATCGCGGCGTCCTCCACGGTCCGGCCAAAGGGACCGATCTGGTCGAGCGACGAGGCGTACGCGATCAGGCCGTAGCGCGAGACCAGGCCGTAGGTCGGCTTCAGGCCCACGAGGTTGCACAGCGCCGCCGGCTGGCGGATCGACCCGCCCGTGTCCGAGCCAAGCGTCGCCACCGCCTCGCCCGCCGCCAGCGCCGCTGCGCTGCCGCCCGAGGAGCCGCCCGGCACCCGCTCGAGGTCCCAGGGATTGTGCGTCACGTGCGTGCCCGAGTTCTCCGTCGATGACCCCATCGCGAACTCGTCGAGATTCAGCCGGCCCCAGCAAATCGCGCCCGCCTCCTTCAGCTTGCGCGCCACCGTGCCATCGTAGGGCGATACAAAGTTGCGCAGGATCCTGCTCGAGGCCGTGAGCGGATGCCCGTCCACCGCAATGACGTCCTTCAGGCCGATCGGAATGCCCTCCAGCGGCCCGCGCGAACGGCCCGCCGCGCGGCGTTCGTCCGAGGCCTTCGCCTGGGCAAGCGCATCCTCCGTGTTGTAGGAGTTGAACGCCCCCACCCGGTCCTCCACGGCGCGCGTGCGGTCGATGATCGCAGTCATCAGCTCGGTCGCCGACAGCGTCCGGCTCTCGAGTTTCGCAGACAGCGAGGCGAGGGTTTCAAAATGGAGCGGTGAGGACATCGCGGAGAAAGTGGATGGTTCGGTTCGGGCGGGCCGCGTCACTCGACCACCGTCGGCACGGACACCATGTTGTCGCGCTGCGAAGGTGCGTTCATCAGCGCCTTGTCGACCGGGAGCGCCGGACCTGGCTCATCCTCGCGCCAGACGTTGTACAACGGAAACGCATGCGCCGTCGGCTCGATGCCGTCCACGTTCACTTCCTTGAGGTGCTCGATGTACGTGAGCACCTCGCCCAGCTGCGCCGAATAGGTCGCCTTCTCCTCGGGTGTCAGCGCAAGCCGCGCCAGCTTGGCCACATGATCGATGTTGAGGTCGGGGGTGGTTGGCATGATCGGTGTATAACTTTCTAGAAATACGTGGCGGCTCCGACGGATTGCAACCGGCAAAATCGGCAACGGCATTGACGGGTCCGCCCTTTCGCGCACGCTGCCCTTCTCGCATTCGATCCGCGCATGGCAGGCACCTCCACAGGCTACGCTCCCTCGATCCGGACCCCGGCCGGCCGGCGGGGTTTTGGCATGTCCCAGGTCCGCCCATGAAGATCCTCGCTGTCGACGACAACGCGGTCGCCCGCGCCGTGCTCAAGGCCTTCCTGGAGAAATCAGGCTACACGCCGGTGATCGCCGAGGACGGCGAGTCGGCCCTGAAAATCATGCAGCAGCCCGACGCCCCGCAGGTCGTCGTCCTCGATTGGATGATGCCCGGAATCAGCGGCCCCGCCCTCTGCTCGAAACTACGTTCGCTCGGGCTCTCGCACCGGCCCTACATCATCCTGCTCACCGCCAAGAACGACAAGGCCGACATCGCCACCGGTCTCGACGCCGGCGCAGACGAATTCATCACCAAGCCTTTCAACCAGGTCGAGATGCTCGCCCGCCTGCGCGCCGCCCGCCGCGCCGTCGAGTACGAGAGCGAGCTGCAGCAGCGCATCGACGAACTCGCCGCCCTCGTCGAACGCCACAAGATGCTCGAGGACCTGATCGCCAAGAACGGCGGCTCAGGCCAGGCGGGCGCATCGGCGAAATCCACCAAGGGAGACACCGCCCCCCAGACGCCCACCCTCCAGCTCTCCACCGCAGAGATCGACCAGGCCATCCGCCAGGGCTGCGCCGGTCTCGGCTGGAACGAGGTCGCCATCACCGCCAAGCCCGCCGAGGGCCCCTACACGCGCCCACCGATGATGGCCTGGTCCGGCTTCTTCGTCGACCCGGCCGAGGTGTGGCTCGATTTCATCCTCGAGTCCGAAGCCGACACCGCCGCCCTGCTCTTCGAGCGCTCCATGCGCAAGCGGCCCGCCAACGACCGCGCGCTGCTCGATTACCTCGCCGAGATCCTCAACCTCATCACGCTCCACGCCCACTCGATCCTGGAGGAACGCGACAACACGATGATCGCCCCCTTCCTCTCGCGGGGCCTGAAGCTCGGCAGCCTCAGCGCCGCCCTGCCCATCCCGCCCGCGCCGCGCGAAACCTTCGCGATCGCCATCGGCGGCGCGACGCTCGGATTGACGCTCCTCCGGCACGCCTGCCCGGTGAAGCAGAAGACCGCCGGACAACTCAACCGCGCCGACATCCTCGCCGCCCCCTTCCAGCCCTCCGACGCCTACCAGATCCCGCTTCTCAACCGCGGCACGGTCCTGTCGGAGCGTTTCGTCGAACGCCTCATCGCCTTCGCCCGCAGCGAGGGCGTGCCGCTCAAGCTCTCCGTCTTCGAACCCTCCCCCGTCGCCATCCAGCTCAACCCCCAGCGCACCGAACGCCGCCCCCTCGGCCAGGATGATTTCTGAGGCGGATCCAGAGCGGGTTGAACAGAAGGCAACGAAGGGAACGAAGCGTCTGGAGGCGGATCACGCCGGGGTTGGCATGGCCGAGTCGACAAGGGAGGAATTCGATCCCGAGACTTCCTTCAGTCCCCCGCTCCTGCGCTTGATCCCAGCTTACCTAATCCCTCTTCGTCCCCTTCTGTTCAATCTCTTCCGCCTCGGAATTTTCAGCCTCTGTGCTCTCCGTGTCTTGTGGTTCAAATCCCTCCGACCTTCCAACCGAAGGCTCCTATCCATGCTCACGCGGAGACGCGGAGACGCAGAGAAAACGGATTTCTGGCTTCTGGCTCCTGCCCTCGGCCCCTGCGAATTGCGGATCGATATTGAGTGCGGAATCTCGATTCCGCTTTCGGACGCGAGTCTCGACTCGCGCCCGCCCCCGCCTCCGCGGGCCGCCCCGCCCCGCGCGCGACAGCCGCCGCTGATTCTCAGCGCGAGGGGTAAAACCCCTCGTCGAAAGCGGTGAAGATCACCGCACTCCAAAGTCTGAAGTCTCCTAGATTCTAGCTCCTAACTCCTAGCTCCTCCCCGTCCTTCTTTTCCTTCTGTTCAATCGGATCGTATTCACTTCCGCACCACGTACCCCGCCTTGACGATCTCGTCCTGGATCCTGTTGAAGACCCCGTTGACCTCGTCGTCGGTGAGGGTGCGCTCCGGTGAGCGGAAGGTGAGCGAGAAGGCCAGGCTCTTGCGGCCCTCGGGCAGGCCCGCGCCTTGATAGACGTCGAAGACCTCGACGCCCTCGAGCGTGAACGTAGTGCCCACGGCCGCCCGCGCGACCTTCGTGAGGGCCTTGCGGACCTCCTCCGCCGGCACGCCCGACTCCACCACTAGCGCGATGTCGCGCAGCGCGGCGGGATACAGGCTAAAGGGCACGAAGCGACGACGCGCCGTCTCGCCGCCGAGCTTCTCGGGAAGAATAACGAACTGGCCGCCAATCACACGCCCGGCCACGCCCGCCGCCTTCGTCAGCGCCAGATCGACCAGGCCGAACTGCGCCAGCCAGCCATGGCCGATCTCCCCCGCGCAGGCAGCCTGGTTCGACTGCCAGCCCAGGCCCGGCGTCGCAGACGAGCCGTGCACGAGGCGCGAGATGTCCACGCCTGCCGCCTTCGCCAGCGCTTCGGCGTGGTGCTTCGCCCCGTAGAAATCCGCCGGCTCGCGCCGCTTCCACGGACGTTCCTCCGTCTCCGCAATCACGAACGCCACCGCCACGCACTCGAGCAGCTGGCCGTTGCGGTCCAGGAACACCCGGCCCGTCTCGAACAGGCGCGAGACCGCCACGCCGCGCGACTGGTTCAGGCGCAGCGACTCCAGCAGGCCCGGGACCAAAGAGCCGCGCAGGTTCGACTGATCCTCGACAAACGGATTCGAAAGGCGCAGGCCCTCGGCCGCCGCCTGTGACGCCCACGTCGCCAGCTCCTTCTCGGGCCGCAGCGTCAGGTTCACGCACTCGTGAAAGTCATGGCCCACCAGATACGCGTTCACGCGACGATTGTAGGTGACCACCGGGTCGTCCTCGCCAATCAATCCCGGCGATTTCACCACCGCCTGCGGAATGCGGTCCGTGCCGTACAGGCGCAGCACCTCCTCCACCAGGTCGATCGGCCGGTCAAGGTCGTCGCGCCAGCTCGGGACCGACACGGTCCACGCTAATCCGCCGCCCTGCGCCGGCTCCTCGCGCACGATCCGGAGCTCCAGCGCCTCGAGCGACTGGCGCATCTCGTCGTCCGGAATCGAGAATCCCAGGCGTTCGCGGATGTACGGGGTCGTCACCGCGATCTCGCGCTTCCACGGCTTGTCGCCGCCCACCTTGAAGACCGGCGACACCACACGGCCGCCCGCAGTGGCCACGATGAGATCCACCGCGCGGCGCGCCGCCTCCAGCGTCGAGTGCGAATCGACGCCGCGCTCGAACCGGTAGGAGGAATCCGACGACAGTCCCAGCGTCTTCGAGGTCCAGCGCACCGACTGGCGCTTGAACAGCGCCGCCTCGAGCACGATGTCCGTCGTGGTCTCGTCCACGCCGGAATTCTCTCCGCCCATCACGCCCGCCACGACCACCGGACGCTCCGCGTCGGCGATCACGAGCATGCGGCTGCTCAGGGAGCGCTCCTTGCCGTCGAGCGTCACGAGCTTCTCCCCGTCGTTTGCGCGGCGTACCACGATCTGTCGGCCCGCCAGCTTCTTCGCGTCGAACGCGTGCAGGGGCTGGCCGTACTCGAGGAGCACGAAATTGGTCACGTCCACGATGTTGTTGATCGGTCGCAGCCCGGCCGCGAGCAGGCGGCTCTGCATCCACTCGGGGCTCGGCCCGATCTTCACGCCCGCCACGATGTGCGCGCTGTACAGCGGGCAGTCGTCCGGTGCCTCCACGCGCACCCCGGTCAGCAGGTCGTGGCGGTTCGCGCCGAGCACGTTCTCGTCGACCACGCCGGAGAATTTGATCTCCGGATACACGAGGTCCTTCTTGAACCACGCCGCCAGCTCGCGCGCCACGCCCAGGTGGCACAGGCAGTCGGGACGGTTCGGGGTCACCTCGATGTCGATCACCGTGTCGCCCGCGGGCAGCACGTCGTTGATCGGCGTGCCGAGCGCCGGCCGGCCCGCCAGGATCATCAGGCCCGAGGCGTCCTCGGCCGCGCCGAGCTCCTTCGCCGAGCACATCATGCCATCCGAGGACTGGCCGCGGATCTTGGACTGCTTGATCACGAAATTGCCGGGCAGCACCGCCCCGGGCAGCGCCACGGGCACGCGGTCGCCGACCTTGTAGTTCTGCGCCCCGCACACGATCGTCTTCACGCCCCCCGCCAGGCCCACGTCCACCGTGCACACCGACAGCTTGTCCGCGTTCGGATGCTTGTCGCGCGTCAGCACCTCGCCCACAACGACCTGGTCGAGCTTCGGCGCCCCGGTCTGGACGACCCCCTCGACCTCGAGGCCGAGAAACGTGATCGCCCGAGCGATCTCATCGACGGAAGCATCGAGCCTGACGTAATCCTTGAGCCAATTCAGCGAGAGTTTCATGGGTGGAAATGGAATCGAGAAGCGGGAAGCGAGAAGCGGGAAGCGAGGAGCGGGAATGATTGGATAGAAGCGAGGAGCTAGGAGTTAGGAGCTAGAATAGCAGCCATATAGCCTTCGAGGAGCTTCGAAACCTCGTCGAGCACGGGTCGCAGGGTGTCCGTCGAGGCGTATCCAAGATCTTGGGAGAGGATCAGGTAGTATTGGCACTCCTCGAGCGATCCCTGGGCGACATTCATGAAACGAACCTTGTCGGCCGGACCGCGTTTCTTGAAACCCTCCGCAATGTTGGCCGCGATGGAGACAGCCGCGCGGCGAAATTGGGAAGTCAGCCCATATTTCTCGGACTCTGGAAACAGGCTCGTCAACCGATACACGGACAAGACGAACGCGTGGGCATTCAGCCACACGATCAAGTCCGCAAATGATTTCGCCGCCGGACGCTGCATTCTAGCTCCTAGATTCTAACTTCTAGCTCCTGGATTGATTGTCACGCGAACTGCCGCAAAAAGCGCGCGTCGTTCTGGTAGAAGTACCGGATGTCGTCGATGCCGTAGAGCAGCATCGCCAGGCGCTCCAGGCCCATGCCGAACGCATAGCCGGACCAGACCTTCGAGTCATAGCCCACCGCGTCAAAGACGAGCGGATCGACCATGCCGCAGCCGCCGATCTCAATCCATTCCTTGTTCACCTTCGGCAGGTGCTTCGCCGAGAGGTCCACCTCGAAGCTCGGCTCGGTGTATCCAAAATAGTGCGGACGAAACCGCGTCTTCGTCTCCTTGCCCAGCAGCGACGCGAAGATGTAGTCCAGCAGCGCCTTCAGGTCCGAGACCGTCACGTTCTTGTCCACGTACAGGCACTCGAGCTGGTGGAAGTTCGCCGAGTGCGTCGCATCCGTGGTGTCGCGACGGTACACGCGGCCCGGCGAGACGATGCGGATCGGGGGCTGGCCTTTCAGCATCGTGCGAATCTGCACCGACGAAGTGTGCGTGCGCAGCAGGTAGCGCTCGTCGCGGTTCTTCTTCGAGACATTCGCAAAACGCGCCGTCTCCTGCAGGTAAAAGGTGTCCTGCGTGTCGCGCGCCGGATGGTCGGCGGGCGTGTTCAGCGCGTCGAAGCAGTAGTACTCCGTCTCCACCTCGGGACCGTCCGCCACCACGAAACCGACCTTGTGCAGGATGCGGCACATCTCCTCACGCACCAGCGTGAGCGGATGCGAGGTGCCCGGACCGACATCGGGCGACGGAAGCGTCGGATCCACCGCCGGCCCGAGCTTCGAGGCCAGCTCCAGCTGCTCGAGGTGGGCAACCGTGGCATCCAGCAGCGCCTGCAGCTGCCCCTTGGCCTCGTTGATCAGCTTGCCGAGCGCCGGACGCTGCTCCTTCGGCACCGCGCCCATCTGCTTCATCAGGGCCGTGAGCTCGCCGTTCGGCCCCACGAAACGGGCCTTCGCCGCCTCATACTCGGGACGGCTCTTGATTCCGGGAAACTCGGCCTGTGCCTTGGCCAGGATGGCGGAGAGTTGGTCTTGCATGGATGAAAGGGATGAAGGTCTCGGTCGACGCGGCCAGGCCGCTCAGGAGTGTGAACACACGAACCTTGCAGACGCCAGCGTCCCGCGAAACACAAAAAAACGGCTCAATTGAACCACAGAGGCGCAGAGATCACGAAGGTCGGAAGAGTTGTGTCCGTCAAGTTCAGCAAATGTGGATCGGTGGTATGGAGGTTTGGTGGATAAAAAATCTATTTGGGATGGGGTGAAGGGGAAGGGGCGGAGCCCCTTCCCCTCTCTGTATTCGGCAGAGGGGTGGCAGGGGAGG
>DAIDAF010000038.1:0-187473 GCA_027310745.1 Opitutaceae bacterium | reverse complement strand
CATGCACGTCCATCCCCATCATCACTGTCGCTCCCGCCTCGACGGGAGCACGCCTAACCTTAGGATTACTCTGTTTAGTTTGCATTGCGCCGACAGGTTAGCGCGCTACGCGCGGCCTGTCGGCTACATGTCTTCTCCATAGCGAACCCTCCGGCAGTCTCTTTTGGAGTGCGGAATCTCGATTCCGTTTTACCGCACGAGCCTCGGCTCGGGCTCGGAGGTTTCGGATTCCGAAACCTCCTCAGCGGGCGGCGCGACGCGGTCCGTGTTCCCCCCAGGCGCGAGTCGAGACTCGCGTCCGAAAGCGGAATCGAGATTCCGCACTCCATATCGATCGGAAATTCACGGAGGACAAAGGTCGGCATCCGCACGCTGCGTCCGATCCCATTCGAACCACGCGCATGATTGAGCCGCGACCGAAGGGCGGGACGTCGAGTCGTCCCGTCCAAAGCGGAGCCCCTGTTCGACAGGCTCAGGGCCTTCGGGAGGCTCCGCACCCGCACTCGTCCACCCGTCACTCCGAATCGCCGAGGACAACGGTCTGGTTGGCGCCGCGGTCGGAGACCGGCCAGCGCAGGCGGTGCGAGCCGGCGAGGGCGTCGATGTGGTATTCAGAGGCCGGATGCGCGGCGGGGAATGGGGAGTGGATCCGCATGAGGAGCGATCCTTGACGGATCCCGGCGCGATTCAATGTGCGGCGCCATGCCAACGTTATGCCATGGCCTGGTCGATTGTTGGACCGGCGGGCACGCTTGTCATTGCGGGCGGCGCGGGGCATTCCGTGGGACATGGGCAAGATCCTGGTTCTCTTTCACTCCAAGAGCGGAAACACGGCGAAGATGGCGGCCGAAGTGGCCGAGGGCGCGCGGCGCATCGAGGGCACGGAGGTGCGGCTCAAAAGCGTCGCCGAGGCGGGAGCCGAGGACGTGCAGTGGTGCGACGGCATCGCGCTGGGGTCGCCGACGAACATGGGCACCGTGGCGTGGGAGATGAAGCAGTTTTGGGACACCAAGATGCCGGACAGCTGGGGCAAGATCGACGGCAAGTTCGGCTGTGCGTTCAGCTCAGAGGGCGGCTGGGGAGGCGGCGCGGAGCTGACGTGTCAGTCGCTGCAGACGATCCTGATGAACTTCGGCTTCCTGGTCTTCGGACTGACCGACTACGTGGCGCACCAGTTCACGCTGCACTACGGCGCGACGATCGCGGGCGAGCCGCGTCAGGAGCGGGAGATCGAGGCCTGCCGGCGGCTGGGTCAGCGCCTCGCGGAGTGGGTGGCGGTGTACGCGGATGGGCGAAAGGCGGAGCATCCGCTGACCTCCGGCCGGAAGCGGTTTCCGTGGTGAGGGAGAAGCGAGGGGCGAGGCAACTGGCAGAATTTAGGAGCTAGAATTTAGGAGTTAGGAGGTAGGAGTCAGAAGTTGGGAGTTGGGCGCAGTGAGCGCGTGCGGGGCTGGTTCGTTTTGGGGGCGGGAAATCGCCTGAGGCCCTGAGCAGGCGAATGGGGGGCGCGTTCCGGTCCGTTCCCGGAGGGCGCGAGTCGAGACTCGCGTCCGAAGGCGGAATCGAGATTCCGCACTCAAAAACCGGAAAAGCACGCGTACGCTGGACATGTTGAGTGCGGTGCCTCGGCTCCGTCCCGCGACTGCGGGAACGGGACGTCTCGACGTTCCACCTCCGGTCGATGTTCAGCGACAACCCATGTCCGCACTGCCCCCCTTTCGCACACTTCACGTCCCCGTTTCCCTGCTGTCCCTGCACACCGAGAACGCTTGCGCTTCGTTCCTGTTCCCTCTGTCTCTGTCACTCCCTTAACAACCCAGGATGAATGCTCCTCGGACGAAGATTCCCGGTGTCGTGGTGTTCGGGTTGATCCTGGCGATCGCCCTAGACACGCTCGTGCACGTCGTCTGGAAGCTCGCGGTGGACGGTATCCCGGCGGATGCATCGACGATGGCGACGGTCGAGGGCACGCTGCGCAGTCCGTTCTTCTATGTGGCGATGCTCGCGTTCGCGGCGCAATTCTACAACTGGATGCGCGTGCTGGGGTCGACGGACCTGAGCTTCGCGCAACCGATCACGGCGCTGAGCTACGTCTCGGTGCTGGCGGTGTCGGGGGCCTTTCTCCACGAGGACATCACGTTCAACAAACTCGCGGGCGCGGCGCTGATCCTCGTCGGCGTGGCGTTCATCAGCCGCACGCCGCACTCGACCCAAGGCGTCGGCCGGACCGAGGCCGGCGCGACGGCGGGAGGGGGCGAGCGGTCATGAGCCCCAAGGTCGTCGGACTTCTCCTGCTGCTCGCGGCGGTGACGGTCGAGAGTGTTGCGCAGATGGCGCTCAAGGTAGGCTCGGCGGGCGGCCCCGGGATCCTTGCCCTGCCCTTCCGGCACTATGCGAACCGGTTTCGCGTGACGGCCTCGGGGGTCGCCTGGACCGCGCTGGGTGTGGCGCTGTACGCGGTGGAGATCCTGCTCTACACGCTGGCGCTCCACCACCTCGACGTGAGCGTCGCGTTTCCGGTGGGCAGCCTGTGCTTCGTGGGCGTGGCGCTGCTCTCGCGCGTGTTTCTCGGCGAACGCCTGGGCCGGGCGCGTTGGATCGGGGTGCTGTTCATCCTCGTCGGCACGATCGTGATCACGCTATGACGCCCTCCCCTGTCACGATCACCTTCCGCGCGCGCGCGGCGGAGATCCCGCCGGAGCTTTGGGCTGCTTGTTTCGGAGCGCCACTCGAGGGACGCTTCTGGTACGAGACGCTCGAGGCGAGCGGACTCGAGGATCAATTCCGGTTCCTGTATGCTATGATCGAGCGCGACGGTGCGCCGGTGGGGATCGCGCCGTGTTTCGTGCACGACGTGCCGATCGCGCTGGTGGCGCCCGACGCGGTGGCGGCGGTGTTGAAGGTCCTGTCGCGGGTGATCCCGCGCGTCGGATATCAACGCACCCTGTTCGTGGGATCGCCGTGTTCGGACGAGGGAACAGTCGGGTTGTTCCCCGGGGTGACGCTTGCCGAGGTGATCGAGCCGCTGGCGCGGGCGATCCGGGAGAAGGCGCGCGAACTGCGGGCGCCGATGGTGGTGTTCAAGGATTTCGCGGAAGGCGACCTCGAGGCACTGCGCAGGCTCGGACCGGCGGAGGGATTTTTCGAGATGCCGAGCTACCCCGGCACGGCTGTCGCGCTTCCGCCGCCGGACCGCGAGGCGTACATCCGGAGCCTGGGACACACGCAGCGTCACAACCTGCTCAAGAAACTGCGGCGCTCGCGAGAGTTGCTGGAGCTGACGACGACCGTGGTGGACCGGCCGGGCGACGCGGAGCTCGCGGAGATCTTCGGCCTGTTCATGCAGACCTACGAGCGGGGCAAGACGAAGTTCGAGCGGCTGGACCTGCGGTTCTTCGAACAGGTGCGCGAGAAGCCGGAGGCGCGGTTCATCCTGCAGCGCGACGCGAAAACGGGGGCGCTGGTGACGTTCATGCTGGTCTTCCACCTGGGCGGGCGGGTCATCAACAAATTCATCGGCATCGACTATGCGCGGGCGGGGAAGACGTACCTGTATTTCCGGCTCTTCGACGCGGCTGTGGATTTTGCGTATTCGGTCGGGGCGCGCGAGCTGCAGAGCGGACAGACGGGGTATCGGGCCAAATTCGACCTAGGACACCGGCTGGTTCCCTTGCACAACGTGGTGCGGCACCGGAATCCGCTTGTGCACGCCCTGTTTCGCGTCATCGGCACGCGCGTGACCGTGGGTTCGCTCGATCCGGATCTGGATACACATTTCAAGGCTAAGGAGAAGAAGGGCGGAGCGGGGAGCGAGAAGCGGGAATGAGTTCAGCGTTTTGAGTGCGGAGCCTCGGCTCCGCCTTTGACGGGGCGTCTCGATGTCCCGCCCTTCGGTCGATGCTTTGCTACAGGGCGTGGCCCGGGTGGTGGTTGGCATTCGCTGGCGTAAGACGCCAGCGGGGCGCGAGTCGAGACTCGCGTCCGAAGGCGGAATCGAGATTCCGCACTCAAAATCGGAAGAGTTTGCAGGCCGCTGGACATGTTGAGCCCTTCGACTGCGCTCAGGACGGGTGCGGAGCCCGTCCCATGTCGCGTCCCTCACCCGACGTTTTCGTCGGCTTCGTCGCGACGGAACTGCTCCCGGTAGAGCTTGGCGTACAATCCGTTTGCGGCGGCGAGTTCGGCGTGGGTGCCGCGCTCGACGATGACGCCGCGATCGACAACCAGCACCTGGTCGGCCTTCAGAACCGTCGAAAGCCGGTGCGCGATCGCGAGCGTGGTGCGTCCCTTCATCAGCGATTCGAGTGCGGTCTGGATGAGCCGCTCGGCCCGGCTGTCGAGCGCGCTCGTCGCCTCGTCGAGGATGAGGATTTTCGGGTCCTTCAGGATGACGCGCGCGATCGCCAGGCGCTGTTTCTCGCCGCCCGAGAGCCTGAACCCACGCTCGCCGACCACGGTGTCGTAGCCGTCGGAGAGTTCCATGATCCGATCGTGAATCGCCGCCATGCGCGCCGCCGCGTGCATCTGCTCCTCCGTGGCATCCGGTTTCGCGTACAGGAGGTTCTCCCGCACGGAGGCGTGCATGAGGAACGGCTCCTGCGTCACGATGCCCACGCACTCGCGCAGCGAGGCGCGGGCGATGTCGCGCACGTCGTGGTCGCCGATCAGCACGGCGCCCTGGTTGACGTCGTAGAACCGCGCGGCGAGGTAGGCGATGGTGGTCTTGCCCGCGCCGCTGGGCCCCACGAGGGCGATGAGCTGCCCGGGACGCGCCTCGAATGAGATGTCGTTGAGCGTGTGCGGAACGGCGGCGGCGGGAGCGCGGGGCCCGCCAGGTCCGCGGGCCGCCTCGTAGCGGAAAAAGACGTTGCGGAAGGACAGGCGCCCCGATGTCTCCGAATTCGGGATACTGCGTGCACCGGGCCGGTCCTGCGGCTCGGTCGGCAGGTCGAGGTATTCGAACACCCGCTCGAACAGCGCAAGCGCACCCTGGATCTCGACATGAGTGCCCAGCAGCTGCGTCACCGGGAAAAACAGCCGCGCCTGCAGCGCCACGAACGCGATCACCGTTCCGATCGTCAGCGGCGGCCCGAAAAACGCCCCTCCGCGGATCATCTGCCAGCCCGCCACCTCGTAGATCAGCGCCGGCGTGATCGACATGAACACGCCCACGAACATGAACAGCCAGCGCCCCACCATCTGCTGGCTGACCTCCAGCTCGGACAGCCGGTCGTTCTCCACCGAGAACCGGTCCAGCGCCGCCGCCTCCCCGCCAAAGCCCTTCGTCAAAAGCACGCCGCTGATCGACAGCGACTCGTTCGTGATCGCGTTGAAGGTCGCAATGCTCTTCTGCCGCTCCCGCGTGATGCGCCGCCGGATCGCCCCGGCCCGCAGGGTCAGCCAGACGAAGAACGGGACGGTAACCAGCGAGATGAGCGTGAGCACCGGGCTGATCACCACCATCGCGATGATCGCTCCGACCGACAGGGCGAGGTTCGAGACGACGCCCGTGGCGGTGTTCGCGAGCATGCCCTGCACACCGCCCACGTCGTTGGCGATGCGCGACTGGATCTCGCCGGTGCGCGTCGACGTGAAAAAGCCCAGAGGCAGTCGCTGGAGGTGGGCAAACAGGCGCACACGCAGGTCGCGCACCACGTTCTGGCCGATCCGGTTGGTCCAGTAGGTCTGGAGGATTCCAATGCCGCCGGAAAGCACCGGCACCAGCATCATGATCACACCGTAGACGACCAGCAGGTGCAGGTTGCCCTTCGCGATTGCGTCGTCAAAGACGTGCTTGGTCAGGATCGGATTCACGAGTCCGAGTCCGGCTGTCACGAAGATCGCCACCAGGACCACGGCCACGCGCCAGCGATAGGGAGCGAAGGCGGATACGATGCGGCCCCAGGCCTTGGCCTTGTCCTTGGCGGGAGAGGTTTCCAGCGACAAAAAACCGCCCCCTCCCCTGGGAAAGCCCCGGCTCATGACGCCCCCCGATCCGCCGCGGCGTCGGTGTTGGCGTGGATACGCTCGAGGAGCCGGACCAGCTGCTCCTGTTCGTCGTCGCTCACACCCTTGAGCGCGCGCTCCCGCCAGCGTCCGAAGGAGCGCCTGACCGCCGGCACGAGGTCGTTCCCGGCCTTCGTGAGCACGAGTTGGGTCGCACGGCGGTCCTCGGCGCTGGCCTCGCGCGCGAGAAGACCCTTCGCCTCGAGGCGGTCCGCCAAGCGGGTGACGCCCGCACTGTCGGTACCCAATCCCTTCGCGAGGCCCTCGAATGTCAGTCCGCCCGCGCCCGACGCGCAGCGCATCAGCAGGCCCGCCTGCTGGCCCGTGAGCTCCATCGGCTCGAACTCGCGATCCATCGACCGTTTCAACCCTTGAACCGCCCGGAACACCGCCATCAGCGTGCGCCGGCCCGGAGGCATTGTCGCTTCGTCCTTCATGATGCCGGGACATTTACTGTCGCGACAACATTTGTCAAGGCAGTGACCTGGGGTCGGGAACATTGCGGCGGTTCGCGTTTCGATGGGAGACGTCCAACGTGGGAGAAGGCCCCGGCTTCACCCGCGCGTGCATCAACCCAAACCACCGTGATGAAAACGATCGTCCTCCTCCTGCCCCTGCTCCTCGGTCTCGTCGCGATCCGCGCCGCCGCCGCCACGTCGCAGCCCTATGCGGTGGGCTCTCTCGAACAGACCTGGCACGATGCGAGCCGCGACCGGGACGTGCCGGTGAAGATCTATTATCCGACCAGGGACGGCGCGCCCGCGGCGGGGGAGTTTCCGGTGATCGTGTTTTCCCACGGCCTGGGCGGCACGCGGGAGGGCTACGCGTATCTCGGCGAGGCGTGGGCGGCGCACGGCTACGTGAGTGTGCACGTGCAGCACCTCGGCAGCGACGACAGCGCCTACAAGCACACGCTTCGCCCGCTTCGGAAACTGGCGCGCGCCTTTCTCAACCCGGAAAACCAGCGCAATCGGCCCCTCGACATCCGCTTCGCGATCGACCGACTCACGGCGCTCCAGACCGATCCCTCCTTTCCGCTGCACGGGCATCTTCAACTCTCGGAGATCGGCGTCGCCGGGCATTCGTTTGGCGCCTACACGGCGATGGCCATCGCCGGCCAGGCCTACGAGCCGGGCTCGGGCAACGGGATTTCGATGTACGACCCGCGCGTGAAGGCGGTGATCGCGATGAGCACGCCGGTGCCGAAGGAAAAGCGCGCCCAGGAAACCTTCGCCGCCGTGAAGGTGCCGGTGTTCCACATGACCGGGACCGAGGATGCGGTGACGGGACGCGAGGGCACGCCGGCCGTGGATCGGCGTATCCCCTACGACCGCACGACGCACGCGACCGCGTACCTGATCATCTTCAAGGGCGGCGACCACATGGTCTTCTCGGGACGAGGCCGGCGTCGCGCAAAGCCGACCGACGCGCGCTTCCACGCGATCATCATCAAAGCCTCCGACGCCTACTGGGACGCGTACCTCAAACACGACCCGGTGCAGCTCGCGTGGCTCGAGTACGGCGGGTTGGAGTCGTACCTCGGCTCGAACGGCACGTTTGAGCAGAAACATCCGGAATGAGGGGCAGAAAAACGCTGAAACGCTGAAATTGGAATGTGGTCGCTGACCGCGGGCGACAGGCGGCCGCTTCCCAGCCCAAGCGGCGCGAGTCGAGACTCGCGTCCGAAAGCGGAGCCGAGGCTCCGCACTCCGTATCAATCCGAAATCCATAGGGGCGGTGGGGAGGGCAGAGGTCGGAAGTCGGAGCGTGGAAGGTGCGTTGAAGGGCGGGCCGGGAGGCGGAGTCTCCCGCGCAGGGCGGAATCGTGATTCCGCACTCCATATCGAACCATCCCGCAATCATAGCAGTGCGGAAGCCCCATTCGGCGGGCTCAGGGCCTTCGGGAGAGTCCTCACTCAAAAATCGGGCGAGCTCGCGCGCCGCTGGTCCTGCACTTCCACGCGATTCGACCCTGACCAAGATTGACGCCCCCGCGGCGATGACCACGTTGTCAGTCACACGCTAGCGCGCCGCGAACTTCACGCCCCGCAAGCCGGTCTCCCTCGCCTCCTCCCCATGAACGCGTCAACTCCGTCCCTCGTCCTTCGCGCCACACTCGGCGCTCTCGCCCTCTCCCTCGCCACCGCCAGCCTCCGCGCGGCGCCGGCCTACACGCCGGTGAAACTCGGGACCTCGGGCGTGGCCGGGGACGGCATCGGGCTGTTCATCCCGGCGGGCGCAAAGCCCAATTCCGCGGCAGACCTGTGTTTCGTCACGCCACCAAAGATCCAGGGCGCCCTGCCGCCCGGCTGGCGCGACGTCCCCCAGTTCTCGACCGACGGCACCCACGCGCGGGCGGAGCTTCAGGTGGACGCCGGCACCGACCTCTACGGCACGGGCGAGGTCACAGGGCCGCTCCTGCGCAACGGACGCAGCATCGAGTTGTGGAACACCGATAATTTCACCTACCTCAAGCACGGCGGCCGCCGCCTCTACCAATCGCACCCGTGGGTGCTGGGTGTGCGTGCGAACGGCAGCGCCTTCGGCGTGATCTTCGATTCGACCTGGAAGGCCTCGCTCGCGTGTTCAGACCGCATCGTCTTCACGAGCGACGGGCCCTCGTTCCCCGTGGTGGTGATCGAGCGCAGCTCCCCCGCCGGCGTGTTGCAGGCGCTCGGACAGCTGACCGGCACAATGCCGATGCCGCCGCTGTGGGCGCTCGGCTACCAGCAGTGCCGCTGGTCGTATTATCCGGCCACGCGGGTGAAGGAAATCGCGGACGGCTTCCGCAGCCACCGCATCCCCTGCGATGTGATCTGGATGGACATCGACTACATGGACGGCTTCCGGATCTTCACTTTCGACAAGAAGGGCTTCCCCCATCCGACGGCGCTCAACGACTACCTGCACCGGCACGGATTTCACTCGGTCTGGATGATCGATCCAGGCGTGAAGCTCGACCCCGGCTACGAGGTGTACGACACCGGCACGGCGGCGGACGTGTGGGTGAAGACGCGTGAGGGAAAAACCTTCGTGGGCAAGGTCTGGCCGGGCGACTGCGTTTTCCCCGACTTCACGCGTCCCGGGACGCAGGACTGGTGGGCCGCACAGTACAAGGGCTTCATCGCCCATGGAATCGACGGCGTGTGGAACGACATGAACGAGCCCTCCGTCTTCGGCGGACCCGACGACACAATGCCGGTGGACAACCAGCACCGGGGCGGCGGCCCCATGACGCCCGGACCGCACCTGCAGTACCACAACGTCTACGGCATGCTGATGGTCCGCTCCACCCGGGCGGGCATCCTCGAGGCGCGCCCCGACCGCCGTCCGTTTGTCCTGACGCGCTCCAATTTCCTGGGCGGGCAGCGCTACGCGGCGACCTGGACCGGCGACAACGCGTCCAACGAGACCTGCCTGGAGGAGTCGATTCCGATGTCGATCAACCTGGGCCTGTCGGGCCAGCCCTTCAACGGACCCGACCTGGGCGGCTTTGCGGACAACGCCACCCCCGAGCTGTGGGCGCGCTGGGTCGGATTCGGCGCGTTCTTCCCCTTCTGCCGAGGGCACGCCGTGAAGGGCAGCAACAACAAGGAGCCCTGGGCCTTCGGCCCCGTCGTCGAGCAGGCGGCGCGCATCGCGCTGGACCGCCGGTATCGACTTCTTCCCTACTACTACACCCTGTTCCACGAGTCCTCCATCGACGGCATGCCCGTCATGCGCCCCGTCTTCATGGCAGACCCGAAGGATCCCGCGCTGCGCGCCGAGGACCGTGCCTTCCTGATCGGAAGCGACCTGCTGGTCGTCCCGCGCTGGGCGTCGCACCCCGCCCTGCCCAAGGGTGTGTGGCGCGAGCTGTCGCTGGTGCGCGGCGACGAACGCGATCCCTTCCAGGCGCGCCTGCTCGTCCGGGCCGGCTCGATCATCCCCGCGGGGCGGATCGTCCAGAGCACCAACGAGAAGCTCCTCTCCCCGCTCACGCTGATCGTCTGCCTCGACGCCTCCGGCAGGGCCGAGGGTCGGCTGTATGAGGATGCCGGCGACGGTTTCGGGTATCAGCAAGGCGACTACCTGTTGACCACCTACCAGGCCGCCCTGCGCGACGGACGAGTGGTCGTCAGCATCGCCTCGACCGACGGCCACCGCGACCGTCCGGTCCGCCGCACCGTCATCGAGGTGCTCGACGCGAAAGGCCAGCACGTCGAGGCGACCGTCTCGGGGCTCTGAACCGGCCGCCTCGGCGGGCGCCCGCTCAACCTTCCCGCGACAGCTCGATCGAGCGGTCACGGGCGGCGAGCACGGTCTCGCGGATCGTGTCGCGAAAACCGTGCGCCTCCATGCGCTTGAGGCCGGCGAAGGTGGTGCCGTTGGGCGAGGTCACCTGGTTGCGCAGGTCCTCGGCCTCCGCCGTGCTGCGCTCCATCAGCCGTGCTGCGCCCAGGATGGTCTCGACCGCGAGCACGTAGGCCGCCTCGCGGGAGAGTCCCGCCGCCACGCCGCCATCGCGCAGCGCGGCCGCAAATTCGAAGACATAGGCCGGGCCGCTGCCGCTCACCGCGGTGACCGCGTCGAGCTGGGCCTCGTCGAACTCGACCATCTTGCCGAGCGAGCCGAGGATCGCCGTCACGAGCGCACGATCGCCCTCGGAGAGAGGGCGCAACGCGCACCAACCGGTGATGCCGGCGCCGATCTGGCCGGGGGTGTTGGGCATGGCCCGCACGACGTTGCGCGCGGCCGTAAAGGCCTGGCTGATACGCTCGAGGCGTTTTCCGGCGAGGACTGAGAGCACGAGCTTGCCGCCGGTCAGCGCCACGAGGCTCGAATCGAGCGAGGCGAACTGCTGCGGTTTGCAGGCGAGCACCACCGCGTCGGCCTTTGCGAGGAGGTCGGGCATCGAGATCGCCAGCCGGATGCCCGTCGTCTCGGAGAGGCGTTTCGCCGACTCGCCCCTGCCGCCGATGCACGCGAGGTCCGCGGGGCGCGCCGCGCCGCTCGAGATTAGTCCACCGACCATGGCGGAGGCCATGCGTCCGGCACCGATAAAGGCGATGTTGCTCATGCTGGTTTCCACAAAGCAACGATTCCGCCAAAGCGCAAGGGCGCGGCCCGAACCGTCAGCCGCCCGCCGAGGCGGCCGCCAGCTCGACCAACACCATGCAGACGTCGTCCTCAAGGGGGGTGCCCTCGGCGGCGCCCAGATAGGTCCGGAGATCCTCGAGCACGCCATCCATGATCTCCTCCCGGTCCATCGCCATTCGCGCGCGCACCGAGCCGAGCAGGCGCTCGGCGCCGAAGGCCTCGCCCTGCGCGTTCTCAGCCTCGTGGAGGCCGTCCGTGAAGAGCAGCACCGCATCGCCGGGGCTGAGCATGACGGAATGCGTGGCGTAGTCAGCATCGGGCAGGAGTGCGATCGCGGGGTCCGGTCCGCCCGCCGAGGCGAGGTACTCGACCACGCCGGCGGATCGGCGGATCAGGACCGGCGAAGGATGCGCCGCGTTGGCATACCGCAGCTCGCGCCGCGTCGCGTCAACGACCAGGTAGAAGCCCGTGGCGAACAGGATCGTGTCGCTGCGCTGGAGGATGTCCCTGAGCGCGCGGTTGAGTTCCTCGAGCATGCGCCCCGGTTCGGCTGCCCAGGCCACGGTCTCCTCGAGCAGTCCGCGCATCAGCGCGGTCACCAGCGCGGCGCGCACGCCGTGCCCCATCACGTCGCACAGGAACACGCCCGCCGCGGTGTGCGCGACGGGAAACACCTCGAAAAAGTCGCCGGCCATGGCACTGCTCGGGATCCAGCGGTGCGCAAACCGCAGTGCGCTCTGGTCCGGCGGCGCGTTGCGCGGGACCACCGGATACTGCGACGGGAGCAGCGCCTTCTGGACGTCGCGCGCCATCGCGAGCTCGGCCTCCATCTGCGCATTCTTCTGACGCAGCTCCTCGTTTCGGCGCGCCAGCTCGACCTCCAGGCGCCGCGTCTCCAGGGCGCCGGCCATCGCGCGCCGGATGGTCGCCTGGTCGAGGGTGGCCTTGATGAGGTAGTCGCGGGCGCCGCGCTTCATGGCCTCCACCGCGATCTGCTCGCTGCCGCCGCCGGTGAGCATGATCACCGCAGGCCGCCGATCCTTGGGCATGTCCTGGATTTGGCTCAGCAGGGCCAGGCCGTCCACGTCCTGAAGATGGTAGTCGAGCAGGACCAGGTCGTACGGATGCCGCGCCAGTTCCTCGGTCATCATCGCACCTGTGGTCACCCAGGTCGCCGTGCAGGGCAGGCTGTCGCCCATGCGGCGCACAAGCAGCTGGAGCCAGGCCCCGACGGAGGGGTCGTCATCCACGATCAGGACGGGAATGGGCTGCTCGGACATTGGGTCGGGCCCCGGCGCGCCACAGGGCGCCGGAACACTCGGACACTATAGGCGGCCCTCCACCCGGGAGAAGGCAGAAGTGGCCCGGAGCGCGGGGCCGGCGGGCGCCTAATCGAACAGTCGCACGTCCGAGAGCCGCCACACGCCGCCGTGGCGCTCGATGCGGCCGAGGAATTCCCGGCCCGGCGCCAGGTTGCGGGCGAGCCCGGACTCGAGCGTCACCGCCAGGTCGCCCGCGCGGAAAAGTCCGGGCACCGGGCTGTGCTGGATGGTCGCTGACGACGCACCCGCATCCACCTTCAGGATACGGCCTCGGATCGCATACCCGGGCACGCTCGCGGGCCCGCACTGGCAGGTCGCGTCGAGCAGCCCGAGCTGTTCCGCGCCCGGGAGGCGGAGGCGCTGGCAGTACAGGCGGCCATCCTGCACCCACGCCGCCAGAAGTTCCGTGCGCACGCCGTCGCCCTCCCGGAGCACCGCCAGGCGCACCGGGCCCGGCGCGCCGCGGGACGGAAGCGGCGCCAGGCGGGCGGGCATGGAGGTCGCCCCGTTCGAGGCGTAACGACGCAAATAATACCCGCCCGGCAGGCTCGGGTCGTCGCCCGGCTTCTCCACCCAGAGCACCAGCTGCGTGCCGTCCGAGAGGATCGCCACGTCCACCGGGCCGGCAACCCGGCCGAGGTCGCAGCGCTGAGCGGCGGTCCAGCGAAGCCCGCCATCCGGCGTCGTGGAGGTGAGGATACGCGGATCGTCCCCGGCGGCCGTGAACCAGGCGAGCGCGGCGAGCGGTCCGCTTCGCGCCAGCCGCACGGGCGGCACCGTCGCCGCCGGCGCGACCCAGCCGTCCGGGCTGATCTCGCTGGTCTCGCGCACGCCGTTGTCCTCAAACCGGATCCCCACAGGATCGCGCGCGCCCGCCGGCGTGAGCCCGCGAAAGACGACGAGGCTCGAGCCGTCGCCGAAGGCCGCCGCCATCGGCCGCAGGGGACTGGCCGGCACGCCTACCGGCCCCGCCACACCCCCGCGCGTATCCGGGCGCAACCATACACGCGATTTCGACGCGCTATCATCGGAAATCCAGGCGAGCGCCCAACCTCCTCCGGGCCGCGCCGTCACCGTCGGCCACTCCGTGCCCGTCATCTGCGCCGAGGCCACCGCAACCGGCGCGCTCCACTCGCAGCCGCCGTCGGTCGACTCCGCCATCATCGCGCGCAGAGCGCCGTCGCGCTCAGTCCATGCCAGCGCCAGGCGGCCCCGTGCGCCATAGGCGAGGCTGAGTGCGTCCGACGGCGCCCCCTCGAGGGCCACGCCCTGCGCAACGGTGGCCGGCGGCTTCCAGCGGTCGAGCGCGGGGTCGAACTCCGACACCCGCAGGACAAGGCGGTCCTGCGCGCCTCGCTCCGCCCACGCCATGGCGAGCTCGCCTCCCGGCGAACGCGCCAGCTCGGGTGCGGAGGCCAGCGCATGCATCGGGACGGGCACGGACGTTGCTTCGACCGTGAGTCGCAGGTCGTAACGTTCCTGCGCGAGGAGGGCACCGGCCGCGGGAATAACCAGCAGGGCGATGAGTCTGATCAGGGGACGCATGGCCTCACTTTTCCCCTCCCGACGCCCGGATGCAAGCGCACCGGCCACACCGCCGCAACGCCTCGCTTTTCCCTCGCCTCCCCCGAGCCTCCCCGGTGCGCTCGTGCCCATGTCCACCGCTCAGCGACCCGCCGTCACCGTCCTCTCCGGCTTCCTCGGGGCCGGGAAGACCACGCTGCTGCGGCACCTGTTGCGCCAGACCGAGGGCGAGCGCTGGGCCCTCGTGGTCAACGACGTGGGGGCGATCAACATGGACGCCCGGCTGCTCGGCGGCGAGGTCGGCGCGGACGGGTCGCAGGTTTACGAACTCGGCGAGGGCTGCATCTGCTGCTCGATCCGCGACGACCTGGCGGAGACCGTCTGCCGCCTCGGAGCGGAGGGAAACTTCGACCGTATCCTTGTGGAGACGACGGGCGTCGCCGAGCCGCGGGCCCTCGCGGGGCTGTTCGTGAACAGGAACCTGTTCGGGCGCAGCGTGGACGACTTCGCCCGGCTGGACGCGCTCGCGACCGTCGTCGACGCGGCGGATTTTTCTCGTCGCCTGCGCGAACGCGGCAGCGCCCGCAAGGCGGCCTCCGGCCCCAGGGAGCTCCTTGAGCTCATGCTCGAGCAGGTGGAATGCGCGGACCTGATCGTGCTCAACAAGTGCGATCTCTGCACCGCGGCGGAGCTCGACGAACTGGAGGCGGCGCTGCGCGGACTCAACCCGGGGGCCGAGCTCCTGCGCACCGAGCAGGGACAGGTGCCCAGGGAGTGGATACTGGGCCGCGCGCTGTTCTCGCGGGAGCGCACGCTCCGCGCGGCCCGGTGGATCGCGGAGCTGAACGCCGCTGCCGCCCCCGAGCCGGAGCCCGCCGCCCCCGCCCCGCGTCCCTCGGCCATGCGCGTCACCCCCGGCTATACGCTGCGTTACGGCCTGCGCAGCTTCGTGTTCAAGGCCCGGCAACCCTTCGCGTCGGACCGGCTCCACGTCCTGCTTGAGCAGGGCCTGCCCGGGATCGTCCGAGCCAAGGGCCTGCTCTGGCTCGCGGAACGCCCCGACGAGACCGCGTTCCTCTCGCTCACCGCCAGCACGCAGCGCATCGACTGGCTCTCGTGGTGGTGGGCCGCGCTCGTCGAAAACGGAAAGGCCCGCCTCGAGGAACGCCCCGAGACGATCCGCCGCCTCTGGAGCGAGCCCCACGGCGACCGCCGCCAGGAGCTCGTGTTCATCGGTGCCGGCTACGACGAACCCGCTCTGCGAGCCGCGCTTGAGGCCTGCCTCGCCGCGCCGACACTCGCGTCATTCCGCTCTGGCGACCGGGCAATTTCGCCGTCAACCTGACCGCCCCGCTCATGTTGTCCCTCGCCCGATCAAGCCTCCGGCACGAGTTTCATCGGTACGTACCCGCAATCCTCGCGGTGGCCTTCGCGAGCCTGCTGCTCCTCATCCAGATGGCGCTGTTGCTCGGCCTGTTCGGGATCGTCACCGCGGTGATCGACCGCTCCGGCGCCCAGATCTGGCTCACCTGCCCCCGGCTTCCGAGTTTCGACCAGGCCACCGACATCCCGGCGCGCAGCGCACTCGCACTGAAGGCCCTGCCCGAGGTGGCCGCCACCGAGGACGTCGAGATGATCAACGCCCAGGTCCGGATCCCGGGCGGCGCGATGATCGCGGCCACCGTGGTCGGCTACGACCTGCGGCCCGGCGGCTTCGTCATGCCGCGCGAATTCCGCCCCGCCCTCGCCAACGCGATGCATATGCCCGACGGCGTGATCGTCGACCACGCGGATGCCGACAAACTCCACGCCAAGCTCGGCACCGTGCTCGAGATCAACGGCGTGCGCGCGCCGGTCGTGGGCTTCACCCGCCATTTCCGCGGCGTCGGCGGCGTCTATCTGTTCACCTCCCTGCAGAGCGCCCGACAGTTTTCCGGCAACGGCATCCAGGTGCCGGCGATGACCACCTTCATCGCCGCCAGGCTCCATCACCCGGAACTCGCCGACCAGGTGCGCGACGCCGTCCAGCCGAAATCCGCGGACCGCACCTTCGACGCGTGGACCGGGCGCAGCCTCTCGCGTCATTCGCAGCTGTACTGGCTGCTCGAGACCGGCATGGGCGTGGGCGTGCTCTTCTCGGCGCTCATCGGCGTCGTCGTCGGCGTGGTCATCACCAGCCAGACCCTGCGCGGCATCATCCTCGCCTCCCTCAAGGAGTACGCGACCCTCCGCGCGATGGGCGTATCCGTATCCTCACTTCGAACCATCGTCCTCGAGCTGGCCGCCTGGATCGGCGCCTTCGGCCTGGTCGTCACGGGAGTGGTGGCCTACGCGCTGGCGTTCATCGCCGACAAGTCAAGCGTCAGCCTCGACTTCCCCTGGTGGACCATCGCCGCAACCATCGTATTCACCTTCGCCGTCGCCTTCGCCTCGGGCTTCATCGCCCTGCGGGTGCTCTACACCGCCGAGCCCTCGGAACTCCTGCGCTGATGCAATTCGAGAAACAGCCCTCCCTCGTCGCCAAGGCCCTCCACCGGGGCTTCGTCTCCGGCCACGTGCGCCAGGAGGTGATCCGCGGCCTTTCGATCGAGATCTTCCCGGGGGAACTCACGATGATCGCGGGCCCGTCGGGCTCCGGGAAGACGACCCTGCTCGCACTGCTGAGCGGACTGCTCTCGCCCGAGCGCGGCACCGTGCACAGCCTCGGACAGGAGATCGAGCTGCTCCCTGACCGCGAACGCGAGCGCTACCGGCTGCGCCACACCGGCTTCGTCTTCCAGGGCTTCAACCTCTTCTCCTCGCTCACCGCCTACGAGCAGGTGCTGCTCCCGCTTCAGTACGGGGCGCGACCGGACACGGACCTGCGCGAGGCCGCGCGCCTCGCCCTCGAGGAGGTCGGCCTGCTCGAAAAACGCCACCTGCGCCCTCTCGAACTCTCGGGCGGCGAGAAACAGCGCGTCGCGATCGCCCGCGCAATCGCCAAAGCCCCCGAGCTGCTCTTCGCCGACGAGCCCACCAGCGCCCTCGACTCCCACAACGCCGAGCGCATCGTGGTTCTCTTCAAGCGCCTCGCGCACCGACACCATTCGTCCATCGTGTGCGTGACCCACGACGAACACCTTCTCCGCCACGCCGACCGCGTCCTTCACCTGCGCGACGGACAG
The DNA here is from genome assembly GCA_027310745.1 of Opitutaceae bacterium. Taxonomy (GTDB): domain Bacteria; phylum Verrucomicrobiota; class Verrucomicrobiia; order Opitutales; family Opitutaceae; genus MWDT01. The sequence continues at coordinate 170,378 of DAIDAF010000038.1, read as the reverse complement.
ATCATCGACGACAAACGCCGCTCCTCCTGATGAAAGCGCCCACGCCCCTCCTTTTAGCCGCGCTCGCCGGCGCGCTCCTCCCCGCGTCTTCCGCCCGCGCCGACAGTCCAGCCGCAGCCCTCGCCCCCTCCCCCTGGGTCGCACTCGCCCGCGGCCGCGTCGAACCCACCGGCGGCATCATCCAGGTCGCCTCCGCGCGCGACGGGCTCGTGAAGGCCGTGCTGGTATCCGAAGGCGACCATGTGACTCAAGGGCAGGCCCTCGTGCAGCTCGGCGACGACGACGCGCGCCTGAACCTTGCGCTTGCCGGTCGCGAATCCGCCCAGGCCGAGGCCGCCCTCGCCCCGCTCCAGCTCCGCGAAGCCGCCGCCCGGCGCGAGGTCGAACGCCTCACGCCGCTGGTCGCCGACCAGCTCGCCAACGCCGCCGACCTCGACCGCGCCCGCGAGCAGGAGGCGCTCGCCAAGGCGGGCCTCGACGAGGCCCGCGCCGCCTGCGACGCCGCCAAGGCTCGGCTCGACATCGCCCGACACGAGGTCGACGCCCGCATAGTCCGCGCCCCGGTCGCCGGCCGCATCCTCCGCTGCCTCGTCAAACCCGGCGAGGGCGTCAGCACCCAGCTTCCGTCCACGCTCTTCTGGCTCGCGCCCGACGGTCCGCTCACGGTCGTCGCCCAGCTCGACGAACCCTCCTCGCGCCTCGTCCGTCCCGGCGACCAGGCTGAGATCGTGCCCGACTCCTCCAACGACCGTGTCGCCACGGCACGGGTCCAGAGCGTCGGCCTCGTCTTTGGGCCGCGCCGTCCCGCGACCGACGATCCCGCCGAACGCCAGGACCTGCGCGTGGTCGACTGCCGGCTCACGATCGAGGGACATCCGGACGGCCTGATGATCGGCGAACGTGTGGTCGTGCGTTTCCTGCGCGCCGGATCCCCAGCCCGATGAAGCCCCGACCGACGAGCCTCCTCCTCGCCGCCCGGCCGCTCGCCGCGGGCCTGCTCACCCTGCTTGCGGGCTGCGCGACCCAGCCCGGCTCGGCAACCAAGCCGCCCCCGGCCGCTCCGCTGCCGGCCGCGTTCGACGGACACCTTACGAAAGAGCGCGGGGAGTCGCCCGCACCGGTGGCCCGCGACTGGTGGACCGCCTTTAACGACGCCACCCTCGACCGGCTCGTGAGCCATGCGCTCTCCGCCAACGAGGACATCCTCATCGCCGACGCCCGCCTGCGCGAGGCCGAGGCGGGGTATGCGGCCGCCCGAACCGGCCGCGAACCCTCGGTCGACGCCGTAGCCGAATACCGGAGACAACACCTTCCCCCGAACGACCGGAACAGGGATCCGCTTATCAGCCAGTACGCGGTGACGGGCATCGCGGCGTCCTGGGATGCCGACCTGTTCGGACGCGTCCGCAGCCTGGCGGAGGCGGCGCGCGCCGGCGTGCGGGCCGGCCGTGCGGCGCGCGACGACGCCGCGCTCGCGGTCTCCTCCGCGCTCGCCAGGACCTATCTGGAGTACCGCGGCGAGCAGGCCGCGCTCGTCCAAGCGCATCGGATACGCGACCTCCGCGCCTCGGAGGTGGGCTGGATCCGCCGCCGCATCGACGCGGGCCTGGCCGGCCGCGCGGAACTCGCCGAAGCCTCGATGCGACTCGACGCCCAGGACGCCGACCTCGCCGACCTGGGGCGGGAGCACGCGCGCACCCTCCACCGGCTCGCAGTCCTCGCCGCGGAGCCGGCTGACCGCCTGCGCACGCTCCTCGCCGAACCCGCGCCACTCGCCCCCGAGCCGGCCTGTCCGCCGCAGCCCTCGCCTGCCCTTCTGCTCAGCCGGCGGGCCGACATCCAGCAGGCCGCGCAGGAGCTGGTCGCCGCCCGGGCGGTCGTCGACGCCTCGCAGGCCGAACTGCTCCCGCGCCTCACCTTCAGCGGTCAGCTCAGCTTCTTTGCCTTCGGCTGGGGCCTGGGCCCGAACCTGCAATGGGATCTCTTCGACCGCGCCCGGGTGAAGGCCCGCGAGGCCCGTGCGGCCGCCCAGGCCGACGAGGCCGTCGCACGTTACCAGCGCACGGTCCGCTTGGCGGTCTCCGAGGTCGAGGACGCGCTCTCCGATCTCGACGCCGCCCGCCAGCGCAGGGACAGCCTGAAGGCGGCCGCAGGCCAGGCAGGGCTGCTCGCGGATTATGCGCGGCAGCGGCTCGCCGCGGGCCTCGCCACCCGTATCGATCTTGCGGATGCACAAGTTGCCGAAGCGCGTGCGCGCCTCGAACTCGACGCCCAGGAGTCCGCCGTGCGCCGCGCCTGGGTCGGACTCTTCACCGCCCTGGGCGGCGGCGGCCCGGCCTCCGAGGCACCGAAGGCCGACGCGAAAATCGATCCCCGCCGGTAATCGAACGGTAATCGGCGTCGAGCTAGGGTATCGGGACACCTTCCGGTCCGCAGGCCGCGGATTGGACGGAATGACAAACCATGATCCTCTCCCGCCTCCACCGCTCCCTCTCCATCGCACTGGTCGCCGCCGTCGCGGCCGCCGCCCCGCTGTCCGCCGCCGATGCTCCAGATCGCGACGCACCGCCACGCCACGCATCGATTCATGTCGACGGGAAAGTACCGCGCGCGAACCTCCCGGCCCTCGCGAAAATCAGCTTCGCCGAGGCACTCGACATCGCCGCGAGGGCCCAACCGGGCCGCGTGATCAAGGGAGAGCTCGAGGTCGAAGGCGGCGTGCTCATGTACTCGTTCGACGTCGTGACTCGCGACAGGACCGTGAAGGAGGTGGAGATCGACGCGGGCACGGGCACGGTTCTCGACGTCGACAGTGATTGAGAATCCCGCAGGACGGGGCACCGAAAGCGGAGCCCCCGTTCGGCCGGCTCAGGGCCTTCGGGAGGCGCCGCACTCAATGGGAAAGAAGCGGGAAGCGAGATGGATTTCGGCATTTTTGAGTGCGGAATCTCGATTCCGCTTTCGGACGCGAGTCTCGACTCGCGCCCGATTGGTTTTGGGACGTCCGGTTTCGCTTTCACCTAACCATTGGGTCCTTTCCAATTCGGAAAGGGCGGCGCGCCGAGGTGCGCCGTCCAAAGCGAAGCCGAGGCTCCGCACCCGTCCTGAGCGCAGTCGAAGGGCTCCACATGTCCAGCGGATCGCACGCTCTCCCTTTTTTAGGTGTGGACTTTCCCGAGCCCCCCGGCGCGAGCGATCTCCGGCGATCGCCCGCGCGCTCCAAAATCATGACAAAATGTTCATCTTTTTTAGCCGGAAAATTGACTTCTAGTTTTATGCTTCCAGTTGATTAATAATATTTTAAAAATTCATCAAGATTTCATGATATGATACGATCTCTGTAGTTGTCACTCGAAGACAAAACCAAACCACGGAAGGTACATCATGAACATCGGTTCGATAGGATCCTCAGTATACTCCAGCCCGGCCGAAGAGGCGCGCGAGACCCGCGCGCAGACTCAAGCCGAGGCTCGACAAGGCGATCAACAGGCGGTCCAGCGACTCGCCCAGTTGAACCAACAGACGGCCTCCCAGGCCACGACTTCGGCGCCCACGTTGAACACGTCGGGGCAGGGTCGCGCTCTGAACGCCAAAGCCTGAGCGAGGCTGGCCGTTGTCGCGTCGGGCATCGGCCGCTCGATCCGGGGAGCCGGGGACCACCGAAGGCTCCTGCGCCCCAACACGACGTAAACCAGCCCCGGCCCAAACGCCGGGGCTGGCCTTTTTGGGCGTGGCGTTTCGATTCGTCGATCGGCTCTGCATCCGGGTTTTTGGACCGGTCCGGTTGAAGTTCCAGCGAAGGTCGGCACCGTTGGCTCGTGCGGCAGTCACTTCGCGCGGCACTCCTCCACTCTGCTCCGTCATGCCAACCCCTTCGATGTCGCGCTTCCTCCCGGCTGTATCCAAAATTGCCTGCGTCGCGCTCCTGCTCACCGCCAAGCTCGCCCTCGCCGGGCCGCCGTTTCTCACCGACGATCCCGAGCCGGTCGATCTCCACCACTGGGAATTCTACATATTCGGCACCGGCGATCACGCGAGCTCGCGCGACTACACGATCAACGGACCCGCGATCGAGTTGAACTACGGCGTGCTGCCCGACACCCAGCTGCACCTCGTGGCGCCACTGACCACGGTCGGTTCGACCGACGCATCGGCCCAAAGCGGCTTCGGCGACATGGAGCTCGGCATCAAATACCGCTTCGTCCACGAAACCGCCGACACGCCCCAGGTCGGCATCTTCCCGATGGCCGAGCTCCCGACCGGCGACTCCCAGCGCGGCCTGGGCAATGGACGCACCTGGTTCCGCCTGCCTCTGTGGATCCAGAAGAGCTGGGGCGCCTGGACCAGCTACGGCGGCGGAGGCGTCGCGCTGAATCCCGCTTCGGGACAACGCGACTACGGCTTCGGCGGCTGGCTGCTCCAGCGCGATCTCAACCCGAAGCTGACCCTCGGCGGCGAAGTGTTCGGACAGGGCGCCGATACCACCACCGACCGCGGCTTCGTAGCCGTCAACCTGGGCGGCTCCTACAATCCCTCCCCTTCGTTCAGCGTCCTGTTCAGCGCCGGACACAGCATCGCCGGCGACAACCACTTCCTCTGGTACCTCGGACTCTACTGGACCTGGGGTCCCTGAGCCGCCCGCCCGCGCCCCGACACGCCAAAAATCATTCTTGACCATTTGGTCGGTTATCGCCACCGTCTCCCTTGTCACCCATGCCACGTCACAGCCAATCCCGTGTGCGCCTGCTCGAGACCGCGTCAGACCTGATCTGGCGGCAGAGCTACTACGGGACGAGCGTGGACATGATCTGCGAGCGCTGCGGGATCAAAAAGGGCAGTTTCTATCATCACTTCCCGTCGAAACAGGCCCTCGTCATCGCGGCCCTGGACACTCAGTGGCAAGGGTTTCGCCATTTCCTGGACGAGGCCTTCTCGCCCTCCCGACCGCCCATCGAACGTTTTAGGACCTATCTTAACGGCACCCTCGCCAACCAGTTGGCTCATTTCGAGCAGACCTCCTTCGTCCTGGGCTGTCCGCTCTACTCCCTCGGCACCGAGATCGGCACCCAGGAACCCGAGATCCGCGTCAAGATCGACGAGCACCTCGGGACGATGGCCCGCTATTTCACGACCGCGATCCGCGACGGCATGGCCTCCGGGGAGATCCCCTCGGGAGATCCGGAACTTATTTCCCGTCAGGTTCTTACATTTTGCGAAGGCTCGATGACCCTCGGGCGGATCACCAACTCGCTCCGTCCCATCCGGGACATGGAGTCCGGCGTCATGCGCCTGCTCGGCTCGGCGACGACCGCCGCCGCCGCTTGATTTTTTTGCTCAGATAAACTACCAACCAGTCGGTTAAAATAGAAAACAATCCATGAAATCCGTCGTTATCGTTTACTACTCAGGTTCAGGTCACACCGCACTCGTCGCCGAGTCCGTCGCCCGCGGCGCCCAAGCCGTGCCGAACACCAAGGTCGAGCTCGTCCGCATCGCCGGCGAACAAATCAAAGAGGGCCGGTGGAAGGACGAGTCCTCCCTCGCGAAGCTCGCGGGAGCGGACGCGATCGTCTTCGGTACGCCGACCTACATGGGCGGACCCGCGGCCCAGTTCAAAGCCTTCGCGGACGCGACCGGCGAGGTCTGGTACAAGCGCGGCTGGTCGGGCAAGCTCGCCGCCGGCTTCACCTCCTCGGGCAGCCCGAGCGGCGACAAGCTCTCAACCCTGCAGTATCTCAACCTCTTCGCGAATCAGCACGGGATGCTCTGGACCTCCCAGCCCGAGGTGAACTCGGCGTATTTCGGTCGCTCCGACGGAGTCAACCGCCTCGGTTCGCACACCGGCGTGATGGCCCAGAACTCGGGTGCTCCGGGCCAGCCCGCGGTGCTCGACTCCGGCGACGCCGCCACCGCCGAGGTCCTCGGCAGGCACGTGGCCACGATCGCCGCGAAGCTCTGAGCTTGGAAACCGCAGTTCACAGGAAACGAAGATAACCACGAAGGCCAAGCCAGGCGATTACACGAACTCACCGAGCCAAAATCCCCTCACCCAAACGGGGAGTCAAAGCGCTCAATTCTGTAGTAAGCAGTTTGTCCTTCGTTCCCTTCGTTGTCTGTTCCATTGGATCGCCGAATCTGGGCTGAGCCCAAATCGGACCTGATGGATTGCGTTGGGCCCGGATTCGGTCAAGCTAGGGTCGACCGACAAAGGGCCCAACACCAACCACCGAGCGCCCTTTGATCCGCACTGTTTGTCTCCCTCCCAGCGGATCCCCAAACCCCGGCCGCCTCATTGATCAGGCTGCCGGGTTTTCGTTTTTGCGGAGACGCGTAGCGCCATCGCCATGACGATCACAATCCCGAGGTTGCACGCAAACACGAGCGCGCGCCAGGGGCCGGGGTGATTGAAAAACGCATACACCTCGAACGGCAGGTAGAAGGCTCCGCCGAGCACGGCAAACCACTCCGCCCACCGCCGCTCCGCCCAGAGTCCGTACGCCTCCGCGAAGCGCAGGCAAGCGTACGCCAGCACCACCGCCGCCAGCACCTTGATCTTGAGCGGCGACAGGTCCGACATCGCCCGCAAAAACAGCTGCGAATACTTCCCCATCGGGTCGATGTGCATCAGGCCCATCCATTGCCCCGCCGCCGCGGCAATATGCTCCCGGCCTATCTTTACCAGGCCGAAACCCGCGACAAGCACCAGGATTCCTTTCGACGCCTCGAGTACTGCGATGGCGCGGGCTCCTTTTTTGAAATTCATCCTAATGGAATTGGTGAACAGAAGTTAACGAAGGAAACGAAGACCAAATTCCTTACCCCAGAATTGAGAGCGCGGATTGTGTTTATTGATTCACCGTTTGGGTGAGTGAATTTTGGCTCCGTGATTTCGTCCAATCGCTTGGCTCGGCCTTCTTTGTTATCTTCGTTTCTTTCTGTTAACTGCGGTTCTTGAATTCATGCGTTGTCCCCCCCCGCAAACACGGATCGGAGGCCCAAAGCGCAAGCAGGAAACCTGCCGATACCGCAACGTTACACGCCAGCCTTCGTAGTATCCCGTACAATTTGCAGTTGCCGCAACTCGCGCCCTCAGGCTACTCCTAGGGGAATGTCGGCGTCGAGCGCCCGCTCCTGTGCACTCCGCCGCATTTCAACCATGGCCGCTGCTCCCTGAATTTCGGTGAGCGCGCCCCAACCATAAGGTAATACCAACATGTCAGATACAGAACAGTCTGGCGTCACCGGGCCCGCTCATTCCGAGCCCGCGCCCGCGCCAGCCACGTCCGCCGCGCCCGCCGCCCCTTCCGAGGCTGCCGCGCCCGCGCCGGCGACTGAGTCCACCACCCCCGCTGTCGGGGCTTTCGGCAGCACCCGCGGTTCCGGCTTGGCCCGCGGCAAACGTAACGCCATCCCGCAGGCCTCCGCCGGCGGTCAGAATGCAGACTACAAGCCGACCTCCATCGAAGTCGTCAAAAACGAGACGAGCTTCGTGAATCCCTTCGCTCCCGTCGAGCCGGCCGCCCCCGCGGCCCCCGCGCCGGTCGCGATCGAGCAGCCAACCCCGGCCCCCGCGCCGGCGGCCCCGGTCAACGTCGAGCCCGCCCCCGCGCCGGCTCCCGCCCCGGAAACCCAACCCGCCCCCGAACCCTCCGAGCAGGCCCAGCCCGCCACGGAGGAGCACGCCACCCTCAACATCCTGCCCCCCGCCGAAACCCGGCGCCCGGCGCAGAGTTGGGAGAGCGGCCAGGCTCCCCGCCGCGACCGCGAAGGCGGCGAACGCCGCCCGAGGCGCGACGATCGTCGCGACGACCGCGGCCAGGAGCGCAGTCAGGAACGTGGTCAGGAGCGTACATCCGAGCGCAGTCAGGACCGCAGTCAGGACCGTGGTCAGGACCGTGGTCCGCGCCGCGACCAGCAGCCTCGTCTCGAACAGCGCGCCCCGCTTCCGCAGCCCATCGAACCCGCCCCCAAGAAGGGCGGCCTCTTTGGCTGGCTGAAGGGTTTGTTTGCCAAGCCCGAGGAAGCCGCTCCCGCAGCCGAACCCCGGCGTGAAGGCGATTTTTCAAGACAGCGCAACCACCGCCATCGCGGCGGTCGCGGACGCGGCCAAGGCGGCGGCGAACGTCGCGGCGGCCCCGGCGGCGATCAAAACCGCGGCCAGGGTGGCGGTCCCCGCGAAGGCGGCGACTCCTACGGCGGCGGTTACGGCCAGGGCGGCGGCGAAGGCGGTCACCGCCGTCGGCGGCGTCGCGGCGGTCGCGGTCGTCACCAGGGCGGCGGCGAATACCGCGGCGGCGACTCCCGCCCCCCGCAGCCCTGATCCGTCTCCCCGATTCTTCCACCTCAAGGCACCCGCTCCAACGGGTGCCTTTTTTGTCGTTTCCGTCTGGATTCTCCCCCGCCCCTCGTCGATCCTGCGCCCATGTCCGACCTCATCGTCCACGGTGGAAAACCGCTCGCGGGCACCATCACGCCCTCGGGCAATAAGAACTCTGCGCTGCCCGTCCTCTGCGCCACCCTGCTGACCGATGAGCCTGTCACGCTTCAGAATGTCCCGGACATCACCGACCTCGAAAAACTCGTCGCCTTTTTTCGCCAACAGGGCTCCTCCATCACCTGGGACAAGGCCGCCGGCATGATGCAGATCGACCATCGCGGTTTCCGACCCGCACTGGTGAATCACGAGCTGCCCCAGGACATGCGGTCCACCGTCCTGCTCTACCCCGCCCTGCTTCACCGACTGAAGCGCATCACCATCGCCGCCAACGCCAAGGGCTGCTCCCTCGGCGTGCGCGAGATCGATCCGCACCTCGAGGTGCTCGCCGCCCTCGGGGCCGAGGTGCACGACGCGGAGCCACTCGAGATCGCGCTGAACGACGGCTTTCGCGGCGCCCGGCACTGGCTCGACTATATGTCGGTGACCGTCACCGAAAACTTCGCGATGGCCGCCTCGATCGCCCGGGGCTCGTCCACGCTCATCAACGCCGCCTCCGAACCCCACGTCCAGGACCTCTGCGCCATGCTCGTGGCGATGGGCGCGCGGATCGAGGGCCTCGGCACCAGTCAGCTGCGTATCGAGGGCGTCGAACGCCTGCACGGCGCCACCTTCCGAATCGGAACCGATTACCACGAGGTCGTCACTTTCCTCGCCCTCGGGGCGATCACGGGCGGCGAGGTCCGCGTCGAACATTCCCTGCCGCAGCATTTCGACCTGATCACGCGCGCGTTCGCCAAACTCGGCGTGGGCATCCGGCACGAGGGACTCACCGCCGTGGTGGGCGCCGCCCAGCCGCGCCGCATCGAGACCCCGCACACGACCAACCTCCTGCCGAAGATCGAGGCCGCCCCCTGGCCGTACTTTTCCGTGGACCTGCTCCCGCTCATGATCGCGCTCGCCACCCGCTGCGAGGGCACGATGCACTTCTGGAACAAGGTGTACGAAAACGGATTTTCCTGGATTCCCGAGCTCGCGAAATTCGGCGCCCATGTCGTCGTCGCCGATCCGCACCGCATCCTGGTGCTCGGCAACCGTCCGCTCCGCCCCGCCGTGGTGGATTCCCCGTACGTGATCCGCGCGGCGGTGGCACTCACGATGGTCGCCGCCTCGATTCCCGGACGCAGCGTCGTGCGCAACGCAGAGATCATCCGCCGCGCCCATCCCCGCTTCGTCGAGAACCTCCGCTCGCTCGGCGCCGAGCTGGAGTGGACCTGAGCGCCTCGCGCCCAGCCTTGCCTCGGCCGCTACCGCCTTTCTTCCTTTCGCCGTGCCCCCCAAAAACGAGTCCTCCAAGTCCGCTCCCGCCGCGGCTGCTCCGACCGGAACCGGTTTCCTGGCCGCGACGCTCTCCACCCCGCTCTCCCAGTCGGAGTCGGTGCTGCGCCCGCTCAGCTTCCACGATTTCGCCGGGCAACCCAAGACCGTCGAGCGCCTCCAGGTGATGGTCGGCGCCGCGCGCCGCCGCGGGGACCCCCTCAACCACGTCCTTCTCTCCGGGCCTCCCGGACTCGGCAAGACCACCCTCGCCTTCATCCTCGGCGCCGAGCTCGGCAAGAACGTCCGCGTCACCTCCGGTCCCGTCATCGAAAAAGCCGGCGACCTCGCGGGCCTGCTCACGAACCTCGAGGAGGGCGACCTGCTCTTCATCGACGAGATCCACCGCCTGCCCAAGACCGTCGAGGAGTACCTGTATTCGGCGATGGAGGACTTCCGCATCGACATCATGATCGACCAGGGGCCCAACGCCCGCAGCGTCCGGCTCTCGCTCCCGCGCTTCACCCTCGTCGGCGCCACCACCCGCGCCGGCCTGCTCACCGCCCCCCTGCGCTCCCGCTTCACCCTGCAGACGCGTCTCGATTATTACGATACGCAGACGCTGTGCGGAATCGTGACCCGCAGCTGCTCCCTGCTGAAGGTCGACATCGACGCGGCCGGCGCCCGCGAGATCGCCGCCCGCTCCCGCGGCACCCCGCGCATCGCCAACAACCTGATCCTCTTCGTGCGCGACTTCGCCCAGGAACGCGCCCAGGGACGCATCACCCAGTCCGTCGCCGCCCGCGCCCTCGAGCTGCTTGAGATCGACGCCCGCGGCCTCGACGAGATGGACAAGCGCATGCTGCGCGTCATGGCCGAAAACTACGGCGGCGGGCCCGTCGGCATCGGCACCATCGCGATCGCCGTCGGCGAGGAGGCGGAAACCCTCGAGGAGGTCCACGAGCCCTTCCTCATCCAGGAAGGCTACGTGCAGCGCACCCCCCAGGGCCGCGCCCTCACCCCCAAGGGCTACGAGGCCATCGGACTGCGTCCTGCGGACGGCAGTCAGGCCGCCCTATTCTAGGCACGGCCCGCCTTCCGGTGCCCCCGGTCCACTTCTCACCCGGCCCCAGGGGCTCCAATTACATGACAGTTTGTCATGATTCGTCGTAAAATTCATCAAACCATAATGTTAGAATAATCCACGAGGCTATATATTGCGATCCGTCACAAAGATGGTCAGACGTTTCCGTCTCACGTTTCCCTGCCGGCCGCATTTTTGGTCCGCACGGGGACTGCGTGACGCCGCAGCAAGGTAGCATCTCTCTCATGTCGTTGGTCTTTTCCCTGGATCTGAAGAAACCCGCCGAACGCCCACCCGAGCCTGACGAAAGCCTCTCCCTCACAGGAACAAACGGCCGCACGCTCATCTTGGTGCACGGCCTCACGGGTACGCCTAACGAGATGCGTTACCTGGCGTTCTACTTCAACAAGCTCGGCTACAGCATCCGCTGCCCGCGGCTCGCGAATCACGGCGAACCGCTCCATGTGCTCAAGCACACGACTTGGGAGCAGCTTTACGAGTCGCTTCGCGTTGAGGTCCTGGAGGCCCTGAAGACCGGCGAGAAGGTGTTCGTGGCCGGCCTCTCGATGAGCGCGCTCTTCGTGCTCCTGCTGGCCGAGGAGCTCGGCGACCAGCTCGCCGGCGGGGTCTGCCTAGCCCCCACTCTGTTTTTCGACGGCTGGAACGTGCCCTGGTACAACCGGCTCCTGCCGCTCGCCGCGTACACACCGCTCAAGTACACGCTCTATTTCAAGGAAAGCCCGCCCTACGGAATCAAGAACGAGCGCATGCGCGCGATGGTGCACCGCTACTACAGCAACGCTCATCTCCACAACCTCCAGGGCGTCGGCAAATACGGCTACCCCTTCTTTCCGGTCTCGCTCTTCCACGAACTCAAGCGCCTCGCCACGCGCGTGATCCCCATGCTCGGCAGCATCCAGGCGCCCATGCTCCTCGTCCACCCGCGAGAGGACGACACCGCCAGCCTCCACAACTCGCAACTGATCCATGACCGGATCTCCTCCCCGAAGAAGAAGCTGGTCATCCTCGACGACTCCTACCACGTGATCACCGCCGACCAGGAGCGCGAGAAGGTCGCCCGCGAGATGGAGCTGTTCCTGGGTTCCCTATGACGACCCCTCCTCCGTTCGAGGTCTACCTGGACTTCGACAACACCCTGACCCCGTTCGACGTGGTCGACGCGATCATCCGCGACTTCTCCGTCGACGACGAGTGGAAGCGCATCGAGGAGGAATGGGAGTCAGGCCGGATCGGCTCGCGCGAATGTCTCGAGCGCCAGTTCGCCCGCCTGCGCGTCACCCGCCCCGCCCTGTCCGACTACCTCGCCCAGATTCCCGTCGAGCCCGCCCTGCCCGAACTGTTCGCCCACCTCCGAGCGCGGGCCGTGCCTTTCGCCATCCTCAGCGACAGCTGCGAGTGGATCATCCGGCGCATCCTCGCGGCCCGGGGTATCGAGGCGCCGCCAATCTTCGCCAACGCGCTGGAGTTCGACGGCGACAGGCTCAGCATCTCCTTCCCGTATTTCGCGTCGATCTGCACGCGCTGCGGCAACTGCAAGACCTCGCACATCATGCGCAGGAACCGGCCCGACGGCACCCGCAAGATCTATGTCGGCGACGGACGCTCCGACGTCTGCCCGGCCGGATTTTGTGAAGTCCTGTTCGCAAAGGACGGCCTTTACAGGCACTATGCACCGCTGCGGCCCGACTGCATTCAGTTCGACTCGCTCGACACCGTTCTCAATCAACTCAAGTCCCTCATTCCATGAACGCCAACCAGGCCGACGCTTCGGCCGTCGACACCACCGACACCAAGACCCTCCTCGAGCTCGAGGCCAAGTACTGCTCCTGGGGTGACACCGTTCACTATGCCCGCGAGCTGACGATGTTCACGCGGGCTGAGGCGATCTACCTCTACGACGAGAAGGAGACGCCCTACCTCGATCTCCAGATGTGGTATTCGGCCGTCAACTTCGGCTACGGCAACCCGCGCATCAACGAGGCCCTCAAGCGCCAGATCGACACGCTCCCGCAGCTCGCCTGCCAGTACCTGCACCGCGAGAAGATCCAGCTCGCCACCCGCCTCGCGCTCAAGGCCGAAGAGGCGTTCGGCCAGAAGGGCCGCATCCACTTCAACGTCGGCGGCGCCAGCGCCGTCGAGGACGCCTGGAAGGTCGTCCGCAACCACACCGGCAAGAACATGGCCTTCGCCTTCATGGGCGGCTACCACGGCCGCACCCTCGGCGCCACGTCCATCACGTCCAGCTACCGCTACCGCGAGCGCTTCGGCCATTTCGGCGACCGCGCCAACTTCATCCCCTACCCGTACTGCTTCCGCTGCCCCTACGGGAAAAACCGCGAGACCTGCGAACTCTACTGCCTCAAGCAGTTCGAGCGCCTCTTCGAGACCGAGTACTACGGCGTCGTCAACAAGACCGGCAAGGCCGAGTTCGGCGCCTTCTTCGTCGAAGCCATCCAGGGCACCGGCGGCTACGTCGTCCCGCCCGAGGGCTACTTCCCCGGCCTCAAGAAGATCCTCGACGCCCACGGCATCCTGCTCGTCGACGACGAGATCCAGATGGGCTTCTACCGCACCGGAAAATTCTTCGCCCTGCAGCACTTCGGCGTGTCGCCCGACGTCGCCGTTTTCGGCAAGGCCCTGACCAACGGCATGAACCCCATCTCCGCGATCTGGGCGCGCGAGGAGCTCATCAACCCGAAGGTCTTCCCCCCCGGCTCCACTCACTCCACCTTCTCCTCAAACTCCCTCGGCACCGCCGTCGCCCTGGAGACCATGAAGCTCATGGAGGAGGAGGGCTTCGAGCAGCGCGTCATGGCCCGCGGCGCCTATTTCCTCAACCGGCTGCGCGATCTGAAGAAACGGTATCCGCAGATCGGCGACGTCGACGGCCTCGGCCTCGCCCTGCGCATGGAAATGTGCAAGCGCGACGGCTTCACGCCCAACCGCGAGCTCACCGACGCGATCATGAACATCGGCCTGAGCGGATCCCTCGACGCGGGCGGCAAGCGCATGGGCCTCATTCTCGACGTCGGCGGCTACTACAAGAACGTCTTCACGCTCGCCCCCTCTCTCTACATCACCGAGGAGGAAATCGACCGCGCCCTCGACCTGTTCGAACAGGCCCTCAAGCGCGGCATCGCCGAGACGGAATAGGACCAGAGGTCAGTAATCAGAAGACAGAGGTCAGATTTCGGAAGTCGGAGATCGGAGGTCGGGTTTGACGTCTGGCCTCTGATCATCGGCCAACGGTGCCTGTCCGTCTGCTAGCCGCTGCCAGCCACTCGCACGCTTCGAGAGTCAGAAGTCCGACACTGACCTCTGGCTAGCCGCCCCTGCCTTCTGTCCTCTGACTTCCGACCTCTGACCACTGACCTCTGGCTTCTGGCTTCTGGCCTCCGACCTCTGACCTCGGGCCTCTGGCAGCGAAGCGCAGCGCCTATTGGCCCTTCTTCGCGGTCCAGGTCACGAGGTAGGCGACGATATCCTTCACGCACCGGATGTGCTCGATGTCGCTGTCGGCGATCTTGAGGTTGAAGGCCTCCTCGAGCTCGAACATGAGCTCCACCGCCCCGAACGAGTCGACGCCGAGGTCTTCAGCCAGACGGGTGTCGGGCGTGATCTTGGAGGGTTCGGTGCCGAACTTCTTTGCGAGAATGTCGACGACCTTCTGCTCGATTTCCTGGGGAGTCATGGCGCTTAAGAGGCTTCTGCAAACACGAGAGACGCATTGCAGTTTCCAAAACCAAACGAATTGGACAACACCGTTCGCACGCGCATCTCGCGGCTGTGGTCCGGCACGTAGTCGAGGTCGCAGGCCGGATCAGGCACGCGGAGATTGATCGTTGGCGGGACGATCTGGTGCATGAGGGTCTTCACGCACACCACCGCCTCGATTGCACCCGCCGCGCCGAGGGAGTGGCCGATCATTGATTTCGTGGACGACACGGGAATGCGTTTCGCCTCATCCCCGAACACCGCCTTGATCGCGCGCGTCTCCGCCGCGTCGTTCGCCTGGGTCGAGGTCGCGTGGGCGTTGATGTAGTCCACGCGGGTCAGTCCGGCATCCTTGATCGCCGCAGCCATGACGCGCGCCGCGTCGCCGCCCTCGGGGTCCGGCATCACCATGTGGTGCGCCCCCGAGTTGCTCGCATAGCCCACGACTTCCGCCAGGATCTTTGCACCGCGACGGATCGCATACTCGCGCTCCTCGAGGATCAGCACCGCGCCGCCCTCCGCCATCACGAAGCCCTCGCGGGTCAGGTCGAAGGGACGCGAAGCGCGCGTGGGCTCGTCGTTGGTCTTGGACAACACGCGCAGGGCGCAATACGCGCCGAAATTGAACCGTGTCATCGGCGCCTCCGCACCACCCGTCAGGCAGGCGTCGATCTCGCCGTATTGGATCTTTCGGAACGCCTCTCCGATTGCATGCGCGGCCGAGGCGCAGGCGGTCGAAATCACCATGTTGGGTCCGCGAAGTCCGTACCGGATGCCCATCTGGCTCGCCACCGCATTCGGGGTGATCCGCGGCACCGCGAGGGGATTGAGGCGATGCGCCCCCTTGTCGAAGCCCTGGATAAGCTGCTCCTCGTGAAAAAAGGCACCGCCAAAACCAGAGCCCATGATCACCCCAATGCGATCCCGATCCGCCTGCTCGAGCTTCAAGCCGCTGTCCTGAAGCGCGAACTCCGCGCTCACGAGCCCGAGATGCACAAACCGGTCCACCCTCCGGGCGACTTCAGCCGGCATGTAGCGGGCGGGTTCAAGTCCGCGCACAATTCCTCCGACTTTTGACGGAAAATCATCCGTTTCAAAGGTATCGATAAGGGAGACGCCCGATCGGCCCTCCAAATTTGCACGCCAGAACTCGTCGACGCCAATGCCATTGCAGGCGACGACTCCAAGTCCTGTGACCACTACGCGACGTTTGTTCATGCAAGAGGATGACCGGATTCCTCCTTTCACCGAGTGGCGAAAGGTCGGGATTTCCCTGAGGGCTCTAGACGGGAGGCACCAAGGCTACAAGGAGGATCGTTAAATTGCGTAGTTCCTTCTCAGAAGAAGGACTTCCACCACGGCAACATCTTGCCTAGAACAGACGCCGCTCCACCCGACCCGGACGACCTGGGGATTTCTCCTCAAGTCCCTTCGCCGGGGGCCGATTCAAGCCGATACGTCGAGTGATGCCACCCCGCATGAAATCAGATCACGACCTCGCGATCCACCGCTGGACCAGTCGCTGGTTATTCCCCTCCTCCTACACCGCCAAACTCGTCGCCGTCGCCGCCCTGGTCGGCGCACTGCCGACGATCGCCGTCGCGCTCGCCTCCGCCAGCGCGATTCCCGGCTCCTCCCACCCCGCATTGCTCGCCCTGGCCGGACTCATCGTCGGCCTCATCGTCGCCGCGTGGTGGATCCGGGGACTCACCGCCCCACTCCGTGCCGCGCTCGACCAACTCTCATCGTCGAACGACCCCACCCCGGCGCAGGGTTCACCCGATGTCGCCGGGCGCCTGATACAGACCGCCGAAGCCACCCGCGAGCGGCTCGACCGGCTTGAGCGTCTCCGCGAACGCCTCACCACCAGCATCGCCCACGATTTCCGCGGTCCGCTCACCGGCATCAGCCTCACCTCCGAGCTACTCCTGACCGACCCGTCCATTGGCATCGAAAGCCGGCCGCTCATCGACAACATCAAACGCACGACCGACGGCCAGCTCCGCCAGGTGCGCCACCTGCTCGAAGCCTTCCTCGACGACACCCGCGAGGCGAAGATCGTCCCGAAGGCCATTCCGCTCCCCTTCCTCTGGCTGGAAGTGCACGACACCCTCGGCGTCGCCGCCCTGCAGCGTCAGATCGCGCTGGAACTCATGCCCACCGACATTGCCGTGCTCGGCGACTCCCAGCGCCTCGCGCAGGTGCTCAACAACCTCGTTGCGAACGCCATCAAGGCCACGCCGCCGAAGGGCCGCGTGATCGTGTCCGCCTCCTCGAAGAACGGCATCTGCGAAATCCACGTCAAGGACACCGGCTGCGGTCTGGATCCCTCCGTCTATCTTCCGCTGCTCAAGCTGCGCAACAGCGACCTGAGCGACGCCCAGAAGAAGAAACTCGGCCTCGGTCTCCGCATGAGCGAGGCCCTGCTCAACGCCCACGGCACGACGCTTCAAATTTCCGGCAAACCCGGCGAGGGTGCGGACGTGTTCTTCGAGATCAAGCGGGCCTGAGCATCGTCCGCCTCGGATCGCCGGCACGCCGCCTCCCGTTTCAGCGGCGGCCGATGAACAGAACCGCTGAAACAAGAGCCGGGAGGAGCGTATCCGCCCATCCATTCAAAAGACGCGGCTAACAGAAGGAAACGAAGATAACAAAGAAGGTCGAGCCAAGCGATTGTACGAAATCGCCAAGCCCAAATTGCCTCACCCAATCGATGAGTAAATCAGCGCGCTCAATCCTGTCGTGAGCGGATTGTTCTTCGTTCCCTTCGATAGCTTCTGTTCAACCAAGCTTCCCGCTTACTTCTTGGCGGGCTCGGGAGCGGCGGGCGCCTTGGGAGCCTCGGCGGCCTTCTTGGCCTCCGCGGCCTTGGCATCGAGCGCCTTCAGTTCAGCCATCGTCTCGTGCGAGATCGCCTGCGCCTTCGGCATGAAGTCACGCACGCGCTGCTGCACGTCGACCATCGCGAGCTGCATGACGCGCGGCATTTTCCGCACCAGCGCATCACCCACCGGGGTCTTGTAGAAGGCCACCAGACCGTCGACCTCCTGCTGGGTGAACGACTGCTGGTAAATTCGGACGTACAGCGGCTCCATCGTCGACCAGCTCAGCTCCTGGCTCAGGAGCCCGTTGATCTTCTCGACCATCCCGTTGAGGATCTTGGTGGCCTCGGGATTCGCCGGGTACTCCTTCTCGGCCTGGGCCATCGAGGCACGGACCATGGCCTCGACCTGCGTGTTCACGGAGTCGATCAGGCTGCGCGCGTGCGAAACCTCGAGCAGTTCCTTGATGGACGCTTCGCTCGGCGCCGACACCGAGGGAGCCGGCGTGGCCGAAGCCTGCGCAGGAGCCGACGTGGACGCGGCAGGCGCGGCAAAACCGGCAGTGGCGAGAGCGAGAAGGGAAACAACGAGACGAGTCTTCATGGATGTAGGGTTAGGGGTTGTAAGTCGGGGTGCGCTCAATTGCGACTGCCCCAAAAAAGTTCCTTTGCGTTCAACATCGAACCCAGGAGGTCCGACGTGAGGTATGAACGCCGCACAGCCCAGCGGTGGAAACGCCAACAGGCAAGCGTCGTTGTCAGCCAGACGACCGCTCCCGGCAGAGACAGCAGCGGCCCGACGAAGAAGGATGCCGCGGTCGCGGCGAGCAGTGGGCAAAAGAGCGAAAGCAGTCCTCCGACCACGATGCTGATTCGATCCCACGCAAAGGCTTCGAGGCCCCACGATAACAGGACCGCCGGAATCAACGCCGCCAGGCATGCAAGCGGAAGCTTAAGATCGAACCAACGCAGAGGTTCGCCCAACAGGTCGAGCGCCACGAAAAGCAGCATCGTCATGACCGAGGACGCACCCGCGAGCACCGCGAGTCCATAGGTTTGTGTGTAGTTGGCCATAACGGACGCCATCCGGGAGCGCGCCAGCGGAACGGGCAGCAGGCGGCGGAACGCAAAGATGCTCGTGAGCACCATCGAAGCCAGGGCTCCATACGCCAGCGGGACTCCCAGGAACACGGTCACCGGCCTGCCGGCGCCGAAACCCAGCGCACAGGTTTCGGCCAACTGTCCTCCCAAACCCGCAAGGTGGCCTCCATTGGCGCCCACCGCGGCTGCACAGGCGCCCGCCATCAATATCAAAGGGAATAGCCCTTGGATGATCGCGTTCGTCTTCAAAAACTGGATCCGACTCGGAAAGGACACGCGATGCACGATCGCCAACCGACTCCGAAACGACCCATCCACCCAGCCCTGATCCCACCTCTGCTCCGAGACCGGGATGCGGGCCCAACTGCGGCGCGCAAACTCGCGTTGCCGTGCCCTCATGATCGCTCCTCCCGTGAACAGCACCGATTGCGTGCAGACGACCGCCCTATCCCCTCGCGCCCGCGCCCGGACACCGCGACGATCGAAGCCGCGTCGCACGCAATAGGCCGCCACCACGAATCCTGCCAGGAAGACGAGCCAGGGCTCGCGTACGCTCAGCCAGCGGAACGATGATCCCAGAAATCCGAGGAGCACCGAGAGGAGGATCAACACCAGCACTCCCGCTCGGACCCCGGGAAAGAGATCCTGCCGCCGATTGCACAGCGGGAGCGCAAGGCCCGCAGCAATCAGCCCCGCATCCGCCTGCCAAGGAACGCCCGGGACTGTCGCGACGGCAGCACTCACCAGGCCCAACAGCGCGAACACAAGTGCCGCGAGATGCCACCGCGCCGCGGTTCGATGCAGTCCGGGCAGGACGCCCGCCACCGTCGTGTGCATCACCTCGTGCAGCGGCCCCAGCAGGAACGAACCAACCACCAGCGGCCCCACGAGCGCGAAAGTCACAAAGCAGGCCAGCCGCAATGGGCCGTGGACTAATCCGCTGGCGTCGAGCAGCACGACGAAACCGTAGAGACCAATAAACAGGACCGTCCGAAGCGGGCGCAGGATCGTCAGGTAGGCTCGGGCATTCATGGGGGGCGGGTTCTCAAAGTGATCAGGTCAATTTTCCCGGATTGGCATCGATGCCCTCAAAGCTGCATCGCCGAAAATTCCAGCGAAGAACCTGCCGATAAATGAGTGCGCTCCCTGCAATCAGGAGGACCACCGCAGGGCCCGTGAGACTGGCACTCCCTCGCACCCCCAACCCAATCGCCGCCACCAGCCCTCCCCCCAGCCCTCCCAGGCATGCCATGGTCAACAGGGCCTCGTGGGCCTGCAGCTCGCCATCCCAGCGTCTCCACGCATTAGAACCCGCTTTCACTCCTTCAAATGCCGTGAGCGCGATCATCAGCGCCGCCAGACACATCAGCGCGATAAGCCCAAACCGCGGCACCACGGTCCATTGAAGGTTCTTCAGCACCAAAGCTTCGAGAACCAGAAACGTCGCTGACAACGATAGCGCCATCGAGATGAGAATCGCCGAAGACATCAGGACCGAATAGGTCCACGTGTAGTCCGCGAGCCGCACCCGCGAGATCGGAAGTCGAAACCGCCGCGTCTGTACAAACTGCATCGCGATCACCATGGATCCAATCGATAACGTCAAGATGACCTCGTTCGCATACGGCCCCGAAACCAATCCAGGACCGCCCAGCGAACCCGCCATCCCCTGCAGCCAGGTTGCGAACGAGACGGGCTTGGTCATCAGATCCGTGCCTGCCATGACGGCCAACAACACGGGACCAAATGTCAGTTGGAGAAAAAGAAAACTCCCTATCGCCATTTTGGGACGCACCTGGCGTAGCCTGAACATCACCCCGAGCCACGACCAGACGGAGTCATCGACGTCCCTAAACTCGATCTCTCTCGACTGGCTGCCTGCATCGGACAACCCGCCCCTGTTGATCCGAAATAGCCGCGCAAGCCCGAACGCGGCCATGACCACCACTTGGTAGTGCACGTACGGCCTGCGTCCCCGCGCGAGGATCCGCCTGCGGTCAAAGCAGTGGGAAAATCCCCGAACCGCAATGAAGAGCGAGATCACGAAGGTCGCCAGTCCGACGACCGTCTGTGTGGTACGGTCGAGGCCGAGCATGCAGGCGGCGGCCACTGCATTCAATGCGGCCACTCCCATGCGCCACGAGTCGGACCATCGCAGAGACCCGCGCTCGAAAAACAGGGGCATCGAAAGCAGGGTTACGACCAACCCCGCCGAAAGGACGATTGGGTATCCAGAGAGTCCCCACGCGCAGGCTGCCGTAAGCGCGGTGGCCGCGACAACAAAGGACCTCGCATGAGCGCGTGCAAAGGCGCGATCCACGCCCGGCATAAGCGCGCAGCCGCCATGATGGAGGACATATTCGAGCGGCCAGAGCAGCCCGCTCCCCACGATCATCGGCGCAAGCACAAGCAAGGCCACGACCCGGACTTCCGCGGGATTCGACGGAAAGACCATGCGGAGCAGCATCCAGCCGAACAGGGCCTCGGCACCCGCAAACGCGATCACCTGCCAGGGGCGCAGGATCGTAAGATAAGCTCGGGTATTCACGACGTCGCCTTCTTGCGGGTGATCAGCGGGAACATCTCCTCCAGGTTCAGCGGGCGCGAGCGCACCTCGACACCGTGCCGCTCCGCAAACTGCACCGCGGCGTCGGCCTCCGCCGTGCGCACTCGGATCACCGCCTGGCGCCAGTTCCCCTCCCGGCTCAGGATGTACGGCTCGTCAAACTGACCGGGAAGCTCGCCGTTCCGCGGCAGCACGGTCCATTCCGCAAAGCTCTCCTGAAGCTCGTCGAAGGCCGCATTCTCAACCAACTCGCCCGCATCCAGCGCGATCACCCAGTCGACAATCTTCTCCACGTCGCTGAGCAGGTGCGACGAGATCACCATCGTGCATCCGTCGTCGCGGAGGCGCTCCAGAAGCACGTCAAGCAGCTGCATGCGAACGATCGGATCCAGCGCGCTCGCAGGCTCGTCCAGCAGGAGCAGCGAGGGACGATGACAGACACCCAGCAGGATGCCCACCTTCTGACGGTCGCCCGGGCTGAGTTCCGCGATCCGGCGCTTGGGATCGACCTCCAGCGCGTCGACCAGCCGCCGCTCGAGGTCCCGGTCCCAGCGCGGATAAAACGAGGCATTGAAATCCAGGTGCTGCCGCACGGTCATCCATTCGATGCACCGCCCCTCCTGCTGAACCACGCCCAGACGCGTGAGCTGCGGGGTGTCGAGATCCACCGTCGACACGCCGAGGGTCTCGATCGTGCCCTCGCTCGGTAGGATCAGGCCGCTGGCGAGGTTGAGCAGGGTCGTCTTCCCGGCGCCGTTGCGCCCCAACAGGCCCACGACCCGCCCCTCGGGGAGGTCGAGCGTGAGTCCGTTCAGGGCCGTGTGGCGGCCGTAGCGTTTGGTCAGGTTGCGCGCCACCACCGGGCGCACCGAGGTCAGGGTGTCAGTCGTGTTCATGCTGGTGTGCATTCAGGGTTGCCTTGAAAAGTCGCAGCGCCTCCGCGTCGGAAATGCCGAGCTGGCGCGCCGTCGCCGCCGCCGCCTCCAGTGCCTTGCCAAGCACCTCCGCCCGTGCCGCCGCCGCCTGGCCGCCCTCCGCAGCACGCACCGTGAGCGTCTGCCCGCGCCTCCGCTCCAGCACGCCCTCCCGCTCGAGCAGACCGTAGGCCTTGCTGATCGTCATCGGATTCAGCGACAACGCCGCCGAAAGCGCGCGCGTCGACTCCATCTCCTCGCCCGACTTCAACACCCCCGCCGCTATCTGAAACTTGATCTGGTCCATCAGCTGCCGGTACGCGGGCACGCCGTTGTGATGATCGATGACGAGGACCGGAGGCATGAAGGGCAGGTGTGTCACAGTGTATTACTTCAGTAATACAGCTGGTCAATCGGAAAATCGGTTGTCCTCGAAATCGACGGCCCATGCCGGCGGAAAACAGCTTGCCGCGGGGGATCGGGACACGGCACCTTGAAACCTCCCCGTACGCATGGACTCGAAAATCCGCAAAGCCCTGATCACGGCGGCGGGCCCGCGCCAGCGCCGGCTGCCCCTGCAATCGCTCACCGACCGCGACGGCACGTCCAAACCCGCCCTCGCGATCATCCTCACCGAGCTGCTCGACGCCGGCATCGAAAAGGTCGGGCTCGTGCTCGCCCCCGGCGACCGCCCCGCCTACCAGTCCGTGCTCGAATCGTTCGAGAGCCACCTCGTGTTCGTCGAGCAGTCGGATCCGCTCGGCTACGGTCACGCCGTGCTCTGCGGTCGCGACTTCGTGGGAGACGAACCCTTCCTGCTCCAGGTCTGCGACCACCTCTACGTGAGTCGCGCCCAGACCAGCTGCACTCGGCAGCTGCTCGAGGTCGCCGCGCAGGAGCGCTGCTGCCTGTCCGCGGTCCAGGCCACCCACGAAAGCCTCCTGCAGTTCTACGGCACGATCGCCGGTTCCCTGGTGCCCGGTGCCAAGGGGCTTTACCAGATCGAGAACGTGATCGAGAAGCCGACGCCCACCGTCGCGGAGCAGCAGTGCGTGGTGCCCGGGCTGCGCAGCGGTCATTACCTCTGTTTCTTCGGCATGCACCTGCTCACGCCGGTGATCTTCGATCTCCTCGACCAGGCGCTCGCGGAAGCGGGCGCGGGCCGGATCGGCCTGTCGCCCTCGCTCGCCCGGCTCGCCCAACGCGAGAAATACCTCGCAGTCGAAATCGCGGGCCGGCGCGCCGATCTCGAGGCGCCCTTCGGCCTGCTTCGCGCCCAGATCGCGCTCGGGCTCAACGGCTCCGCCCGCGACGAGGTCCTCGCGGTCCTGGCCGAGGAGCTCGCCGCCGACTCGAGCGCACGCCGCTGAGGCCCAAAGCCCTGGAGCCCGCCGTGGAATCCCACCTCATCGCCCTGGTCGAGGGCACCGCCGACGACAGCACCGCCTTCGAAGCGCTGTGCACCGCCGCCGACCGCGCCACCCTCGAAGGCTTCGCCGACGAACTCGAGGCGTACCGTCACCGCTGCACCAATTTCTACCACCGCGTGCGCGCCGTGTTCTTCCTCGCCGCGCTCCACCGGTACTTCCTGCCGCTACACTTCCCCGACCAGTCGGAGGGCTCGATCCCGTTCGAGGGACACCGGCTCGCCATGGACCGCCGCTACGAGGAGGCCATCGCCGTGTACCTCGCCCATCAGCGCGACGCCGGCTCGTCGGATTCGCTGAGCAGCGCGCTCGCGGCCGCCTACTCCGGCCTGGCGTTCAAGACCCTCGCCCACCAGGTCCAGCGCACCGTGCGCCAGGTGCGCGGAAACCAGTGGATGTTCCGCGCCGGCCATCCGCTCGATTACCCGCTGCGTATCCGTCCGGAGCTGACGCTCCCCGCGGCCGATGGGCTCATGCCCGTGCTGCGCGAGGAGACCGCCGTGCGCCTGGACCTCTCCCACGCGGCCTGGAGCGACATCTTCTTCCTCGGCATGGACTACCCCGAGGGCGCCCGCGTGTTGAACCTGTCGGTCGACCTCGGTGTGCACGGACGCGATCCGCAGCCCCGGCCCCCCGTGTGCGGCTTCCTGCGCGTCATTGGCGAGCCCGTGATCCGGCTCACCAGCATCGACCTCGGCGCCACCGCGGACGTGCGCTCGATCGAGGAGGTCTTCGATTTCGCCAAGGATTACCTCGGCCTGCTCAAGGCAGCCGTGATCGCCGCCGGCATCGTCCCGTCCGGCATGGAGGGTTCGGGTCACGAACTCGCAGAGCTGCTCTCCCGCCTCGTCGGTCCGGGGCGCGGACTGGAGATCGCGAGCCAGGTGCGCGACATTCCCAAGGGCTCGCGCCTGGCAGTCTCGACCAACCTCCTGGGCTGCCTGGTCTCGCTGTGCATGCGCGCCACCGGCCAGGTGGCTTCCCTAACGGGCGGACTTTCGGAGGACGAACGCCGTACAATCGCAAGCCGCGCCATCCTGGGCGAGTGGCTCGGAGGATCGGGCGGGGGCTGGCAGGACAGCGGTGGCGTGTGGCCCGGCATCAAGCTCATCCAGGGCGAACTCGCCCAGCCCGGCGACAGCGAGCACGGCACCAGCCGTGGACGCTTGCTGCCGCGGCACACGCTCTTCGGCCTCGACGCGATCTCCGAGGCGACGCGGCGCGAGCTGCAGGCCTCGCTCGTGCTCGTGCACGGGGGCATGAGCCAGAACGTCGGCCCCATCCTCGAGATGGTCACCGAAAAGTACCTCCTCAAACTGCCCCGCGAGTGGCGCGCCCGGCAGGAAGCCCAGCAGATCCTCGCCGAAATCGTCGCAGCCCTGAAGGCCGGCGAAGTCGCGCGCGTCGCCGAGCTGACCACGCGAAACTTCTTCGGTCCGCTGCAGGCCATCATCCCCTGGGCCAGCAACGCCTACACCGAGCGCCTTGTGACCGAAATTCGTGCCGCGCTCGGGCCCGTGTTCCGGGGCTTCATCATGCTCGGCGGAATGTCCGGCGGCGGCATGGGTTTCTGGGTGGATCCGGCGCACCGCGCAGAGGCGGCCGGGACGATCCTCGGAATCATGCGCCGTACCAAGGCCGCGCTCGAGCACGCGCTGCCGTTCGCGATGGATCCGGTCGTGTACGACTTCGAGCTGAACGAGCGCGGTTCGCAGGCTGCACTGCTCTCCGGATCCAACGCACTGCTTTCGCCCGAATACTACCTGTTCATGGTCCCGCGCTGGCTTCGTCACGACCCGCGGCAACTGCCCGGCGCGGTGCGCGCGGAAATGGACCGGTTCTCCGCGCGACAACTCTTCGACCGCACCCACCCGCTGGCCTCTGCGCTCGTGCAGCGCATCTTCCCGGCGCCCGCCGCGGAAGGATCCGCCGCGCGCGCCTCGCTCGCGGACCTGCTCCAGGCGAACGGCTTCGATCCTGTCCAACACGAGCGGATACGCCAGGACCTCCTCGCCGGCCGCATCGGGCTCGCCCAGAACCGACTTCCCGCCAGCACCCAGGTCGAGAACGTCCGACCCGGCGACGTCGAGGCGGCGGACTCGCCTGAGCCGGAGGCCGAGGCCATCGGCCGGGCGGCCCTGTGCGAGGGCCGCGCCGCAGTCGTCACGCTCGCCGCGGGCGCCGGCAGCCGCTGGACCCAGGGCGCCGGAACCGTGAAGGCCCTCCATCCTTTCGCCCGGCTCGCGGGGCGCCACCGCAGTTTCATCGAGACGCACCTCGCCAAGAGCCGAGCCACATCGCGGGCCGCCGGATGCCCCGTCACGCACCTCTTCACCACGAGCCACCTGACGCACGACGCCACGGCCGCCTTTCTGGCCGAGCACGGGGAATTCAACTACCCCGGCCGCCTGGTGCTCTCGCCGGGGCGCTCAATCGGACTGCGCATGATCCCGATGGTCCGCGACCTCCGGTTCGCCTTCGAGGAGATGCCCCGCCAGCGCCTCGATCCGCAGAAGGAGAAGATGCGCCTGAGCCTGCACAAGGCGCTAATCGAGTGGGCCCAGTCCTCGGGCCAGGCCTCCGACTATACGGACAATGTCCCCCTCCAGTGCCTGCACCCCGTGGGCCACTGGTACGAGGTCGCCAACCTCCTGCTCAACGGCACGCTCGCCTCACTGCTGCGCGAGCAGCCCGCGCTCGAACACCTGTTGCTCCACAACATCGACACCCTGGGCGCGTCGCTCGAACCCGGGCTGCTCGGTCGCCACATCCGCGGCGGCGCCGCGCTTTCCGTCGAGGTCATCCGCCGACGCATCGAGGACCGGGGCGGCGGGCTCGCGCGGGTGGGCGGCCAGCTGCGCCTGGTCGAGGGACTCGCCCTCGCACGCGAGGAGGACGAGTTTCGTCTCAGCTTTTACAATACCGCCACGACCTGGATCGCCATCGACCCGCTGCTGGAGCTCTTCGGCGTGGACCGCGCCTCGCTCTCCGACGCGGCCCGCGTCGCCGCCGGCGTCCGCGCCCTCGCCGCGCGCGTGCCCACCTACGTCACGCTCAAGGACGTCAAGAAACGCTGGGGCAACGGCCAGGAGGACATCCTGCCCGTCGCGCAGTTTGAGAAGCTCTGGGGCGACATGACCTCCCTGCCCGACCTCCCCGTGCGCTACCTGGCCGTCCCGCGTGGGCGCGGCCAGCAGCTCAAGGAGCAGTCCCAACTCGACTCGTGGCTTCGCGACGGTTCTGCGGCCAGAATCGAATCGCTCTGCGCATTCGAGTGAAGCGGGCCGGGAGGCCGAGCCTCCCGCGCAGAGCGGAATCGTGATTCCGCACTCCAGGTTAAGGCAGCCCACAGCGCACCCGCCAACCGCCGGAATCCATTCTCACTTCCCGCCTGCCCTGAGCGAAGTCGAACGGGCTTCTCGCTCCTCGCTTATTTTCCGTTGTGGACTGCGGTGGCGACGGGCCGGGAGGCCGAGCCTCCAGCGCAGAGCAGAATCGTGATTCCGCACTCCAGGTTAAGGCGGCCCACAGCGCTCTCGCCAACCGCTGGAATCCATTCTCACTTCCCGCCTGCCCTGAGCGAAGTCGAACGGGCTTCTCGCTCCTCGCTTATTTCCATTGAGTGCCGCCCGTTCGCAGGCGTTTTCCTCTAACGAATGAGGGTCCGGCGGCCTCGCTCCACGCCCGAGGGCGGCGTTTCGTCGGCCACGCCCCGATTTGGTCTTGCCGGCCTTTGCTGAAACCTGCCGGAACACCCTGCCGTCTCCCGAGCATCAACGATGAACGAAGCATTCAGCATTCAGTCCGCCGCACCGGAGGCCACCCGCCGGTTTCCGAGCATCGTGGACGCAGCGCGCGAACGTTTCAGACATTTCGGCTACGCCAAGACTTCGATGCGCGAGATCGCCGCCGACTGTGGCATGTCCGCGGCCAATCTCTACCGTTTCCACCCCGGAAAACTGGCAATCGCCTCGGCCGTCGTGGAGCGGGAACGCCGGCTCATGTTCGCCGCCTGCGACGAAGCCATCGCCAGCGCCCCCAGCGCCGCGGCCCCGCGTCTCTCCGCCTTCTTCCTGGGCATCGTCGAACACACGCTCTACCAGATCACCGAGGAGCCTCTGCTGTTCGAGCTCGGCATGATCGTCACCCGCGAGACCACCAACGCCCGCACGAACTTTCTCGAGGAAATCCGGCTGCGCATCACCGCAATCCTCGGCGATTCAATCCTGGCCCCGGCGGACCTCCGCCGCGCCACCGAGCTCATCCAGCTGGCCAGCGCCCCGTTTGTGCTTCCCTGGATGCTCGCCAACCAACCCTTTGGCGACGTCCGTCCCCGGGTCGCCGACCTCGTCCACTGCCTGATCAACGGATTGCGCGCTGGCGGCGATGCCACACCCTGATTGACGGTCCACGCTCAGCCGCTTTGCCCAAAACCGCCCCCTCCCCTTCCCTGTCCCGCCCATGAATAAACGTCTCCGCCTTTCCCTGTATTTCGGCGTGCCCGCTCTCCTCATCATCGCCTGGGTGATCCATGTCCGACGCGCCGCCGCCGAAGACGGAGCCAATCGCCCCGGCTGGCAGCGCGGTGGGGAGGCTGCCCCCGTCAACGTCATCGCCGGCGTCGTAAAGGCCCAGGACACCCCGATCTACCTCGACGGCATCGGCACCGTCGCCGCCTATAACACCGTCACGGTGAAGCCCCGCGTCGACGGGCAGCTCGTCAACGTGCGCTTCCGCGAGGGCCAGGACGTCAAGGCGGGCGACCTGCTCGCCCTCATCGACGACCGTTCCTACAAGGCCCAGCTCGACCAGGCGATCGCCAAGCGCGCACAGGACGCCGCCCAGCTCGACAACGCCCGCACCGACCTCCAGCGCAATGCCGACCTCTTCAAGCGCGGCCTCATCGACCAGCAGACCTTCGCCACCCAGCGCGCCCTCGTCGAACAGCTGACCGCCGCCGTCCAGGCCGACGCCGCCAGTATTGAGAACGCACAGGTCCAGCTCGATTACACGCGCATCACCGCCCCCATCGACGGCCGCACCGGCATCCGCCAGGTCGACCAGGGCAACATCGTCCATGCCAGCGACGCCAACGGCATCGTCGTCATCACCCAGCTCAAGCCCATCTCCGTCCTCTTCACCCTTCCCCAGCAGAACCTGCCCGAGCTGCTCGCCGCCAGCCACGGCGGGATCGGTCTCACGGTCGATGCATTCGACCGCGACAACCGCGTCACGCTCGGCCATGGCACCGTGAGCGTGATCGACAACCAGATCGACCCGAACACCGGCACCGTGAAGCTCAAGGCCACCTTCCCGAACGAGAACCTCGCCCTCTGGCCCGGCCAGTTCGTCAACGTGCGTTTGATCGTGTCGATTCGGAAAAACGGGCTCGTCGTGCCCACCAGCGTCGTCCAGCGCGGCCCCCAGGGAGCCTACGCCTTCGTCATCAAACCCGATTCCACCGTCGAGATGCGCCCGGTCGTCGTCGGTCAGATCGACGCCGGCAACGCCCTGATCGACAAGGGCCTCACGGCCGGCGAGCGCGTCGTGGTCGACGGCCAGTACAAGCTGCGCGAGGGAAGCCGGGTGACCACCTCCAACGGATCCGACCCCGCGAACTCCGCTTCCGGCGAGTCCAGCGAGGTGCGCCGCCACCGCCACGCGCAATGAGCCGGAGCCGTCCACGATGAACGTCTCCGAAATTTTCATACGGCGGCCCATCGCCACCTCCCTGCTCATGGCCGGCGTGGTGCTGCTCGGCCTGCTTGGCTATTTCATGCTGCCGATCTCGGCGCTGCCCAGCGTCGATTTTCCAACCATCCAAGTCACCACCCAGCTGCCCGGCGCCTCCCCGGAGGTCATCGCCTCCTCCATCACCACCCCGCTCGAGCAGCAGTTCGGCCAGATCAGCGGGCTGACGTCCATGAACTCCATCAGTTCCTTCGGCGTCAGCACCATCACGCTCCAGTTCAGCCTCGAGCGCAGCATCGACAGCGCCTCACAGGACGTCCAGGCCGCCATCAACGTCGCCAACGGAGTCCTGCCCCAGAACCTCCCCAACCCTCCCGTCTACAACAAGGTAAACCCCGCCGACACCGCGATCCTCACCCTCGCCGTCACCTCCGATTCGCTCCCCATCGCCAAGGTCAACGACTACGCCGACACTCTGCTCGCCCAGAAGCTTAGCGAGGTCACCGGCGTCGGTCTCGTCACCATCGAGGGCAACCAGAAGCCCGCCGTGCGCGTGCAGATCAATCCCGCCGCGATCGCCGCCCAGGGCATCAGTCTCGAGGACGTCCGCACCGCCCTCACCCAGGCCAACGTAGACGCCCCGAAGGGCTCCTTCGACGGACCCCACCAGGCCTACGCGATCAACGCCAACGACCAGATCTTCTCCGCCGACCAGTACCGCGATCTCATCATCGCCTACCGCAACGGATCGCCCGTGCGCCTCAGCGACGTCGGCCGCGTCGTCGACAGCGTCGAGAACACCAAGCTCGCCGGGTGGTACGGTGACAAGCCCGCCATCATCCTCGACGTCCAGCGCCAGCCCGGCGCCAACATCATCCAGACCGTCGACCGCATCAAACGGCTCCTGCCCACCCTGCTCACCGCCATCCCGCCCTCCATCAAGGTCACCGTCCTCACCGACCGCACCCAGACCATCCGCGCCTCCGTCGCCGACGTGCAGTTCACCCTCGCACTCACGGTCATCCTCGTGGTGCTCGTGATCTTCCTGTTCCTGCGCAAGCTCTGGGCCACCGTCATCCCGTCCATCGCCCTCCCACTCGCGATCATCGGCACTTTCGGAGTGATGTACCTGGCGGGCTTCAGTCTCGATAACCTCTCGCTGATGGCCCTCACCATCGCCACGGGCTTCGTCGTCGACGACGCCATCGTGATGATCGAGAACATCGTCCGTTTCATCGAAATGGGCGACAAGCCCTTCGACGCCGCGCTCAAGGGCGCCAAGCAGATCGGGTTCACGGTCATTTCGCTGACGGTATCGCTGATCGCCGTGTTCATTCCCCTGCTGTTCATGACCGGCGTGGTGGGCAGGCTCTTCCGCGAATTCGCCATCACCCTGAGCGTCGCGATCGTCGTCTCCGCCTTCGTCTCCCTCACGCTGACGCCGATGATGTGCTCCCGGCTGCTGAAACCCGAGTCGGAGGAGCACCACGGAAAGTTCTACCACCGGACCGAACGCTTCTTCTCCGACATGCTCGCCCTGTACGAACGGGGTCTGCGCTGGGTGCTTCGGCACCAGCTCGGCACCCTGCTCGTCGCCATCGCCACCCTGGCCGGCACCCTCGCCCTCTACGTCGTCATTCCCAAGGGACTCCTTCCCCAGCAGGACACCGGCCTCATCATCGGTGTGACCGACGCCGCCCAAAACATCTCGTTCAAGGCGATGACCGAGCGCCAGCGCGCAGTCGTGGACCGCGTGCTCAAGGACCCCGACGTCGCGAGCGTGACCTCCTTCGTCGGCACCGGCACGATCAACGCCACGCCGAACACGGGGCGCATCATGATCAACCTGAAGCCGCGCGATGAGCGGAAGGACTCCGCCACCGACATCATCTCCCGGCTCCGTCAGAGCGTTGCCGACATCCAGGGCATTGAGCTCTATATGCAGGCCGTCCAGGACCTCCAGATCGACAGCCGGGTCAGCCGCACCCAGTACCAGTACACGCTCCAGGACGCCAACGCCGCGGAACTCGCCGAGTGGGCGCCCAAGCTCGTCTCGAAGCTGCGCACCCTTCCCGAACTCAACGACGTCGCGAGCGACCAGCAGAACAACGGTTACCAGATCGACATCGACGTCGACCGCGACAAGGCATCCCGCCTGAACGTCCTGCCCGCCGACATCGACAACACCCTCTACGATGCCTTCGGCCAGCGCCAGGTTTCCACCATCTTCACGCAGCTCAATCAGTACCGGGTGATCCTCGAGGTCGACCCGAGTTTCCAAAAGGGTCCCGACGCCCTGTCGAAGATCTATGTGAAATCCTCCACGGGCCAGCTGGTCCCGCTGAGCGCCGTCGCCACGATCCGACCCACCACCGCTCCGCTCGTCATCACCCACCAGGGCCAGTTCCCCGCCGCCACCATTTCGTTCAATCTCCGCCGCGGCTACTTTCTGAGCGACGCCGTCGCCGCAATCACCGCCGCCAAGGATGAGATCGGGCTGCCCGACACCGTGCAGACCACGTTCTCGGGCAGCGCCGCGGAGTTCGAAAGTTCGCTCGCCAGCGAGCCCTACCTGATCCTCGCCGCAGTCGTGGTCGTCTACATCGTGCTCGGCGTATTGTACGAGAGCTACATCCACCCGATCACGATTCTCTCAACCCTTCCCTCCGCCGGTGTCGGCGCCTTGCTCGCACTGATCGCCTGTCGGACGGATTTCTCCATGGTCGCCCTCATCGGCATCGTCCTGCTCATCGGCATCGTGAAGAAAAACGCGATCATGATGATCGATTTTGCGCTGGAGGCTGAGCGCGAGCAGGGACTGCCGCCGGAGCAGTCGATCTACCAGGCCTGCCTGCTCAGGTTCCGACCGATCATGATGACCACCATGGCGGCGCTCCTGGGCGCGCTCCCGCTCGCATTGGAGACGGGCACCGGTTCCGAGCTGCGTCGGCCGCTCGGCATCACGATGATCGGAGGGCTGCTGCTCTCCCAGGTGCTCACGCTCTACACGACGCCAGTGATCTACCTGTACATGGACCGCCTCAGCCGCTGGGTGCGCGGAGTCCGCCCCGCTCCGGCGCCCGCCGCAGCGCTGCCCGCGGGATCCGATCGCGCGCAATGAACCTCTCCGCGCCCTTCATCCGGCGTCCCGTCGCCACCTCGCTGCTCGCACTCGGTCTGCTGCTTGCCGGGATCATCGCGTTCCGCTTCCTGCCGATCGCACCGCTGCCCCAGGTCGAGTACCCGACCATCAGCGTCTGGGCCAACCTGCCCGGAGCGGACCCGGTGACGGTCGCCACCTCGGTCGCCGCTCCACTCGAACGCCGCCTCGCCCAGATCGCCGGCGTGAGCGAGATGACTTCCTCCAGCTCCCTCGGCCGCTGCAGCATCACGATCCAGTTCGACCTCGATCGCAACATCGACAGCTGCGCCCGCGACGTCCAGGCCGCCATCAACGCAGCCACTGCCGACCTGCCCGCGGACCTCGTCACGCGTCCCAACTATCGCAAGGCAAACCCGGCCGACGCTCCGATCATGATCCTCGCGATGACCTCCGACTCTCTGGCGCCGGCGGAGGTTTACAACTACGCGACCGACGTCGTCGCCCAGGAACTCAGCCAGGTCGACGGTGTGAGCGAGGTCACTGTCAGCGGCGCCGAAAAATCCGCGGTCCGCGTCCAGATCAACCCCGCCTACCTCGCCTACCTCGGCATCAGCTCCGACCAAATCCGGACCTTCCTCTCGAAGACGAACGCAAATCTACCCAAGGGCAGCCTCGACGGCGACCAGGTCTCCTATGCGCTCCAGGTCAATGACCAGCTGTCCGGCGCTTCCGACTACCGCAACCTGGTCGCCTACAGTCGGAACGGCACCGGCGTCCGGTTGAGCGACATTGGCCGCGTCTCGAACGGAGTGGCTAACTCCCTGCACGCGGGCTGGTACAACGGCCAGCCCGCCGTGCTCCTCATCGTGTTTAAGCAGCCAGGCGCAAACGTGATCGACACCGTCGACCACATCCGGGCCCTCATGCCCCAGCTCAAGCGCTGGATGCCCCCTTCCATCAATCTCAACGTCCAAACGGACCGCACCCAGACCATTCGGGCCTCGGTCGACCACATCGAGGTCACGCTCCTGCTGTCGGTCGCGCTCGTGATCATGACGGTCTTTATCTTCCTGCGGCGCTTCTGGGCCACCGTCATCCCAAGCATCAGCGTGCCCCTGGCCCTCGCGGGCACCTTCGGGGTCATGTACCTCTGTGGCTACTCGCTCGACAACCTGTCCCTGATGGCCCTCGCGGTCGCCGTGGGCTTCGTGGTCGACGACTCGATCGTCGTACTTGAAAACATCGTACGCTACATGGAGGCCGGAGACACGCCCCTCGACGCAGCCCTCAAGGGCGCCCGGCAGATCGGCTTCACCATCGTGTCGATCAGCTTCTCCCTGGTCGCCGTCTTCATACCCCTGATCTTCATGGGCGGACTGATCGGCCGCCTGCTGCACGAGTTCGCCGTCACGCTCACCTCCGCCATCCTCGTGTCCGCCGTCGTGTCGCTCACGCTCACGCCAATGATGTGCGGTCGCTACCTGCGACATGAGAAGTCGGAGGAGGAGCCCAACCGGCTGTTCCGCTGGCTCGAGCGCTGGTTCACCGAGATGCGCGATCTCTACGAGACCGCGCTGCGCTGGGTGCTGCGGCACCAGCGGCTGATGCTGTGGATCACCTGCCTCACGATGGTCGCCACCGTCGGCCTCTACGTCGTCGTGCCGAAGGGCTTCTTTCCCCAGGTCGACAACGGCTACATGGTCTGCATCAGCGAGGCCGCCCAGGATATCTCGTTCCAGGCGCTCAAGGACCGGCAGAAACGCGTCACCCAGATCGTACTGTCCGACCCGGCCGTCCTCTCCGCCGCCTCGTTCGTCGACGGTGGCAACAACAACGGCCGGATGTTCGTCCAGCTCAAGCCGATGTCCGAGCGAAAGGTGAGCATCAACACCGTGATCTCGCGCCTCAGGCGCCGCCTCGCCCCCGTCGAGGGCGTCACGCTGTTCATGGTGCCGGCGCAGGACCTGCACGTCGGTGGACGCTCCGCCAAGAGCCAGTTCCAGTACACGCTCCAGGGCTCCAACCTCGACGAACTCGGAAGCTGGAGCCAGAAGCTGGCCACGGAGCTGGCGAAGGATCCGGCGTTTCGCGACGTGACCACCGACCAGCAGTCCGCCGCCCTCCAGGCTCGCGTCGTGATCGACCGAACCACCGCCGCCCGCCTCCATGTCCCGCTCACGGCAATCGACTCCGCGCTCTACAATTCTTTCGGCCAGCGCCAGGTGTCCACGATCTACACCGACCTATCGCAGTACCATGTCATCCTGGAGGCCGACCCGCGCTTCCAGTGGGATCCCTCGGCGCTCGACCAGATCTACGTCCGCTCCACCACGGGCCAGATGATCCCGCTGCACGCCGTGGCCACAGTCCAGCGCACCCATACCTCGCTTTCAGTGAGCCACCAGGGGCAGTTCCCCGCGATCACCCTGTCGTTCAACCTCGCCCCGGGGTATTCGCTGGGCGAGGCGACGCGGCAGATCGCCAGCGCCTCCAACCGCCTTCACATGCCAGAGTCGATCCACGGCAGCTTCGCGGGCACGGCCAAGGTCTTCCAGCAATCCCTCGCAACCGAACCGCTCCTGATCCTGGCCGCGCTCGTAGCGGTCTACATCATCCTCGGAATGCTTTACGAGAGCCTGATCCATCCGATCACCATCCTCTCGACCCTCCCCTCCGCGGGCCTCGGCGCGCTGCTCGCGCTGCTGGCGACAGGCTACGAGCTCTCGATCGTCGCCCTCATCGGCATCATCCTGCTGATCGGCATCGTGAAGAAAAACGCGATCATGATGATCGACTACGCGCTCTATGTGGAACGGACCGAGGGGCTCTCGCCGGATGAGGCGATCTACCGCGCGTGCATCGTGCGGTTCCGTCCGATCATGATGACCACCATGGCCGCCCTGTTCGGAGCGCTTCCGCTCGCCGTGCTCGGCGGCGTGGGCTCCGAGATGCACAAGCCGCTCGGCATCTCAATCGTCGGCGGACTCGTGCTCTCTCAGGCGCTGACCCTCTTCACGACCCCGGTCGTGTACATCGCGCTCGACCGCCTGCGCAACCGCTTCAAGCGCCGCGCCCCCGCCCCCGCCGCACTCCCCGAAACGCAGGTGGGCTGAGGGCAGGCGTCGGAGGTCAGAAGTCGGAGGTCGGAGGGCAGAAGCCAGAAGTCGGAAGTCGGAAGTCAGAGGTCGGAGGCCAGTGTCGGAGAAGCGCACACACGTTCGCACCGCAGCCCCTGGAGATTCCTCGTGGATTCTCGCCCTCCACTCTCTTCTTTTTTTGAGTGCGGAGCCTCGGCTCCGCCTCGACGGGCGGGCATGGCCGCCCGCGGAGGAGGTTTCGGATCCCGAAACCTCCGAGCACGAGCCGAGGCTCGTGCGACAAAGCGGAACCGAGGTTCCGCACTCCAAATAGAACCCATCCTGCAGGCGCGCCCAGCGACAGACACTGTCTTCCGATAGTGCGCTGCGTCGCCCTCGCCGCTCAATCCGCGCCGGCTCGCGACAGCCAGGCCTCCAGGGTATCGCCGGCACGGAGCGCGGCCCAGCCGACTTCAAAGACGGCCTGGGGAGTCATCGCTTCGCCGGCGGCTTTCGCCGTCTGGCTGAGCTTGGCCACCCTCGCCGAGGCCGGGTCGGCATCGTCCGCCGAAAACAGGCCGACGAGCGTCGCCCCCTTCCAACGGCCGCACAGACGGAGGTCGGGCACCGCCGCGCGGAGCGTCACCGCCGCAGCCCTCAGCGCCTGATCCCCCGCTGCCAGTCCATGCGAATGATTCAGATCCCGCAGGTTCGATACCTTCACGGTCACCAGGGCGGGCAACTTGCCTGACGCCAGGCCGGACAGGCGCTCGGTTTCGAGCGTCTCCTGAAATGCGATACGATTGGAAAGCCCGGTCAGCGGATCGCCGTGCGCCGCCCAATCCTGGTCAGCCTTGGCACGGCGGAACTCCGCCTGATACCGGTCGCTGATCTCCGCGATGCGCTTCATCCGCCGCTGGAGCCGAACGTACTTGTGAAACAGCTCCGCGACGTCGTCGTGCAGCGCCTTGTCCGCGAGCAGCGGGTCGTTCACCATCGGCAGGAATCGAGCCACCACGGGATCCGTGAGGTCGAGCTCGTCGGTGCGTCCGCCGGACGCGGGGGCGCCTTCCTCAGGCTTCGCAGGCTCGGAAACCGGAGGGACAAAATCGCCGTAAAGCCGCCTCGAGCAATCCGGGCACATGCCATGGGTGAACCGGGTGTCGGTGCGTTTGGAGATGTACACGTCGAGCGGCTGCCAGTCGGCCTGGTCGACGCTGATCTGCTTGCACGACGAACAGATGTGAACGATCCCCTTCATCGAGCGGATCTTCGCGAGCGCCTCCTTGAGCTCGTCGACCAGGCTGCGCACCTGGATCTGGTAGTTGTCGCTGACGCGCACGGTCCGAAGGAACCGCCGGTTCAGCACGGTGAGCGTCTCGCAGGCCGACTTCAGATGTTCGACCGAAACGGACGAGCCGGGCTTGGTCTCGCGAAGCAGTTCTTCCAGGGACTCGATGACGTCCTCGACGCTTTGGTGGCGGATGGGCATCGGCTCAGGGCGAGGTCTGCGCGTGGATCTTGAACGGAAGCGTGACCTCGTCCTTGAACTCCTCCGCGTTGCTCAGCGCGCGATCATTTTCGACGTCGTAGAACCAGTTGATCTCAACCTTCTTCCCGCCCTTGTGGGCGTGTTCGAGCAGGTCGAGGATGTCGATCATGCTCTTGGTGCTACCGGTGTTCAGGTAGCTGAGGTTCACGTTGAAGATCACGAGCGACTCGGTCTTCTCCAGGTACTCGGCGAGCCAGGTGATGATCGGACGGAAGAAGGCGAATGAGTTTTCCGGATACGACTCTCCGCGCATCGCGAGCACGCCGGAGGCCGGGTCGAAGGCGACCTCGGGAGTTGATTTGGAGGCAGGGATGCGAAGGCTTTCCATGGCGGACGGATCAAACGGTGGCGCGCACACTGAAAAAGGAATACCGATCGTCAATGCGTCTGAGCAGATATTCGAGGGGAATGGCGGATTTGCGGGCCATGTCGATCAGCCCGAGCCCCGGGCCGCGGCCGGGAATGGGCTCCGCACGCAGGCGCTCCTTGTACAGCGCCTTGAGGGCCGCCTTGTCCATCGAGCGAAGGCGGTCGAGCAATGCCACGCACTTGCCAATGTCGCCGGTCTCCACGAGGTTGCCCGCACTCACCTGGTAGTGGCTGTCGGACTTGCCGATGACGACGATGCCCTGGTTGTACTCGGGATTCGCATCGCCCGCCGCAGCCTTCGAGGCCGCGTAATTGCGCACGTTTTGTGTCTGCTCGATGAAGATGGAAAACACGTCCATCATCGACGCCTTGCCCACCTGCTCGGTCTCGAGATAGCGCCGCACCGCGTTACCCAGTTCCTCGATGATGCTGTGCGAGAAGGGGCCCGCGAAACAGATCAGCGTGCCGTCGCGTTGGAACGACTTCTTGATTTCGAAGAGGTCAAGGTTGGTCATGGAGTGCGGTTTCGAGGGGGGATTCCAGCAGGTTTGTTGCCTTGATTGAACATAAGCCAACGAAGAAAACAAAGAACAAGCACTCGGCCCGGAATCGAGAGTGTTTCTCCGTTCATCTCAGGAATGGACCGTTCTTATTCTGCTTTGTTG
This sequence comes from Opitutaceae bacterium, assembly GCA_027310745.1. GTDB lineage: Bacteria > Verrucomicrobiota > Verrucomicrobiia > Opitutales > Opitutaceae > MWDT01. Next base: position 132,522 of record DAIDAF010000038.1, on the reverse strand, counting down.
ATTTAATCATCTGAGCTCCCTGCCGTTGTTGCCTTGGTCTCTTTCCGTTCACTGCGTTTCCAGGGGTCACTGCAACCTGAACGTGAGCAGGGTGATGTCGTCGCGCTGCGATTGCTCCCCCTGATACGCCGCGAGCGCAGCCTCGAGCCGACGTCGCTGCTCGTCGAGCGGCAGTCCTGAGGTCTCCTTCAGCAGGCTGACAAATCGGCCGAGGCCGAAACAGAGGCCCTTCGGTCCACCCGCCTGGTCGAGCCATCCGTCAGTGGTCAGATGGAAGGTCGATCCCGTCCCGATCGGAACGATCCGGTTGTGATAGACGTAGTCCGGATCGTTCTTCGCATAGCCGAGCCCCTGGCGGTCGCCCCGGATTTCCTCCACGTCGCCGCCGCGACTGCGGAACAGGCTGATTCGACTAGAGGCGAAGGTGAGAGTCGGCGCTCCCCGGCGGATGCTGCACAGGGCGGCCTCCAGGCCATTATCGACCTCCGTCCTGCCGGCGTCGCCCTGGTGGAGGACCTTGCGGAGCTGCCGGTCCAGCTCGCCCAAAAGTTTCGCGGGATCGGCGATGCCGTGGAGCGACACCAGTTGGCTGAATACAGAGTTGGCGGTCATCGTCATCAACGCGCCGGGCACGCCATGGCCCGTGCAGTCCGCGACTCCGATGAGGCAGGAGTCGCCCTCCTCGTGGTAAAACCAGAAATCGCCGCCGACCAGATCACGGGGCCGGTAAATCACGGCGTGGTTCGGCACGAGGCGCGCCACCTCTGCCGCTTTCGGCAGCACCGCATCCTGGATCATCTTGGCATAGCGCAGGCTGTCCATGATGAGGCCGTTCGCCTCCTCCACCGCGCGCATCGATTCGCGCAGCTGCTCCGTGCGCTCGGCGACCTTGCGCTCGAGGTTTTCGGTGTGGTCCTTGACGGTTCGCGCCATCGTCGAAAACGAACGATTCACCACGCCGATCTCGTCGGCGCGGGAGGACTCAAGCTGCACCGAATAGTCGCCGCCCGCTACCTGCTCCGCCGAACGGGACAGATCTCCCAGGGGGCGGATCACGCTGCGGTTCAGATAAAAACCGATCGCCAGGATGATCCCGAGCAGCGTCAGCACGGCCACGCCGACGACGGGAAGGAATACCGACGACGAGATGACCGACGCCTCGTCGACCAGCACCAGATTGTACCAGTGGATCTCAGGCAGGTAGGCGAGCGCGGCATAGTACCGGCGTCCGTGTTCCGAGATGACCGTGGTCGCGAAGGCCTCTCCCGAGGTCGAGAGCTGGTCGATGCAGGCCCGGAGCTTCACGCGACTCGCGGGATTCGTCAGCGTATCGAACACGGTGATCGGCTTTCCGCGGAGGTTCGGATTGCTGTTGTGCTCCACGATGCGCTGATCGCGCGCGGCCTGGATCACGCCCGCACGATCGAACAGGAGCGTCTGTACGCCGGGTTCGCGGGATTCGACGATGGGTTTTAGAAATTTGCTGATGTCGACGCCGCTTCCACCCAGCCCGATCTTGCGCCCTTGGTTGTCGAGAATGGCGACATTGAACCAGACCTTGGTGACATTCAGGGCGTGGTCGTAGTCCGCCTTCAGCTCAAGCGTCTCGGGCGACTTGCGGATCTTGAAGTACCAGGCGTCCCCAGGAGTCTTCTGGTTGAGGGTGTAGCGAAGCGGATTCGAGGCATACTCGCCCTTCGCGTCGTCGTAGTAGTAGTGCAACGACTTGTCGACGATCAGGAAGTAGCTCTTGTCCTGAAACAGGCGACGGTAGCTCTCGAGCTCCGCGAACGCCAATTTCCGCAGGGCGGGGTCGTCTTCGTTTTCGATCCAATCCCGAATGAGCGGCGAATCTGCGAGCTTGAGCGACAGAGCGAGATCGCGGCGAATGGCGGCCAACACCTTGGTCTTCTCGTACAACGCCTGCTTGGTCGCGTAGCGCTGGGTCAGATCCGCTGTGACCGATCGCGCCGCGGCGATCAGGGCGAAAAACGCGGCTGCCCCACCCACCAGGTATGCCACCAAAACGAACAGGACAAAACGCGTGCGAAGACCCCGGAAATTCATCGGAAATGCAATGGCGCGTCACCATGGCCGGCCCTCCCCCGCTCCGCAATCCTTCCAATCGTGACATTTCGACGACCGCCTCCGCCCTCCGACCTCCGACTTCCGACCTCTGCCTTCTGACTCCTGTCCTCTGACCTCCAACCTACCAACCGAATACTCCGATCCAAGCTCACGCGGAGACTCAGAGGCGCGGAGAAAACGGACTTCCGATCTCCGACATCCGACATCCGACATCCGACCTCCGACTTCCGACCTCCGACTTCTGACCTCCAACCTACCCCTTCCGTGCGCTTAGCAGAAAGATCGGAAAGTCACGTTCGGCGCCGGCTGCGTTGACCTTCCGCATCACATAGGCAGTCGCGGTGGCGATTTCCGTAAATCCGGCGGCGGAACAAAGTCCCTCGATCGTCGACTGCGCGAAGCCAAAGTGCTCCACGCCGGCGTTATCGGAATGAAAATCGCCGGGTTCGGGTTCGAGGTCCGCAATGGCGATGCGTCCACCCGCAGGGAGCATTGAATGGAAGCGGTGCAGCAGGGCAGCGGTATCCCTCACATGATGGAAAACCATGGAACTGACGATCACGTCGGGCCTGAGCGCGTCGGCAGCTGCGCCGTCCTGCGCGAGATCGAGCAGGACCGGCTCAACGTTGGTCACACCGAGGGCGGCGAGCTTGGACCGCATGACGTCGAGCATGCCCTGCGATGAATCGGCCGCGAAGACCCGCTTCACGAGCGGACTGAACTTCAGCGCCATCACGCCCGTGCCCGCTCCGTAGTCGAGTACGGTGAGCTGGGGAGTCGGCTTCAGTCGTTCGATCATGGCCTCGCTGAGCGCGAGCGTCATCGCAAGCCGCGTCGGATTGCTGTCCCACTGTGCCGCCTCCCGGTCGAAATCGCGCTTCATGGCCCGAGATCCATTCCCCGGGCCGCCCCGGGCGGCAAGGCATTTTGCTCACAGGTCCACTGCCGGACCGCAGGATCGTCCTTTTTTGAGTGCGGAATCTTCCGAAGGCCCTGAGCTTGCCGAACGGGGATTCAATCACAGCCTTCGGAAGCGAGTCGCGACTCGCGCCCTGGACTGACGCCTTTTCAGCCATCGCGACCCGGTATGAAGCCCTCCTGACATACCGTTGTCAGTACCCTCTGGTAGGATTCGGCCATGATGACACCTGCAAAGACGGAAGAATTTTGGTCAGTGGAACACTCCATCCTGGTTCGTGCCACGCCCGCCATCGTGTGGCGGTTTTTCGAAGACACCCGGCGCTGGCGCACGTGGAACAGTGGCGTCGCCGATATCGAGATGCGCGGACCGTTCAGGACCGGTTCGCGATTCCTCATGACTCTGCCCGACGGGGTCGTGATCAAGAGCAAGCTTACCAACGTCGAACCGGGTCGGCTGTTTGTCGACGAGACGGCGTTCGCCAGCGCGGTTATTTCCGTCCACCACCGGCTCGAGCCCGCCCACGGCGGCACGCGGGTCATCTACCGCCTCGAAGCCCGGGGCGCTGGCGGCGGCGAAGTCGGCCCTGCGATCGCGGCAGACTTCCCCGACGTCCTTCGTAGCCTGGCGCGTGCGGCCGAACAATGCGCGTCCTAGGCGCGGACCTCCGCTGACCCGGCGGGCAGGCGCTTCAGGCCCCACCCGCCCTTCGGACCAACGCCGGCCGGTTCCAAGAAGAGTGCGGGCATGCCAAGAATCCTCCGATCGCTGCAGGTCGCGACGGCCGGCCGCGCGGACGACGCTGGGACCATGCGCTCCTTTGCCACGCTGTTCTTCGCCCTTGCGATCACGCTCGGCGCCCTCGCCCGCCCGTATCGGATCGACCACCTCGAGCCCCTGAACTGGTGGGTGGGCATGCACGACCCCTCGCTCCAGCTCATGATCAACGGCCCACACGTGGCCGACCTGCAACCCGAGGTCGACTATCCGGGGGTGAAGGTCACCGGCGTGGAGCGCACGGACAACCCCGACTTCCTGTTCGTGAATCTCACGATCGCCCGCGACACCCATCCCGGCACCGCCGTCCTCGAGTTCAGAAAGGGCTCCGCGGTCGTCCTGCGCCGCGGATACGAACTCGAGGCGCGCCGCTCCGGTTCCCGCGAACGCCGTGGCTTCAATTCGCGCGACGCCATCTACCTCATCACGCCCGATCGCTTCGCTGACGCGGATCCCTCGGATGATTCGATGCCCGGGATGCTGGAGAAGGCCGACCGCGCGAACCCCAACGGCCGCCACGGCGGCGACATCGCGGGCATGGCGGCGCACCTCGATTACATCCGCCGGCTCGGTTTCACGATGATCTGGCCGACGCCCCTGCTGGAGAACAACCAGCCGTCGTATTCGTATCACGGCTACTCGATCACCGACGAGTACCGCATCGACTCCCGTTTTGGCACCAACGCCGGGTATCGCGACTTCGTCCGACAGGCGCGCGGGCACGGTCTGGGGGTCATCCAGGACATCGTGCTCAACCACATCGGCTCCGGGCACTGGTGGATGAGGGACCTGCCGTCGAAGGACTGGATCAACCACGCCGCTTACCCGGTGATGACCAACAACCAGCACACGACAGTCCCCGATCCGCACGCGGCGCCCGAGGACCGGGACCTGTACCTGCACGGCTGGTTTGTCCCGACGATGCCCGACCTCAACCAGCGCAATCCGCTGCTCGCCCGTTACCTCATCCAGAACACGATCTGGTGGATCGAATACGCCGACCTCTCCGGCGTGCGCGAGGACACGTTCTCGTATTCCGACCGAGCCTTCCTGCACGCCTGGTGCACCGCCGTGATGCGCGAGTATCCGCATTTCAACATCGTGGGCGAGGAGATGGACGACCAGCCCTACCTCACCGCGTACTGGCAGACCGGGGCGCGCAATCGGGACGGCTACGACTCGGGCCTGCCGACCGTGACGGATTTCCCGGTCGTCGACCTGCTGCCGGAGGCGCTCAACGCCCCCGAGACCTGGGGCACCGGGCTCATCGAGCTCTACGACATGATCGCCGCGGATTACCTGTACGCGAACCCGATGGACCTGCTCGTGTTCCCGGACAACCACGACCGGCCGCGCATCTTCTCACAGCTGCACGACAACCTGGATCTCCTGCGCACGGAACTGCTCTTCGTGGCGACGACGCGCGGCATTCCGCAGTTCTATTACGGCACGGAGATCCTGAAGCAGAGTCCGATCGTCCGCGACGACGGCCTCATCCGCTCCGACATGCCCGGCGGCTGGGCGGGCGACACAGTGAACGCCTTCACCGGCACCGGCCTCACCGCCGCCCAGCGGGGCATGCAGGAGTACGTCCGACGCCTGTTCACCTGGAGGCACCACTGCAAGGCGGTGACCGAGGGCAGCCTCACCCACTACATTCCGGAGTCCGGGTTCTATGTGTATTTCCGAACCAAGGACGACGATCGCGTCATGGTCGTCATCAACAAGAATCACGGCGAGGCGCGGCTGGATCTCGCCCGCTTCGCGCGCATGCTCGGCGGCGCGAGGGCCGGGACCAATGTCCTCACCGGCCGAACGGTGAACCTGACCTCGCCCCTCGAGCTTAACCCGCTGCAGTCCGTGGCGATCGAATACCGGGTCGCACCGTGAGTGGAGACCCGAACCGTGTTCACGCGGAGACGCGGGGGGATTGGCCACGGTGCCTACGAAGGTCCACGGGGTGCGGCGTACAATCGCGCACCCATAGGCGGGCAGCGCGACTCCCGGCCAACCGCGGCGCGAGCCTTGTGGGTCAGCTGAGCATCGATCGGAGGGCGGGACGTCGAGACGTCCCGCCCAAAGCGGAGCAGAGGCTCCGCACTCCACATGTCTAGCAGCCTGCCAGCTATTCTCCTATTGAGTGCGGAATCTCGATTCCGCCTTCGGACGCGAGTCTCGACTCGCGCCCCCCGCTGGCGCCTCACGCCGGCGAATGCGCAGCCACCGCGCGGACCTCGCGCGGCTGCGGAGCACCGGCCGGAGGGCGGGACGTCGAGACGTCCCGTCAAAAACGGAGCCGAGGCTCCGCACTCCACATGTCTAGCAGCTCGCTCGTGCTCATCCCTTTGGGAGTGCGGCTTCTCTATTCCCGCTCGTCGCTCCCTGCTTCCTTTCTTTCCGGGTGCCTTTGCCGCCCCAAGATCCTCACGTCACCGCGAGCCCACCGTCTGCGGCACAAGATAGGCTTCGACGATTGCATTGCCCGACTTGCCGTTGGCGTCCTTCACGATCGCGGTGTAGGTGCCCGCGGGAAGGGTCACAAGCATCGCCGAATCCTCGGTGTAGGTCAGGGGAAAATCTTGGACGGTGGTTGTCGCGTCCTGGATGGCGGCCGCCTCGGTCGGATCGCTCTGCCAGCTTGTATTCGTCTGGATCGGCAGGCTCTGGGCATTGTAGAGCGTGATCGTCGGATTCGGCAGGATGTTGCTCACGCTGTAACGCGACAGCGAGGGCCCGACAGCGCGGAGCAGCACCGTTCCAGGGTTTTGAAGGATCAATCCCACGGTCGCCGCGGAATCTCCGGTTCCGACGTAGCAGCGCGTGGAGATCGCGGAAAATTGATTTGCCGGATCGAGCTTTCCGCTCGGGCTGTAGAGATACACCTCCACGATCGCGTTGCCGGTTCCGCCGTCCGCGCCCTTGACCTCCGCGGTATAAAGCCCGGGGGGCAGCTGGACCGTGATCGCCGAGTCGTCGGGCGACGTGAAGGGAAACGCGTGGACCGCCTTCGTCACCGCATCGACGCCGTAGGCATCCTTGTAGTTGCCGGTCACATCATCCGCCTTCGTACCGCTGAGGTAGGTCATGCCGGACTGCCAGCCCACGTTCTCGAGGATCGGCGTGCCCGCGGAGTTGTAGATCGTGAGCTGCGGTTTCGCGATCGTGTTGGCCACGCCCTGCGTTCCAAGGGTCGGTCCGCTCGCCCGAACGAGAACGACCGACCGATTCTTCAGGATGAAGCCCGCCACGCCAACCGAACTTCCTGTTCCCACGTAGCAGCGGGTCGAGATGTCGACAAACGAGTTGGGGAAGACTGTATAGCTGGGCGGCGTCGTACTGATCACCGAGACTCCGGATGAAAGCGGAGTCAGGAGCGCGAGCCGGTAAGGCAGCTGCGAATACGAGGTTCCCGCGGGCGTCGACGGGTCCATGCCCTGGTATAGGAACTGGACGTCACCCGGATCGATCGTGAGCGTCTGATCGTAGCCGTCGCGAACCAGTTCGCCGTGGCTAAAGTCGTTGCTCTCCGGCACAGGGTCTAGGGGGTTCAAACTCACGTTTGCGCGCCCGGCGAACGGATCACTTTCGCTGGCATGGTACGGCGTCCAGGTACCGTCGAGGCTATCCGCCAGGAAGCCCTTGAAATAGCGGCGCCCGGTCGAACCGATGCATTCGATGATCGCGAGGTATTCGCTCGCTCCCTTGATGTGGTAGACGCAGCTCGCCTCGAAGAGGTCGAACTTGGATGCCGTCTGCATGACGACCACCGGATTGCTGAATCCGTTGGGAAAGTTGGCGAGCGTGGTCTGACTCCGGTACCAGCGGCCGTCGTCGCCCGAGAAAAAGAGGTAGGCGTTGGTGTCGTCGCAGATCACCCAGAAATCGATCCAGCTGGAGGGCGCTCCCGAGGGCGTAGTCGGAAAAAAGTTCTGCGGGGCGGTCCAGGTCTCCGGCTTGGAGAGGTCGTCGGCCGTGGAATAGGTCGGCTGGGGCGACTGACAGATCAGGTACCACTTCTTCTGCGGCGTGAAGTAGAACACCTGGGGTGCGCAGTGATATCCGGCGAAGGCGGGGTTCGCCGTATCGAGGTAAACCTGCTTCGCGCTGCTGGCCTGCGACCAGGTGGGGAATTTCAAATACACCATGTTCCACTGCCCGGCCGTGTTCGCCACGGTGGCATACACGTGCCAGTAGCCCCCGTACTGCACGACCGAGGGATCCTTGATGGACACCAGGTTGTGGTTCGCGTCCGAGATTGGCGAGATCAGCGGATCGGAGGTGGTCCACTCAAGCGGCTCGCTGAAGGGCGCCGGCAGCGCGGCGATCGCAGCCGGGACCGCAGCGATGACACCAACGACGACGAGCGTCAGGACGAAGCGGTTCAACACGGACATTTTCAGGAGGGCGGGCTGGTTCATGGGCTGGAATCCGCGGACGGTTCGCGTGCGCGGGGCAGGGATGGCTGGCAGGGACGCGATGCTGGTGCGCGCGCGAGGTGAAATTCGTACACGGATCGCGACCATGGCAATCCCATATCCCCCCCTTCTCAGTCGACGTTGAGCGACGACGAGATCAGCCGACGGTCCCGGCTCCTTTCAGGATGACGCCGACATTATGGCGAAGGATGGTCGCCAGCGCGGCGACCGCGGCGGAGGGTTTCGCCTCGGCCCGGTAGAGCACGACGCCGATCTTCGGCAGGCGCGGCATGCCGGAGAGGATTCGGAGATCGGATGGCATTCCGGCAGGGGTACGGACCGTGATGCCGAGGCCCGCGTTCACCGCAGCCCAGACCGCGGCGAGACTCGAACCCGAGAATGCGATTCGCCAAGGTACATTCGCGCGATCCAGCGCCTCGGTTGCCGCCGACCGCAGCGCGCACGGGGCTTCGAACACGGCGAGCGAGACTGCCTTGCGACCTCGGCGCTCGCCACGTCCCAGACCGTCGCGGCCGATCCAGCACATGGGAAGCGAACCGAGCGTCTCGCTGTGGGCCATCTCGAGATCGGACTCCCATGCAAGCGCCAGGTCCAGACGCCCGGAGCGAACCTGGTTGAGCAGCGAAGCGTTTCTAGCGACCTGCGCCTCCACCGTGAGGCCTGGATGTGCGGCGACAAATTGCCCCAGCACGCCGGACAGAAAGTTGTGGCCAAAATCCTCCTGCACTCCCACGCGCACGGTTCCCTGGAGGCGCCCCTCGTTGAGCGCCGCAAGCGCCTCGTCGTTGAGCTCCAGGAGACGCCGGGCGTAGCCCAGCAGGACCTCGCCCGCAGGTGTCAGCACCATCCGCCTGCCTTCCTTTCGAAGAATGGGCCGGCCCGCCTGATCGGTGAGCTTCTTCAACTGGGCGCTGATCGCCGACGTGGAGCGCCCGACCCGGTCCGAGGCCCGCCCAAAGCCGCCGAGTTCGACGCCGGTGACAAAGGTGCGCAAGACATGAAGGTCGAGGGTCGGAGTGGCCATGGTCCAGAAATTCAGTGAACAGAAACGAAGGAAACAAAGATAGGAGGGGCAGAGTAGTGAATAAACAGTTTTGATTAGGTGCGATTCACCCGTGAGGTGACAGAAACAGCGCGTTCTATTCCGGGTTGAGCGAACGACACTTCCCAAACCTTCGTTTCCTTCTGTTGCCTGCGACAAGGTTCAATTCGACTCAACCTGGTCAACGAGCCGGATTCGCCCCCGGACGGCACCCCATATCACCGCCACAGACCTCAGGCCCGCGTCACGAGTCGCTGCCAGACCGGAGCGTAGTCCTGGACCATGCCAACATCGTCAACCGCAAGGTCCGCCTTGAAAGCCCCCTGCCCGCTCTCGTAACGATACAGCCTGCGGTCGATGCACGTGTAGCGCTGCTCGTGCCGCTCGAGGCGCAGGCTCGGAAATCGGAGTAGCGCGGCGGTCACCGCGGCGGACTCGCCCGGCTTCAAACCCAGACGCCGGATCGGAATGAGGTTGGTTGACGGACTGAAATTCAAATCGAACTCGGCGCAGCCCGTGAATTCCGGACAGGGCGTGCCGTTCAAAAACCACAATCCGTCGGCCTCGCGTCGCACCGACAGCCGGATCAGGCCGCCGCCGAGCCAGCCCTCGACCCTCGCAGTCCGAAAATCCCATGCGTCGCCGCACACGATCGAGTAGCTCAGCGACGCGGCCAGCCCCTCGGCGTCGAACACGGCGGAGCCGGCGAGCTCCCAGCCACCGGCCAGACGGGCAAGCCGCGCGGACTCGCTGCCCTGAGTGTCGAGTCGGCGCCACAAGGCCGAAGCCACCCGGGGTCCGGAATCGGTCCCTCTGCGCCGGGCCGACATTTCCTGCTCCAGCCACCAGGTCTTCCCGCCATCGGCTGAGCTGTGGCCTGTCCATTGGAAACTCTCCGAGGTGATCGCCGAAAACGTCCATTTCAGGAGGCTGCCGTCCATGTCCCGCCCCTCCAGGACGATCCGATCGCCCGCCGGCCCACCCTCAAGATGGATGACGATTCCGCTCTGGGCGCCGACGAAGGTGGCCTTCCAGCGGCGGAGCCTCGCATCATAGTACCGCAGGGTTGTCCCGACGCCGCGCTCGCCCTGCGCATTGCGACGGTTTGGAAACACGAGCACGTCCTGCACGCCGCGGCCGTCGAGAATCCAGGAAAACATCCAGACCGCCGGCGTCCCCCACTCCAGCGCACCCGACCGGTCGTAGAACCGCACGTCGAGATCCCAAACCCCGACGAACTGGCCGAAGGCCTGGAGCCCCTCCGCGCAGCCGGGTGCGGGCCCGGCGGCGCGAAGATTCTCGATCGCGGCATCGTTCGGCGAGGCGGGGACGAGCAGGTTGGGGGCAAGGGCAACCGCAGACGACATGGGTAAAATTCGATCGAAATCATGGTAACCTGTCAAAGCGATTTTACTGGTTACATTCGATATTGTCGCGTCCGCCGTTACCCGCATGCTCGAGTCCATGGCCCCGAGTTTCGAATGGCTGGGCGGGCACCCGGCACTCGACTTCCTGAACACGCTCGACGAGCGGCGCTCCGACGCGCCGCTCGAGCGCCTTCCGGACTACGCGACCCTGGTCGCGTTTGTGAGGCAGGCCCGACTCGTGCCGGCATCCGACGCGGCCCGGCTTGCTGCGCGGGCCGGCGGCGGGGCCGCGCGAGCAGCCTGGAAAACCGCCCTGGCGCTGCGTGAATGCGCCTACCGCGTCGTCGCGAGCAGGGCCTCGGGCCGGATTCCCTCGGAGGAGGACCTCGAATCGTTGAACCGAGCCTTTCGCACCGCGGCCACCCACCGCCTCATCCAGGTCCGGCTGCGGTCGACCCACTGGATCTGGGATCAACCCACCGCACTGGAACTGCCCGTATGGATACTGTCCGCCGCGATCGAGGACCTCCTCTCCCACTCCCCGGCGGACCGGGTGCGCCTGTGCCATGCCGAGGACTGTGGTGTCGTCTTCGTGGATACGAGCAAGCCAGGCCGCCGAAGGTGGTGCTCGATGTCGGGCTGTGGAAACCGGCACAAGGTGAGGCGGTTCCGAGCCCGCTGACCAGCCCGCCCCCTGGCACCGCGTCGATCGCTCCTGCGCTCCGCGCTAGCCTCAATTATCCCGAATTCTGGAATGATTTGTGCCAAACTTCCAAATTTTCAATTCTTTCCCGGACTGATAGAGTCGGTGGCGAACCACTCACCCAAGGACGCCACCATGCCTTACGTCAGAATATCCCTTCGCGCCGGCAAGCCGCCGGCCCACTTGGAAGCGATCTCACGCAGCGTGCTGCGCGCGATGAGCGAAACCTTTGAAGTGCCGCCCGAAGACTGCTTCCAGATCTTTCATCAGCTCGCGCCCAACGAGCTCGCAATCCATCCCACCTACATGGGCGGACCGCGCAGCGCGGACTTCGTCCACATCGCGATGACGACGGGCCGCCAACGCCCGAGGGAGACGAAACGTGCGCTATACCAAAGAACGGTCGAACTGCTCGCAGCCGACCCCGGCTTGCGCCCGGAGGACGTCATGATCGTGCTCACCAACTCCGAGCCGGAAGACTGGTCGTTCGGAGGTGGGCGCATGTGGGAGCCCAATCACACCACGGTCTGAACCACGGAGAATGTCATGCTCGCAATGCAGTACCGATTCACACTGCCCGCAGACTACGACATGGGGATCATCCGGCGGCGGATTGCAGCCAAGGGGCCGCTGATGGATGGCTTCGGCGGACTGGCCTTCAAATCCTTCCTGTTTTCGGAACGGGCCGGCCCCGATGCCACAGGCCCGGAAAACAGCTACGCGCCGTTCTACCTCTGGTCCGACATCCGGGGCATGCGTCGCTTTCTCAGCGGACCGGGCTTCGAGGCCGTCACCACGTCATTCGGCTGGCCGTCCGTCCGAACCTGGCAGGTCCTCGGTTCGCTCCAGGGTCCGTCCTTTGGCACAGCGACCTGGGCCAGCCTGGAGATCCCGCCGGTCCGGCCCTTCACCTCGCTCAAGGCCCTCGAGGACGAGGAGCGGATCGCGGCGGAAGAAGACCTGAGCCGCCACGGTGCCGTGGGAGCCGTTTACGGCTACGAGCCGACGACCTGGACTGCCGTGCGATTCCGGCACTGGCCCGACCGGGCATCCATCCGCTGCGCCTCAGGCGCCCAGGTCTATCGCGTGGGGCACGTAGCCCATGGGTCGCCCTTGCCTCCAGAGATCCTGCGCTAGGCGCTCCACGCGGACATCGCAGCAGCGTTGGCTCCGTTCGCCCCGCCGCGGAGGACTATTTCCGCGGACGCACGATTTGGCCGTGACCCTTCCCGCGCCTGGCGATAATCTGACAGCCTCGCCGAAGGGCGCATGCGCAGGGTGCGCTCCTCGTTGGACCGGATGCTTCAACGCACAAAACGAAGGAGGATGTCATGGCAGCGGAACGACTCAGGGAGTTTCTGGATCGTCGCGGCGTGAAATACATCAGCATCCGGCACTCTCCGGCCTTCACGGCCCAGGAGATTGCCGAGCTGGCGCATGTGGCGGGCCGCGATTTTGCGAAGACGGTGATCGTGAAGATCGAGGGTGAGCTGGCGATGGTCGTATTGCCGGCGACGCGACGGCTGGTGCTGTCGGATCTCGCGGAATTGCTCGAGAAATCGCCGGTCAAGCTCGCGAGCGAGGAGGAGTTCGTGACGCACTTCCCCGACTGCGAGGCCGGCGCAATGCCGCCCTTCGGCTACCTGTATGGGATGAAAACCTACGTGGCGGGGAGCCTCACCGAACAGAAGGAGATCGCGTTCAATGCCGGCACGCACCACGAGGTCATCAAGATGGCCTACGACGACTTCGCGGCGATCGTGACGCCGGTGGTGCTCGATTTCGTGACGAATTGAGAACCGTTCGAAGACGGCGGGGCGGCCCACCGGAGCCGGCCCGCCTTATCCATTCCAGCCACGAGGCCTGGGCGGTGGCGCGCAGGGGAAACCCGGACTTTTTCAATTTTCATCGCGAAATGGCTCGACGGGCGTTGGCCGTGTGATTGGCAAGAAGGGGAACCATGTCGCACAAACCAACGATCGAGGCCCTGGTGATTGAATTGCGCGAGGCGCGCGAAAAGGTGGCGAAGCTGACCACTGAGGTCGAAGCTGAGCTGACCGCCGAGCTTCGGCGACTCCCGGCACACTACGGCTACACCGACGTCGACGCGTTTGGCAGGGCTGTCCGTGCCGCTGTGCAGGAAGCGGCGGGCACGCCCCGGAAGCGTCGCCGTCGCCGGGCGGCTGCCTCCGCGCCTTCGCCCGTCCCAGCGACGCCCGTCGGCGCCGGACTCGCAGCCGCAGCGGCGAACTCCGCGAGCCAATCGTCTCAGCCTGCGACAACGCCCGAGCCCCAGCCCGAGGAAATGCCTCCCGCGCTCCCTGAGAACACAGGCAATCTGTTTGCCTACCGCGATGCCCTGACCGCCCAGCGCGAAGAGGCGATGCGTCGTCTCAACGACCGTTCGACCAAACCACAAGCCTGGGCTGCCTGGAAGAAACACCTCGCGTCCGTCGACGAAGCACTCCGCGCGAGCCAGTAAGCGCCCCGCGTCCCAAGGCGGCGCCGAAGCTCCGCACTCCATCCCCATCATCACTGTCGCTCCCGCCTCGACGGGAGCACGCCTAACCTTAGGATTACTCTGTTTAGTTTGCATTGCGCCGACAGGTTAGCGCGCTACGCGCGGCCTGTCGGCTACATGTCTTCTCCGCGTCGATCCCCTCCCAAATCCCGGACCACCCGGGGCAGCCGCGCTCGACCGGGGCCGTTATCGGCCCTGAGCTTCTCGTCCGGCGATCGACCGTCATCCTTGAATACGCAGTAAACCAGGAAACGAAGGTAACAAGGCCATGAGGCGCAGGCCATTGAGTGGCCAACCTGCAACCGGCAGGCCCAATCGCTGAGGTGCAATCCGAGGCGATCGCCACGCCAGGCTAAGCGCCTTGTCCCTCGTAACTTTCGGCGCCGAATTTTCTCACCGGCCGATCACCATCTCGCCGCGGTTGCACTCGCGGAAGTCTGGCGACTGACGGTGGACAAATGGATTCGTTATCATGGCCGCAGCCTGAGGTCCCAGGTCCGTCAGATAAACTTAGAAAACGCAGTTAACAGAAGGAAACGAAGATAACAAAGAAGGCCGAACCAGGCGATTATACGAAATCGCCGAGCAAAATTCGACTCACCCGACCGGTGTATAAACCAACGCTTTCAATTCTGTGGTAAACTGTTTGTTCTCCGCTCCCTTCGTTGGCTTCTGTTCCATTCAATCGCTGAAGTCAGGATAAACCGTTTTGCGACGAACCTTCAGGCGTGCGTTCGAATTCGATTTGTGCCTGCATCGGCGCCTCTATGAATCTCAGATCCTTCGGAGCAGTCCTGCTCGCTACCCTCGCCCCCCTTTCCCTTCACCTCCGCGCCGACACGGCAACGGCCGTCCCCGCAAAGCCGGCCGTTTCCGCGCCATCCGTCGCCGAAATGACGCAGGAGAAGCAGGTCACCGACAAGCTCTCCGCACTCGTCGAGAAGGTGCGCACCAAGATCCAGGCCGGCGCCGCCACGGAGGCTGCGCTCGCGCCGGAATTGAAGGAATTCGACGCACTGCGCGCCGAGTACGCCGGCCAGAAGAATCAGGCCGTCGCGATGGTCGGACTCATGGAGGCCCGCCTGTACCTCGAGGTGCTCAACGACACGCCGAAGGGCGTCGCGATCCTCAAGCAGGACGCCGAGTCGATGGCCGGAACTCCGATCGCCGACAAGCTCACCGCCATCGCCACTCAACTGGAGCAGAAGGCCGCGGCGGACTCCCGCCTGGCCGTCGGCAAGCCCTTCCCTACCTTCAACGAGAAGGACCTCGATGGCGCCCCGCTCAACCTCGCGTCGTACCGGGGCAAGGTCGTCCTGGTCGACTTCTGGGCGACCTGGTGCCCGCCCTGCCGCGCGGAACTGCCGAACGTCGTAGCCGCGTACAAGAAATACCACGACAAGGGCTTCGAGATCATCGGCGTCAGCCTCGACAATGACCGCGCCAAGCTGACCTCCTTCATGAAGGAGCACGGGATGACGTGGAAGCAGTACTACGACGGCCTGGGTTGGAACAGCAAGCTGGTCGCCTCGTATGGGGTGGACGCGATCCCCGCCACGTTCCTGCTCGACGCGAACGGCAACATCGCCGCCCGCGACCTGCGCGGCCCCGCCCTAGAGGCGAAGCTCGCTCAGATGCTGCCCGCCGCGAACTGAGTTCGCGTCCCGGCTTCATTTCCCCGCCCCGCCGGCCTTTGCGCATGCGGGGCCTTTTTTTCGGCCGCATGGTGCTGGCTGACAAGAATCGATGAACGGTCGGCGGGAAATGAACCCAACTGCAGCGGGAGATGGGAACCGAGGCGAACGTCACGAAGAACAAGCCGCTCAGCGAATCGCCACGAGAATCCAGAACAGCTGTGCCGCAATCCAAAGCATCGGAATGATTGGCCACGAAAATCACGAAATTTCAGTGGTTTCGGTCCTTGGTTGCGTGCGCCTATAAGCGCGCTCCGATCTGGGTCGACAACCCAGGCGCCCTTTTGCGTTTCTTGTCGCCATTACCTCCAGGGGTTTCGGTAGCGGCGTAGCCTCCCCAGGATCCTTGTGGCGATTCAATTCAGGGATCGACGGTCCCTGTGACTGGGAAGAGGCAGGCGCCCTGCATCCACGCGGGCATTACGAACCGGAGTCCGCGCCTTTTCCGGAAATCCGGTCGATCGCGTTCCGGACGGCACGCGTGAGTTTCACGGTGTCGAAGGGTTTCTGGAGGAAGACGAGGCGGTTGGCGGGGTCGAGCGTGTGCTGGGGAAGCTCGGTCGTGTAACCGCTCATGAGCACCACGGCGAGATCCCGCTTCTGCTCGCGCAGTCCGCTCGCAAGCTCCCAACCGGTGAGCCCCTGGGGCATGACAACGTCGGTGAGCAGCACATCGATCCGGCCCTGTTCGTGGCTCCAGACCTTGCGCGCGTCGTGTCCGTCCACGGCCTCGCAGACCGCATACCCCACC
Organism: Opitutaceae bacterium; assembly: GCA_027310745.1. Taxonomy (GTDB): domain Bacteria; phylum Verrucomicrobiota; class Verrucomicrobiia; order Opitutales; family Opitutaceae; genus MWDT01. The sequence continues at coordinate 116,224 of DAIDAF010000038.1, read as the reverse complement.
GAGCGGAGCGAGAGCGCGGCAAAAGTGCGCACGATCGTGTCGTCCTCCACCAGCAGCACGGTGCCGTTTCCGCCGACCGCCGGCTGGGCCGCCTCGCCGGCCTGCAGCGCGGCCCGCACCGGGTTGTGGAAAGGCAGATACACGCTGAATTCGCTCCCCTTCCCCAGCGTGCTCTCCACCTCGATCCAGCCGTTGTGAAGTTTCACGATGCTGTAGGCGGTCGCCAGGCCCAGGCCCGAACCCTTGCCAACCTCCTTCGTGGTGAAGAACGGCTCGAACAGGCGTCGCTTCGTCGCCTCGTCCATGCCCGTGCCCTGGTCCCTGATGGTCATGCGCACGAAATCCGAAGGCACGGGATTCGTCGGACGTCCGTCGCCCGGGTCTCCCTGGGGAACCCGCTCAATCAGGTCGACTGACAACTCAACCCGACCGCCCTGGGGCATCGCATCGCGGGCGTTGACGACCATGTTCATCACGACCTGCTCGACCATGCCGATGTCCGCGAGCACCCAATGGTGATCGGCCTTCGGAGTGAATCGGATCTGCACGGACTCGCCCACGAGGCGCCTGAGCATTTTCAGGAGGTTCGCGATGAGCACGTCCACGTCGGTCGGCTGGAACTTCGCGGGCTGCCTCCGCCCGAAGAGCAGGAGCTGCCGGGTGAGATCGGCCGCACGCTTGGTCGCGGACTCCAGGAGCGTCAGCGTGGACTGCATCTCCGCCGGGAGTCGGCGGTCGGCCCGGAGGAGGCCGAGCTGGAGCATGATGGCCGCAAGGACGTTGTTGAAATCGTGCGCGACTCCTCCGGCCAGCTGTCCGATCGCCTCCATCTTCTGCGCCTGCCTGAGCTGGGCCTCGAGATGCCGGCGTTCGGTCAGGTCGCGGTAGATACCCTGCAGCACGAGCCTTCCGCCGGGAAGGCTGATCCGGCTCGCGCTGATTTCGACGGCGATGCGCCGCTGGTCCGCGGCGACGACCTCAGATTCGCACAGGATCTTCGCCCCGAGCCGTCCGGCCTGGTCAAAGAGCCTGCCGCACTTGTCCCAGGCGTCGGCGGGATGAAACTCGGAAAGGTGGGCGCCGATGAGGTCGGAGCGGCCTCGCCCGAGCATGCCTTCGGCGGCGGCATTGACTTCGGTGATGCGCAGGGAGGGGTGCTCGGCGACTACGATTGCGTCGTTCGCCTCGTCGAAAAGCGCGTGCAGGCGCCCACTCGTCTCCTGGAGCGTCTGCTCGTACCGGAGGCGGTCGTCGATGTCGACGTGCGTGCCGACCATGCGCAACACGCGGCCGTCGGAATCCCAGGCGACGGGCTTGCCGCGGGCCCCGATCCACTTGAAGCCGCCCGAGCGGGTGCGCATACGAAACTCGAGCGCGAAACCCTCGCCTCCGGTCTGCGTTCTCCACGGACGGCTCCGGGCCACCCGCCGGCGATCGTCCGGGTGAACCAGCTCCTTGATCCGCAGCAGCGTTAGCGGGAACTCATCCGGTTGGTATCCGAGCATCGTATACATGCGCGGGCTCCAATAGACCGACCTTCCGGCAAGGTCCCAGTCCCACAGTCCGTCGCTCGCGGCCTCCATGGCCAGGCGCAGGCGCTCCTCACTGACGCGGAGCGCGACCTGCATGGCGCGCCGTTCGAGCGCGAGCTCCCACTGCCGAAGCACGCGCTGCACGGTGCGGGGCAGGTCGCGAAGTGTCTCGGGGGACTTGACCAGGTATTCCATCGCGCCCGACTTCAGGCTGAGTACGGCGAGGTTCTCGTCCCCCTGACCGGTCATCACGATCAGCGGGCAACCGGGATCGCCGCCGACCGTGGTCAGCAGGTCGATCGCGCTTCCGTCGGGCAGTCGGAGGTCGGAGAGGATGAGGTCCGGTTTGGTTGCTGCCAGGCGAACCCTGGCCTCCTCCAGCGACTCGACGTGGTCGATCTCCACCCGTCCGGGAGCGGAGGCAAACGCGCGGTGAACGAGCTCGGCATGCGCGAGGTCGTCCTCGATGAGAAGGAGGCAAAGTGGGTTCGGCTCGCTCACGAGAGAATGGGTTCTCCGTCGACCGGCAGCGCGAAGACGAAGGTGGTTCCCCGGCCCGGCCCGTCGGACTCCGCCCAGATGCGTCCACCGTGGACCTCCACGATGCGCTTCGCGAGCGCCAGCCCGATGCCGGCGCCTTCGGCCCTCGGGTCCACCTTCCGAAAGAGCTCGAAGATGGCCTGGCAATCCCGCTCCGACAGGCCGATGCCGTTGTCCCGGATGCTCACCCGCACCTCCGCGCCCAGCCTCACCGCGGAGATCGAGACGCAGGGGTTCTCCTGCCAGCCCAGGAATTTGACCGCGTTTTCCACCAGATTCTGGACGACCTCGCGAAGCCTGACACGATCCCCGCGCACGGCCGGGAGATCCGGTGCGACCGAGACCGCGACTCCGCGCCTGCTGATCTGCGCATCCAGGAGCCGCAGCACCTCGCCAAACAGGGGCCCGAGCGCAACGTCATCCTTCGGACCGATCACCCGGCCGGCGCGGGACAATGCGAGAATCGCGTCGAGGAGCTCCTGCATCCGGTCGGCCGCCTCGCGGACACGCACGAGGTCCTTCGCAAGCGAGCCATACCGTCCGTTGTCGACATCGTGCTGCATCACGTCGACGAATCCCTTGATCGTGTGAAGCGGACTTTTCAGGTCGTGGGAGACTGAATACGTGAACTGCTCGAGCTCGACGTTCTTGTGCTTCAATTCCTCGATGAGCCGCGGACGTTCGTCCTCCTCATCGCGGCCGCCAGCTGGCGATTTTCCTAATGTCAGGCAGAGCAGCGGGCGCCCCCCTGAGTCGGAAAGCGGAGAGCCGAACACCACGGCGCGGCGCGACGGGTGTCCCGGAAGCGGAAACCGCGCATCAAACGACAGCGACCCGCCTTCGCCAAAGAATCGGTGCAGCAGGCCCGAAAAGGCCGCCCGCTGGTCCGGCTCCAAGAGGGAGGAGAAGACGCTGCCGGAGAGTTCCAGGGCGGTCCTGCCGAGAAAGTCCAGGGCACCCCGGTTGAAATCCTCCACCAGGCCCCGCGAGTTGAGGGCAACGTAGGGCACGGGAGCCTCGGCAAAGAGCTCCAGGCGCCCGAGGACCGTCGGATGCGGCGTGTCGTCCGACGGGCTCGTCATGAGTCCCCGATGCCCGACGCTCCATCCGAGGCGACGACGGCCTCGGCCGAGAGGCTGCAGGCGGAATGCACGCGATACAGCCGGATGAGCTCGGAGCCGTCCATGCGCTGGATGAGCCGCCTGCGATCCTCGGGCGGCAGGTGGCGGATCGAGTGCAGCGGACAACCGGCGGGATTGCCTCGCCCGGGGCACTCGAACGAGAGCCAGAGGAGCATCCTCCGGGCTGAGGTCGACTCGTCGAAGTAGGACTGGATACGATTCATGGGCGTGCGGACGGGTTCAATTCCTTGCCGGGCGGTGCCCCGGGAGCGAGCACCGAGTGAAGTTCCACCAGAAGCTGCTCGGAGACGAAGGGCTTCATGATGAACGCATCGGCCCGCGCGCCTTCCTCACCCGCCGCAAGCTCCTTCTCCGGAAGCCCGCTCATCGCGATCACCGGCAGGTCCGGATCCTCCCGGCGAATCGCCCGGACGAGTTCGGCGCCGTCCATCACGGGCATCATCACATCCGTCACCAACGCGCGAACAAGCTGCCGTTGCTGTTGGTAACAGACAAGGCCCTGGCGGCCGTCGGGGGCCAGGATGACGCGATAGCCGTGGTTCTCGAGCATGTCGCGAAGGGTCTCGCGCACGGCCTCCTCGTCGTCCACGACCAGGATCGTCTCGCCGGACCCGGTCGGAATCTCCTCGCCCGGCGGGATCTCGCTGACTTCCACGACCGCGGGGATGGCCGGGAGGTACACCTTGAAAAGCGTGCCCTCGCCCACCTGGCTGCGGACCTGGACGAAACCGCCGTGGCCCTTGACGATGCCGTGGACCGTGGAAAGCCCCAGCCCGGTGCCCACGCCGGGCTCCTTCGTGGTGAAGAAAGGATCGAAGATCTTCTCCAGGTTGTCGGCGGGAATGCCGACACCCGTGTCGACAACCTCGAGGATGACGTAGGGACCGGCCTCCGCCTCGGGGTTCATCGCGGCGTAATGCTCGTCGAACACGACGTTCTCCGCGGCAAGGGAGAGCGTGCCGCCCGCCGCCATGGCGTCGCGGGCGTTGAGGCAGAGGTTGAGCAGGACCTGGTGAATCTGGGTCGGATCGGCCGAGACGGTCCAGAGATCCTCCGGTATCCGGGTCTCCAACACGATGTTCTTCGGAAACGTCTCGCGGATGATCCGGCGCACCTCGTGGAAGAGCATGCGCGGCTGGAGCTCGACGCGCCGCCCGTCGAGGCCGCGGCCGAACGTTAGCAGCTGCTGGACGAGATCGGCCCCCCGCTGCGCGCTCTGGTCGAGCATCGCATGGAGCGAGGCGCGCTGGTCCTCGGGGGCGATTTTTTCAGGATGTGCGCCGCTAGCGAGATCGGCAGGAAGATGTTGTTGAGGTCGTGCGCGACGCCCGATGCAAGGGAGCCGATGCTCTCCATGCGCTGGGCGCGCAGGAAGCGAGCCTCTAGCAGCCGGCGGTCGGTGATGTCGGTGCACACCAGAAGCAGCCGCTCCGGAGACTCCGCGTCCGAATGCACGACGGACCAGCGCGCGTCGAGGATGCGCCCCTTCAGGAAGCCCTTCTCCAGGCGAACCTCGGTCGCCCACTCACGGTCCGCGACGACCCGCTCGATCGCGGCGCCGTCGAACACGGGTTCGGAGCCCTCAAACAGATCCGCCAGCCGTCGATCGTGAAGGCCCTCCTCCGACGGACCGAAGAAGACCTCCGCGCTGCGATTGGCAAAACGCACCCGGCCGGCGGTGTCGGTTGCGATCACGATGTCCTGAGTCTGGTCGAGCAGTGCCGCCTGCTCGCGCACCTGCTTCTCGGCCAGCCGCCTGTCCGTGATGTCGCGAAGCGTTCCCGCGGCGCGCAGCGGCCCGCCCGAGCCATCCCTGGCGATTACCTGCCCGCGGTCGTACACCCATACCCAGTTCCCGTCCCCCTTCCGGACCCGGTATTCACACTCGAAGTGGGGCTGCACGCCCGCCAAGTGGTCCTCGAACGCCAATCGCACCGCAGGGAGATCCTGCGTATGGATGAGCGTACGCCATTCCTGGGCGGAAAGGATGCGTTCCGCATCGCCGTTTCCCGTCAGGCGGGCCCAGTACGCGTTGAAGAGAATCTCATTGCTGTGAAGATCCCAATCCCAGGCAGCCAGCGCGGACCCCTCGATCACGAGCGCAAGGCGGCGCTCGCTCTGCCGGAGGGCCAGCTCCGACTGCTTGCGCGCGGTGATGTCGCTGTTGGTGCCGAGTATGCGGGCCTTCTCCCCTGCGGGCCCCTTTTCCACGACCCGCCCACGCGCCATGATCCACCGCCATGCGCCTCCCCGGTCCCGCAGGCGATACTCGATCTCGAACGAGTCCTCCGCCGAAGCCAGGAAATCAGGGTAGCGGCCCACGATCCGCGCCACATCGTCCGGGTGTATCCGGTCAATCCATTCACGGGGCGTCTCGTCGAAGGCGCCGGGTTCGTAGCCGAGCATCGTGTAGAACCGGGACGACAGCGTCAGCTTGCCGGTCCTCAGATCCGCCTCCCAGATCCCGTCGTTTGCGATCTCGAAGGCGGTCTTGATCCGCTCCTCCCCCTCGCGCAGCGAGCGCTCGTAGCGAAGGCGCTCCGATATGTCGTGGATGACGCAGTGCGCCACCTGGAAACCGCCCGCCCGGTCCCCCTGGGCCCGGATCGTCACGTGCGCCGAAAACGGGTCGCCGTCCTCCCGCGCCAGCGCCATCTCGAAAGCCCGCTCGCCACCGCCCGACACCAGCGCCGAAAACCCGCGGATGAAGTCCGGACGATGTTCATCCGGCATGAAATCCATGAAGGGGCGCCCGATCGACTCCGGGCGCGTCGCCCGGAACAGCGCGAGCCAGGCGGGATTCACGTCGACGATCACGCCCCGAACGTCGAGCGCCTGGTAGGCGATGGGCGCCTGCTCAAACAGCCCGCGAAAGCGGCGGTCGCTCTCCAGCAGGTTGGCGACGGTCTGAGCGCCGAGCTCGTCGCTGCGGATCTTGTCGAGGGCGTATCCCACATCCTGCGACACCTGTTCCAACAGGCCGATTTCCTCTCTGCAAAAATCCTGCCCGTCCCCCGTCCCCACGGCCACGGCGCCGATCACACGGCCATCCTCGCGAAGCGGGAAGGCGGCCACCGCGACAATCCCGTGACGGGCCGCCACCGGGCCCCACGGGCGCACGGTCGGATCATCGCCGGTACGGCTGCAGGCGACCACGCCTCCGACTTCAAAGGCACGCCGTGCGAGCATTCCCTCGGCCTCCGGCCCGAGCGCGCGCAGGTCCGCCAGCAGGGATTCGTCCCCCGCGGACGCCACCCGCACGAGCCTGTCCTCCGTCCCGCGGAACCGCCCGGACCACGCGACCTCGAACCGACCCTCCCTGACCAACGCGGCGCAGACCTGACGGAGCATGTCCTCGCGCGACGCCGAGCGGACGATGGCCTGGTTGACGTCGCTCACGATCTCATACCGGCGCGAGAGCCGGAGCACCTCAGCTTCGCGCTCCTTGACCGGGGTGATGTCCGTGGCCACGGCGACGATCCGGTCGCGGTCCTCGGGCACGTACGCAGAGACCTGATACCAACGTCCGGAGCGCGATGAACGCACCTCGAGCCGCCTCGGCCGACGGTCCCGGAGCAGCGCCTCCGCCTCACGCCCATAGGCAAGACCAGGATTCTCGATGAACGCCGACAGGCGCACGGCAGACGCGGCGGGCTCCTGCCTCCCGGAGGCGGTGCGGAACGCCGGGTTGGCGTCGACGACCAGGAAATCTTCCACCGCCCCGGAGGCATCGCGCATGACCTCGAGGGTCACCACGATCTCCGCCATCGCATCCCGCAGGCGCATCAGGCGGCCGGCCGAGCTCTGGTACTCCGTCCAGGCAATGGAGATCATCAGCGCGGTCGCGACCGCGACGACAAAAAACACCTGGAGGAGTTCGATCAGCCCGGGCGCAAACGCCCCCGCGGCACCGGGGTCCCAGGTGGCGAGTCCGAAGACGATCAGCGACACGAGCGCGCCGGCGAGAGCCACGCCACGGGCCTGAAAGCGCATCGCGGCCCAGACGAAAATCGGGACGGCCAGGAACTTCACCTCCGTACCGGCCACGCGAATCAGCGAAAAGACGATCCAGGCAGACGCCGCAGCCAGGACCGCCAGCAAGGCCGCCTCCAAGCGCCGCACGCGAAACGTGAGATCCATCCAGGACCGGCGCTCGGAAACCGCTCCCATCGCGAGCGGGACGATCAGGAGGATCGAGAGCACGTCCCGACACCAGAGCGCAAGCCAGGTGGAAAGATAACCGCCGGATCCAGGCGAGAGCAGGTGCGCGGACGCGATGAGCGCCGCCCCGAGGGCGGGTCCCGGAAGGGCGGATATGGCCAGAAGCCCGATCGCCCCGCCGCGCGAACCGGAGCCACGCCTTCCCTGCCAGAGCCCCGCGAGCACCACCGCGGCGACTGCCTCGAGGATGCCACCGAAGGTCTCAAGCAGGGCCGGAGTGACGCCGTCCCGCTTCCCGAGCGCGTACAAGAACCCGAGCACGGCCGCAGTCCCCAGGATCAGGGGACGCCGTCGCTCGGAGGCCGACACCAGCACCGCGACGAGCAATCCCGCAGGCAACCACACAGGGGAGCACAGGGCCGTGGGCGGACGCAGGGATTCGCTCACGATCAACGCCACGCCATAGGCAAATACGAACGCCAGCCAGCCGGTCGCGAACGAGCCTCCAGGCACGGGAAGCGAGAAACCGCGCGCGGCCGGGGCGTCGGCGGAGGTGTTCAAGGGCTGCTCGGAGGACGGCTTCATTCACGGCGGCCGACCAGGTCCTCCGGTTTTTTCGATCCGGCGGGCAGGCGGCGAAGTTTTTCGATCAGGGCCCGCATCTCGACTGGTTTGATTAGGAAATCGTCCGCGCCGGCGGCAAGGCAGCGGTCCCGATCCTCGTCCATGGCGAGGACCGTCAGACAAATCACGGGCACGCCCGCCGTCAAGGGATCCCCCTTCAGCGCGGCGGTCGCCTCGATCCCGCCCATCACCGGCATGTGTACGTCCATGAGCACGACATCCGGGCGTCGGGCTCGGGCCCGCGATACGGCCTCGCGTCCGTTCGACGCGAGGGTCACCGCCGCCCCCGCATGCCGCAGCTGCAGTTCGAGCATCCGGGCACTGACCGGCTCGTCCTCGGCGACGAGGATGCGCATTCCCAGTAGGGATTCGTTCGCCGGAACGGCGGGCGCCGGGTCCGCAGGCACCGGGGGACACGGAATCCGAAGCGTAAACGAGCTTCCCAGCCCCGGCGTGCTCCGGGCCATGAGCGTTCCGCCCAGCACCGTCGCGAGACGCCGGGCCATAGTGAGCCCGAGCCCCACACCGCGACCCGCCCGGCGCCCGCCCGACTCGAACGGCTCGAAGATCGCCTCCAGGCGCTCGCGGCTGATGCCGATCCCGGTGTCCGACACGGCGAAGTCGATTGCGTTGTCCCCGGCCTGCTGGGACACAACCAAGGCGACGCTTCCGCCGGAGGGGGTGAACTTCACCGCGTTTCCGAGCAGATTCACCAGGATGTGCCGAAGCATGCGCGAATCCACCGAGACCCGCGCCGGCGCGCCCCGCCATTCCACCAGGGTATTCACCCCCTTCCGCGAGGCCGGCAGCGCGATGAATCGCATGCAAACCGCACACAAATCGTGGAGATCGACGTCGGCCGGCTTGGGCTCCAGATGCCCCGACTCCAGGCGCGCCATGTCCAGGATGTCGCCAATCAGGTCAAGAAGATGCCGACCGCTTTCGTCGACAGACTGAAGCGCCTCGCGCTGCGACCAGTTGACCGGACCGAAGGCCTCGGACAAAAGAAGCTCGGTCATGCCGAGCACCGACGAAAGCGGGGTGCGCAGCTCGCAGCTCACATTCGCCAGGAACTCCGCCTTGCTGCGGTCGGACTCTTCCGCCCGGCTCGCGAGTTCGCGAGCCTGGGCCGTGGATTTCTCGAGTCGGCGGTTCACCGCTTCCAGCCGCCGGGCTGCTTCGCGCTGGTGCGACTCCGCCTGCAACCGGGCCGAGATGTCGCGAATGAGCACCAGATTCGTCCTGACGCCGCCGATCATCATCGCCGTCCCGCTCGCCTCGATCGGCACGGGATTCCCCTCCGAATTCACGAGGGCCGTCACGTAGCGATACGGCGCCTCGTCGCCACCCATGCGCCGCGCATAATTCTCGCGCACCGCCGCCCGGTGGTCGGGATGCACGAACTGGATGAACGTCTGGCCGAGCACCCGGTCGGCGGCGACGCCGACCAGCTCGACCGCACGCGCATTGGCAAAGGCGATACACTCGTCGCGGATCAGCACGATGCCGTCGCTGGCGCGCGTCACCACCGTCCGGTAGAGCCGTTCGCGCTCCTCGATGTCGCGCACCTGCTCCACCACGGTTCGCTCGAGCTGCGCACGAATCGCACGAAAGCGCAGGACCACAACGGCGAGCACCGCCGGGATTCCGATTCCCAACACCGCGACGCAGGTGCCGGACAACAGAACGGCAGAAATCAGCTCACTCATTGCAGGCTCCTCCGGCTGTCGCGATGGGATCGTACGATACCCGGCATCGCGACGACTCCGGCGTCGAGCCATTCGCGTCCGCCGGCACCTCTGTCGCGCCCCGACCCGCCGCACACCGTTTTGAATTACAATTCATTACTGAGGCGGCACCTTCCGAATTGGCGCCGCGCTTCCGTAATCCTATCGCACCAGAAGCGGATTCCTGCGTTAGGAAATTCCTCCGGCCTGCAGGATTTTCCTGATCGCGTTCGGGAACCCGTGGGTAGTTCTGGGCAGCGCGGGTCCCGGGGCTCCCGGGAAAAAACGAACCCGCCGAAGGGGTGCCGCCTTCGAAATCAGGCGGCGCCGCTCCGGCCTAAAACACCTAAGATATCATTTTACCACCTACTTACAACTTTCCCGATTACGATACGTGTAAACGCCCAGCCGCAATTCAACGGCCGGCCATGAACGGCTGGCCACGCAGCCAGGAGCTTAGTTCGTCGGCCATGATGCGATCGTCCTTCACGCGCGGATGAGTGCCGGTCCAATGCGTGAATACGAAATGACTGACGCGCGGGTCGGCGGCCTCAAGCTGGTCGACGGCCTTCGTCCATGCCTCGCGCAGGACTTCGCTCTTCGCGCCGCCGGTCATGCCGCCGCGCAGGAGCACGATCTCGGATTTTGGATACGCGGACCGGATCGCATGGATCAGGGCGACATACCCCGCCGTGAATCCGGCAGGGAAGGGCTGGTGGTGCACCGAGGTGAACGAGTTGTCGTTCTCACCGAAATTCACAAACACCACGTCGGGGGTCCAGGCCGAGAGGTCCGCGCGCGGAGAGTCCACGCGGGGATACACGCGGTCCCAGATCTGGCCGGCCAGCATCGGCACATAACCCGTGCAGATGCCCATGCCACTGACGGCAATGCAGCGGTAGTCGGCGTGGAAGGCGTCGGCCGTGACCGCTCCGTAACTGAGGGCATTGTCGTGCGTGAGCCGGTCGTCCCACTGGTCGGCGGGGCCATCCTCGTTGCAGGCTCCAACGGTGATCGAGTCGCCGATGAATTCCATCTTCAGGGCATAGGCGGGCTTTGCAGGCGCCCAGGCTCGGGCCCCTTTTGCAATCTCGATCCCACGGAAGGCCACCGTGCCCGCCGTCGCCTCGCTCCGCTTGAAGAGCATGAGGTGATGCCGTCCCGGGCCGAGCGGGAGCGTCAGCTCGTAGCAGTGCTGCGCGGGATCGCGAAGCGCCACGATGTGACTCTGGCCGTCGATGTGGGCGTCGAAGAAGCACTGACCCTCGAGATCCTCGAACAGCAGCGCCACCCGTGAGCCCTCGAAATCGACGGAGATGCGATTGCCCTCCCACACGTCGACCGGAGCCGAGGGCTTGGTGGTGTCGAAGCGGCCCTCGTAGAGGAACCGGCTGTCGCTCGCGGGGATCGTCGCGAGCGACGCGTCAGATGTCGGAGACGACTTGAAAAACTGGCCGTGGTCGGCCGGCTGCGGTTGTGCCTGGAGCGACCCGAGGGACAAGGCCACGAATGCGGCCGCGCCCACGAGATTTCGGGAGAGCAGGGAAGTTGCCATGACAGGGGGGGACGCGACCCTGCCCCACTCCGAGGCAGTTCGTCAACGTCAAGCTCGGACGCCCGACTCCGGGATTGCCCCGGCGCCGCCCGCGCCGGAAAGTCGGCTCCTTCACCCCTTCACCCTCCATGCACATCCTCTTCATCGGCGGAACCGGAATCATCAGCACGGCCTGCACCCACCTCGCAATCGAGCGCGGGCACGAGGTCACGCTCTGCAACCGCTCGCGCCGCGCACCCATCGTCGGCGCCCGGCAGATCACCGTGGACATCAACGACCCCGCCGAGTCCGCGCGGGTGCTGGCGGGGGAAACCTGGGACGCCGTCGTCGATTTCCTCGTGTTCACCCCGCTCGAACTCGAGCGGCGCATGGCGCTGTTCCGCGGGCGCACCGCCCAATACATTTTCATCAGCTCCGCGAGCGCCTACCAGAAGCCGCTCAGCCATTACCTGATCACCGAATCGACGCCCCTGGCGAATCCACATTGGGACTACTCGCGCAACAAGATCGCGTGCGAGGAGCGCCTGCTGCACGCGCTGCGCGAGGAGTCGTTCCCGATGACGATCGTGCGCCCGTCGTTCACGTTTGGCGACACTGTCGTGCCACTGGCCGTCAACAGCTGGCTGAAGAGCTACACGGCGGTCGACCGCATGCGCAAGGGCCTGCCCGTGATCGTGCCGGGAGACGGACTCTCGCTGTGGACGATGACGCACAACACGGATTTTGCGAAGGGACTGGTGGGCCTGTGCGGACACCGCGGCGCGATCGGCCAGACCTTCCACATCACGTCCGACGAGGTGCTGACCTGGGACCAGATTTATCTCCAGACCGCCGAGGTGGCCGGCGTGGCCAATCCGATCCTGGTTCACATCGCGACGGACTTCCTCGGCGCCTGCGACCCGGGACTCGCCTGCGGATTGATCGGTGACAAGTCGCACTCCGCGGTTTTCGACAATACGAAGATCAAGCGCTTCGTGCCCGACTACGTGGCCACGACCCGCTACCGGGATGGCATCGCGAAGACGATAGCGTGGTACGACGCGGACCCCGCCCGGTGCCAGATTGACCATGAGGCGAACCAGACCTGGGACCGCATCCTGGGGGCCTACGATCAGGGACTGAAGGCCGCGGCCGCCGCATTTCACCGGAAGGCCTGACGTCCGCCCCGGGGAGAGGCTCCGCGCGGCAGGCGGAGCCACACGTTTTCCGACTCGTGTCCGCACCGGCGAGTCTCCAAAGATCCGCCCTGCGCCGCCCGGATGGCGAAATGGTAGACGCACGAGACTTAAAATCTTGTTTCCGAAAGGAAGTGTGGGTTCGAGTCCCACTCCGGGTACCGGGCTTCGCGGTTGCTCTCGCAACGTGCTATGCCCGGCTGCGCCGCTTGAAAGCAGGCCGGATGCTGATGGATCACGGCGAAGAAGACCGCCGGGCATAGTCGCCGCGTCAGCGGCACGAAGCCCGGCCACCGGCCCCAGGCTACAACCCTGCGTTAACGCAGCGCCACGCGCCCGCCCGCTGTGTAGCGGAGGGCGAAGACTGCCACGTCCTAGCTGATAGCGACTCGTCCCGCCGTAGCCCTGGCGAAGGCGGAAGACGGACCCGTTCCCAGGCTACGACTTGGCAAGCCGGGGCGTCTCTCAACGTGCAATGCCCGGCTGCGCCGCTTGAAGGCAGGCCGGATACTTTGGCATCACGGCGAAGAAGCCCGCCGGGCATAGTCGCCACGCCAGTGGCACGACGCCCGGCCTTCGCGTATCCACTCGTTCACTTCCGCACCAGGTCGTCGCCGACGTAGACGCGGTAGTCCTTGATGCGACCGGTCACATCGCCCTCACCCTGGCGGGGGACGTAGCGGAAGCCGCCGATCACGCGATCGCGGCCGAGGTCGATGATTAGGCGATGTGGAAATCCGGGCTGCGCGGCGCCCTCCTGCGTGTGCCAGTAGCTGGTGATCTGGCCGTCGAAGGCGTTCTCCGCGGTCCCGTCGGCGCGGACGCGTTCCTCGCTGTCGACGTAGGCGATCGTCCAGCCATCCGTGCTCAGCGGCCTGCCGGCCGCGTCGAGCAGGGTCAGCTCCGCGATCGACGCAAAGGGCTTTCCGTCCTGCGCGCTCAGGGCCTCCAGGCAGAAATACCGGCCGCGGGCGGGCTTGGGGAGCTGCACCTCCTGGAGCTCCGCACCCGGCGCAAAGCGGTCCGTCAGCGCGGGCGCGCCAAAGTCCGCCTTCAGATGCACCGCCTTCCGGCGCTCATGCGCAAAGTCCAGGCCCGGACGCAGGTCGTTGAGGATGGGATGATCCAGCGCGGCGATGACCGGCTCGCGCGGTCCGAGGAGGTCGAGGACGACGATCTCGTTGTCGCCCCGCTTCAGCCACGGTCCGGGGACGTACATCGTCTGCTGCGGGCCGATGTCCCAAAAGCGGCCGAGATTGTGACCGTTGACCCACACGAAGCCCTTGCTCCAGGGGCGCATGTCGAGGAAGCAGTCGCCGGTGTGGTCGAGATGCACCGTCGTGCGCCAGAAGCCGGGCATGCCCGTGGCCCCCGGCTGCTTCGCCGAGGCGCCGTAGCGCAGGCCGGCGAGCATGGCCTTGTCGAAGGGAAGCCGGAAGACCTGCCACCCCCGGAGCACCGCCGCAGCCCCGCCGTCGGGCGCAAGCGTCACGGGACCATGGATACCCTTCCGGTCGTGCACCTCGACGCCGAAGTTCACGCGGCCCATCGCCTCGACCAGGATGTCCAGCGTCTCGGCGCGGTCGCGCGCCGGCAGCCGGACGGTGTAGCTGCGCGAGCGGCGGTCGGTGAAGCCGATCCTCCGTCCGTCGAGGAATACCTGGCCGATGTCGTGGATCGCGGCGGCTCCGAGCGTCGCGGCGGGCCCGGCCGGCAGCGTGGTCCGGTAAAGGATGCATCCATAGCCCTGGTCGTAGGCCTCCATGTTGCGCGGCGTCTCGTCGGCGATCGGGGTGGGCAGGTTCGAAAACAGCGGCGCCACCGACGTGGCCCGGACCGGGGCGATCGTGATGACCGGGTTGCGCGGCGGCACCTCTGGCAGCGTCTCGCCGGGCTGGAGGTACTTCGAGAGCAGCGCGCGGGTTGCGAAAAACTTCGGCGTCACCCAGCCCGCCTCGCTGATAGGCGCGTCGTAGTCGTAGCTGGAGGTGTCGGGCTTGAAGGGTCGGTCCGCACCCGTGAAAAAGCCGAACGTCGTTCCTCCGTGGACCATATAGATGCTGAACGAGGCGCCCATCTTGAGCATCGTTCCCAGGTCCGCGAGGTAGCGGGCGGTGTTGCCCGTGTGGTGGGGCGCGCCCCAGGTGTCGAACCAGCCCGGATAAAATTCGCCGCACATGAGTGGCCCGCGCGGGAGGATCTTGCGCAGGGCCTTGAACGCGCCCGCCGGATCGGAGCCGAAATTGACGACCGGGAAAAGGTCCGGGCGGTATCCATCGCGCAAATGCGCCGTCGGGTTGCAGGCGAACAGCGGCACGTCGAAGCCGGCGTCGCGCAGGGCGCTGCGGATCTCGCCCATGTACCCCGCGTCCTTGCCGTAGAAGCCGTATTCGTTTTCCACCTGCACCATCAGGATGGGCCCGCCATGGGTCACCTGGAGCGGGGCGAGCTCGCGGCCCACAGCGGCGAGGTAGCTGCGCGCCGCCGCGATGAAGCGCGGGTCGCGCGACCGGAGGCGGATGCCGTCGTCCTTGAGCAGCCACCACGGGAGTCCGCCCATCTCCCACTCCGCGCAGGCATAGGGGCCGGGCCGCAGGATGACCCAGAGCCCCTCCTGCTGCGCCTCGCGGCAGAACTCGGCGATGTCCGCCTGGCCGGACCAGTCGAACTGGCCGGGGTGCGGCTCCACCTGGTTCCAGAAAACGTAGGCGCAGACGGCGTTGAGTCCCATCGCCTTCACGAGCCGCAGGCGGTTCCGCCAGTATTCCCTCGGCACGCGCGCGGCGTGGACTTCCCCGCAGCGGATCTCGAACGGATGCCCGTCGAGCAGGAACGCGTCGGTTCCGATCTCGAAGTGGTGCTCCGCCGGGGCCGAAGCCTGCGCCGGACGAGTCAGTGAAAGGGAAATAATCAGGGCCGCCAGAAGCGAATACGGAATGAGAAAGGGTTTGCGTTTCACGAAGATAGAAAGGTGGAGCTGAAAGTTCGCGCCGGGGCGCAGGGCCCGCGGCGAGGGCCGGCGGAATCAGCGCTCCGGAGACCTGCACGGGGATTCAGGGCAACACCGAGCCTAGCAGACCCACGGGCGCATTCGTATCCCCTGAATGGGTGAACCTTTCAGAATCGTCGGCACCCTAAACGCTCAGACCGTCCGATTCGCTACTTCAGGTGGACGATCCCGTGGCGTATGGCCTCCACCGCCGCGCCCGTCCGGTCGCGCACCTTGAGCTTGAAAAAGAGGGTCTTGAGGTGGGACTTCACCGTGTCCTCCGAAATGCAGAGGCTCGACGCGATCTCCTTGTTGCTGCGGCCGCGTACGAGAAATCCCAGGACGTCGCGCTCGCGTTCGGTCAGCTGTTGGCGCTGGGAGCGCTCCGTGAGGCGCTCCGCCACAGGCCGCGGCAGCGAGGCGTCTCCCTCGTGGACCCCGCGGATGGTGCTCGCGATGTCCTCGATCGGCATGTCCTTGAGCAGATAGGACTTGGCGCCCGACTGGATCGCCCGGTGAATATCCTCGTCCAGGTCATACGTGGACAGGACGATCACTCGTGCATCGGGATGCTTGATCCGGATCGCGAGGATTGCCTCCGCGCCGCCCATGCCCGGCATGCGCAGGTCCATGAGCACGATGTCGGGCCGCACGTCGTCGTACACCTCGATCGCCTCCTCGCCGTCCGAGGCCTCGGCGACGACCTCCATGCCCGGCTGGCTGTTGATCAACGCGACCAGACCCATGCGCATCGGCGGATGGTCGTCGACGACGAGCACGCGGATAACCGG
Organism: Opitutaceae bacterium; assembly: GCA_027310745.1. GTDB lineage: Bacteria > Verrucomicrobiota > Verrucomicrobiia > Opitutales > Opitutaceae > MWDT01. Next base: position 99,988 of record DAIDAF010000038.1, on the reverse strand, counting down.
TCCGGTTTTTGGGGCTCCCATGGTTGGCGCGATAAAGTCGGTTTCGGAGCTCATTGTGGATGCTGAAGACGGCAGATCAATACGGGGCGCGCCCCGGGACCGAATAATTTAACATGGTGGCCGCGGCCTGACTCTCACCCATTTGGGGGATTCCGGAGGCAAGCCGAGGGGGCGGCGGGGGATCAGACCGGCAAGGTGGCGACCACCGAGGTGCCCTCTCCGGGGGCGCTGCGGATTTCGACCGAACCGCCCAGCAGCACGGCGCGCTCGCGCATGCCGACGAGGCCGAAACTGCGGTGATCGCCTTCCGGTTTGGCCTCGGTGGAAAAGCCGGCCCCATTGTCGACGACCGAAAGGCGCACCAGGCGCGCCTCATAGGCGAGGGTCACGTCGATGCGGGTGGCCTTGGCATACTTGCAGGCGTTGGTGATCGCCTCCTGCCCGATCCGCAGGAGGTTGTTCTCGACCACGGGAGGCAGGCGGCGGCGGTCGCCCTCCACGCGCATGGTCGGCTTCGTGTCGGTTCCCTCGGTCATGCGATTGAGGATGTCCCCGAGGGCCTCGCCCAGATCGCTGCGCTCGAGGACATGGGAACGCATGTTCCAGATCGAATCCCGAGCTTCGGCCAACGCGGCACGGGCAAGCTGATGGGCCGTTCCGATGTGTTTTCGCGCGGGCGCACCGATCTCGGCGGCGTGCGTGCGGGCGAGTTCGAGCTGGACCGAGATGGCGCCCAGACTCTGGGAAAGCGTGTCGTGAATCTCCCGGGCCACGCGGTTGCGCTCGGCGAGGATCGCCGCGAACTCCGTCTCGGCCATGGCGCGCCGGTGCTCCTGGTCCTTCAGCCGCCGACGCGAGGCCAGCATCACTGCCGCCACGGCGCCGAGCGCGAGCACGAGAAATCCCGCCAGCACCCACACCACCCGTTCGGCCGTCCACCACGGGGGCGGCCGCAGCACGACGAGGTCGGCGGGCGAACGCAGCAGCAGCTGGAACGAATGCGGTTCCCAAAGCCCGCCCAGCGGACCCGCCTCATCCGTGAGCACCGCGCAAACGCCCGACACCCGGACCAGGCTCCCCGGCAGCCAGCCTCGCGGCATGGGTTCTCCGGCGGCCATGTGCATCTGCGCACGGACGGCGGTGCCCTTCCACTCCAGCGTAAGCGCCAGGCTGTCCGACACCCGCCGAAGTTCCGTGAGGCGGGCATCCAGCTGCACCAGGTCGGCGTCGTAGCGCAGAGCCTCGGAGACGGCAGCAAGCACATGCGGCGCCGGCGGCGGCCCCGAGGCCCGCTTCCGGAACACGGCGTCCTCGAGAATCGCACTGTAATGGCTCATCGCCGGAAACCCGAGCACGTCCACCACGTCGCCCGGCTGGAGCGCCTCGCGCTGGGTGCTCTCGACTCGGATGCTGTGGTCGTGGTCGCGTATCCACAACGCGGAGCCAACCCGGTGGTGGATCACGACGCCGCGCACGTGGACCCGGTGCCCCTGCCGGTACGCGGGATGCTCGAACTGAAACAGGCTGGCGACCGGGCGGACGGGGCTGTCGAACGCGTCCCGGGGCGGAGGCACGACGATCTGTATCCCGAGCCCGGCCGGCACCTGCACGAAGGGCCGGACGAACTGCCGATTCCGGTTGTGGAGATTGAAACACAGCCCGCGCAGCCGCACCTCGGCGTCCACGTAGTCCTCAGGCCGGTACCGTCCGTCGACCTCGACGATCAGCCGCGAGTTTCCGGAGGCGAGCTTGAGCTTGGTCTTCGCGCCACCCAGGGGCGCCGCATCGCGCCTCGGCAGGGTGTAGCGGGTGCCGGGCGGCGGCGGGGCCGAGTCGCTGGGCGCGGTCGGCTGGACGCTGCGGACAATGCCCGTCGTCTCGATCCACTTCGCGTCCATCTGGCCCGTGTCGAGATCCTCAAGCGAGACCTTGAGCGGAGGCGGGATGGGCGCCGTGCCCAGCTTCCGTATTGAATGCGCCACGACATAGGGCGCGAACCCGCCGGGATCGGTCACGCCCTCGATTCGGACCACGTCGCCGCGCCTGAGTCCGACGACGAGATTGGGCGGACCCTGGACGTAGATGCCCTCCGTCGAGTCCTGGATCACGAACGCGATTCCCGCAGGATCCGCGCCCCCCATGACGACGCCCTCAAGCGTTGCCGGAAGCGCACGCCGGGCGGCAGCCTCGGACAGCGCACGCACCTGGGCGGCCGTGGTCAGGACGGCCCCGCCCGCGGAAGGCGCCGCCGCGAGCCGCGGCGCGCAGGCGATCGTCACCGCGGCCCAAAGCCAGGCGGACCGGCGAAGGATCCGTGTCCAGAAAATGCCGCTCATCATGGGGTGGGGTCAGCGCGGGACGATGGGGATTCGGGGTATCGTGGCAAGGTCGGGAAAAGCAAGGACACCGGAGCCCCCCTGTGGCATCTCCGGTGTCCTGGGTCTATCCATCGCTGCGAACCATCCTCCCCGTGGCGGGAGCAACCAACTCCAGCCACGGTCGGGGGGCATCCGGAATGGACGCCCGCCCGGCGAAGGGATGGCTCAGAAACTCAGCGTATTCGTCAGCGACCATGTCGTCGGGCTCGGGATGCGAACCTGGGCGATGGTGCCGTCCGGGTTGGCCATCGTGGGGATCAGGCTCGAGCTCGCGAACAGGTCGCGGACGTTGAGCTGGATCTGCCACGTGATCTTCCGGGTAAGGCGGCGCTCGTAGCCGATCCAGGCGTCGTAGTTGGCCTCGCTGCGGCCGTAGATCGGGTTGTTCACGTCGGTCACCCAGATGCCGGCGTCCGACTGGTACTTCGGGTAGTAGCCGATCGCCGCGCGGTCCTGCCAGCGGACCGCGCCGCCGACGTTGACGTGCTTCAGGAAGCCGCGGTCGAACGTGTAGTTCGTGACGAAGTTGAAGCGCCACTTGCGGAGTTCGTTCACGGCCTGGCCGTTGCTCGCGATCAGGTTCATGTACGGACCGTACACGTTGGCGGCCATGCGCCCGCCGAGCGTGTCGACGGCGCCCGAATACGTGGTCTCGCTGTACCAGTGGCGGATCTGGCCGAAGCCGGTGATGTTCCAGTAATTCAGCTGGTTCACCGGGATCTGGTTATAGCCGTCGAACCAGAGGCTCTTGTTCTTGGCGACGTAGGCAGCCCAGTCGGAGAGGATGTTGCTGCGCACCGCCATGACGCGCGAGGCGTTGAAGGTCATGCGCCAATTGTTGGTCGGATTGGCGGTGAGCTCGAACTCGACGCCCTTCGAGACCAGGTCGTTGGTGAGCTTCTCGCCGGCGGGCGAATTCTGGCCCCAGATGCCCCAGTCCGTGGTGCCGTCCTGCTTGAACTGCATGGCGTTCCACCAGGCGGGATCGAGCGGCCGCGACCACTGTGCGTCGGTGCGGGCGGCGAACCAGAGCTTGCGATAGGCGAGCTCCTCGTCGTCGAGCGGCGGAGCGAGGTACGGCGTGCCCGTCGCAGGATTGATGGTGCCTTGGGCGACGTATTCGGGATTGCCCGGCACGGCGGCGCGGCGGATGCGCAGCGGTTCGTTGAGCAGGGCGGCGATGTTATTGCGCCAGTCGGCCGGGAGCGGCTGGTTGGCGATCGACGTGTCATAGGTGCCGAACATCCACTTGTTCACGAGCGCCTCGGGCGTGGTCTGCTGCCGGTAGGTGCCGGAGGTCCAGGTCTCCATCTCCATCGCATTCATCGTGCGGGCGATGCCGGCCTTGTTCCAGTACAGCATGCCCGACGGATCGCTGATCGTCGTGTTCTTCTGGGTCGTCGTGTACCAGGTCGCGCGGAACGAGTAGCGGTTGTCCATCGCGGTGACGAGGACGCCAATGTCGCGGGTCTTGCCCGAGGGGGCGTCCAGCTTGTTGCCATACACGTCCGTGCCGACGTCGGACGGGCGGAAGCTGTTCGACTCGTTGTAGGTGAAGGCCACGTCGAGACCCTTCGGCATCGTGTAGTGCAGCATCTCGAGCAGGTTCCGGGTGTGGAGCACCACGCCCCAGCTGCGGCGCTGCTCATCCGCGGTCAACGGAGAGGTGCCGACGTAGTTCCACTGGGAGCTGTACGGCATCGGCGTCTGATACTGGTCGCGAATCAGCGAGCTGGGCTTGTCCCAGCGACGGTAGGAATCGCTGCGCCAGCCGAAGAGCGTGTCGATGGAGTCGTTGAGCAGCTTGCCCTGCCAGACGAACGATTTCGAGGTCGTGTCGTCGAAGCCCTGAGCGGCGCCCGTGTAGAGGTGGTTGATGTTGTTCTGGTAGTTGACGATGTCGACCGTCGCCGTGTGCCAGGTCTTCGTGTTCGAGTCCCACACCAGCGTGTTGTTCGAGGTGCCGGGGTTCTGCACCGCGGTGACGCCCTGGATCGCGGAGGAGGGAATCGCGCCGAAGGTCGGCACATTCATCAGGCTGCTGCCGAGGTAGTGGATGCCCCACCAATCGTAGTAGGTGTGGTCCGGGAGGAATTGGCCGGCGTAGGTGTTCACGTCCCAGCCGTACAGCGAGAAGTTGCGGCTGAAGTCCTCGTAACGCTGCCCCATGAGGTTGCCCGTGAAGATCTGTTCGCCGAAGAGCCGGCTGAGGAGATTCTTCCGCCCGACGTAATCGGCGATGTTGAACTTGTAATACAGCGAGCTGCGGTACTCCTCGCGGTTTTCCTGCATCTGCTCGCCCGAACTCGGTCCGTAAAGAACCGGACGTCCGACGTTGGGGTTCGCCGAGCCGTCGCGCAGGAAGGCGTTGACGTCGACCGTCACGCGGTCCGTCGAGATCGCGTTGGCATAACCGGAGCGATAGCTCTCCCGGTAGTAGCCGCCGTTGATGCCGAGACGGCCGTTGAGGTAGCTCTGCGTGCCCGAGAGTTTGATCGAGTCGAAGTTATTCCACTCGCTCTTGTTGGGTCCCTGCAGCGTGCGATTCGTGAAGGCTAGCGGACCGCTGAGAATCATCTGCGTGGGCCACAGGCTCGAACCGAAACCACTGAAGGTCTGGCCGGTCGTTGTCTGGTAATTGCTGATGAGTTTCGAAACGATCGGATTGTTGGCGTAGTAGCTCGCCTGGTCCTTGATCCACGGGCCGCCTTCGGTCCAGTTCGCGTTGGTCACGCCGCTGAGTCCGCCCCACGGCTCGCCGTCGCGCTGGCGGTAGGCATCGAGGCCGCCGCTGCCGATCACGCCGCTGGCGGGATTCGCCCAGATCGTGCCGGGGGAGCCGTTCCACCAGTCGCGCGCCGGGGCGCCGGAGAAATAGGCGGTGAGCTCAGGATGCTGGGCTCCGCTGGAGTCCTGCGGGATGCCGTTGCTCGTGAGCGGATTGTACATCAGGTAGTGGTTCAGTGGGCCGAACCAGTTCGAGATGAAGTCGGCGGGCGTGACCGCCACGGGGCGGTTCGCGCTGATCCGACCCGACTCGCCGATGGCGTCAATCTGGGTGAACACGCCCTCGCCGAGCTTGGGCTGCCAGCGCAGCGCGCCGTAGATGCGCTTGTCGTGATTGAAGGTAAAGTCCTGGCGGTACTTCGCGTCGTCATCCATTCCAATCACGCGCAACCCCAGCGTGTGACGCAGCAGCGTCACGTCCGCATCGACCACCGCGCGCTTGGAGCCGTAACTGCCGACGCGCATCTCAACCGACCCGCCGGTGCGCTGGAGGCCGGGCGTCTTGAGGGTGTTGTTGATGATGCCCGCAGGACTGCCGAGGCCGAAGAGGATCGAGTTGGGCCCGCGCTGGATGTCGACGCGCGAGGTGTTGTACGCATCCATCGGGATGCTCGTGGCGAAATAATCGCGGGTGAGATCCGCGGTATCGAGTCCGCGTATACGCGTGCCGCTCTGGGGGTTCACGAGCATCCGCGCGCGATACGAGCCGTCGTCGGCGTTTCCGCCGTAGTAGTTGCCGCCGATGCCCGAGACCTCCGCGTCGGTCTGGTAGACCAGGATCTGCTGGAGGTTGGTCGAGCCGGTGTCCTGCATGAACTGCGAGGTCACCACCGAGATCGCGGAGGCGATGTCCTTGAGCGGGGTGTTCAGTCGGGATCCCGCCAGCGACGAGGTGGCGGCGTATCCACGGTCCTTCGTCCCGACGACTTCGAAGGGCGAGAGCACAAGGGTGTCGTCTTTGGCGGAGTCCTTCGCGTCCGCGGAGGGGGTTGTCGTCTGTGCGCGTGCGATCGGTGCGGCCCAGGCCGCAAGCGCGGCGAGGGCGAGACTTCCTGGCAGGTGTCGGAGGCGGCGCAAGCCGCGTGGGGTTCGTAGGGTGCAGGGTTCCGGTGACATTGCGGTCCTTGGTGGGTGTTTAGGGGATGGGTTCCTATCCAGCGAAATCGTCCGCGACATGTGGGGATGCCGGACGGACAGGATTTCGCGCAAAAAAGGTTCGGCGAAAAAGTGCGTGGGGGTTCAGGGGAGGACGTACCGGCCGCGGACCGTGGGGCAAAGACAACGAGGGGACTTCAACCCGTCCGCGGACGATTCTGTGTGGGATGTTCGCATCCTAGCCCAACGAATGCGGCCGCTGCTATCACCTGATTGGGTGAATGTGGATCCACCTTTTGCATTTTGATTTCCCGTTGCCAGGAACCGGCCGAGCACCACGGTCGTTCCACGTCACCATGACCGGTCGCATCACCCAGGCCGACATAGCTCGGCGAGCCGGCGTACACTTCACGACGGTCTCGCTCGCTCTCAGAAACCATCCGAGTCTGCCGCTGTCCACGCGGCGGCGCTTGCAGGCACTGGCCGACGAGATGGGTTACCGGCCCGACCCCCACCTGCGCGCGCTCGTCGCCTACCGGCAACGCCAGCGTTCCGCAGGCGAGGCGGCCACCCTCGCCTACCTGACCCACTGGTCCACGCGCTGGGGCTGGAAACAATCGCCCGCCCACGCGGAGTTCCACGCGGGCGCCGCCGGGCGCGCCGCCGCACTCGGCTACGCGCTCGATCATTTCTGGCTCGGCGAAAAGGGCCTCTCCCCCCGCGCCCTCAGCCGCATGCTCCAGTCCCGCGGCATCACGGGCGTCGTCGTCGCCTCGCACGATCCCGCAAGAGAATCCGAACTGCAGCTTGAATGGGAGCGGTTCTGCGCGGTGAAGATCGACTTCTTCCCCCACCTCCCCCGCCTGCACACTGTCACCAACGACCAGCGCGCAATCATTCAGCTCGCCGTCCAACGCGTGGCCGCCGCGGGCTACAGGCGAGTCGGTTTCGTGATGCCGCGTTGGTGGGACCGCTTCGTGGATCAAGCCTGGTCCGCAGGCTTCCTGGCCGAACAACAGAACCTCCCCGCCTGCGACCACGTCCCCATCCTCGCCTACTCCTCTCCCGAACCCTCGCGGGTCGCCCCGGGCGACCACTCACCCGTGCCCACCCGCGAGCTCGAAGCCTGGCTCGCGCGATACCGCCCCGAGGCGATCGTCAGCTGGGGCCCCTTCGTCAGGCCGCGCCTTTCGGCGCTCGGGATCCGCGTGCCGCGCGATCTCGCCTACGTGGACATCTTTCGCACCGACACGGAACCCGGAATCGCCGGTATCCGCCAGAATTGCCGCCGAGTCGGCGAACTCGCCATCGAACTGCTGGCCGGCCAGCTCATGCAATACTCGTTCGGCGTGCCCGAATTTCCCACGACCACGCTCGTCGAGGGGACCTGGTTCGACGGGGACTCTCTGCCTCTGCGCCGCCCCTCCCAACAGTCGATTCGCTCCGCCGATCTATAGCGAGACCAACGGAGCGATTGCGACGCCGCGATCCAACGCAAAACGGTAGCGGGCCCCTGACCCAACCAGCCCCATGCGTCCTCTATTCCCCCTGCTGCTCCTCCCCTTCGCCCTGGCCCCCCTCGCCCGAGCCGACGTCCAGGTCGCCATCGATACCACCGCCTACGTCCGGCCTCTGAGCAGCCAGCACTTCGGCCTCAACACGGCCATGTGGGACCACTCCCTTTCCCAGGACACCGCGGACTTCCAGGACCTCGGCGTGCTCACCCTTCGTTTTCCCGGCGGATCGCTGTCCGACGCCTACCACTGGCAGACCAATATGACCCAGGACCAGGGTTGGAACGGTCCCTGGTTCTCCGACTACCTCGAGTTCGGCAAGCTCATCCAGCAGCTCCACGCCCGGGCCATGATCACCGTCAACTACGGCAGCGGCACTCCCGAGGAGGCCGCCGCCTGGGTCCAGGCCGCAAACATCCAGAACAACTTCGGCTTCAAATACTGGGAGGTCGGCAACGAGTGCTACGGCAGCTGGGAGGAGGACAAGCAGTCCACGCCCCACGACCCCGTCGTCTATGCCACCCGCTTCGCCGATTACTACGCGAAGATGAAGGCCGTCGATCCCACCATCCGCATCGGCGCCGTCATCGCCGCTCGCAGTTCGTACTACACGATGACGCCCCTGGACGACTCTTACACGGGCTCCCATTCCGTCGTGAATCCGCGCACCAACGTCTCCCATAGCGGCTGGACGCCCGTGATGCTCACCACGCTCAAGTCGCTCGGCGTCACCCCCGATTTCGTCATCTTCCACCGCTACCTGCTCACCCCCGGCAAGGAGACCGACACCGACCTGCTCAACTCCTCCACATCCTGGGCCAACGACGCCTCCGAGATCCGCCAGGAACTCTCCGACTACCTCGGGAAAGCGGGCGACAACGTCGAGATGATCACCACGGAGAACAATTCCGTGTCCTACGGCGCCGGCAAGCAGACCACCAGCCTCGTCACCGCCCTGTTCTGCGCCGACAGCTTCGGCAGCATGATCCAGACTTCGTTCAACGGCGACTACTGGTGGGAGTACCTGAACAGCAACAGCGCCACCGGCAACAACAGCTCATCGCTGTACGGCTGGCGCAACTACGGCGCCGACGCCATCGTCACCCCGGTCAACAATGTCAACGAGAAGCTCCCCGCCTACTACGCCATCAAGATGATCTCCAAGTTCGCCCGCCCGAGCGACGAGGTCGTCAAGGCGACGAGCGACAACCCCCTCCTCTCCTGCTACGCCGTCCGCCACACCGACGGCTCGGTCGGCCTGCTCGTCGTGAACAAGAGCCCCGACACGACCGAGACCGCCGACTTCTCCATCGCCCACTTCAATCCCGGCGCGACCGCCACGACCTACACGTATGGGATTCCCCAGGACAACGCCGCGCGTGATGGAACCGGAAGCACCGACGTCGCCTCCGGTGTCATGGCGATCCCGGGCGCTGTCTTTTCCGCATCCTTCGACCCCTATTCCATCAACGTCATCGACATTCCCCCGGCCGTCGCCCCCTCGGGCAATTCGCGCCTGATCGCGCTTTCCGCGCGCGGCTACGTGGGCGGCTCCACCGACACGAACCCCTCGCTGACGATCGGCTATGCCGTGTCCGGCACCAAGTCGCTGCTGCTGCGCGGCATCGGCCCCACCCTCGCAACCCAGAGCGTGAATGGCGTGCTGGCTGATCCCAAGATGGTCGTGTACAAGATCCAGAACAACATCCCCAGCGTGATCGGCCAGAACGACAACTGGGGCGGGGATCCCGCGCTCGCCGCGCTCTTCACCAAACTCGGCGAATTCTCACTCGACCCGGCCTCCAAGGACGCCGCCCTCCAGCTCGCAGCGCCCGGCGGTCTCGGCACCGCCGAAATCACCAGCGGCGACGGCACGCCCGGCGTCGCGCTCGGCGAGATCTACTCCGCCGACTCCACGCAATCGACCTATCTTTCCGGCCTCTCGGCACGCGCCATCGTCGGCACCGGCGATAACGTCCTCGTCGGCGGCTTCATCATCACCGGATCCTCGCCCATGACGGTCCTCATCCGCGGTATCGGCCCCACTCTCTCCAACCAGGGCATCTCCAACCCACTCGCCGACCCGAAACTCACCTTGTTCGATGTGCACGGAAACATCATCAGCGAGAACGACGACTGGGGTGGCTCGCAAGCGCTCGTCGATGCCTTCACGAAGACCGGCGAATTCCCGCTGGATCCGCTTTCCAAGGACGCCGCCATCCTCATCACCTTGCCTCCCGGTATCTATACCGCTCAGGTCTCCCCCGCCGGCGGCACCGCGCAAGTCCCCGCCGCAGGATCCCCCTCCGGCGTCGCCCTGGTCGAGATCTACCAGGTGAAATAGCCAGCGGTCAGAGGGCTGTTACCAGCACTCAGAGAACCAAACCACATTTCAGGGTTCGGTCTGGATATCCCGACCGAATTGAACCACAGAGGCACAGAGGGCACAGAGAAAGACAACTTTGGTGATAATCTCGCAGGCTCTCTCCCTCGCCTTCGAGGGAAGGCAAGGGGCCGTCTAACCCTACGTTTTTCGGCTCTGTGCCCTCTGTGCCTCCGTGGTTCAACCGACCTCTGTCCTCCGCCTTCCGACCTCCGACTTCTGTCCTCCGTCTTCCGATCTCCGACCTCCGACCTCCGACTTCCGACTTCCGACCTCTGTCCTCCGCCTCCTCACACGTCCGCGTTCTGAAGGCCGCCGAAGAATCGCTGATAGACGATCAGGTATCCAAGTTGGAAACACGCCGCGACAAGGAACGGCGCCGTGAGCCAGCCGTGATGCAGCAGGACTCCCGCAATCGCGGGTCCGATCGCACGCGGCACCTGGATCGAGACATTGTTGACGGTCGCGGCGAGACCCTGGCGGTGCTGTCGCGTCAGCCCCATCGTGAGCGCCTGGCGCACGCCGATCGTGCCCTGGTTGAACGCCGCCCGGACCGCCCACAGCGCCGCGGCGAGGCCGAAGACCGGCATGAACGGTGTCGACACCATCAGCACCAGGCCCACGCCACGCATGACCACCACGGTCTTTACCACGCCCAACCGACCCGAAACCTTCGCCGCAATCAGGCCGCCAAAGGCCGCGAGCACGAATCCAGCGCTCAGCGCCACGCCGATCGCGCCAGGCCCGTGCCCGAAGCGCCGCAGGAACCAATAGGCCATTAGCGGCGCCACCATGCCGATGCCGAACCCGTTCAGCATGTTGGCAAACGCCAGCCGGACCAGGTGCCGGTTCTCGTCGCGGTGCGTGCCCTCCCCGCCGTCCGCAGGAGGAGCGCCCCGCGATTGGACCTCCGGCCGTGCGGACTTCACATCCGGCGCGCGGCCGATCATGACCAGCCCGACGATCGAGCCCAGCAACGGAAGGATGAACAGCGGTCTGAACGCCAGCGCGCCAGGCAGCGCGTGACTCCACAGCTCGGGCAAACCCGCAAGCACCGCTCCCACGGCCATGCCCGCGAAGCCCAGCACGGAATTCAGGCTGAACACCCGGGACCGCTCCGAGGCCGGCAGGTTTTGCGCAAGCCACGCCTGCTCGAGCGGGCCAAACGGACCCGCCGCGCCGTTGGCCCCGCGGCCGAATCCTCCCAGCACCGCTCCGACCGTCACCACCCACGACGCCCCGCTGCACAGCGCCAACAGCGCGCTCAGCAACGACACCCCCTCATAGGCCAATAGGAACCACTTCCTCCCGACCCGATCGCTCAACGGCCCGACAAGCACCGTCAGCAAGACGCCGAACAGGAGCGCCGCGGACAGGAGAAGGCCGATGTCCGACGCCACCCAGCCCAGGGCATGCAGATAAAGCGTGAATCCCACCACCAGGGCACCCTGCCCCACACTGCGGGCAAATCGCGCGGCCATCACACTCCGCACGGCCGGTGGCCAGGGCTGACGGGGGGCTTTTTCTGCGGAGTCGGATGCGTTCATTTTGGATCGATGCAGGGAGAGCGGAACCGGTTTGTCGAGAATTGGAAAACGGCGCCAATCCGCGCCGCCGGCATCCCTTGACGCCATTCACCGCGCCGGGGATCATGCATTTTCATGGCAAATTCGCCGTCAGCGACGAGGGGCATCCCGCACCTGAGGAAAGGCGAGTCGCTCGGCCCCGGCCTGCGGCGCGTGGTGCTTCGCTGTGTCACGCTCTCCGGCCAGCTCGCCCCCGGCGACCTGCGCGCGGCGCGCGTCCGCCTGAAACGGGCCCGGGCCGCACTTCACCTCGCCGCGCACCTCAGCGTGCCATGGGCTCTCCATGCCCGTCGCACACTCGCCCGGATGGGTCGCCACCTGGGCCCAGCCCGCGACCGCGCCGCCGCCGCCGAGCGGGCCCGGGCCTGCGCCGAAAGTCTCAGCGGAAAGGCCGCACTCTGCGCCCGCGCGATTGCGCGGATTCCACCAGCCACGTCCGAGCTCGCCGCCTGGATCGCCTCGCTCGAACGTTTCAGGAAATCCCTGGAATCCAAATCCTGGCCGGTCCTGAAACGCCGCAGCCTCGCCCCCGCCCTCGCCGCAGCGTATCGGCGACTCCACCACAAGGCCCGACGCGCCGAGTCCGGGCACTCGTTCCATCCCTGGCGGAAAGCGGCCATTGACCTCCGCGAACAGCTCAATGTGGCCGATCCCTTCCTCGACTCCCGCACGCGTGCGGCGCGTACCCACCTCCACCACGTTGCGCGAAACCTGGGACTTGCCGGGGACTGGGACGCCTTCATCGCCATGCTCGACGACAATACCCTTCCCGGAGTCCCGCGGTCGGGCCGCCGTCGGCTGGCCAGGCACGCCCGGACCGAGCGAAAGGCCGCGCTGCGCTCGGCCCGGCGCGCGTGGCGGCGCTTTGAGTCCGCCGACCTTGCTTAGGCTTCGCCCGCGCTCAGCGCACCGCAGGCTCGAGCACGATCCTCGACAACTGGAAAAAGGCCGGCTCCCCGGGAGATACTCCGAGCGGATTCGCCAGCCGGTCACATTGGGGCACCAGCAGGGAGAAATGCCGCTCATCGCGACCGAGTCCCTCGAGGTAAGTCAGATTCTCCGGACCCTTTGCGACAACCAGGTCGAATCCGCCTATCCAATCCGCCAGCGACCGGTCCGCCATGCAGGCCGTGTGGACCACCGTGTACCGGGTGTGCTCGGCCAGCGCGCAGCGCGAGCCCAGCCCCGCGTCGATCGCATCCGCGATCAGCGCATCCTGCCAGAACGCCTCGCGCCGGACCAGGACCGTGATCGCCGCAGGCGCCAGCCGCTCGATGAGCAGGGTGTCCCAGATGATCTCGCCCGCGTTGTCCGCGATGAACAGCACGCTCTTCGCCGCGGCGGCCGCCCGTCGGAGCTCCTCGAGCTCCTCGCCGAAAGTCCCGTCTGTCGTCGCCAGCTTCCAGGCGTGGCGCACCGACTTGGCGATACCACGAAGCGAACGGGCCTGCCCCAGCGCATTGCCGGCGATCGAAACCTGCAAGGCTGCGGCGAGCGGATCCAGCGACCCATCGACCCGTGCCCGCAGCAGTGACATGACGTTCCAGGCGGCCTCCTTCAGCCGCGCCTTCAGGCAGCGGCACGGATCCGCGTCCCCCGTGCGCTCCGCCACCGACCGATAGATCTCCGTCGCGAGCACCCCCGTCGGCGTCTCGGGCTCGACCATAGCAAGCATGTAGAGCGACGACTCCACCGCGGCGCGGCGTGCCGCCACCGGGCATTTCGAAATTTCCACCTGGTCCACGGCCATGCGACACAGGCAGGGAAGGCACTCCAATGGGGCGACGATCATGACGATGTTATTAGCATATGCTCATTTTAGTCTCCGGCAAGGTTGAATAGCCGCCGAACCTGTGTTTTCGTTTGATGAAATTCCGCTCCTGGCTTCGGCTGGGGCTCCCTCTCCCATGGCACGTCCCACCTGTCCCCGCCGCATCGCCCACCGGGCGCCGAGCACCTACTTCAAACCCGCCGGCATTCCTTTGTACGAGCTGTCCGAGATCGACCTGGCCGCTGACGAGCTCGAGTCGCTCCGCCTCGCAGACGAGCAGGGCCTATACCGGGTCGAGGCTGCCAGGAAGATGGGCGTCTCCCGCCAGACCTTCGACCGCATCCTTCGCCGCGCGCGCCAGTCCGTCGCCCGGGCGCTGGTGAATGGGCACGCCCTTCGCATCGCCCACCCCGCCGCTCCTGCCCCGCGCCGAAGGACGAAAAAGCCGGTTCAGTAGCTCGTCTTGTCCAGCTTCACCTTTCCCCGGAAGATCCAGTACACGCTCGCGGTGTAGGCGAGTACCACTGGCACGCCGATCAGCGCGATCGTCAGCATGATCCCCAGCGTCTTCTGCGAGGACGACGCGTTGAAGGCCGTCAGGCTCAGCTCCGGATGCGGGTTGCTGAACACGAGGTTCGGGTACGAGCCGATGCCGAAGATCGCCATCAGTCCGAGCATCGCCGCACATGACGAGAGGAAGGCATAGAACTCCTTGCCGACGTTCACCTCGCGAGGGATGTTGGCAATCGCCAGCACCACCGCCACCGCCACCACGAAAAACCAAGGCTCGCGGCGAAACGCGTCGGTCACATGCGGCACGTACAGCAGCGTCGCAAGCGTCACGATCACGTAGCACAGGATGAACGCGATGATGAGCGGGTTGACCCACCGCCGCACCCGCGCCTGGATCTCGCCTTCGGTCTTAAGAAGCAGGTAGATCGAGCCGTGCATTGCGAACAGCGCAACCGTGGTGACACCCATCATGAGCGCATACGGATTCAACATGCCCAGGAAATGCCCGGCATATTCGCCGCGCGCGTCCAAAGGCACGCCCCAGGCGATGTTGCCCATCGCGATTCCAATCAGCAGCGCGGACACCGCACTGCCCACCGCGAAACCGATGTCCCAGAACGAGCGCCAGCGATGCGAGTGATGTTTGCTGCGAAATTCGATCGCCACCGCCCGGAAGATCAGAGCGCACAACAACGCCATGAACGCCAGGTAGAAGCCGGAGAACACCGTCGCATACACCGCCGGAAACGCCGCGAACAGCGCGCCGCCGCCCGTCACCAGCCACACCTCGTTCCCATCCCAGACCGGACCGATCGCGTTGATGAAAATGCGACGGTCCTCGTCCTTTTTGGCCGCAAAGAGATGGATCACGCCCACCCCCAGGTCGAAACCGTCCAAGATGACGTAGCCCGTGAACAGGACACCCACCAGGCAGAACCAGATGGTGTTCAGATCGAGGGATCCGAAGCTCATTTGGCGCCTCCTTCCTTGATTCCAAAGCCCAGCGCCCACTTGCCCGCCGGGTTCAGATCGGAGTCGTCAGGCCCGTGCTGGATCTTGTCGTTGAGCAGGAACAGGAACACCGCGAAGAGCAGCGCGTAGATCAGCATGAACATGATGATTGAAGCGACCACCTGGTTCGCCGTCACCACGGCCGAGAGCGCCGCGGACGTCCGAAGCAAATGGTACACGATCCAGGGCTGACGGCCGACCTCCGCGGCCCACCAGCCCGCCTGGTTCGCGATCTGCGGTCCGAGCACTGCGAAGGTCATGAGCCAGAGCAGCACCCGCGACCGCTCCAGCGATCCTCGCCAAAGCGCCCACGCTGCCCACGCGGACAGCCCGATCATCGTGAAGCCAACCGCCACCATCAGGTGAAAGAGCTGGAACGTGAAGTTGACCGGGGGCCGGTCCGCGGGAGCCGTGGCCTCCAGGCCGGTCACCTCCGCCGAGGTATTGCCGTGCGCAAGCCAGCTAAGCAGGCCCGGCACCGCCACGCCGTGCGTCTGCTCATGCTTTTCGTCCACCCAGCCGAACAGTGTGAGCGGCGCGTGCGACTGCGTCTGATACAGCCCCTCGAAGGCCGCGAGCTTCTCGGGCTGGTTCCGGGCCACCCCCTCCGCGCTCTTGTGTCCCGTCACCAAGGTCAGAAGCGAGGCCAGCACGGCGAACGACAGTCCGATCTTCACCGAGGCCAGCGCGAACTCGCGATGGCGTTTGTGGATCAGGTACCAGGCGCCCACGCTGACCATCAGCCAGGCCCCCGCCTGCCAGGCGCCGCAGAGGGTATGAGCCAGGCGCTGCATCGACGAGGGATTGAAGATCATCGCCCAGAAATCCGTGACCTCCGCCCGGGCGTGAAGACCCGTCCCCACGATGTGGTAGCCCGCCGGTGTCTGCATCCAGGAATTCGCGATCACGATCCACACCGCGCTGAAGTGCGCGCCCAGCGCCACCATGCACGTCGAGAAGAAATGAAGTTTCGGCCCCACCTTGTCCCAGCCGAACAGCAGCACCGCCAGGAACCCCGATTCGAGGAAGAACGCGAAGATGCCCTCCGCCGCGAGCGCGCTGCCGAAGACGTCGCCCACGTAGCGGGAATACGTCGCCCAGTTCGTCCCAAATTCGAACTCCATCACGATGCCCGTCGCCACGCCGATCGCAAACGTGAGCGCGAACACCTTGGTCCAGAAGCGGGCCATCTGGTGATACAGTGGATTCCGGGTGATGAGCCACAGCGCCTCGATCACCACCAGCAGCACGCCCAGGCCGATGCTCAGCGGGGGATACAGGTAGTGGAACGTGATGGTCAGGGCGAACTGGATTCGTGAGAGGAGGAGGACGCTCATGGCGAAAAGGCGGCTAGTGACGGGCCCGGCGGCTGTCGCCCGTAGCCTGTGCGCGACGGGCCGCCGGTCAAACGACGGCCCGGAGACATCGCCCGGATAGTAGCTTCCCTGATATCGCCGATCAGGGCCAGCCCCGGGTGAATCCGGGCGCGGCGACCGCGTATCCCGAACATGGGTACACCTTGCCGGCGGTCCTGGTGGGTATAAACCCCATGCTACATTTTTTGGCTTGTGATTTCGCAATTATGCGAAATCGTCCCGTTCATGACCCTCAAACAGCGCACCGCCGTCTTCAAGGCGCTTGGCCATCCCGCCCGGCTCCGGATCGTGGAGGCGCTGGACGGCGGGGAACGCTGCGTGCAGGACCTCGTGCAGATCGCAGGCCTGGGCTGGTCGACCGTCTCGCGCCACTTGTCCGTGCTCAAGCAGGCCGGCGTGCTCGACGACGAGAAGCGCGGCCAGCAGGTGTTCTACCGCGTCAAGCTTCCCTGCCTGTCCGAGCTCACGCGCTGCCTCGACCGGCCATCCTCCCGCCGGTCCTCGTGCGGCACCGAGGGCTGCTCGACGGGACGCCGCAGGGACTGATTTTTTCACCTTTTATTTCGCCATTTTACGAAATGAATTCCAACCGCTTCCGCTTTCATCCCGCCTGGGGCCTCTCGGCATCCGTGGTCCTCTGGGCCGCGCTCTATTCGCGCCTGGAACCGTTCGCCCGCTGGCTGAGCCGCGGGGTGCTTCATCTCGATCCAGCGCGCAGGCTCGGGTCCGCGGTGGAGTTCTTCGTCTTCGAGGCGCCCAAGGTGCTCATGCTCCTGCTGCTCGTCGTGTTCGTCGTGGGCATCCTGCGCACGTTCTTCACGCCGGCCCGCACCCGCGCCCTGCTCCGGGGTCGCCGGGAATTCACCGGCAACGTGCTCGCCGCCCTGCTGGGCATCGTCACTCCCTTCTGCTCCTGCTCCGCCGTGCCGCTGTTCATCGGCTTCGTGACCACCGGGGTGCCGCTCGGCGTGACGTTTTCGTTCCTCATCTCGGCGCCCATGGTCAATGAGGTCGCCCTGGTCCTGTTGTTCGGCCTGTTCGGCTGGCGCATCGCCGGCCTGTACCTGGTAACGGGGGTGCTCATCGCCATCATCGCGGGCTGGATCATTGGGCGGCTGAAACTCGAGCGTCAGGTGGAGGACTGGGTTTACGCCACCGAAGCCGGCGAAGACGAGGTCCCCGAGGCGTCCCTGCCGTTCCGTGAACGCATGAACGCGGGACTGCAGGCCGTGCGCGAAATCGTCGGCCGCGTCTGGCCCTATGTGCTCGCGGGCATCGCGATCGGCGCCGGGATCCACGGCTACGTGCCCACCAACGCGATGGCCGCACTCATGGGCAAGTCCGCCTGGTGGTCGGTCCCGCTTTCCGTGCTGATCGGCGTGCCCATGTACTCCAACGCCGCCGGCATCATCCCGATCGTGCAGGCGCTACTGGGCAAGGGCGCCGCGCTCGGGACCGTCCTCGCGTTCATGATGTCCGTCATCGCCCTCTCCTTCCCCGAAGCGGTGATCCTCCGGAAGGTGCTGAAGATGCCGCTCATCCTCACGTTCTTCGGCGTCGTCGCCGTCGGCATCATGCTCGTCGGCTTCCTGTTCAACGCGGTCATGTGACCGCCTTCCCCTGGTGCCCAGCCTATCCGCAAGGCCTTCAAGACCGCTCTCCGAAATCCAACCATGAAAATATCCGTGCTATTGCTGTCCGCCGTGACCGTCGCACTGTCTGCGGCGGCTCTGGGAGCAGACCTCGGAGCCCCCGCTCCGGCCACCCCGCCCTCTGGCGTCGAGCATCTCTCGCTCGCAGAAGCGGTGGCGGAAGCGATTCATTCCAATCCCAGCCTCCAGGCGCGGACCCATGTCGCCAACGCCGCAGCAAGCGACGCAAGGGCCGCCAACCGGGGCCGGCTCGGAGAACTCAATGCGGTCGCTTCGTATTCCTATTTCAGCGACGATCAGATCCTCCGACCCATGTCGCGCGAGCTGATCGCCAACGGAATGGGAGGTCTTCCGTGGGATCGGGATCAGTTGCACTACGGTCTGGCCTATCAGGTGCCGCTGTTCCTCGGAGGCCGTCTCGTGAACCAGGTCGGCATCGCCCGTCTGGAGGCGCAGAAATCCGAGGCTCTGCGCGAGGGAAGTCAGTGGCAGGTGCGCTTCAACGCAGTGTCGCTCTACGCCGCCGCCCAGGCACTCGACCGGGTCGAGGCGGCCCTCGCTGCACAGATCGAAACGCTCGGTCAGACCAAGGCCAATATCGACCGCATGGTCGCCATCGGAAAACGCCCCGAAATCGACCGGCTCAAGGTCGAGGACGATCTCGCCGCCACGCAGGCGCAGCTCGCAGCCGCGAAGGCCGACCGGACCAGGGTGGGCGCCCTGCTTCTCGCCCTGCTCGGCCGCGATCCCGCCAGCCCCCTCGTGGTGGATTCCCTGCCCGACTCTGCTCCCGCTCCGTCGCCCGATCGCGGCGAGCTGCGGGAGCTCGCCATGCGCGCCACCTCCGTGCGGGAGGCCGCCCTGGACGTCGATCAGGCCGCCCGGGCGGTATCGGTCGCCCGCAGCGCATTTCTTCCCCAGGTCGTCGGGTCGGCCAATTACCTCGAAAACACCGGCCTCGGGATAAACCGGACGCTCGACACCTGGGGCGCCTCCGTAGGCGTTGTCATCCCGATTTTCTCCGGCACTTCGGACGCACAGCGCCTCCACGCCTCAAAGGAGCGCCAGGCTGCCAGTCGCGAAGCCCTCGCCCAGGCACAGCTCCAGGCGTCGGCCAGCCTGCAGGATGCCCTCGCCCGGCTCGACTCCTCGTACGCCGCCGTCGCCGCCGCCAAGGCCCGCGTGGCCGCTTCCGGCGAGGCAGCCCGCATCGAAGCGATCCGCTACCAAACCGGCGCCGGCTCCATCGAAGACCTGCTTCGCACCCTGGCACGAAAAGAAGCCGCCTTCTCCGCCCTCGCCCTCGCACGGGCCGATCAATTCACCGCCGCCGAACGCATCAATACCCTCGTCGAAAAGGAGATCTTCAAATGAACCGTCGTCTCATCCTCATCCCCGCCGCCGCGGCCCTCGTGGTCGGCGCCGCCGCGCTCCACCATCTCCGGCTCAAACAGAAGGAAGACGCGCCGCTCGCGGCCGAACCCCTCGTCGCCGTGCGCGTCGCGCCCGTCGCAAGCGAACGGGTCGTCAGCTCGCGCCACGTCCTCGGCACGGTGCTCGGCGCCGACGAGGCCGACGTCGCCCCCCGCGTCATGGCCCAGGTCCTCTCCATCGACGTCCGCGAAGGCGACCGCGTCCGAGCCGGTCAGACGCTCGCGACGCTCGACGACAGCGAAGCACGCGATGCCGTGGCCGAGGCCCGCGCCGCGCTCGCCGCCGCCAATGCCGCGTATCTGGCCCAGCACGACGCCACGGCCCGCGACCGTACCCTGTTTGCGGCCAAGGCCATCTCCCGGGAACAATGGGATCGCTCCCTCGCCGCCGACGCCGCGGTCACATCCCAGCGCGAGGCCGCGTCCAGGCGACTCAACTCCGCCCGGACCCGCCTCGCCTACTTCCACGTCACCGCCCCCGCGGACGGCGTCGTGGCCCGCCGCCTCGCCGATCCAGGCGACCTCGCCCTCCCCGGCAAACCCCTGTTCAAATTTGTTCGCCAGGCCTCCGTCCGCGTGCGGGCCGATTTGCCGCCCGGCGACTGGCCCGCCCTCCACCCCGGCCTGCCCGTCGTCCTCAGCCTGGGCAGCGAGCATATCAAAGCCGCCGTGTCCCGCGTGTTCCCGTCGATGGGCGAAACCCATCTCGCCACCTTCGAGGCCGATGTGCCCAATCCCCCCGCCACGCTCGTCTCCGGTGCCGCCGTCGGCGTCGATGTGCAGCTGAGCGCCGCGGACGGTCTGGCCGTCCCCGCCTCGGCCCTGCTCGAAAGCGACAGGGGCGCCTTCGTCTTCACCCCCTCCAACGGCGTCGTCCACACCGTGAAGGTCCGCATCCTCGAACGCTCGCTCGATAAGGTCCTGGTCGCTGGGGACCTTCGCGCCGGCGAACCCGTGATTGTCGCTGAACCGTCCCGCCTGATGACCCTCACCGGCGGCATGAAGGTCCTCGTGGCCACGGGCCAGTAAACGGAGCACGCCATGAACCTCGTCGAACGTTATCTCAAGAAGCCCCACCTGCTCACGTCCCTCGTGCTGCTCGGCGCAGTGGTCGGCTTCATCGGCTACCGGCGCATGCCGGTCAACCTGTTCCCGGACTCCGAACGTCCCCAGATCGCCGTCGTCACGGTCTACCCCGGCGCCTCCGCCCCCGACGTGGAGGCCGACGTGAGCCGCACGATCGAGAAGGAGCTCAGCACCATCGAGCAGGTGCGCCGCGTGACCTCCGTGAGCAAGGACGAGGTGTCCTCCGTCGCGGTCGAATTCGAATACAGCAAGAGCCTCGACTCCGCGGCGACCGACGTCGCCAACGGTCTCCAGAAAATCAAGGCGCTGCTGCCCGTCGACAGCCGGCCTCCGATGATCTTCAAGGTCTCCTCCGCCACCCCGCCCGTGCTGACGCTCGCGCTGCGGCCCAAAGCCTCGTCGCCGATCGACCTGTCCATGGTCCGCCAACTCGCCGACAACGCCATCAAGGAGCGCCTCCTCCAGCTGCCCGAGGTCGCCAACGTAGAGGTCTTCGGCGCCCACCAGCCCGTCGTCCGCGTCTCCCTCGACCGCGACAAGCTCGCAGAATATTCGCTCACCCCGGCGGACGTCAGCCAGCGCCTCGCCGCCTTCAACGCCAATCAGCCGATCGGTCTGCTGATCACCGGGCAGTCCCAGTTCCTCCTCAAACGCACCGGCGAATTCAAGACGATCGGCGACGTCGGCCGAATCGTCGTCGCCCACCTCCCGGGAGGCGACGTCCACCTGGCCGACATCGCCACCATCCGCCGCGGCACCGTCGAGGCCCAGAGCGCCTACCACGGCAACGGCCGCCCCGCCATCGCCATCAACATCGAGCGCGCCAACTCCGGCAACTCCCTGCGCACCATCGCGGCCGTCACCGCCATTCTCCCGTCCCTCGAGAAACAGTATCCGGGGATCGAATTCAGCATCCCCGACACCCAGGGCGAGCTCATCAACCTGTCCGTCGGCAACATGCTCGATGCCCTGCGCGACGCCGTGATCATGACCGTGATCGTGATCTTCCTCTTCCTCGCCGACCTCCGGGGCATGGCGCTGGCCGCGATCTCCATCCCATTCACCTACCTGCTCACCTTCGCCGCCATGTGGCTCATCGGATATGAGTTCAACATGGTGACCCTCACCGCCGTGATCATCGCGGTGGGCATGCTGCTCGACGACGCGATCGTCGTGCTCGAAAACATCGCGCGCCATTATCACGAGGAGGGCGTCGACGTGCACAAGGCCGTCGTCGGCGGCACCCAGGAGGTGATGCTCGCCATCTTCTCCGGCACCTACGCCACCGTGATGGTCCTCCTGCCCATCATTTTCATCGGCGGCTTCGTGCAGACCGTGCTGCGCCCGCTCTCGATCTCCCTCGTGATCGCCCTCGCGGTCTCGTACCTCGTCTCCGTCACGGTGATCCCCCTGCTCGCCCCCCTGCTGCTGAGGCGCAGCGGCGGCGCCGGCCGCAACCGTTTCGAACGTTTCGTCGGCAACTTCGACAAACGCCTCGTCGAACCCGTCCGCGACTTCTACGTGTGGCTGACCGGCGTCGCACTCAATCACCGCTGGCTGTTCATCGGCGTCGCCCTCGTGCTGCTCGCCGTATCCGCCCGCCAGATGCCCCTCATCGGCCGCGATCTCATGCCGCCGATGGACACCGGCATCATCAAGGTCAACTTCGAGACCGACGCCAACACCTCGCTCGCCGGCACGGAAGCCACGCTGTCGGAGATGGAGGCGCTGATTCGCAAGCGCCCCGAGGTCACCTCCGTGTCGTCCCTCATCGGCTCCGAACCCGCCGTGATCTCCTTCGGCGCGGGCCGACTGCCCCAGCAGGGCAACATCACCATCCATCTGGTCGACCGCTTCCACCGCAAGGCGTCCATCTGGCAGATCGAGAATGCGCTGCGCTCCGAGTTTCAGCGGCTGCCCGGTCTGAAGAGCGTCGATGTCTTCGACTTTGGAGCGACTCCCCTGTCCACGATCCGCTCCTCGGTCGACGTGATGCTCTCCGGACCAAACCTCGAAACGCTCGACCGGCTCGGGCGCGACGTGGAGCAGCGCCTGCGCACCCACCTGCGCGGAGCCACCTCGATCACCCGCTCCTGGACGCTCGACTCCGTTGAAGTGCAGTTCACCGCCAACGCCGAAAAACTCGCCCTCTACCGGATCTCGCCCGCCGCCGTGGCCGGCCAACTCGCCGGTGCCGTGCGCGGACAGCCGAGTTCGACCTTCCGCGTGCCCAATGAGGACGGCCTCACCGTGCTCGTGCAGTTGCCGGGCCGGCAGCGCGCCTACGCCGAACAGCTCGCCACCTATCCCATCGTCACTCCCGCGGGAACCATTCCGCTCGGCGCCCTCGGCTCGGTCGTCCGCCGCCCCGTGCCCTCGGTCATCACCCGCCAGGGCCTCGAACGCACCCTCGACATCCAGGCTTACCGCTCGAAGCAGCCGATCTCGCACCTCCAGGACGACGTCGACGCGGCCCTCGTGGGCTTCAAGCTCCCGCCCGGCTACACGCTCAGCCACGAGGGCGAGATCAAGCAGATGAACGAGTCCTTCGCCCTGCTCGGCAAGGCCCTCGTGCTCGGCCTGGTCCTGCTGTATTTCTCGCTCGTGCCGGCCTTCAAGTCCTGGGTCCACCCGCTGACCATCATGTCCGCGATCCCCCTGGCCCTGATTGGCGCCGCCTGGAGCATGCTCCTCGCCGACAAACACGGCTGCATGCCCTCGATGATGGGCATGATCCTGCTCGCCGGCATCGTCGTGAAAAACTCGATCCTCCTGATCGATTTCATCGCCGCCGCCAAGGAGCGCGGCGCCACGACCCACGATGCGCTCATCGATTCCGTGCGCATCCGCACCCGCCCCATCCTCATGACCGCGGTCGGCACCGCGGTGGGCATGATTCCCATCGCGATGGAGTGGGCCATCGGCCTGGAGCGGCTCTCGCCCCTCGCCATCGTGGCCATCGGAGGCCTGCTCGTCTCGACCTTCCTGACGATGGTCTATGTCCCCGTGCTGTATTCGCTGTTCGAAGACGCCTCCCTCGCGGTCCGGCGCTGGATCGGCCTGAAGCCGACGCCACCCCTGCCCGCCGCCCATCAATCCTGACCTTAACGACACGAAACCACCTGAATTCGAACCACCGAGGCACAGAGGACACAGAGCGGAAGTTCTCCAAATCGGGCGGTTTCGTGGCTCACCTCATAGGTGAAGAGTTCCTGTCCAGATTTCCTACTGTAACCCGTTTTCTCTGTGATCTCTGTGCCTCTGTGGTTCCACCGCAGTTCGATCCAAACCTCATTTCCATCCGGAAAACATAACCATGAAAACCATCGAAATTCTCGGCGGCGGTTGCGCCAAGTGCAACCAACTCGCCGCCAACGCGGAAACAGCGGCCAAGTCGCTCAAGCTCGACTACACGCTCGTGAAGGTCACCGACTTTAGGGAGATCTCCCGGCGCGGGATCCTGACCACGCCGGCGCTCGCCCTCGACGGGAAGACGCTGAGCGCCGGCAAGGTGCTCACGCAGGCCCAGATTGAGGACCTGCTCCGGTGAACCGCGTGGAACTCAGGCGGACGTCGTCGGCGCCGCCTGGGTCCGTCTCCCGGCAAGCGTAACCAGGCCGTCGACCAAATCCCGCATCGCACTCGACTGGGCGTTCAGCTCCTCCGCCGCCGCTGCGGTCTCCTCCGCGCCGCTCGCGTTGGCTTGGACCACGCGGTCCATCTCGGACACCGCCTTGGCCACCTGATCGATTCCCTGGCTCTGCTCCACGGAGGCCTGAGCGATCTCCGCAACGAGGCCGGCCAAATTTCGAACATGCCCCTGGATCGCCTCGAAGCTGCGGGTGACATCCGTGCTCAGCGAGACGCCCAGGCGGCTCTTCACGGTTGACGCCTCGATCTTTTCCGCCGTCTCCCGTGCCGCTCCCGCAGCGCGTTGCGCCAGCGACCGGACCTCGTCCGCCACCACCGCAAAGCCCGCACCCGCTTCACCCGCCCGCGCCGCCTCCACCGCGGCGTTCAGCGCCAGGATGTTCGTCTGAAAGGCGATTTCGTCGATGGTCTTCAAAATGACCCGGATCTGCTCGCTGGCTGCACGGATATCCTCCACGGCGGCATGCATCGCCTTCATGTGCTCATAGCCGGCGTCGGCGGCCTCACGCGCCACGCGCGCCGTCTCCTTTGCCTTCGAGGCGTTCTCGGCATTGCGACGGGTCATGCCCGCCATCTCCTCGAGGGATGCGCTCGTTTCTTCCAGGGACGCGGCCTGCTCCGTCGCCCCCTGGGCAAGCGAACCGCTGGAACCCGCCACCTGCGACGCCGCGGCCGCAACCTGGCCGGCGCCTTCGTCGAGACTTCCGCTCACCGAGCGCAACAACCCACCGATTTTCACCACACTCGCAGCCGCGAGGGCGATGCCCACTACCAGGGCCAATAGGCCGCCAAGGACAAACAGCCTCACATCGCGATGAACCTCGCGCGCGAGCTTGGCACCGAGCGCCGAGGCCTGCGTGGAGTTGTAGAGTGTGAGATCCTTGTTGGCCGACGCGTAGGCCGCGTACGCTGACTTCATCTGCCCCGAATACAGGCGCAACGCGCCGTCCCTGTCACCCTTGTCCAGCAGCGCCAGGCAGGAGGCACTGAGGCGCTCGTAATCCGCCCGCCGGCGGAGCACCTGGTCGAACAACCTCCGGTCCCCATCGTCCTTCACAGTCGCGCCATACGAGCGAACCGCCCCGTCCACCCTGGCCGACAGCGCTTCCATCTCCTTGCGCACCGACGCGTCGTCGCCCCCTGCACCTGCCACCATCCGCGCCATCCGGATCTCGTTCTCGGCGGAGTCGCGCGACAGCTGGGCCATCAGCGCCAGCCCAGGTAGCGAATCGCCCACGATGTCGTCTCCTGTGTTCATGAGTCTGCGCAGGGCCCCGGTCCCGAACAAGACCGACAACGCCAGCATCAGACAGAGAAAACCCGTTCCGAGCGCGATACGCCGCCCGACCGTCATCGTTGAAGTTGAAGCTCTCATGTTGACCTGGGGATCTGCTCCGTTACCCGGCCACCCGCTCTGCAGCCACGACTGTTTCTGGCGGGGTTCGGCCGACACGCGTGAACAAATCGTGCTGCAGCGGGAAAACAACCCCAGACGACGAGGCTTCCGCAAGTTACGAAGCTTCGGGCGAATACTATTGATTATTTCTGAATTTCGCAAAATAGAGAACCTTCGATGACCCTGAAAAAACGCACTGCGATATTCAAGGCGCTGGGCCATCCGGCGCGTCTCCGGATCACCGACAGTCTCTGCTCGGGCGAACGTTGCGTATGCGAGCTGGTCGAGGTCGCCGGTCTGGGCTGGTCGACCGTCTCAAGGCATCTGGCCGTGCTGAAACGAGCCGGCATCATCGATGCGGAACGCCGGGGGCAACAGGTGTTCTACCGTCTCCGCTTGGCATGCCTCTCCGAGGTCACCCGTTGTCTTGATCGGGCTATTTCCATCGAGGGAGAGGCCGAGGTCTGCAGTTGCCTGAGCCTCCCCGGAAGCTGAGCGCCTGCCGTCCCATGTCAGCCTCCGCGTTCGCCCCATTCGCTCCCCAGGAAGGCGAGGCGTCTGCGGCCGACGCCATTGACTCTGCAGCCGGGCGACGCGAACCCGACTGGCCAATGGTCGAGGCAAAGCAGAATGCCATGCTCGGAATCGTCTTCTGCCTGGCTGCGACCGTGCCTCCTGTCGCGCTGTTCTCCGTCTACCATACCCGCGAGCAAGGCCTGCATTACTGGATCCGCCTGGGCATGGCGGCCGTCCTGCTGCTCGGCCCGATGATCCATCTGCTCCTCATTCGCCGTTTCTCGGTGCGATTCCAGGCTTGGTGGTCGGTCATCTGGCTCACCCTCGCCTCCGCACTGGCGGGCGCCCACCTAGGTCCGACACTGGGGGGAGGCCTGTCGTGGGTCCTGGGCCTTCTCGTCGCGTCGTTCTTCCTCTCTCCCGGGGCCAGCATCGCGGTGCTCTGCGCCTATGCCCTGGCTTCGGCTGCATCCGTCGTGCTGGTGCGCTGCGGCTTCCTAGCCCGCCCCGAAGACTTCTCTTACGAGGGCGGGCTCGCCTCGATCGTACAAATTCATGCGGCCGGGTTCGTCGTGTTGGTCCTTTGCTCGCGGATCTTTCACCTCATGACCCAGGCGCTGCGGCACGCCATCCGCCTCACCCTGGAGGAACATGACCGCAGGTTGTCCTCCGAACGGGCCAGGACGGAAGTCGAGAAGAAGCTGCAGGCCAACCAACACTTCGAGGCCGTGGGCAGGCTCGCGGGTGGAGTCGCACACGATTTCAACAACGCCCTGACCGTCATCCAGTGCAACGCAGGCCTGCTCAAGAGCCAGACCGACGCCCCGGAAATCGCCAGTCTCGCCGACGATATCCTCGTCGCGGCCACTGACGCCGCCCAGACAAGCCGCCAACTCATCAGCCTGAACCGTCGAGCGGCGTGTTCGCCCGCATCGATCGACCCTAGCCGCGAATTGGAATCATTCTGCCGCATGATTCGAGGTGTGCTCCCGGAGACTCTCGCAGTCAGCGCCCATCTGGAGTCCAAGAAACGGATTCTGGTGGATCCCGCCGAGTTGCACCAGGCGGTCCTCAACCTGGTCCTTAATGCTCGGGATGCGATGCCGTCCGGCGGTTCGATCCGGATCCGCACGGAGGATCTTCCGTCCCCCGTCGGAGTTTCCGAGGTCGCGATCACGGTATCGGATACCGGGACGGGAATTCCTCCGGACCTTCAGGCGCGGATCTTCGATCCGTTCTTCAGCACCAAGGCCCCCGGAAAGGGCACCGGCCTCGGCCTGACCATGGTCAAATCGATGGTCGACCACGCCAGGGGTCGCATCGCACTCCGATCGGGACCCGACACCGGCACGTCGCTGTCGCTGATATTTCCAGAGAGCACCCTGACGGCCGGGGCGAGCAAAGCGCCACCCAACTTCCCGGCATTAGGCAGCCCCCGCACGATCCTCCTCGTCGAAGACGACCCCCGCGTGAGGGACGCCATGCAACGCATCCTCGAGGGGGCAGGCTACTCCGTCACGTCTTGCACCGATGCCAACGACGCGCTCGCCCAAATCGAGTCCGGTCGTGCCTTCGACCTGCTCTGCACGGATGGGCTGACCGGCGGACCAAGGCCGGTCGCCGAATTGATCGATCGATTTGCACGCACCCGCTCCCGCTCACGCGTCCTGCTGTGTTCGGGGCACCTTGACTCTGACGAACTGCCGGCCGAACTGGGCAAAGGCCTCGCCTTTTTGCGCAAGCCTTGCACGGGACCCGAGCTGCTCGCCCGCGTGCGTGAACTCGCGCGTTGATCGTGCCCCTCGCTCAGGCGCGGGTGCATCCCGCGCCGGAGCCAACTGAGAGCCTCCTCAGGCCTCGACCACCGCCAGCTCCGCATTTGCCTGGCCGTCCGCGGTGGCGATCAGCTTTTTCGGCACGAGCAGCAGCGCGGGCAGCATCAGCGCATAGACGAAGGTTGTCGCAATCACGCAGTAGAGAAATCCGTGGGTGGGACTGCTGGAGTAAATCTTCGAGCCGACGATGTCGCCGCCGCGATAGGAGAGCGCGTAAAACCCGTCCACCAGCATCATGAGCGTCCCCTGCAATCCCGACGGACACGAGCGCATCGAGAGGTCGAAGATCGCCGCCGTGACGATACCACCCATCAGACCCATGGGCACCGCCAGCCACACCGCCGTGTGCGCCGAGTGGATGAACGCCAGCGGGATCATCTGCGGCACCGCGATGATGGCGCCCCACCACAGCAGCTTCTCGAGCGAATACCGCTTGCAGAGGTAGCCGTAGATGAAGAAGACCGGGACGAACGAGAACGCGAAGATCGCGTTGAAGTAACCGTAGATCGCGTCCGATCCGTGCAGGTTGTTGGTGAGGTAAAACTGCAGCGGGGTGTTCGATCCGGGCGCAAAGCTCCATAGGAACATGATCAGCACCGCGGGATAGATGGCCTTGTGCTTGAGCAGCCGCCTGACGTTGCCCCAGAAACTCCCGTGCTGCGCAAGGGGCTGGTCGTAGGCGTGCGAGAACACCGAGCGGGGCTTCCAGAATCCGGTCGCAACGATCAGCAGGGACAGGCCCGCCATCAGCATGAACACGCGGGACGGGGTCATGTGATCCGCCAGATAACCCGAGGCAACCGCACCGAGGATCACGGGGATCGACGACACGATCTGCCACAGCGCACTCAACCGACCCGACATCAGATGCTCCTGGCCGATCAACGCGAGCAGCCCCTGATAGGCCGCCATGACCAGGCGAGAGGACATCATCACCAGCAGCATGCCGACGAACAAACCAGTGTAGGTGATCGGCGACGACGCCATCCATAGGTACACGCCCGCGGTGACCAACGAGAACAGGATGAAGTAGCCCCGGTCCCGCATGCCGAAGGGATTCCACAGGTCGCGCGTCATGCCGAACACAAAGGCAAAATAGAGCGGGATCGCCGTGAGCAGCCGGAACGTCGCGATCTGCGTCGCCGACGCGTGCAGCTGGTTCTTCAGCATGTACGTCGTCGCGATATCCAGCATGTAGCCGCTTGGCAGGCTCAGGTAGATCAGGAACGTCAGGGGTCCAAAATAGAGAAAGACCGAACCCGCGTTCGGTTTGCTCGACGAATCAGTGGTTGGGGTGTTCATGCATCAAGGAAAAGGGTGCCTCAGTCGCCACACGCGGGACTCCACGGTCGGGAGGCGGCCGACGGGAAGCATCGACCATGCCCATCCCGCTCCACCCGCTCATTCGCGCCCATCGACGATCTGATGCCATCGATTTGCGGCGGCGAATTTGGGCGGAGCTCGGCATTCATGACGCGAGCCGCCCCCGATTGGGCCCGGCGGGATGCCGCGGGATCCCGCAGCGTGCGGGACTCCTTTCGCGACTGAAAAGTGACCGTGGCCGGATGACCATGGACCACTGACAGCAAGTTCACCGACCGCTGCAAACCGAAATTCAACGCACACTCATTTCGGTCTTCCGCGGATCGCATCCCACTCGGGAAACCAGACACCGGCGGCATCTCACTGCGGCAATCCGATTGCAACTTCACGCACGGGATCCGTATCCGGATTGAAACCCGTCCCGCGCCGGGCCATAATCCGGACCATGTCCAAGCTTCCGCTGGCCCTCACCCTCGGGCTGTGCCTCGCCGCGCACGGAGTCTCAGCCCTCCCCGGTTGGTTTTCGACGATCGAACCCAGGGTCGAGCAGGCCTTGGTACAGAAATACGGCGAGGAGGAGCGTGCCCGCGCAGCACGAGGGCTCAGGCAGATGGCCAGCCTGTGGCAGCCGGACGACGGCGACGCGGCGACCTTCGAGGAATTTGCGCTCGAGAATTTCGCCGGTGACAAAGATTCGCGAGACGCGCTCTTCACCCGGTTTCAGGAACACCTCTCGACGATCGACGGGCATTGCGTCGAGATCGGCGCCGACTTCCGGCGGCAACTCGATCTCGACGGCGGGACGATCTATCCGTTCGACGGCCGCTTCGCCGCCTTCAATCCCTCGGCCCACATCGCGGATGACTTTTTCGCCAACAAGCTCGCGTTCGTCGCTCTCCTGAATTTCCCCCTCGCGACCCTGAAGGAGGAGCTCGAGCAGGGGCCCGGCTGGACGCGCCGCGACTGGGCCGAGGCGCGGATCAACCGCCGATTTGAGAGCAGGGTTCCCGCCAAGGTCGTCCGCGGCATCGTCGAGGCCGAGCGCTCGGCCGAGTCCTATATCGATGGATACAAGATCCACGCCGACACCCTCGTCGATCCGGCGGGCCGGCGGCCCTTCGCGCCGGGCACGATCCTTGTCGCCCACTGGGGGCTGCGCGACGAGATCCGCGCGCGCTACTCCGATCCGGCGGGGCTCGATGCCCAGCGTCTCCTGGCCAAGGCGCTCGAACGCATCGTCGAGCAGAGCATCCCCCAGGTCGTGATCAACAATCCTGCCGTGCTCTGGTCGCCGTCGGCCAACACGGTCGTCGCGGCGCCCGACGCGGCCGTCCGCTCCTCCGGCCCCGGCCCCTCCAACTCGCCCGAGCCCGACACTCGGTATGCGTTCATGCTCGACCTCTTCCGGGCCCACCGCGCAGCCGACGCCTATCACGCGGCCGCACCCACGCTCATCGTCCGGAAATTCGACGTGGATCGGCAGCTCGACAGCGGGCGCGCGCAGGCGCTGCTCGAGTCGGTGCTGGGTTCGCCGCAGTTTGCCCGGGAAGCTCGGTTCGTCGCCAAACGTCTCGGCCGGCCCCTCGAGGCGTTCGACATCTGGTACGCGGACTTCCCCGGTCGCGAGACGGCTGCCACCGAGGAACTCGATGCGGCGGCGAAGAAACGCTACCCCACGCTCGCCGCCTTCCGGGACGACCTCCCGCGCATTCTCGCCACACTGGGTTTTGCTCAGGAACCGGCGACGCGTCTGCTCGGCCTTCTCGTGGTCGAACCTTCGCGGGGACCGGGGCAGGTCGTCGCCGCGGGCATGGCCGGCGCAAAGACCCGCCTGCGCGTCCGGGTTGCCGCCGACGGAATGGATTTCGCCGCGTTCTCCGACACGCTGAACGATCTCGGCCGGGCCCTGGCCCAGACCATCGCCGTCAACGACGTCGACTATCCGATCCTTCACGGCCTGCCCTCGGCGTCGTTCGCCACCGCGCTTGGGACTGTCGCCCGCGATCGTGCGGCCGAACTGCTCGGGGTGACCGAGGCGAACACACGGAGCACCGACGCGCGTGCACTCGGCGACCTCTGGCAAACTGCCGAGGTGAGCGGGGCGGCGCTCGTCGAGCTCGAAACCTGGCGCTGGCTCTACGCACACCCCTATGCGCGGGCCGCGGACCTTCGCACCGCGGTCCTGAAAATCTCCCGCGATGTGTGGAACCGCTGGTTCGCGCCCGCCTTTGGCGTCCGCGACAGCCCGCTGCTGGCCGTCTATTCCCACCTGGTGTTTACCGAGCTGTTTCTCGCCGACTATGCCATCGGCCCCCTCGCCGTCTGGCAGATCGAGGGGCAGATGACCCGCGTGGGAAACTTCGGGGCCGAATTCCAGCGGATGTCGGCCTGCGGCGCACTCCCCGCGGACCCCTGGATGAAAAACGCCGCCGGGAAGGTGCTCTCCGCGGACGACCTGCTGGCCGCCGCGGGACGCGCGCTCGACAACCTCGATCGCTGAAATCGCGGCAGCCACTAGCCTCCGCGAAGCACTCGCTCGACCAGGCCGCCTGCCCGGCTCCAGGCGAGATGCACGTATGAGGCGTGCAAACCGCGCCGGCCGAAACCTTCGCGGCGCCCCGCACCCGTGGACCGCCTCGTCACCGTCCACAGGTTCGCCGCCTCCGCCTCGGCCTCCCAGCGCGAATGGTGAAACTCGTGCCCCCGTAGCGAGGCCCCCTCCGATCCGCGCGCCTCGCAGTATCCGAAATGCTGAAGGAAGCGCGTCATCGTCACCACACCCGGAACCACGCCGACCATCGGATGCCCGCATCCCTCCCCATCCACGAGCGACTCCGCCAGGTACATAAGTCCGCCGCATTCCGCATAACACGGCATCCCGGCCCCGATCGCGGCGCGCAGCTCCCGGCGCATCGCCTCGTTTCCGGCGAGTGGCGCGGCATAGACCTCGGGAAACCCTCCCCCGAGCACCACGCCCTCGACCCCGGCCGGAAGTCGTCGATCCGCCAGCGGCGAAAACGGCACCGCATCGAAGCCGGCGTCCGCCAGGTAATCCAGGTCCGACGGATAATAAAAGTGAAACGCCTCGTCGCGGGCCAGCGCGATGCGCGTGCGCCCACGCACCGCGGGCCGCGCGCCGACCGAAGCCGGCGACGGCTCCACCAATTGGAGCAGCGCCGAGACGTCGAGCCAGCCCTCCGCCAGTTCGCCCCAGGCCTCGAACGAGGGGAATTCGCGCTCCTGCGCCGCCTGAAGTCCGAGGTGACGCTCCGGCCATTTCAAGCGTTCGTCGGAGGGAATCGCGCCGAGCACGGGAATTTCCACCGGAGCAAGCGCCTCGCGGAGGTACCGCGCGTGCGACTCGCCTCCCACCTGGTTGAGAATCAACCCTGCGATCCTGCCCTCGCCGGCCTCGCTCATGAATCCGCGCACGGTTGCGATCACCGAGCGCCCCGCGGTGGCGCAAGGCAGCACCAGGATCACGGGCCACCCCAGGATGCGCGCAAGCTCGGCCGTGCTGCCCTCGTCCGAATGCGGCGTCCCTCCGTCAAACAGACCCATGACGCCCTCGACCACTCCGACCGATCCGGCTCCGTGACGCCCGACCTCGCGGACGACCCCGTCCGCACCCAGCATCCAGGTATCAAGCATGCGCGACGGCCGGCCCGCGAATCGCTCGTGGTAGCTCGCGTCGATGTAATCCGGCCCCGCCTTGAACGGCTGCACGGTCACGCCCCGGCGACGGAGCGCCGCAAGAATCAGGCACGCAACCGCCGTCTTGCCCGCTCCGCTGTGAACTCCTCCGAGCACGAGGCCGGAGGGCTTGATTCGGGGGGCGGTCTGCGGGTCGGGTGCGGTCATGGACGAGTGCGTCAGACACCAAAGCCGGCGGACGCCAGAGTGCAAGGAGCGACCCGCTTGCACTTCGAGCCGATACGGCTTGTTTCCCAGAACCACCCGAAACCTGGCCTCTCAACCGCGACGCGACATCATGCCCGACTCCTCCCAGCCCTCCGAATCCGACCACCGCCAGGCGATGCAGGCCATGCAGGCCGAAATGCGCAGGAAGATCAGCGCCGCAAAGGAGAAACGCGGCCTGGTGATCGTCCACACGGGCAACGGCAAGGGTAAGACTACCGCCGCCTTCGGGATGCTCACGCGCATGCTCGCTCACACCCGACGCTGCGCCGTGATTCAGTTCGTCAAGAGCCACAACGACGCAGTCGCCCGCCTGCTCCAGAGCCCTCTCCTTTCCTGGCATCACGTCGGCGACGGGTTCACCTGGGACACCCAGAACCGCGCCGCCGACATCGCCTCCTGCCGAGCCGGCTGGAAACTGGCCTGCGACCACCTCCAGTCCCCCGACCTGTCCTTCCTGCTGCTCGACGAACTGAACGTGGTGCTCGCTTACGATTACCTGCCCGTCGCGGAGGTCCTGGAGGCACTCGCCACCAGGAATCCCAACCTCCACGTGGTCATCACAGGCCGCGGCGCGCCCGAGGCACTCGTGTCCGCGGCGGACCTCGTGACCGAAATGCGCGAGATCAAGCACCCCTTCAGCGCCGGAGTGAAAGCCCAGCTCGGGATTGAATTCTGACGGCGGGCGGCCCCAGGGGCTTTTGTGAAGATTTCCAAATTGCGGAAAATCTTCTGGATAAGGCCCCCCGCGCTGTATTGACTCTTTGCACACACTTCCCGCGGCTTTCACCAGCAGCGCGGCCGTGTCGATGATTAACGCAAGGAGTGACTGATTCCGGACGTCCGCTGCGCATCGGACGGGCGGGGCGTCACCACCGCCGATGTCCAGCCTACCCCACCCGAAACAAGCCGGCCAGCCGGGCGGCGCCACACTGGCGGCCGCACGCCGGAGGCCGCCCTGGCAGGCCTACCTGCTCGCACTCGGCTGCACCGGCGCCACCCTGCTCCTCCGCTTCGCGATCGGCCCTCTCCACTACCCGGCATTCGGGGCCGCGCTTTTCGCCTTTCCCATCCTCCTGAGCGCAGGCATCGGCGGCTTCGGCCCGGGAGTCGCCTCGACTCTCGCCGCCGTCGCGCTCGTCCTCACGTTTCCGGCCTCGGGCCAGACCTCTCCATCGATCGCCTTCGAGATCGTGACCCTCCTCGCGGCCGGCCTGATCGTGAGCTCCGTGGCAGGACGCCTGAAGGAACACGCCGCGGCCAATCGTCGGAGCCGGCTCCTGGGCGGTCTGTTCATCGCCGCCGCCTGCGCCATCGTTACGGCGGTCGCGGTGTTCCGCAGCATCGAGTCCCCGCCGACGGGCGCCAGTCAGGACCGCAGCATCCTCCGTCTCGTCGCGGCCCTCCATGGGCTTCACCAGCGTTCCGCCGCCGTCGAGCAGGACGCCAGCGATTTCGCGCACACGCCCGACGCCTCCCACGCCGCCACGCTCCGCGCAAGTCTCCGCGAGGAGCAGGCCTCCGCCGACCTGCTCGGCGAACTGCTCGGACCCGACCCCGAGCGCAACGCCGACCTCACCGCCCTGCGCGCCGCCGTCAACGACGAGCGCCGACGTCTGGGATCGCTGCTGTCCGCTCGACCGGCCGCGGCCGCCACCGCCGTCCCGACGCCGCGTCCCATCGAGCTCCAGTCCGGCGACCTCGACGACCTGATCGAGCGCATCGAGTGGATGACCCTGTCCGACGCCGAGGAGCGCGCAAGCCGCGCCGAGGATCACAATGCCTTCACGCGCTCGGTCGTCCTGCTCGGCGGCGGTCTCGCCTCGTGCCTTCTCGTCATGGGCGTGTTCGTAATCGGCGCCGACGAAGCGGAGCGCCGCCATTCAGAGGAAGGGCTCCGGTCCGAAAACGAGTGGCTCGAAAACGCCGTGCGCGAGCGCACCCGCGAGCTGCTCGAGACCAACCGCTCGCTCGCCGCCAGCGAGGAGCGTCTGCAGCTGTTCGTGCGCCACGTCCCCGCGGCCCTCGCGATGTTCGACACCGAAATGCGCTACCTCACCGCGAGCACGCGCTGGGTCGAGGATCATCAGATGGACGCCGGCCCCCTGCGCGGACGCCCGCACTACGACCTATTTCCCGACATTCCGGAGGCCTGGAAGGAAATCCACCGGCGCGCGCTCGCCGGCGAGACACTCCGAAGCGAACGCGAACAGGTCCGCCGACCAGACGGCTCGGTCCAGTGGCTCCGCTGGGAGGTCCTTCCCTGGCACGAGGCCGACGGCCGCGTGGGAGGCATCCTGATCTTCCGGGAGGACATCACCGAGCGCATCGAGACCGAGGAGTCCCTGCGCTACCACCAGCAGCTGCTCCAGGAGACAGGCCACATCGCGAAGGTCGGCGGCTGGGAATTCGACGCGGTCACCGGCAAGGGAGGCTGGACCGAGGAGGTCGCCCGTATCCACGATCTGGATCCCGCCCATCCCATCAACCGCGACGAGGGCATCGACTTCTACGAGCCCGGGTCGAGGGCGCGCATCGCCGAGGCCGTGAAGCGCGCCGTCGAACAGGGGGTCTCCTACGACCTGGAGCTCCAGATTGTGTCCGCCAGCGGGGTGCACAAATGGGTCCGCACCATCGGCCATCCCGTCGTCGTGGACGGACGGGTCGTGAAAGTCCGGGGGTCGTTCCAGGACATCACCGCGCAGAAGCGCACCGAGGAGGAGATCCGCCGGCTCAATGCCGAGCTGGAGTCGCGGGTCGTCCGCCGCACCGCCGAGCTCGAGGCCGCCAACCGGGAACTCGAGGCCTTCTCGTATTCGGTGTCCCACGACCTGCGGGCGCCGCTTCGCTCGGTCAACGGGTTCGCGCGGGTCCTGCTCGAGGATTTCGCGCCGACCCTCCCCCAGGAGGCACGCGACTGCATCGCCCGCATCTGCAACGGCGCCTCGCGCATGGGACAGCTCATCGACGACCTGCTCGCCTTCTCG
The DNA here is from genome assembly GCA_027310745.1 of Opitutaceae bacterium. Lineage (GTDB taxonomy): Bacteria > Verrucomicrobiota > Verrucomicrobiia > Opitutales > Opitutaceae > MWDT01. Next base: position 63,777 of record DAIDAF010000038.1, on the reverse strand, counting down.
CGGCTGAGCCGGGCGCCGCTCACCCTGCAGCCGATCGACATGAACGCGCTCGTCCACTCCGCCCTGATCGAACTTCAGTCCGGATCCGACGCCGCACGCGCCGAGGTCCGCTTCAGCGCATTGCACCCCTGCGAGGGAGATCCGGCCCTCCTCAAGCAGGTCTGGACCAACCTCCTGTCCAACGCCTTCAAGTACAGCAGCCGCCGCGACCAGCCCGTCGTCGAGATCGGAAGCGCCGCCGCCGAGGGGACGGTGGAGTACTTTGTCCGCGACAACGGCACCGGCTTCGACATGCGCTACGCCCACAAGCTGTTTGGCGTGTTCCAGCGGCTGCATCGTGCCGATGAATTCGAGGGCACCGGCGTCGGGCTCGCGATCGTCCAGCGCATCATCCACCGCCACGGCGGCCGGGTCCGCGCGGTAGCAAAGCCCGACCAGGGCGCCACCTTCTTCTTCACGCTCCACCAAAGCCACGTCTCATGAATTCAAACCAGGCCATTGAAATCCTCCTCGTCGAGGACAACCCCGACGACCTCGACCTCACCCTTCGCGCCCTGTCCAAGGCCCGGCTCTCCAACTCGATCCACGTCGCCCGCGATGGCGAACAGGCACTCGACTTCATCTATCGCCGCAACGAATACGCCGCCGGCGGCGGCCCCGCCAACCCCAAGGTCATCCTGCTCGACCTGAAACTCCCCAAGATCGACGGCCTCGAGGTGCTCCGCACGCTCAAGGGCGACGCCGCCACCCGCACCATCCCCGTCGTCGTCCTCACCTCATCCAAGGAGCAGCGCGACATCGTCGAGAGCTACAATCTCGGCGTGAACAGCTACATCGTGAAGCCCGTGGACTTTGAACGCTTCGTCGACGCCGTCCAGAACCTGGGCCTGTACTGGCTCCTGCTCAACCAACCGCCCGCCTCCTGAAACGCGATGCCCGAGCCGATCAAAGTCCTCCTGCTCGAAGACAACCCCGACGATGCGGACCTCCTCCTCCGCGAGCTCCGCAAGGAGGGCTTCGCGTTCGAAGCCGAGCGGGTGGACAACGAAGCCGACTACCTCCGCGCGCTGGGCCGGACTCCGGATGTCATCCTATCCGATTTCGAGATGCCGCAATTCGACGGCTTGAAGGCGCTGGGGCTCCTGAAGGAGCGCGCCCCGGATATTCCCTTCATCCTCGTCTCCGGTACCATCGGCGAGGAGATCGCCGTCAACGCGATCAAACAGGGCGCGAGCGACTACCTGATCAAGGACCGGCTGGCCCGCCTCGGTTCCGTCGTACGCCAGGCGCTCGACCAGGCCCGCTTCCGCAGGCAGGAACTCGAGTCGGCGCGCGCCCTGCGCGCGAGCGAGGAGCGCTTTCTCCAGGTGGTGGACAACATCCACGAGGTGTTCTGGATGACCGACGCCGCCACCGGCACCCTGCTGTATCTGAGCCCCGCCTACGAACGCACCTGGGGACGCCCCCGGTCCGAGCTGGCTCCCGGCCTCCTGCCCTGGCGCGACTCAATCCATCAGGAGGACCGCGACCGTGTGCTCCGCGCCATGGAGGCGACAGCATCGGGACGCGATTATCACGAGACCTACCGGATCGTGCTCCCCGACGGCACCGAGCGCTGGATACGCGACCGCGCCTTTCCGGCCCGGGCTCCACAGGCGGAAGCGGTCAGATCGTCGGCGTGGCCGAGGACATCACGGAACAGAAGCGGCTCGAGGAACAGCTCCTCCGCGCCCAGCGCATGGAGGCCATCGGCACCCTCGCCAGCGGGCTCGCCCATGACCTGAACAACATCCTCGCCCCCGTGCTGATGGCGCCGGGCATTCTCAAGGAACAGCTCACCGATCCCCAGCAGCGGCACCTTCTCGAACTCGTCGAGATCAGCGCCAATCGCGGAGCGGGGATAATACGCCAGCTCCTCGCCTTCAGCCGCGGCATGGGTGGCTCCCGCGCTGCCATCAAACCCGAGCCGATCCTGCGCGAGATCGTCCAGATCACCAAGGAAACCTTCCCCCGCAACATCCAGATCAACTGGTGCGCGCCGGCCGAAGCCTGGACGATCATGGCCGACTCGATCCAGATCCACCAGGTGCTGATGAACCTCAGCGTTAACGCGCGCGACGCGATGCCAAACGGGGGATCGCTCCAGCTTCGTGCCGAAAACGTGAGGCTCTCGGAGTCCGACTGCGCCCTCCATACCAAGGCCCGGCCCGGACCCTACGTTGTGCTCTCTGTCGGCGATACCGGCGTCGGAATTCCAAAGGAGCACCTTCCCCGCATCTTCGATCCGTTCTTCACGACCAAGGAGGTCGGCAAGGGCACCGGCCTGGGGCTCTCGACCGTGCACGGCATCGTCTCCAACCACGGCGGCTTCGTCATACTCGAGAGTGAAGTCGGTCGCGGCACCACGTTCCGCATCTACCTTCCCGCCCTCACCGGCTCAGACGCCGCAGCGGCCGAGCCCGTTCGCGCCACCACACCGCGGGGCAATAACGAACTCATCCTCGTGGTCGACGACGAGGGCCCGATCCGCGTCGCCACCCGCACACTGCTCGAGAGAACTGGATACCGCGTGATCGACGCGGCCAACGGCGAGGACGCCATCCCGCTGTTCATCCGGCACCGGGGCGATATCGGACTCGTCATCAGCGACATCATGATGCCCGCGATGGGAGGCCTTGCACTCATCCGTATGCTGCGCGCCCTGGAGCCCCGCCTTCGGGTCATCGCCTTCAGCGGCCTCGATCCCGCGGAACGCAAGGAGGAGCTCGCCGGCCTCGGCATCGACACCGTCCTGCTCAAGCCCGTCGAATCCCGCACCCTCCTCGAAGCCATCCACCACCAGCTGTCATCCAAAGTCTGAATCAAGAAACGCAGTGAACAGAAGGAAACGAAGTTGACCAAGAAGGCCGAACCAAGCGATCAGACGAAATCGCCGAGCCAAAATTGCCCCACCGACCTCCGACTTCCGACCTCTGTCCTCTGACCTCTGGCTCCCGACCTCCCACCTACCAACCGAAGCCTCCAATCCAAGCTCACGCGGAGACTCAGAGAAAACGGACTTCTGTCTTCCGACCTCTGTCTTCTGACTGCCGCACTGGCGCGAGTCGAGACTCGCGTCCCAAAGCGGAACCGAGGTTCCGCACTCCAAAAATTCTGACGTCTGACCTCCGACTTCCGACTTCTGATTCAGACCGCGTTCGACTCGATGAACTGCTTGATCACGGCGGGCTCGGCCGCGATGCGGTGCTTCACTAGGGGCTTCGACTTCAGAGCCTCCAGCGTCGGGTGACGTGGCTCGACGCCGATCGCCGAGACGATGGTGTCGGGGAACTTGGCGGGATGCGCCGTTGCAAGCACCACGCTGACCCGGTCGGGGCGCAGGTCCTTGAAGCCGCAGGCGGTGTGCGGATCGGCAACGTAACCGAATTTCCGGTACAAGTCGGCGATGATTCCAGGGATCTCGCCGTCCGTGCAGCGCGAGGCGCTGAAGCAGTCGCGGTCAAACTGCTCGAAGCGGTACGAACCCGTCTCCCTGAAGGTCCGCATCACCTCGCGCACCCGCGCGGGGTCGGAGCCGAGGCTGTAGTAGAGGAACCGCTCGAAGTTCGACGCGACCTGGATGTCCATCGACGGGGCGAGGCTCGGGTGCACCTCGCCGATCCGGTATTCGCCTGTCTCGAACAGGCGGTGGAGGATGTCGTTCTGGTTGGTCGCGACGCGGAAGCCGGGGATGGGCACGCCCATGCGGCGGAGCATCCAGCCGGCGAGCACATTGCCGAAGTTGCCCGTGGGCACGACGAACTCGACGCGGTCGCGCAGGTCGGCGGGGAGCCGGAGCCAGGCCCAGAGGTAATAGACGCACTGAGCCAGCACGCGGGCCAGGTTGATCGAATTGACTGCCGATAGCCGGTGCCGGAAGCGGAAGTCCTGGTCGCCGAAGACCTCCTTGAGCGCCGCCTGGGCGTCGTCGAAGGTGCCGTCCACCGAGAGCGCGAACACGTTGGGCGCGCCGGTGCACGCCATCTGCCGCTCCTGGAGCGGCGAGGTGCGGCCCTCCGGATACAGGATGAAGATCGCGGTGCCGGGCTTGCCCAGCAGGCCGTGGATGGCGGCCGAGCCGGTGTCACCCGACGTGGCGCCGAGCACGTTGATCGACTCGCCCCGGAGACGGCACTGGCGCTCGTAGAGGTTGCCGAGAAACTGGAGCGCGAAATCCTTGAACGCGAGCGTGGGACCGTGGAACAGCTCGAGCACGAAGGTGCGCTCGTCGAGGCGCACGAGCGGCGCGACGTCCTTGTGATCAAAGGTTCGATACGCGCGCTCCGCCATCGCACCAAGCTCGGCGGGGGGGATGTCCGTGGCGAAGAAACTGAAGAATTCCGCGCAGAGCGCGGCGTAGTTCAGCCCCGCAAAGTGCGCGAGCGCCCCCGACAGATCGGGCAGGCTCTCGGGCAGGAACAACCCGCCGTCGGGAGCCAGTCCGGTCGCCACTGCATCGGAAAAGCCGAGAGCAGGAGTTTGTCCGCGAGTGCTGATGAATCTCATGAGTGGTCGGAAGTCGGAGATCGGAGATCGGATGTCAGAAGTCAGAGTTCTCCATCCCGACTATTAACGGCACGGAGTCGGAGGACGAAGGGCTTCGGATTGGACATCATAGCCCCCAGGCGGCGGCCTATCGACGCGATCTCATCGCGAAATCCGTCAAACGCCACCTTGTCGATGTAGCCGTGTTTTGAGGCGAACGCCAACCAGTGTTCGGTCTCGTGCAGTTCGGTGTCGGCATCCGAAAGTTTGCTGACAAAATGCGCCTCGTAGCGCCGTTTTCCCCAGGCTTCGGCTATGTTGGCACCCACCGAACGAGCAGATCGGCGAAGCTGATCCGTGAGCGCAAACTGCTCCTCTTTGGGGAAGGAGCGGCTCGCTTCAAATATGCGCATGCCGAGGCGAAAGGAGTCTCGATAAACCTCAAGGTCGGAGAAATGCCTGATCGCCCCTGACATGGCACGATGCGTCATGCGGACGGCGCAAGTCAGAGATCCGATCTCCGACTTCCGACATCCGACTTCCTCATTGATCCAGCCCGAACGCCGTGTGCACGGCGCGGGCGGCGTCGTCGGCACGGGATTGGTCGATGGCGACGGTGATGCGGATCTCCGAGGTGCTGATCAGGTCGATGTTCACGCCCGTGTCGGCCAGCGCCCGGAAGAGCGTGGCTGCCACGCCACTGTGGGTCTTCATGCCGACGCCCACGACGGAAAGCTTCGCGACCTGCTCCTGGGTGCTGAACGAGCCGCCGAGCTCCTTGAGCACCGGGTCGAGCACCTGGGCCGCCTTGCGGACCTCGTTCTGCGGAACCGTGAACGTGAGGTTCGCCACGCCATTGCGGCCGACGTTCTGCACGATCATGTCGACGACGATGTTCGCCTCCGAGAGCGCCTTGAACACCTTCGCCGCCGTGCCCGGCTTGTCGGTCACGTTGCTGACGGCGACCTTAGCCTGGTTCTTGTCCACGGCGACGCCGCGGACGACGACCTGTTCCATGGAGGCGACTTCTTCTTTCACGATGGTTCCTGGGTTGTGGTTAAAGGAGGAGCGGACTTCGAAAACGACATTGTACTTCTTGGCGAACTCGACGGAACGCGACTGCATGACCTTCGAGCCGGACGAGGCGAGCTCGAGCATCTCGTCGTAGGAGATCTCCTGGATCTTGCGGGCCTTTTTCACCACGCGCGGATCGGCCGTGTAGACGCCGTCGACGTCGGTGTAGATCTCGCAGATGTCGGCTTTGATGGCTCCCGCAAGCGCGATCGCGGTGAGGTCGGAGCCCCCGCGCCCAAGGGTCGTCGTGCGGCCGTCCGCGTTGATGCCCTGGAAACCGGCGACGATGATGACGTTGCCGTCCTTGAGGTCGCGGATGAGCGCCTCGGCATTGATCGTCTGGATACGCGCCTTCGTGTGGGCCTTGTCCGTGAAGATGCCGGCCTGGGCGCCCGTGTAGCTCACGGCCTTGACGCCGATGCCGTGCAGCGCCATCGCGGTCAGTGCAATGGTCTCCTGTTCGCCAATCGAGAGGAGCTGGTCCATCTCGCGCTCGCTCGGCTGCGCGCAGACGGCCTCGGCGCGGGCGATGAGCTCGTTCGTGACGCCTGCGCGGGCGGACACGACGACGACGAGTTGATTGCCTTCGTCGCGGACGGCCTTGATGCGTTCGGCGACCTTCTTGATGCGTTCGACGTCACCGACGGAGGTGCCGCCGTATTTCTGTACGATGAGAGCCATGGAGGTAAAAACGTGTACGTTGCGAATGGGTGCGGTTCGGGCAAGATTTATGCTCGCCGACGGTCCGCCGCGGGAGACCGGTCAGTCCGAGAAATCGCCGATGCGCAGGAGCAGCGGCGCTTCGAGAACGCACCCGAGCTGGGCGAATTCCGCGATGGTGTGGTGGAGCGCGCGCTCGTCGCTGTCGTGGGTGGTCAGGATGAGCGAGGCGGCGTCCGAGCGCTCGGAGGCGGTCTGAAGCACGCTCGCGATGCTGACGCGGTTGCGGGCCGTGACGGAGGCAACCTGGGCGAGGACACCCGGTTCATCCTGCACGGTGAGACGAAGGTAATAGCGGCTTCGGACGTGTCCGAGGGGGGCGAGCTTGAGCTCGTTCTCCCCATCGCGGTGCACAGCCGCATCGGCCTCGCCCGTGGCGACGACCTTGCCTGTGGTCAGGAGGGTGACGGCATCGGCGATGTCGGAGATGACCGCGCTGGCGGTGGCATCCTGACCGGCGCCGCGGCCGATGTAGGTCGTGGTGCCCACCACGTCGCCGGTCACGGAAATGCCGTTGAACACACCGTTCACGTTGGCGAGCACACGCGATTTCGGCACGAGGGTCGGATGCACGCGGACGCTCAGCTCGTTGGAGTCGAAATCGCGGGCGATCACGGCCAGCAGTTTGATGCGGTAGCCGAGCTGGTCGGCGGTGCGCAGGTCGGCCTGGGTGAGGCGGGTGATGCCGTCGACGACCATCTGGTCGGGTTTCACCCAGACGCCGTGCGCGAGGAAGGCGAGGATGGATGCCTTGTGGGCGGTGTCCCAGCCCTGCACGTCAAGCGCCTCGTCGGCCTCGGCGTACCCCAGGCGCTTCGCATCAGCGAGGATCGTGGCGTAGCTCGCGCCCTCGTCGGCCATGCGCGTAAGGATGTAGTTGCAGGTGCCGTTGAGGATTCCGTAGATCAGCCGGAAGCGGTTGGCGACGAGGCCCTCGCGGAGGGCCTTGATGATGGGAATGCCGCCGGCGACGGAGGCCTCGAAGAAGAAGTGTCCGCCGTACTTGCGGGCGGCGGCGAAGATCTCCGCGCCGTGGTCGCAGAGCAGGGCCTTGTTCGCTGAGACCACCACCTTGCCGGCAGCGAGGGCTGCGAGCGTGACTTCGCGCGCGATTCCCGTGCCGCCCATCAGCTCGCAGACGATGTCGACCTTCGGATCGGTGGCGACGGACAGCGCGTTGTCGGTGAGCTTCTCCGGGGGAAGCGCGACCTCGCGCGACCGCGTCGTGTTACGCACGGCGACACGATGCAGTTCGAAGCGAACTCCGAGCCGCGACTCGAGCTGGGCGTGATTGGCCGAAAGGTGTTTCCAGACACCCTGGCCGACCGTGCCCAGGCCGCAGAAGCCGATGCGAATGACACGAGGTGAACTCATAGGAAATGGGAGGACGCGCCCGCGGCACCGGACCTCACCGGGGGCCCGACGCCTTCCGCGCGAACCGGTTCTCCGTCCCGTTGACGAGCCGGACGATGTTGGCGCGATGGCGAACGACGACGATCGCGGCGATCACCGACACCACGGCGATGAGAAAGCCGGGCTTGCCCGTGAAATAGGCCGATGCCGGCACCGAAACCGCGGCGAGTATCGACGCCAGCGAGACGTAGCGGAAGATCAGGAAGGTGGCATACCAGATCGCCGCGCCCATCAGGATCGCGATGGGCATCAGCACAAGCAGTCCCCCGGTGGCGGTGGCCACGCCCTTGCCGCCCCGAAACCCGGTGAAGCAGGAAAAGCTGTGTCCGATCAGCGCCGAAAAGATCCCGACCAGGCCGAAGCCCACGGCGGACTCTTTGTGGAGCAAACCGCCCGCCACGAGCAGCCAGGGCAGGCCCGTCGCCAGGGCGCCCTTTGCTGCGTCCAGGCCGAAGACCAGGTACCCCGGTCCGCGGCCAAGTTGACGAAGCACGTTGGTCGCGCCCGGATTCTTGCTGCCCACCTTGAAGATATCGACCCCGTGGGCCCTGGCTACGAGGTAACCGCAGGGAGCGGCTCCCAGAAGGTAGCCCACAAGGACGACGATGAGCAGCGGGACCAGCACGGATCAGAATTGGACGAACTTGGCCATCTTGATGGCCGGGTTGCCCTTGATTTCCTGACGTGCGGCGGCGCTCGGCTCGGTGTCGACGCGCACGACCATGTAGGCGGTGCTGCCCGGCGACAGACGGCTGAGGGACATGTCGGCGATGTTCACGGCGGCCTTGCCCAGGATGTTGCCCACGGTGCCCACCATGCCCGGCTGGTCGACGTTCTCCAGCACGAGCAGCTTGCCCTCGGCGGCGACATCCACGTCGCGGCCGTTGATCAGCACCACGCGCGGATTGGCGCCCTTGCCGGTGAGCGTGCCGGCCGCACCATAAGTGACTCCCTCGGGCGTCACGGCGTCGACCTGGATCATCTCGGAGTAGTCGCACTCGCCGTTCGACTTGACCACCTCAAACGCGATGCCGAGGCGCTTCAGGATGACGGGAGCATTGACGAAATTGACCTCGTCGCCGCTGATTCGGCGGAGGTAGCCGCGCTGGATGGAGCGCGTGATGCTGTTGGCATCGAGCTCGGTGACCTTGCCCCAGTACGTGATGCGAAGCTGGGCGATCTGGGCCGGCGAGATCTGCTGGACGAGGGTGCCGAGCTTGGCGCCCAGATCGAGGTAGGGATTGAGCACCTTCAGGGTGGCCGCGTCGATCGACGGCATGTTGACCGCGTTGCGGATCACGCCGCCGGCGAGCACGTCGGCGATCTGCTCGGCGACTTCGACGCCGACCGCGTCCTGGGCTTCCGCCGTGGAGGCACCGAGGTGGGGCGTCAGCACGACGTTGGGCAGCTTGCGAAACTCGTGGTCCACCGCGAGAGGCTCGTCCTCATAGACGTCGAGGCCGGCGGCCGCAACCTTGCCCGACTTGAGCGCGGCGAGGAGTGCGGACTCCTTGATGATGCCACCGCGGGCGCAGTTGAAGATGCGCACCCCCTTCTTCATCTTCTCGAAGGCGGCTTCGTCGACCATGTAGTGCGTGTCCTCGGTGAGGGGCATGTGCACGGTGATGAAATCGGCCTGCGCGAACAGCTCATCGAGCGCGACGGCTTCGATCTGCATCGCCTTGGCGCGGCTGGGGGCCAGGTAAGGATCGTAGGCCAGCACCCGCATGCCGAAGGCCTGGGCGCGTTTGGCAACCTCGCCACCAATGCGACCAAGGCCAATGATGCCGAGGGTCTTCCGGAAAAGTTCGACGCCGCTGAAGGACTTGCGATCCCATTTGCCGGCGACCATGGAGCCTGCCGCCTGGGGCACCGGGCGGGCGCCGCAAAGCAGGTGGGTGAATGTCAGCTCAGCCGTGGCGACCGTGTTGCCCGACGGCGTGTTCATCACGACCACGCCGCGCTCGGTGGCGGCCTCGACGTCGACATTGTCGACGCCCACGCCCGCACGCCCGACCACCTTCAGGAGGGGGGCCGCTGCGATGACCTCGCGCGTGATCTTGGTTTCCGATCGGACGGCAATCGCGTGCACATCCTTCACAAGCGTCAGGATCTTCTCCGGGGAGGAGCCATACGCTTCAACCACTTCAAAGCCCGGCTGCTGGCGCAGGTAGGCGACTCCCTTGGACGAGATCTTGTCGGCGACGAGGATTTTCATGTTGGCGTATACGTTTTGGAGCGAAGAGGCCCGGCGGACGCTGAGCAAGGAAAAGTGGCAAAAGGTCTGCAGGTAGCCTTCCCGCGGTGCCCTGCCCTACAACGGACACCTCCCAGCCCCCGGCAACCGGACGCCGAAAGTCAGACAATTATCGAAATTCGGCCGACGAATTGAACAGAAACCAACGAAGGAAACCAAGAATCAGGAACTTAGCTCGACTCGAAAGCGCGGGAACACCCCCTATGGAATCGGTAGCCTTGCACTCGACCAATTTGTGTAATCATCGGGTCATCACGGCTTTGTTTCCTTCGTTTTCGTCTGTTCAAGAGATCGTTTTTGATGAACTCCAAACCAGTTCGGCGATTGCGTCGGCGCGGCGCAGTGATTTCCTCGCGGGCATGAGCGACCAAACGGCCCTTTCCCCGGTCGCGCAAAGGCTTGCGCGACAAATTGAATTCATCGTCGAGGTGGATCGCCTGAAGGAAATCTTCCGGCAAACCATCCTCACCCAGAGCCGCCGGGCCGAGAACGACGCCGAACACTCCTGGCATCTGTGCCTGTGCGCAATCGTGCTCGCCGAACACGCCCGGGAGCGAGACCTCAACCTGCTTCGGGTGCTCAAGATGGTGATCATCCACGACTTGGTCGAAATCGACGCGGGCGACACTTTCGCCTACGACACCGCCGGGATGGCTAACCAGCACGAGCGCGAGGCCAAGGCCGCGGATCGGATCTTCGGACTGCTGCCCGAGGATCAGGCCCGGGAGTTCCGCGCGCTTTGGGATGAGTTCGAGGAGCGGAAGACTCCGGAGTCGAAGTTCGCCGCCGCCGTGGATCGTTTCCAACCGATGTTGCTCAACGTCCGCACCCAGGGTCATGCCTGGAAGAAGCACGGGGTCACCCAGCCCCGCGTGCTCGCACGCAACCGCCATATCGAGGAGGGCTGCCCGGAACTCTGGGCCTATGCCCAACGCATGGTCGCCGGTGCCGTGGAACGCGGGGACCTCGCCCCGGGTTGACCGCACCCCTCAGAAAAACATCGCCTCAGACAAGGCCTGGGTCGGCGCCAGGAGCTTGATGTGCGACGGCAGCTCCATGGGGCCGGTCCCGAGATCGGCCGAAAAGCCGGCCACGCCCGTATCGCAGTCGCCACGCCACTTGAAGCGCTTGGCCGGGGTGTGGTACATGAACTCGATCTCGAAACAGGTGCCGCCCTTGTGCGGAAGTTCGCCCTCAAGCCACACGACTCCGCGCTCGCCGGCACCGCAGGCGACCAGCCGGCTGCGAACCCATCGCATCAGCGCGCGCCCTTCAGCCGTGTGCACGGCCTCGTAGCTCACCTTCACCCGGCGCAGGCCGCCAGACAGGATACCCGGCTCGTAACGCGACAGGAATTGGCCGATCGACTGCCGCACCGGAAGCATGCGCGCGTAGGCCAGGTCGCGGACATTCGCCGGATTCGGCCACGGGAAGGTCACCGCTTCGAGCGGCGCCGCCGCACTGTCAAAGATGAACCGACGCGAGCGCGTGAAAAACGACTGGTAGTCCGCCATCAGGCGGCAGTCCGTGAAGTGGTGCGCCCAGAAATACGTCGGAAGGTCGCTGGTCAGGCAGACCGAAACCTGGTTCTCAATGTAGTTTCGCGCCACGAACGAGTACTCGAGGATCACGAACTCGCAGCACCGCGTGTCGCCCTTGGAGCGACCGAGGAAACACTCGCCGTAGATCTTCGCACGCGTCTCCATGCCCTCGTTGCCGTCCTCGATGCGCGGACAGAGGATCACGACGCGGCTCGGGTACCGGGACGAGAACTCGACGGCCAGCTTGAACTTGACCAGCGCGTCGTCGGGCTTCGTGCCGAAGCCGAGGTGCAGGATCACATTGACCTGGATGGCCCTCGCGTCGTCATCCGCGGGCGCATCCGCACCATGGGCCGCGCTGTCCTTCCACATGCTCGCGAGCGCCGTGGAAATCTCGGCGACCGAGACCTCGATTCCGGGGAGTGCGTCGAAGACTTCAGACATGGAGGGAGCCTCAGGGTTGGCGCCACGCGTGGCCGTTGCGAGACACGAGTCCGTCGGCCGTCGCGGGGCCCCACGAACCGGAGGCATAGGAGCCCATGCCCTCGCGGCCGCGCTCCTTCCACGCCTCGAGCACGGGCGTGTACAGTTTCCACGACGCCTCCGTCTCGTCGCCGCGGATGAACAGCGTGCCGTCGCCGATCAGGGCGTCGAGCACGAGGCGCTCATAGGCCTCCGGCGTGTTCGAGCCGAAGGTCGTGGCGTAGCGGAAATTCATCCGCACGGGCTGCGTCCGGGTGTCGAGTCCGGGCACCTTCGCGTTGAGCACCAAGCCCAGGCCTTCGTCGGGCTGGATCTGGAACGCCAGGGTGTTCGGCGCGAGCTGGAAACGCTCGCCCTCCGCGGCAAACAGGGTGCCGGGCGGACGCTTGAAGTGGATCGCGATCTCCGACACCCGGCGGGCCATGCGCTTGCCCGAACGCAGGTAAAAGGGCACGCCCTGCCAGCGCCAGTTGTTGATCGACAGCCGCATCGCGGCGAAGGTCTCGGTGGCGGAATTCGGCGCGATCCCCTCCTCCTCGAGGTATCCGGGAACGGGTTTCCCGTCGATCATGCCCGCCACGTACTGCGCCCGGCAGGTGTCGCCGTCGGGCCCGAGCTGGAGCGACTGGATCGCCTGCAGCACCTTCACCTTCTCGTCGCGCACAGCCTCCGCATCGAGCGACACGGGCGGCTCCATCGCGGTGAGCGCGAGCAGCTGCATGGTGTGATTCTGGATCATGTCGCGCAGGCACCCGCTCTGCTCGTAGTAGCCTCCGCGCGTGCCCACGCCCACCTCCTCGGCCACGGTGATCTGCACGTGCTCGATGAAGTTGCGGTTCCAAAGCGGCTCGAAAATCGCGTTGGCGAAACGCTGGACGAGCAGGTCCTGCACCGTCTCCTTCCCGAGGTAGTGGTCGATGCGATACACCTGGTTCTCCTCGAACACCCGGTTGATCACGCGGTTGAGGTCCCGGGCGGAGTCGAGGTCCTTGCCGAACGGTTTCTCGATGATCACCTTCGAGTGGAGCGGCGTGCCGATGTGCCGCTTGGCGAGGCCGCTCGCGCCGAGGTTCGTGAGGATCGGGGCGAACACCGAGGGAGGCGTGGAGATGTAAAACAGCACCTGGACGTCGCGCCCCAGCTTCTTCTCGATGTCCCCGATGTGCGTCGCGAGGTTGTCGAAGGCGGGCTTCTCGTCGTACCCGCCCGCCACATACGTCACCCGGCTCTCGAGGCGGCCCCAGACCTCCGTCGTCAGGTCGCGGCGAGAGAACTCCTTGATGGCGTTCGAGGCGTGCTGCTGGAATTCGGAGTCCGCGATCGGTTTGCGACCGAAGCCGACCAGGTAGAAATCCGCGGGCAGCAGGTTGTCGTACGCCAGATTGTACACCGCCGGGATCAGTTTCCTGGCCGTCAGATCACCCGACGCACCGAAGATGACGATGATGGTCGGCGGAGCCCCGCGGTGCTTGCTGAGCCCCTGAAGGAACGGATGTTGCGGCGATGGGTTCATTCAAGGCTACGCATACAGCCTTTTCCCCGCCATGCAAACGGCGTCGCTCGAATCTTTCGCGACCCGGTTTTCACCCCTCAGGCCACGCGGCTGCCGCGGCGGAAGACCGGCGCGTTCGGGAAATGCCGCACCGCCGCCAGGCGTCCCCAGACGGTCTCCACCTCCACCACGTCGAAGCGCACGGCGCGCGGACGGCCCGCCGCCCCCAGCGCACGGAGGTAGGCGAAGGCCGCGCGCCGGAGCGCCCTGCGCTTGCGCCCCCGCATCGCCGCCAGGTACCCGCGCACGCGGGCCCCGCAAAACCGGGTCTTCACCTCGACGAACACCAGGATCTCCCCGTCCAGACACACCAGGTCGATCTCGTCGCGCCGGTCGTCCGGACTCCGCCAGTTGCGCGCCACAATCCGGTATCCTTTCTCCCGCGACAACAGCCGCCCCGCCGCCCGCTCGCCCTGCTGCCAAAGCGGCAGCGGCACGCGAAGTCCGCGGAGCCAGTCCATCAATAAGGTCATCTTTGTTTGTTTTCCCCTAGTTTTGTCGACCTTGCCATCCCAAAACGAAGGCCGCCCCGCCCCGAAGCCGGTCCGCTTTCGCATTGCCGGTGATTCGAGCCGCTGGCAGGTATCTCCGAGCGGCCGGCGCCTTCCCCATCCTCCGCGTCATGCGCCGCCCCACGTCCCGCCATGGCCGTCCCCAACATCGCCTCCACCCTCCGACGCTCGCTCCTGATCAAGGTCATCTCCAAGCCCACGCCGAGCCGGGAGGACGTGAACTCCGTGATCGAACTGACCGCCACCAAGGTCGTCGAGGCGCTCGAGGCGCAGTCGATGTCCCTGTACCTCGTCGAGGGCAACGACATCGTCTTCAAACACGTGTACTATTCGCCGACCCTGTGGGGCGGAAACCCCGGCCTGGAACGTGGCTTCCGCGACTCCGCCCAAAAGCTCCTCGCCATGAAGCTTCCGCTGGGCGCCGGCAACGTCGGCCGGGTCATCGCTTCCGGCGAGCCCCTGTTCTTCCCCCGAGAGGGCCCCGGGGCCGCTGGTCTCCAGGATCTGCATACCGGCTTCGAGGTGCATTCGATGCTGACCGTGCCGCTCAAGACCAACGTGGTCATCGGCGCGATCCAGGTGCTCAACAAGGAGCCCCACGCCGGCACTGGAGGGATGTTCACCGACCGCGATCTCGAACTGCTCAAGGAGGTCGCCGAATACTCCTCCACGCTCATCCAGCGCATGCTGGATCCCAAGTTCCAGCTCGGCCCCGAGGACACCGCCAAGTTCGTCGCCCGACTCACCGCGACTCCTCTCGTGTCCAAGGCCGACGACCTCGTGATCGACGAGAAGCTCGTGGCGATGGTCGGCGACGCGATCATTCGCCGCGAGGGCATCTTCCCCGTCAGGCTCCTCGCCCCCGGCTCGATCGCCGCACTGATGCCCAACCCGCTCGATTACGCACGGCGGGAGTCGTTCCAGCAGGCCACGGAACTCGTGATCGAGGAGGTCTCCGTCGCGCCCGCCACCCTGATCGATTCGCTCGTGCGGCGCTTTTTCCGCGACACCGGCACGGGCGCCGCGGGCGGCGACGTCGACATTTCGTCCGTCGCCGAGGCCATCTCCACCGCCTACTCGTCCGACGGCGCCGACATCGCGGGCGCCGACCTCGAGAAGGAGGACTCCGCACCGATCATCCAGCTCGCCAACCGCGTGATCGAGGACGCCTACCTCGCCGGCGCCTCCGACATCCACATCGAGCCCCAGGAAAAGGACCTCGTTGTCCGCTACCGCGTCGACGGCCTGTGCGCCGAGAAGCTCCGCCTCCCAATTCAGGTCGCCAACGCGCTGGTCACGCGCCTGAAGATCATGTGCAACCTCGACATCGCGGAGCGCCGGCTGCCACAGGACGGGCGCATCGTCTTCAAGAAGTACACGAAGAAGAACATCGACATCGACCTGCGCGTGGCCACCGGCCCCATGAATTTCGGCGAGAAGGTCTGCCTGCGCATCCTCGACAAGCAGAAGTCCACGCTCCCGCTCCAGGCGCTCGGCTTCTCCGAGGAGAATCTCGCGCGCTACCGCGAGTGCATCCGCCAGCCCTACGGAATGATCCTGCACTGCGGCCCCACCGGCTCCGGCAAGTCGATGACGCTCTACTCCGCCCTCTCGGAGATCAACACCCCGGACATCAACATCCAGACCGCCGAGGACCCGATCGAATACACGCTCGCGGGGATCAATCAGATGCAGATGAACCGCCAGATCGGCCTCACCTTCGCGCGGGCGCTGCGCTGCTACCTGCGCATGGATCCCGACGTGATCCTCGTGGGCGAGATCCGCGACCAGGAAACCGCCGAGATCGCCGTCGAGGCGGCGCTCACGGGCCACCTGCTGGTGTCGACGCTTCACACCAACGACGCCCCCTCCGCGATCGCGCGCTTCTGCGAGATGGGCGTCGAGCCATTCAACATCTCAGCCTCGCTCGTCGCCGTCTGCGCCCAGCGCCTCCTCCGCCGCGTCTGCAAGAACTGCCGGCGCGCTTACGAACCCTCGGGCCGCGAGCGCGACATCCTCGAGAAGGCCCTCGGCTCCCCCGTGCCCTCCGCCTTCCGCGCCAACCCACAGGGCTGCCCAACCTGCGGCGGTTCCGGCTACCGCGGACGCGTGGGTATCCACGAATTGATGACCAATTGCGACGAGCTCACCGGCGGCATCAACCGCCGTCTCGAGGTGGCCGAACTCAAGCGGATCGCCATGCGCAACGGCATGAAGACCCTTCACCAGGATTCCATGCTCAAGGTCCGCGAGGGCATCACCACCATCGAGGAAGCCCTGGCCAACGTTCCCCCGGACCTGATCCTCTAGCGCCCCTGGTTGGCCTTCCGGCGGCCGCGCGAGGTGAGGTATACCGCCGCAAGGGCAAGCAGCACTGCGTCGCGGACGATTGCAGTCCCAAGGTCGGACCCCGACGACTCCCCGCCCAGGCATCCGCAGGACAGGCTCAGGCCGCGAATCCGCGCCAATATCAACGCCACGAGGAAGACGGTGCACAGGCCCGCCAGGACCGCCACTGCGGGCCGGCGCAGGCGCGCGATCCCCAGGGCCACCGCACAGATCAGCTCGAGCCAGGGAAGGTAGACCGCCAGTGCGAGCGACGCTCCCCACGGCAGCAGCCGATAGCGGTAGATCGCATCCGCAAACGCCACCGGGTCGGCGAGCTTCAACGCACCCGCCACGCCAAAGACCGCCCCGAGCGCCACCAGCGCGCCACCATCGAACCAGCGCCGCGCCTTCATCGCGCCCCCTCCCCAGTCGCCGCGGCCCAGCCGCCCTCCAGCACATAGACGTCCCCCAGCCCCGTGTCCCCGCGCAGGCGCACCGCTGCCTCGCGCGCAAGGTCGCAGCCGGCGGCACAATAGACGACGATCTTCGTTCCCGGCGCCCACCGCCTCGCCACCACCGCAAGCGTCCGATCCCAGCCCTCCTCCGCGATCGAGACCGCGCCCGGCACATGGCCTTTCCTGAAATCCTCCGCCGGCCTCGCGTCCAGCCAAAGCACTCCGCCCCGCGACGCCTCGCGATAGGTGATCCCGACCACCGGCGCCTCCGCACCATGCAGGCGCTCCCACCGCAGCGCCACCGAGGCGAGCGCGGGCAGCACCGCAACCAGCAGGAGGATGACGACGCCCCGGATCATCGCACGACCAGGTAAACGTCCAGGTGCGACGGCACGCCGTCCGCCCCCGCAAACTCGAGCGCCGCCACCGCCGACCGGCGCTCACGCGTATCCGAAGGACGAATGCGCAGCTGCCAGGTTCCGCCTTCCTTGCCGGGCCGCGTCGCGATCGCGAATCCCGACGCCGGCCCGCGCACCCCGACTAGGCGCGCCGCGCCCGGAGGCGACACGGTTACCGTCACGAGCTTCGGCTCCGACGTCTCCCCCCGCGTCCAGAACAGCATCCGCGGCCTGACCGCGATGCGCTCCCGAACCTCCACGTCGAGCTCGAGCCTCTGCGGCGACGCATCGGGGGCGTCGGTGGCCACCCAGAGCTCCTTGCGCACCGAGCCCACCTGCCCCATTAGGCGCAGCGTCACGTCGAGCGCTCCGGTCTTCCCCGGGCCCACCACAAAGGAAGCATTCCCCACGACCACACAGTCACAGGACGGACGCGCCACGAGGACGCGCACGGCCTTGGATCCGGTGTTTCGGTAGGGGAAACTCGCGTGAACGGCTTCCACCGTGTTGTCGACGGTCAGGCGCACGCGATCCCGGGCCCACTCCAACTCCGACGCCACGCATCGCAGGCCGGTGGTAACGGCGAGGCAGGCAAGGATCAGGGTTCTGATAACGCGCATGGTGAGAATGCTTGGGGACGGACTGCAGGGCTCTCCCCAAGAATCGCCAACATCGGCTGACCTTGGCAAGGACCCAGAATCGGAGACCTGCACCCTCCTCCCTTGCCCCCTCGCCTCAAGGGAAGCGGCGGTGGCACCGGGCGCGACCGTGCCTATCCGCCTCCATGCGCAGCCATCTGATCCCGACCGCCCCAATCCGATCCCACATGGAAGACCGATGCGGCCGCGGCGGTCTGGGGTCCGACGGAGCATCCTGTCCGTGCCGGGCGACGCTCCCCTCACTCCTTCGGCTTCGACCCCGGCAGCGTGAAAAAAAACGTCGCCCCTTTTCCCACCGCCGCTTCCGCCCAGATTTTTCCTCCATGCCGGCTGATCACCCTCTGAACGGTCGCCAGACCGACACCCGTCCCCGCAAATTCCTTTTGGTCGTGCAAACGGTGGAAGGGAGCAAACAGCGATGCGGCCTTTTCCATGTCGAAGCCCGCTCCGTTGTCCCGCACGAAGAAAACACACGATCCATCCGTCGACGCCTGTCGGCCAAATTCAATCCTCGCGGCGGCCGTGCGCGAGGAATACTTCCAGGCGTTCGACAGCAGATTCTCGAGCACCACCCGCACCAGGCCGGGATCGCCCTGGGCGGTGACGCCCGGTTCAATCACGCACTCGGTCTGTCGGTCGGCATCCGTGGCCTGCTTCTTCGAAAGGATCTCGCCGGCTTCCCGGCTCAGATCGATCTCCTGGACGTGCAATTCGGTCTTGGCCACCAGCGCGAGCCGAAGCAGGTCGTCGATGATTTCGCACATCTGCTTGGAGCCTGCAACGAGCTGTTCGAGGTACCGGCGCACCCCCGGTTCCGCGGTGTCGCCCAGGACGCTCAGGAGAATTTCCGAATAGCCCCGCACCACCGTGAGCGGCGACCGCAGGTCATGGGACACCGAATACGAGAACGCCTCCAGCTCCCGATTCGTCGCCTCCAGCTGCACCGTGCGATCCTTCACCCTTTGCTCGAGCTCCTCGTAGACCCGCACGTTTTCCATGGCCACCGAGGTCGTGTTCGCGAGCGCCTGGAGCAGGTCAGCCTCCTCCGGCGTGGCGCGATGGCTGGTCGCCCAGTAGTTCCCGATCGCTCCGATCGGAGCCTCGGTCCGGATCGGAACCATCAACAGGCTCTGCACGAAGGTCGGGCGATACGCCTCCGCGGGTATTCTCGAGTCCGCGTAGATGTCTTCGATGATCACCGACTGCCGGTTCATCATCGTCCAGCCGCTGATGCAGGCCGACATGGGAAAACGTTTCCCCTTCCACAGCGGACTGATCGCGTCCTCGTCCGCATAAAAACAATAACCGCTGTCGCGCAGCACGAACGTCGCCCCGTCCGCTCCGGTCAGCTCGCGCGCGGCCCGGCGGACGATCACCTGGATTTCCCCCAGCGTGCGAACCAGCGAGAGTTCCTGGATCGCGCTCACTAGCCTGGCACGCCGGCGTATCCTGCGCTCCATGACCATGAGATTAAGACTGCATTTAACCGCCGCCAGGAGGTGCGGGAGATTCCGCCTGTCCACCAGATCCGCCGCGCCGGCATCACGTGCCGCCGCGATCCGTTCGGGAGTGACCGTATCGGACACGCACAGGAACGGCACATCCGGACACCGCTGCCATGCGAGATCGCGGGCGCTCAATCCCGGGAGCCCGGGCATGGGGTCGTCGGCCACGATCAGATCGACTCCGCTGCTCTCGAGGGCAGCCCTGTAATCTTCGACGCGCGCGATGCGCACGACTTCACTGCCGACAGCCCCTTTCCGCAAGGTTTCGTACACATCCTCAGCGTTGGAATCCCCCCCGTCCAGGTACACGATCTTTCGCGCAGTCGCGCCGCCAAAACTGGTGCTCATGCCTCAATCTTTAGCTCCCAACATATATCCGTCAACCGACTTGAGCTGAATTTGATACGTGATCCCACCTATTCGCGCCCCCTCCCGAACGGACGCGCGGAAGCCCATCGAAGGCGACTTTTCAAGGCACGATCATCAGGCCGGCGCGCACCTGGGAGTGCAGCTTCCGGTTGTAGTCGAGGATCGATTCGCCCCATCCGTCGAAGTATTGGACGAATAAATACCCGTTGACGCCCCGGACGCCCACCTTCGAGACGAGATCCTCGGTCGTGCGCAGTGGAAATACGGCGTCGACCTGGACGCTGCCATAGTGCGCCCGCATCCCGCGCCGGGCGGTCACCGAGAGCCGCCAGTCGTGCCAGAGGTAGCTCACGAGGAAGTCGCAGTACCCCCGGTAGTCGGGGATGTCGGGATTCTCGGATTTGTCGAGGTAGCCATACACCTTTGGGGAGATGATGAGGCGGCTGCCACCACCCATCCGCCACTCCAGTCGCGGGCGCATGAACACGAGGTTGATGCTGCGCGAGTCCGCTCCACCCTTTCCGTTGGACTCGTGCTCGAAGCCCCCCTGCCAGCCAAAGCGAAACTGCCGGTCGGACGAGGTCCAGACGACCTCGTTGAGGTAAAAAAGCGCCGGGCGATAGGCCGTGTCCCGAAAGGGTTTCGAGGTCGAATGCAGGTCCCAGAGCGAAGTCTGGGTGTAGCCGAAATAAAACGGCCAAATTTCGAAGGGATTGTATTTGAGGCTGAGCTGGAACTTGGCGTTTAGGCCGTCGCTCGCTCCGATGCCAAAGTAAACCGGCTCGTAGGCCGACACCCCGCTCAACAGGCGCGTGCTTCGCCGCAACGCCGCCTGCCGCCGCAGCTCCGCGCCGCTCAGCGGCCGGCTGGGACGCGCAGGCTCGGCGGCCGCCGTCGCAATGCGCGCCGGTTCGATGGAAAACATCACCGGCCTCAGGTCGGGATCCGCCGGCTCAAGCACCACCGGCCCGCTCCACCCCGGCGGAAGGACCAGCGTGCACGCGACCCGCAGAAACCCACCCGGCGCCAGCAGGCGTTTTCCTCCGCCACCGTCCACCGTCAGCGTGACTTCCTCCGTCGATTGCGATCCGGCATGCAACCGCGCCGCGATGCGGTCGGGCACCCCCACCTCCAGCGGAGCGCCGCCTTCGTTTGTGATCAACAGCTCAAAGTCCACCGGCCGGTCCTGCGCCGCCACTACGACTTTGGGAACGAGAACCTCCAACGCCCGCAGGCATGGCCCACAGGCGAGCAGCGCAGCCGCCGCCAACCACGCGCGAATCGGTTTCATGGACACACCTTGAAGCAGGAACCCCCGCTGTGCCAGCGGAACCCGGCGCTTTGCCGCCACTCAGTTGCGGATACGGCTCCTCCTTTGACAGCGCGCACGCCTGTCCCGTAGTGATGATTGCTCCACCCGCCCTCCCGCGAAGCCGCGCACGCCCTCTCAATCCCAACCGCCCATGTCACGCCTCCCGCCTCCCTCCACCCACGATTGCAGCTTCGCCAGCGACAACACCGCCGGTATCTGCCCCGAGGCCTGGTCCGCCCTCGAGGAGGCCAACCGCGGCTGCGTTACAAGCTACGGAAACGACGAGTGGACCCGGCGCGCCTGCGATCTCATCCGCGACACTTTTGAGAAGCCCGACGCCGAGGTTTACTTCGTGTTCAACGGCACCGCGGCCAATTCGCTCGCGCTCGCCTCGCTGTGCCAGAGTTACCACAGCGTGATCTGCCACGACTACGCGCACATCGAGACCGACGAGTGCGGCGCTCCGGAATTTTTCTCCAACGGCACGAAGCTGCTGGTCGCCTCGGGCCCCAATGGAAAGATCCAGCCTGAGGACGTGGAGCGGCTCATTCTCAAGCGCACCGACATCCACTTTCCAAAGCCGCGCGTGCTGTCACTCACGCAGTCGACTGAGTGGGGCACGGTGTACACGCTCGACGAGATTCGCGCGCTCACCGCGGCCGCGAAACGCCACGGACTCGCGGTGCACATGGACGGAGCGCGCTTCGCGAATGCGGCGGCCGCGCTGATGGCCCGCGGCGGAGTCTCCCCAGCCGACTTCACCTGGCGCGCAGGCGTGGACGTCCTGTGCTTCGGCGGCACGAAGAATGGCATGATGACCACCGAGGCGGTGGTATTCTTCAATCCGAAGCTCGCCCACGAATTCGACTACCGCTGCAAGCAGGCGGGGCAGCTTGCGTCGAAGATGCGCCTGCACGGCGCGCAATGGGTCGGCATGCTGCGCGATGGCGCCTGGCTGCGCCACGCCGCGCACGCAAACACCATGGCCGCGCGCTTGACCTCTGCGCTGCGCGAGCTCCCTCACCTACGCTTCCAGGTGGAACCGGAAGTCAACGCGCTGTTCGTGGAGCTGCCGAAGCCCGTGGCCGACGGCATGCACCGCCGCGGCTGGCATTTTTATGGTTTTATCGGAGCCAGCGGCTACCGCCTCATGTGCTCCTGGGCCACGACCGAGGACACCCTCCGCCGGTTCATCCTGGACCTGAAATCCGAGCTGGCCGACTTCGCCACCCACCGGCCCGATTTCGTAGCTTCGTGAAGCGTGGAAGGTGCCCTTGGCAGCCGGTTGTCATCGGCAACGGGCTGACCAATCAAGCGGCGCCGTGTAGCGGCCGCCCGTCCGATTGCCACGACCGATCTTTATCGCGAAACCTCATTTCGGCGCGGTGCCTACGTCAAGCGCCAGCTCTTCCCCCCACCAACAGGGACAGGCTGATTTTCCAAAGACTAGCGGGCATACTAGGGACAGGCTGATTTTCCAAAGACGCACCGCCTCTTTTTCTACCGTTTCCTCTTCGCTCGCCTCAGACGAACGTTACCCGCCCTCTAATCGCCCTTCTTCGCTCAAGCCGCCCTGCATTTGCGGACCCACCCCAGACGTCGGACACAGCTCCGCCTTACCCCCGGTCGTTGTCCGTCCATTTCAACCCCACAGGTTGCTTCGCATTCGCGAGAGCACGTGCAGCCCACCCCAGTCCGTTATCGGCGCCAGGGGCTGGGCCTGCCGATTGCTCACAATCCGTGACCCCGTCCTTTCCACGTACTCTTTGCTCCCCAGGATCACTCCGTCGGTAAAGTAGCGGATCCGGCACTTCAGCACCTCCGACAAGGTCAACTTGCCTCCGGTCCGAAGCACTTCCTCGAACAACTCCGGCGTCGCCCGCTCTTTGCCCTCCCGGGCCTCACTGAGCATTCCGACCACCAGGCACCGGTAGCCCTCCATCCCGTTCCCTCCCACCACCTGCTGCAGGCCCAGGCGGGCCTTCTGATGACCGGCAACCGCTTCCCCATAGCCACAGAATCGGTAGTCCTTCGGATCTTGCACAATCTTCGCCCGCAACGCGTTGCCGTCAATGTACGCCGCCATTTTCCTCAGCGCATCCCCACTCTGCACGAGCACGCTCTTGAAGCGCTCTGACCACAGAGTCCCATACCGCTTGTGGGTCTTGTTGTACCAGATGCTGAAACGCATCTTCAGCAGCTTGTTGAACTGCGATACGTCAAACATCTGCCGCAGTTGCTTCCGCCGCCACGCCCGGGCCACCTCCCCATCCCTCGCCATATCCGCCTCCACCGCCTTCAACGCCAGCTCCTGCACCTCCTTGAGCCTGGGATGTAACGCCCGGTACCGGCCCAACAATTCCTTATCCGTCACCTCCCGACGCTGCGGCACCTTCACCAGCACATGGTAGTGGTTCGACATCAGCGCGTACGTCACCACTTCCACTCCGCAGTACTCTGCCAGCTTCCAAATCTGCACCCTCAACACCTCCTTCTCCCGCTCTCCCAACAACCACTCCCCTCCTGCCGTCCTGCTCATGCAGTGATAGTACGCTTCCTCCTCCTTCGCATCTACCTTCACCCTCGGTCGTCGCATTCATTGTTTTTTACCTTTTAGCAGGAGAAGGTCAATGTATTTTACCTTTTTTCAGCCTGTCCCTGTTTTAATAATATTCTAACCGTCCGACCGCTGCGGCGCTACGGTCGCTTTCGGGTTTGCGCCGCCGCCGGGGCTGGGAGACCTTCCTCGGGCCGCCTTGTCGGTTCGGTAACCTTTCTCGGTTCGTGGAGTTCATGTTGCCGTCCGACTCCAACCAACCACCCCCCAAGGCCAGCCCATGCTCACCCTCCAGTCCGCGACGAAGCGCTACGGCGCGCTCACCGCGCTCGACAAAGTCTCGCTCACCATCGCCGACGGCGAATTCTTCGGCCTGCTCGGTCCCAACGGCGCCGGAAAATCCACGCTCATGTCCCTGGTCGCCGGCCTTCGCGCGGCCGATTCAGGCAGCCTGTCCTTCGACAACGCCCCCCTCGGCCCGGGCGCCCACGCCGCACGCGGAGCCATCGGCCTGGTCCCGCAAACCATCGCCCTCTACGCCGATCTCACCGCCCAGCAAAACCTGAGCATCTTCGGCGGCCTGCAGGGACTGCGGGGACGGGATCTGGACCGGCGCATCGACGAGGCCCTCGAGACCGCCCAGCTCGCCGAACGCCGCCACGATCCCATCTCGACCTTCTCCGGCGGCATGCAACGGCGCCTCAACCTCGTGGCCGCGCTGCTCCACCGCCCGAAACTTCTGCTCTGCGACGAACCCACCGTCGGCGTCGACCCCCAGTCGCGCAACGCAATCTTCGAGCACCTGCTCCGTCTGAATCGAGAGGGCATGACGATCGTTTACTCGACACACTACATGGAGGAGGCCGAGCGCTTGTGCCCGCGCATCGGGATCATCGACCACGGCCGTATCCTCGCACTGGACACACTGGACGGACTGCTCACGCGGCTGCCCTTCGAGGACGAGATCAGCTTCCCGGCCAACGACTCCACCGCACCCCTGCTCCCCGACCTGGCAGGCAACGGCGAGGTCGTCTCCGGGGGCGACACCCATCGTTTCCGCCCGCGCACCGGTTACCCGCTCTCCTCGTTCTTCGCGCTCACGGAGCGATTCAGCCTGCACCCCCGCCTGTTCGTCACCCACCGCCCCTCCCTCGAGAACCTGTTTCTCCACCTGACCGGGCGCACGCTTCGCGAGTAAACCAGCCCACCCCCGGCCGCCATGCGCAACCTCCTCGTTCTCTTCCGCAAGGATTTCCTCAACTTCTGGCGCGACCGCGCCGCGGTGATCATCACGTTCCTCGTGCCGATCGTGCTGATCTACATCTTCGGCTATGTCTTCGGTCTGAACAAGAGCGGCGACTCCGGTCCCGCCGGCATCGACCTCGCCGTGGTCAACCTCAGCTCCGACCCCGCCGCCCAGGTGCTGGTGAAGGCGCTCGATGCCGAGAAGACCTTTCACGTCATCACCACGACCAAGGGCGCCGACGGACGGCCGCGGCCGCTCACCGAGGCCGATGCCCGGTCCGCCATCCGCAACAACGGGTACCGCTTCGCCCTGGTCATCCCGAAGGACCTGATCCCCGACCAAGGCATCGGCATCCACCTGAAGTTTCTCAGCAATCCGCGCAACGAGATCGAAGCCCAGACCGTGAACGGCGTGCTTCAGAAAACGATCTTCACAAACGTACCGTCCCTGCTCGGGCGTTCGCTTCAGGAGTCGGCGCGGCGCTATGTCGGCGCGGCGCGCCTTGACACATTCAACCGCAGCCTTGCGACGGCCATCGCCGACACCTTCGGCGGCGACCGCACCCAAATTCTCCGCAACATCGAGAGCGGAGGCTTCGGTTTCCCAGCGGAACCCAAGCCCGCGGCGGACACCGGTCTGAGGCGCATCGACACGCCGACGCCCGCAGCCACCTCCGCCGGCACCCCCAAAGCCGCGCAGGATTCCACGGACCGGGTCCGCGACGTCTTCGACCACATCATCCGGATCGACTCCGAGCAAGTGGTCGGCCGGCAGGTGAAGAACCCCATGGCCTCCCGGCTGGTCGGCGGCTACGCGATCATGTTCCTCCTGTTTGCCGCCAGCGGTTCGTCGACCTCCCTGTTCGAGGAAAAAAAGGCGGGCGTCTTCCTGCGCCTGCTCTCAGGGCCCGTGACCCGCGGGCAGATCCTCGGCGCCAAGTTCCTCTTCGGCGTCGTGCTCGGACTGATTCAGCTCACGGTCCTCTTCCTCGCCGGCCAGGTCCTCTACAATCTCGATCTTTGGAGCCATCTCGCGCCCCTGCTGGTGGTGAGCCTGTTCGCCTCAGCTGCGTGCTCCTCGTTCGGCATGGCGATCGCGGCGGTGTCGCCCACCCAGGGCGCCGCCCAGGGGCTCACAACCTTCCTGGTCCTTACAATGAGCGCCATCGGCGGCGCTTGGTTTCCGGTGAGCTTCATGCCCGCCTTCATCCAGAAGCTCAGCCACCTCACGGTCGTGTACTGGTCCGTCGAGGGATTCACCGACGTGCTCTGGGCCGGCCGGTCGCTCGTGGGCGTGATGCCCTCCCTGGGGGCGCTTGCGCTGATGGCCGCGCTCATCCTCTCGTTCGCACTGTGGCGCTTCAACCGCGGCCGTCTCTTCGACTGAGACAGCCTGGGACCTTAGTCATTGATATCTGGATATATCGCAATCATCGCTTCCCGGGTAAACTACCCGAATTCCGGGCCGTCGCGTGCGTATTTATACGTGGATACAGGAAAATTTGCGAAAATGCCTGTATCCTAGCGGGTGAAACTCGCATCCCACGTCAGCGCGCCATCCCCCCTTCCGGTTCGAAGGCGCGATTCCCACGTCACTGCCCGGAGCTTTCCGGGCCTTGTTGCCTGCGCGATCGCGCTGGCCGCTTTTGCGTTCGCCGTCCCGGCGGGCGCGGAGCCGGCCGCGCTGGACAGCGGTCCCGCGACCGCCGCGCAGATCCAGCGCGGAAAGAAGGTGTTCAATCAAATCTGCTTCGCCTGCCACCAGCACAACGGCAAGGGAATGCCCGGCCTATTTCCTCCGCTTGCCAAGTCCGACTTTCTGAAGGCCGATCCGGCACGCGCGGTGTGGATCGTCACGCACGGCCTCATCGGCCCCGTCACGGTGAACCACAAGAAGTTCAACAGCGCGATGCCGCCGCAGGCCCAGCTGAGCGACCAGCAGGTCGCCGACGTGCTGACCTTCGTGCTCAACTCCTGGGGCAACCCCGGCGGCCACTTCACCGCCGCCGCCGCGCACCAGCTGCGCGAGCACCAGAGCTGAGGCGCGCGCCTCGCCCTTTCCTGCACCGAGCCCGCTCCGCGCCGGAGCGGGCTTTTTCGTTTCCGAGTACGGAAGGCGGGGGAACAGAACAAAGGGAAGAAGATGACATGAAGCCGACAGGCGTCCTTGCGTGCGGAATCTCGATTCCGCTTCCGGACGCGAGGCTCGACTCGCGCCGCCAGCGGTTTCTCCAGCAACCGACCGCCAGGGCAATCAACGCACCATCCTAATCGTGCCACGCACAGCGTTAAGGTCCAACCAAAGGGCGGCAACGACCAGGCCTTCCGACGCCCCCGGCCCCCCCGGAGGGAAACCGGCGAGAAAGCCCCCCCAACCTTCAGCGCTCTGGCCCTTTAGTGTTTCAGCCATTCCCGTCCCCCTCTCATGTGAAAATACATATCCTAATACGATCATTTCCACGGCTTCTGACGCGCTGAATTGATCCACGTCAAGGCGCGGGAGACGGGGTGGGCGTAGGCTTCGGACCTCTTCCATGAAGTCCGCTCCCTCAGCTCCTGCAACCCTCACCCCAGAACGCTGCCTGCCCCGTCGGGCTGCAGGCGCGTCCGCCGACGCCGCGTCCGGTGGGATCCGGAAGCCGGGGAGCCGCGCCGCATCGGCGCTGGTGCTCGCACTCGCGACGCTCGTCGCCGCCGCCGGCCCTGTGAGCCTCCGCGCGAACGTCGATCCGTCGACGCCGAACTCGTTCGAGCTTCCGCCGGAGCTCGCGTCGCTGCCCGTCGAGGAGGCCGTGCTCACCTCGCCGCCCTACGTGCCGCCTCCGATCAAGCGAGATTACTCCGCACGCGTCGTGGTGCACCTCGAGGTCAAGGAGATCGTCAGGCCCATCGACGACGGCACGCTCTACACGTTCTGGACCTTCGGCGGCACCGTGCCCGGCTCGTTCCTTCGCGTGCGCCAGGGCGACTTGATCGACTTCCACCTCGAGAACAGCCCGACCTCGAAGCTTCCCCACAATATCGACATGCACGCCGTCACTGGACCCGGCGGCGGGGCCGTCGCCTCGTTCACCGCACCCGGCCACAGCTCCGAGTTCCTGTTCCGGGCGCTGAAACCGGGCCTCTACGTGTATCACTGCGCGACCGCCCCGGTTCCCATGCACATCGGAAACGGCATGTATGGCATGGTGCTCGTCGAACCCAAGGGCGGCCTGCCTCCGGTCGACAGGGAATACTACGTGATGCAGGGCGATTTCTATACGACCGGCGACTACGGCGCCCCGGGGCTGCAGTCGTTCGACGCGTCCAAGGCCCTCGACGAGCGTCCGACCTACGTCCTGTTCAACGGCGCCGTCGGCGCGCTCACCGGGGCCAACGCCCTCACCGCCCGCGTCGGCGACCGCGTGCGCATCTATTTCGGCGACGGCGGTCCCAACCTCACCTCGTCGTTCCACATCATCGGCGAAATCTTCGACCGCGTGTATCCGGACGGCACCTTCGAGCACCCGCTCGAGGACGTGCAGACGACGGTGGTGCCCCCGGGCTGCGCCACCGTCGTCGAGTTCAGGGTCAAGGTCCCTGGCACCTACCTGCTCGTCGACCACGCAATCTCCCGAGCCTTCAACAAGGGCGCCCTCGGGATGCTGAAGGTGAGCGGACCGGACAATCGCTCGATCTACTCGGGCAAGGTCGCGTATACACGCTTCCACGACACCGGCGCGGCCGTCGCCGCGACGCCCCTGCCCGCGCCCGCGGCTCCAGCGCAGCCCCTCCTGCCCGCCAACGTGCTCGCCCAGGTGAACCGCGGACGCACCGTCTTCAACCAGGTCTGCTTCGCCTGCCACCAGCCCAACGGCCAGGGCGTGCCCAGCCTCTTCCCGCCGCTCGCCGGCTCCGACCTCATCAAGGCCAGCCCCGAGCACGCCGCCCACATCGTCACGCACGGCCTCACCGGCCCGGTCACGGTCAACGGCACCACCTACAACAACATCATGCCCGCGCAGACCCAGCTCAGCGACGAGCAGATCGCGGACGTGCTCACATACGTGCTGAACTCCTGGGGCAACCCCGGCGGACATCTTACCGCGGCGCGCGTGCACGAGATCCGCAACCAGCCCTGAGCCGGGGCCGCACGCCGTCATGAACCCCGCCGATCACAAGTCCAGCGCGGGCCGGCTCCGTATCCTACGGATGGGTACGCCGTCCGCCCTCTGGGCGCGCCTCCTGCTTCCAGGCATGGCCGCCGTCCTGCTGGCCCTCCCCTCCGCGGCTCCGGCCCGCGCGGAGGCCCCGGCGGACATGGTCCTCATTCCCGCCGGCCTCTACACCCCCGCCCTGCGCAATGCCGGCGACGCGACCCAGATCCCGATCGCGGCATTCTACCTCGACGAGTTTCCCGTCACGAATGCCCAGTTCCTCGTCTTCGTCCGCGCCCATCCGCAGTGGCGGCGCTCGCGCGTGGCACGGCTGTTCGCGGACGGAAATTATCTTTCGAACTGGGCCGGTGACCTCGCCCCGGGCCCTCTCGCACCTCCCGACGCCCCCGTCGTCGACGTGTCGTGGTTCGCGGCCGAGGCCTATGCCGCCGCCGCCGGCAAGCGCCTGCCCTCCACCAACGAGTGGGAGTACGCCTTCTCCGCGGGATACACCACACGTAACGCCGGAGCGGATACCGCCTTCCAGCACGACCTCTACGCCTGGCTCGCCCTCCCCTCTCCCGCCGTCCTTCCCGGTGTCCGCAACGCACGCGCCAACACCTTCGGTGTGCGTGCGATGGTCGGATATGTCTGGGAGTGGGTCGACGA
Source organism: Opitutaceae bacterium (assembly GCA_027310745.1). GTDB lineage: Bacteria > Verrucomicrobiota > Verrucomicrobiia > Opitutales > Opitutaceae > MWDT01. The sequence goes on along the minus strand of DAIDAF010000038.1, from coordinate 34,068 downwards.
CTTCAACTCGGCCCTGCTCACCGCCAGCTCCGGCTCCGGCGACTCCGCCGCCTCCAGCCGCGTCTGCGGGTCAGGCGGCTTCTCCGCAGGCGACCTCACCAACTACGCCGCCTTCATGCGCATCGCGCTGCGCAGTTCGCTGAAGGCGCGCGACACCGTCTCCTCCCTAGGCTTCCGCTGCGCGCGCGACGCCGCTCCCTGAATTTCCGCCATGAATACATCCGCCCTCCTCCGTCTCGTCCCCGCCACCGCCCTCGCGCTGGGCCTGCTCGTCTCCCGCGCCGACGCCCGCAGCTGCTGCGAGCGCGACATGCCCGGCACCGCGGCGAGCGCCAACTCGCTCTACCAGCTCCCGCTTCACTTCCAGGACGACCAGGGCCGGACCGTCGCGTTCTCCGACCTGCGCGGCCACCCGGTCGTGATCGCGATGTTCTTCGCCTCCTGCCCCTCGGCCTGTCCCGCGCTCGTCGGCGAACTCAAGCTGATGCAGCGCAAACTGCCCGCCTCCGTCCGGGCTGCCACCCGCTTCGTTTTGGTCTCCTTCGACAGCGAACATGACCGCGTCCCCGTGCTCGCTGCGTACCGCAAATCCCACGGACTGGATGCGCACTGGACGCTCCTGCGCGGCGCAGACCGCGACGTGCGTCAGCTCGCCGCCCTGCTCGGCATCAGCTACCAGCGCCAGCCCAACGGCATGTTCCGGCACACCACGGTCGCCACCGCGCTCGATGCGAACGGCGACGTGATCGCGGCGCGCACTGGCCTGGGCGGCAGCCTCGCCGGACTCTCCGAAGCCCTCGCCCGCATAGCCCCGCCGGCCGCCGGCGCCCATCCCGCTTCTTGAGTTGCGAGCCCCGGGAATCGTGATGCATTGTTCGCGATTCCCATGTCCGAAAACCTCGACCAACTCGTCCTTTCCATCGCCCAACGCGCCCGCGCCGCGTCGCTCGTGCTGGCGACGACCCCGACGGCGGCGAAGAACGCCGCCCTCCGGCGGCTGGCCGAGCTCATCCCTGCGTCATCGGAACGACTGTTCGAGGCCAATCGCAGGGACCTCGCCCAGGCCGAGGCCAACCAGCTTTCAAAGTCCCAGATCGACCGTCTCACCCTCACCCCCGCCCGCCTCGCGCAGCTCGCCGAGAGCGTCGTCCAGGTGGCCGAACTCCCCGACCCCGTCGGCGAGGAGCTCGACCGCACGGTGCGCCCCAACGGACTCCAGCTCCGCCGCGTGCGCGTTCCGATCGGCGTGATCGGCATCATCTACGAGGCGCGGCCCAACGTTACCGTCGACTGCGCCATCCTCTGCCTGAAGAGCGGCAACGCCGCCATCCTGCGCGGCGGCAAGGAAAGCTTTCACACCAACGTCGCCCTAGCCGCGTTGATCCAGGACGCCCTGGCCCACGCCGGCATCCCCGCCGACGCCGTGCAGCTTATCCCCACGACCGACCGCGCAGCGCTCAACGCACTCCTCAAGCTCGACACGCTCGTCCATTGCCTGATCCCCCGCGGAGGCGAGGGCCTCATTCGCTTCGTCGCCGAAAACAGCCGCATCCCCGTCATCAAGCACTACAACGGCATCTGCTTCGTCTACGTCGACCGCAAGGCCGACCTCGCCATGGCCGAACGCATCATCGTCAACGCGAAGACCCAGCGCCCCGGCGTGTGCAACGCCGCCGAGCAGCTTCTCGTGCACCGCGACATCGCCACCGAGGCGCTGCCGCGACTCGCGCGCGCCCTCATCGAGGCGAAAAACGTCCAGCTCCGCTGCGACGCCGGAAGCGCGGCCATTCTCGCGCAGGCAGGCCTTCCCTCAGTGCCCGCAACCGAAGCCGACTACCGGACCGAGTTCCTCGATTACATCCTGGCGGTCCGCGTCGTCTCGTCGCTCGAGGAGGCCATCACCACGATCAACCGCGACAGCTCCGGCCACAGCGATGCGATCGTCACCGACGACGCCGACGCCGCGACCCGGTTCCAACTGGCTGTCGACAGCGCGGCTGTGTTCTGGAACGCCAGCACCCGCTTCAACGACGGTTTCGAATTCGGCCTCGGCGCGGAAATCGGCATCTCGACCGACCGCCTCCACGCGCGCGGCCCCGTCGGACTCCGGGAACTCTGCAGCTACAAATGGCTTGCGACCGGCACCGGCCAGGTTCGCGGCTAGGTTGAAACTGAACATTTGGCCCCTTGCGCCGTCCTACAGGCCATGAAAGCGATCGCCCCCTGCCTCCTCGCCCTCGGACTCGCCGCCGCGCTGCCATTGCTTTCGCTCGCCGACGACGCCGCGGCCACCCCGACGCAGGGCGACACCACGAGCTCAGGCGACGCCATCCAGGTGAGCGGGCCGACCTCGCACATGTCCAGCGCGCTCTCGGCTGCGCTGACCGCCGAGCTTCCGAAGTACCAACCTCCGCCGAAGGTAAAGCCCAAGACCCTGAAACCCGTCCAGGCGGACGAGGAGGATCCCGGTCTCGAGGAGGCGGACGCCGACGGCTCCAGCGAACTCGCGGCGGACCAGCCGAAGAACAAGATCATCCGCCTGCCGAAGTACGTCGTCGAGGGCGACCGGCCCCCGGTGTTCCGCGAGAGCGACATCTACACCAAGAAGGGTCTGGCGATGCTCGCGATGGACCGGTACCTATCCAGCTTCGACCGCAACGTGCTGAACCGTTTCACGATCCCATTCTTTGGGATATCCGCCGCGGACCGCGCGACGCAGATGTACTACGAGGATCAGCGACTGAAGGACATGGCGGACGTCAAGACCCAGGCCGCCAACGCAGCTGCCGCAGGTGAGTCGGCCGAGTCCAAGTACCTGCTCAAGGAGAGCAACCGCACCTTCATCCGCTCGGGCGGGATGGACTGGACCTCGCTGGACAACTCGTCCGGTCCTTGAGGTGCGTCAGGGCGCGGCATCCTTCGCGCGTCCCCGCGGATGGAAGCGCCCGTGAAGTTCGGCCAGGCGGCCGCGATCCACCGCCGTGTAGAGCTGCGTGGTCGACAGGTTCGCATGGCCCAGCATCTCCTGGATCGCCCGCAGGTCGGCCCCTCCCCCCAGCAGGTGCGTGGCAAAGGAATGCCTGAGCAAATGGGGTTTCACCGGCTTGCGGATGCCCGCGCGCTTCGCCTGGGTCTTCACCATCAGCCAGAGCGAGACACGCGACAGCGCCCCGCCGCGCTCGCTGAGGAAGAGCTGGCTGCCGGTGCGCGGCTTCACGAATGCAGGCCGTGCCGAGACCAGGTAGTGCCGGAGTGCGTCGCAGGCCTTTGAGCCAACCGGCACCAGGCGCTCCTTCGAACCCTTTCCAAAGACCCGCACGAACCCGTTGTCGAGGTCCACCTGCTGGAGCGTCAGACCCGCCAGCTCGGAGATGCGCAGGCCGCTCGCGTAAAGCAGCTCGAGGATCGCGCGGTCGCGGATATCGTAGGGGTCCGCCCCCGACGGCGCGGCCAGAAGCCGGTTCACCTCGTCGGGAGTCAGCGAGCCGGGCACGCGGCGCGCGAGCTTTGGGCCGCTGAGCAGCTCCGTGAACTCGTCGTCGCGGTGTCCTTCTCGAACCAGGTGTTTCGCCAGGCCGCGCAGGGCCGCCAGCTTCCGGGCAAGGCTCGTGACCGTGTACTCCTCGCCGCTCAGGCATTGGATCCATTCCGCAATCGAGGCGCCGCGAACCGAGCGCCAGTCGCTCGCGCCGCGCTTCGACAGGAAGGCGGCGCATTGGTCGAGATCGGACTGGTAGCCAGAACGCGTGTGTTCGGACAACCCGCGTTCGAGCGAGAGAAAGGCGATGTATTCGTCGATGTCGCCCGCGAACGCACCCGGGGCGCCGCTCGTCCGTTCCCGGTTCGCCCTCCTCATCGAGGTGTCTCCACCCGCGCAGGCCGCTCGCTGCGCTCAGCGGCGGCGGAAGCCCGCACGGGGACCGCCAAAGGCCGGATTCGCCGACGGCTCCTTCATGCGGTACGTGATCCGCGCCTTCTCGAGATCGTACGGGCTCATCTCCATTTTGACCGTATCGCCCGCCGCGATCTTGATGAAATTCTTCCGCAGCTTGCCCGAGATGTGCGCGAGCACCGTGTGCCCGTTTGAGTTGACCAGCTCCACTTTGAACATCGTGCCGGGGAGCACCGCCACGATTTTGCCCTCCACTTCGATCGATTTACCGTCGGACATGGCTCACGGGACAACGGCAGGGCCGCGATTGGTTTGCTGCATAGAGTCGGATGATTCGTTCGGACTTCCCAAGGGTGCGGAGTCATGGCTCAAGTCAAGGTTTAACAGGGTGCAGCCCAACGCACCGCCCCCTGTCGGCGCACTGATCTGGCTTTCCAATTTCACCCGAAAACCGCACAACGGAGGCGATGGACGTTTCACCGCCGCCCTGCCCCTTTCAAAAGCGATTCCCCTCGCAGCTCCTGCGCGACGACGAGTTCTTCATGAGCCTCGCCTACAACCAGGCCATCGATGCGTGGCGGCAGGACGAGGTGCCCATCGGGTGCGTCATCGAGCGCGACGGCGAGGTGATCGCGGCCGCGCACAACACCGTCGAGGGCGCTCACGATCCGACCGCCCATGCCGAGATGCTCGCGATCACGCAGGCCGCCGCGCACCTGGGCGACTGGCGGCTCACCGGCTGCACCGTGTACGTCACCAAGGAGCCCTGCCCCATGTGCTCGGGCGCCATGCTGATGTCCCGGGTGAAGCGCGTGTGCTACGCCGTCCCCGACCCGAAGATGGGCTGCCTCGGCGGGGCCACGAATCTCAACGATCTTCCGCGCGTCAACCACCGGACCGACCTGCAGATCGGCGGAGTGCTTGAGACGGAGTGCCGCGAGATGCTACAGGCCTTTTTCCAGCTCAAACGCGCCGCCGCGGACGCGGAAACCGATCAGCCGGTTTGACCTTCTCCGGCGACTGATACATCTGTTGGGTGAGAATAGAACCTATCGATCACATATCACTATGGCCTATACACTTCCTCCTCTGCCCTACGCCTACAATGCCCTCGAGCCGCACATCGACGCGCGGACGATGGAAATCCATTACACGAAGCATCACCAGGCCTATATCAACAATGCCAATACGCTCCTGAAGGACCTGCCCGCCCTGGCCGACAGGGACGTCAACGACCTGATCGCCAATCTCGGCCTAGTGCCCGAACCCATCCGCACGGGCGTGCGCAACAACGCGGGCGGCCACAGCAACCACAGCTTCTTCTGGCAAATCCTCGGCCCCGGCAAGGGCGGCGCCCCCGTCGGCTCGCTCGCGGAGGCCATCACCGCGAACTTCGGTTCGTTCGACAAGCTCAAGGAGGACTTCGCAAAAGCGGCCGCCACCCGCTTCGGCTCCGGCTGGGCCTGGCTCGTCGTCACGCCCGACAAGAAGCTCGCCGTCGGCTCCACCGCGAATCAGGACAGCCCCCTCATGGGCAAGGCCGTCGCCGGACTCGAGGGCAAGCCCGTCATCGGCCTCGATGTCTGGGAACACGCCTACTACCTCCATTACCAGAACCGCCGCCCCGACTACATCAGCGCATTCTGGAACGTCGTCGCCTGGGACGCCGCCGAGCGGAACTATCAGGCCGCCATCAAGTAAACACCCGGGCCTTAAGAGCCATTCATCATACCAAAGCCGCGCAAGAATGCGCGGCTTTTGTTTTTATCAGGGCGATAAGGAATTGCGATGCAGGTATGATCAGTTCAATTAATGTCGTACATTTACAGGGCTGTAAGATTAGTGGACGCATAGCGTATGACAATAAACGCACGGTATACGGACCGTAATTGACCTAGAATCGCGCCACCGAACCGGAGATACACCACCATGGCCAAGTCGATCGCTTTCAACAACACCGTCCTGCGCGACGGACACCAGTCGCTCGCCGCCACCCGCATGTCCACGGCCCAGATGCTTCCCGCCGCCCCGATCCTGGACGGCATGGGATTCCACGGGCTCGAGACCTGGGGCGGAGCCACCATCGACTCCTGCCTGCGCTTTCTCGGGGAGAACCCCTTCGAGCGCCTGCGCACGCTGAAGAAGGCCGCGCCCAAGACTCCGCACATCATGCTGCTGCGCGGCCAGAACATCGTGCAGTACACGAGCTTTCCCGACGACGTCGTTGAGTCCTTCGTGCGCTGCACGGTCGCGGCCGGCTGCGACGTGCTCCGAATCTTCGACGCGCTCAATGATATCCGGAATCTGAAGACAGCGATCCGCGCAACCAAGGCCGCCGGCGCGCACGCCCGGGGCGAAATCTGCTACACCACAAGCCCCGTCCACACCATCGAGGCCTTCGTCACCATGGGCGTCGAGCTCGAGAAGCTCGGCTGCGACTCGATCGGCATCAAAGACATGTCCGGCGTGCTCGCCCCCCGGATCGCCCACGACCTCGTGTCCGCACTCAAGCGCAAGACCGGCCTGCCCGTCATCGTCCACACGCACGACACCGCAGGCTTCGCCGCGGCTACCTACCTCGCCGCCATCGACGCGGGCGCCGACGTCGTCGAGACCTCCATCGTCCCCTTCGCCAACGGTACGTCGCAGCCGGATACGCTTCGCATGATGGAGCTGCTCAAGGGCCATCCGCGCGCCGTCGAATACGACCGCGAGAAACTCATCGCCCTGCGCGCGCACTTCACCGAAGTCTACCGGGAGCTCTCCAAGTTCACTTCGCCCGACAACGAGCGCGTCGATAGCGACACGCTCATCTACCAGGTGCCTGGAGGAATGCTCTCGAACTTCAGGAATCAGCTCAAGGAGCAGAAGATGTCCGACCAGTTCGAAGCGGTCATGAAGGAGATCCCGTACGTGCGCGAATGCCTCGGCTGGATCCCGCTGGTCACGCCGACCTCCCAGATCGTCGGAACCCAGGCAATGCTCAACGTGAAGTTCGGCCGCTGGAAGCAGATTCCCCAGCAGACCGCGGACATCGCCCTCGGAAAATACGGACGCACCCCGGGCCCGGTGGACGCCGACGTGCTCAAGCTCGTCTGCGAGCGCTACAAGGCCCAGCCCGTCGAGGGTCGTCCCGCCGACGCGCTCGCCCCCCGCATGGAGAAACTTCGGGGCGAACTGGCCGCGGCCACTCTACCGACCGACGACGAAGCCTGCGTGCTGCACGCGATGTTCCCGCGCGAGTTCGCCGCCCTTCACAAGCCGGCCGCTCCGGCGACGCCCGCCCCCGTCCAGGTCCAGTCGCCCAAACCCGCCGCCACTCCGACCGCCCCCCTCGGCACGCCCACGGGCGACTCGATGCGCTTCCTCCTCACCGTCGAAGGCTACAGCACCGAAGTCGTCGTCGAGGACCTGGCCTGAGGGAAGCAGCGAGAAGCGGGAATCGGGAAAGATTCTTGAGCGGCCGGCGGCTGCCGCACTCGCGTGGCCCAACCGCGCCATGCTCACTCCTCGCAACTAGCTTCTTTATCCTGCTTGCGCCGGGGAGCACATGTGTTCCCTTTGTCCGCTTACCATGATCGCACCCGAAACCTTTTCCCACATCGAGAACATCAAGAAGCGCGCCGGACATCTGTGGAGGTTTCTTTGACGTCGAACAAAAGCAGCGCGAGATCGAGGCCATGGACGCCCAGATGGGCTCCCCCGATTTCTGGAACAGTCAGGAAAAGGCCCAGCAGCACATCGCCAAGCTCAACAGCCTGAAGCGCGCCGTCCTTCCGGTCGTCGACTTTCACAAGAAACTCGGCGACGTGGATGTGATGGTCGAACTCATCGACGCGGCCGAGGGCGCTGAGAAGGAACAGTACGCCGCCGAGCTCGACCAGCAGGTTGCGGCCATGGTCGAGGAACTCGACAAGCTCGAGATTGCTTCCTTCCTCACGGGCCAGTTCGACAAGAACAACGCAATCCTCTCGATCCAGTCCGGCGCCGGCGGCACCGAGTCCAACGACTGGGCGGACATGCTCTTCCGCATGTACCTGCGCTGGGCCGAACGCCGCGGCTTCACCGTGGAGGTCCAGGACGTCCAGGTGGGCGAACAGGCAGGAATTTCCAAGGCGACCGTCATGGTCAAGGGCGAGAACGCCTACGGCTACGTCAAAGCCGAGCGCGGCGTGCACCGGCTGGTGCGCATCAGCCCCTTCGACGCCAACCAGCGCCGCCACACTTCGTTCTGCGCGGTGGACGTCGTCGCGGAGATCAACGAGGACATCAAGGTCGAGATCCCCGATGACGAGTTGCGCATCGACGTGTACCGCTCCTCCGGGAAGGGCGGCCAGGGCGTCAACACCACCGACTCCGCGGTCCGCATCACCCACCTTCCCACGGGCCTCGTCGTGGCCTGCCAGAACGAACGTTCCCAGCTCAAGAACAAGGCCAGCGCCATGAGCGTCCTGAAGGCCCGCCTCTATGAGAAGCGCCTCGACGAGCAGCGCAACGAGATGGAGAAATTCTACGGCGAGAAGGGCGAGATCGGCTGGGGCAGCCAGATCCGTTCGTATGTGCTCCAGCCCTACCAGATGGTGAAGGACCTCCGCACGGGCGTCTCCACCAGCGACACCCAGGGTGTGCTCGACGGCGACCTCGACCGGTTCATCTACGGCTGGCTCCGCGCCGGCAGCCCGCGCCACCGCAACAAGGACATCAAGATGGAGGATTGAACCGACGCGCCCTCCGCCAAAGCCGTAGTTGAACCACGGAGACACAGAGGGCACAGAGAAAACCGGAAGTCAGAGGGCAGAAGTTAGAAGCCAGGGGACAGTTGGAGGATTTGAATTTAAGGGATTGAGAGTCTATTCCCCGAGTCCTTCTCCGTGTCCTCCGTGTCTCTGTGGTTCAAATTCCATCAAATCAGCCAGGATCACCACATGCTTCCCTACGCGCAGATCCGCTCCGAACTCGACCGCACGCCGCTCTTCGAGGCGAAGACCTGGCAGCTCTCGCCAGAGGCCTGGCCGCTGTCGCGCGACCAGGTGGATGAGCTCGGACAGATCGGCGCGGCCTGCCTGCAGTTTCATCAGGCGCTCGAGACGCTCTACCTCCGGTCCGCCGCAGGCAAAAACCTCCTCCGCAACAAGCCCCTGCTCGCCCCCTGGGTTGCCGACTACCTCGACCGCGGCAAACCCCGCGAGCTTGTCCTGCACGCCCGCGACCCCAAGAACCGCGGCCTGTTTCCAACGGTGCTCCGGCCCGATCTCCTGCTGACCGACGACGGCTTCGTGATGACGGAGCTCGATTCGGTGCCGGGAGGGATTGGCCTGACGGCGTTTCTCAACCGCCTGTACGCGCAGGATGAAGGCGCGTCGATCATCGGCGCGGGCGATGAGATGATCCGCGCCTTCCACGAAAGCCTTGCCGCACTTCGCCCTGGAGAACGCAATCCGCTCATCGCGCTGGTCGTCAGCGAGGAGGCCGCCACGTACCGCCCCGAGATGGAGTGGCTCGCCGGCCAGCTCCAAGTGCAGGGGAAACGGGTCTTCTGCCTGCGCCCGGAACAGCTCTTCCCGCTCGGAACCACGCTCTGTTTCGACCTCGAAGGCAATCCGGAGAAGATCGACGTGCTGTACCGGTTCTTCGAGCTTTTCGACCTCGCGAACGTCAAGACCGCCGCCTTCATCCTCGAGTCCTGGAAAGCCGGCGACCTCGCCGTGGCGCCTCCGATGCGTCCGTTCCAGGAGGAGAAACTCGCGTTCGCGCTCTTCCACCACCATCGGCTGCGCGAATTCTGGACGGAGTCGCTGGACAAGCGCTCCCATGCGCTGCTCGCGCGCATCATCCCGAAATCCTGGGTGCTCGATGCCGCCCCGCTGCCTCCAGGCGCCGTGCTCGACGGCCCGCTCGTCGGCGGGCGTCCTCTCACCGAATGGCGTGAACTCGCCGCCGCCTCGCAGAAGGAGCGCGATCTCATCATCAAGATCAGCGGCTACCATGAGACCGCCTGGGGTGCCCGCAGCGTCGTGCTGGGCTCCGACTGCTCGCGCGAGCAGTGGCAGTTCGGCCTCGAGCAGGCGCTTGACCTCTCCCACCAGCACCTTCACGTCCTCCAGGCCTACCGCAAGCCGCGGCGGGCGCGCCATACGCTCTACGTTCCCGCCGCCGACGGACAGCCCGGCGCATTCGAGGCCGCTCCGCGCGAAGGCCGACTTCGACTTTGCCCCTACTACCTCGTGGGCGAAGGACAGGCCCGGCTCGCGGGCGCTCTCGCGACCTTCTGCCCCCCCGACAAAAAGATTATTCATGGCATGCAGGACGCCGCACTGCTGCCCTGCCGCGTCGCCTGAGCTCCCCGCCCCGATCGGCGGAGCCGGACCCTGTGAATAACCCGTGAGCAAGTCCGAGCACTTTCCCGTTGCACGGCAAAATACCGCTCTCTCAACATCGGCGTTTCCAACTTGGGAAACCCAGCCAACAGGAGGAAGCGAAGATGACCGGGAATTGAAATCCAGGCGATGGTTGACCAAAGACGTATTTAACAGAAGACAACGAAGATAACTAAGAAGGAACAACGAAGCGATGGAACGCCCCCACCCTGAGACCACCCGACCGGTGCTTCCGCCTCGGCACACGCATCCCTGGTGAGCTCCCGGCTCTACGTTCCCTTCGCCCTTCTCTTCAACCCACTGACGACTCAGGTCAATGTACCTCAAAGCCCTAAAGCTCCACGGATTTAAGTCCTTCGCCGATCCCAGCACCCTCCGGTTCGAACCGGGCGTGACCGCGATCGTGGGGCCAAATGGCTGCGGCAAGTCCAACATCGCTGACTCCATCCGCTGGGTGCTGGGTGAACAAAGCGCCAAGGCCCTGCGCGGCGGCAAGATGCAGGACGTCATCTTCGAGGGCGCGGACAGCCGCAAACCCGCCCAGCTCTGCGAAGTCTCGCTGATCCTCACCGATTGCGAAAAACAGCTCGGTAGCGAATTCCATGAGATCGAGATCATGCGCCGGGTCCACCGCGATGGGCAGGGTGAATATTTCTTCAACGGTCAACCCTGCCGCCTGAAGGACATCCAGCGGTTGTTCATGGATACCGGCATCGGCCGGACCTCGTACTCGATCATGGCCCAGGGCCAGATCGATCAGATCCTCTCCTCCAAGCCCGAGGAGCGCCGCGCCGTCTTCGAAGAAGCCGCCGGCATCACGAAGTACAAGTCGCAGCGCCGCGAGGCCCTGCAGAAGTTGTCGATGACCGACCAGAACCTCACGCGCGTCGCGGACGTGATCGGAGAGGTCGGCCGTCAGATCAACAGCCTCCGCCGCCAGGCCTCCAAGGCCCTTAGGTTCAAGCGCCTGAGCTACCGCCTCCGTCACCTCGTGCTCGCACACGGCGGCTGGCAGCACGCCCAGCTGGCCGCCACCCTCGCCGAACTCGAGGGCAAGGTCGGCACCCTCCGCGCCGACGCCGACGCCCGCCGCTCCAACCTCGAGCAGCAGCAGTCCGCGCTCGAGTCCAAACGCGTCGAACGCTCCCACCTCAATCAGCGCGTCCAGGAAGCCCAGCAGGCCGTCTTCGACGTGCGCTCTGAAAAGGAACAGGCCGAAAACTCCGCCAATCTTTCCGACATCAAGCGCAACGGGCTCGCCGAGCGCCTCGACGCGGCGCGCGCAACCTTGGGCGAACTCGAGATGCAGGTTCGCGAGCTCGCCGCACAAGTCGACTCCGGGGCCCACGACAAGCAGCTCCAACTCAACCTGCTCGGAAGCTCCGACGCCGAGTTCCAAAACCGCAACCGCGAGGTCGTCGTCATCGACGCCGAGCTCACCAAGTCCGAGCAGGAACTCCAGCAGCTGAAGTTTGAGCTGCTGCAGGTCGAAAGCACCGTCGCCCGGCTGCGGACCGACTGCTCCGGCTACGAGGTCGACCAGAAGACCTCTGTGCACAAGCACGAGTCGCTCGCACACGATCTCGAGGCCCTGCGCCAGCAGCAGACGGCCGCCGCGCAGATCGCCGCCGAATTCGAAACCCGGGTCGAAGAGGCCCTCGTCGGCAAGGCCCGCGCCCAGGCCGAATCCCAGGCGGCCCAACAGCTCATCGTCGACACGACCAAGGAATTTCGCGAAGCCCAGCGCAAGCTTCAGGACATCGACCGCCAGCTCGCCCAGCGCACCGCCCGGCTCAAGCTCCTCCAGCAGCTGCACGAAAAAATGGAAGGCTTCGGCGAGGGCGCCAAGGCCCTCCTTCAGGGCCGCCTCAACGACACGCTCGGCGAGGCCCGTGCCCAGGCCATCACGCAGGGAATCGAGATCAAACCCGACTTCGCCCGCGCACTCGAGGCCTTGCTCGGAAACGCCGTCGAGGCCGTCAACGTCGCCGACCTCGCCACCGCCCAGCGCATCCTCTCGCGCCTCGAGAGCGACCAGATCGGCTCCGTCGTCCTCCAAGTCTCCGAACTTTCCAACGGCGCCAACGGCACCAGCCCCGTCGGCGAACTGCCCGCCTTCCTCCACCCGGCGCTCAACGGTCTCTCCCACGCCGACGATGGCCACCCCGCCGCGTCGATCCTCTCCACCTGTTTCATCACCGACGAGCTCACCGCCTTCCTCGACTTCTGGAAGGCCAATCCCTCCTTCCCGTTCCTCGCCGTCGCCTCGCGCCGCGGCGAGATCGTCGACCGGCGCGGGCTCGTCTCCGGCGGCTACCAGAAGAAATCCGCCGGCTCGATCGTCCAGCGCGAGATCGACCTGCGCGAGACAGGACGCCAGGTGATCGAGGACCAGAAGGCCCACGACGACCAGAAAGCCGTCATCGACGCGCTCAACGCGCGCCTCGCCGAGGCGGAGCAGACCCTCGAGCAGCGCCGCGCAGATGTGCTCGCCGCCACAGAGGAGGTCACCGCCGTCCAGACCGACTCCCGCAACGCCCAGCGTTCGCTCGAGGAAATCGGCAACCGGGTGCAGCGCATGGAGGGCGAGCTCGTCTCGCTCGAGCAGGCCCGCAACGAGGCCCAGGCGCGTTGGCAGCGCGCCCAGGAGGGACTCTCCCAGGCCGAGGCGAACGCCCAGGGGCACCGCGACCGCATCGCAGCCCTCGAGAAGCGTATCGGAGAACTTCGTACAGAGCGCGATGTGAAGCGCGAGTCTCTCGCGCAGGCCCGCCTGGAGCTCGCCGAGCGCCGCCAGAAGGTCGAGGTCCTCGACCGCGGTCTCGCCGACATGCAACGGCGGCGCTCCCAGCTCTCCGAGCTGCTGATCCAGCGCCAGCAGGAGATCGAGGTTTGGTCCGAGCAGATTTCCGAGCTGGAACGCGAGGCCGACCGCCTCCGCGCCCGCGCCGCGCAGCTCGGCGAGACGCTCGTCGTCTCCCAGCAGCAGGTGGAGCGGATCCGCGCCGAGCTCGTCGAGATCGAACGCGGCATCAACTCCGTCGAGTCCTCCCAGAGCACGCTGCGCCACGACTCAGACACCGCCCAGAGCGAACTCAGCCGCTGCGAGGTCCGCCTCGCCGAGGCCAGGTCGCGCGCCCAGTTCATCGAGGAGGATATCCAGCGCGAATTTCAGATCCGCGTCGGCTCCTACGACTGGCGCTCCCTGCTGTGGCGCTCCGAGGACGAGCCGCCCGACATCAAGCCGCTCGATCTAGACGAGGACGAAGACGAGGAGGGCGTCGCGCCCAGGACCTCCGAACCCGCCCCCGAGCCCCAGCCCGCCGCCGAGGCTCCCGCCGAGGGCGAAGCCGCCGCGCAACCCGCCGAAGCGGCCGCCGACGCCTCCGTCGCCGACGCCGAGAAGAAGGCCCGGCCGCGCAGGCGCTCCAAGCCCAAGCAGAGGCCCGATCCCACCGAGGACGACCTGAAGGCAGTCGAGTCCACCGAATGGACGCCCATCAAGACCGAGATCGACGCCCTCCGTCAGCGCCTCGCCAACATGGGTGCGGTCAACCTCGTCGCCATCGAGGAATACGCCGACCTCAAGCAGCGCTACGACTTCCTCAAGACCCAGTCGGACGATCTGACCTCCGCCAAGACCGAGCTGCTAACGACGATCGACGAGATCAACCAGACCTCGATGAAGCAGTTCGAACTCACCTTCGAGCAGATCAAAAAGAACTTCGAGTACACCTTCCACACCCTGTTCGGCGGTGGCCGGGCCCATCTCGAGCTGATCCAGACCGAGGACATCCTCGAGAGCGGCATCGAGATCATCGCCCAGCCGCCCGGCACCAAGCTCAAGAGCATCACACTGCTGTCCGGCGGACAGAAGACGCTCACCGCCGTGGCCCTGCTCTTCGCACTCTACATGGTGAAGCCGTCACCCTTCTGCCTTCTCGACGAACTGGACGCCCCGCTCGACGAGTCGAACATCGGCCGCTTCACGGACCTGTTGCGCAAGTTCGTCCACGAGTCGCAGTTCATCATCATCACGCACAACAAGCGCACCGTCGCTGCAGCGCACTCGATCTACGGCGTGACGATGGAGGAGCGCGGCGTGTCCAAGACCGTCTCGATGCATTTCAATCACGAGCGCGGCGAGCCCGAGGCCCATCCGACCAACATTGCCGACGCGGTGCGCGGCGCGAAGAGCCGCCTCCCCGCCGCCGCTGCGGAACCGGCCCCCGCCCCCCAGCCCGTCGCGGTCGCCACGGACTCCGCCGCCGCCGGGTCCGCCTCCTGAGCGCCCTCCCGCCCGCGTGATCGGGCTTCCCACGCGTGTCCGGAGAGATTACGTAACGTAAGTTGACCCATCACATCGTGATTTAAGGCACAATCTTTAGTTAAGTTACTTCATATCAAGAAATAACGTACAATTAACGTCTCGGCGGAAACCAGCACCCTTGGAGCAACACGTAGCTCACATCTTGTTGTTATTAAGTTACTTGACTATAAACTTATCCAATCGATTAGGTAGTCAAATCCGAAACGTTGAATACGAATTGGGTTGTCTTAGTCTCACAATAGACCGGATTTGACAGGGCATCCGCGGAGGGGCCTTTCTTGGACATGCTTGATCGACGCGTCACATTCGCCGACGTCGCTCGGGAGGCGAAGGTTCACCCCACCACCGTTTCGATGGCGATGAGGAACCACCCCCGGCTTCCCTTGGAAACCCGTCAGAGGATTCAGGAGATCGCCAAGGACATGGGCTACCGCCCCGACCCCGCCGTGCAGGCTCTCGTGGCGTACCGACGCAGGGTGAAGGCCTCGCGAATGCCGTCCACCATCGCCTACGTGACCAACTGGGACACTCGCTTCGGGTGGAAACAAGTGACCGCTCACCCCGATTTTTACGCCGGCGCCCAGTCGATGGCCGACATGCTCGGGTACAAGATGGAGCACTTCTGGATGGGAGAGCCGGGCATGACCCACAGCCGGCTCAATCAGATTCTTCGAACCCGGGGCATCAACGGACTGATCATCGCCTCGCACCGGCGCGAGGTCGACGTCGCCCTTCACTTCGCCTGGGAGGAGTTCAGCGCGGTGAAGATCGACTACTTCCCGCACATGCCGGCCCTGCACAACGTCACCAACAACCAATGCGGGATCATCCGGCTCGCCATGCAACACGTGCGCGCCGCGGGCTACAAGCGCATCGGTTTCGTGATGCACCGCGGCTGGGACCACAGCGTCGACAACCTCTGGACCGCCGGCTTCCTCTGCGACCAGTCCAAGCTTCCCGCCGCCGACCACGTGCCGATCCTCTATTTTCCCGGCGAGCATCCCATCGACGCCTGGATGAACGAGAGCCGGTCGAACGTTCAGGTGGACGCCGGCGACTTTCTCGAGTGGTACCGCCGCTATAAGCCCGACGTGATCCTCAGCAACCGGAACTTCGTCCAGGCCGCCTTCGAGCAGTGCGGGCTGTCCATTCCCAGGGACGTCGCGTTCGTCGACCTCTTCCTCGATCAGGCCGGAGGATTTTATGCGGGCGTCCGCCAGAGTCATCACACCGTCGGCGAACTCGCCGTCGAGCTCCTGGCCGGACAATTGATGCACAACAAGTGCGGCATCCCCCAGGTCGCCCATACAACGTTCGTCGAGGGCACCTGGTTCGGCGGGCCGAGCTGCCCCTCCCTGACCGGCGTCCCCGCCGAGGAAGCCGCTCTCGCCACCGCCTGATTTCTCCGGCAAGGCCCGCGGCAGGCATGCTTCCCGCCGCGGGCTGCCAACCCGGGATCACGACGGCTCGTGCAGGCGCTCCCAGCGCCGCGTCACCACCATGATCGCCGCAAGGGCCGCAAACAGCGCCAGCGTCCCCGCCAGTAGCGCGTAGTCCTGCATCTGCAGGACAAAATAGAGATACCCGTAAACCCCACCCGTCGCCCCCGCCGCGACTCCCGCCCGACGCCACGAGCCCAGCACCGATGCACTGTACCCCGCGATCAGCAGCGTGGACGATGCGGCGGAGAGCAGATACGCCCAGGCAAACCCCACGAATTCCGAGAGCGCCAGCAGCCCCAGGTAGAACAGGCACAGCGATGCCCCGACGAGCAGGTAGTGGAGCATCTTCAGGCGGCTCGTCCCCGTCATCTCGAACGTGAAGAATGCCGTGAACACGAGCGCAAGGAACAGCAGCGAGTGCTTCAGCGCGCGGTCCAGCGTGCGGTACGTGTCGACCGTCGGGGCCAGGTTCACCCCGAGCGCCGTCGCCGCGATGTCATTGGCTCCCGGATACGGTTCGTAGGTTCCCTCCGCCCACTGCTGGGCCAGGTTGCGCCCGAGGCTGTTGACGACCCAGCACGCGTTGAATCCCCCCGCGTTCACCGTGCGCGTCACAGGGAATACGGCCCCCTCGAAGCCCGGATCCGGCCATGGCGACGTCAGCGCCACCGTCGTGTGCGCGCCCGCGGGCACGACACTGAAGCGGTGGCTTCCGGCGAGCGTGAGCGGGATCGAAAAGGCCATCGGCGCCGGCGCATCCACCGGCACCGCCGCATGCAGGCCGGCGCGGAACGATCCCCACCCCGAGCCCGCGGTCCACGAAATCCGCCTGCCGCACCAAGTCCACGCCGGCGCCTCCCGGATTCCCTTCGCATCGCCCACCGCCAGGATGATCCTGGCCTCCGTCCAGCGAATCTCCACCGGTTCGACGCCAAGCGAGGTCCAGTCCGGCGCCGCGAACCGCCCGCTCAGCGTGAGCGAACCCGTGTAGACCACCGCGGTGTAGATGCCCCGGGAACGCCGCTCCGTCGCAAGGCTTCCTTTGACGTCGAGGGTCTCCGGCAAGAAATACGCCCACGCCACACGCGGGGCCGCGGCCTGGCCGCTGGGGCGGAAGGTGAACGGCACCGCAAGCACCGGCCCCACCAGGGTCTGCGGCCCACCCCAGGTCCGCCCGATCTCCGCCACCGCATCGTCCCTGCGCTGCGCACGCTCGTTGCGCAGGCCGTGGACCATCATGATCGGTATCTGGAGAATCAGGACCAGGAGCGCGATGCCCGCGCACTTCGCGGGAAGGCTGAAACGCTGCCATGTGGCGACAAGCGAGGAGGGGATGAGGGGAGGCGGTGTGTCCATGCCCCCGTTTCTAGCCGCCCCGCGTGAAGACAGGATGAAGGCCCGATGAAAAGCGGATGAATTTCGTCCCGCCGCGAGGCTCCCGGGACCGCTGCGAAAATCATCAACGACGAGGAGGAACTGGGGAAAAGCCGAACCGCTGGAATGAAGTCCGGCCGCTGATTCTTTTGAGTGCGGAATCACGATTCCGCTTTCGGACGCGAGTCTCGACTCGCGCCCCGGCCCGTTCGCCGACGACCGTCGGCATCCGCACGCAACGTTCCATTCCCGTGGGACCACGCACCTTGTTGTCCCGCGACCGAAGGGCGGGACGTCGAGACGTCTCGTCCAAAGCGGAGCCTAGGCTCCGCATTCCACATGTCTAGCGGTCCGGCCAACTCTCCCCCTTTTGGACTGCGGAATCTCGATTCCGCCCTGCGCGGGAGCCTCCGCACCCGTCCTGAGCGCAGTCGAAGGGCTCAACACGGTCTGTCGCCGAATCCTGGCGTCCGTCGTCTGCGGCGCAGCCGCCCAATGTCACGGTGATTCAATTACGCTCTTCCGGTTTCGCCGATTCCGGCAGCCGCAGCTCGGCGCGCGCGCCGCCTTCGGGGCGGTTTTCCAGCACCACCTCGCCGCCGTGGAGGCGGGCCACCTCCCGCACGAAACTCAGTCCGAGGCCCGTGCTCTTGCGTCCGCTTCCCGGGCGCGGCAGCGAGAAAAACCGCTCGAACACCCGCTCGAGCGCATACTCGGGCACGCCCGGTCCGTCATCGTCGACGCGCACCACCGCCAGGGCGCCGCGCCGACCCAGGGTCACCGTCACACGGCCATTCTCCGGCGTAAACTCCAGCGCGTTGCGGATCAGGTTGTCGACCGCCTGCCGAAGCAGGAACCGCTCGCCCTCCACGACGCACTCGCCGCCCGCGTCGAGCACGAGCATGCGGCCGCCGACCAGGCCCCCCGAACGGGCGCCGTCCACCACCTCCTCCAACAGCGCAAGCAGTCCCACCGGCTGCGTCTCAAGTCGCGTCGTGCGCGCCTCGACCGAGGCCAGCTCGAGCAGGCGCTCCACGATCTGCTGAAGCCGCGCCGACTCCGCCTTGAGGTTTGCCACAAACCGATCGCGATCCTCAGGAGGGGGATCCTCCGTCAACAGCTCCGCCGCACCCCGGATCGCCGCGATCGGCGCCTTGATTTCGTGCGTCAGGCTCTGCGTGTACCGCTCGACGTAGGCCTTCCCCTCCAGTTCCACCCGAAGCTCCTCGAACGCCGTCGCCAGTTCGCGGATCTCCCTGGCCCGCGATGTCGGCGGTCCCGGCTGCGGATGCACCCGGACTTCGCGGACATACGCCGTGAGTCGTTCGATTGCCCGCGCCACCCGGCTCGCGATCCACCATCCCGCCACGAGCATCGCCGCTGCAACGGCCAGCCCCTCGAACACCAGCCGAAGGCGGGCGCTGAGAACCAGCTGGCGGATCGTGCTCAGCGGCCTGCCGACGCCCACCACCGCCACCAGGCGCCCGCCCACGAGCACAGGCGCGCTCGCCCGCAACTCGCCGTCAACGACGTCGGCCTGCGCCGCGGTATCCAACGACGACGAGAAATAGCCTTTCAGCTCGCGCCGCTGCGAATAGTTCATCCCCACGTCGCGCCCGACCGCCGAGTCGGCGACCACCACGCCGTCTGCATTCGTCACGTAGACGCGCATCCGACCCGGCGTACGGCCCGTCCCGGCAAACTCACGGTTCCAGGCAGCCGCCACCGCCGCCGCACCCGCACCCGCGTGATCCGCCTCGAGGCGCGACTGCAGCATCGTCGCAAGCAGGTCCGCCGTCTCGCGCATCGTGGCCCTCATCGAATCGACATAGCGGGGCCGCACCTCCCAGAGCATGATCGCCATGAGCACGGCGAAGCCGACCGCCGAGCTTCCGACGTAGACCGAGAAGATGACCGTTCTCAGGCGCATGCCCCGCCTCCTCAGGGCTCCTCGCGGAGCGAGTATCCAACCCCCCGATGCGTCTCGATGGGATCGGCATCCGGCGCCGCGGCCCGCAGCTTCGCGCGGACTGTCTTGATGTGCGCGTCGACCGTCCGGTCCATGCTCGCCCCGGGATCGTCCCAGGCGGCCGCCAGCAGTTCGTCCCTCGAGAACACCCGCCCCGGCCGCTCCACCAATGTCTTCAGCAGCCGGTACTCGTTGCGCGTGAGCACCAGGTCGGCGCCCCGGTACGCGATGCGCCGCCGCTCGGCGTCGACTTCGAATCCCTTCGCGCGTCGCGCCGCACCGTCGCTGCTCCCGGCAGCGCCCGCCGCCGTGCGCCGGAGAATCGCCCGCACCCGGGCCGTCACTTCGCGGGGGCTGAAGGGTTTCACCACGTAGTCGTCGCCCCCGATCTCAAGGCCGACGATTCGGTCGACCTCCGCGTTGCGCGCAGTCAGGAAGAGGATCGGCACCTGCGAGGTCCGGCGTATCCGCCGGCACACTTCGAACCCCGTCAGGTCCGGCAGCCCGATATCGAGCACGATCGCCGCGTACGCTCCGTCGACCGCCCGCCGCACCGTCTCCTCGCCACTCGACACCCAGTCCACCGCGAAGCCTTCGGTCTTCAACGCGTACACAAGGGTGTCCGCGATCGACGGTTCATCCTCGACTACCAGGACTCGCTGGGCGGCGGCCATGACCCGGAGCTTGTCGCGCTCCCAACCGGTTTGTCGAGTGCGGTTGGCGCCTCCGACCACGCTTGCCGCACGGCCGCGTCCCTGTATCCCTCGATACCCATGCGCCTGCCCCCCGCCGCCGCGATCCTCGTGGGTCTGCTTGCCCTGCCTCTGCACGCCGCCTCCCCCGCCTCCCGGCCCCCCGAGTCCACGAAGCTCGACCTCCGCTCGGCCGCCGTCCTCGGGATCGTCGAGGGCGTCACCGAATTCCTGCCCATCTCATCCACCGGCCATCTGATCATCGCCAATGAATTGCTCGGCCTGGAATCCGACGCCCCGCTCCGCAGCCCCGACGGCAGCCCACTGTGGCACCGGGCCCCGACCCCCTCGCGCCCCGAGGGCGTGCCGCTCACGCTCAAGCTCGCGGCCGACACCTATACGGTGATCATCCAGGTCGGCGCCATCCTCGCGGTCCTTCTTCTCTACTGGCGCCGGGTCGTCTCAGCGCTGCGCGGTCTCACCGGAGCCGACCCCGAGGGCGGGCGCCTCCTGCGCGCCCTGCTGCTCGCCTTCGTGCCCGTGGCCGCCGTGGGTCTCCTCGTGCACGATTACGTGGATCGCCTGTTTTCCGTGCGCGCCGTCATCCTGGCCCAGGTTGCGGGCGCGGCACTCATGATCGCGGCCGAACGCTGGCGCAAGCGCCACGGGTCGGGATCCTCTCCCAAAGACGCCCCCGACCTGTCCGCCACCCAGGCCCTCGGCATCGGCGGACTCCAATGCCTCGCCCTCTGGCCCGGCACCAGCCGGTCCATGGTGACCATCATCGGCGGCTATTTTGCGGGACTCTCCCCCGCCCGCGCCGCCGAATTCAGCTTCCTCGTCGGCCTCCCCGTCCTCGGCGGCGCCGCCTTCGTCAAAGCCCTGTCCAGCGGCCCCGCCATGATCGCTGTGTTCGGCTGGGAACCCGTACTGTTCGGAATCGCCATCGCCGCCCTCTCGGCCGCCGTGGCCGTGCGCTTCCTCGTCGGATTCCTTTCCCGCCACGGCCTCGCCGCCTTCGCCCTCTACCGGATCGCCCTCGCCGCAGCCCTCGGCCTCTGGTTTTCGGCCTGACCCAGTTCAAAATTTATCGAGGTTATCCTTCTTGACGCTGCCAAACTCAGTTCTTACCACCTTCACCTTTCATCGCATCAATCGGCCTCCTCACGGAGGCTCCATGTCTTCCTAAAACAACTCGCACCATGGCCAATCCGAAACGCAAGCAGTCGAAACGCCGCAGCGCTAATCGTCGCGCTGCCAACGCTTTCCGCGCTCCTGAGTTTGCCAAAGACGCAGACGGCAGCCTGACGCGTCCGCACCACGTAAATCCCAAGACCGGCCTGTATCGCGGTCGCCAGGTGCTCGACGTCGAGGTCTAAGACCTCCCGTATTTCCGGTCCCAGCAATGGGTTCCCCCGCCGGTAACGCCGGTCGCATTGCGGTCGATGCCATGGGCGGCGACCTCGGTCCCTCCGAGGTCGTTGAGGCGGTCAGGTTGGCCCTGTCCGAATTTCCGTCCCTGTTCCCCGTCACCCTCGTGGGCGACGAGGCGAAGCTGACACCGCTGCTCAAACGCGCCCACCTCCTGTCCCATCCGAAGGTCTCGGTCGTTCACGCGTCCGAGGTGATTGCGATGGACGACGAGGTGATGCAGACGCTCAAACGCAAGCGCGATGCGTCGATGTTCCGCGCGATCGAGCTCGTGAAGGCCGGCGAAGCCGGCGCGGTCGTCAGCACTGGCAACACCAAGATTCTGGTCGCCGCCGGCACACTGAAGCTCCGCACGCTCGACGGCATCGAACGTCCCGCGCTCGCGCCGGTGATTCCCCGGGACAAGGGGTACTTCATCCTGATCGACGCCGGCGCGAATCCCGAGGCCCGGGTCGAACATCTGGTTCACAACGCTCTTCTCGGTACCCACTACTGCCGCGTGGTGCTCGGCGTGGAGCGACCGCGAGTCGGCCTGCTCACGATCGGCACCGAGGAAGGCAAGGGCAACGCCCTGATCGCCGAGACCAACGACGCCCTGAAGCGGCTCGGCACCCTCATCGACTACAAGGGTCCGGTCGAGGGCTTCCAGGTCTTCTTCGACAACGTCGACGTCGTCGTCTGCGACGGTTTCGTCGGAAACATCTGCCTGAAGAGCTGGGAGTCGCTGGTGAAGTTCTTCCAGACGATGCTCAAGGACGAGCTAAAGGCGAACCCGCTGCGCATGGCGGGCGCCTTGATTGCCCAGGGAGCGTTCGGTGCCGTCAAGCGGCGTATCCAGCCGGAACGTTACGGCGGCGCCCCCCTCCTCGGTCTTCGTGGAAATGTCCTCAAGGCCCACGGTTCCGCAAACCGTCACGCCATCAAGAGCGCCATCCGCGACGCCAGCGAGTTCATCCGCATCGATCTCAACCGGCGCATCGAAGCCGACGTTTCGAAGGCCAACGAGATCCTGCACCCGACGGTCACCGCGTGATTCCGCGCCTGCCACCGCCGAGCCGCCAACCCTTTTCAACATGGTCCACCCCTCGACGGTGATTCTGGGCACCGGCTCCTACGCGCCGCCTCGAGTGCTCACAAACGACGAACTCGCGCTCCAGGTCGACACCAGCGACGAGTGGATCAGGACGCGGACGGGTATCCGGGAGCGCAGGATCGCCGCGGACGACGTGGCCGCCTCGGACTTGGCCGTCGAAGCCGCTCGCGCCGCCCTGGCCGACGCCGACGTGGACCCCTCCGAGATCGACCTGCTGGTCATTGCCACGATCACACCCGATTACGCGATGCCCGCCACCGCCTGCGTGGTTCAGCGCAAGCTCGGCCTTAAATCGAGCACCGCCTGCTTCGACCTGAACGCCGCCTGCTCCGGGTTCGTTTACTCCCTCGACACCGCCTCGGCCATGCTCGCCTCCGGCCGTTACCGGCACGCGCTGGTGATCGGCGTCGAAAAGATGTCGTCCATCGTCGACTGGCAGGATCGCAACACCTGCGTCCTGTTCGGCGACGCGGCCGGCGCGGTGGTGATGGGACTCTCTGACGAACGTGGCGCGGGCCTGCTCGGCACCAAGCTGGGCGCCTTCGGCGAGGGTACCGAGCTGCTCTGGATCCCTGGGGGCGGTAGCCGCACCCCCCTGACGGAGGAGGGTCTCGCCACTCGCACGCATTGCCTGCGCATGAAGGGCAAGGAGGTCTTCAAGCTGGCGGTCCGCGGCATGGAGGACGCCTGCCGGGAAATCTTGGAACAACACCATTTGCGTGCGGATCAGATCGCGCTCGTGATTCCCCATCAGGCGAATCTCCGCATCATTGAAGCCATATCCCACTACCTCGAACTGCCGATGGACCGCTTTTACATCAACGTCGACCGCTTCGGAAACACTTCCGCAGCATCGATTCCGCTCGCCCTCGACGAGGCGCGCCGTCTTGGGCGGATCCAGCGCGGCGACCTTATCCTGCTCGTCGCCTTTGGGGCGGGCTTGACCTACGGTTCCGCACTGATTCGCTGGTGAACCCTTTTATGCCTCTTTCGTTCGTCCGGGCGCTGCGCGCGCTATGTCTCGCTTCGTTTGTAGTCTGTTTCCTGGCCATCGGCGCCCGGGCCGATATCGTCTGGTCGCCCTCCACGGGGTGGCGGATCGAGGGAGGCGTGCTCTCGGGTCTCTCCGGACGGGAGGGCCGCCGCGCGCTGGATTACATGAACCGTGCGCGCACCCAGGAGGAGCACGGCTCCTACTTCTTCGCCCTCCACAACTACAAGCAGGTCGTCAAGAAGTACCCGAATTCCATCTACGCTCCCGAGGCCACGTACCACATGGCGAAGATCTATCTGACGCGCCATCAGTACATCAAGGCCTTCCAGGAATTTCAGACGATGGTCGCCCGGTATCCGAATTCGAGCCGGTTCAATGAGGTGATCGGCGAGGAATACCGCATCGCCTCCGCCCTGCTCGACGGCGCCCGCAACCGCATCTGGGGCTGGATCCCCGGCTTCAAGAATCGCCAGAAGGGCATCGAATATTTCCAAGTCATCGTCGCCAACGCCCCCTACAGCGATTACGCGCCGCTGGCGCTGATGAACATCGCCCGCGGTCAGGAGCGCGAGCACAACACCGACGAGGCGATCGACGCGCTCGACCGGATGATCAATGGCTACTCGGACAACCTGCTCGCCCCCGACGCCTACCTGCAGATGGCCAAGCTTCACGCCTCGCTCGTGACCGGCCCCGCCTACGATCAGGCCGAGACCAAGGACGCCCTCACCTACTACCAGGATTTCATGATCCTCTTCCCCCACGATCCGAACATCGCGGTGGCGGCCAAGGGCCTGTCCGACATGAAAACGACCCTCTCGCGCAGCAAGATCATCCTCGGCGACTTCTACTTCTACTACCGCGACAATTTCACCGCGGCGAAGGTCTTCTACAACGAGGCGATCACCAACTATCCCGATTCGCCGATCGCCGACCTCGCCAAGAAGCGGCTCGCGGCAGTAGACGCCAAGATGGCCAGGCTGATGCCCAAACCCGGCGCTCCCATGCAGCCGCCGCGGAAGAAACACTTCCTGTTCTTCTGAACCCACCTTTCAAGGCCGCCCCACCGGGCGGCCTTTTTTGTGCCCAAACGCGGCACCGCGATCCGAAGTCGAACCTGAGTTCGGCGATTGAACGGAACAGAAGACAACGAAGGGAACGAAGCGAGAATCGAGGGGCGGGGATCGAGAATGCAGTCAGCGTTTTTGACTGCGGAATCACCCGCATGCCCTGAGCCTGCCGAATGGGGATTCCGCCCTGCGCCTGCGGGACGAATCTCGACTCGCGCCCCGGCCCGGTCATGTCCAGCGGCTCGCAAGCTCTTCTCCTTCGGAGTGCGGAATCACGATTCCGCCCTGCTTTCGGAATCCGAAAGCGACCGGGCATAGTCTGTACGAAGCACAACGAAGCCCGGTGCGCGGAAGGCTCCGCCTCCCGGCCCGTTCGCCGGTGATCCTATCCTCGCTTCCGGCCTTCCCGCCGAAGGCCCTGAGCTTGTCGAATGGGCTCCTCACTGCTGCCATCAGAGGCATCGGCTTAACGTTGCGTGCGCTTATAAGTGCACTCCGATCAGGGTCGGCCACCCTGGCTCCTTCTTGCGTTTTTTGTGGCCATACCCTTCAGGGGTTTCGGTTGCCGCGCAGCCGCTCCGTGTCCTCTGCTTGTCCGCAATTGCCTTTCTCCGCGTCCTCTGTGTCTCTGTGGTTCAAATCCAACCTGCGTATTCTAGGATGAACGTTCGCACGCTCCACCTCCTGCCGCTCGCCCTGCTGGCCCTCGCTGTCTCCGGCCTCGTCTCGGCCTGCTCCCACTACCAGCTCGGCACCGGCGGAAAGCTCGCATTCTCCACGCTGTTCATCGCGCCTGTCGACAGCACCGCCCCAGTGCCTCAGGCCCGGCCGCTCGTCGGGGCAAATCTGCGCGAAGCCTTTCTCCGCGACGGTCGCGTGCAGCTCGTCGACTCGCCCACCGCCGCCGATGCCGTGCTCCATATCACCCTCGTGGGTTACCGCCGCGAAGCCACCGTCGCGAGCCAGACGGATCCGGCCCTCGCCCGGAAGTTCAACCTGATCCTCACCGCGGAGTGCACCCTCACGCTGCGCGACGGCACCGTGCTCTTCTCGAAGCGCAAGATCGAGGTCAGCCGGGAGGACTACGTCGACCAGGGCCAGCTCCAGGCGGAGTACAACATGCTGCCGCACCTGGCCGACCTCTTGTCCAACGCGGTCCTCCACGCCTCCCTCGACGTCTGGTAAGCCCCCATGCACTCTCCCCTCCTCGCACCCTCCCTGCTCGCCGGCGATCACGCCAACCTAGCGGCCAGCGCCCGCGTGGTCCAGGACCTCGGCCTGCCCTGGCTGCACGTCGACATCATGGACGGCCATTTCGTCCCCAACCTGACTTTCGGGCCCGAGACCGTCGCCGCCCTCCGGCGAAACGGGGTGTCGCTGTTTTTCGACGTCCACCTGATGCTCGACGAGCCGCATCGCTACGCGGAGGCCTTCATCAAAGCGGGCGCCAACCTCGTCAGTATCCACGTGGAGCCTGCGTTCGACCATCGCGCGACGCTGCGGCGCATCCGCGAACTGGGTTGCCAGTGCGGAATCGTGCTCAATCCCGGCACGCCGGCCGAGGCGGTGGAGCCCTTTCTGGCGGAGGTCGACCTGGTCCTGGCCATGACCGTCCAGCCCGGTTTCGGCGGCCAGGCTTTCCGACGCGACGTGCTTCCGAAGCTGCAGCGCATCGACGGCTGGCGCCGGGAGCGCAACCTGGCCTTCAGGCTCGAAGTCGACGGCGGCGTCGACCTCGCCACCGGCGCCGAATGCCGCGCCGCAGGAGCCGACACCTTCGTCGCCGGCACCGCGTTCTTCCGCGCCCCCGACCGCGCCGCCTTCGCCAGGAATTTTGCAGCGCTCTGACCGAACCGGAGAACGACCGGAGCTCCGAGCTTCGTCGCGCGCTGAGCCGGCCAGGCCCACGGCGTTTGGATTCCGAAAGGCGGGACGGAAGCCCCGTTCGACATGCTCAGGGCCTTCGGGAGGCTCCGCACCCGTCCTGAGCGCAATCGAAGGGCTCCACATGTCCAGCGGCTCGCAAGCTCTTATCCTTCGGAGTGCGGAATCACGATTCCGCCCTGCGCGGGAGGCTAGGCCTCCCGGCCTGCATTTGGATCTGTCCGCGTCGCAGCGGCGGAGGATTCCGCCGCCCGGTCGGAGGACGCGAGTCTCGACTCGCGCCTCGGCCCGGTCGCCGATGACCGTCGGCGGCCACACGCTACGCCCCATTCCCTTGGGATCACGAGCTTGGTAGAATCTAAACGACGGAGTTGATTTTGAACCACAGAGACATCCGCCTTCACCGCGGCTAGCTTGGACGAACAGAGAATACGGAGAAATGCAATTAGGCGGAAATCGTTATCGAATCTCTTTCAGCTCCGAGGTAAGCGCCTTTCCCGCCCCTTGATTGGATTTCAGGCTCTGTGATCTCTGCGTCTCTGTGGTTCAATTGCGGTTCTCGGTTTCAGCTTTTCAGCCCTTAAGTCTTTCCGCATTCCCACCGGAGACGCCCCGTTTCCAAACTGTCACCTCAAGCGAGTTGCCAGCCCGGCGGGCGCCGTTCATCCTGCCCGTCCCATGTCCGCCTCCTCCGCAAAGACCGCCGTGACTCACCCCGACCTCGAGGCCGTGCTCATTCCGCCCGCGGCCATCAAGCGCCGCGTGCGCCAGCTCGCCAGGGACATCATGAAGATCTACGGCGACGAGGAGATCACGATCATCTCGATCATCAACGGCGCCATCCTCTTCACCGCCGACCTGCTCCGCGAGATCGAGAATCCCGTCCGTCTGGACTGTATCCGGATTTTCAGCTACCGGAATTCCACCAAATCGACCGGCACGCCCCAGCTCATCCATTCGCTCACGCTCGACATCTCGAACCGGCACGTGCTGCTGATCGACGACATCCTCGACACCGGGAAGACGATCTCGATGGTCGTCGACCTCATCCAGAAGCTCCAGCCGGCAAGCATCCGCACCTGCATGCTGCTCGACAAACGCGGCCGCCGTGAGGTGCCGTTCTCGGCCGACCTCGTGGGCTTCGAGATTCCGGACAAGTTCGTAGTCGGTTACGGCCTGGATTTCGCCGAGCGCTACCGCAACCTGCCGTGCATCGGCGTGCTCAAGCCCCATCTCCAGAATCCGCCCGAGTGGCGCTGAGGGTCCGTCCACGGTGCGGCAGAGCCAGCACGGCTCGCAAGCTCTTCTCCTTCGGAGTGCGGAATCACCCGAAGGCCCTGAGCCTGCCGAATGGGGTTTCCGCCCTGCTTTCGAAATCCGAAAGTGACCGGGCATAGTCTGTGCGAAGCACAACGAAGCCCGGTGCGCGGGAGGCCCCGCCTCCCGGCCCGTTCGCCGGAGATCCGCTCTTCGCTTCGGCCATAAGAGGCATCGGCTTGACGTTGCGTGCGCTTATAAGCGCGCTCCGATCATGGTCGGCAACCCGGACGCCTTTTTGCGTTTTTTGTGGCCATTACCTTCAGCGGCTTCGGTCGTGGCCCAGCCGCTCTTGGTGTCTCGCGGCAGGGCAGACTTTGTTCCGAAAACGCCAATCGGTCGGGGGAGTGCCGCAGCGTCAGACCGTGTGTCTGGGCGGGTTCGCGCGCAGCCAGCCGCTGTCGCCGTCGGCGTAGATCTCTTTTTTCCAGAGCGGCACGCGCTCCTTGATTTCATCGATGATCCAGCGGCAGGCTTCGAAGGCCTCGCCCCGGTGCCCGCTCGCCACCGCAATCCAAACGGCGAGGTCGCCGATCTCCAGCCGTCCCACGCGGTGCACCGCCTTCACGGCCTCGAGCGGAAACCGCTGCCGCGCCTCCTCCATGATCTTCTCGCCCTCCTTGAGGGCCAGTTCCGGATACACGGAGTATTCCAGCGCCACCACCGGCCGCCCCTCGTTCACGTTGCGCACGAGCCCTTCGAACGTCACCACGGCGCCTGCGCCGCCCGGCGCAAAGTCGCGGGTGGAGGGTTGTATCGGATGATCGACGATTTCGAAGTCCATGGGGACGGAGGGCAGGAGCCGGGGGTCAGAGGTCAGAAGTCAGAGATCAAAAGTCAGAAGTCAGAGGTCAGAGGGCGGAGGGCGCAGCATTCAGCCTAATTTCGGCGACGGAATGGAACAGAAGACAACGAAGGGAACGAAGGACAAACCGCTTATCACAAAATTGAGACCGTTGATCGATTCACCGTTTGGGTGAGCCAATTTTGCCTTGGTGAGTTCGTTCAGTCGGTCGGTTCGGCATTCTCTGTTGTCTTCGTTTCCTCTTGTTAACTGCGTTTTTAGGCTCAGCCGCCGCTGACCGGAGGCATGAACGCAATGCGATCGCCGTCACGCGGCGCGCGATTCCAATCCGCAAATTCGTCCTGGACGGCCACGCGCACCCAGGCGCGCTCAAGGCGCAGGCCGCGCCGTGCCCGCACCTCGTCGTAGAGCCCGGCCAGCGAGATCGCATGGGTCTCGACGGTCTCGGAGGCCACGCCGGCCTGATCGGCCAGGGCGGCGAAATAGCGAAGATGGACAGTCATCTAAAAACCACGGTTTACAGAAGCCAACGAAGGGAACGAAGAACAAACCGCTTACCACAGGATTGAGAACGTTGATCTGTTCACCGTTTGCGTGAGTCGATTCTGGCTCGGTGTGAGTTCGTGCAATCGCTTGGCTTCGCCTTCTTTGTTATCTTCGTCTCCTTCTGTTAACTGCGTTTTTCAGTCATCTGCCGAATTGAGGCTCATGAGCGTTCCCGCACAAAGCGTGTCATCAGGCAACTGGCCGCTCAGCTCTGGCTGAGCCGCTTTTTCGGCGCCTCGAAGTACGCGGCATGTGCACGCCGGAGCAGGTCGGGGATCTCCTTCGCGAATGGGCTGCGCTCGAGGCACGGCGCCAGCGTCGCGGCGTCGACCGAGGCCGCGTTTTGTCCCGGGAACCAGTGGTCGGCCTGGCCCAGGAGGTTGTACCGCATCTTTGCCCAGGGCTGCAGGCCCAGGGCCTCCGCGTAAGTCCACAGGCGCAGAATCTCCATCACGTTCACCTCGCCCGGCACGTCGAAATAATGCGGCAACCCCTCAGTCCAGCGACGGCACCAGGCTTCGCCGTGCGTCTCGACCAGCTTCGCGCGGAGCCGCGCCTCGGCCGGCGCCACGATCTCCGCGGCGCGGGGCATGTGCTCCAACGCAGCCACGTGGTCGTCAAAATCCGTCGGACGCGCCACACCCAAACTGAGCGTATGAATCCACGGCCGGCTCAGGCAGAACAGGTCGTTCCACTGCATCGGCGAGAGCGGCGCGGTCAGCTCCGCCATCACCGGCGGCCTGTCCTGCAGCCGCCCGCCCTTGTCGTTCGGGCTGATGATGAACACGCCCAGGTCACGCTTGCGCGCCGCCTCCACCGCCGGGGTGTTGAGTTCGTTCACGAAATACCAGTGCAGGTTCACGTAGTCGAACGCGTCGCTCTCAATCGCATCCACAATCACGTCGGTCGTCGCGTGCGTGGAAAATCCGATGAACCGCACCCGCCCTTCGCGTTGGAGCTTGCGCGCCGCATCCACGCAGCCTCCCGGCCGAAGCGACCACTCGAGGAGCTGGCGGGTGTTGACGCCGTGGATCGACAGCAGGTCCACGTGCGAGAGACCGAGGTTCGCCATCGAGGTCTCGAAGGTGGACAGAAACTCCGCGGCATCCTCCTTCGCTCCGACTTTGGTCTGAACGATGAGACTGTCCCTCTGGATCCTGGGAAGGATGCGCCCGAGCTGCATCTCGGAGCTGCCGTAGCCGCGCGCCGTCTCGATGTGATTGATCCCGAGCTCCAGCGCGCGCCGGATGCAGGCCTCGAGATTGGCCTGGCCGTCGGCCGGGATTTCGCCCCAGGGGACGTCCTGCCACTTGTGCTGATACCGCATGCCTCCGCAGGTGAAAACCGGCATGTTCAAACCCGTGCGTCCGAATCGACGATAAACCATGGCCGTCAAGGGTCCCGCTTCGCCCTCCGAAGGCAAGCCGCCGGCGCATTTCCGCGCCAAAAAACCGCCCCGCAATCCGGTTGCGGAAATCCCCGCCGCGATGAATTCGAAGCCAAAGCGTTCGCAGCCGCTTGTCGGATTCGAGGATAGCCATTCAGTCCTACCCATGAACACCCCCACTCCCTCCCCCGATCGAATCATGCAGACGGGCATGGCCTTCTGGGCCTCCAAGGTCCTCCTCAGCGCCGTCGAACTGGAGGTATTCACCGACCTTGCCCGAAAGCCGGCCGATGGCGACACGCTGCGGGGACGCCTTGGTTTGCACGAGCGCGGAGCGCGCGACTTCCTGGACGCCCTGGTGTCGATGGGCTTCCTCGAGCGCGAGAACGGCGTGTACCGGAACACTCCGGAGACGGACCTGTTTCTCGACAAGCGCAAGCCGACCTACCTCGGCGGCATCCTCGAGATGGCCAACCACCGGCTCTTTCCCTCCTGGGCCCACCTCACCGAGGCCCTGCGAACCGGCGAACCTCAGAGCGAAACCAAACACGAGGCCGACACCTTTGGCGCGCTGTACGCCGACCCCGCCCGCCTTCGCGAATTCCTGCGTGCCATGTCCAGCGTGAGCCGTCGCGCCAACCAGGCCATCGCGGCGAACTTTCCCTGGAAGGACTACAAGACCTTCGTCGACCTCGGCACGGCCCAGGGCGACCTGCCCGCGCAGATCGCGTTGAAGAATCCCCACCTCGCCGGCATCGGCTTCGACCTCCCCCAGGTGGAACCCGTCTTCGAGGAGTACATCCGCTCGCTCGGCCTCGCCGACCGCTTACGCTTTGCCGGCGGCGATTTCTTCGCCGACCCGCTTCCCTCCGCGGACGTGGTGCTGTTGGGCCACATCCTCCACGACTGGGACCTGCCGCGCAAACGCGCCCTGCTCGTGAAGGCGCATGCCGCCCTCCCTACGGGCGGAGCGGTGATTGCCTACGACGCCCTGATCGACGACGACCGCCGCGAGCGGACCCACGGCCTGCTGATGAGCCTGAACATGCTCGTGGAAACGCCGGGCGGTTTCGACTACACCGGCGCGGAATGCCAGCGCTGGATGCGCGACGCCGGCTTCCGCGAAACCCGCGTCGAACACCTCTTGGGGCCCGACTACGTGGTGATCGGGATCAAGTGAGCGCGGGCGGAACGGGTCGAACCATTGGGGTCATGACTTGACTCTTGACGGCGCCCTCTGGAAATCGGCTGCATCGGCCTTGCTCGCGAGGACCGCACTGCAAGTGCACGGGCTGGCATAGGCTGGTCGGCGATGCGGAACCGGTTCTCCCGGCATGACCGCGAACCGGCCCATCCGGATTCCAAATTTGGCTCCCTGCCCATCCCGTACTCGCGTGCAAGCGGACCTACTTTCTCAAGAGTCAAGTCATGACCCCATTGGACTGTTCCAGATTCCCAGCAGATAAGGAAGAAGCGGCGAGCCGTTTCTGACTACCGCAGCCGCAAGGTCTGCGGGTCCTGCCGGGCATCCCACACGCGCACGATCTCCACCCTCTCGGCGGCTTCATCAACGCGATAGATGACGAGGTAATGCCGATGCGCGACCTTGCGCAGTCCCGGCCGGCTGCGGACGGGCGCGCCGCGATTGGGCAGCTGGTCGAGTGAGAAGATCACTTCGACCAACTCCAAGCCGATCCGCTCGGCCGCCGTGGGGCTGTTCCGGGCGAGGAACGCAACCGCGTTGCCGAGATCTACCGCGGCCGCCTCGCTCAGCGCGACGTGCCAGCCCATTGCCGCACCTTCGTGGCAAGTTCGTCGCGGGTCACAAGTCGGGCGCCCTTTTCGGCGAGCGAACGCAGGCCGGCGTCGATCGCGGCCAGCAGCTCGGGCGACTCCTCATCGTGCTCGCTCAACCAGTCGCGCACCTTCGCCACCTCGGTCGGCGGCAAGGTCCGAAGTTGGTTGATCACATCGGTGGCGGTCATGATGTTCAAAAGTTAAGGGGCCATCACGTCGTCGGCAAGCTCGGCCTCCTCTTCGGCCAGTGCTTCCTCCAACTCGGAAGGTTCCGACATGTCCGCATCGTCGACGGGCACGGCCGCAATGCCGTCCGGAGCCTCGGTCATGAGCTTGGCCGGGTGCGTTCAGGCGTGGACTTCATTCAACATGCGGAAATCACTTGGACGTAAATTTGCGTCGTCTCCAGTTTCTCGTGACCGAGGAGTTGCTGGATGAACCGGAGTCGGCTCCGTTCTCGAGCATGAACGTCGATCCCAAGGGGTCACGTTTCACCTTTTACCTTTTTGAGTTTATTGATCAGGTGCTCGGCTGGATGTCCAGCTGTTCGAGCGAGGCCGACATGCTTGCTGACATACACGCCGGAGCCCATTCCGAGTCGTTCCGCCAGCCAGCCGTTGCTCACGCTTGTGTACTGTTTCATATACCAAGCCAGCGCCACTTTCCATGGCGCCGACTTGCGGGTATCACCCGGGTCCTCGACCAGCGGCCGCAGGGTCTGCAGGCATTCCTCCCACTTGATCCGTGCAGCCTCCCGTTCCCCGCCTTGGTCCCATAGTTTCAAGGTGCCTTCTTCCTCACATCCAGCCAAAAGCTCTTGCTTGAACTCCCTGCTTCCCAGCGCCCAACCTCTGCTCAGGTTTTGATAGGCCTTATTCTTGCCTGCTGGTCCCTCCGCAGCCTGCCATTCAAGGTACGATTCGTAGGCTCGCAGACCGTCCGCGCTATCCGCCAACCCGCCTGCCGAATCAAGACAGGTCTGCAGGCGCATGAACGGTTTGCGTTCGGCCTTGTGATGTAGATACCAATACGACGAATACCGGTAGTCCACCAAGCCTGACACAGGGACCACTCCGGCACGCACCGGATTCATGTGAATATACTGGCAAACCTGGCCCAGTGCCTGCCCGGGTTCGAGGATCGCTCCAAAAAATCGGCCCTGAAACAAATGCCCCGCCTGCCTCCTCAGCCCATTGAACCGCCGCGCGAAGGTCACCTGCAACCACTGCATCCCCCGCGTCAAGTTGCCCTCAGGCGTCTCCACCGCCAGATGAAAATGGTTTCCCATCACCACATACGCGTGAAGCAGCCAATGGTGTCGTTCACACGCTTCGAACAGACACACCTCAAACGCGTGCCTCGCTCCCTCCTCCCGAAAGATCCAGCTCCGGTAGTTGCCACGGTTCACCACATGATACTGCGCTCCGGGATATTGCAGTCTCGGTTTCCTTGCCATCCCCCCACCCTGCCTCTCTTCCCCACTCGGTCAAGGTAATTGGTAAAACTTGACCCCATTGGATTGACTAATCACTGGTGTCCAAAACAGGGGTTAAAAGGCGGTTTTTGAGGTTGGTTTCGCTCTGAGTGAAGTTGGAGGACGGAAACAAGGTTGGTCGGTTGGGCTGCTATCCAAAACAGAACTCACGTTGCGGTTCGGGCGGTCGTTCG
>DAIDAF010000031.1:0-202356 GCA_027310745.1 Opitutaceae bacterium | reverse complement strand
CTGCGCAGCCTCATCCCAGTTGAGTTGTTCACAAAGCTCCCTCCAGTTCCCGGCCACCCTTACGGGTAAAGGCAGGCCGGGAACTCCGGGAGCTTGATGAACAACTCAACTCTCTGTCCACCAAATCGAGGCAATCACAGGCAGGACCGTGCCGGCATCGGGACCTCAAGACGGCCACCCGTACGAACCCACCGGACTTACTGGCGGTCGGGTCGCCACCCCGTAGCTCTGCCAATCGAGCGAAAATTGGCCCTTCGACCGCTGTCGCCACTCAGCTCGATCAAGCGAAATCAGTTATCTCGTGACGGGGAAAAATCTGGCTGGGCAGTCCATTTCCACAACATACCACCCCAAACCCCGGCCTCGGGTTCACGACAGGAATGAATCCCCCGGCCCCGGCAACTCAAGCGCCCTTCGTTCCCTTCGTTTTCTGTTCAATTCATTCCGTCCTCCAAATCCGCTCCGGACGCTCATCTACTTCACCGCCTTCAGCTGACAGAAAATCGACCGCCATCGACCTGACCAATTTTGACGGACCGGCATCCGGTAATTCGGATACTTGACTCGGCGCCGTTAACTTTCCGGTTAACACCCTCAAAAGCCGGCAGTAGATGGAATCGGGCGGTTGAGTCACCTCGACGACGAAAAGGACTACCTTCACCGCAATCCACAGAAGGGAAAGACATCATGAGCGACATCGAAAAATTCATTCAGGAGCGGAAAGCCAAGAGCCCCAAGGCGTGGGCCGGCTTTGAGCAGAAATACCGCAAGTACGCCATCGGCATGCTGCTGGCCGAGTACCGTGAACAATCCGGCCTGTCGCTCGGGGAATTCGCCAAGAAGGTGAAGATGGAAAAATCGGCACTCTCCCGTTTGGAAAACCACGGCGAGGACGTTCGACTTTCCACGATCACCCGCTACGTCGAAGCCATTGGGCGTCCGATAGAGCTGAAGATTTATCCCACGGCAAAGGGCCGCTCCAAGGCCTCAGGAACCCGGATCGAGCTGCAGAGCGCGTGAAGTGGGACCTCTCGGGAGCCCAAACCAACCGCGCGACTGGAGCTACTCTGAGGCCTTTGATGCGTGCTGACGAACTAGGGAAGAATGCGCAGGCCTTGCGCAATGCTCAGCGATACGAAGAAGGAGTCCCCACCTGGATGAATTTGAGTGGCCCCTGACAGGTTAGCCGGCAAACAGC
Source organism: Opitutaceae bacterium (assembly GCA_027310745.1). GTDB lineage: Bacteria > Verrucomicrobiota > Verrucomicrobiia > Opitutales > Opitutaceae > MWDT01. Next base: position 201,158 of record DAIDAF010000031.1, on the reverse strand, counting down.
ACTCTCGCGAACCGCGGAGCAACGGTGATTACGCCGCTGAGTCAGTCTGTCTGCGCGTCTGGCTCCGTAGTCGGATCAGGCATGATTTCCTCGATTCGGTCTGCTGCAATATCTTCGCGCAGCAAGTCGAGGTGCTTGGCCAGGACGGCGTTGAACGCAGTGTTTTTCGGGCCCATGTTCGCACCCACCTCGTCCTGCTTGTTTCGGTAGAGAAGGACAAAGAGATCTCCCTCCGCGACCACCAGCAGGTAAAGGATGCGGCGCGGGCCTTGCTTCGTGGTGGCGTAAGCCTTGAGCAGCCGAGTGCCCTTGGGGAGCCCCTGGCCGGCGATGGTTTCGGTCAAACAAATACGCGCCCCGGCGATCAGCGCCGCTTTGTCGGTCGGTGGAATTGCCTTCCCAAACTCCCGCTTGCGGATGCGCTCGGCGATGAACAGCGCCACGGGTCAGGCTCTCCGCGATTTTTTCTGCCTCCAGAGCGCACCGATCTCGTCAATCTTGGCTTGGGTGGCGGCATCCACCCCGATCTCGATGGCCTGCGGGCCGGCGGTCAACTCGAACGGGATGCTGCGGGTCTGCACAACCTTGGTGAGGAAAAGTCGCACGGCCGAAGGCACGTCCAGACCGATTTCGCGAAGTACGCCATCGGCTTCGGACCGAAGGCCTTCCTCCACCCTGATTTGTAGTGTTTTTGCCATGATTATGATTACTTCTGTCACGACAATACTTGCATTGGTGTGGCGGTCAAGTCGTCACCTACGCCCATTGTGTGGCGCGTGAACAACGGGTCTCCCGCAATTACTAGTCTCGGTGCCCTCTGCTCGTCCGGCGTAGCCTTGGCAAAGGCGGATGCCCCGGTCGTTCAACAGCGGTCTTGGGATCCACGACAAGGCATCCCGGCCCCGCCAACCCAAACGTCCTTCGTTCCCTTCGTTGCCTTCTGTTCAATTCATTCCGTCCGTCGTCCACGCTGGCTCGGTTCGAGTCTGTAAACCCGAAAGTGCCGGATCCTGAGGTGGCTCCAGACGGTGCGGAAGGCGAACCAGCCGCTGGTGTACGGCTCAGGGTCTTCGTAGGCGAAGAGTCGCTTGCCGTTGCGGTAATACTCGATCGTGCCACCCGCGGCGAGGAGCGCGATCTGCTGCGGGACGTTCGGCTTCAGAAGATCCTCCGGCGCCGTGAGGTCGTGCTCGGGCAGCAGGGGCCGGTCCCCGCGGCGGCCCACGTAGCGGCGGAATCGCGTAGTCGTGTTGTAATTACCGCCTAGGCCGACGTAGTAGCAGCGCAGGACGTCGTAGTCGGCGAACTTCCCGCTGCGCCGCGAGGCGAAGAGATCACCGGGCGTGCGCGAATCGCGCGCCATCCAAAAGCAGTTCAGGTCGCTGACGCGGTCGTTGGGGCCGCCCGCCTTCACCGCGGTCGCCTCGTAGGTGATCAGGATCGGTCCGCCGAACGGTTTTCGAAACCACAGCGAGCAGCCGCGCGGCACGTCGATGTCGAGCACGCCCCCAGCAGCCGTCACCGATCCGCCCTTCTCGAGCTCCGCCGTCCAGTGAGCCAAACCGTGATTGAACTCATCCGACGCAAGGACGCCGACCACCGCGAACCGAGCGTCAGGGGAAACAGGAAGGCTATTCGCCCGCGCGAAACAAACGATCCACAGAATGCCAAAGCCGATCCATACCTGTTTGAACAGAAGGAAACGAAGGGAACGAAGAGGTCTTTGAAGCCCTGGCATCAGAGGAAATTGCGATGGTCTCGAATGAAGCGATTTCGGATCCAGGGATACAGTTCTGCAACCCGGACTCCGCCTGCCCCAAGCTCTTCGTTACCTTCGTTGCCTTCTGTTCAATACTTCACTTCGCCTTCGCGACCTCGACAGCGAAGACTTGGGTGGGGCCGAACATGTTGGAGCGGAAGATCACCCACTTGCCGTCCGGCGAGAACCGCACGTTGGGTTCGAGATGATACTGGTGGCGGCTCATATTCACGAGTTTCTCGGCCACCAGCCGGCCCGGATGGATGAGCTCGGCGGAGTCTGGCGCCTTGATGCCCGCGACGTCCGGCACCTTGCGGGGACGGAACAGGTAGAGCCACTTGCCGTCCGGCGCGTGCGCGACCATGTCGCTGTCGCCGCCGTCGCCCGCGAACATCGTTCCGTCGGGCGACACGTTGTAGTGCACGGACCACTCGTTGCGGTGCAGCGCATACCAAGTGCGGCGGCCCGTCTCGAGGTTGTATCCTGCCAGCCAGAACACCTCGCCGCGCGGGGTCTGAAGATCGTACCAGATGTTCTTCCCGTCGGGACTGAAGAATTCATGCCCCCAGATTTCCATGTTCATCCGGCGCGTGTGCACCTTGTGCAGGTGGGTGCCGTCGGTGTGGATCGTCCAGAGGCGGTTCACCTCGTGCCAGGGCCCCTCGTGGCAGAACATGATGAGGTTGGGATCCGTCGGCGAGAACTGGACATGGTTGAGCCACTCCTTCTGGCGGAGGATCACGTTCACCTTCCCGGTGGCGATGTTGAGCGTGAACAGCTCCATGGGAGGCTCAGAGCGCACGCGCTCGAGCTGCTGGTGCAGGCGGTACTCCTTGGCCGTGGCGAACGACATCGGGCGGCCGTCGGGCCAGCGGGCCGTGTATTCGGGGCCCGGATGCTCGGGCTCCTGGCTGTGCACGACGCCGCGCTGCCAGCCGAGGTCCTGGCTCGCCGAGATCGTGCCGGCCAGCAGCGTCTCGTCCGCGTTCACCGCGGACACGCCGCCGCGGTCGAGCACCGCGACCTGCCGGGTCGCCTTCGTCTCCATGTTGGTGGCGTAGACCCAGGTCTTCCCGTCCTTCCACTGGGAGTAGTAAACGTCCCCGGTCTTGTGCCCAACCATGATCACCCGGAAACGTCCCTCCACGAGTGGCTCCACCTTCCGGGTTTCCAAATTGATCGTCGAAATGCCGTCGTGGGTGGTCACCACCATCAGCTTCCCGTCCGGGGAGTAGGCATTGAGGTTGAAGTAAAGGCTTTCCGTGCCCGGTTGATCGGACAGGCGGATGATGCGGTGGCCGGTGTCGGGGTCGATCCACTCGCGCGGCGGCTCGGTCGTGGCAAACAGGGAGGTTCCCAACACGGCGGCCAGGACGGGCAACAGGAGGTATTTCATGGGGAGGTAGGGATTAGATAGGCCAAGTGGGTCCACGGAAACAACGCGTTGTTCAGACCGTCCGAATCTTTCTCCGTTTGCCGTCCCAGGGCGTACCCTGATGCTGGAGGGCTTCTAGCACCCTCCCCCCGATGCCCAAGACCCGTTACGCCTTCGTCGGAACCGGCGGCCGCGCCATCAGCTTCATCGAACCGCTCGTCACAACCTACCGTGAGGCGAACGAATTGGTCGCACTGTGCGACCTCAGCCCGGCGCGGATGGCCTATTACAACGGCCTGATGGCTTCGGCGTGGGGCTCCGCCCCGGTGCCCGCCTACCCCCACGACCGTTTCGACGAGATGCTGCGCGCCACCCGGCCGAACGTGGTGTTCGTCTGCACCACCGACGCGACCCACCACGAGTACATCGTCCGGGCGCTGCGCGCCGGCTGCGACGTCATCACCGAGAAGCCGCTCACGATCGACGCGGACAAGTGCCGGTCGATCCTCGACGCCGTCCGCGAGACCGGCCGGCGCGTGCGCGTGGCCTTCAACTATCGCTGGGCCCCCTTCCGCACGAAGGTCAAGGAGCTGCTCGCCGCCGGCACCATCGGTCGGGTGCATTCGGTCAATCTCGAGTACCTGCTCGATACGAATCACGGTGCCGACTACTTCCGCCGCTGGCACGCCCAGGCGGACGTCTCCGGCACTTTGCTCGTGCACAAGAGCACGCACCATTTCGACTTGGTGAACTGGTGGCTCGACGCCATCCCGAGCCAGGTCTTCGCGTTCGGCGACCTCGTGTTCTACGGGAAGAAGAACGCCGAGGCCCGTGGAGACGGCGTCCTCGCCGCATATCCCCGCTACACGGGTCACCCCGAGGCGAAGAGCGATCCCTTCTATCTCGACCTCGAGGAATCCGAGCCCTTCCGCAAGCTCTACCTCGCGGGCGAAGCCGACTCGGGCTACGTGCGAGACCGCAACGTCTTCCGCGACGACATCACGATTTTCGACCAGATGTCGCTCAACGTCCGCTACCGCACCGGGCAGGTCCTGACGTACTCGCTCACCTGCTACAGCCCGCGCGAGGGCATGCGCGTCTGCTTCAACGGCGACCGCGGCCGCCTCGAGTATCACGAATTCATCGGCACCCACATGAACCGCGCCGTGCGGCCAGGGGATTTCAAGCTCGACGAGAAACCTGGCGCCGAGGCCGAGGGCGAGTGGATCCGCGTGTATCCGCACTTCAAGAACAGCTACCTCGTCCCGGTGGACGCCCAGCACGGCCCCCACGGCGGCGCGGACGAAATTCTCTGCCGCTCATTCTACGACCCGACCTCGCCCTCGACCGACCCACTCGGCCGCTTCGCCGGCCACGAACAGGGCGCCGCGTCCATCCTCGTGGGCATCTCCGGCGTCGAGTCCATCCGCCGCAACCAGCCCGTGAATCTACTCGACCTCGTGCCGCTTAGGCCCGAGGCGACCCGGCTCAGCGAGCTGGTGTGAGCAGAAGTCGGAGGGCAGAAGTCAGGGGGGAGGAGTTAGGAGCTAGAATCTAGGAGACTTCAGAATTTGCAGTGCGGAACCTCGGTTCCGCTTTGGCTTTCGGAATCCGAAAGCCACCGGGCATAGTCTGCGCGCCAAGCGCAACGGAGCCCGGTCCGGACGCGAGCCTCTGGACATTGATCTGCCGACGTACCGAGCGGAATTAGCCGGGAGGCCCAGCCTCCCGCGCAGGGCGGAAGCCCCATTCGACAGGCTCAGGGCCTTCGGGTGATTCCACATTCCATAATGATCCGCGATCCACCGAATGCAGAGGTCCGTCCTCCAAATTCAATCCAGTCTCCCTAACCTCTGATCTCAGCCTTCCGACATCCGACATCCGACTTCTTCGAGGCGGCATTCTCCCCTGCCCCGATTCGCGGTTTGCCTTTTGCACATCTGTTATAACATTGGTTTTGTGATCATCGAAACCAAGTCGCGTAAGATCGGAAACTCCATTGGGACGATTCTGCCCAAGGAGGTGACGGCCCGGCTGAATATTGAGGAAGGTTCGACGCTGTACCTCACGGAGGCCCCCGATGGCGTCCGGATCACCGCCCACAATCCGGAGTTCGCCAAGAAGATGAAAGCGGCAGAAAGCATTGGCCGCCGCTACCGCAACGCGCTTCGCGAGCTGGCCAAGTGATGGGCGCCAGCCAACAAGAAGAACGGCAGCCTGCTATCGACTGCCGTCTCTCTTTATTATGTGAGCTTACGGAAGCGAGGCAAAGCCCCGCCCTACAATGGCCCTAAACTGATTACAGGTCCAAGTATCACAGCACCACCCGAACTCATGACTATATAGGAATACGGCAGCACCAAGGAGGTATAATACGTATCACCATAAGCCGGAGGCCCCCCATAGTAACCGGGGCTCCCAAAACCCGCACCGTACACAGTTGCCAGCGCAACTGCATTAGCAACCTTATCCCCACTCACAAACTTCGTCGCGACATCCGACTGGCGCATCAAGATATACGACCCGGTTTTGGCACCTAAATTACCAACCAACGTCGGATTATAGATAACATCTATACTGATAATAGTACCACTTCCATCATCCATCTTGGTCGCATATATTTTATACGAGAACGTAAGATTTGCGACACCCGGAATTCCAACGGTAATATTATCAATAGCCAGGTTGGTACCCATTAGAGAGCTTCCATTCACCACCTCGGTGACAACCGCAGGACTGACAACCAGAGAAATCGATGACTCAGAGTAACCTGACACCAAGGCGACATAGTGCGCGACATCAACCTCCACCCTACCATCAAGAACCTGCCCTCTTACAGTGCGGGCCGAGAGCAAGACAAAGCCTAAAGAAAGAATCGTCAACAAGGTCCCGGTTTTCATGATCCTCCTTTCGGCAAGAGATTTATGTATCCACTGTAGCCACCAAGGTCGAAAACCGACAACGTGCTACGTTGGCCACCATACTTAACGGTTAGGTAGGCCCCGTCATACGGTACCTTCAACTCTCCCGCGCTATGGGCAAACGTGAACCTGACCGGTTCTCCCTCTGCGAGTGTAACCACTATCTGCTGCTCCACGGCACCAAAACCATAATTTCTGGCATATAGCGTCGGCCCCAGCGCTTCCTTCAGCAGGCCGATGCGATTCTTCCCCACGACCGAAGTAAAACCTTGATACAGCTTCTTCTCCAGTTCCTGACCCTCCTCAGGATAAGCGGGCACTGAAATGATACATTCATTGGGGTTTACCACTTTTACGCTCGCGATTGAGGCTTCGTAACAAGACCGCTCCACGCTCACAGCGACGTAAACCTTCAGCAGGCCCCGCACCTCTTCTTTCGTAAGGCCGAGTTCGGAGTGGCCTCTGATCGCCAATAGCAAATCATCAGACTCTTGAGAATGCCCCGGCCGCTCCATTACTTGCGCGCCATCTCCATGTTTCGAAACAGCCCTCGACGAGAAGACCGATGAGGAAACCGAGATATCCCCGACCGTCTGCCCTCTTTGCGGCACCTGAAGACCGACAGTTCGACTGCGGGCCATCGGCCGATTCTTATAGGTATAGCGATAAGCTACTATACCTGCAAGCAGCAGCACGAGCGCCACTGCGGCGAGATATGATTGGCGTCTAATATTCATTATCTATTAACAGCGCCAAAGGCGCCTTGCTGGTTTATGTTCCTTTTCCACACAGGAACGGTGTTTATGACTACCTCATGGCACTAGTCACTAGGCAGACAAAATTTCCAAATACCATTTCCCCAATTGATATAGCATTAACCCGGTTATTGCGCGGAAGACCTCAACATCATCCCCTCACGGCACCACGTAGACTTCAACCAAGGCAACGCCGGTAGTGCCACCCAGGCCGCTGACCTGGGCGGTGTAGATGCCCGGCTTGAGGGTCACGAGGATCGCGCAATCGGGCGAGCCAGCGGGGAAATTGGCGAGGCCCACCTTGGGCGATACGGTTGCGACGGTCGCCGCGTTGGCGGCGGTGCTCCAGCCGACGTTTTCGGCGATCTTGGTGGTGCCGCTGAACAGTTCGAGGCGGGGCTGTGCCAGCGTGCCGGTGACCCCGTACTGGTTCAATGCCGGCCCGCTCGCGCGGATGATCAGCTCCCGCGGCTTGGTGCCCGAAATGATGATACCCGGCACCAGGATCTTATCCCCGGTCCCGACCATCGCGCGGCACGAGAGCGCCGTGAGGGGCGCCGCATTGCCGCCAAGTTCATAGAGCTCAACCAAGGACGTGCCCCCGGTGCCGTCCGCCCCGCGCACCACGACCGTGTACGCCTGGCCGGCGCTCACCGTGACGATCATCGCGGAGTCCGCCGAGCCCACCGGGAACGCTGGAAGCCCCACCTTCAGAAAGGCAGCCTGCAAGGCCGCGGTCGCGTCGGCGGTCCCGCTGCTCCAACCGACGTTCGTCGCTACGGTCGCATCGACGCCCACCCGGTGAAGCTCCATCTTCGGCTGCGCGAGCGTGTCGGTGATCCCGTACTGCGCGAGCGCCGGACCGCTGGCGCGCACGACCACCTGCTGGGAACCCGTCCCGCCGACGATGAACGCAGGGATCAGCACGTCGCTCCCGTTGCCGACCACGGCGCGACACGACAACGCCGAGAGGCGGGCGTCGCTGTTGGGCGTCGGATAACTCACCGCGAGCAGCGCGTTGGAGCTCGTCACGTTGCCGGCGCTGTCAGTGACCGTGACCGTGTAGGCGCCCGCGTTCGCGGCGGCCACGGACGCTATCGTGTAGCTCGAACCCGTGGCGCCTGGGATGTCGGTACCATTGAAATGCCACTGGTACGACAGCGTGCCCGTCCCCGTGGCGGTGACCGAGAAGGTGTAGGAAGTGCCAGCGTCCACATCCTGCGACTCGGGCTGGACCGAGATGGCCGGCCCGGCAGGCGCGCTGACCGACAACACCGCGGGCTGACTTTGGAAGGCGGCGACACTGTTGGCGACGACGACTGAATACGCCGCCGCATCGCCCGCGGTCGTCGACGAGATTGTGTAACTGCTGCCCGTCGCACCCGCGATGTTCACGCCATTCCGACGCCACTGGTAGGTCGGCGCGGGCGTGCCCGAAGCCGAGACCGAAAAGGTCGCGGAGCTGCCCGCCGTCACCGAGACATCGGAGGGCGGAAGCGTGATGGACGGTGCGACGTTCGTGGTCGTCGCGGCCACCTTGCAGCCCCACACCGACACGCCGTCGGAGGACAGCGCGGAGAACGACTCCACCCAGACCTGGTTGTCGTCGTCCCAGTCCTGCACCACGACGCCCTTGTAGGTGACGCCGCCGAGCACGAGCGTGATGAAGTGGTCTCCCGACAGCGCCCAGGTGCCGGACACCGAGCCGCTCACGGAGCCGTCAGCGTTGAGCGTCGCGAGCGTCGAGTTGTTGACGGTGGCGGAGATGGCCTTGCCGTGGTTGATGAAGCGATACGTGCCGGGGACCAGGGACGGATCAGTCGTCGCGATCGTCTCGCCCGCAAAACGCTGCGGCGAGGCGACGAACCAGCCGTCCTCGTTGAGATAGAGCTGATAGGCGCGGACCTCGTGGTACTCGCCCTTCCCGACGAACCGCGTATGGATGACGAGGATATACCTGCCGAGCTGGGGATCCCGGTAAATCGAGCAGCCGCCGGGCGAGACATAACCCTGCGAGGCGGTGGTGGGCTCCCCGTCGACGTGGAGGAACTGGTAGTTGCCCATCAACTTCACGCCGTAGGGGGCGATGGTCGCGTCATCGAACGCGAAATTGCCCTTCACGTTGGTGAGGTCGTTGCCCGCGGCGTCGACATAGGGACCGTCGGGCGCGCGGGAGCGGCCCACGCGGATGTTGTAGCCGCCGGCGGCGTCGAGTCCGCCGAAGGTCATGAAGAGGTAGTAGTACTGGGTCTCCGGGCTGTAGATGATGTAGGGTCCCTCGATGCGGGAGCTGTTGCCGCCGATGAGCTTCTTGCCGTAGCCGCCCTGGTTGGGCAGCGGCTGGCCGATCGTCGGCGAACCCGGGGTCGAATCGAGCTGAAGGATGAAGATGCCGCCGGAAAACGATCCGTACACCATCCACAGCTTGCCGTCGGCGTCGTAGAAGACCGAGGGGTCGACCACGTTGGGGTTCACATTGACGTCGTACACCGAGCCGGTCGGGCTGATGCCGGACATGCCCGACTTCAGCAGGATGCCGACGTTCGCGTAGGGACCCGTGACCGCGTCGGCCTTCGCGAGGCCCAGGGCGCTGAGCGGCGAGCTGCCCTGGCACGCGCAATAGTAGTAGTAGTATTTTCCGTCGCCCAATTTGATGACGTCGGGCCCCCAGAAGGTGGTGGTCTGCGCCCAGGCCAGCGCGTCCGCGAACTCGGTCTGGGGATCCTGGTTTCGTATGAGGGAATTCGGATACGTCGGCGCCGTCGTGATCTGCGTCCAATGCATCAGGTCGGCCGTGCTGGCCGAGGCCATGTGCGATCCGAACACGTAGTACGTCGATCCGTCGCGCACCACGGAGGGATCGTGCACGCTCACGTTGCTGAACGTCGGCGAGGCGGAGGCCGGGGAGACGAGAAACGCGGCGAGGACGCCCGAAAGGACGAGAAGCAGACGGCGCAGGAGGGTCATGACGGAGGCGGGCGGATGGGATCGGGCGGCGGGGTTGGTGACGTTCGGGAGGGCGGCCGCCGCCGGCCGCCCTCCCGCGTCGATCAGGGCTGTGGGCTGCGCTCAGTACGTGTAGCGGACGCCCACGGCGATGGTCCGGCTCAACAGAGTATTGGTGAAGTTGTTGGTGGTCGAATCACCCGGCTTGTTGCCGTAGTAACTCTGGTAGATCTCGTTGGTGAGGTTCGTGGCATCCACGGTGAGCACCAGGTTCTTGCGCAGGTTGTAGCTGAACTGCGCGTCCATGGCCTGCTCGGGGCGGTCGTAGACGCCGAGCGGGTTGGCGAACTGGGCGGCCTCGTTGTGGTGCAGGAAGCTCGAACGCCACTCGTACGAGAGGCGGAAGCTGAACTTGGGCCGCTCGTAGGCGAGGGTCGCGTTGTACGACCGGTTCGACACGAGGAAAAACGGCGTCTGCTGCGTGCCGATGACCGCGCCCGTGTTGGGATCGGTGATCGGAATGTCCTGCGAGGAATGCAGGGCCGTGAAGCTCGCCATGACGCCCAGGCCGTTGAGCACGCCGGGGAGGTCCTTCGGGAAGAACGACGAGCCGATCTCGTAGCCGTCGAGCTTGCCGTTGGAGGTGTTGTCGGGCTGCGAGAGGATGTAGTCGTACCCCTGGTACACGACCTTCCGGCGGAAGGGCACCACCAGGCCGTCGATCTGGCGCTCGAACACGCTCACGTACACCGCGGAGGCGTCGTTGAGGTAGTACTCGAGGGCCATGTCGTAGTTCTTGGACTTCGTCGGCCTGAGGTTGGAGTTGCCGCCGGAGGCGGTGCCGTAGCCGATGTTGGTCACGTCCTTCGTGTACGTGATCGTCGGGTTGAGGTCGGTGAAGTTCGGGCGGCGCAGCGTCTCACCGTAGGCGAGGCGGAAGCGCAGGTTCGGGGTGATGTTGTAACGCAGCGAAGCGCTGGGCAGCAGCTTGCCCACGGTCGCGGAGCCGCTGTTGCCCCCGAAGGTCATGTCGGTCTTCACGTAGACGTAGCGGGCGCCCGCCTGGCCATCGAGCTTGTGGCCGGCCAGGTAGGTCTCGAAGTCGGTCATGAAGTAGCCGGCCGTATTGACCTCGTTCACGTGGAAGTTCTCGGTGAGCTGGAGCTGGTCGCTCGTCTGGATCGTGGGATCCACGGTGCTCTTGTAGAGGTTCCGGATCTCGTCGGCGTGGTTGTAGATGTAGTAGCCGTTGGCAACCACCCACGAGGACGGGATCGCGGCGCGTCCATCGAAGAAGTTGGAGTTGTGGTACTGAAGCTGCGGATACTTCGCGAGCGATTGGCCGAGGCTCGTGTTGCCGCCCTGCAGGCGCTGCGCCTCGGAGGCGCTGCGGTCGTCGTAGCGCACGCCGAACTTCAGGTCCTTGAAGAACGGGATGTGGAGCTTGTACACGCCGTCGGAGGTGAAGGTGCCCGCGCTGCCCTTGTTGCGATGCGCCTGGTCGTACATCTGGGCGATGTTCCACAGACTGGGATCGTTGAGGTCGCTGCCCGGGAAGCTGAACGCGGGCAGGCCGTCATGCGCGTTGAAATTCACCGATATCGAAGGGGCGACGCGGTCGATGCGCACCGCGAAGAAGGTGGAGTTGAACACGCTGGTTTGCCAGGAGAGGTCCGCCTTCAGCTGGAAGTCGGGATTGATGTTCCACTTGCCCGACAGCGCCGTGATGAAGCTGTCGGTCTTGCCGGTGGACATGTCGCCCGAGTTGAAGCCATAGACGTAGCCAACGCTCTGGCGGGACTGCACGATGTTGGTTCCGGGGTACAGCGTGACGGGACCGAGCGGACCGCCCCACCAGTCGACGAACGAGAACAGCAGGTTGTTGAAGTTCTTGTTCCGATACCCGTCGTAGAAGGCCTCCAAGGTGTACTCGGAATCCTTATTGGGAGCCCACTGCAGCGAGAGATTCACGGCGGGGCGCTTGGTCGAGCCCACGGTGTCGGTCGCGAAGATCGCATCGCGGGAGAGCACGTAGGGCGTGGCCACGCCATTGATCATCATGGTCGAGCCTGGGGCGCTCGGCAGACCGTCGGTCAGGCCGGCCACCCAGGGATTCGAGCCGTCGGTAAAGATGCGCTGATACGGCACCCAGCCCGCGGGCGGGTTGGCCGTCATGAACGGCACCTCCGCGCCAGGGGTCACGACGTTGTTGCGGTAGGGTGTCTCGGAGTACGAGACATTGACCAGCGCGCCGAACTTGCCCGCGCCTGTCTCCCAACGCTTGCTGTACAGGGCACTCAAGTTCGGACCGATGTCCTTGGAGAGGCTCTGGTAGATGCCGCGCGCGGCGAACGAGAACTCATCGCCCTTGAAGTCGAAGGGACGGTGCGTGCGAATGTCGATCTGGCCGGCAATCCCGTTTTCGAGCAGGTTGGCCGAGCGCGTCTTGTACACCTCGACGCTCGCGAGCAGGCTCGCCGGGACGTCCTGCAGCGAGTACGCTTGGCCCGAGGCGGTGAAGACGTTGCGGCCGTTGATCGTCGTGCTGACGTCGGGAAGGCCGCGGATCGTCACGGTGGCGATCTGGCCGCTTCCGCGGTCGGTCACCTGGATGCCGGGGAGGCGCTGCATGGCCTCGACGACGTTGTTGTCGGGGAACTTGCCGATGTCCTCGGCCACAATCGCGTCGACCATGTTGGGGTCGGAGCGCTTGATATCGAGCGCGCTGCTGACGCTGGCGCGAATGCCCGTCACGACGAAGGCGTCGAGCACGACTTGATCACTGCTCGCGGCCTGCTGATCCGAGGTCTGGCTGGTTTTGGCGACCTTGGCGGCGTCCGGCTTCTTGGTGGACGTGTCGGTCGGGACCTGCTGGGCGGCGGCACCGGCCGCGCCCAGAAGGACTGCGAGCGCCAGGGCGGCGCCGCGGAGGGGGGATTTGCTGCGGGTCTTGAGTGTCCCGGGTTGCGGGACGACGCAGCGGAGGGGTTGGTTCATTGGAGCTAGGGTTTCAGTAGTTTCTGACGGAGTGGGCCGCAAGGGGTACGGCCCTCGATTACACATGCGCCATGCACGACTAGAACCCGACACCCCCACCCCTGCTCCGGGGACGGGATCCACATTACCGTTCGGTTGGGACGGGAAAGGAAGCGAGCAGCGGTAGCGAGATTCGAGAAAGAACTCAGCGGCCGACGTCGAAGCCCGACGATTCATCGTGGTGGCAGGCCGGGAGGCCGAGCCTCCCGCGCAGGGCGGAATCGTGATTCCGCACTCCACGTCGAATCGGAAACCCACGAGCAGAGAGTGTCGCTCACCACATCCGTTTTGGAGTATGGAGCCTCCCGCGCAGGGCGGAATCCCCGTTCGGCAGGCTCAGGGCCCTCGGGTGATCCCGCACTGCACGTCGAACCTGGAGCGGCTCACCACATCACTGCGGCTGCTGCGACCACTGCTGGTTGTAGTTCACGTTGCTTTGCCATTGGCCGAGGGCGGAACCGTTCGTCGTCCTGCCCATGCCGTCGAGGAACAACCCCGTCGCCCGGTTTTGGAACCGCACGTAGCCGCCGGTGAAAACCTCGAGCCATTGCTGGTTCGTGCTGGTGCTGCTGCTCCACTGGCCCGCATTCGATCCGTTCGTGGTCAAGCCCATGCCGTCCAGGAAGAGCCCGGTGGCGCGGTTCTTCAGACGGACATAGGTGCCGGACGGGACCATTTCCCACTGCTGGTTGGTGCTGGTCGAGCTGCTCCATTGCCCGCAGGTCGATCCGTTCGCCGTCTGACCCAACCCGTCGATGTCCAGGCCGGTGGTGCGGTTGCCGAACTTGTAGTACGTGGGCGTCGTCGAGAACGAGGGCCAGCCGTCGACCCAGTAGAGGTCGTTGATGAAAAGCACGGTCGCGTAATTATTCGCTGAATCCAGCTGGTGGTACGCGCAGATCCAGGTGTCGTTGCCCGTATCCAGAATGCTTTCACCGCCCGGGGCGATGTAGCGTCCGCCGCCCGCGAAGACCGTCGTGCCGCCGCCGTTCATCATGTCCACCCCGCTCTGGTCGTAATACGGCCCGGTGATGCTGGTCGAGCGGCCAACCACGATGTGGTAGGTGCTGCTCGCGCCGTTGCAGCAGGTGCCGACCGAGGCGAACAGGTAGTAGTAGCCACTGCGATACACGATCTGGGAGTTTTCGATTCCCTGACTATTGTAGGCGATGTTGTACGACGCGCCCGTGGGCTTGAAGGTTGTCGGGCTCAGCGCGACCACGTGCAGGCCGTCCGACCAGGAGCCGAAGGAAAGCCAGGGATTGCCCGAGGCATCCAGCGTGAAGCAGGGGTCGATCGCGTTGTAGCTGGTCGACGAGCTCGAGGTGATGATGGCTCCCTGGTCTGCCCAGTCGCCGGTCGCAATCGAGGTGGCCGTGGCCAGGCCGATGGCGGAGGTCTTGGAGCCGAAGGTGGACACCGCGTAGTAACACAGCGTCTTGCCGTTGTAGTCGGCGAAGGACGGCGCCCAGGTCCAGGTCGAGTTGCCATTGTAGGCGGTCCACCAGGACAGGCCGCTCTGGAAGATCGGGATTCCGGTGTTCCAGGTCGTGCCGTTCGAGGACCAGTCGATTCCGATGCCGGCCCCCCAGGTGCGGCCGATCCACCAGGTACTGCCTTCCTTGATGATTGCGGGATCGTGGCAGTTCAGATCGCCACTGAGCGACCAGGTGGCGGCCGAAGCCGGGGAGACGAGCAGGAAGAACGCGGACAAAGCGGCGCCCAGGAGCGCCGCGAGGGGATATTTTTTGGGCGTATTCATGACTAATATCGGGTTCGAACGGAGCGGGGCCGGGAACGGCGTTGGCAGCGCGGGGCGGCCAGGCCGGGGGTTTCCATGCCGGAGGGCTGGCTGGTTGGTCGGCCAGGCCGGAAGGGACGCGAGTCGAGACTCGCGTCCCGAATGCGGAGCCGAGGCTCCGCACTCAAAACGGGCAATGCGCGGGGTGCGGCGCACACACGCCCCGGATTTTCCCCCCCAAAAAAAGACGGCGCTTGGGGCGCCGTCTTTGGGGGATTCAATACTTGTAGCTCAGGCCCACCATGTAGGTGGTGTCGTAGCTTCGCACGTCTCGCGTGAACATCGGCAGGTTGCCGAAGTTGTCGCGATACTTGCTCTTCGTGATGTTCGTCGCGTCAAACGATACCGTGAACCCGCGGCCGAGGTCGTAGCTCGCGGAAAAGTCGAGCTGGCCGCGCGGCTGGACCCAGACGGTGGACGGCTGGATGCCGCTCTGGTTGAAGCTGTCGATGTAGCGACCGCGCCAGTTGTAGGCCAGGCGTCCGCTGAAGGGACCGTGCTCGTAGATCAGGACCAGGTTGTAGTTGTCCTTGGATACCTGGGCGATCGGCTGCTTCTCGTTGGTCAGGGGATTCTCGGTCTCGCCCTTGATGTACGTGTAGTTGGCCTGCACGCCCACGCCCTTGAACGGCTCCGGGAGGAAGTCGAAGAAGTACTGGCAGGCCAGCTCAGCGCCCTGCAGGTAGCCGTTGTGCGTGCTGCGGGGGCGGGTGACCGTGTAGAAGCTGCCGTTGATCGTCTCCTCCGAGCCGTAGCTCTGGATGTAACCGTCGAGCGAGCGGTAGAAGCCGGCGATGGAGGCCATGCTCGACTTGGTCGGATAATACTCGAGCGAAAGGTCGTAGTTGGTGGAGCGGATCGGATCGAGGTCCGGGTTTCCGCCGGAGCCCTGGCCCGGCAGCGTCGGCCCCGGGGACGTGAGCGACAGCGCGGGGTTCAGCGCGGCAAAGTCCGGACGCGTCATCGTCTTCGAAATCGAAGCGCGCAGATAGAGATTCTCAACCAGCTTCAACCGGCCGGTCGCGGTCGGCAGCACCGCGTTCCTCGAACGGGTCACCGTCGTCAGTTCATAGGCTCCGGTGGTGTTCCCGTTGACGACCTGGCGCTGGTAGCCGCCGAGGGAATCGGCGGTGTGCACCATGCGAACGCCGAACAGGCCGTCCAGGACCATGCCGCCCACGTCCGTGGAGTAGTTGGCCATCGCATACAGCGTAGTCGTCTTCTCCTTGTCCTTGAAGCTCATCGAGGGATCAGCCGGCGGCGCGCCCACGGGGTGGCCGAAGATCTGGCGGATCACGTCGGTGTTGTTCAGCAGGTAGCTCGGATCGGCGCACCACCACTGGCGGATGCCGATCTGGTTGGAGCCGACGAAGAGGTTGGTCGGGGAGAGGTGGCCGAGTCCACTGACGCTGTTGGCCGGGGCGCGCATCCACTGGAAGTCGCCGCCGCCGTTCGCGGAAGAGTAGTTGACGTCGCGGTCGGCATACCGGGCTCCAAACTGAAGCGACTTCATGAAGGTCGTGCGCAGGCGGTAGAGCAGGTCGCTCCGGAGGGCGTACTGCACGCTGTGCGCGCGCGACCACTGGTCGAACAGCTGGGTCAGGTAGAAGTTGGCGGGATTGGTGTAGTCGATGCCGCTGGTGCTGACCGAGGACGCGTTGTTGTCGTTGTAGGTGATGTTGAGCACCGGAGTCACCGTCTGCGTGTCGAGGATCGCTCCGCGCGGACGGTAGGTGCTGACGTTGTAGCTCAGCTCGCCGGTGACTTTGACGGTGCCGTTGTCCCACTTGCCTCCGAAGGCGCCCTGGTAGGTGTCGGTCTTGTCGTGAAACGCCTGCGTGCTGGTCAGCGTGTTGGTGTTGTGCGCGGTCAGGCTCTTGACGAACCGGGCCGGCGTGCCCGCGCTGTCGTATTTCTCGGGCACGTTATAGCCGTCGTATCCGGCGGGAAACAGGCTGACGTTGTCGATGTAGAAGCCGGCGTTGGCCCAGCTGGGGATGCCGATGAAGAAGTCGACGCTGTGGAGGTTGTCGTAGTGGGTGTAGAGGTTGTCCCAGTAGAACTCGGTCTGGTCGTTGGGCTTCCATTGGAACATCGCGGAGATGCCTGTCCGCTTGCGATCACCCGGACTCATCTGGATGCCGAAGTTGTCGGCGTAATAGCCGCGAGCTCCCGTCGGATCGGCGGCGAGGTCGAACTGCTCGCCGTTGGCCCCGAAGTGCACGTAGTTGTCGACGATCTGGTCCATGAACCGGGAGCGGGCCACGGCGACATCCAGCAGCGCGCCGAACTCGCCCATCGAGGTTTTCCAGCGGTTGCTGACGAGGCCGCTGATATTGTAGCTGTTGGCCTGCGCCTGGGTGGCGTAGCTGCCGCGCGTGGTGACCGCGATGGCGGGACCCTTGAAATCAAACGGACGCCTGAGACGCACGTCGATCAAGCCCGCGACGCCGCCCTCGAGCTTGTCGGGGCCGGCGACCTTGTACACGTCGACGCCGGCGACCATTTCGGCGGGGATGTCCTGCAGCGCCACGCCGCGGGCGGTGCCGGTGAACACTTCGTAGCCGTTCACCGTGGTTTCAATGTTGGGCAGGCCGCGGATCACCACCGAGCTCACCTCACCTTGGGCGCGCCCAACCTGGACGCCGGGCACGCGCTGAAGCGCCTCGGCCACGGTGAAATCCGGAAACTTGCCGATGTCCTCGGCGACGATCGAATCCACGAATTCCGGGGAGTTGAGCTTGATCTCCTCGGCGCTGATCAAACTGGCGCGGACGCCGGTGACGACGTAGTTCGCCATCATGATCGGCTCGTCGGACGACTGGTCCGCCGCGGTGGCCGCGGGTTTTTCCGCGGGTTTTGAAGTGGTCTTTTCCTGGGCCGCAAGTCGTTCATTTCCGGCAATCAGCGCCAACAAGAATGCGAGCAGAAAGGCTCCGGTGCGATTGCGTGGGGCAACCGCAGGGCCGCGCGAGTGGGCAACCATGTGTATGTTCATCGAGTAGGGGTTAGGGTTGATCGGATCGAACCGGCGTCACACGAGGGCGATCCATCGACTAATGCGCCTTCTCCGCACAAAACCCGACACAAAGGCTGACAACTTTCGCGCTGCGGACCTTGGGGCCTGGGATGGAATCGAGGCCCCGCGAGGCGGGAAAAGAAGCGGGAGCGGGAATATAGAATCTAGAATTTAGGAGCTAGTGTAGTGTCCCTCAATTAACTCGGCATAAGCGCGGAGGCGACAAACTGGGGGATGTCACGCACGAGCCCTCCGGTAGTTTTGGCAGCAGCAGAGCTAGACCGCCTTGATCAATGGATTCGGGCCGGAACTACGCCTCAGCAGGTTGTGCTGCGCGCACGGATTGTGCGTGCAGCCGCTGCTGGACAGACCGACAAGATGATCGCGGCTACGCTGGCCATTCGTCGTGAGACCGCGGCGCTGTGGCGGCGGCGGGTGCGTGAGCAAGGCATTGGCTGCGTTTGGGAGATCGCCCCCGGGCGCGGGCGCAAACCGCGTTACGACGTCGCACGGGTTGGCCGATGGATCAAGGCCACCCTACAAACCAAGCCGGCCGGCTCCGCCCACTGGAGCACCCGTTCCCTCGCTCGCGTTCAAGGTGTCAGCAAGAATACCATTCAACGGGCTTGGCAGGACCACGGGCTGAAGCCGCATCTGACCAAGACCTTCAAGCTCTCCCGAGACCCGCGTTGCCTGGAAAAACTCACCGACGTGGTCGGCATCTATCTGACGCCACCCCAGAACGCAGTGGTGCTGTGCGTCGATGAGAAGAGCCAGATTCAAGCGCTGGACCGCACCCAGCCCGGTCTGCCGCTCAAGCCCGGTCGCTGCGGCACCTATACCCACGACTACCACCGGCACGGTACTACAACCTTGTTCGCGGCGCTGCAGGTAGCCGAGGGTCGGGTCATCGGCCAATGCTTTCCTCGCCACCGCCATCAGGAGTTCATGAAATTCTTGCGGCGCCTCGACGACGAGTTTCCTCGCGGCAAGACCCTGCACCTGATCCTCGACAACTACGGCACCCATGGACATCCGAGCGTGCGGCGCTGGCTTCAGCGCCACCCTCGGTTCGTGCTGCACTTCATCCCCACCAGCTCCAGTTGGCTCAATCTGATCGAACGCTGGTTCGTCGAACTCGAGCAGAAGGCCGTGCGCCGCGGAGTCTTTCACAGCGTGCCGGAATTGCAGCGTGCCATCGCCGATTTCCTCTGTGCGTGGAATGCCCAGCCGACTCCCTTCATTTGGACCGCCAGCATCGAACGCATTCTCGAAAAGATGCAGCGCGCCCGGCATCGACTTGAACACATCAAACCGGGCTCCACTCGCGCCAAGCGCTCTCGCAGCCTTATGCCGAGTTAATTGCGGGACACTACACTAGAATCTAGGAGGTGCATCGGATCCTTTGCGCGTGGCGTGCAGACTATGCCCGATGGTTTTCGGACTTCGAAAACCAAGAAACGGAATCCCCGTTCGGCAGGCTCAGGGCCTTCGGGAGGTTTCGCACTTCTCAAAATCGCCTTACCGATCGGAGGGTCCGCCCCAACTCCTAAATTCTAGATTCTCGCCTCCGGCTTCCCGCTCCTCGCTTCTTCCTCCCCCACTCTCCCCGTCTCAATCGAGCAACAGGGCGACCTGCATGCCGGGACCGTGCACACCCTCGATGAGGATGCCCTCGACGTCCGCAGTTTTCGACGGCCCGGTGACCCAAATGACGTTCGGGTCATCACCGAGCAGGGTGAGCGCCGATCCGAGGTCGGGGACGATCTGCGCATGGCGAATTGCCGCCACGTGCACCCACGGCGCAAGCGCAGCCAGGCGGCTCGCGGTGCCGCGGTCGCTGAGCACCAGCGTGCCGGTTTCCGCGATCGCGCCGTCGGCCACCGTGATGCCAAATTGATAGTCGTCCACCCGGCTGCGGTCGAACTCGGTCTCCACCGTGAACCCGGCCGGGAACGCCGCCTTCAGCGCGGGCCACAACGTCGGATCGCAGTAGCCGTGCCGCCAGCCCTTCGACTCAAGCAGCGCGACCAGCTCCGCGACCGACGCGAGCGGCGTGCCGTTTACCGCGCGAAGCCGGGCGGAAAAGGCCTGCCAAAGGTCCGCGCCCGAGGGCGCAACTGTCGACCGCGCACCGGCGGGATCCCACTCGGGCAATGGCGCACGTTTCGGAAGCGCCGCAAGCGCGTCGCGCACGCGGCCCAGGATAAGATCGCGCGAGCTGCTCATGACTTGCCCTTCCCTTCGCCCTTCGCGGGGCGGTGCTTCATCCAGGAACGAAACTCGCCGCCACGCCAGGTCGGAAGCGTGCGGGTGTCCGTCCAGGCCTTCGCCGCGGCCATGGGAATCCAGTTGGCCGGCAGGAGGTTCATCAGCTTGCCCGCGCTCAACGCCGTCTTCCAGAGCACCGGCTTCGAGGCCATCACGGCCCATCCGCCCAACGACGGCGTGCCGGCGGAAGCGAGCGGCGCATGCTCCCGCTTGCCCTTGTCGCGCAGGCGCAGCAGCAGGTCGGGAATCGGAATGTCGACGGGGCACACCTCGTTGCACGCGCCGCACAGCGACGAGGCCTTGGGCAGGTCCGCCTTCTCCGCGAACCGTTCGCCCGCGAGCAGGGGCGAGAGCACCGCGCCCACGGGACCCGGATAAACGCTGCGGTAGGCGTGACCGCTCGCCTGGCGGTACACCGGGCAGACGTTCATGCACGCGCCGCAGCGGATGCAGCGCAGGATCTCGCGGCATTCGCTTGCGAGCACCTCCGTGCGCTGGTTGTCGACAAAGATGACATGCATCTCCTCCGGGCCGTCCGGCTGCGCGGGGGACTTCGGCCCCGAGATGAACTCCGTATACACGGTCAGCTGCTGCGCCGTCGCGGAGCGCGCGAGCAGGTTGAGGAACAGGCCCAGGTCGCGGTCGCGCGGCACCACCTTCTCTATGCCGATCAGCGCGATGTGGCACTTCGTCGCGGCGAGCGAGAAGCGCGAGTTGCCCTCATTCGTCACGATCACCAGCCGTCCGCTCTCCGCGGATACGAAATTGGCACCCGTGATGCCCACGTCCGCCTGGAGGAACTTCTTGCGCAGGAACGCCCGCGCCCGGCGCGTGATCGTGCCCGGGTCGTCGTTGTAGTCGCCCAGACCCTCGCGCTCGAAACTCTTCGCGATCTCGCGACGACTCTTGTGGATGATCGGGCGGACGATGTGGCTGGGATGATCGTGGTCGATCTGGACAATAAATTCGCCCAGGTCCGTCTCCAGCGACTCAATACCCCGGCTCCCGAGGTACTCCGCCAGACCGATCTCCTCGCTGACCATGGTCTTGGCCTTGACGATCTTCGTGGCGCCGCGGGCGGTCATGATGCCGTGCACCGTCGCGCAGGCCTCCTCGGCGGTGGCGGCCCAGTGGACCTGTGCGCCGTTCGCCTTCAGCTTCGCCTCGACCCGCGGGAGGTAGGTATCCAGGTTTTCCACCACGTGCTGCTTGATCCCGCCCGCGAGGCGGCGCAGAGCGTCGGGGTCGGCGTAGTGGTCGTGAAGCAGCTTCTCGCGCTTTTCGTGCGTCGTCTTCGTGCCGAGATACACCGAGGCGCGCTTCTCGGAGGCGATGCGCTCGACGAACTGGTCGATGGGCTGGCGTGCCATGGCGGTTCAGAGAAGGTTTCCGTTGCGCAGCGCGTCGCGCAGGATCTGCGCCACGTGGAGCGTGCGGATGGGCTGTCCGGCCTTTTCGGCCAGGCCGCCCATGTGCATGAGGCAGCTCATGTCGACCGACACGAGCACGTCGGGCGAGGAGGCCCGGATATGCTCGAGCTTCAGCGTGCCCATCGCGGTGGACACGTGTGGGAAGCTCACCGCGAAGGTGCCGCCGAAGCCGCAGCATTGGTCGGCCTCGCCGAAGGGAACGACGGTCGCTCCGGCAATCGACGACAGTAGCGCGAAAGCCGCGGGGCCCGTCTCCGAGCCGCGACAGTGGCAGGAGCGGTGAAAGGCGATGCGGGAGTCGAAACGCCCCGGCCAGGTTTTTACTCCCAGGCCGTTGACGATGAAATCGGCCAGTTCCCAGGTGCGGCGGCCGAGCTCGCGCACCTCACCCAGATCGGGCTCGTTCTCGAATTCCAGGGGCGCGCCGTGCGTGAGCATCGCGGCACAGGACCCCGAGGGGATGATCACGGGCAGGTCGCCCGCGAAGGTTTTCACGGTGTGCCGGACCACCTGGCGCGAAGCGGGCCAGTCCCCACCGTTGAAAGCGGGCTGTCCGCAGCAGGTCTGCCCTTCGGGAAATTCGACCACGCAGCCCAGGTGCTCGAGCACTTCGACCGTGGCGCGCGCCGCATCCGCATAGAACGCATCGCACAGGCACGTCGCCATGAGCATGACGCGCCGGTCGGCCCGGGGAAGTAAGCGGTCGGAGGCCATCAGCGTTGGGACAACGTATCGCGTTCGTAGCGGCCGACGGAGGCCAGCCAATCGGCGCGCACCGGCACGTCGGCGCGCGCGCAGAGTTCGTCCCAAACCGCGCCCCACGGGAGGGCCTTCGCCTGTTCCATGAGCGCGAGGCGCTCGTGGCCGCGGCCGGCAGCCTCGGCGTCGCGCAGCGCCTTCGAGGGATCGAGCAGGCCGAGCAGAATCGCCTGGCGCGTGGCGCGAGCACCGATCACGTAGGCGGCAAGGCGGTTGATTGAGGCATCGAAGAAATCGAGGGCGACGAAGACCCGGTCCCAGGCCCCGCCGCGCGCGATCTCGAGGAAGAGCGAACGCACGGGATCGTCGAGCACGACGACGTGGTCGCTGTCCCAGCGCACGGGCCGGCTGGTATGGAGAAGGATGCGCGGGTGGAATTGCATGAGCGCCGAAACCTTGTCGGCCACCGACTCCGTGGGGTGGTAGTGTCCCAGGTCGAGGCACAGCACGAGGCCGCGGCTCTGCGCGTAGCTCGAGTAGAACTCCTGCGAACCCACGACGTATTCCTCGCTGCCCAGGCCGAAGAGCTTGCCCTCCACGGCGTCGACGCAGTGCTTCCGGCTCACGGTCTTGTCCGCGAAGATCGCGTCGAACGACTCCACCAGGCGCTCGCGCGGGGCCCAGCGGTCCGCCGGCACATCCTTGGCGCCGTCGGGTATCCAATGATTGTGGACGCAGGGCGTGCCCAGCTTCCGCGAGAAGTGTTCCGCGATGCGGCGGCAGGCCTTGCCGTGGTCGATCCAGAAGCGGCGCACCGATTTGTCGGCCGAGGAAAGCGTGAACCCCGAGGTCGCCTTCGGATGGGCGAAATACGTCGGGTTGAAATCGAGACCGACCTTGCGCGACTTCGCCCAGGCAAGCCAGCGGGAGAAATGCTCCGGCTCCAGCGCATCGCGATCGACCACCTTGGCGCCCGTCTCGGCGTAGAACGCGTGGAGGTTCAGACGGTGGCTGCCGGGAAGGAGCTTGAGCACCTGGTCGAGGTCGGCACGCATCTCGTCGCCGTTGCGTGCGCGTCCGGGATAGCCGCCCGTCGCCATGA
Organism: Opitutaceae bacterium; assembly: GCA_027310745.1. Taxonomy (GTDB): domain Bacteria; phylum Verrucomicrobiota; class Verrucomicrobiia; order Opitutales; family Opitutaceae; genus MWDT01. Next base: position 178,044 of record DAIDAF010000031.1, on the reverse strand, counting down.
TGCCACCCGAGTCGAGTCCCTCCTTGGGAGTCTCCAGGCCGCGCACGTCGTCGGCCTGCCAGCAGTGCAGCGAGATCGGAATCGAGAGCGCCTTTTTGAGAGCGGCTTCAGTGTCGACGCCGTAATCGGCGTAGGCGGCCTGGGCGAGACGATAGGCGGCGGAGATGGATTTTTGGGAGGGCATGGGCGGAGATCGGAGGACGGAGATCGGATGTCGGATGTCGGAAGGCAGAGGTCAGACGTCAGGAGTCAGAAGACGGAGGTCCGTGTCGGAAGTCGGAGGGAGTTTTTGGAGGCCGGGGCCGGAGGCAGAGGTCAGATGTCAGAGGTCAGATGTCGGATGTCGGAGGTCGGAGGCTGCTATTCTAACTGCTCAGTTCCGACTTTCAGTTTTCAGCCTTTCAGCGTTTCGGTTTATAGGTGGTTTGGACGAGATGGCCGGCGAGTTTGCTGCGGAACGCGGCGAGGTTCTTCACGGCGCCGAGGGCGATGAGTTGGCTGGCGATGTTACCGACGGCAGAGCCCTCCAGCGAAAAGGACACGACCGGCAGGCCGGCCGCATCGGCCGTCGCCTGGCAGAGCGGACGGCTCTTGGAGCCTCCGCCGACGATGAGGATGCGCTCGAAACGGCGGCCCGAAAGCTGTTCGAAAGTCCGAACGGCATCGGCATGGCCGCGGCCGAGGGAGTCGCAGATCAGGCGCACGTAACCGGCGAGGTCCTTCGGGGGGCGTCCTCCGCGGGCGCGCAGCTGCGCGTCGACCGCCGCCTTCATGTCAGGCGGGCTGAAGAGCGCGCTGTCGGTGACATCGAGCAGAACCTCCGGCGCAGGCGAGGCCTCCGCCGCGCGGTTGAGCTCGCGCCAGGCCCGCACGCCGGTCGGGCGGGCCGCGAACGACTTCAGGGTCTGCTCGAGCAGCCAGAGGCCGAGGCAGGAGCGGAGAGGACGGTAGCCGCCGTCACCCATGCGCTCGTTGGAGATCCGGTTGCGCAGCGCCTTCGGGCCCAGGACCGGGGCATCGCTCTCGAAGCCCAGCAGCGACCAGGTGCCCGAGCTCAGGTAGAGATCGGTGCCCTCGGGAGCCGCGGGCATCGCCGCGAATGCGCAGGCCGTATCGTGCCCGGGAACCAGGACGGAAAGCACGCCCTTGAGCTCCGGCAGGCCCTTGACCGGCCCGAGCCGGCGCGGCGAACGCGCGGGTTTGCTGAACCAGGACGCGGGAATGCCGAAATGCCGCAGCGCCTCCGCGGACCAGTCCGTGCCGTGAACGTCCAGCAGCTGCGAGTGGCTCGCGATGGAAAGCTCGTTCTCCATGCGGCCCGACAGCAGGAAATTGAAGTAGTCGGGCAGGAACAGGCAGCGCGAGGCGACCTTGGCCATGCCGCCGCAGGAGCCCAGCGTCTCCATCAGCTGCAGGCTCGTGTTGTAGGGATAGTTCGGGATGCCCGTCAGCTCGTAGATGCGGTTGATGCCTCCGCGTCCCAGCCGTTTGGATACCTCCGCCGTGCGCGAATCGCGGTAGGCGTGCACCGGGAAGACCGGGCGGCCCGCGCGGTCCGTCAGCACGTGGTCCACCGCCCAGGTGTCCACGCCCACGGAGGCGAGCTTGGGAAACCGGCGACAGGCCTGGATCAGACCCTCGCGGACCTCGCCCCAGAGGTAGGGCAGGTCCCAGTAGTCGTGTCCGGCGAGCGGACGAAACTGGTTGGCGAAGCGATGGACTTCCGTGAGGACCAGCTCGTCTCCGTTCCAGGTGCCGACGATCACCCGCCCGCTCGTCGCACCGAGGTCGACGGCCGCGCAGTGCAGGGATTTGCTCATGGGAAAATCCAACAGGTGCCGCGCGGGCACCTCAAGCCCGGGGCTTCACTTTCGACCAGGTATCCTGCAGCGCACGGGCGCTGGCCTGGAGTCCCTGGTGTTCCTTCGGCCAAAGGGGAATCTCGACCTGCTCGAGCACGCCCGCACGACCCACCACGGTGGGCACGCTGATCGAGACGTCCCGAAGGCCGTACCGCCCCTGTTGCAAAGACGAGACCGGCAGCAACTGACGCCGGTCGAGGGCGATGGCGTGAACCACCTCCGCAATCGAGACGCCGACCGCCCAGCCCGCGCCGCCCTTGCGGCGGATGACTTCGGCGCCGCTGGTCTTGGTGCGGCCGAACACGTCGGTCTGAAACGCGGCGGAGACGCCGGGAAACTTGTCGAGCGGCAGGCCCGCGACCGTGGCGCTGGACCAGATGGGCACCATCGAATCGCCATGCTCGCCGAGGATGAGCGCCTTCACCTGCGTCGGCGCCAGCTTGAGCGAATCGGCAATGAGGGAGCGGAAGCGCGCGGTGTCGAGCATCGTGCCGAGCCCCAGCACCTGGTTCCACGGGAGCCCCAGGCGCACGATCGCGAGCTGGGTGAGGATGTCCACCGGGTTCGAGACGACGAAGATCAGGGCGTCCTTGCGGAAGCCCGCCGTCTTGATCGAGCCGACGATCTGGTCGAAGAGCGCGACGTTGCGGTTGATCAGGTCGAGCCGGGACTCGTCCGGCTTTCGGCGGAGTCCCGCCGTGATGAGGAAAATGTCGCTGTCAGCGGCGCGCGCGTAGTCGCCCGCATAGATACGCTGGTCCCCGGCGAGCGAAGCGCCGTGAAGCAGGTCGAGCGCCTCGCCCGCGGCCATGTCGGCGTTGGCGTCGAGAAGCTGGATTTCAGAGACGATTCCGGCGCACTGCAGGGCGAACGCCGCGTTGGATCCCACGCGGCCGCCGCCGCCGATGATGGTGACTTTCACGATGAGTGGATTTTCAGGGTTGGTGGGTGCGCCGGGAGCGGCTCATTTTCCGGAGAGCTGCTTGAGGATTTCGTCGGTGATCTTGCTGACGAGCGCTTCCATCGTCGGATCGGGCGCAACGTCGGGGGCCGGAGATGAAGCGGGCGCCGCGGAGGAATTCTCGCAGACCACGGGAGCGCGGAAATCGTCGCTGTCGCACAACTCGCACTCCTTCAGTCCCGCGCGCGGATCGGGCATGCCGAGCTTGAGGCGCAGGTCGATCAGGTCCTTGAGCTTGTCGGGACCAAAGCGGTGCAGCCCGGTGCCCAGACCGGCGGCGATCGAGACAGTGCGGCAGTACGCGTCGATGTTCTCCATTTTCCAATACGCGTCCTCGACGTCCTTGCCCCAGACGATCACGCCGTGGTTCTGCATGAGGATCGCCTGGTGGTCGACGCCGATGCGGCCGACCTCCTCCGCGTTTTCGGGAGTGCCCGGCGTCTGGTAGCGGGCGACGCCGATCTTTCCGAGGAAGACCTCGGCTTCGGGAATGAGGCAGGAGGGAATGTTCGCATTGGCGATCGCGAACGCGGTCGCGTGCGGCGGGTGCGCATGGACGCAGGCCTTGGCGGCGGGCTGGCGTTTCATGATGCCAAGATGGGTCATCGCCTCGCTCGTGCGCTTGCGCGTTCCCGCCAGCTGGCGGCCATCGAGGTCGATCAGCGCCATGTCGTCGGGCGTCATGAAGCCCTTGCAGATGAGCGTCGGGGTGCAGAGCACCAGGTTATCGCCGACGCGGACGGTGATGTTGCCGCCGTTGCCGTCGGTGTAGTCCTTGAGCCAGAGCCGCCGGCCCATGTCGCAGATGCGGCGCTTGAGCTCGACGATCGGGGCCGAATTGAAGAAGCGCTCGATCTCCGCGGGCGTCTTCGGGTCGGAACCGGGCGCCCACTTGTATTCGTAATCCGGCACGATCGGGCCGGCCGATGCCGGGGCCGCGGAGGCGACCACGACCGGCGCCGAAGCCGCGGGCGTCGCGTTCGCCGGGCGAACCGCGGTGGTGGAGCGCTGGCCGCGCTTGTGTTCGTCGAGCACGTCGCGGGCGGACGGCGTGAGCTTCACCCCTTCGGGGATGGCCTGTCCGGCGCGGATCATCGTTTCGACTTCTCGGGCTGTCAGAATCTGAGGCATGAAAGGTGCGGTTTTGAAATGAATGTTGAAAGGCGGCTCAGCGTGGTGGCGTGTACGTGATCTGGGTGACGATGCAGGCGACGTAGGCGTCGACGGGCGCGTCGCCCTCGAAAGGCTGAGCAGCCTCGGCACCCTCGGTGAAGCCGACGATGCTCCCCTCCCCCGCGCCGAGTTCGTCGTAAACGACCAGGCTGGACCCCTTGGCGAGCGGAAGCGGAGGCGCCCCGGCGAACTGTTCGCGGGAAAACGGCTGCACGAGCAGTAGGCAGCCACCGGTATAGACGGGCTCCTTGAGCGTGAGCGTGACGTGGCCGATGACGGTTCCTAGGCGCATGGCAGATCAGGCGGCGCTGGGATCCACGATCCCGATGATGATGTTTCGCAGGGGCGACTTCGGGTCGCCGACGTGCGCACGCGTCGTGGACCCGTCGGTGGAGAGGATCACGCGCTGGTGCAGGCCCGCGCCGAGCGGATCGATCGCCAGGACGGGCGCACCCTCGTCGCGCCCCTCGGCGTCGAGCGGCTGGCAGATGACGGTCCGCCGACCCAGCATGCTGGGATGGCAGGTCGTCGCCACGATGGAGCCGTCGATGCGCGCGTGGACCATGGTCAGTAGATGCGGAGGTTGTCGACCATCACACAGCGGCGGGTACGCGTGAAGGTGCGGGGCGTCGTGATGCCCTCGCCCGTGGTAGTCGCGATCGAGTAGCTGAGGTAGCCCTCGCCGCCGAGGCCGAGGCCAGCGACGCAGGGGCCGTTCTTCACGAAGAGCGTGGTGTCCATCGCACGCGCCATCATCGTCATGTGGTCGACGTTGAGGGAATGGATGAGCGCCGAATGCTTGTATCCGTGTTCGGCGCGCACGGCGGCCGCGATGCCCTCCTCGATGGATTTCACGCGGACGATCGGGATCATGGGCATCATCTGCTCCTCGATCACGAAGGCGTGGTCGGCGTCGGTTTCGGCGAACAGCAGCTGGGTGCCCGCGGGCGCGTTGGCGCCGGCGTGCTGGGCGAGCACCGCGGCGTCCACGCCGACGAAGCTGCGGTTGAGCACGGGGTGCGAGCACCCGCCCGCGCCGTCCTTGGTCGAGAAGGCCGCGGCGGTGAGGCGCGCGAGCTGGGAATCGTTGAGCGCGTATCCGCCGTTGCGTGACAGCGCGGCCATCAGCTTGTCGGCGACGGAGTCGAGCACGAAGACCTCCTTCTCGCCGACGCACAGGAGATTGTTGTCGTAGGCGCCGCCCTGGATGATGTCGCGGGCCGCCTTGTCGAGGCTGCCCGTGCCGTCCACGAGGACGGGCGGGTTGCCGGGGCCGGCGCAGATCGCGCGCTTGCCCGACTTCATCGCCGCGGCGACGACCGCGGGGCCGCCGGTCACGCACAACAGGCGGACTTCGGGGGCCTTGCAGAGCGCGTCAAAGGACTCGAGCGAGGGCTGCTCGATCGTGCACACGAGATTCTCGATGCCCGTCTCGGCCTTGATCGCCTCGTTGTACGCCGCCACCGCGAGCGCCGCGGAACGCGCGCCGCCCGGGTGCGGGTTGAAGACGACGGCGTTGCCCGCCGCCACGATGTTGATGATGTTTCCCGAGAGCGTCGGAATCGAGTGCGTCATCGGCAGGATCGCCGCGACGACGCCGAACGGCGTGTATTCCTCGAGCGTGATGCCGTGGTCGCCGCTGCGGGCGTCCGGATGCAGCCACTCGACGCCGGGCACCAGCTTCACGATCTGCAGCTTCTCGATCTTGTGGTCGACGCGGCCGATCTTGGTCTCGGCAAACTCGAAGCGCCCCCACTCCTCGGCGTTCTTCGTGGCGAGGGTCTTGACGATCTCGACGACCTTCGCGCGGGCAGCGATGCCCTTGGCGGCCAGCTGGAGCTGGGCGGCCTGCGCAGCGGCGCAGGCGGAGCGGGCGTCGGAGAAGACGCCGGGGCGGCGGCTGGACGGGGTGACGGACGGGGCCTTGGGCGCGGAGAAGCCGCCGCGGCCGAAGGCCTTCACGACCTCCTCCACGACGCTGCGCACCAGGGCTTCGTCAACGGCGGAAACGGATGACATGGCTCTGGATTCGAGGTTAGGAGATGCGCTTGCCGAGCACTTCGACCGAATCGACGAGGCCGACGACGGCGGCATCGATCGGAAGGGATTTCATGCCGGTCGCCTGGCGGGCGGAGCTGCCCTGGCAGAAGAGCACGAGGTCACCCGTGCCCGCTCCGAGAGCATCCACAGCGACGATCGTGTTGGCGCCGGCGCGATACTGCGCGGGGTTGGCTTCGTCCACGAGCATGGGACGAAGCAGGAGGAGCTTTCTGCCCCTCATGGCCTCGTCCTTCTTGGTCGAGACCACTGAACCGATGACACGGGCTAGGAACATGGCGGGCGACGGATGGAGGGTTGTCTGAAAGGGGGGCTGCGCGACGGGTCGTGCCTGTCGCGGGCCGGGCAATCCGGCGGTGCCTCAGCCCCCGGGGACCGGAACGGGCGGAGTTATTTCTTCGCCGCGGGAGCGAACTTCGGGAGGACGCTGGCAACGTCCTCGTGCGGACGCGCGATCACCTGGACGGTGAGGACCTCGCCGTAGGCGCGGGCGGCCTCGGCGCCGGCCTCGGTCGCGGCCTTGACGGCGGCGACATCACCGGTGACGACGGCCGTGACCATCGCATTGCCGACCTGCTTCATCGGGCCGACGAGCGTGACATTGGCGGATTTGAGCATCGCGTCCGTGCCGGCGACGAGCGCCGTAAGGCCGCGGGTTTCGAGAAGACCAAGAGCGGATTGAGCCATGGGAGTATATTCGTTGAGGAGGTTGGATGGGTTTGGAAAAATCAGTTGTTCGCCCCGCGTGCGTGGAGCAGGCGGGCGGTTTCGCGCGCGACCACGAGTTCCTCATTCGCGGGAATGACGAGCACGCGGGTCGGGGAGGAGGTGGTGGCGAGATTGGTCTCGTGCTTCGAGGCTGCGTTCGCGGACGCGTCAAGCGTCAGACCCAGGCCGTCGAGGCCCGCGCAGACGGCCTCGCGGAGCCAGGGATTGTTTTCGCCGATGCCGGCGGTGAACACCAGGGCGTCGCAGCCGCCGAGCTCGATCCAGAAGGCGCCGATCCAGTGGCGGATGCTGTGCACGAGCACGTCGATCGCGCGACGGGCCCGGGCGTCGCCCGCGTCGGCGGCGGCGCGGATGTCGCGCAGGTCGTTGCTCACGCCGGAGAGTCCCAGCAGGCCGCTTTCCTTCACGAGCTGGCGCTCGGCTTCCTCGAGGGAGAGCCCGAGGCGGCGCATCGCGCAGGGCAGCGCCGCGGAGTCGAGGTCGCCCACGCGATTGCTCTGCGGCAGGCCCGATTGCGGGCTCAGGCCCATGCTCGTGCCGATGGCCACGCCGTTTCGAATGGCCGTCACGGAGCTCGAGCCGCCGAGGTGGCAGGAGATGACGCGCAACGGCGCGCCGGTGATCCGGGCCGGACCGTCGAGATAGAGGCGCTTCGCCCCAGCGGCCACGTCCTCGCGTCCGAGCAGCTCGGCCGAGCGCTCTGCGACGAACTTGTGGCTCGCGCCATGGAAGCCGTTTCGGCGGATGCCCGCCGCGTACCAGGACTCCGGCACCGCGTAACGCGCGGCGTGATCCGGCACCCACTGGTAAAAGGCGGTTTCAAACAGCGCCACCCGCGGGACTGCGGGCAGGCGCTCGCGGAAGAGACGAAGCCCCTCCGCGTAGGGCGGATTGTGCGCCGGGGCGAGGTCGGCAGTGTCGCGCAGGGCCTTCTCGACGCGTTCGTCGGCGAGGACACAGCCCGAGACGTCGCCGCCAAGGACAGTCTTGAATCCGACGCCGGCGAGATCGCCCGCGCTCTTCACGTGGCCGCCCGCCGAGAGTTCCTCCAGCGCGCGCCCGATGGCCGCGCCATAGTCGGTCACCCGCTCGCTCCCGCCGCGCGCAAGCAGCCGGGCCTCCTCGCCTTCGAGGGCGAAGAGCCGGTACTTGAACGAGGTCGAGCCGAGGTTGGCGACGAGGATTTGCATCGCGACGGAGGGGCGCAGAGTGACGGGTTCGGGACTCCGCTCAGGCGGAGGCCCACTTGCCGAGACCGCCGAGATCCTCGTGCGGACGCGGAATCACCTGGACGGCGACGACGTCGCCGACGCGCTTCGCGGCTTCGGCGCCCGCGTCGACCGCGGCCTTGAGCGAGGCCACATCACCGCGGAAAAACGCGGCGACATTGCCCGAGCCGATCGCCTCGTAGCCCGTCATCGTCACATTGGCAGCCTTCAGGGCCGCATCCGAGGCCTCGAGCAGCGCGCACAGGCCTTTGGTTTCAATCATTCCGAGAGCTTCGTTTGCCATGGAAGGAAATGGTTGGGGGTTGGATCAGAGCGAGAACGACTTGAGGAGCTCGGCGTGCGGGCGGGCGATCACGTGAGCGCAAACCAGTTCGCCGACGCGCTTGGCCGCGTCCGCACCGGCTTCGACGGCCGCTTTCACGCTGCCGACGTCGCCCTTGACGATCACCGTCACAAGGCCGCCGCCGATTTGGATTTGACGGGCGAGCGTGACGCCTGCCGCCTTGACCATGGCGTCGCTGGCCTCGACGGACCCGACGTAGCCCTTGGTCTCGATCATTCCGAGAGATTCATTCATGGGTGTTTGGAGTTGTTGGAGGGTTGTTTATGGATGATTGGATGCGAAAGGGAGGGGATGGGCGTCTCACGGCACGAGTTCGCACGACACACCGGGCGCCAGCCCGCAGGCGTTGCCCTCGTCGGTGTCGATGTGGACCTCGAGTTTGAAGTCGGGCGAGACGCGCACGAGCATGCGGTCGAAGGTGATGCCGCAGTCGCCGCCGATGCGCAGCTTCATGAACGAGCCCGCCTTCACGCCGTAGAACGCCGCGTCGTCGGGATGCATGTGCACGTGCGGCGCGGCGCGGATCACGCCGTCCGGAAGCTCGAGAAACCCCGCGGGGCCCATGAGCATGCAGCCCGGGGTGCCCTTGATGTTGCCCGAGGCGCGCACCGGCACGTCGAAGCCAAGCGAGATCGCGTCGGTGAACGCCAGCTCCACCTGGTTGATGTCGCGGCAGGGCCCGAGGATGCGCAGGTTGGAAATCATCCGGCTGCGGGGGCCGATCAGGGTGACCGCCTCCTCGGCCGCATATTGGCCGTCCTGATACAAAAACTTCTTCGGGTGCAGCTCGTGGCCCTTGCCGAAGAGCGTCTCGACCGCGGCCGCCGTCAGGTGGCAGTGCCTCGCGCTCACGTTCACCACCAGCGGATGCGGCGCACGCGCGGAGCGCGGCAGCGGACGGTCCAGGCGCTGGTACAGCATGCGGCGCACGACGTGCTCGATCTCGGCTCGATGGGGAAGGACGGGCGTGGAGGGCATGGATTGCGGAGGAACGCCGCACTCCATCGGCGCGAAGCCGACGGGACGGCGATTTCGGTTATATGATCTGTTTCGATCATATAATTCCAGGCCCGTCAACCCGGATTTCGTTCGAGTCCGCCCTCCCTCCGGGGCGCGCCTCAGCGCGCCTGGATCAACCTGCGGCCGCCGAGGGGGATGCCCGCCGCCGCGAGCGCGGTCGACGGGGCGTCGGTCACCAGCGCGAGCGACCCGCCCCAGGCGGTCACTCGGTGCGGCGTGCTGCGCGAGAGTTTCGTCGCATCGAGGCAGAAATAGGTGTGCGTGGAGCGACGGATCACCGCCTGCTGGAACGCGGCCAGGTTTGCATGGGAGTTGGTGATCCCGTCCGCGTCCATGCCCTCGCCGCCCAGGAAGGCCGCGTCAAAGCGCCAGTCCGCCAGCGCGCGCACGGACTCCGGCCCGAGCAGCACCGCCTGGCGGTGCAGGAACAGTCCGCCAAGCACGTGCAGCTCGAGTCCGGGAGCCCCGCCCAGGATGCTCGCCACGGGCAGGCTGTTCGTAACGACCGTGAGCTCGCCGCCCGAGCGCCGCCGCAGCAGCAGCCGGGCGAGCGCCTGCACCGTCGTGCCCGCATCCAGAAAGACCACGCCACGATCCGGCAAATGGGCCAGCGCGGCCTGTGCGATGCGCCCCTTCGCTGTACGCGCCCGGTGTGCTCGCTGCCCCAGCGACGCAAAGGTCGTGTTGTAATCCGCCAGCGCACCACCGCGCGTGCGAGTGATCTGCCCCTCCGCGGCGATGACCGAGAGATCCCGTCGCACGGTCACCTCGGACACTCCCAGTCGGCGGCTGAGCTCCGCGACCGGAAGGAAACCGTCGGCGCGGATCAGGTCGCGCAGGCGCCCGCGGCGCTGCTCGACGATGTGGAGCGGGACTCGCATGGGTCGGGACAATGGCCGCGCGCGCCGTCCGGAAGCAATCCCAGACGCGCGCTTCGCGCCTCAGGCGAGCTTGAAGACGCGCTTCAACTCATCAATCGCACCCGCCTCCATCTGCACGATGCGGCCCAGCGGCTTCGCCAGCAGGAGCGCCTCGGCGGTCGCCTCGAGCACCTCGAGCCGGTCGAACGCCTCCAGCGGGGTCCGCCCGACCACGACCGCACCCTCGTTCTCGATGAGGACCACCGGCGATTTTTCAAGCGAGAGATGGGCAGCGATTTCCTCGGCGTCCTCGACGATCCGCCGGAATGGAATGCGCGGGGGATTGTTGAGCACCACGTAGCTCTCCGGGATCGTGTGCGTGGTGAGCGACGCCTGCGTGACGCAGAAGGCCGAGGCATGCGCAGGCTGTGCACTGATGATGGCGCCGACGCCCGGGAGCCTGGCATAGATCGCGGCGTGCAGCGCCGATGCTCGGCTCGGCTTCAGGCCGTCCGTGCAGGAGCGGCCGCGCACCCGCACCAGTCCGTCCGCGCGCACCTCGAGTCGATCGCGCCGTCGCGGAGTGATGAGAAATTCGGACCCATCGAGCCTCGCGGAAAACGCACCCGCCGTGCTGATGAGCAACCGCTGACGGTAGGCCCGGTGCACAAAGCCGCAGATGCCCTCCCGGAGCGCCTGTTCCCCAGCGGTCGCGGGCCTGTCCTCGAGGGCCGAATACTCCGGCATCGTGTCGACCGCGAGCGCCTCGGGGCCGAGCACCCGGACGTCCCCGAGCATGGCCGCACGCACGAGGGTCTGCGCGGCAAACTCGAGCGTCTCGAAGCGCTGGAAGGCATCCTTCAGGTCGCGGCCGCCGATCACCACTCCGTGGTTCTCCAGCAGCACGCAGTCCGCCCCCTGGGCGAAGGTCGCCGCGATATTGTCTCCAAGCGCCTGCGTGCCCGGACAGGCGTAGGGCGCGATGGCGATCTTTCCGCAGACCTCGTGGACGTGCGACTGCAGCCGCGTCTCGGGCAGTTTCCGGCAGATCGAAAACGCCACCAGCGCCCCCGGATGTGCGTGCACGATCGCACCGAAGTCGGGCCTGCGACGATAGATCTCGCGGTGAAACGGCAGCTCCGACGACGCGGGATGCCGTCCCTCCTGGCTCCCATCCGCATGCACCCGCACGATGTCCCCGGGAGTCAGCGCCCCCTTGTCGACACGCGCCGGCGTGATCCAAAGGTCGCCCGAGGCGTCTCGAATCGAAAGGTTGCCGCCCGAGGTGGTCGTCATGCGGTAGCGGTAGATGCGCTCCATGGTGGCGACGAGGGCTTCGCGAGGATCGAGGGACATGGCTGGGAGGACAATAAACTGCTGCGGGGACGGCCTCCCCGCGGGCGGCCGCGTCCGTGGGAAACCCGGCCGGCACGATGCATGGCGGGCGCCCCAACCCGATGCCAGCGAAATTGGAGTGGACCGTCACAAGACGCGGCCGAACCTCGGCCCGCGCGGGCGAAGCAGCCGACAATCCGCGAGCGCATTGACCTGGATCAAGTCAGCCCACCTCCCCCCGTGCTATCGTGCCCCCGCGTCCGTAGCCACCCGGCCGCCGGCGTCGTTCGACGCCCGCGGGGTCCGGGTGGGACGCCACTCATCATGTCCCAACCTACACTCACTCCCACCACCACTGTCGGCGACATCGTGCGCGCCGCTCCGTCCCGCTCCCGCATCTTCGAGCGGCTCGGCATCGACTACTGCTGCGGCGGAAAGAAACCGCTGGCCGAGGCCTGCCGCGCAAAGGGCCTCGACGTCGCCACGGTCTTCGCCCTGCTGTCGGCCCTCGACGAAGACGCCGCGCCCGCCTCGCTCACCAATCCCGACACCCTGGGCCTTTCCGCGCTCTGCGATCACATCGAGGGCGTGCACCACGCCTCCCTGCGCGAGGAGCTACCGAGGCTCGATTTCATGACCCGCAAGGTCGCCGCCGTGCACGGCGACCACGAGCCGCGCCTGCTGGAGGTGCGCCAAACCTTCGAAGGCTTCGCCAGCGCCATGCTCGCCCACACCGAGGACGAGGAGGCCCGCGTGTTCCCGGTGATCAGGAAACTGGATACCGGTCACGGCGATGCGGCCTCCGCCGCGGAGCTGCGCCAGGCGCTCGACCGTCTTGAGGGCGAGCACGACGAGGCCGGGGCCGCCCTCGAGCGACTGCGGACGCTGACCGACGGCTACACGCCGCCCGAATGGGCCTGCAACACGTTCCGCGCGCTGTACGAGGGACTCGCCCGCCTGGAGAGCGACACCCACCAGCACGTCCACAAGGAAAACAACATCCTTTTCCCGCGCGCCCTCGCCACCGCGGGTGCCGACCGCCCGCTCTCCGCCTGAAGCCCGGGCCCGCCGGCCCGGAATTCCGGACCGGCGGGTTGCGTCGGCGGCCCCGCCGCGGCACTCTTGTGCACCCGGCCGCCCGTTCACCACACGGAGCCCTCATCAACTTCCATCCGGCACCCTCACGCCCTTATCAATCGTAACGCGATATGACACACGACCGCTCCCTCCCGCTGATCTACTCGTGCTCCGGCGCCTCCAGCGCCGCACAGATGGCCAATCACCTCGCCGTCCGGCTCGACCGCCTCGGCGTCGCGGAGATGTCGTGCATCGCGGGCGTGGGCGGCGACGTGAAACCCCTCGTCCGCACGGCGAAGTCCGGCCGGCCCATCATCGCCCTCGACGGCTGTCCGCTGCAGTGCGCCGCGCACATCCTGCGGCGTCACGGCATCGAGCCTGAAATCCATCACGACCTGAGCCGCGAGGGCGTGGCCAAGCGTTATCACGAGGATTTCGACGCCGGTCAGGCCGCCGCCCTCCTGCCCGGTCTCGCGGCGGAGGCGGCCGCCCTGCGCCGTCCCGCGGACGCGCCGCCGCCCGGTCCACGACCCTCACCCGTCCGGTCCACCGCCCTGGACGCCGCCCTCAGCCAAGGAGGTGCGCGATGAGTGGCACCTCCCGCTCCCGCGGCCTGTCCACGCTCGGCATCCACGCGGGCACCCACCTCGACCCAGCCACCGGCGGCGCCTGCAGCCCGGTTTTCCCGTCCACCGCGTTCGCTTACCCGAACCCCGCGAACGAAAACATCTACCCGCGCTACTTCAACACGCCCAACCAGCGCGTGATCGAGCGCAAGGTTGCCGCACTCGAGGGCGGCGAGGACGCCGTGGTGTTCGGCTCCGGCATGGCCGCCATCTCCACTCTGCTGCTCGCCCACCTCTCGCCCGGCGACCACGCGGTGTTCCAGGCCGATCTCTACGGCGGCACCTACCACCTCGTGACCCGCGACCTCGCACGCCTCGGGATCGAGGCGACGCTCTGCCCCTCGGCCGAGGCCTTTGAGGCCGCACTGCGCCCCAACACGCGACTCCTCTACGTCGAGTCCCCGTCCAATCCCCTCCTCCAATGCGTGGACCTCGAAGTCGTCGCCGCGCTCGGCCGCTCCCGCCGGCTGCTCACGATCATCGACAACACCTTCGCTACGCCCATCAACCAGAACCCCATCGCCCTGGGCATCGACGCCGTCGTGCACAGCGCAACCAAATACCTGAACGGCCACAGCGACCTCAACGCCGGCGTGGTCGTGTCGAACTCCGAGGTCGTCAGTCGCGTCCGCTCCGCGGCCGTCAGTCTCGGCGGCATGCTCGACGCCCAGGCCTGCGCGCTGCTTGAACGCGGGCTCAAGACCCTCGCCCTCCGCGTCCGCCAGCACAACCACAACGCGTTCCAGCTCGCACGCCACCTCCAGGCCCACCCCGCGGTCGCCCGCGTCAACTACCCCGGCCTGCCCGACCACCCCACTCACGCCATCGCCCGTAAACAGATGCGCGGGTTCGGCGGCATGCTTTCCTTCGAACTCCGCGATCCGTCCCGCATCGACTCCCTGCTCTCGAGGCTCCGCGTCGTCATGCCCGCGCTCAGCCTCGGCGGCGTGGAGAGCCTCACCTGCGTGCCCAGCCGCACCTCCCACCGCACGATGACACCCGAGGAGCGCCGGGCCGCCGGGATTTCCGACGGGCTCGTGCGCGTCTCCGTCGGCATCGAGGACATCGAGGACTTGATCGAGGACTTCGACCAGGCGCTCGCCCCATCCGATACGCCCTGACGCGCCCCGCCCAGGCATCCGGCTCGTTCCGATCGACCCAGTGCCACGCCACCCCGGGGCACCGCCGCCAACGGATTGCATCCCTCTTCCGGACTGCGCCCCCCTCCCCTGAGGTGTTCGCTGTCATTAATTTTAGGTACACCGCCTCCCTTGCCCGGGAGGACGTTTCAACCTCTAGTGGCTCAAAGCATTTTGCCCTGATTGAACGCGACACCTCGCTCAGGCGTCCTACGCGGCCTCAGGACACTTTAAGCCATTACGTAACGGTTCATGGCTTATTATTAGGGACCCCGCGCCCATTAGGGGGGCGCGGGGTTTTTGTTTTCCGACGCCGCGCGCGGGCGCCCTCCCCTGCCGGCTATTTCTTGATCATTACCTTCGCCACGGCTTGCGCGCGGGAGCGCACCTGCAGTTTCACGTAAATCCGACGCACGTAAGTGCTCACTGTCGTCACGCTCACGCCCAGCTCCGCGGCGATCTCCTTGTAGAGAAACCCCATCGCAAGTCGGTCGAGCACCGTCTTCTCCCGGTCGGAGAGCGTGTACTCCTGCTGCGCAGGCTGCTCCTGGGGATGAAACGACTGCACCACCTTGCGCGCCACGTCGCTCGTCATCGGCGAACCTCCATGCATGACCTCGCGTACCGCCGCCGTGAGCTCCTCGCGCAGGGTCGACTTCAGCAGGTAGCCCGACGCCCCCGCGGTGAGCGCCTGGAAGATGTGGTCCGTGTCCCCATAGATCGTGAGCATCACGAACTGCGTCTCCGGACAGGCGGGTTTCGCCCTGCCGACGAGTTCGATGCCCGACAGGCCCGGCATGTTGACGTCCGCCAGGACGACATCCGGCTGCTCCTTGATGATCCGCTTCAACGCCGCGCGCGGATCCGCGAAATGCCCGAGCAACTGGAAGTCCTCGGTGGCCTCGATCCAGCGCGCCACCGCCTCGCGCGTGCCATCGTCGTCCTCGACGATCATGACGGTGACTCGGCGGCTGTCGTTCTGGGCGCCGGCGGCGGCTTCATCCTCGGGGCGGTTGGGAGGTGTGGGATCGGAGGTGTTCATGACAACGGACATTCAAAGGTGACCTGCGTCCCCTTGCCGGGCGACGACAGAAGCGTGACGGAGCCATCCAGCTCGCGCATTCGCGCGCGCAGGTTCGAGAGTCCCGAGCGATCCTCCGCGTCAGCCGATTCACCACCCAGGGTGGCGGGATCGAACCCGCGGCCATCGTCGGAGACGGAGAGGCGAAGCCAGCCCCCGGACACCTCGAGGCGGACCTCGATGACCTCGCAGTCTGCGTGTTTGAGCGCGTTCGCGATGGCCTCCTTCATGCACATGATCAGGTGGTGGCGGCTGCCTGAGCCGAGCGGAAGCGCCGGCATGCTCTCGGGGAACCGAAGCCGGCAACGCACATTCGCGGAGGTAACGGTCTCCTGGGCGATGCGCATCGCGTAGGACGCGAAGCCTTCGACGGTGTCGTGACTCGGGTTGATCGCCCAGACGAGTTCGTCGAAGGCCTTGGTGATTTCCTTCGCCTTGGAATGGATCCGCGAAAACAGCCGCTTCCGTGTCTCCGCGTCGCCGCGCGGATCGTCGGCCTGGCTGAGCAGCATCACCTGCGCGAGGTGCGCGCCCAGGTCGTCATGAATGTCGCGGGCGATGCGCCGCCGCTCCTTCTCGAGCGCCGCCTCCAGCTCCAGCCTGCGATGCGCCCGCAGGTAGCGTCCGCGCACCGCGATCCACACCAGCAGCGCCAGGAGCGCCGCGGCGGCCGCCGCTACCAGGATCCGGAACCAAAGCGTCTCCACCAGGAACGGCTGCTGGACGATCTCCAGCCGCACCGGCGGGCCCATCTCGACCGAGCTCGGGCTCTGCGCGGTGATCTCGAGCACGTGCGATCCCGGATGCAGGCGCTGCAGGAGCAGCGAACGGCTGTGCCCGAGGTTGATCCAGGTTCCCCCAACGCCTCCGTCCAGGCGGTACGCAAACTCCACGAGCTCCGGATGCACGAGCGTCGGCGCGGTATAATGAATCCGGATACTCTGCGCCTGCGGCCGCGCAACGACCGGGCGCCCCGCCGCAACCGGGCACGGCCGGCCGTCGATCGCGACCTGGGTGATCGCCGGACGCAGGATGGTCGACACGGCACGCACCCGCCGCGTGTCGATCACCGCCAGCCCCGCCGAGGTCGGCACATAGTAGCGCCCGTCGGCGTCCATGTACGCCGCGTCGCGCGTCCCGCCCGCGCATTGGTTCGACGGAAGGCCGTCGTCCACGTTGATCGTAACCGGATACACCCGCGAGCGCGTGCCGTCGGCGACGGCGTCGAGGTCCCGCCTCTTGATCGAGTACACGCCCGCGGAGCTGGTGAACCAGACCCGGCCCCGGCCGTCCGCGTCGATGTGGAAGATGTCGTTGCTCGGGAGTCCCTCGTCAGTGGTGAGATGCGTCCAGACCCCGGCCTTCCAGTGGAAAAGCCCGGCGCCCGCCGTCCCGATCCACAATCCGCCCCGGCCATCATCCCACAGCGCCGAGGCGAAGAGGCTGCCCGTCTCGGCCTTGGGATCGAGCAGGACCACGCGCGATCCTTCAACATAACCCGCCCCCTGCCCGTTCGTGCCAAACCAGATCCGCTCACCGGGCCCTTGCGCGAGACTGCGGACCACCGTCAGCGGCACCCCGCCGGCCGCCATGTGCCAGGTCCACGCCCCGCCAGTCATCCGGCCGATGCCGCCGTTCGTGCCCGCCCAAAGTGATCCGTCCCGGCCCCTGAACAGCGCAGTCACGACCCACCGGCCCGAACGGCTCCAGTTTGGCACCGGTCCAAAACGTCCGTCCTTCCCGTAATCCAGCCCCCCGCCCCAGCTCCCGACCCACACACCTTCCGGGCCCAGATCGAGCATGCTCCAGATGTAGTCGCTGCTCAGACCGCTCTTTTGGCCGAAGTGCTGGAACCTGCCGTCACGATAGCGGAACAATCCCGCGCCCTCCGAACCCACCCACAATCCCCCGCCCGCCGCACCGGTGACGCCCGTCAAGCGCGCCCCCCCGAGCGTTCCCAGCCCGCCCACCTTCTGCGCCTCGCTCACCCGCAGCACCGACACGCTGTCCGGCGACACCGCCACAAGGTTGCCGCTCGAATCCTCCGCCATCTGCATGATCCACTTGGCCGGAAGACCGTCACTAAGGCCGTAATGCGTCACCCCTCCACTTGCATCCACACTGTAGATACCGTTCGCCAGCGTGCCCACGAGCAGCTCGCCCGACTTCACCTCGAGGATCTGGACGACTCCCTTGATCGGGAGCTGGCGGGCCTCCTCGACGGCACCGTCCTTGGAACGACGGAACGCCGTGTCGCCATTCACGATCCACATCCCGCCCCTGCGGCTGGGGATCACGAACGGCACGTAGCCGTCGTTGACCAGGATGCGGTCCCACTCCCCGCCGTGCGCGCCCTTGCGCCACTGGAAAACCATACCGGAATATTCCGCGAGCAACCGCCCGGGGCCGGTCGTCACGAATCCCAGGGTGCCTCCCGCATTCTCGGCCCCAGGCAGCAACGGCGTCGACCAGCCGTCGCGCGCACGCACAAGCCGGTGATCGTCGAGCAGGAGCCAGATCTCGCCCAGCGGGTCGCCCTGGATCGCGCGCACCGTCTGGCGCTCCCACTTGATCGGCAACAGCCGCGCGTGCCCGCTGCGCGGATCGTACTCCACGACATCCCCGGTTTCGTATCCGCACCAGAGGCGTCCGCGGGGATCCTCCCAGAGCGAGGTGATCCGGTCTCCCGAAAATTCCCGGGCCAGGTCGAACGGCACCCGCTCGAACTTCACCCCGTCGAACCGGATCAGGTCGCCGACCGCCCCGATCCACACGGTGCCGTCTCCGCTGATCGTGCAACAGGCGAGGCCGCGCGCCTCCAGGTTGTGCCCGGTGCTCCACGACTGCACCGAGTAGTCCTTCCCGCTCGCCGCCACGCACGCGAACACCGCCAGCCCGACCAGCACAAGGGCCGGAAGTCGAAGCAGGGTTCGGAATCTCGGGCAGGACATTCGGCTATTCCTGACGATGGAAGGCGCCTTGTCGATGGGGGTCTGACGCGACCGTTAGCATGCGCCTGAAAAATGCGATCGAACCTCCGGGACATCCGACTTCGCCAACGCCGCGACGGACGAGCAGAGGTTTTAATTGAACCACAGAGACTCAGAGAACGCAGAGAAAGGCATTTACGGGGAAATCTTGTATCCGAACCTTCCCACCTTCGAGGCTAGCGCCAATTCGATGCCTTGCCTCAACTTCAGGCTCTGTGACCTCTGCCTGTCCGCCGTAGCCTTGGCAAAGGCGGATGTCTCTGTGGTTCAATTGCGGTTTTAGGTTTAAAGGAAAAAGCCATCCCCTCGCGGAGATGGCTTTGTATTTGGCTTTCCACGACGGAAGGTAGACAGATTCCGCCGTGTTCGACGGATCGGACCCCAGATCCAATCCGCCAAAACGTGGGCGGCCCTTGCGGTCCGCCCCCCGGGTTTGACCCCGAAAAACAGGACGGTTCCCTCCAAAAGACTCCGGAGGGAACCGGAACAGACAAAGAACAGGGGAGGCGGCACACCCCGGCGAACGCCGGAGGCGCGCCGCCCCGGGTCCGGCTCAGAACGAGACGCGGACCGTGAGCTGCCAGTCGAGCGGCTCCGGAATCTTGTAGGCCGCGGGCGTGCCGTCGGGCTCCACCGTGATCGGAATGAGCTGCTTCGAGGCGAAGGCGTTGCGGACGTTCAACTGAACGTGCCACTTCGTCTTCTTGCCGGGCTTGAAGTCATATCCGGTCCACAGGTCGACCGCAGTCTCCTTGCGACCGTAGAACGGATGCGTCAGGTCGAAGTGATAGACGTTGTTCGAGTCGAGCGTGGTCGGGTAGCCGAGCACGTCGCGGCTGGACCAGCGATACGCACCACCGATGTTCAGGCCCTTCAGGAAGGTCCGGCTGAAGTAGTAGTTCGAGACCAGGTTGAAGTGCCAGGGACGCAGTTCGGAAACATCCGCGCCCGCACCGAGCTGGGCGAGCGACCAGCCCGACATGAAGGTGCCGGTGAAGTCGCTCCGCGACGTCGTCGTGCTGCCACCCCACCACAGGCGAATATCGCCCGCAGGGCCCTGCATCAGGGAGTTCCAGTGGTTGACCCACTCGTTGAGCGCCGTGCCACCAATGTTGGAGGTCGTCGCAGTCGCGCGGGAGGCGTTGGCGGTGACCGTCCAGTTGTTGGTGACGTTGGCAGTCAGCTCATACTCCCAACCCTTGGACTCGGTGTCCTGAGTCTGGGCGAAGCCCGCGGGCGGATTGTAACTTCCACCCACCGTCTGCCAGGACGTGCCCGAGTTGGTGACCTTCCAGGCCTTGATGAATTTCTGCACCAGCGGATCCGTCGCCATCTGGTCGACGGCCGCGACCGCAGCAGCCTGCTGGGCCGCCGCTTGTTCCGCCGTCTGTCCGTTGATCGGCAGGAAGGCGTTCTGCCAGCTCTGGCCGTACGAGTTCTTGTAGAACTGGTCGAATTCCCAATTCCAGAGGACCGAGGCGCCGAGATCCCACGTGGAGAGCCCGTTCATGCTGGCATTGCTGATGCGCGTATCAAAGTGATTCACCTTGAACACGATCTTCTGGCCGAGGAAGCCGATGCCGACGCCGGCATCGTGCGTCTTGCCGCTCGGATCCGCGATCGCATTGCCATACACATCGACGCGACCGCCGCCGGGCTGGAAGTTCTGCGACTGGTTGAAGAAGACGCTCAGGTCCATGTCCAGGGGAAGCTTGGCCATGATCCGCTTCGGAACATGCAGCACCACGCTGTAGGTCCGGGTGATACCCGATTCCACGGCGGCCGAGCCGATGCGATAGTTCGGATCGAGCAGGTCGTAGGTGCCGTTCGCGGTGATGTTAGGCTGCGCATAGGCGGTGCGAACCGTGTCCTTGCGGATGCCGACCAGGGGAACGATGTCGCCGTCGGCAAAGAAGCCCTGCCAGACAAACGACTTGCTCGAGACCTGTGTCTGCTCCTTCTGGCCGCCCGTGTAGAGCTGGTTGATGTCGCCGTTGAAGGCGCTCAGGACGTGCACCGGAACCGTCGTCCAACCCTGGTAGTTCGCCGGATTGTCCGCGTTCGTGAGCGTCGCGCCCGCCGCGTTGGTCCACGTGGCCGCGGGATCAACCGAGGACGGAGCCGTCCACTTGGCGATCCACTGCTCGGTGGCGCCCTGCGTCGGCATCGTGATCTTCGAGGCATAGTTCAGGAACGCGCCGGAAGCCGTGGTCGCGTTGGCCATCGAGGAGCCGAGGAACGAGACGATGTTCGGCGTGTAATTCAGCAGGTTCTGGATCTGCGTCTGCCCCTGGTTGTAGAGCGCATTGTAGCTCGGATCGGTCGCGAACAGAGCCCAGCTCTTGTTCTCGCGGTAATCCTTGTCAGCAGAGAGCATTCCCGTGAAGCGTTGGACGCCAAACATCCGCGCCATCATCGAGTCGGGAGCAAAGAAGTCCCGGCCGCGCAGTTCGCCGTACGCGGTGAAGCGAATGTCGGTGCGCTGTTCGTCGGTCGAGAAGTTCGAGTAGTGGCCATTGCCCGTGATGAAGGGCTTGCCGAAGTTCGCGTTCGGCGTGCCATCCACGTTGTAGGCGTCGGTCACGATGTTGATCGAGCCCGGGCCCCCAAAGAGGCTCCACTGACCGCTGTGATACTGCTCCTGGTGTCCGGCGAGCTGGTAGCCAAAGCGATTGTTGAAGAAGTTCTGCTCAATCGAGATCGACCCCGCGTTCCAACGCTGCCACTGGCGCGCATTGTCGCCCTCGATCATGTTGTTGTAGAAATCGAACACCGTCGGATCGGTCAGATAGCGGTCCTTGTACAGACCCGCCTGCCAGTACGGCAGGTTCGCGTGCTGCGCGTAGAGCGCATATCCGGAGACGCCGTTCACCTGGTTGTACGGGATGCCATTGATCGCATGACCGTTGACGCTCGCATAACTTCCGATGCCGAGCTGCGGCTGCCAGAAGGTCAGGCCTCCCGGAGTCGTGGCGCCAACGCCCGTGAGCAGCGTCGTGCCACCCTGGAAGCCCATCGTGCCCATCCAGGGCTGGTAATACGGATTGACGGAGCCATCGGTGTAACTCGTCTGCCCCTTGCCCGTCGGGACGGCCGTCGCCGGGTTCGTGTTGATCACGCCGTGCGTCGACAGCGTGGGCCCGAGGCCGTTCGCAGTCCAGTCCGCCATCGGATCGCTCACGAACTTGTTCGCCTCCTTCGGATTGAACCAGGGCGTGATGAGATCATCGGGCGGCGACTGCTCGGGGTTGTTCGAATTGATCGTTCCCCGCTCGTCGTTCACCTTGATCATCGTGCTCACGACATCGTTGTTCAGGAACTTCGGCGTGAACTTGAGGGCGATGTACTGGCGGTTGTCCTTGTTGAACGACGGCTTCTGCTGGTAGTGCGTGGCGGAATACTCCGCGTCCAGGCGGATGGCCAGCTGCTGGGGCACGACGACCTGGTTCGTATCCAGGGAGACACGACCCGAGCTGAAGCGGCCCCAGCGGAACTCAACGTTCGTGAAGTTGCGGAACTCCGCCTCGTTGAGGGTCGTGTTGATGATGCCGGCGGGGGAACCCAGGCCGTACAGGATGGCGTTCGGTCCGCGGACCGCGTCGACGCGGTCGATGTTGAACGCATCCCACGGGATGCTGGAGAGGAAGTAACCGCGGGTATTGTCGGCATTGTCCAGGCCGCGCACGCGGGTGGTGGACTGCGGGTTGATGTAATTCTCGCTGATGGTGCCCGAATTGCCGAAGCCCGAGAAGTTGCCGTGCACGCCGGCGACTTCAGTGTCGGGCAGGTAGGTCAGGAGCGTGCCCGCGTTCGTCACGCCGGTGTCCTGGATGAAGTTCTTGGTGACCGCGGAAATGGCGGCGCCGACGTCGCGCAGGTCCGTGCGCAGACGGGTGCCGGCCAGCGTGGAGGTCGCCGTGTAGCCGCGATCCTTGGAGGAATAGACCTCGAAGGGGGACAGCGTGATCGTTTCGTCATCGGACGACGACGACGAGGCTGCCTGGAGCGCCTTGGTCGAGGCGTCCGGTTGGGTCGCCGCATCCTGGCCGAATAGGCCGGAGCCGGCGCCCAAGAGGAGCGACGTGACGATCGCTCCCTTGGTCCAGCAATTCAATCTCTTCTTATTCATGGACTTGTTGGGTTTGGTATCAGGTTAGGTTGAACCAGTGCCATCCGTCTTCCCCAGCGATGCGCTTCGGCGCCTGTCCAAACCAACCCGCAGCCAGCCCGGCCGTCCGCCAGGGGAGCGGACGCCGTTGGCTGGCGTCGAACGCCGGCAGGGTTGAACGGACTGAAGACACGATGGGGGGATTTCCGGGGGAAGCCTTCCGGTGGCCGGGATCAGTGCGGATCGACTCCGCGCAAACACCCCGGCACCGCAGGGCGAATGGCCGGGATGTAGAGCACTCGCCCCCTGCCCTATCAAGTCAGATCACCCCGCTATAGCATCACCCAACATGCGCGCAGACAGAGACTATAGCAGATTGTTTTCAAAATATATTAAGATTTGCAATCTGTTATCTATTATATTTTTGAAAATTCCATTAAATTCGCCATGTCCTCAATATTGAGGACAAACAAAAGACTTTTTCGCGCAACGGAAGGCGCTCCGCTGTCATCACATTTGATTACAGGTATCCACCCACTGCTCGGCCTCGCTTTGACCAGCCCCGAGGAGGTCCAGGCTCGCAATACCGTCGTGGCGCCGCAGCAGAACCCCAGTATCGTCAATATTGACCAAGCTCATGCCTCCTCTGCCCACTGATGCCAGACCTCGGCCTTCGAAGCCGAGGAGAACGGTCACCAGAGTCGCTTATGTGCGAACGCATGGCCCGAACCGGATTTGAGGTACTTTTCGAATTCCAAAGCCCTGGTTTTGTCCGAGAAAGCCACGTACCCGGAAAGGTCCAGCGGAACGAAGCTCAACGTCGATGGAGTACACCCACGATTGTGCTCATCAAGCCTCCGCCGCAGATCCCTCGTAAACCCAACGTACCGAAACTCGGAATGTCGCCGACTTCTGAGGCAATAGACATAGTACATGTCTTTTTATTTATTTATTTTTACCTTTTTTCAATTTTCATCCTTCGCTCCGTCGGAGCGAAATCGCTTGGGCTGCGCGCCAGCGCCGACTTCACAAGGTAGTCATTCTGACATCACTCTCCCTCCGCGCGCCTCGCCCCCCTTCGCCCAAGGCTTCGGAGGGCGCCATCCTTCGCTCTACTTACGAAAAAACCGCCGACTAGGCGGTTCTCTATTTTCTTCCACTTGGCGTGCCATCCGAAGCTCCAACGGAGCGAAGGATGGCGGGATGGACGGGACTCGAACCCGCGGCCTTCTGCGTGACAGGCAGACGCTCTAACCAGCTGAGCTACCACCCCGTGGTAGAAAGGAGCGGCGAACGAATAAGCCGAGGGCAGGGGTGTCAAGCGTCGTTTTGTCCGGATTCCGCATTTCGTTTCCGCCCTCCTTCGTCATCGAGACCAGACTTCATTTAACCTCTGTAACCCAACTTCTTGCCGAACCCCCTCGCCGCAACTGCCTTCCTCTGTGTCCTCTGCGTCTCTGTGGTTCCGATCCAACTGCGTTCTTGAGGTTCCACCTGCCGACCGCCCCCAGCGCCTGCAGCCCCAACGAAAAGCCCCGGTCTGGTCACCCAAGGCCGGGGCTGAGCTCCGAGTTGGTCTTACGGTCTAATGGCCGATGAAGACCGGTTCACCGCCGGAGGCGCGGGTGATGACATCGTCTTCAGGCATGTTGGTTCTTGGTTTGCAGTTCCTGCGCACGCGAGTCGTTCGCGTGCCTCCTTGTCAGACAATCAAACGTCGCAGCCGGCATGCGCGATCACCGCGAATTCCCCGTCGTCCGCGCGATTGTCAGGACGCTCATACGCAGCAGTAGTTTTTCATCCGCTACACCCGCCGCCAGCACCGGATTCCCTCGCCGAAACAGCCCGCGCCGAATCCGCCACGGACGCGCCAACCTTGACACCTCGGTCGCGCACTGAACTGATCGCGGCGACGCTTCGCCGTCCGTTCTTTCCCTCTCCCGGCAGCCTCCAGGGAAGGCCGTGAAAATCGGCCACAGTTGCGCTGCGGTAACGCATCAGTCCAAACCTCCCTCGCCACGCCCCGCGCGCGGCGAGCAACGCCAGTCCCGCTCCCGTGGGATGAAGGCCCGAGGCGAGGCAGCCCGCTCCACCCGGAGCAGGCACCACATGCGAAGTCCGAATACCTGCCTGCCCTTCTCTCCTCACGAGCCCGGCGCCCACGCGCCCCGCTCGCGCAACCCTTCAACGCATCATTGAAGCGTGAGAGTGGACTCATCGGTCACGGCTCCCCGGCCTCCCAGAGGCGGGACGCCTCCGCGGCTGGTTTCTGCTCTTGCCCGAAACCCATGCCCTCGCCCGAGTCCATCACGGCACATCGCCAGTCGCCCCATAAGGCGACCCACGCCCGCTCACGCCGATGAGCGGGCTGATCTTCCTCACGGGCCCCGTGCGCAGCGGCAAGAGCCGGCGCGCCGTCGAACTCGCCCGCGCCTGGGGCTCCGACGTCGTGTTCGTCGCCACTTACCGCCCACCCGCCCGCTCCGACGCCGAAATGGACGAGCGCGTCCGGCGCCACCGCGCGGAACGCCCGGCCTGGCGCACACTCGAGGCTCCCGAGGACATCGCCGGCGAACTCGCGCGTCTCGATCCGCCGCCCTCCGGCGTCGTGATCGATTGCCTGACGCTGTGGACCAGCGACCGCTTCGCCTGCACTGACGAAGAAATCCTCGCCGCCTGGGACGATCAGCTCGCCTTCCTCTCCACCGCCCCCTGGCCCGTCGTCGTCGTGAGCAACGAGATCGGCTGGGCCCCCGTCCCCGCCGACCCCGCGCTGCGCCGCTTCCGCGACCTCGTTGGCACCCTCGGCCAGCGCACCGCCGCCGCCGCGCACGAAGCGTGGCTCCTGGTCGCCGGCTGCCCCGTCCGCCTGAAGTGATTTTTCCATGACACCCTCCACCTCCTGGTCCGTCCCCTCCATCCCGCCGCTTGCCCGCGACCTCGCCCCGGCCCTTCAGGCGCGCATCGACAACAAGACCAAGCCTCCGGGCTCGCTCGGCCGCCTCGAGGAGCTCGCGCTGCAGCTCGGCCTGATGCAGGGCACCACGAGCCCCGCGCTCCGCAATCCGACGGTGCTCGTGTTCGCGGGCGACCATGGCTTCGCCCGCGAGGGCGTCAGCCCCTTCCCTCCCGAGGTCACCCCGCAGATGGTGCTCAACTTTCTCTCCGGCGGCGCCTGCATCAACGTGATCGCCCGCATGCACGGGCTGCCCATCAAGGTGATCGATGCCGGCGTCGCCAGCGACCTGCCGGATCACCCGGACCTGCTGAATCTCAAGGTCCGCCCCGGCACCCGCAACGCCGCGCACGAGGACGCCCTCACGCCCGCCGAGGTCGCACTCTGTCTCACGCGTGGTGCCGCGCTCGTCCGAGACCTGGCGCGGTCCGGCACCAACGTCATCCTCCCGGGCGAAATGGGCATCGGCAACTCCTCCGCCGCAGCCCTGCTCACCAGCGCGCTGCTCGGGCTCCCGCTCGCCGACTGCGTGGGCGTAGGCGCGGGCCACGACCCGGCCGGCGTCCGCCGCAAGCTCGAGATCCTCACCCGCGTGCAAAAGCGCCGCCACGTCGCGTCCGATCCGCTCGACGCGCTCGCCGCCTTCGGTGGCTGCGAAATCGCCATGATGGCCGGCGCCATGCTCGAGGCCGCCTCGCTGCGCATGCTCGTGCTCGTCGACGGCATCATCGCCACCGCCGCCTTCACCGTCGCCGCAAAGCTCAACCCCTCCGCACTCGAGTACGCGGTCTTCGCCCACGCCTCCGGCGACGGCCCGCACCGGCTCGCGCTCCAGGCCCTCGGCGCGCGCCCGCTGCTCGACCTCGGAATGCGCCTCGGCGAAGGCACTGGCGCCGCCATGGCCTGGCCGATCGTGCGCGCGTCCGTCGCCTTCCTCGACGAGATGGCCACCTTCGAGTCCGCCGCCGTCAGCAACCGGAACTGATCCATGGGACTGTTCGCCAGGGAGGCGCGCGCGCTCCGCACCGCCGTGCTGTTTTTCACCCGGATTCCGCTGCCGGCCGGTCCGGGCGTGTCCGCGGACGATCTCCGACGTTCGGCCGCGTATTTTCCGGCGGTCGGCTGGATCGTCGGCGGCGCGGGTGCGGGCGTGTTCTGGGCCGCCTCCCGCGTGCTGCCCACGACCGTCGCCGCCGGGCTCTGCCTGACCGCCACCGCCCTGCTCACGGGTGCGATGCACGAGGACGCGCTGGCCGACGTCTGCGACGGCTTCGGCGGAGGTGCCACCCGTGAGCGCGTCCTGGAAATCATGAAGGATTCCCACGTGGGCGCCTTCGGCGTGGTCGGGCTCATCCTCACGCTCGGCCTTCGCTGGCAGTCCCTCGCTACCCTGCCCCTCGCCCTGGCGCCGGCCGTCATCCTCGCGGCGCACACGGTCAGCCGCGCCGCGTCGATCTCGCTCATGACGACGCTCGACTATGTGCGCGAAGGTCCGAGCAAGGCGCGCGCCCTGTCGTCGCGCCTCTCACTGCCCCGCATCGCGCTCACCCTCGTGGCCGGCCTCGCGCCCCTGCTGCTGCTCCCACTCCACCTGTGGTGGGCGCTCGTGCCCGTGGCCCTGGTGCGGATCCTCGGCGAAGCCTGGTTCCGGCGCCGCATCGGCGGCTATACCGGCGACTGCCTCGGCGCGCTCCAACAGGTCGCGGAAATCGTCTTCCTGATCGCGGTGGGGGTCCTGTCATGGCGGTGATCCTCGTGCGCCACACGTCGGTGAACATCGCACCGGGCATCTGCTACGGCGTCTCCGAGGTGCCGCTTGCGGACACGTTTCAGACCGAGGCCGAGCGCGTGCATCGCGCCCTGCCTCTAGGTCCGCGGCTCGTGGTGTCGAGCCCCTCGAAGCGCTGCCTGAGCCTGGCGCGTGTCCTCGCTGGCGACGGCCCGGTCGCGACCGATCCCCGTTTGCACGAGCTCAATTTCGGCGCCTGGGAGGGCCGTCATTGGGACGATCTCCCTCGCGCGGACGTCGACGCCTGGAGTGCCGACTTCGTGAACCGCGCCCCTCCCGGCGGGGAATCCTTTACCCAACTGGCAGCACGAGCCGAGGCCTGTCTCGCAGACCTCCTTCAGCGTCACTCCGGCGAGACGCTCGTGCTGGTCACCCACGGAGGCGTCATCCGCGCCCTGCTCGCCCCCCGCAGCGGCCTGGCGTTGCGCGACGCCTTCTCGATCCCGGTCGACTTCGGCGGGGTGTACCCGCTCGTGCCGTGAGCATTCTCCTGGCCCTGCTCGTCGATGCGCTGTTCGGCGAACCGCCCAACTGGCTGCACCCGGTCGCCTGGATCGGACGCCTGCTCGGCTGGGTCGGCAGGCCGCTCACCTCGCTTGGCCCCCGCCCCGCCTTCGCCGCGGGCGCCGTGCTCTGGGTGCTGGGAGCCCTGGTGTTCGTGGCCCCTTTCGTGTTCGCCGCCCACGTCCTGCGACTTGCACCCGCCTGGGTCGCGTGGATCGCCACCGGGCTCCTCCTCAAACCCCTGCTCGCCCTGCGCGTATTGATCGGCGAGGTGCGTGCCGTGGAGACCGCCCTGGGCGACGGCCTCGAGGCCGGCCGCCTCCGGCTCGCGCGGATCGTCAGCCGCGACACCTCGTGCCTGACCGAGGCCGAGGTCCGGGAATCGGCACTCGAATCGCTCTCCGAAAATCTCTCCGACTCGGTGGTGGCGCCGCTCTTCTGGTTCGCACTGCTCGGCCTTCCCGGCGCTGCGCTCTACCGTTTCGCCAACACCGCCGACGCGATGTGGGGTTATCGCGGCGCCTGGGAATGGGCCGGCAAGTGGGCCGCACGCGCGGACGACCTTCTCAACCTCGTTCCCGCCCGCCTCACGGCACTGCTGCTCGCCGCCTTCGGTAGCCACCCCCTGGATACACTCCGCCACCTTGGTGGCGAGGCGGCCCGCACTCCCTCGCCCAACTCCGGCTGGCCCATGGCCGCGCTCGCGCTGTCGCATGGGATCCGCCTCGGAAAACCCGGCGTCTATGTGCTCAACCCCGATGGAGCGACGCCCGCCGAGGGGGTCGTTCCCGCCTGCATCCGCCACGTCCGCCGCACGGCGTGGGCCGCCGCCCTGCTGCTCGGCGCCGCGGGCGCGGTGATCGCGAGGTGCTGCCATGCCTGACCTTTTTCCACACCACGGTGGCACAGACTCGGGCCCCGAGCCGCGGCACGATTTTTCGACGAACGCCAACCCGCTCGGTCCCTGTCCCGCCGTGCTCGCGGCCGTGCGCGCCGCCGACCTCAGCCGGTATCCGGACCCTGCCTACACGGGCCTCCGCGACACCCTCGCCGCGCACCACGGCGTCACACCCGACCGCATCGTGGTCGGCGCGGGAGCAAGCGAACTCATCCTCCGCCTGGTCCGCGCCCACCGGGGCTCCGTGCACGCACTCGGCCCGACCTTTTCGGAATACGGCCGCTGCGCCCACGTCGAGCTGCGCCCCTGGACAGAGGAGCGGAGCCCCGCCGACTTTCTCGCGGCCCACGCCGACGGCCGCCGCCTTGGTTTCATCTGCTGGCCAAACAACCCCACCGGCGATCGCTGGCCCCTGGACTTTGTCCGCGACGCCTCGCTTGCCGGCCCGCTCGTGCTGGACCTCGCGTATTTGCCGTTCTGCGACACGACGGAACTCGCCGCCCTCGAACGAGCGACCCCGGGAGCCCTCCGCCTGTACGCCCCGAACAAAGCCTTCGGCCTGTGCGGCCTGCGCGCCGCCTACCTCGTCCTGCCCGAATCCCGGCAGGACCTCGCCCACCTCGCGCCGAGCTGGGTCATCGACCGCGCCTCCGAAGCCTTCCTCGCCGCAACCGTGACGCCCGAGGCCCTCGCCTGGCTCGAAGCCACCAAGCCCGTCATCGCCGCCTGGCGCTCAGCCCTGGCGCGCGATCTCCGCAGCCACGGTTTCGAGGTCCACGAAAGCCCGTGCACGTTTCTGCTCGTTCGCGTCTCCAACGCCGCCCACGTCGCGACCGCCCTGCGCCGGCAGGGAATTCGAGTCCGCGACGCCACCTCCTTTGGCCTGACGCACTCCCTGCGTCTGGCCGTCCAGCACCCGGAGGCGAATGAAACCCTCGTCCGGGCCCTGTCCGAATTCCCGGCCGACTGATCCCGCCCCCTCCGCACGATCGGCTCTGCCCTCCGCCCATCCTTTCCCCGCGTGAACCCGATCCGCTCCGAACCAGCGGCGATTTCCTGCCAGTCTGTTGCATTACATTAACAGCGGACGCGTCCGACGAATATCCAGCCTGCCACTACGCGGGGTCTTGTTGACGACGTGGCTGATTTCCCGTCAGAACGCTGATCGTGATCCACGGCAACGCCTCTTTGTTTCCCACAGGCTGGGTCCATTTTCTCGCCGGTGGGGTATTCATTGGCCTGGGCGTGAGTCTGCTGTTCGCCCTCACCGGATTGGTCGGCGGCGTCAGCACGGCCTACACGGCGGTGTGGTCGTTCGTCAGCCACCTCCCGCATTTCCAGCAGGAGAAATTCGTCGCCACGCGAAACTGGCGCCTGATGTACGGGCTGGGCATGGTCCTCGGCGCGCTGGTGTACACCGTGACCCTCGGACGAGGCCGGATCTTCGTGACCGCGGTGCCGGGCTGGCAGCTGCTGGTCGGCGGCCTGATCGGAGGCTTCGGCGCCCGCATGGGCAACGGCTGCACCTCCGGCCATGGCATTTGCGGCCTGGCCTCCCTGCACCTCTCCTCGCTCGTGGCGGTGATCATCTTCCTGGCCACCGCGCTTCTCACCGCTCACCTCGTCCACGTCTTCGGAGGCTTCTGACATGCGCCGTCGCCAGGACACCGACCGGACAAATTCCAGGAAGCACGCGCTCACCGTCATGCTTTCCGCGCTGGTGGCGGGAGTCCTGTTCGGCTTCGGCCTCGCGCTGTCGACGATGGTGCAGCCGGAAGCGATCAAACAATTTCTCCTGCTGCACAACCTCGGCCTGCTGCTCGTGCTTGGAGGCGCCAGCCTCACGACGATGCTGTGTTATCAGCTCCTACCCCGCCTGGCACGCCGCCCGCTCTTCGCCCACGGCTGGGCCACGCGGCCGGCTTACCTCAACCGCCGTACCCTGATCGGCGCGGCCCTGTTCGGCGTCGGCTGGGGTCTGAGCGGAGTCTGCCCCGGCCCTGCGCTCGCCGGACTCGGCGTCGGCAACTGGCCGATCCTGCTATCCGTTCTCGGCCTCCTGCTCGGCGCCTGGATCGAAGGCCGCTACTTCCAGCGCCGGTAAGCCCCCGCCCCGAATCGGCTTGCCCGGGGATTTTGCAGAGGCGTACTAGAGCGGCGACACTTGGGCGACGGTAGCTCAGCCGGACAGAGCAGCGGTTTTCTAAACCGCGGGTCGGGAGTTCGAGTCTCCCCCGTCGCACCATCCTTCGCTCCTTCGGAGCTTCGGATGGCACGCCAGGTGACAGACGGGTCTGCCGGGTGCGTGGCTGCCACTCCGATCTTCCCTCCTCTGTCCTCTGTCTTCTGACCTCCGACTTCTGACATCCGACCTCCGACTTCCGCCCCCTGACCTCCGACTTCCGCTCCGTCGCAGTCATCGCGCCCTACGTCGCGCTCCTCGATTCCTTCCTCCCGTGAATTTTCTTCGCCACTTCTCCCTTGACTCTCGGGCAATCCGCTGAGTTTCTGGCCGGCTTACCAAGTCCGACAACATCATGGCCAACACCAAATCCGCCATCAAAGCCGCGCGCAAATCCGCGCGTAGTGCCCTCCGTAACAAGGCGACCCTTACCCGTCTGAAGACCCTGCGCAAGAAGTTCGAGCAGGCGACTAAGAAGGGCGACGCCGCCGAGGCGCGTACCGCCGGCATCGCCTACGCGTCGGCCGTGGACAAGGCCGCCAAGAAGGGCGTGGTCCATCGCAATGCGGCCAATCACGTCAAGGGCCACGTCTCCAAGGCGGTCCTCGTAAAGGCCTAACCCCAACCTCTCTCGATCACCATGGGCAATCTCAAGAAGAAGCGCCGGTTGAAGATGAACAAACACAAGCGCCGCAAGCGCTTGAAGTCCAATCGCCACAAGAAGCGCACCTGGCAGAAGTAATCCGGCCTCCCGCCGGCTCCCTGCCCACGCCGAACCCGCCCCGATTCCGAGGCGGGTTTTTTGTCGCCTAATCCCTGGCGCGTTCAGTGAATCACGCAGGCGCGGGAGAGCCCCAGAGTCAGGCTATCGCACCTCGGTTCTCTCTAGAATCCCCCTCGGCGCCCCTTGCAGCGCGAGGGTCGCAGGGCACGATTCACAGGTTTCCCGCCTGAACCGAAAGTCCACTTCCATCTCACTCTTAATTGGTTACCCAATTATTGAGCATCCAAAAAGAAGCCTCTCCCCACAAAATCACCTCCAATGTCCCGCGTCCCCAAAAAACCTACGCAAAAATTGATCGGCGCTTAATTTCTCTAATTCGGCCCTTTATGTAACTTCTTCCTAGGAATTCGAAGAATTCGTTGACGAACCCCCGGCAAAAGCTATCTCTTCAACTCATCAGATTTAACTCTTTCTCCCGCCTAGCGGGAGTTTTGGGGTAACTAAGAAAGCAAAGGCGGGTCGCTTAGGGGTAGGCGACCCGCCACTTTTTTGTCCGGATGTCGCGCTGTGGCACTTCTTTTCGAAACAGGACTTGCCCAGCTGTGCAGCGAAACGCAGCGTCTGCGATCGTGCATCGTACTTCCGATATCAATGTAGTCGAAACACGGGTACTCCCCTCGCCCGCAGACATCGTCCGGGAGCTGCCCGCCAGCGAGACCGCGGCGGACTTCATCGCCAGGTCGCGGCAGGACGTGCACCGGATCCTTTTCGGGGACGACAACCGCTTCCTCCTGCTCATCGGGCCCTGCTCGATCCATGACCTCAAGTCGGGCCGCGAGTACGCCGAGCGCCTCGCCGCCCTCGCCCAAAAGGTCTCCGACCGGATCCTGATCGTCATGCGGGTCTATTTCGAGAAACCCCGCACCACCGTCGGCTGGAAGGGCCTCATCATGGACCCCCACCTCGACGGCTCCCATGACATCGCGGCCGGGCTGCGCATCGCCCGCAAATTCCTCCTCGACGTGCTCGAGCTGGGCCTGCCCACCGCCACCGAGCTGCTCGATCCCATCACGCCCCAGTACATCGCCGATCTGATCTGCTGGTCGGCCATCGGCGCCCGCACCGCCGAGTCGCAGACCCATCGCCAGATGGCCTCCGGCCTGTCCATGCCCCTCGGGTTCAAGAACGGCACCGACGGCTCCATCCAGACCGCCATCAACGCCATCAAGGCCGCCGGCCAGTCCCACACGTTTCTCGGCATCGACGTCGAGGGACGCGCGTCCTCCGTCACCACGCGCGGCAACCCGAACTGCCACGTCGTCCTTCGCGGCGGCAACTCCGGCCCGAACTACTCGCCGGAGCACATCCTGCAGACCGAAACCCTGCTCGCAAAGGCCAAGCTCCCGAAGGTCATCGTGGTCGATTGCTCGCACGACAACTCCTCCAAGCAACCCGAGCGGCAACCGGAGGTCCTCCGCGCGCTCACCGACCAGATCGTCGCAGGCAACCGCTCCATCATCGGAGCCATGATCGAGAGCAATCTCGGCGCCGGTAATCAGCCCTTCCCCCAGCCCAAGGAAAACCTCCGCTACGGTGTCTCCATCACCGACGGCTGCATCGACTGGCCCACCACGGAACAGACCGTGCTCGAACTTTACCAACGCTTGGGCGCGCGCACCGCTTGATCGTCATTAAACTCCGTCCTTGCGTGCTGGCGCAGGTTTAGAATTTCTTACTCCAACTTGCTATGAAATCACCCATCCGCGTTGCTGTCACCGGAGCCGCCGGCCAGATCGGCTACTCCCTCCTCTTCCGTATCGCCTCGGGCTCCATGTTCGGACCCGAGCAGCCGGTCATTCTCCACCTGATCGAGATTGAGCCGGCCCTCCCCGCCCTCGGTGGCGTGGTCATGGAACTCCAGGATTGTGCCTTCCCGCTGCTCAAGGGCGTCGTTGCCACCGCCTCCCTCGACGAGGGCTTCAAGGGCGTCAACTGGGCCCTGCTCGTCGGCTCCGTCCCGCGCAAGGCCGGCATGGAGCGCAAGGACCTGCTCGGCATCAACGGCAAGATCTTCACCGGCCAAGGCCAGGCGATCGCCAAGAACGCCGCCCCCGACGTCCGGATCCTCGTCGTCGGCAACCCCTGCAACACGAACTGCCTGATCGCCCGCAGCAACGCGACGTCGATCCCCGCGGACCGCTGGTTCGCGATGACCATGCTCGACCAGAATCGCGCGGTCACCCAGCTCGCCATCAAGGCCGGCGTCGATACGACCACCGTCTCGAACCTCGCCATCTGGGGTAACCACAGCTCCACGATGTACCCGGACTACGCCAACTCGAAGATCGGCGGCAAGCCCACGACCCAGGTCATCACCGACGAGGTCTGGTACAAGGACACGTTCATCCCGACCGTGCAGCAGCGCGGCGCCGCGATCATCAAGGCCCGCGGCCTGAGTTCCGCCGCCTCGGCCGCCAACGCGGTCGTCGACACCGTCCGCAACCTCACCAATCCGACCAAGGCCGGAGACTGGTTCAGCGTCGCGGTCTGCTCCGACGGCTCCTACGGCATCGAGAAGGGGCTCATGTTCTCCTTCCCGATCCGCAGCGACGGCAGCAAATGGGAAATCGTCCAGGGCCTGTCGCTGAGCGAATTCTCCCGATCCAAGATCGCCGCGACCGAGAACGAGCTGAAGGAAGAGAAGGCGCTCGTCGCCGACCTGCTCCCCCGCTGAGCCCGACTCAGATCATCACCGTTTTCCAAAGGAGGCGCGCCGCGCCTCCTTTTTTTTGCCATCGCGGGAGGCACAACCGCCACCGGCCCTGATGCAGGACAAAGCAGGTGGATTTGAACCACAGAGACACCGAGATCACAGAGCCTGAAATCGAAGCAATGGGCGGAATCAGCGCTCACCGCGGAAGTGAAGAGGATTCGATCCAAGATTAACTTCCCACCGCCTTTCTCCGTGTTCTCCGTGTGCTCTGTGGTTCAATCGCGGCTGGTCTTCGTCGGTGTCTGTTCGGATCGCCCGCTCATTCCTGAGCGATAGACGGCGATTGTCAGCGCCGCGCCTTTCCGTTTGCTCGGAGGCTTGGCCTCCCCTCACTCCTCCGCACCGTCCCCCGAGCCGATTCCCGTCGTCGCCGCATTGATCCTCGATCGCGGGCGCTGGCTGGTCGCACAGCGTCCGGCAAACAAGCACCTCGGCGGCAAATGGGAGTTTCCGGGAGGCAAGGTCCACGACGGCGAGGACCCGCGCGACGCCCTGATTCGGGAAATCCGCGAGGAGCTGGGCTGCACGATCGAGGTTCTCGCCGCCGTCGCCCCCTACGTGCACGACTACGGGACGGTCCGTATCCGCCTGATCCCCTACACGGCCCGCCTGGCCGCGTCCGGCGTCCAACCGGTCGCCCTCGAGCACTCCGCGCTGCGCTGGGCCGGTCACGAGGAGATCGCAGGCATGGACCTCGCCCCCGCCGACCTTCCGCTCGTCGCACTCCTCCCCGGCCTCGCGGGCCGCCCTCAGTAATGCGGGGGACGTTCGTCAACCGGCAAGCCGCCCGCGCCCTCGCCCGGCCCCCCGGACTCCCGCAGGCGCTCCTGCAGCGACGACGCCAGCGTTTCCAGCTTCCGAAGCCTGTCCGCCATCTGCATCATCGCCTTGTCCTGCTCGGTCACATGCCGCTGCAGCCAGGCAATCCGCTCCTCGAGTATCCGGAATTTTTCGTCGTCCACGGTGTTCGCGGGACATCGCAATGCGCCCGGGCCGCGGCGTCAACCCCGCCCCGGCAAGCGCGCAAATGCCGCGTCGTTCGCTCGAACTTTTCTGGGAACTTTTTCGCCCCAAGCCCGTCTTACGGCGACTCTGCCAGCCTCAAAACGATTCTTTCATAATGATCGAAGTTATTGATTTGGTAAAGACTTACGGAGCAAAGCGCGCGGTCGACAAAATCTCCTTCTCCGTGAGTCGCGGGGATATTCTGGGCTTTCTTGGCCCCAACGGAGCAGGCAAATCGACGACCATGAAGCTGATCACGGGGTTCCTGACACCGGACAGCGGCACCGCGGTGGTAGCCGGGCACGACGTGCGGAAGGCCCCCCTCGAGGTGAAACGGAAAATTGGATACCTCCCCGAAAGCGCGCCATCGTATCCGGAAATGAATGTCGAGGAGTTCCTCCTCTTCGTCGCGGAGGCCCGGGGGTTCACGCGGCCTGGCGACCGCGAGGCGCTCGTGGACCGCGCGGTCGCGAAGACCCACCTGGAGCCCGTGCGTCGCCAGTCGATCGAGACGCTCTCCAAGGGCTACCGCCAGCGCGTCGGCCTCGCCCAGGCCATCCTTCACGATCCACCCATCCTGGTGCTCGACGAGCCCACCGACGGGCTTGATCCGAACCAGAAGAACGAGGTGCGCAGCCTCATCCGGGGCATGGCCACCGAGAAGGCCGTGATCCTTTCCACCCACATCCTCGAGGAGGTGGAGGCCGTCTGCACCCGGATCGTCCTGCTGTCCGCCGGCCGCATCGTCGTGGACGAGACCCCGGCCGCCTTCCAGGCACGCCAGCCGGGCGCCCGCCTCGACGCCATCTTCCGTTCCCTCACCCAGTCCGACGTCTGAACCGGACCCAACCCCCTCCCAGGCACGCTCCATGTCCCGCGTCGCATCCATTTTCAAGCGCGAGTTCGGAGGTTACTTCCGCACTCCCGTCGCCTACGTCTTCCTGGTCGTCTTCCTGATGCTGAGCGTCGGCCTCGCGTTCTTCGTCGGCCAGTTCTTCGATTCGAACGTCGCGTCCCTCGAGAGCTATTTCTCGTTCCATCCCTGGCTGTTCATCTTCTTTGCCGCGGCGGTCGGCATGCGCCTGTGGGCCGAGGAGAAGAAGAACGGCACCATCGAGCTGCTCTTCACGCTGCCGATCACGCCGCTCGACGCGGTGCTGGGAAAATTCCTGGCGGCCTGGGCCTTCCTCTCGATCGCGATCCTGTTGAGCTTCCCGATGGCGATCACCATCGGCTTCCTCGGATCGCCCGACTGGGGCGTGGTGATCACCAGCTATTTCGGGAGCATCCTCATGGCCGGCTCGTTCCTGGCCGTCTCCTCCCTCACCTCCGCGTTCACACGCAACCAGGTCATCAGCTTCGTGGTGAGCGTCTGCGTGAACCTCGTGCTCGTGCTGATGGGCTGGAGCATCTTCAACGGCGCGATGGGGCGCGTGATGCCCCAGTGGCTCGTGGATACGATCTCCAACTTCAGCACCATGCCACACTTCGAGCCCTTCACCAAGGGCATGGTCGACCTGAAGGACGTCGTGTTCTTCCTGTCGCTGACGACCTTCTGCCTGTTCCTGAACGTCGTGGCCCTCGAGCGCTGAACGCCAACCCCTTTCCTCGATGAAATTCGGTCGAAAAGCCCTGTCCGTCGTTCTCCTCTTCATCGCCCTCGTCCTCGCAAACTACATCGCGGCCAACCTTCCGTTCCGGCTCGATGCCACGGCGAACCACATCTACACGCTGTCGCCGGGCACCAAGGCCATCCTCTCCAAGATCGAGGATCCGGTCACCCTCGATTTCTACTTCACCCGCGACGCCCGCGGCCTGCCCACGATGTACAAGGACTACGCCGACCGCGTCGAGGCGATGCTGCATCTGTATGCCCGCGCCGCCAACGGCCGGATCATCCTCAACGTGATCAACCCCGAGCCCGACACGAATGCCGAGGAGGCCGCCACCACCGCGGGGTTGCGCGAGCAGGTGATGCCCAACGGCGACAAGTTCATCCTTGGCCTGGTCGCCACGCAGGCCGACCAGCAGAAGGTGATCAAGACCTTCGACCCCCAGCGGGAATCCTTCCTCGAATATGACCTCTCGCAGCTGATCTTCGACGTGCAGCAGGTCGACAAGAAGAAGATGGGGCTCATCTCGAGCCTCCCGCTGAAAGCCAAGTTCAACTACATGGCCATGCAGAGCGGCCAGATGCCCCAGAACCAGTACGTGCTCAACGCCTGGGAGAAGCATTTCGATGTCGAGTCCATCGAACCGACTGCGACCAGCCTCCCCAAGGATCTCGACGTGCTCGCGATCGTGGCCCCGAGAAACCTGTCACCACAGCTCCAATACGCGATCGACCAGTTCGTGCTCTCCGGCAGGCCCGTGTTCATCGCGGTCGATCCGTCCACGCAGCTGTTCAAACAGCAGGGCGGCTCGTCGATGTATGGGGCTCCCGACGCCTCGAGCGACCTGCCCGGCCTGTTCAAGGCCTACGGCATCGCCTACTCTCCCACCATGGTCGCGGGCGACGAGGATGACGCCTCCAAGGTCCAGTCGAGCGACGGCACGATCGCCACCTACCCGACCTGGCTGAGCCTCACCGCCGCAAATCTCAATTCCACCTTCATCGGCACCGCCCAGCTCAACTCCCTGCTCTTCGTCGAACCCGGCGCCGTGGCGCTCGCCCCGGGGTCCACGCTCAAGATGACATCCCTGGTGCGCACCTCCGCCCATTCGGGCATGGTGCCTGTGATGTCCCTGCAGTTCACGCAACCCGACGATCTCATGCGCCAGCTCAAGATCGAGGGAAGGAAAACGATCGCCGCGCTCTTCACCGGTCCTCTCAAGACGGCGTTCCCCGACGGGATGCCGGGTGCCGCTCCAGCAAAGGGCAAAGCCGCGAAGCCCGAGCCCGCCAAGGGGCAGCTCACCCACTCCAAGGGCAACGCCACCATCCTCGTTGTCGCCGACGCAGACTGGCTCATGGACGACTTCAGCGTACGGCAGCTCAACTTCCTCGGCACCCAGATGGCCGAGCCGCTGAACGACAACCTCTATTTTGCCGAGAACTGCCTGGACTACCTCGGCGGGCCGAAGGACCTGCTCTCCATCCGCGGCAAGGGCAGCTCCGCGCGCCCGTTCACCGTCGTGATGAACATGCAGGCCGCCGCCGAGCGAAAGTACCGCCAGAAGCTCGATGCCGTGGAGGCCCGGCTTTCGCAGATCCAGCAGAAGCTCACCGAACTCCTCGGCAAGCGCGGCCAGACCCAGACCCTGATCGCCACGCCGCAAATGCAGAAGGAGGTCGACGCGTTCCAGAAACAGGAGGGCGACGCCCGGATCGAACGCCGCCATATCCGCCTGGAACTGCGCGAGGGGATCAAGTCGCTCGAATACACGTTGCTCTTCATCAACCTGCTCGCCTCGCCGTTGCTCGTGATCGCCTTTGGCATCTGGTTCTACCGCCACCGCCGCGCCTGAAACCCAGCAAGCTCCGCCACCCATGAAATTGAAGAACCTGACGATCGCCGTCGTGATCCTCTTCCTGGCCTCGGTGGCCGTGTACGTGGCCAACCGCCCCGCAAAGCTCGCGGGGGCGGATCCACGCATCGGACACCCCATTGTCGACCGGTCCGTCCTCGGCAAGGCCACCCGTCTCACCCTCGAGACCAGCGGCAAGCAGGTCGTCATTTCGAAATCGCCTTCCGGCGGCTGGGTCGTCTCGAACTACTACGATCTTCCCGTCGATTTCTCGAAGCTCACCCAGTTCGTCGACCAGCTCCAGAAGGCGAAGATCGACCGTTTCGTGACCACCGATCCCGAGCGCATCGCTCACTACCAGTTCGGAAACGACTCGGTCTCCCTGGCGGATGCCTCCGGCAAGACGCTCTGGTCACTCGACCTGGGCAAGACCACCGACTCCGGCGACCGCCTGATCCGGTTTCACGGTGGGAAGAAGGTCTTCCTGAGTCGCATGAACCTGTGGATGGATTCGTCGGCGCAAAACTGGGCCGACTCGACCTTGGTTTCCCTGAAACTGGACGACGTGAAGGGCATCACCCTCAGCTTCCCGTCGGGCAACTCGCTGGACCTCGTCCGCGCCAAGGCCGGCGCTCCATTTCACATCCAGGGCCCGGCGCCTGCGGGACGCCAACTCGATCCTCAGAAAGTCGACGCGCTGCTGACCTCGGTGACCACCCTGCGTTTCTCAGGCACCGACGCCCCCGATTCGCCCAAGGTGAAGGATGCCGAAAAGCACAGCCGTCTGGTGGTCCTTCACACGTTCGGCGGCAAGGACTGGCGCCTGACCTTCAGCCAGACCCCGCCCGCCCCCAAGGCGGTCGCCAAGGCTGCCGCCAAAGCCCAGATCGCGACACCCGCCAATCCTGCGCCCGGAGCCACCCCGCCGGTCTTTCTCAACGTGACCTGCTCCGACGCCAAGGCGCCGATCAATCAACTGATGACCCGTCGCGCGTTCGAAATCTACGACTACAGCTACACTTCCCTTCCAAAGACCGTCGACGACCTGATGCTTCCGCCGCCCCCGAAGCCTGCTGCACCCGCCTCCAAGGCGACCGCAGCGGTGCACCCGAATCCGGCGAAGAAGTAACCCAGCGCCCCGCCGGCTCACCCGACGCCCGCAGCCGTTTTGGCGCGGGCGTTCGTTTTTTGGCCTGTCCCTCATCGTCAGCCCGCGCGACGAGCCGGGAGGCCGAGCCTCCCGCGCAGGGCGGAATCGTGATTCCGCACTCCAGGTTAAGGCACTCAACAGGGGGGGCCGAAAATTGCCTGTCCCTCATTCTAGACTCTGGTTTGGGTCTTGACTCGTATCTTAATATCCGGATTTTTTGATACGTCATTTCGAGTCGCCACCGTTTCTCCGCCGTCTTTGGTCCCATCCCATGCCCGCCAATCCCTCAATCTCGTCCCTGTTCGAGCAGAAGCGTCCCCTTCGCTCGCTTGAGTTTTTCCCTCCCAAGGACGACGCAGGCATGGACGCCCTTCGGCAGACGGCGGCCGCAGTCGCGAAGATCGACTGGGACTTCGTCTCCGTCACCTACGGAGCCGGCGGGAGCACGAGGCAGCGCACCGCGCAGGTGTCGCAGGTCCTAAAGGACGACTGCGGGCTGACCGTCATGCCCCACCTGACCTGCGTCGGCCATTCCCGCGCGGAGCTGGCATCGATCGCCGACACGCTTCACGCGGAAGGTTTTCGCAACATCATGGCGCTTCGTGGCGACCCACCCAAGGGCGCCGCCGAGTTCAAGGTCGCACCCGATGGGCTGAATCATGCCAATGAGTTGGTCTCCCTTCTCAAGGAGCGTCACGCGGACTTCTGCCTCGGCGTGGCGGGCTATCCGGAAAAGCATCCCGAGGCCCCGGATTTTCGGACGGACTTGGATAATCTGAAGCGCAAGGTCGACGCGGGCGCGGCGTTCGTCACCACCCAGCTGTTTTTCGAGAACGACCGCTACTACCGCTTCGTCGACCACTGCCACGCCGCTGGCATCCGGGTGCCAATCGTGCCCGGCATCATGCCCGTGTTGTCGTTCAAGCAGATCCAGCGCATCACTTCACTTTGTGGAGCGGCGCTGCCCGCGCCGCTCGCGCGCCGGCTGGAGATCGCGGAGGGCAGCCCGGATGTGGTGGAGATCATCGGCATCGACTGGGCCCTCACCCAGATTCGCGACCTGCTTCGCCACGGAGCCCCGGGCTACCACCTGTACATTCTCAACCGGGCCAAGGGCGCACTCGCGCTCGCCGCCGGGCTGAGCGATTGAGCCGGAACAACGATTACCCCCCGGCAAACACCGGCTTGAATCCGGCTTCGACCAGCACCTTCGCCGCCTCCTGACGCTTGTCGCCCTGAATCTCGATACGCCCGTCCTTCACGCTGCCTCCGCAGCCACAGGCGCGCTGTATCCGTTTTGCGATATCCTCCTTTTCCTGGGGGCTGATGCCGAGGAAGCCCGAAATCACCGTCACCGTCTTCCCACCGCGGCCGGCCGTCTGGCGGACGATGTCCACACGCCCCCGAGACCGCGCCGGTTTTCCCGGTGATGGCGCGGTCGACTTCTGCTCAACCGGCTTGCCCGCGGGCAGTTGAGGCATGCCCTGAATCGCCGCAAATGGGTTGCTTTTAAGGGCGTCGCCGCCGTCCGTGGGGATTCGGTTACTGCTCATTCAGGGACAGGCTGATCATCCGTCAGGCGCTGCGCAAGACGCCGATTCACAGCAGGCTGCGCAGCTTGTCCGAGGCGGAATCCGGTCTATTAGTAACTATTCTTGTTATTCTTACGAGACTCGGCCGCCCCGTATACCGCCGGACCCAAGCTTGAGAAGGCGCGACAAGACCCTAGAGTTTTGTTTAATCGAGAACCTCGAAAAAACCTATCCATCCTTCAAGTACGGGCGACACCGAGAACCTGAATCGGGCCGCCCGGCGCCTCGAAGGAGTCACGTTCATGAATTCCTTTACGCTTCCGACTTATGCGAATGCCGGCGTCATCGAGACCGCCTATCAAGCCTGGCTTGAGAATCCGGACTCGGTCGACCCCACGTGGCGCGCCTTTTTTCAAGGCTTTGCGCTGGGTTCGGGAGGTCAGCTTCCGATCAATGCCGCAACCGTCGGCCAAAGCGCCGCGGAGGCGGGGGTCAACATCCTCGACAGCGCGAAGCAGGCGCAGGTGCTGCGCCTGATCAACGCCCACCGGGCGCACGGCCATCTCCAGGCCCATCTGGATCCCCTCAGCGATCCGCCGCCGGAGTTTCCACGCCTGAAGCCGGACCACTACGGGCTGAAGGAGTCGGACCTGCAGGAGACCTTCAATGTCGGCACCTACCGCGGGGGCGGCCAGATGCGCCTGGCCGACCTGCTCGCGTCGCTGCGCCGCACCTACACCGGTCACATCGGTGTCGAATACACGCACGTCCAGGACACGGAGGCGCGGGCGTGGCTTCAGCAGCACATGGAGGCCTGCGAGAACCAGCCGGGCTTCACGCGCGACCAGAAGATTCGCATCATGCGCCGGCTCTACAAGGCCGAGCTGTTCGAGCGGTTCCTGCACACGAAGTACGTCGGCCAGAAGCGCTTCGGTCTGGAAGGCGGCGAGACCTTCATCGCGGCGCTCGACGCCCTGATCGAGCACTGCCCCGAGGTCGGCGTCGAGGAGATCGTCATGGGCATGGCCCACCGCGGGCGCCTCAACGTGCTCACCAGCATCATGCGCAAGCCCTTCGAGCTGCTGTTCGAGCAGTTCTCCGAAAACTACCTCCCCGACATGGTGGGCGGCGACGGCGACGTGAAGTACCACCTTGGATACGAAGCCGTGCTCGACACGACTGACGGGCACAAGATTGAGATGCGCCTCGCCGCGAACCCCTCCCACCTCGAGGCCGTCGACCCAGTCGTCGAGGGCAAGGCGCGCGCGCGCCAGCGCATCCGCAGCGATGCCGAGCGGCGGAAGGTCCTCCCGTTCCTCGTGCACGGCGACGCCGCATTCGCGGGACAGGGCGTCGTGGCCGAGACGCTCAATTTCTCCCAGCTCCCCGGCTACCGCACGGGCGGCACGCTGCACTTCGTCATCAACAACCAGATC
Organism: Opitutaceae bacterium; assembly: GCA_027310745.1. Classification (GTDB taxonomy): domain Bacteria; phylum Verrucomicrobiota; class Verrucomicrobiia; order Opitutales; family Opitutaceae; genus MWDT01. The sequence goes on along the minus strand of DAIDAF010000031.1, from coordinate 135,036 downwards.
GGCTTTACCACGCTGCCGAGCGACTCGCGCTCCACGCACTACTGCACGGACGTGGCGAAGATGATCGAGGCGCCGATCCTCCACGTGAACGGCGACGATCCCGAGGCCGTGTGCATGGCCACGCGGCTCGCGCTCGAGTTCCGAGTGAAGTTCCGGCGCGATATCGTGATCGACATGTATTGCTACCGGAAGCACGGGCACAACGAGAGCGACGAGCCCGCCTTTACCCAGCCGACGCTCTACAAGAAGATCGCCGTCCATCCGCCGGTCACCACGCTCTACACGCAGCGGCTCATCGCCGAGGGCTCCATCACCGAGGACGAGGGCGTGGCCGTCCGCGCCGAATACAGCGCCGCGCTCGACGCGCACCTCGCCAAGGCCAAGGAAAACGAGGCGAAGAAGGCCCCCAAGCGCGCGGCAATGCAGGCGGACCCGAAGGCTGTCTTCCAGGGCTCCACCGGCTTCTTCCAGCCGGCCTACCATTTTCATCCGGTCGAGACCGGCGTGAAGCCCGAGGTGATCGAGCAGGTCGTCCGCGGACTCACCACGGTGCCGGAGGGCTTCCAGCCCAATCCGAAGATCAAGCGCTTCATCGACGGCCGCCTGCACGCCTTCAAGGAGGGCGGCCCGATCGACTGGGCCTTCGGCGAGGCGCTCGCCTTCGGCACCCTCCTGGCCGAGGGCACCCCCGTGCGCCTCAGCGGACAGGACTGCGAGCGCGGCACCTTCAGCCAGCGCCACGCGGTGCTCTACGACACCGAGACGCGCGAAGCCTTCACACCGCTCAATCACATCGACGAAAAGCAGGCCCGGTTCTGCGTCTACAACTCGGTCCTCTCCGAGGCCTCCGTGCTCGGCTTCGACTACGGCTATTCGATGGACTACCCCCAGATGTTGTGCATCTGGGAAGCGCAGTTCGGCGATTTCGCCAACGGAGCCCAGGTCATCATCGACCAGTTCATCACCTGCTCCGAATCGAAGTGGCAGCGCGCGAGCGGCATCGTGATGTTCCTTCCGCACGGCTACGAGGGCCAGGGTCCCGAGCACTCCTCCGCGCGCCTGGAACGCTACCTCCAGCTCTGCGCCGAAAACAACCTGCAGGTCGTCAACATCACCACCCCCGCCAATCTCTTCCACGTGCTCCGCCGCCAGATGCGGCGCGATTTCCGCAAGCCGCTCATCGTGATGTCGCCGAAGTCGCTCCTGCGCCATCCGGCCGCCGTCTCCAAGCTGGCGGATTTCCAGGCGGGCGCGTTCCAGGAAATCATCGACGATACGACCCGCGACGCAAAGAGCCCGAAGGCCGGCCGACTCATCCTGTGCAGCGGCAAGGTCTATTACGACCTGATCGACTACCGCACTCGCAACAAGATCGACGACGTCGCCATCATCCGCGTCGAGCAGCTGTATCCGCTCCACCGCAACCGCCTCTCCGAAATCGCAGACCAGTACTCGGGCGCCCGCCTCGTGTGGTGTCAGGAGGAACCCCAGAACATGGGCCCCTGGAGCTACATCGCCCCGCAGCTCGAGCAGATCTTCGGACGCAAGGCCGCCTACGCCGGTCGCGACGCCGCCGCGTCCCCCGCCGTCGGCACGCTCTCCATCCACCGTCTCGAGCTGTCGGCGCTCCTCCAGGACGCCTTCTCGCTCTGATCCTCCGGCATTCCTCGTTTCACTGCATAGGCGGCCCCGGTTTTGGTTGCGTGGGCCGCTCGATGTGGTGTCAATCCCTGTATCATCAACCCCATTTCCACCATGGCCAAATTCGACGTCGTCATCCCTCCCATGGGTGAATCCATCAGCTCAGGCGTGCTCGCCAAGTGGCACGTGCAGAACGGCGACCTGGTGAAGAAAGACCAGGTCCTGTACGAGCTGGAGACCGACAAGATCACGTCCGAAGGCCTCGCCGAGGCCTCCGGCCGGATCACGTTCAAGGTCGAGGAGGGCACCGAGGTGAAGATCGGTCAAGCCGTCGCCTCGATCGACACGGAGGCCGCCGGCGCCGCCCCTGCCGCGGCTCCGACCACGGCCGCCGCCGCTGCTGCTGCCCCCGCTTCTCCCGCCGTGCGCCGGATCTCCGAGGAGACAGGAGTCGACCCGTCGAAGGTCGCCGGCAGCGGCAAGGCCGGACGTGTCACCAAGGGAGACATGCTGTCCGCCGTCGAGGCTGCGGCCGCGAAGCCCGTCGCACAGCCGCCCGCGCCCGCCCCTAAGCCAGCCCCGGCGGCCGCCCAGCCCACAGTGCCGGTGATCACGCCCAATTCCACCCCGCGCCAGAACCGCCGGCGCATCTCGCCCCTGCGCGCGAAGATCGCCCAGCGACTCATCTCCGCCCAGCACGACGCCGCCATGCTCACGACCTTCAACGAGGTCGACATGTCCGCCGTCATGGCCCTGCGCGCGAAGTACCAGGACGAGTTCGTGAAGCGCAACGGCATCAAGCTCGGCTTCATGAGCTTCTTCGTGAAGGCCGTCGTGCACGCCCTCCAGGAGGTGCCGGCCGTCAACACGATGATGGACGGCGACTTCATCGTCGAAAACCACTTCTTCGACATCGGCGTCGCCGTATCCACCGACAAGGGACTGCTGGTCCCCGTCGTGCGCGACTGCGACAAGCTGCCGATGGCGGGCGTCGAGAAATCCCTCGCCGACGCGGCCACCAAGGCCCGCGAGGGCCGCATCGCCCTCGCCGACCTCGACGGCGGCGTGTTCACCATCACCAACGGCGGCATCTTCGGCTCGATGCTCTCCACACCGATCATCAATCCGCCCCAGTGCGCCATCCTCGGCATGCACGCCATCCAGGAGCGCGCCGTGGTGCGTGACGGGCAGATCGTGATCCGCCCGATGATGTATCTGGCTCTCAGCTACGACCACCGCCTGGTCGACGGCCGCGAGGCCGTCACCTTCCTGGTCAAGGTGAAGCAGGCGATCGAGGATCCCTCGCGCCTTCTGCTCAGTCTCTAGGCCCGGCACGCATCCGCGCCGGCTCGCGCCGCCGGGAAGGCGGCAATCCATCGGTATCCACATGACGACCTACGATCTCATTGTCATCGGCGCCGGCCCCGGCGGCTACGTGTGCGCGTTCCGCGCCGCCCAGCTCGGCCTCAAGGTGGCGCTCGTCGAAAAGCGCCCCGCCCTCGGGGGCACCTGCCTGAACGTCGGCTGCATCCCGACCAAGGCCCTGCTCCATACGACGGAGCATCTCGTCTTCGCCCGCGACCATGCCGCCGCGCACGGCATCAAGCTCGGCTCCGTCGAGGTCGACCTCGCCGCGCTGCTCAAGCGCAAGGACGCCGTCGTCGCCAAGCTCACCGGCGGCGTCGCCCAGCTCGCCAAGGCCCGCAAGGTCGCCGTGTTCACCGGCACCGCCTCCTTCCTCACGCCCACCTCGATCGAGATCGTCGATCCCGCCAAGACCGAGCTGAAGACCACGCTCTCCGCGACAAACATCGTGATCGCCACCGGGTCCGTGCCGGTCGAGCTGCCCTTCCTGAAGTTCGACGGCAAGACCGTCGTCTCCAGCGACCACGCGATCGCCTTCGACTCCGTGCCGAAGAAGCTCGCCGTCGTCGGCGGTGGGGCGATCGGACTCGAACTCGGTTCCGTCTGGGCCCGCCTGGGCAGCCAGGTCACGGTCGTCGAATTCCTCCCGAAGATCGCCGCCAACTACGACGACGATGTAGTCCGCGCCTTCACCCGCCTGCTCGAAAAGCAGGGCCTCAAGATCGAGACCGGCGCGAAGGTCACCGGCCTGAAGAAGAACGGCGCGTACTCCGTGCTCACGGCCGAGCGCGACGGAAAGCCCATTGAGGTCGAGGCGGACAAGATCCTCGTCGCCGTCGGACGTCGTCCCTGCACCGAGGGCCTGGGGCTCGAGAAGGTCGGCGTCGCGCTCGACGAGAAGAAGCGCATCGCCGTCGACCGCCAGCTGCGCACCAACGTGCCCGGCGTGTGGGCCATCGGAGACGTGGTCGCCGGGCCGATGCTCGCGCACAAGGCCGAGGAAGACGGCGTGGCCGTCGCAGAGTGGATCGCCGGAAAGGCGGGCCACATCAACTGGGACCTCGTGCCCGGCATCATCTACACCGACCCCGAGGTCGCCGGCGTCGGCCTGGGCGAGGACGCCGCGAAGGCAAAGGGCCTCGCCGTGCGCACGGGCAAGTTCAATTTCGCCGCCAACGGGCGCGCCATCGCCGCCGACACCGTGGACGGTTTCGCGAAGATCATCGCCGACGCGAAGACCGACCGCATCCTCGGCGCGCAGATCCTCGGCCACGGGGCCGGCGAACTCATCGCGGAAGTCGTCTCCCACATGGAGTACGGCGGCAGCGCGGAGGACCTCGCCCGCACGATCCACGCCCATCCCACGATGAGCGAGGCCGTGAAGGAGGCCGCCCTCGCGGTCAGCAAGAGCGCCATCCACAGCCTCTGACCGCCCGCGCGCGGCGAATCCCGTCGCGCGCTCGATTTGCCCTTGCGCCCCGGGGAGCTCTTTGCGCCCATCTGCCTGACTCATGGATTCGCCCTCCCCACACGCGGACGCCGGCCAGGCGACCGTCCCGCCGATCGACTTCCGCGCCCAGCTCAACGACGAGCAATACGCAGCGGTGACGGCTGAGCCGGGGCCCCTGCTCGTGCTCGCGGGCGCCGGCTCGGGCAAGACGCGCACGCTCACCTACCGCGTCGCCTACCTGCTCTCCCAGGGCGTACCTCCGGGCGAAATCCTCCTGCTGACCTTCACCAACAAGGCCGCAAAGGAGATGCTGCACCGGGTCAACGAGCTCACGGGCGTCGTGCCCGGACGTTTCTGGGGCGGCACCTTTCACAGCATCGGGCACCGCACCCTGCGCATGTTCGGCGATAGTATCGGGATTTCCAAGACGTTCACGATCCTCGATGCCGAGGAGGCCGACAGCCTGCTGCGCGACGTCGTGGAGACCTCCGACAAGGGCTTCTTCAAGGACAAGACCCATCCGCGCCCCGGCCCGCTGTTCGAGATGATCTCCCTCTCGAGGAACACCCAGGCGGACCTTTTCGAGACGGTGAAGCGGTATTTTCCCCAGCACGAGGAGATCGCCGACCGCCTGCCCGCCTTCGCGAAGGCCTACGCGGACCGGAAGCGCGAGCTCAACGTGATGGATTACGACGACCTCCTCTCCAACTGGCTCGACCTGCTCGAGAAGTCGAAGGAGATCGCCGATTACTTCAGCCACCGATTCCGGCACGTGCTCGTCGACGAGTACCAGGACACCAACTGCCTTCAGTCCCGAATCGTCGACCACATCGCCTCCCATCACCGGGTCATGGTCGTCGGCGACGACGCGCAGTGCATCTATTCGTGGCGCGGTGCGAACTTCGAGAACATCATGACGTTCCCGGACCGGCACCCGGGGACGCAGATTCATCGCATCGAGACCAATTACCGCTCGACCCCGCAGATCCTGGCGCTGGCCAACGGCGTGCTCGAGGCCCAGCCGCGCGGGCGGCATTTCGAGAAGAATCTCAAGGCCGCGCGCGCAAACAGCGAGAAGCCGTTCATCGTGCAGGCCATGGACACCCGCGAGCAGGCGAACTTCATCGTCCAGCGCGTCCGCGGTCTCGTGGACGAGGGCTGCGCGCTCTCCGACATCGCGATCCTCTACCGCGCCCACTTCCAGGCGCTCGACATCCAGCTCGAGTTCTCGCGCCTGCAGATCCCATATCAGATCACCAGCGGCGTAAAATTCTTCGAGCAGGCGCACGTCCGCGACCTCGTGGCGATGCTGCGCTTCGTCTACAACCCCTCCGACCTGCTCGCGTGGCAGCGCATCGCCATGCTGCTGCCGAAAGTCGGCGAGAAGAACGCCCAGAAGATCCACACCGCCGCCCTCGACCACGCGCGCCTGCTCCAGCGCGATTTTCTCGACGCGCTCGGCGACGACGACGTGAAGACGAAGGTTCCCAAGGACGCCAAGGACGACTGGGGGGCCTTCGCACTTTCGCTCAAGCAGGTCGGCGACGACATGCGCTCGAAGAGCCCGCAGGCGGCGGTGGAGTGCGCCATCGACGGCTGGTACGGCGACTACCTGAAGGGCGCGTACGCGAACTACCTCTCACGCATGGACGACCTCAAGTCGCTCATCGGCTTCGCCGCACGGTTCAGTGAGATGCAGGAGATGCTCGCGCAGATCATGCTTCTCAACTCGGAGACGAGCGACCGCAGCGTGGATCCGAATGAGGACGCGGTGAAACTCACGACCGTGCACCAGGCGAAGGGCCTGGAGTACGCGGCCGTCTTCATCATCGGCCTGGCCGAGGGCATGTTTCCCCTGCGCCGCGCGATCGAGTCCGGCGACATCGAGGAGGAACGGCGCCTGTTCTACGTCGCGGTGACGCGCGCACGGGACGAGCTCTACCTGTGTTATCCCAAGGTAAATACCAAGGGCGGCCCGGCGATGCTGCTCACGCCAAGCCAGTTCATCCAGGAGCTCGACCCGAACCTCTACCAGCCCCTGCGCGTGAAGCGCCAATGGGGCTGGTGAGACGCGGACGCGGCGCGGCTCAGAAGACCGGCACGAAGGTGGCCGTACCGCCCGGGGCCGCGAGGTAGTCGTCGCCGGTGCTCCAGGTGAGGTCGTTGACCAGGAACTTGAATACGATCGGCGCGGTTGAGTCCTTGAGCACGATCTGCCAGCGGTCGGCGGCGACGTTATCCATTGCCAGACCCTTCTCCCAGCTCAAACCGGCGCCCTCGCCGCGGACGAAAAGCTGGTTGCCAAAACCCACGTCGACTTGGGCGACGATGGTGGTGGGCACAACCTCCTCCGGAGCAGGGATCTTGACGACGGGCGCGGCAGGAGCCTGCCTGGCAGGCTTTTCGACGCTCTTCGCCTTGGTGACCTTGGATGCTGCAGTCTTGGCGGAAGCCGTGGGCTTCGCTTCGACGGACTTGGCCGAGACAGGGGCGGTCTTGGCCTTGGTGGGGGTCTTTGGGGCTTTGCCGGGCGTCTTCTTCATAACAAGCTCCTTGGTTAAGCTGATGAGTAATGATTTCTAACTAGCGTCTGTCCGTATACCTCCGGCAGGCGCAAACCATCAACAGCAAACTCGGGGCCAAGTTTGACGGACAGGTGAAATCGCGAGTGGAAATGTATTTGGGATGGATCGTTGAAAATTGGTGTTTACTCGCGCCGCCGAGTTGCCCACAAACGTCCCCCTCTCTCCCACATGGGCCAGTAGCTCAGCTGATAGAGCGCCTCGTTCGCAACGAGGAGGTCGCCGGTTTGAGTCCGGTCTGGTCCACCAGCCTTCGCTCCCGCAAAGCGGGAGGCTACGCCTGGCGGAGCCAGCCAAATCAAGCCACGCAGGGGCGTACGAAAGCTCCCACGCCCGAACGATGACACTCCGCCTGTCACCTCCTTGGCGGATTTCCGGACATATCCGGCGTCATGAATCCATTCAAATCCCCCCTCCGACTCCGCCTCGGATGCGGAGCTGGTGACCGCAAGCCGAAGCGGCGATCGCACCGCGTTCGTCATATCGTCGAACGTTACCGGACCCTGATCTGTTCGGTCGCCTACAGCGCCACGGGTGACGTAGGAGACGGCGTGGTCGCGTCTCGAAGGGCTGCGGGAGCCCGACAAGCTGCGCAGCTGGCTGTGTGGCATCGTGCGGAACGGGATACTCAAGCACCGGGAACAACGCCGCCGGGATCCCACCCAGGACGCCGTGGCGCCCGACACGGCGGCGATGATGCCCAGCCAGGAGGCGACCGCCGGCCTGGACAGGCGCACCTGGCTCGCCTGCGGCATCGCACTCGCAGCGCTCAACCTGCGCCTGGATGCGTGGTTGGCGTCCGGATACGGCCTGCCCGTGGCGGAGGTCCATCGCTTGGTCCCACTCTGGATCGTGCCGCTCCTCTGCGTGCTGCTGGTCGCGTGGGTCGCCGCGCTCGTCCGGACGAGGCGGGTCGCCTGACCCCAAAACGGGGTCGGATGGAACGATTCCAGCTGCTCGGTTTCTCCGAAGCCGGTCCTCCACTCCGGCGCACACAATCCGCATCGAATCCGGGCCTTTGCCTTGACCCCCTTTTCATGCACTGTGTGCTCCCGGCGGGCCGCTCTCCTCCGCCAACCACGCCCCGACTCCCTTCGCATGCGCCCCCGGCCGTCAACCAAGCCCCTGCACCGCCGCCCTGGCCCGCGTCCGCTCGCGAACTTGATCCGGATGATGTCGATCCTCGGCATCACCGTCGCCGGCTGGCTCTCCCGCGCCCCGGCCGCGCCCTCCAGCACGGGCGAGGCGGAGATCTACAGACTGATCCGCGAACCGTCAGCCGAGGACTGGCGCGCGCTGGACCGGTTCAATGGGGCAGTCACCCGGCGCCAGTTCGAGGACTCGCTCGGGCGCGTCTTCGACCCGTGGTCGGGACTCAGGGCGTATCTGAGGATCAACGACGAGGGCGTCTCGATCTACGCCGAGCCGGGCTTCCGCGGCCCCCCGCTCGTCACCGTGCGCTTCGCCCGCGCGCGCTGGACGTCGACGCGCAGCCTCCAGGCCTCGTGGCGCCCGCCGATCGGAGCGCCGGGCCGGCCGCTCGCGGGCCTGCGCATCGCGATCGAGCCCGCGGACATCGGAGGAGCCTGGGCGACGATGGAGGACCGCTCCGCGGAATTTCCCGGCTACGGCAGAATCCAGGAGGGCGACCTCAACGTGGTCGTCGGCCGCATCCTGCGGACAAAACTCGAGGCGCTCGGCGCGGAGGTGTTCCTCGTGCGCGACACCACCGAGCCGATCCTTCCGATCGCCCGCCAGCACCTGCTCACCGTTGTCGAGCGGATCCTGCGCGACCGGCCCGACAGCCTGCCGGAGGCGCTGCGGGTGCGCTTTGTCGACCATGTGCCCCGCACGCCCGGCGCCCTCCGCGCCTCCGCGGGAATCCTGCTCACCAAGACCCTCGAGACCCGCGCCCGCGCCGCCCTCGTGCGCCGTGAGTTCCGGCCTGACCTCACGATCGTGCTCCAGCACGACGCGACGCCCGACAGCTCCCAGGGAAAGCTAGCGCGAACCAACCGGAACATCTTCTTCGTCGACGGCGCCTACCTGCCCTCCGAGCTGCGCGACCCCGAGCAGAGAATGCGCCTCCTGACCAAGGTTTTCGAGAACGTGGCGCCCCTCGAGAAGGCGGTGGCCCTGTCCATCGCCGAGCGCTTTCGCCAGGTCACCGGGTATCCACCCGTCCTCTACGGCAATTCGGCCACCACCCGGGTCGTGGAGAAGGGCAACCTCTACGTCGTCGCGCGAAACCTGGATTTCAACCGCGAGCACGATGGTCCGGTCGTCGTCACCGAGCCCTATTTCATGAACCAGGCCGAGACCCTCGCACGGCTGCTTGCGGGCGATTACGCCGGGGTGAGGATCATCGCCGGTCATCCCTTCAAGAGCATTTTCAGGGAATACGCGGACTGCGTGGTCGACGGGATCCTGGGAGCACGCGACGCGTTCAACCGCGGACGCCGCGGCGCCTCGGCCATGCGAGGTCCGAGACGCTGAGGCGTCGACCGGACACGCGCGGTCGGGAACCTCCGCGGTCATCTCCTCGACAAGCGCGCGGGGAGACACCACGGTGATCGCATCGTGGACTCCACCAGCCAAGCCGCTCCACGACGTCTCTTCCTGCGTCTATTCGTGGGGACGTTCGTGCTCATCGCCGTCTTCAATTGGCGGCACTATTTCGCCACGCCCTACCATGAGCAGGGCGATGCCGCGGTGAACGCGCTTCAGATCGACCAGGCCGGGCACCTGGGCGAGATCTACGGCAACTACTCGCGCTTCCATTTTCACCATCCGGGACCGGCGTTTTTCTACGTTTACGCCGCCGCGGAACGCCTGCTTTGCGACGTCATTCCCACGGGCATGCCCCCGCACATGGCCCACCAGCTGGCGGGCCTGGCCCTTCAGTCCGCGTTTTTCGCCCTCGCGATCACCCTCGCGGCCTCGTGGATCACGGCGCCGCTGTTTCCCGGCCTCTGCCTCGTCGCGGCCGCGCTGCATTTCGGCGCGATTGGCGGCGCGTTCACCAGCATCTGGCCGCCGCATGTGCTCCTGGTGCCGTTCCTGGCGTTCTGGGTGGCCAGCGTATCCGTCGGTTCGGGACGCGGCCGGCATCTGCCGTGGCTGGCGCTCAGCGGTTCCTTCCTCGTCCACGGCCACGTGGCACAACCACTGTTCGTCCTCGCGCTGTCCTGCCTGGCCTACGCGGGGCTCGCCTGGCACCTCCGGCGGTCAGGCGATGCCCCCCGCTCCCCGTGGCGCGCCTTCCGACGCGCGCACCTGTGGTCGCTCGGCATCGTCCTGACCTTCCTCCTGCCGCTGGTCCTCGACCTCGCCAAGGGACGGGAGAGCAATTTCGCCCAGATCCTGAGGCTGCTGGGAAACCACTCCTACGGTCACAAGACGCTCGGCCAGGCGCTGCTCTACTTCCTGAGCTTCTTCGCCTATCTCCGGAATCAGGAGATCCTCTTTGCGTCGACATCGCCGGCCAACCTTTCGTTTCTGCGCGATCATCTTTGGATTTACGCGACCTGGCTGGCGGTCGGGGTGGCCTCCTTGGCCGTCCTCGCCCGCGTGGTTGGGAACGTCCGCCGGGAAACCCGCCGCATGCTCTGGATCATGGGCGTGTTCTGGCTGGCGACGGCTGGGCTGTGCCTCCGATGGGGCGTGATGCAGACGGGACCGATGTATGATTTCAACGGCTACTTCTACTACGCGGTCATCTTCGGCCTCCTGATGATGTTCTGCGCCCTGCTGGCCGAGGTGTTACCTTGGCGCAGGTCGCGCTGGCCCGGCACGGTGTTGATCGCATCCGCCGCCGTGCTCGGCGCCTTCCGTCTGCGCCCCTCGCCCGTGCCGGCCAACGACCAGGGCGTGGCGATCCGCAACGCCACCCTGGCCCTGCTGCGCGCAGACCCGCACCCCGACGCGCCCAAGATGCTCGTCTTCTCCCACGACGACTGGCCGGTCGTCGCGTCCGCGGCACTCGCACTGGAACGCGCCGGAGTGACCATCTACGTGGAGGGGGCGTGGCGCTTCATGTTCGAACGCCGGCATGTGCTGCCGGAATCCCTGCTCTACGATCCCCAGGCCAACCTGAGCGTCTGGCGCTTCGTGCATGCGACAACCCCCCAGCGGGGCGCCGCGTTCCTGGACAACCTCGGCGTGGTCTTCCAGCCCGCCGCGCTTTCCCCTGATCGCGGGGTCGTCGACTTCTCGCGGACGGGCAACCTGCCCGACTACACCCTCTACGGTTTCTCCACGCCCGACGGGAACGCGGTCTGGACGAATCAGCCGCGCGCCGCGCTCCAATTCCGGCCGCTGCCCGCCACCCATGACGTGATGCTCAGCCTGGAAGCCAGTCCGTTCCTGGCCGTGCGCAAACGCGACGGCATCGACGAGCAGCCCGTGTCGGTCTACTTCGACGGCGTGCGGGTGGCGGCCCAGCGCGTGACGAGCGCCGGCGTCGTGCACTGCCTGATACCGAAGGACCTTTGGAACCGGACGCCCACGGTGCTGCTCACCTTCGACCTGCCCAACGCGCGATCCCCGCTCGAACTCGGTTTCTCGGAAGACCCGCGGAAGCTCAGCCTGCTGGTGACGCGCCTGACGGCCCGCCCGGCCAGGTCCTGACGTCGACCCTCAGTCGGACAGAATGGCGCCGCTTCGGCGTGAAGCGGGCGCACATTCGAGGCACGGTCCCAAGTTGGCGCTGGAGCCCCGGCGGGATTTTTTCCAGCGTCGGCCCGGCCGGACGGATCCGCCGCCTTCCACGACGCATGAACCGCCTCTCACAGACCACACCCGGACTGCGCAAGCCGGACGCAAATCCCGCCCGCCGGCTTGGGCGCCTGTTCCGGCGCTACCGGTGGGCGCCCGTGCTGATCGCGCTCACCGCGGCGCTCCTCGGGTTCGTCTCGCGCTTCCATTCGCCGCACACCGGTTTCACGAGCCTGCTCCTGATAGGCGATGAGCTCACGCCTTCGAAGGCGCTGCTCGACCAGCACCCCTACGTGTTCAAGGGCACCAATGGCTACGATGGCCAGGCCTACGTCCAGATCGCGCTCGACCCGCTCTTGCGCAACCCCGGTCTCGTTCGGAGCGTCGACGCCCTCGGCTATCGCGCCCGGCGCATTTTCATCCCCGCCTGCGCATGGCTCGCCGGACTCGGCCACCCGGCGTGGATCGTCCAGGCCTACGCGCTGAGCAACGTCTTTTCGTGGCTGCTCCTGGGCATCCTCCTGCTCCACTGGCTGCCCCCCGACAGTCCGCAGAATGTTTTCCGCTGGGCCGGCATCCTCTTCACCCACGGCCTGTGCACGAGCCTGCGCTGCTCGCTCACCGACGGCCCCGGGCTCACCCTGCTGGCCCTCGGTATCCTGTTCCTGGAGACAGGCCGCCTCCGCGGTGCGCTCGGGACCTTTGCGGCGACCATCCTCAGCCGCGAAACCTACGTGCTCAACACGGCGGCGGCGCTCATTCCCGACCGCCTCCGCGACCTGCGAGCCTGGCGCAGGGCCGCGTGGCTGACATTCCTGACCGTGCTCCCGCTGCTCGTCTGGATGGCCTATGTCCGATTCGAAACAGGGGCTCCGCGGGCAGAAGGCGCACGAAACTTCGAGTGGCCGGGCCTCGGTTACCTTCATCGCTGGCATGAGCTGCTGTCGGGTTCCGACGGCAGGCAGTTCCTGCTCGATTTCCGGGTCGTGGGCATCCTCAGCCAGGTCGCACTCACGGTTCAGTTTCTCTGCATCGTGCTGCGCCCCCAACCGCGCAACGCGTGGTGGCGGGTGGGAGCCGTCTCGGCCCTGCTCGGCTGCGTGCTCGGTCCGGCGGTCTGGGAGGGATTCCCCGGTGCGGCGCTGCGCGTGCTCCTCCCCATGACCGTCGCCTTCAACCTGCTCCTCCCCAGGGGACGGCGCTGGATCCCCCTGCTCCTGATCGGAAACCTCACGCTCCTCGGAGGTCTGGGCGAACTTCGCGACGCGCCGGTGTTCTCGGCCGAATGGCAGGGCGAACGCGGTGCCATCTATGCGACCTCCCTGGACGTGGGTCACGGCTGGTACTATGCCGAATCCAACCAAAAGCAGACTTGGCGCTGGTGTCGTGGCACAGGCGAGCTGGTATTCACCAACCATGGCACGACGCCCACGGAGATTTCCCTGTCGGGCCGGCTGTCCGCTCTCTCGCCAAGGTCCGTCGTCCTCCGACGGGGCAACACGATCCTCTGGCGGAGCGCCACCTTCAAACGCGTCATCCCCTTCCACACGCCGACCTTGGTGATTCCACCCGGCGTCACTCGCCTGGAGCTCTCCAGCGACCAGCCCCTGGTCAAGGCCTCTCCCACCGATTCGCGCCTCGTGAGTTTCGCCGTCTACGACTTGTCCGTGCGCGTCCAGCCCGCGCCCTGACGAGCACCCACGCCGAGCCCATCCTGGCTCAGGTTTCGAGCACCCGGTTCAATCGGGCGAAAACCATCTTGCCGCCCGCCGATGGCAGCACGCTCACGACCTCCACCTCGGCGCGCTGGCCGAGGTGCGCACGAGCCTGGTTGATCACCACCATCGAACCGTCGGCGAGATAACCCACGGCCTGCCCCTCCTCCTTGCCCGGACGGACCAGTTCGACATCGATCAGTTCGCCCACCATCAACTCCGGGCGCAGGGCCTTCGAGAGCTGGGTCAGATTCAGCCAGGTGACTCCATGAAACTCGGCGAGCTTGGCCAGATTGTAGTCGGTGGTCAGCAGCTTGGCGTTCATCTGCTGCGCGAGAAACACAAGCTTCGCATCCACGTCCTGCCGCTTGGCGACCTCGCTCTCCACGATGCGGATGTCGAGGTGCTTGATCTTCCGAAGTTCGTTCAGGACCTCGAGGCCACGCCGTCCCCTCGCCTGTTTGTGCAAATCGGTCGAGTCCGCGACGGCCTGGAGCTCGCTCAGCACGAACTGCGGGATCACCAGGGCCGAGGTCAGGAATCCGCTTTCGCAAATGCGGGCGATGCGACCGTCGATGAGCGCGCTCGTGTCGACCACCACCAAGGGCACATCAACCTCGTGCGGCACGAAGCGAACGTAGGGGATCACGAGATTGAACTCGTCCTTGCCGCGCAGGGCGATGACCGAACACAGGTACGCGCAGATGATGAACAGCGCCAGGCGCACAAGGTAGATGATCTGCGGGTCGCCGGAGGAGAAGATCGGGGAGCTTCCAATCAGGAACGAGACCAAGGCCCCCATCGCCAGACCAAAGGTCACTGCGGACAGGCCGCGAAGCGAAAACCCCTTCAGCAGGATGTCGACCAGGACGACGAGCAGACCGATGAGCAAGCCGATGACGGTCGCCCGCAGCCGGTACGGATCCCAATCCGTGATTGCGTAACACACCAGCCACCCCGCGCCCGCGCACAAAGCCACGAAGACGGCGCGGATCACGACGAGGGTTTTTTTCATGGGGCTGAGCGTCCGAAGAAGTAGAACAGCAGGAATGGCAAGGCGATGCCAATCGCCATCACGATGGCCAGCAACACCAAAGCCCTGCGTGCCTTGGCCTCGTCTTCCGGATTCTCGGGCATGGCTGCGCGTGCGACACCCTGCCCGCCACCTTACTTTGTGCCTGAAAGATAGACGTACTTCCGGGCGTATTCGTTTTCAGCCTGCTCCCGAGCCTGCTCCGCCGGCATGCCACCCGCGGTCAGATCGGAAACCCGCTTCGCGATCCAGCGCTGACGAAACTCATGGGCCACATCCGCCGACGGTGCGCTCGAAACCGTGGCCGACGCCTTCTTGTGCCGATGCAGAAAACCATGGCAGCCGGTCGTGCCGATCAGGAGAGTCGCGGTCAGGCTGAGAAATACGATGCGTCGGGTCATACGGTGTTGGGTTGCTTGGAGATCCAGATATCGGAGGAGAATTCACGCTCCTGCGAGGGGAAAGTTCGGACCCGCGGGATTCACTTTTTGTTTCTCCCGATGCCCCAAATTGGCTTTTCTCGGCGCATGAGCGAGGCGCCCGAGACCCCACCCTCCGCGTCGAACACCCCCGATAGCGGTGCCTCCGGAGGCCAGGCCGAGCCGGTGCTTCGGCTCAAGCTCCGGCCAAAGTCGCCCGCCGATTCCACGACGGCCACCGCCCCAACGCAACCCGCTCCGGAACCGGGACCTGCAGCATCCAAGATGCGCCTTAAGCCGAGGCTGTCGGCCGACGCGCCGACGCAGCCCGCGCCCACGGCCCCAGAGTCGACAGCGACGCCAGAGCCCGCGCAGGAGGAAGAGCCCAAGCCCGCGCCCACAGCGCCGCCCGCTCCTCCTACCGCGATCGAACCACCCGCGGCGCCGGAGAGATTCGTTCCGCCATTCCTCGTGGTACCCACCGAGCCCCGCGAACCTTCCAGGCCCTCTCTCATCGTCGGTCCGCCCAAGGTGCCCCATATCAAGGGCCCCGACGGCACGGTGGAGATCCCCGAGCCTCCCGCGGCACTCGAACCCGTGCAGAGCCGGGAATTCAAGGTCGGCCTGGCTGTCGTCGCCACCGTGATCCTCCTGGTCCTGCTCGCCGGAGGGCTGGCCGCGTGGCGATTCTTCTTCCATGCGAAACCCGAACTGCCGGCCAAACACCTGACGGTCAGCGCCCCCGCGGCAGCGAATTCCGCCCCGGGCGGCGCGTCGACGCTCTCGTCGCTCAACAAGCTCCAGAACCTGGTGCACGACACGCAATCCGCAGAACAAGCCCAGGTCGATGCCCTCGCCGAAGGCAAAACCCCGCCACCGCTGCCGTCCGCCAGCCAGATGCTCAGTCAGCCGGCTCCGACGACAGCCGGACCCGCGCCAGCCTCGAGCATGACCCCGCAGACGGCTCCGTCGGCAAGGCCAAGATCGGGTCACGCGACGGCCCAACCGCCGCCGCTGGTCCAGATGACACCTGCCGCGCCGGCGGCCGCAGAGCCCCCGCGCGAGGTGGCGCGGGTGGACGGACCACCTCAGGCCAGCGCCGCCTTCCAGCGTTTTGTCGCCGATGCGTCGATACCCGGTGTCTTTCAAGGCTCCCCCGCCCGCGCGCTCATAAACGGCGTCGTGGTCCAGTCCGGCGACTACGCCAACCGCGAACTCGGCATCATCTTCGTGGGCATCGACGCACAGAGGAAAACCATCACGTTTCGCGACGCCTCAGGCGCCGAACTGACCCGGAATTATTGAAACCGCCCTTGAACCACCAGGGCACGGAGGGCTTCAGGGACATCGGCCTTGCGTTGCGTGCGCCTATAAGCGCGTTCCGGTAACCGTCGGAAACCCTTGCTCCATTTTGCGTTTTTCGTGGCCAATCTTTCAGGAGTTCCGGCTCACGAGTGCAGGGCCGAGCGGATCGCCTGCAGCAGGTCCGGATCCGTGAGGATCGCCGTGATTCCGTTCACGATAAATTGGATGCCGATGCAGAGAAGCAGGAAGCCCATGATCTTTGAGAATGCGCTCATGGCGTTCGGCCCGACGACGTTCACGACACGTCCCGCGATCCGCAACACCACGTAGCTGATCAGCGCCACAACGAGGATGCCGGCGGTGATCGCCACGTAGTCCATCCACTGCGACGCCAGCGAGGTGAGTCCGATGGTCACCGCGATCGACCCCGGGCCGCTGAGCATGGGGATCGCAAGCGGGGAAAAGGAAATGTCCCGCTTCGCCCGGGCCTCCTCGCGCCGGCGCCGCTCGTCCTCGTCGTCCTTGGCCGGCGCATACATCGAGAACGCGATGCCGCAGACCAGCAGGCCGCCCGCGATCCGCAGTCCCGGGATGGAAAGCCCGAAGAACCGCATGATGAAGCTCCCGCAGATCAGGAACGACACGAGAATGCCCACCATGAACAGGCATCCGCGAAACGCCTGGCTGTTGCGCTTCGCATCCGAGTCGCCCTCCGTGATCGCCATGAACACCGGCGCCGAGGCGAGCGGGTTGATGATCGGCAGGAGCGCGACCACCGTTCCGAGCGCAAGCTGCAGAAAATGGGAGGGCGAAACCATGCGCGGAACATGCACGGCCCGCCGTTCCTCGGCGAATCAAATGACGCGCAAGCGGATTGCGAAACCGCGCCTCCAGCAGCAGGTTGTCCGCATGCTCGTCGTCCGCCGCATGATCGACCGCCGCCGCGCCTACACCGCGCTCTTCCTCCCGGGCGAGGAACCCCGGATCTTTCCGACTACCGACCAGGAGCACGCGCGCATCCTCGAGATATTCCTCCAGGACCGACGCCATCCCGGAGTCTGCAACGACTTCTCGGAGTTCGGCCTCGGCGACGCCGCTCACCATCGGTCGACAGGACCCTTTGGCACCGGAATCGCGGCAAAGTCCGCGCCGGCATCCGACGCGAAGGCGGATGTGAGCGGCTGCGGCGCGTAGCGCGGCAGCAGTTCCCCCCGGTCGTCGCAGAACTGGCGCCGCCAGATCAGATACGAATCCAGGCAGGCGTCGAAATCCGCACGCGATGCGATTTTGACGATCGCCTGCTTGAACGGCTTCGAGGGTCCGAACTGCCGAGCGTACCACGGTGCGACCTTGCGGAAGGACCGGGCGCCATGCTCCTCGCCGTAGAACTCGACGTAGCGGTCGAAGTGACGCCTCAACACCGCCAGCCGCTCGGCGAAGGTCGGCTCGGGCGGCAGCGCATCCTTCGTGAGGTAGGTCCAGGTCCGACGGAAAATCCAGGGATCGTAAAACGCGCCGCGGCCGATCGCGACGCCCGCGCAGCCGGTTTCGTCGATCATGCGCCGCGCACCCTCCGGAGTGACGACGTCGCCGTTGCCGATAACCGGGATCCTCCTCGCGGCCTCCACCACGAGCCGGATACCGTCGAGGTTCACGCGACCCGAGAAACCCTGCGCCCGCGTGCGTCCGTGCACGCACACCGCCGCGACGCCGGCATCCTCCAGCACGCGCACCAGGTCGGGAGCGGTGATGTTCGCATCGTCCCAGCCCAGGCGCATCTTCGCGGTGACCGGGATTCGCACCGCCTCGATCATGCCGCGTACCAGCCTGGCGGTCCTGCCGAGTTCCGTCATCATCGCCGAGCCTCCGCCGATCTCCACGACCTTGCGCACCGGGCAGCCCATGTTGATGTCGACCGCCTCCGCGCCGAGTTCCTGGCAGATCACGGCCGCATCGCGCATTTCCTCCGCGACGGAGCCGAAGAGCTGCACGGCCATCGGACGGTCCGCGGGATGGCGGGCCGTGAGCCTCAGCGCGGCCGGGGAGCGCTCGATCAGGGAGCGGGCGTTGACCAGGTCGGTAACGCCCCAGCCCAGCCCGCCCACCTCGCGGACGGTCAGGCGCATCGGCAGGTTCGTGTACCCGGCGAGTGGAGACAGGACCAGGTTCGACTCCAGCTCGTGGGGACCGATGCGAAGCGGGACCACGGGACGGCGCGGCGCGCCGGTCCCGGCAGGTCCGGTCGCTGTGCCCCCGCCGCTCATGCCTTCACCGCGGCAACGGCCGCCGCCATCCGGCGCAGGCCCTCGGACAGGGTCGCCCGGGGGCAGCCGAAATTGATGCGGACGTAGTCGCCCTTCTTCGCGCCGAAATAGGCTCCCTCGCTGAGGCCGACGCCGAACGACTCGAAATGCGCCACGGGCTCCTCGAGGCCGAGCCGCGAGACATTCAGCCATCCCAGATAGGTTGCCTCGACGGGCGCCTCGAGCAGCACCCCCGGAAGGTCCGTCGCGAGCCGCGCGCGGATGAGGTCGCGGTTCGCCCGGAGCGTCGCAAGCAGCGCCTGCCGCCACGGCTCACACTCGGAGTAGGCCGTCTCGCACGCCGCGAAGCCCAGGCACGTGACCTCCGCCACGATGCCTGCCGTCGCCCGGACGAATTTCGCGCGCAGGCCGGCGTCGGGAATGATCGCAATCGACGTCCCGAGGCCCGGCACGTTGTAGGTCTTGCTCGGCGCCATCAGCGTCACGGTCCGGCGCGCCACATCCGTCCCCAGGAGTGAGGTCGGCACGTGCGGCAGTTTGTCGAGGATCAGGTCGCAATGAATCTCGTCCGAGCACAGCACCAGATTGTGACGGCAGCAGAACTCGCCGATGCGCTCCAATTCGTCGCGACGGAACACACGCGCGATCGGATTGTGCGGATTGCACAGGAAGAACAGGCGCGTCTTCGGGGTGACCGCGCGTTCGAGCGCCTCCCAGTCGATTTCCCAGCGGCCAGCGGCACGGTCGAGAACCAGCGGCACGGTCTTTGCCACGCGTCCGCTGTTTTTCGGAGCCGTCATGAACGGCGGATACACCGGCGTGAGGCACAACACCTCGTCGCCCGGATCGGCGAAGGCCTGCGCGGTGACATTCAGGCCCACGACCAGCCCCGGAAGCCACACGATCCAGGAGGGGTCGATCGTCCATCCGTAGCGCTCCGAGCAGGCCCGCACCACGGCGTCCACCGTGGATTTCACGGGCCTCGCGTATCCGAAGATCCCGTGCGCGACGCGTCGCTGCAGGGCTTCGACGATCGCAGGGGGCGAACGGAAGTCCATGTCCGCAACCCACATGGGCAGGATATCCCTGCCGGCATACTTCTGCCATTTCTGGGAGTCGGTGTCGCGGCGGTCCGGGACCGTGTCGAAATCGAAGTGCATGGAAGGCGTAATGGAGCGCGCCGGGCGTGGCACCGCAAGTCTCCACAACGGTTCATCCTGGCCCGTGCCGGGCCCCCGTCAGCGATAGTCGAGCCACTCGGGCGAGCCGTACTGCTCGGTCAGGCCCTCGAGTTCGCCGTCGGCGAACTCCGGCCAGGGCGCCGGTCCCGTCTCCAGGCCCAGCACCGCCCCCAGCGCCAGCGGCAGGGATTCGGCAAATCGCTCCCAATCCACGCCGCTTCCCGCTGCGCCGCGCGACAGGTACCCCTGGAACAGGAGTCCGTGCTTGTTGCGCTTCTGCGCCGCGCCCGCGATCTTCACCCCATCGCTCGAACGCACGACGTCGTGCACCTCCGCCAGCTCGCCGCACAACCCGGGCCCGTGCGGCGCGTCGTCCGGACCGGGTCGCCGAAGCACCGCGTCCACGCCCTGGTCCCGAAGGCAGCCGGCGATCGCCTCGTGCACCGCGCGGTAGCTCTCCGACGCACGAGCCTCCTCGAGCGGATGCCCCCTTGGGATCACAAGCGCATAGGTCCAGTCGTCGCGGTGATCCACCACGCCGCCCCCCGTGGGCCGCCGGCACAGTTCGTACGGCTCCAGGCCCGCCAGTTGTGCACGCACCCAGTCGATCTTCTGCGAGTATCCGAAGGTGAATGACGGACGGTGCCAGCCGTAGTGCCGGTACCGGGCGTTGCCGGGCAGCGGGTAGCGCTGCAGCAGCAGGAAGTCGGCGGCCATGTTCTCCGCCGCCCCGCCGGTCCGCTCGGGAAGCACATCCAGTCGCATGGCCGGCCTCAGTCGTCCGACCGCCGCGCCGGCACGCGCCAGGGCATCGCGCCGCCGGCCAGCAGCTCGGGATCCAGCAGCCAGCGCACCCGCCAGCGCTGCACGCCCCGCCGGTCCTTGGCAGGCGCCTCCTCGCGATCCAGGCAGAGCACCGCGCCTTTCCTCAGCTTGAAGGCCTCCGGTATCGCCTCGCCAAATACCAGCAGCCCGGCGAGCAGCCCCAGGTGCGGCTCGTGCCCGACCAGCGCCAGCCGCTTGCGCCCCTTGTCCACCGCCGCCGCCAGCCAGCGGGGATCGTCCGAGGGCAGCATGCCCCGCACCGCCTCCAGCGACGCCAAGTCGAGCGCCACGCCCTCCGCGAGCAGCCGCGCCGTCTGGCGTGCCCGCAGGAGCGGGCTGTGCCAGATTCGGTCCGCCTTGAACTCCCCCGAGGCGCGCAGCGCAAACGCAACACGCCTGACCGTCTCCTCGCCCTTGTGGCTGAGGGGACGCACGGCATCGTCGCGGCCCTCCGCCGCGTCCGCATGCCTGATCAGGAAGAGTCGTCGCTTCATCGGGGCGTCACTGTGCACGCATCGCCCGAAGTTTCAACGGTCGATCAGGGCGCGCACCGCCTGGAGCAGCTCGCTCATGGCAAAAGGTTTCGGGAGCTCGGCCTGGCAGCGGGCCTCCTTCGCCTGCCGGCGCCCCGCAGGTCCGCCGCCATGCGTGCACAACAGGCGCATCGACGGCTGCTGCTCGCGCAGGCGCCGGAGCAGCCTGCGGCTGACCCCATCGGCGCCGACCTCCGCCACAAGGACGTCCACCCGGATCTTCTGTCCCGCCACGAGGCGCTCGCCTTCGATCGCGTCGCGCGCCAGGAAGACTCGGTAGCCCTCGGACGCAAGCATGCCCGAGGCCATCTTCCCCACCACGTCGTCGCTCTCGATGAGCAGGATCTGCTCGTTCCCACGCGAGGCAGTCGGCCCGCCCCGCAGCGGCGTCGCACCGTCCGTGCGCGCATCCTCCACAAGCGGCAGCAGGATCTCGAAGGTCGACCCAATGAGCAGCCTGCTGTGCACGGAAATGTGGCCACCGCTCTGGCGCACGACGCCGTAGGCGAGCGCGAGTCCCAGGCCGCTGCCCTTGCCGGGACCCTTCGTGGTGAAGAAGGGTTCGAACAGGTGCGCCAGCGTGTCGGCGTCCATTCCCATGCCGTTGTCCTCCACGCTGAGCAGCGCGTAACGTCCCGGCGCCACGCCCTCCCCCGGTCTTTCCCCGGGCCCCACCTTCACGTCGCGCACGGCCGTCGTGATCTTCACCCTGCCTTTCGCCCGCAGCGCGTCACGCGCGTTGAGGGTCAGGTTCAGCATCACCTGCTGGAGCTGGTCGGGGTCGGCCCGGACCAGCAACGATCCCTCCGCCAGCGAACACTCCAGCACGCCCGCGTCGCCCAGGACCCGCTCCAGCACCTCGCGGTTTTCCGCCAGCAGGGAGTTCAGGTCGATCACGCGCGACTCCATCGGCTGTCTGCGTCCCAGCGCGAGCAGCTGGCGCGTGAGCGTGGCCGCTTTCTGCCCCGCGCGCAGAATCTCGTTGAGCGGCTGCACGAGGCCGTCGTTCCCGGCCGCCCTCTCGAGCAGGATCTGGCAATAGCCGTTGATGACCGAGATAAGGTTGTTGAAATCGTGCGCCACGCCCCCCGCCATGCGGCCCACGGCGTCGAGCCGCTGAGCGTGCATCAGAGCCTCCTCGAAATGCCGCCGGTCGGTCACGTCGCGGTAGCAGCCCACGACCCGCCTGCGGCGCTCCCCGCGCGCCGGTATCGCGCTCAGCGACCAGGCGGCAAACAGCGACCGCCCGCCCGGTCCCACCAGGTCTCCCTCGTCCGAAAAGACTCCCGGGCGCATCCCGCCCTTCACCCATTCGCGCAGGCGGGCGAGCGCCGCGGGGTCTGTGTGCACGATCCCGTGCGGCTGGCCGGCAAGCGCGCCCGCCGGCTGGCCCACCATCGCGCAGAACGCTTCGTTCGCGAACTCGATCGTCAGCCCGCCGTCGCGCCCGGCCGAATACAGCACCGCCCCCTCGCTCAGGCCGCGCAGCGACGCGGCGAGCAGGCGGTCGCTGACCTTCGGTCCCGCAGCCCGGGAGACGCGCGGACGCTCGGAGGTGCGACGTTTCGTCATCGTTGCAGGGCCCCCTCAGGGAGCCAGGCGTTCGACCACCCAGCCGTCCTTGTCGCGGCGATAGCGGATACGATCGTGAAGGCGACTGCGCCGCCCCTGCCAGAATTCGACGGTCTCGGGCGCCAGCCGGTAGCCGCCCCAGTGCGGCGGCATCGGCACCTGCTGCCCCGCGTAGCGGGCCTCGACCGATTTCATGGACTCCTCGAGCACCTTGCGGCCGTTGATGATCGTGCTCTGCGGCGACGCCCACGCGGCGAGCTGGCTGGGCAGCGGACGGCTGTGGAAATACGCATCGCTCTCCTCACGCGTGATCTTCGAGACCACGCCCTCGACGATCACCTGGCGCTCCAGGCCGATCCACGGGAACAGCAGCGACGCGCGGCCCGTGTCGGCGAGGTCCCGCGCCTTTCGGCTGTCGTAGTTCGAGTAGAAAACGAAGCCGCGGCCGTCGAGTCCCTTGAGCAGGACCGTGCGCGACGAGGGGCGCCCGTCCTTCGAGCAGGTGCTCAGCACCATGGCATTCGGTTCGGCAATACGCGCTCCCTCCGCCTCCTGAAACCATTTTTCAAACTGACGGAAGGGGTCTTTGGCGGCGTCCTTTTCGAGGAGGCCCGAGAGGCTGTAGTCCTTGCGAAGCTCGGCGTAGGTCGACATCCGGGGCACTGTGTCCGGGGCCATGGCCGCTGTCAAAGCCCGGCGCGCCATTCCGGCGGGTTGCACCCCGGCGTCCCCGCCGCATAGTGCTCCGCATGCGAAATCCCGTCGAAGTCTACCTCAAGACCCATGCGCAGACCCTCTCGAGCCGCGTGCGCGAACTGATCGCCGTCCAGACCATCAACCCGCCCGGACGCGACTACGCGACGATGACCGCCCTGCTTCGCCGGCGGCTCCAGGAGGTCGGGCTCGACGCCAGGGTCCTGGTCCCGGCCCACGCACTCCAGCGAAAGGTGCTTGGCGCCGAGGCCGCCGCCAACCCCCGTGCCAACGTGCTCGGCACGCGGCGCGTCCGGGGCGCGCGGCGCACACTTCATTTCAACGCCCACTTCGACGTCGTCCCCGTCGGCGGCGACTGGAAACACGGCAGCCCCTTCTCCGGCGCCGTCGAGGGCGGATGGATCCATGGGCGGGGCACGGCCGACATGAAGGGCTCCATCGCCGCGCTCCTGCTCGCCCTTGAGGCGCTGCACGCCACGGGCACCGAGCCGCGCCTCAACCTCGAGGTCTCGTTCACCGCGGACGAGGAGACCGATTCGCTCCTCGGCTCGGATTGGCTCGTGAGGCATGCACCCATCTCGCCGGATTACGCGGTCGTGATGGAAGGCGGCGAGGAGGACTCGATCGGCTGCGGGCACAACGGCGTCGTCTGGCTGGAGGTCACCGTGCACGGCCGCGCCTCACACGGCTCGCGCCCCGAGTTGGGAGTGAATGCGCTCGAAAAGATGTCCGCGCTGGTGCTCGCACTCGAAGACTACAAGCGCCGCATCAGCCGCAGGGTGTTCGTGGCGCCCGACGGCACCCGGCGCGTGCCGACCATCAATGTCGGCGGCGAATTTGCCCAGGGGCCCGGAGGAAAGATCAACACCGTGCCCGCGCTCGCCCGCTTCTCCATCGACCGCCGGGTGCTCCCGCGCGAAAGCGTCGCGGTCGTGGAGCGCGAGCTGCGCACCTTCCTCCGCACCGCCGCCGCCCGCATCCCGGCCTGCGAGATCTCAGTGGCCAAGGTCTCCGAAAACCACCCCTGCTTCTCCAAGCCGACCTCCCCCTTCTTCAAGGCGATGGCCGGCGCCGTGCAGTCCGTGCGCAGGCGCCCGACCACCTTCAGCGTGTCCAGCGGCTTCAACGACATGCACTTCTTCCAGCACCACCTCGGCATCCCCACGCTCGGCTACGGCCCCGGCGGCCGCAATGAACACGCCATCGACGAACGGGCCCGGCTGCGCGACCTCGCCGACTGCGCGCGAATCTACGCAAAGCTGATGACCGAGTTCGCCGGCTGAATTGAATCGCCACGACAAACCCGACGCGTCGGGTGCTTCGGCTTTGCGTTGCGTGCGCTTAAAGGTGCGCTCCGACCACTGCCGGCAACCCTGGCGGCTTCTTGTGTTTTTTGTGGCCAATCCTTCCGGTTGAATTGATTGCGTCTTTGCCGCCCTGCGGCCCTGCGGTTCAAACCCGGACCTCAGGCCGCCGGCGCAGCGAGCTGGCCGCAACCCGCCGCGATGTCGATTCCCCGGCGCTGCCGCACCGTGCTCGGCAGTTCGTAGTGCTTCGCCAGGATGTCCTGAAACTGACGCGCCGCCTGCCGATGCGACGGTGCCCCGTCGTATCCCGAGGTCGGATTGAGCGGGATCAGGTTCACCTGCGCAGGCATGCCCTGGATCAGCCGGCCGACCGCGTGCGCGTGATCCGCGGAATCGTTCACGCCCTCGATCAGCGTCCACTCGAAAAAGATGCGCCGCGACAGGCGCGTCGTGTACACGCGACACGCGTCCATCAACTCGTCGAGCGGCCATTTCCGCGCCGCCGGCACCAGCGCCGCACGCTCCGCCTGCGTGGCGCCGTGCAGCGACACCGCCAGATGCACTGGACGGGCCTCCTCGGCCAGTCGCAGGATGCCGGGCACTACGCCGACCGTGCTCAGCGTGATCCGCGAGGCGCCCAGCGCGAAGCCGCTCTGGTCGCGCAGGATGTCGACCGCCGTCATCACCGAGTCATAGTTGTGCAGCGGTTCGCCCATGCCCATCAGCACCAGGTTGCGTAGGCGCCCGGTCTCGCCGCGCGGAGGCTGTTCGCCTCGAAGGATGCGCTGGATATGCAGCGCCTGCGCCACGATTTCCCCGGGCGAGAGGTGACGTTGAAATCCCATCTGGCCCGTCGCACAGAATGTGCATCCCATCGCGCAGCCCGCCTGGCTCGAGACGCAGGCGGTCGCTCGGCCAGTGAACCGCATCAGCACCGTCTCGATCCTCCGGCCGTCGGTCTGCTCGAGCAGGAATTTCCGCGTGAACCCGTCCGTCGAATGCGCCTCGCGCGCCACCGACGGCACCGGCAGGAAATACGTTTCCTCGAGCCGGCGCATCACTTTCGCCGGCAATTCCGGCATCCGCTCCCAGCTCTCCACGCACTCCCAGTAAAGGTAGTTCCAAAGCCGCGCCACATGCACCGGGCTGAACCCCCACGCCGCAAACTGCTCCGCCAACGCGGGGCGGGGCAGATCGAGAATAGAACGACTCGTGAGCGGGCGGGAGACCATGGTTCCCCCCGCTTCAAAGCCATCCCGGGGTGTTTTTCAAACCCCGGTTCCAGTTTCCTCCAGACTCACCCTTGGCGACGGTGTGGCGCGGGCTCCTCATCCGGCATCGATTCATACGCATGAATCGATCCTGCGGAGTCGCTCCACAGCGGCAGATTGTCTCCACGCCAGGCTTTGGTATCGAGGATGTCCTCCCTCGCCTCCTTGTTCTCCGACGCAAGCATGAGTCGGTTCAAGGCGGCGTAGGCGACGTCTTCCGGTTTGACGTTCAGTTCCCGGGCATAGCGGCTCACCGCCGCGAACTCTGCCGAGTCGAGTTGAATTTTGATCGCAGACATGGGGTTGTTGGGGTTGGGCCCGAGTCTGTCCTAACACCCCGCCCACCTCAAGCCCCACCGGACTCACTCGACGGAGGAGATCACGTGCTCCACCGGCTTGGCTTTTCCCGGAAGCATGACCCTGTCGCCCATGCGTTTGCCCAAGAGTTGATGACCCAGCGGAGAGTTCGGCGTGAGCACCACGACCGTAGTATTACCCACGCTGACTTCCAGGCCTCCACGAAGGGGGCCGAGGAAATAATACCCCGTGCGACCACCGCCCTCCAGTCGCACCAGCGCACCCGTCGAGATCGGATCCCCGGTCCCTAAGGCCTTCAAGGTCAGCGAACGATAGACCTTCAATGCATCCGCTGTTTCGCCGGCGATCTTCGCCTGCCCAGCCGCAAGGTAAGCCGCGCTCTGGCTTCGCATGTCGAAACGATCCTCCGCGCGGCTCTCCTCGTCCGTCGCCTCGTCGCGCGCCGTGTTCGCGGCGTCGGTCATCAGGCGTAGCTCCCTTTCGAGTTCGTCGACGATCGCCGTGAGCAGCGCGGATTTGTCCATTCGTTGAACTTATGAAACGACTCGGACTTTGTCATGCCCAAAGGGCCCGCCGCCGCACTTTTGCGCCGACGGAGTTCTGCCTGTTCAGTCCCTCGGAGATCGCCCTAGCATGCGCGAAGTGACCATGCCAATCGCGCAGATCTACCGGGGGCGCATCGCCCCTTCGCCGACAGGCCTCCTCCACCTCGGCCACGCACGCACCTTCTGGGTCGCGTCCGAACGGGCGCGGGCGGCGGGCGGTGTCCTCATCCTGCGCGAAGATGACCTGGATCGTCAGCGCTGCCGCCCGGAATTCGCCCATGCTGCGCTCGAGGACCTGCGCTGGCTCGGCCTGACCTGGAGCGAAGGCCCCGACGTGGGCGGACCCCACGCGCCCTACCGGCAGAGCGAGCGCATGGCGCTCTATCGCGGCGCGATGGAGCGTCTGCACGCCCGGGGGTTCCTCTTTCCGTGCACGCGTTCGCGCCGCGACGTGCTCGAGGCGGCCGGCGCACCTCACGAGGGCGGCGGCGACGACGAGCCGCTCTACCCCCGCGAATTTCGCCCGCGCCCGGATGCGCCCCTGCCGCCCTTGGACATGAACGCCCCATGCAACTGGCGCTTCCGCGTCCCCGACGGCGAGCGCATGACCTTCGACGACGGCCTGCTCGGCCCGCAGACCGCGGTCGCAGGCGTCGATTTCGGCGACTTCCTGGCCTGGCGCAGGGACGGGCTCCCCAGTTACCAGCTCGCCTGCGCCGTCGACGACGCAGCCATGGGCATCACCGAGGTGGTGCGCGGCGCGGACCTCGTCCGCTCCACGTTCCGACAGCTCCTGCTCCTGCGCGCGCTCGGGTGCTCCGCGCCTGCCTATTGCCACTGCCCGCTGGTCACTGCACCCGACGGCACGCGCCTGGCCAAGCGCAGCGACTCGCTCTCGCTTCGTGCCCTGCGTGCTGCAGGCGTCGCGCCCCACCTGCTCCGCTCCGCCTTCGGCACAGCCGAACTCGGCGCCTACGAACTGCTCTCCACCCACCCATCATGATCCGGATCGGTATCCTCAACATTTCCGACCGCGCCAGCGCGGGCATCTACGAAGACACGCCCGGCAAGTCCTGCGTCGCGCTGCTTCGCGACTGGCTCGAGACCCCTTTCGAGGCGGACTATCGCGTGATTCCCGACGAGCGCCCGCTCATCGAGGCCGAGCTTCGGCGCATGGCGGACGAGGCGGGCTGCTGCCTGGTGGTGACCACCGGCGGCACGGGTCCGGCGCCGCGCGACGTCACGCCCGAGGCGACCGAGGCCGTGTGCGACAAGCTGCTCCCGGGCTTCGGCGAGCGCATGCGCGCCGAGTCGCTGAAATTCGTGCCCACCGCGATCCTCTCGCGCCAGACGGCGGGAGTGCGGGGTCACACGCTCATCGTGAACCTGCCCGGCCGCCCCAAGGCGATCCGCGAGAACCTCGCCGCGGTCTTCCCCGCCATCCCCTACTGCATCGACCTCATCGGCGGACCCCGCCTCGAGACGCACGCCGACCGCATGCCCGTCTTTCGGCCGCCCGCCGGGTGAACCGGCGCCTGGGGTATCCTATTTCTGGGTACCCGACGGCGCTCAGCGCAGCGGCGGGTTGCGCCAGTCGGCGGGCAGGATCGACTGCGGCCCGAGGTTGTACACGCGGTAATAAAGCCAGAAGACGAGCAGGCCCAGCGCGACCAGGAACAGCAGTTCGCCCAGCGCCCCGCCGTTGCTGCGGCTGTGCGCGCGCGCCCAGCGGATCAGCGCCTCAAGCGCCGGGGAGATGAGGAAGGCGAATAGCGAGCCCCCGAACAGCACCATGGCCATGATCGCCGCCGTGCGCAGGAGGGGATCGCCAAAGGCCTTCGCCTTGTAGTCGACGATCTCCACGCAGAGGTTGAGCAGCAGCAGGCAGCAGGGAAGTACGTAGTAGTTTCGAACGACCCGGTTTGAATTCATCCTGGAGGACGCAGTTGGATTGGAACTACACAGACACGAACGGCGCCGGGAGGAAAACGCCTAAAATCGGTTTTCTGAAAGGCAGAGATCCGGACCCGCGCCCCACCGGCAGCACCACTCGGGCGTTGCCGATGCGGGCACAATCGACCAGAATCCGCGTCGAAACCAACGAGGCCAGACAACCCTCCGCCGCCACGGGACGCGCGCTCCTCCCAGCCCCGCTCCAAACGGCGGAACAACCCATACGCACCATGCCCTACCTCAAGATCCAGACCAACCTTCCGCTCACGAAGAAGGCCCAGCGTGCCGTGCTCAAGGAAGCCTCGACCCTTGTCTCCGAGGAACTCGGCAAACCCGAGGAATACGTGATGCTCGCCCTGCAACCCGACACCCCGATGCTGTTCTCCGGAACCGACGATCCCGTCGCATTCCTTGAGCTCAAAAGCATCGGCCTCCAAGCGCGCCAGACCAAGCGCCTCAGCGCCACGCTCTGCGGGCTCGTCGAACGCCACCTCGGGATCTCCAAGGAACGCATCTACGTGAAGTTCATCGACGTCGCCCGGGGTATGTGGGGCTGGAAGGGCGACACCTTCTGAGGTCCGCCCCGCGCACCCGCCCCTCTTTTTGAGCGCCGGACTTGCCAGCGGACGCCAAACGCGTTGATTGCACTCCGCGTTAACAGACCACTCCGTCACGATGCCCACCTACGTCTACGAAACCATCCCTCAGAAGGAAGGCGCCAAGTCGCGTCGCTTCGAAGTGAAGCAGTCCATGCACGACACTCCCCTCGCCCAGCATCCGGAGACGGGCGAGCCCGTGCGCCGAGTCATCGCCGGCGGGATCGGGATCATCACGTCCCACGCCGCTCCGCCCGCCCGCGAGGGCTGCTGCGGGGGCGTCGGCGGTCCCGACTGCCACTGCGCCTGCGACAACTGAGTCCCCTGAGGGCTCAGAGCTCGGTGTACTTGTCGGCCCGCCCCTTCGCCTTTTCGACGGGGTACTTGGCTGCGTTCGCCGCCATCTTGGCCTCGATCGCCTGAGCGACGTCGATGCCGGTCATGTTCGCAAACTCGAGCGCGTAGATCACGACGTCCGCGAGTTCGTCCTCGATGTCCTTCCGGCGCGCCGATTCGGCCGCACGCGCTTGCGACGCCGCGGGGTCGACCCATAGGAAATGCTCCATAAGCTCGGCCGCCTCCGCCGCCAGGGCCATGCTCAGGTTCTTCGGGGCGTGAAACTGCTCCCAGTCCCGCTCGCGCGCAAACGCGAGGATGCGCGCCTTCAGGTCGGCAAGGGTGGTCGTGGAGTCGGAGCGGTTCATGGCCGCACACCGTAACCACTTCGGCGCAAACTCCAAATCCGAATCCACCAGGGGCCGCTCACCGTTCACGGGGTGGCCGGCACCGCCTGGATCACCAGGCCGGCACGCGTCTCAGGCCGGTGATTCCCCAGATGCACGCGCCGCCATGCATCGAATCGCGCCAGCTTCGCCGGCTGCTCGTCCGCAGCCCAGTCGCCCTGCCTCAGGTACGTCCACACGTACTCCGCAAGAAAGCCCGCCTGCTCCACCTGCTCCAGCGCATCCCAGTAGGCGGAGCGAAGCCCCGGCGTCTTCGCCCTCGCGGCGCGATACGCCTCCAATGCGCTGCGCCGCGCTCCCAGCTCCTCGGCGAATCCGGGTTCGAGCTCGCCCGCCCCCGTCAGCGAACGCCCGCTCCGACGCCAATAGTCCGCACGCGCCAGCGCATAACTCAGCCACACCACACCCGTCGGCTTGTCCAGGCAACCGGGCTCCAATCGGATCGCGATCTCCCGCGTCAACGGCGCAGTCGTCGCTCCAGTGCGAAACGGGTGACTCAGCACAAACCGCATCTGATCCGCCACGAAGGCTGCCAGCACAGCCTCGGACGGCTCCGGCAACGGCAGGTACAACGAAATTCTAAATTTCACGAGCCGATGCTCGGCCGCCGTCAGGTAAAGGTGGCTCTCCACCATCCGCCCCTCGACCTTCATCCGCATCGCCGCGTGGAGAAATGGCCGGCCCGCAATCTGAAGGTGATCCACGCGAAGGAGTCGGTAGTCCGCCCCCGGCCCCGCAACGTTACCGACGTCGCGCAGCGCCATCCGAAAGGTCGCCTCCATCTGCGGGTCGTCCACGCCATCCTTCCACGTCCTCCGCCCCGCGTCATACACGAACTCGTCCGCCCAACCCGCGGACGAGACGAAGCGACGCGAAAACCCCAGCCCTGGATGATCCGCCTCGTAGTCGCGGGTCGACACATGCGTCCAGCGGACCGGCGCCGCAGCCGCGCACAGCGCAAGAGTGGCGCCGAGAATGGCACACCGTGTGACGCGAAGGATCGCTCGGAAAAACATGGCCGCTGGATTGGGTAACCGCCGCCGCCCGACCTACCGAGGGATTGGGCGCACCGCACGGTGCTTCGTCAAAAAATCGTAAGGGCCGGGCGCGTCAAACAAATGATCGTATCCTAAACACCTATATTTTGGCCATTTGCCCAAACTTCGGCGCATCCCCGAAATTTTCCCTACCCAAGCCGGTCCCCTGTGCCGTTGGAGGTTTGTGAGTGCGCAATCCGCGTCACGAGATCTTAACCTTCAAAAAGGAGATCACGCTTGGCACGGGAACTGCATTCACCTTGATCAGTTTTACACACGACATGAATCGGACTCTCCACCATCAACGCGGCTGCGCCGGCACTTCGATTACGAAGGCCACGGTGCATCATGCCCGCGTGCAGATGCGTCCGGTCACGTCTTGTTGGAATAAACAATTCGCCGGCGTGGGCTCTCAGGCCTGACCTATCCGCATAGCGGATCAATCAGTCCAAAATCCGAGAGCCCGGCGGCACAAGCCTCCTGGAAACCTTATCCTATTCTCTTTCTGCCATGAACACGATCATCCCAAGCCTGACCAACCGCAGCCGCAATCGCAGCGCCGTGGCCTCCCCCGAGTCCTTCCGGCGTCCGAATTACGAGTGCCGCGATCAGGCCGACGCGCTCGAGCTCGTCGTCTACGTTCCGGGCGTCGATTCGACCGACGTGGAGATCGCGGCCAGCGGCCCGGACCTCACGGTGACCGCTCGCAAGCACCACTTCGTGAGGGTCAACTTCACCGCGCTGCACCTTGAGGGTGCACAGCGCGACTACCGGCTCACGCTCCGGCTGGGCCGCAATTTCGACTACGCAAACCTGCACGCGGAAATCCGCGAGGGCGTGCTGACGGTCCTGCTGCCCAAGCGCGGCGCCGGCACGCGCTTCGAGCGACTTCGCCACGCGGCGTAGTTCCCGCACCAGGAATTCGGGAACTCCCCACGGTTTTACGTAGTCTTCGACCTGTGACACCAGGGGTTTCGTGCCGATACTAGGGCCGGAACCCCGAAACCTACACCAAAATGACCCAACCCTTCCATCTCCACGGACACGAGCAATCGGGCCACGCCGAGAGGGGGGACAATATCCGGATGACTCCCAAGACCGACCTCCAGTGGGGT
The DNA here is from genome assembly GCA_027310745.1 of Opitutaceae bacterium. GTDB lineage: Bacteria > Verrucomicrobiota > Verrucomicrobiia > Opitutales > Opitutaceae > MWDT01. The sequence goes on along the minus strand of DAIDAF010000031.1, from coordinate 102,836 downwards.
CGGCCCTTGTTCAGGGCGCCGGCTCTCGTCTCCCCCCAGAGGATCGAGGACCTGAAGTTCGACGTCGAATTCCGCGCCAAGGATCGCGCCCGCCACTGACCGGCGGTCGCCTCGTTCCTTTTCACTCACGCCCGGTTGTCACGCCACATGGCTGGCGCGCAACCGGGCGTTTGCCATCATGTAAGTCTGGGAGCTGAACGGCGGCACTTCAGGCGGGCGGATCACCGGCAGGTAGCCGCCGTGCGGGTAGAGTTCCCGGGCGTCGACGTTGTCCTGCAGCTCCATGCCGAGCAATTCGTCGACAATCCAGCGGCGGGCCGCCGGGGCCTCGACGGGAAACATCACCTCGACGCGGCGGAAGAAATTCCGGGGCATCCAGTCCGCGCTGCCAGCATAGATGAGCGGCTCCCCGCCGTCGTTCTCGAAGTACACCACCCGGGCGTGCTCGAGGAAGCGGCCGACGATGCTGCGGACTCGGATGTTTTCGCTGAGGCCCTTGAGGCCCGGCACGAGGCAGCAGATGCCGCGCACAATCAGGTCGACCTTCACCCCGGCCCTCGAAGCGGCATACAGCGCGTCGATCGTCGCCTTGTCCACGAGCGAGTTCATCTTCGCGATGATCCGCGCGGGCCTGCCCGCCGCCGCGTTCTCGGTCTCGCGGCCGATAAGGTCCACGAGCCGGGCGTGCAGGTTGTACGGCGCGACCAGCAGGTGCTTGAACTCGGGCGAGCGACCGAAGCCCGTGAGGGTGTTGAACAGGTACGAGGCGTCGTCGGTGAGGGACTCGCGGCTGGTGAAGAAGCTGAGGTCCGTGTAGAGCCGCGCCGTGCGCGGGTTGTAGTTGCCGGTGCCGAGGTGGGCGTAGTGGCGCAGGCCCTTGCCTTCGCGCCGCACCACCAGGCACAGCTTGCAGTGCGTCTTGTGGCCGACGACGCCGTACACCACGTGCACACCCGCCTCCTCGAGCTGGCGCGCCCACTGAATGTTGTTCGCCTCGTCGAAGCGGGCCTTCAGCTCGACCAGCGCGGTGACCTGCTTGCCGTTGCGCGAGGCCTCGATCAGGGCCCGCACGATCGGCGAGTCTCCACTTGTCCGATACAACGTCTGCTTGATCGCGAAGACCATCGGGTCGCGCGCCGCGAGCTCCACGAAGTCGACCACGGGGGCGAACGAGTCGTAGGGATGATGCAGCAGCACGTCCTGCTCGCGCAGGACGTCGAAGGTCTGCTCCGGAAAGCGCAGGGGCGAGCAGCTGACCGGCGCGAACGCCGGATAGCGGAGATCCGGGCGGTCGATGTCGGCGAGGCTCTGCACGCGCAGCAGGTTCAGCGGCCCCTGGAGGCGGAAGACGTACTCGTGCGAAAGGTTCAGGTGGTCGCACAGCGTCGCGAAGATCGCGTCGTCCACGCCTTCCTCAATCTCGAGCCGCACCGCGGCGCCGCGGCGCATGTTGCGCAGCTCCTCCTCGATCTTCTTGAGCAGGTTCTCCGCCTCCTCATCGTCGATGTAGAGGTCGCTGTTGCGAGTGACGCGGAAGGCATGGGCGCCCAGGAGCCGGTATCCCGGGAACAGCTCGCCGGCGCAGGCCTTGATGATGTCGGTGAGGAAGAGGTAGCGCTGGCAGCGCCCGGACTCCACGTCCACGCGCACGAAGCGCGGGAGGATGCGCGGCACGGGCAGGATCGCGACGAGGCGCGGCGCCTCGGGATCCTCGGGGTTGTCCAGGCAGGCCACGATGTTGAGCGTCTTGTTTCCGAGCTGGGGAAACGGATGCGCCTGGTCGATGGCGAGCGGAGTCAGCACCGGGAAGATCTGCTCGCGGAAGTACGTGCGGGCCCAGTTCTGCTCCGAGGGCGTGAGATCGCGCATCGATCGCACCTCGATGCCCTCGCGGGCCAGCGCGGGCACAAGATGGCCGTGCCAGCAGCGGTACTGGTCCTCGACCAGCGAGGCCACCACCGAGTGGATGCGGCGCAGCTGCTCCTTGGGCTCGAGTCCATCGACGCTCGGCTCGATCAGGCCGTTCTCCACCTGCTGGATCAGGCCCGCCACGCGGATCTCGAAAAACTCGTCGAGGTTGGAGCTGACGATCGCCAGGAAGCGGACGCGTTCGAGCAGCGGATGGCGCTCGTCCTGGGCCTGTTCGAGGACCCGGCGGTCAAAGGCCAACCAGCTCAGCTCCCGGTTGAAATACGCAGTCTTGGCCCGCGTCGCCCGGGGCGACACCGGCTGGATTCGCCCCTGAGGGATGACCACCTCCGAAGCGGCGGCTCGCCCGGAGGACGACGATCGGACGGCGGCGGCACGCGCGGAGGTACGGGACTTGTGGGAGGTTCTGGGCATGCTCGGACGAAAACGGAAACAGTATGTCGAAGGCGGCCTCCCGACAAGCGAGAGCGGACTGTGGTTCGTGTTAACATTTTGCCTCGTCGTAACAAGGGCTTAAACCACCCACCGCGCGGGCGTCATTGCACGGCGCCATCAGGCGGGTATGGTGACTGCATGACACCCGTGCAGCATCGCCCGGCCACCGCCGGCGGACTCGTGGAGGACTGGGGGCGGACCGCCTACGCCGACGCCCTGGCCCGGCAGGAGGCGGCGGTCGCCGACCTGATCGGCGGCAAGCGCCCCGACACGCTCGTGTTCACCGAACACAATCCAGTGTTCACCATTGGATTGCGATCGGGCGCCCAGCAGCACCTGCTCTGGGGGGAGGACGTGCTCGCGCGCGAAGGCGTCGAGGTTGCACGGACGAATCGCGGCGGAGACATCACCTACCATGGGCCGGGCCAGATCGTGGGCTACCCGATCGTGAGCCTGGAACCGCGCCGCGACCTGCACGCGTACCTGCGTTTTCTCGAACAGGTGCTGATCAACACCGTGGGTTCGCTCGGACTCGCCGCCTCCCGCAATCCGGGGAAAACCGGGATCTGGATCGGAAAACGAAAGATCGCCGCCATCGGCGTGGCCGTCCGCCGGTGGATCGCCTACCACGGCTTCGCCCTCAACGTGTCGCCCAACCTCGCCCACTTCGGTGGCATCGTGCCCTGCGGGATCAGCCCGCTCGAGGGCACCGTGACCTCGATTCAGGCCGAACTCGGCCGGGAAATCCCCCGCGACGAGGTCAAGGCGCTGCTGTCCGAGGAATTCTGGCGCCTGCTTCCGCTCTATCGGGGCGGCGACGACTCCGAGTTCTAGCCGAGTCCGTGCCGGCCTGGCACTGCCGCAATTTCCCGCGCCGAAACCGGTTGCACCGAAATCCGACGCCCCGCCCCGCCCCGGCGGTCTCGCCGGCCCCGGGGATTCGATTCGCTTGAGGGTTGCGATGGGCCGTTCACCGCATTCTGTTGATTCCTTCCATGCAATCGTCGCGCAAACCCTCCTGGCTCCGCGCCAAGCTTCCCAGTGGTCCCGGCTACGCCGCCATCCGCAGTCTGATTGAAGACAAGTCGCTTCACACGGTCTGCCAGAGCGCCCAGTGCCCGAACCTCGGTGAGTGCTGGTCCCGGGGAACGGCGACGGTGATGATCCTGGGCAACATCTGCACGCGCTCCTGCAACTTCTGCGCGGTGCAGACCGGCCGCCCCTCCGAGGTGGATCTGGGCGAGCCAGCCCGCGTGGCCGACGCGGTCGCCCGCATGGGACTGCGCCACGTGGTGATCACCAGTGTGGCCCGCGACGATCTCAAGGACGGCGGCGCCTCCGTCTGGGCCGCCACGATCCGCGCCGTGCGTCACCGCAATCCGGAGACTGCCATCGAGGTCCTCGTGCCCGACTTCAAGGGCCACTTCGACGAGGTCGACACAGTCCTCGCGGCCAAGCCCGACATCTTCAACCACAACGTCGAGACCGTTGAGCGGCTTCAGAAGCCAGTCCGCGTCCACGCCCGCTACGACCGTTCCCGCAGCGTGCTGCGCCACGCGAAGTCCCGCGGCTTCACCACCAAGACCGGCATCATGCTCGGCCTCGGGGAACGCATCGAGGAGATCGAGCAGTGCCTGCGCGACCTCGTGGCCGACAAGGTGGACATCCTGACGATCGGCCAGTACCTGCAACCCACGCTCCAGCACCTGCCGGTCGACCGCTGGGTGACGCCCGAGGAGTTCCAGCACTGGAAGGAGTTCGGCCTTTCGATCGGCTTCGGGGTCGTCGAGAGCGCCCCGCTCGTGCGCTCGAGCTACCACGCCGACGAGCAGTCGCACAAATACACGGGCGACGAACACCTCAACACCCGCAATGCGCTGGCCTCGGCCGCCGGCTGAGCGGGTCGGACGCCGGCCGTCGGCGTCTTTGGAAACTCTTCCGTCAAATCGCATTGCGCCGGCCTTTCGCGCGTTGAATCGGCGCGGGGGCCGCCTATGCTCACGTCATGAAGACCCGGCGTGAAATCGTCTCCAACTGGCTGCCCCGCTACACCGGGGTGCCCCTCGAGGAGTTCGGAGACTACATCCTGCTCACAAACTTCCAGCGCTACGTGAAGCTCTTCGCGCAGTGGCACCGCGTCCCGATCCGGGGCAAGGACAAGCCGATGCCTAACGCGACGGCCGGGCGGATCACGATCATCAATTTCGGCATGGGCAGCGCCACCGCCGCCACGATCATGGACCTGCTCAGCGCGCTTCCGCCGAAAGCCGTGCTGTTCCTGGGCAAATGCGGCGGCATCAAGCACCGCGCGACCCTCGGCGACCTGATCCTCCCGATCGCCGCGATCCGCGGCGAGGGCACGAGCAACGACTATTTCCCTCCTGAAGTGCCCGCCCTCCCCGCGTTCGCGCTGCAGAAGGCGATCTCGACAACCATCCGCGACTACGCCCGGGACTACTGGACCGGCACCGTGTACACCACCAACCGCCGGGTCTGGGAGCACGACAACAAGTTCAAGCGCTACCTGAAACAGATCCACGCGCTGTGCATCGACATGGAGACCGCGACGATCTTCATGACCGGATTCTTCAATGAAATTTCCACGGGAGCCCTCCTGCTCGTGAGCGACCAACCCATGCTGCCCGAGGGCATCAAAACCGCCGCGAGCGACAAGAGCGTCGACGAAACCTACGTCGAGGCTCACCTGAAGATCGGCATCGACGCGCTCAAGCAGCTGATCAACAAGGGGCTCACGGTGAAACACCTGCGCTTCTGACCCACCCGCCATGCTCACGAAGGCCGAAATCCAGCGACTGCGCTCCCTGCGCGAGAAGAAGCACCGGGAGGCGCTGGGCCTGTTCGTGATCGAGGGCGAGAAGGTGGTGAACGAGCTGCTCGCGGCGCGCTTTCCGTTCGAGGAGATCTACGGCACCGCCTCCTGGCACGGCCGGCGGACGCGCGAGGTGTCGGGCGAGGAGATGGCGCGTATCAGTCATTTTCCTACACCCTCCACCGTGCTCGCGCTCGGCCGGCTCCGCGACCTGCCGCTGGAGCCCGACGCGCTGGCGGAGGGCCTGACGCTGGCGCTCGACGGCGTGCAGGATCCGGGAAACGTGGGCACGCTCATTCGCATCGCCGACTGGTACGGCCTGGCCCGCGTGCTTCTGTCCCCCGATTGCGCCGATCTCTACAGCCAGAAGGTGATCAACGCGAGCAAGGGCTCGTTCGCGCGCGTCGCCATCCACGCGGTCGATCTGGCTGCGGTGCTCGCGGACGCGCCGGTCCCCGTGCTCGGCTGCGACCTCGAAGGCGGATCCGCGCACGAGATCGCCCCGGCAAAACACGCCGTGATCGTGATCGGGAGCGAGGGACGCGGAATTTCCCAGGCCGTGCGGGCCCGCGTGACGCAGTTTGTCACCATCCCGCGCTACGGCCTGGCGGAGTCGCTCAACGCGGGCGTGGCGGCGGCGGTGGTCTGCGACAACCTCCGGCGCCGGGCGCTCGGCTGACGGGCGGGCTCAGTCCTTGCTCTTGGACGGACTACGCGAGCCCTTGCCCCCGCCGACGTTGAACAGTGTGCCGGCGATGACGCCCACCGCGAAGATCGCGAAATAGATCAGGGCCGCCGGCTGCTCCACGGGCTTGTTCCACACGAGCGGCAGCGAGAAGCGAATGTTGCCCGTGTTCGTCATGCCCACGTAGAGCATCACGAAGAGGATGGCGAGAAACAGGACGGTGCGGAGGAAAAGTTTGATGTTCATGGGCTGGGAAAGAGGGACGGCTGCGAGACTGCTGCCGGTATGGCACAAGCGCGACGCCGCGCAAATGGGAAAATGCGACATTCGCGCGACGGCGTCGCGCTACAGACCGACCTTCGCCCCGAGCGTCAGAGCCAGCATTCTCGGTTTCGGATACGTCTCCAGCGGCCTAAGGAACAGTTCCTCCGCGGAAAGGCGCAGGTCCACACGCTCCGTTACTTTCAGATCGAGCCCACCGATCAACTTCGCCTGCCGCAAGGTGCCGACACTCACCCATTCCGGGCGAACCGGCGTGACCATCCAGTCGGACCCCGACGTGGTGACTTTGTCCCTGACAAGTCCATAACCGACACCCAGATACACCGACCATCGTTTCCTTAGCGCAAAAGTCGCGAGTGCATTCAGGCTCCCTCCGATCTCGCTGTGTTGGTCCAGGATGTCCGGACGTACATGGGTGCGCCCGCGGCCTCGGTCCGTTCGCGCTGACTCCACGACCCCACTCGGACCACCTCGGCCTCCAAAGACCAGATTCGAGGGACGCGGTATCCAAATCTCAGTGACTGAAGGTCGGTCGCCCTCGAGCACGTGGTGCGCAGGGCCGGGCTGATTCCCATGATGCCAAGCATCGGACTGTCGTGTTCGGGGACGTAATCCGAACCTCCGGTCAGGAGGAGAACGCCGGCAGAGGGCTCCACGTAAAATCCCCGGTCCGGAGACGTCGCAGCACAGACGCGGGAGCAGGCGATCAGAACGAGCGACAGCAATACAATGGCACGCATGGTGATGTTCAGAGCGATGCGGAATGCCTGGTGATGCCCGCTCCGACGCAGCACCCCATCAAGGTACCGCAGCCCCTGTCAATTGAATGATGTGAGCGACTCGACGTTGGCCGCTTTCCAAATCTTTACCCGGACCCTTTGTCCAAACGTATCCCAATTCAGTCTCCGTGACCTCAGTGTCTCTGTGGTTCACCTTCACGGCCCCCGTGTGACTTCGCGGAAACGGCGCCGGATAACGCTTGCCCCGGCGGGGTGGGGTTTCTTCGGTCGAAGGAAGCCGCCATGACCATGCACCCCTCCGGTTCCGCTCCCTCCCGCGCCTCAGCAGCGCTCCCGCGCTTCGTGATCGCCGCCACCCTGGCAGCCTGCCTCGGGTTTGCCGGCTGCCTGAAACACGCCGACGACGTTCCGCCTCAGGCGCGCTCCGCCCTCCTGCCGCATTACGACCACGTGGTGGTCGTGATCGAGGAGAACCACACGGCGGACTCGATCATGGCGCCCAACAGCCCGGCCCCCGCCATGCGTGCGCTGGCGGCCGGCGGAGCGTCGTTCACGCAATCGTACGCGGTGATCCACCCGAGCCAGCCCAACTACCTGGCGCTTTTCTCCGGTTCCCTGCAGGGCGTCACCGACGACTCCCTGCCGAAAGGCCTGCCCTTCACCACCCCGAATCTCGGAGCCAGTCTGCTCGCACACGGCTACACCTTCACCGCCTACTCCGACAGCCTCCCCTCGCCCGGCTTCGAGGGCGAACACTACACGATCCACCCAGGCATCAACGAGTACATGCGCAAGCACTGCCCGTGGGTGAACTGGCAGGTGGCCAACCCCGGCAAGAACCAGCTCCCCGCCTCGGTCAACCAACCCTTTGCCGGCCATTTCCCCACGCGGCCCGACGGCGATTTCGACAGCCTCCCCACCGTCGCCTTCGTGATTCCCGACGAGCAGCACGACATGCACGACGGCAGTATCGCGGCGGCCGATACCTGGCTGCACGAGAACCTTGGCGCCTACGCCGAGTGGGCCAAAACCCACAACAGCCTGCTGATCGTGACCTGGGACGAGGACGACGCGATGACGCCGGTGAATCGCATTCCGACATTTTTTTACGGCGCCCACATCAAGCCGGGCCTCTACAGCGAACACATCACGCACTACACGGTCCTGCGCACGATCGAGGACCTCTTCTCGCTCCCGCCCGTGGGGGAGAGCGCCAAGGTCCAGGCAATCACCGACGTATTCGAATAAGATTGGAAGACGCAGCTACCAGAAGAAAACGAGGATGACAAAGAAGGCCGAGCCAACCGATTGCACGAAATCGCCGAACCGGAATCGATGTTCTGGCACGCTGCTGGTTCTTCGTTCCCTTCGTTGCCTTCTGTTCCATTCGCTCGCCGAGTATCGATTAAACAAATGCGTCCGGGCGGCATTCGGACCCGGCCCCGTCGACCTGCAGAGGCGTCACGGTCCGTAGCGGACCATGAGCGTCGCCTTGGCGAGAAGCGCGGAATGCACCATGAAGCCGACCGCGGCGGCCCCGGTGTCGGGAGCCACGTCGAGCTTGTCGGTGTTCAGCGCATACACGGTGAAGATGTAGCGGTGCGTCTCGCCGGCCGGAGGAGCCGCGCCGCCGTAGCCGGGATGGCCGAAGTCGGTGCGGGTCTGGAGCGCGCCCTCGGGCAGGCTCGCAAGTCCGCTGCCCGCGCCACGCGACAACTCATGGACGTTCGCGGGAATGTTGACCACGACCCAATGCCACCAGCCCGATCCGGTCGGAGCATCAGGATCGTAGAGCGTCACGACGAAGCTCTTCGTCCCTTCCGGGGCGCCGCTCCAGGAGAGCTGCGGGGAGAGGTTCCCGCCATGGCGGCCGAAGCCGTTGCAAACTTGGGCCTCGGGCAGGCGCCCGCCGTTCGTGAGGTCCGTGCTGGTGAGTCGAAAGCCATCGGATTTCGCAGCGGCGGCATGGCCGGCGGCGACGGACAGGCTCGCGAAGGCCGCGGTCAGGATCAGGCGCACGAGCAAGCGCCGCAGTGGGGATGACGTGGGCATGGTGATGGAGGTTTGATTTTGCTGGATCGAAGGAGACTAACGGACGCGCCGGCGTTTGGCACGACCGATCCGTGCCTGTCGAATACGGTCCAGTCGGCGACGCGCGCAAGTGCGGGCCCCGCACAGCCAACCGTCGCCCCGGGCGGCGCAGGAGCGGAACTTGTGCTAGGGTTTGGCCGATGACCCACAAAAGCGCCAAGGTCGCGGCCCTGACGGCCCGTTTTGCCGGCCACGGCTTCGACGCGCGCTACCTCGGCTATTTCGACTGCTTCAACCGCGGCCTGTATTACGAAGCCCACGACGTGCTCGAGGATCTCTGGCTCGAGGACCGGCGGGGACCCGATGGTGATTTTTTCCGCGGGTTGATCCAATTCGCGGGTGCGTTCGTCCTGGTCGGCAAGCGGCGTCCGCGCGGCGCGCTGGCGCTGCTGCGCCTGGTGCAGGGAAACCTGTCGCGATATCCCTCGCCGCACCTCGGCCTCGACGTGACGGCGGTGCTTACGCTCGCCGAAACGTGGAGCACAAGGCTCGAGGCTGCTGGGTGCGACAGCGCAGCCGGCGCGGCCCCGCATATCCGGCCGCCGCAATCGACGCCGCCTTCTTGAACGCCGAATCACGATTCCGCCCTGCGCGGGGAAAATCGACCCGTCGCCGAAGTCGCGTATTGATTTCCCTGCGACAGCCGCGTTGCGTGGTCGGATGCCCGAAAAAACCATCCTGTTGGTCGAAGACGAGAAAGCGCTCTGCAGTCTCCTCGCCGACCAGCTTGCCGACGCGGGCTACCGGGTTCTGAAATCGACGGGCGGCGAGGACGCCGCGGCGAACCTGGCCCGGGAGCCAGTCCACCTCATGCTCACCGATCTGCTGATGCCCGGAAAGGACGGCATCGAACTGATCCAACTGGCGCGCAAATCGCACCCGGAACTGCCGGTCATCGCGATGTCGGGCGGCGGCGAGGTTCACGCCGGATTCTACCTGAAGATGGCCCGTTCGCTCGGGGCCCGCGCCATCCTCGAAAAGCCCTTCACCACCGAAGAGATGCTCCGGCTTGTGGCCGTCACGCTCGACGGGACGACCTCCGACCAGGACTGAGCTCCGGCACCAGCGGTTCCGCGGACTCGCCGGCCAGGGAGGCCGTCTCAAGGCGGCGCGCGAGGTGTTCACGCTCTGGGTCAACCCGGGCAAGTCGGTGGGCGAGTCGAAAACTTTCGGCGGACTCCGCCGGGCGCCCGGCCTCGAGGAGCAGCTGCCCCCGGACGGCGTGGTAAAGGTGACTGTCGTCGAGTCGTTCCCTGCCCTGCAGGTCTTCAAGCGCCTCGAGTCCGGTCTGCGCTCCGCGGGCCCGGGCCAGGGCGACCACGCGATTCAATCCCACGACGGGCGACGGTTTCAGGCGGATCAATTCATCGTACAACTGCAGGATCCGCGCCCAGTCAGTCGACGCGTAATCGGCGGCCAGCGCGTGACACGCGGCGATGCCCGCCTCGAGGTGGTATTCGCTCAAATCGCTGCCCGCGGCCGCCTCTGCGAGATGCACGAGTCCGCGCTCAAACAGCGCGCGATCCCACTTCGAGCGATCCTGGTCCGCGAGCGTGGTCAAGCCGCCGCGTTCATCAACGCGGGCCGGAAAACGCGCAGCGGTGAGGCACAGGAGGGCGAGCAGCGCGTGGCTTCGGGGCGACCTGCCGGCCGGGTGCGCGACCAGCAAGTCCGCCAGGCGCATCGCCTCGCCGCAGAGATCCTCGCGCAGGAGGCGGTCTCCGCTCGACGCCGTGTGGCCCTCGTTGAACAGCAGGTACAGCGTGGCGAGCACGCCATCGAGGCGGGGCGCCAGGTCTTCGCCCTCAGGGAGCTCGAAACCGATTCCCGATTCGGCGATGCGCTGCTTCGTCCGCGCAAGTTGCTTCTCAATCGCCGCCTCGCTGGCCAGGAACGCGCGGGCGATCTCGCCCGCGCTGAATCCGCACAGGATCTTGAGCGCGAGCACGACCTGCGCATCGCGCGCCACGGACGGGTGGCAGCAGACAAACATCAGTCGGAGCGTGTCGTCGCGAAACTCCCGGGCTCCCTCCCAGGCGACGGCCGGCGTGGCCAGGTGCTGTTCAAAATGGGTGATCAGCGCCGGCTCCTTGCCGAACGCCATCCGCCGGTGGCGCATCGTGTCGCGGGCGAGATTCATCGCCACCCGGGTGATCCAACCCGAGGGATTGGCCGGCACGCCGCCCATCGCCCAGGCGCGCAGGGCGCGGAGCATCGCCTCCTGGGCGACGTCTTCGGCGACCGCGAGATTCTGCACACCCATGAGCCGTACGAGCGCGCCGTGAAGCCGGCCGGTCTCGTGCCGGAAGAAGTGTTCGACGAGTGCGGCCGGCTCCCGAGCCGCCGGCTCCGGACTGGGACCGGTCCCTTCCATCGCGTCAGGCGCCCGCCGCCGGCCGGGTTCTGACACCCAGGTGGCAATGCGGAGTCAACTCGCGGATCTCGATCACAAGGCCGTGTTCCAGCCCCGGATGTCGGCGTGCGATCTCGGTGGCCTCGTCCAGGCCCGCGACCTCCAGCCGAACGTAGCCACCGATCGCCTCCTTGGCCTCGGGAAAGGGTCCGTCCACGATTCGGCGGCCGCCGGGCCCGGACACAACGCGGGTTTCGGTCTCGAGCGGCTGCCCCTCCGAGGCTTTGCCCTGGGCCACCAGTCCCTCAAACCAGGCGTTCCAGCGTTCTACGAGCCGCTGGCGTTGCTCCGGGGACAGGCCCTGGTAGTTTTCGGGGCCACTGTTGCGGAAGAACAGGAGGTACTGCGATTTTGGTGACGGGGAGGTGTCCATGGTGGATGAGGGTGGGCGCGGAAGCGGCCCCCGGATTGACGACGATCGAGACCGGGGAAAACGGACATCGCGTGCATCGCCGAGGGACAAAAGACCGGTACCGCACCGATAACCCGGACCCGCCGATTCGCAACCGATCCGCACAGCACCCTAAAAAAACGCCAGGCGATGTCCGCAACCGTCCCCGCCACTCGTCGTACTGATGAAACCACACACCATGAGCCAGACATCCCCAGATCGCAGCCATGAGTCGGAATCCGATTTCGACCTACGCCTCGCCGTCGAGATCGACGCCCCGCCGGAGCGGGTGTTCGAGCTCTGGACGACGCGACTTCCCGACTGGTGGGGACCGCACGGCATGACGACCCGGGTGGTTGCGATGGACCTGCGCGCGGGAGGGGCGTTTCAAACGGTGATGCGGACGCCCGACGGCACGGAGATTCCGACCCGGGGTGTCTTCCTGGAGGTCGTCGCAAACCGGCGCATCGTGTTCACCGACGCGTACGAGCCCAGCTGGAAGCCGGCGCCGGGGCACTTTATGACTGCGGTGATCGACTTCGTCCCCCTGCCTGGCGGTCGCATGCTACTCGCAGCCTGTGCGCGCCACAAGTCGGCCGAGGATCGGGCGGCGCACGAACAGATGGGGTTCCACGAAGGCTGGGGCGAAAGTTTCGCCAAGCTGGCCGCGCTGGCCCGTGGCGCCTGAACCCCGCCTGGAATATGATGCCTCCGTTCGCCTCCCCTCCGATCCTGCGTCCCCTTTCTTCCATGACCAGCCTCCCCGACACTGCCTCCGAGGGCGGCAGCCCGAAATCCCGGGCCGCCCTCCTGCCCTCCATCGCCCGAATCGTCATGGGACTCCCACTGGCGGTCTTCGGACTCAACTCGTTCTTCAACTTCATCCCCCAGCCCAAGACCCCGATCGCTCCCGCGGCGATGGCGTTCGCCGGCGCGCTGATGAACACCGGGTACATGATGCCCCTGATCGGCATCACGCTCCTCATCGTGGGAGTGCTGCTGACGATCAACCGCTTCGTGCCGCTGGCGCTCGCGTTGTTCGCCCCGTTCATCGTGAACAGCATCCTGTTTCACTTCATGCTCGAACCCACGGGCCGGCCCATGTCGGCCGTCTTTCTCCTGCTCGAGCTGTATCTGGCGTGGGCATACCGATCCGCGTTCGCACCGATGCTCCGCTCCCGCACATCCGCGGGGTGACGCTTTCCAGTCAAAACACAAATCACCCACCCACAGCCAGTCATGAAACCCACGCTCGTACAGCCCTACCTCGTCTTCGGCGGTCGCTGCGAAGACGCCCTCGCGTTCTACCAGAAGGCCCTGGAGGCCAAAGTCGAATTGATGATGCGATTCAGCGAATCGCCCGTACCGGTCCCGCCCGACCGCATCCCGGCGGGCTTCGAGAACAAGATCATGCATTGCACCTTCCACATCGGCGAGGCGACCGTGATGGCCACCGACGGATGCGAGGCTGGCGGGAAGTTTGAGGGGATCTCGTTATCGCTCGCGCTTCCCGCCGAGGCCGATGCCCAACGCGCCTTTGCGGCGCTCTCCGAAGGTGGAAAGGTGGAGATGCCTCTCGGGAAGACCTTCTGGTCGCCCTGCTTCGGCATGGTGGTCGATCGCTTTGGCGTGAGCTGGATGGTCACCGTCAACGGCTGACCCACCGCAATCCGACACCCTTGAACATGGCGAAGCCCGCCGACAACCCGGCGGGCTTCCAGTTTGCAGCTCCCGCTTCGGTCACGGGAGCCCGCATCAAGCGCGCGGAGCGCTCAATGGCTGTCGCCGTCGTGGTCGACGTCGCCCGCGGACTGGGGAGCGGCCTTGGTCTGCTGCGACTCCGTGTCGTTTTTCTGGGCGGCCGCCTGCTTCTGGGCCTGTTGGCGGGCGATATAGGCCTGGTAGGCCGCGGCATTGCTGTTGGAGGAGGAGGAACCGACGCTACCGATCGAGGACATGTTTCGAGTGGGTTATTGGTTGGATGTTTTCAGCGGGAGGCGCTGGAAACTGGACACTCTCTTCTTCGACCCCAACCGGTGCGGACTTCACCCCAATCCACCTGCGTCAAATTCTAATCGATTCGCTAATAATGCGCAGGTCGGCGAAAAATCGTGTAGTGGCTCACGGCAATACAGGCATCGGTAAGCAATTAGCCATGTGCAATTTGACGATTTTATAAAGCATCCAGGTCGATCGGCGCACGGCCCCAAATCCTGCGGCGAAAATGAACAGACGTTCACAAACAAGCGAGAAGGCCCCTGTGCCCGTGGGTTCCTGGCTCGACGTGGAGTGCGGAATCACGATTCCGCCCTGCGCCGGAGGCTCGGCCTCCCGGCTCATCACGCAGACGCACCTAGAAGAGACGCTGGTATCCACCGCCGCATGACGGCACGTCGCTCGGCACCCTTGGGGCCTTCGGGAGGCTCCGCACTGCAAAAGGAGTGGCCCCGCCGTCATCCGCACCCGACGTACAAAAAAGGGCGCGCCGGGCCGATCGGCCGGGCGCACCCTGGAAACGATGCGGGAAGACTCAGGCTCCGAGCGTGACCTCGACCTTCACGACCTTGCGGCCGTCGGTCGGGATGGGCACGAGGTTGCCGGCGACCTTGCGGCCATCGACCACGAGGCTCTTCACGCCCTTGGAGCGGCCCTTCGGGTTCTTCACCTCGATCTGGTATTCGACTCCGCGATACTTGCGCGACACCGAGAAGCCCTTCCACTTCTTCGGAATGCAGGGATCGACGACGAGGCCGTCGAACTCGGGACGCACTCCGAGGATGTACTGGCTGGCGGTCACGAACGACCAGGCGCCCGTGCCGGTGAGCCAGGAATTCTTAGCCTCGCCCGGGGTCGGCGAGAGGTGGCTCGCGGTCATCTGGGCATAGACGTAGGGCTCGGAGCGATACACGTCGTGGTCCTTCTTCGCGGACGGGCAGATGCTGAGGTAATACTCGAGCGCGCGCTCGCCGTCGCCGAAGAGGGTCCAGCCGATGTGGATCCAGGTGTTGTTGTGCGAGAAGACGCCGCCGTTCTCCTTGTAGCCCGGGGGATACGAGGAGACCTCGCCCAGCTCCAGGTGGTAGTCGGAGTACGCGGGATACTGCAGCGCGCAGCCCAGTTCCGGGCGGTACAGGTACTTGTCGACGGCCTGAAGGGCCTTCTTCGCGCGGCCGTTGTTCATGCCGGCGCCGCCGAGCACGCACCAGGCCTGGCTCTCGATGTAGATCCGGCCCTCCTTGCAGGACTTCGAGCCGACCGGGTTGCCGGCGGCGTCGAAGGCGCGGGTGTACCAAGAGCCGTCCCAGGCCTGCTCCTCGACCGTCTTGAGCATGTCGGCGTACTGGCCGTCCACGCGCTTCGCGTCAGCCTCGCGACCGAGGTGACGGTACAGCGCGGCGAGGTCGCGGGCCGCGTACAGGAAGAGGCCGGCGATCATCACCGACTCCGCCTTCGAGCCGGCGATGTCGCCTGTGACCTGGAAGGACTCGTTGGGCTCCTTGGAGAAGCAGTTCAGGTTGAGGCAGTCGTTCCAGTCGGCGTGGCCGATGAGCGGCAGGCCGTGCGGTCCGCGGTTGTTGAGCGTGTAGGCGATGGAGGTCTCGAGGTGATGGAGCAGCGTGTCCTTGCCGCCCTTCTTGTCCGCGTAACCGCAGGGCTCGTCGAGGATCGTGGCGTCGGCGGTCTCGCGGATGTAGGCGCAGGTCGAGAGGATGAGCCAGAGCGGATCGTCGTTGAACCCGCCGCCGATGTCCGCGTTGCCCTTCTTGGTGAGCGGCTGGTACTGGTGGAAGCAGGTGCCGTCGGAGAGCTGGGTCGAGGCGATGTCGAGGATGCGCTGGCGCGCGCGCTCGGGCAGCATGTGCACGAAACCGAGGAGGTCCTGGTTCGAGTCGCGATAGCCCATTCCGCGGCCGATGCCCGTCTCGTAGCCCGAGGTGGACCGGGAGAGGTTGAAGGTCGCCATGCACTGCACCTGGTTCCACACGTTGACCATGCGGCGAAGGTGCTCGTTGGGAACCTTGGGGGCGGTGTAGACGGACAGCAGGTCGCTCCAGCGGGCCTTCACGCCCTCGAAGGCCGCGTCGACGGCCTTCATGTCGGAGTACTTCGCCAGGACCTCGCGGCCGCGCGCCTTGTTCATCACGAAGGGCCGGTCGAATTTCGGCAGGTCGCCCTGCTCGACGTAGGCCAGCACGAAGGCGAACGACTCGGAGGCGCCGGGCTTGAGCGTGAGGTCAAGCTGGAAGGCGCCGACCGGATTCCAGCCGTAGGCGTGGCTGTTGGTGCACTTGCCCGCGAGCACAGCCTTGGGATCGTGGAGGCCGTTGTGAACACCCACGAAGGCGTCACGCGAGGTGTCATAGCCGCTCACCTTCCGGGTGCAGCCGAAGAGCGTGTAGTGGTTCCGGCGCTCGCGGTACTCGGTCTTGTGATAGATCGCCGAGCCCTCGACTTCGACCTCGCCGATCGAGTAGGTGCGCTGGTAGTTCGTCATGTCGTTCAGCGCCTCGAAGAAGCAGAACTCCACGAACGAGAACAGGGAGAGCTTTTGCGTCTTCTTCGTCCGGTTGGAGACCGTGATCTTCCAGAGCTCCGTGTTCTCGTTGCTCGGGATGAACATGAGCTGCTCCACCGCGATGCCGTCCTTCTGGCCGTTGATGCGTGTGTAGCCGAGGCCGTGGCGGCACTCGTAGGAGTCGAGCTCCGCACGCACCGGCTTCCAGCCGGGATTCCAGATGGACTCGCCCTGCTTCACGTACAGGAAGCGGCCGTCGTTATCCATCGGGTTGTTGTTGTAGCGATACCGCGTGATGCGGCGCAGACGCGCGTCCTTCCAGAATGAATACCCGCCGGCCGTCTGCGTGCAGAGGCCGAAGAATTCGTCCTGCCCGAGCATGTTCAGCCACGGAAGTGGAGTGTCGGGGCGAGTGATCACGAACTCGCGGTTGGCGTCGTCGAAATAACCGTATTGGCTCATTTGTGTTTAGGGGAGTCGGATTTGAACAGGGGATCCTTGCGGATCCCTCAGGTGGATGGTGGACGGGGGAATTACAGACGGGGGAAAGTGAAGGTGGGCGGTCAGCCGAGGATTGCGACGATGTGCGATCCGTCCTTGAGCAGGTCGACCGGGGCCACGCAGCCGTCGACGACGCGGCCGTCGATCGACAGGCGGGG
Organism: Opitutaceae bacterium; assembly: GCA_027310745.1. Lineage (GTDB taxonomy): Bacteria > Verrucomicrobiota > Verrucomicrobiia > Opitutales > Opitutaceae > MWDT01. The sequence goes on along the minus strand of DAIDAF010000031.1, from coordinate 85,865 downwards.
GACACCGCGGCAGAGGCGGTTCGGATTGCGGACCTCGATGGTAAGGTTGCGCCCGCGGAAGAGGCGGCGCATGGAAAAGCCGGGCCACGACTTCGGGATGCAGGGATCGACCCGAAGGCCCTCGATCTCGGGGCGGACGCCGAGGATCCAGTGCGTGGCGCTGTAAAAGCTCCACGAGGCGGTGCCCGAGAGCCAGGGGACCCGCGACACGCCCTCGTTGGAGTTGAAACGTGAATACGTCGTCTGGCAGTGCACGTAGGGCTCCACCTGGCGAAGCTCGGCGCGGTCGTTGTAGGCGGAGGGCATGAACGCCCGGTAGTAGTCGTAGGCCTGGTCGCCGTCGCCCTGCATGACCTCGGCGATGACGCCCCAGCTCTGCGTGTGCGAGAAGATGCCGGCGTTCTCCTTGATGCCCGCGTTGAACAGCGTGGCCTTCATGATCTCGGGGTCCGCCTTGATGAACGGCGGCGCGCACAGCATCACGCCGTACGGCGTGGCGAGCCGGTCCTTCATCGTGCGCAGGGCGGTCTTCGCCTGATGCGGCGTGGCCGCGCCGCTCATGACGGCCCAGACCTGGGTGTTCATATACACCTGGCCCTCGGGAAAATCCTTCGTTCCGTAAACCGTGCCGTCCTGGCCGATCGCCCAGATGAACCACTCCCCGTCCCAGCAAACCTTCTGGATCTTCGCGTCGAGCTTCGCGAGTTCGGCGCGGGCCCACGCGGCCTCGGCCGTCCGGCCCATGCGGTCGGCGATGCCCGCGTACACGTCGAGGCCGAGGCGGACCTGGAAGGCGACGAACACGCTCTCGCCGCGGTAGCCCAGGCGGATGCAGTCGTTCCAGTCGGCCGCGAGGCCGCAGGGCAGGCCGTTGCGGCCCGTGCGCTCGAGGTTGAACTCCAGCGCGCGTCGCAGGTGTCCCAATACGGTCGCCTCGCCCCGGTCCGCGTACGGGAGCACGCGATCGTAGAACCCGGCGTCGCCGGTCTCCGCCACGTACGCGGGCACGGCGTTGAAGAACCACAGGCAGTCGTCGGAGCGGTACTCCTCGTCCGGCGGAGGAGCCTCGTGGCCGGGTTTGTGGGAGAAGGGCTTGATGACCGGGATCGCGCCGCCGTTGGCGAGCTGGCCGGTGAGCATCAGCTCGAGCCGCGGCTTCACGCCCTCGCGCAGGAGCGGGATGGCCCCGAGCATGTCCTGCACGGTGTCGCGGAAACCGAGGCCGTCGCGCTCGCCGTTGTAGATCAGCGAGGCGGAGCGGGACCACGAGTAGGTGATGAGCGCGTTGTACGCGTTCCAGGTGTTCACCATGTGATCGAAGTCCCCGTCGGGCGTCTGCACCTGAAGCGAGGCGAGCGGCGCGTGCCAGGCGGCCTTCAGCCGGCGCAGTTCCTCCTCGCAGCGGGCGGGGCTGGAAAACTCCGCGACCGTGCGACGGCCGTGCGACTCGATCGTGCCGAGGCCGAGCTGGACGATGATCTCGCGCGTCTCGCCCGGCGCGAGTGAGAGGTCGGCCTGGATGCCGCCGCAGGCGTTGTCACCCTGGGCGAGGTAATTGGAGCACGCGCCCCGCGCCACCACTTCGGGGGCCTGGTAGCCGCCGTAGGTCCCGAGGAAGCGCTCGCGCACCGTCTCGACGCCCGTCACCAGCGCGCCGCTCAGCGCAATCCACGAGCGGTTGCAGCCAGTCAGGTCCTTGCCGTCGAAATCGAAGTTCGGGTTGCAGACGACCCCGAGGAGGTTGTCCTCGCGAAACACGCGCGTGATGAACTGCGAGTACTGCAGGTTCACGAGGTCCTGGAACGTGTTCCAGAGGTTGGCGAACTCGCAGTAGGTGAAGACGGAAAGATCGCGCTGGCGGTCGGAGCGGTTCGTGACGCGCAGGCGCCAGTATTCGAAGGTCTGGCCGAGCGGCACGAAGTAGGTCGCCTCGGTGGCGATGCCCTCGTAGGCGCTCTCGATCACCGTGTAGGCGGTGCCGTGGCGGCAGACGGACTGGTAGCGGTCGAGCGGCTTGCCGACGGGCTGCCAGGAGGCGGACCAAAAATCGCCGCTGGCCTTGTCGCGCAGGTAAAAAAGCCGGCCCGGCTGGTCCATCGGGATGCTGTTGAAGCGCATCCGCAGAAAACGTCCCGTGGCCCCCGAGCGATAAAACGAGTATCCACCCGCATGATTCGTGATGATGGCGCCATACTCCGTGGAGCCGAGGTAGTTGGACCAGGGCCGGGGCGTATCCGGCCGTGTGATCACGTACTCCTTCGCGCCATCGTCGAAATAACCGAATTTCATGGGGAAAAGGTCTGGAATAAGACGCCCCCCCAGAGGGGCAGTTCAAACCTCACTCATTCAGTTGAACACCCCCCGGAGGCCGGACTCCACCCATGACAGCCAGGGCGCCCTGGTGCGAGCCCCATGCGCCGGCCCGCGCTGCCTCAGACCGCGCGCAGGGGAAGGCCCGCCTCGACCCACTCGCCGATGCCGCCGGCGTTGGCGGTGCGCATGCCCATCTGGCCGAAGAACTCGGCCGCACGCTCCGAACGAGCGCCGGACAGGCAGTAGAAAATGATCTCCTTGTCGCGATGCTGGTCCACGAGCTCCCGGCCCGCGGGACCGCCTAGATCGCGGAGCGAGATCAGCAGCGCGGGTTCGGCCACGCCGGTGTCCACCCATTCGTCGGGATGGCGGACGTCGACCAGGACGGCCTTGCCCGAGCTTACGAGCTCGGCGGCCTCCGAGGGCGCGACGCGGCGGACTTGGGAGGGAGGAGTGAAGAATCGGGGGGATTGGCTCATGGCGCGGAATGGTTGAAGAAGAGCAAAACGACGCGGGATGCAATCCGGCGCCTCACACGTTGGTGGCCCGGCTGAAGGCGCTGAGGTACGCTTCGGTGACCGGGTGGCGCATGCCGAGGTGACGGAAGGCGGCCAGGCAGGCGGTCTTCGCGTGACCCGAATCGAAGCCGGGTTTCTCCTCGAGCACCGCGATCAGGCCCTCGAAGGCTTTCGGAAAACGCTCGGCGCGCAGGTCGGCGAGAGCCGCCAGGTAGCGCGCCTTGAGGGGCGAGGAGGGAAGCGAGGCCCCACCCTGTTCCGCCGTGACAAAAACCCGGGCCAGCGCGCGGACGAGCTCCTTCTGCTCCTCCCAGGGACCGGAGCCGGGCTCCTCGCCGACGAGGGCGAGCGCCTCGGACGGTGCCGAGAAGACGCGGGCGCGGGCGGCGAGCGCGACTAGCTCCTCGTCGGAACGATCCGCGGCGGCGATCGGCGCCAGGATGGCATGCGCCTCGGCGGCGCGTCCGGTCCGGAGCAATTCGCGGGCTCTCGCCATCGCATCGCGCTTGGGCGTCGGAAGATGCTGCGCGATCCACGCGCGAAGCTGGGGCTCGGGCAGCGCGCCCGCCATCTCAGCGATGACCTGCCCGCGGTGGAAGAGCTTCAGGTTGGGGATGCCGCGAATGCCGAACTGCTCCGCGAGATCGGACTGCTCGTCGGTGTTGAGCTTCACCAGCTCCCAGGCGCCGCCCGCCTCGCGGGACAGCTTCTCGACGATCGGTCCGAGCATCTTGCAGGGCCCGCACCACGGCGCCCAGAAATCCACGAGCACGGGCACGCGCTCGCTGCGGGCGATGACATCCTGTTCGAAGTCGACGTTGGCAGTTTTCATAAAATGGAGGCGTCCGCCGATGAGCATGCGCCGGGCCGGAGGCGCCGGCATATCCTGATTTTGGTGACAGCGTTCATGCCAAAGAACGCAGTTGGATTTGAACCGCGGAAAAGCCGGGGACAGGGATGCAGACAGTCATGGGAAATTCTTGTATCCAGATATTTCCAACTCCGGATTGAATGGGATTTTCGCTCTTCACCTCGAATTCAGGTTCTGTGTTCTCTGTGTCTCTGTGGTTCAATCGCGGCATTTGCGTTCATCGCGGCGGAGGCGGGAAATGACAGGGGATCGGGGGGAAAGCTCCCCCCGAACGCCGCGGCCAAGTATGCGGCGTCCGGGGGAAGCGCATATTACCCGAACCCAAGGTGTGTTGCGGAGGTGCGCTCAGCCCCGCGATTTGACCTTCCGCATCGGCAGCCCGGCCCGCGACCAGCCGTGCACGCCGCCCATGTTGGCGACTTTGAATCCCTCGCGCGCCAGCTGGCGGGCGAGCCGGCCCGAACGGGCTCCGGACAGGCAGTAGAGGATGACCTCCGACTGGCCGGCGCGCCTGAGGAACGGCGTCCACTGCTTGCGCCCGTTGTAGAAATCGCTCCCCGCGAGCAGCTGCGCCGGGGCAGCGACGCCACCGGCCCACTCGGACGGCTCGCGCACGTCCACCAGCGCCGCCTTGCCCTCGGCGACAAGCTGCGCCGCCTCGGCGGGGGCCACGCGGCGCACCGCAGGGCCCGTGTCGAACAGGGATTTGAAGAGTGTCTTGAGCAGGTTCATGAAGTTTCGATCAATGGGTCTTGCCCTCCGCCGCCTTCTTTTCGTGCGAGGCACGGTGGGTCATGTAGTAGATCAGCGGCACCGCGATCGGACTGATCAGCAGGGAGGCAATCGCCCCGAACAGCAGCGAGATCGCGAGCCCCTGGAAGATGGGGTCTGCCAGGATGACAAGGCCGCCCACGACAACGGCGAGCGCGGTCAGCATCATCGGCCGGAAGCGCACCGCCCCCGACTCGATGCACGCGTCGCGCAGCGAACGCCCGTGGCTCAGGCGCAGTTCGATGAAGTCGACCAGGATGATCGAATTGCGCACGACGATGCCCGCGCCGGCCATGAAGCCGATCATCGAGGTCGCCGTGAAAAACGCACCGAGCAGTCCATGCGCCGGGAGAATGCCGATCAGCGAGAACGGAATGACGGTCATCACGATCAGCGGCGTGGAGTAGTTTTTGAACCAGCCGACCATGAGCATGTAGATCAGGATCAGCACCGCTCCGAAGGCCAGGCCCAGGTCTCGGAAGACCTCGATGGTGACCTGCCACTCGCCGTCCCACTTGATCGCGGGCTGCAGCTCGCTGCCGGGCATCGTGGCGTTGTAGATCGCCACGTGGTGCGCGGTCCCGCCGAAGTTGCGGCCGTCGAGCTTTTCGAGGGCCTTGTTCATCTTGAGGATCGCGTAAACCGGGCTCTCGATCACGCCGGCGACGTCGCCCGTGACATAGACCACACTCTGGAGGTTCTTGTGGTAGATGTAGGGCTCGCTCTCGGTGTGCTTGATCGTGACGAGCTCGCGCAGCGGGACGAGCGGCGCCTGCGGATTCATGTCGGAGCGCACCTCGAGGTTGAGCAGGTCTTCGGGCCGCGAGCGGAGCGCACGGGGAAGCTCGAGCACGATGTTCACGTCCTCACGCTCCTCGGGGGAGTGCAGCAACGTCACCGGATACCCCTGGACCGCCATCTGGATCGTCCGGGCGATGGTGGCCTCGGTGATCCCGTGCAGGGCTGCCTTGGCCTTGTCGACCTTGAAGATGACCTTGGGCTGCGAGTGTTCGACGTACCAGTCGACGTCCACGACACCGGGCGTGTCCTTGAAGATCTGTTTAACCTGGGTGGCGAGCTTGAGGCGCGCCTCGGCGGTCGGTCCGTAACACTCGGCGACGAGCGTCTGGAGCACGGGCGGGCCGGGCGGCACTTCGGCGACGGCGATGGCCGCGCCGTACTTCGCCGCGATCGCGGCGAGGCGCGGCCGCACGCGCTTGGCGATGTCGTGGCTCTGCGCGCTGCGTTCGTCCTTGGGGACGAGGTTGACCTGGATGTCGGCGACGTCCGGGCCGCTACGCAGGTAGTAGTGGCGCACCAGTCCGTTGAAGTTGAAGGGCGAGGCGGTGCCCGCGTACACCTCGTAATCGTGCACCTCGGGCTCCGAGCGGATGGCGGCGGCCATCTCACGCGCGACGGCGGCAGTCTTCTCCAGCGTCGAGCCCTTCGGCATGTTGAGGATCACCTGGAACTCCGACTTGTTGTCGAAGGGCAGCATCTTGACCTTCACGGCGCCGATGCCGACCAAGCCCATGGAGCCGACCGTCAGCGCGGCGATGACCGCGAGGAAGACCCAGCGCCAGCCGCGATGGTCGAGCAGCGGGCGCATGACCTTCGTGTACACGCGGGTGAAGACGTTGTCCGGCATCGCATCGCTCTCGGCGAGCTCCTCCTCCTCGGTCTTGGGCGCATCGACGAACTCGGCGGATAGGTTGCGCCGGTGGTGACCGCTGAGGACCTTCAGCGCCGCCCAGGGGGTGACGGAGAACGCCACCATCAGCGAAAACAGCATCGCCGCGCTCGAGCCGATCGGAATGGGCCGCATGTAGGGTCCCATCATTCCGCTGACAAAGGCCATCGGCAGCACCGCCGCGATGACCGCCCACGTCGCGAGAATGGTCGGGTTGCCCACCTCGTCGACCGCCTCGATGGCGATCTGCAGCAGCCGCTTTCGGCGACAGCTGGGCAGGCCCATGTGGCGGACGATGTTCTCAACCACCACGATCGCGTCGTCCACCAGGATGCCGATCGAGAAGATCAGCGCGAACAGCGTGATGCGGTTGAGCGTGTATCCGTAAAGGTAGAACACCAGCAGGGTGAGGCCCAGCGTCACGGGGATCGCGAGCATGACGACCAGCGACTCGCGCCAGCCGAGGAAGAGGAGGATCAGGACCGCGACGCCGAACACCGCGATGCCCATGTGGAGCAGCAGCTCGTTGGACTTCTCGCTGGCGGTCGCGCCGTAGTCGCGCGTCACCGTGACGCCGATGTCGGAGGGGATCAGACTGCCCTTCAGCGAGTCGACCTTGGCCATGACCTCCTTCACGACCTGGACGGCGTTGGCGCCGGGGCGCTTGGCGAGGCTCAGGGTGACGGCGGCCTCCTCCGGAGCGGAAGAGCGGGCGCCACCGCGGCCAAAGAGCACGTAGTTGCTCGGCTCGGCGGGACCGTCGGTGATGGTGGCGACGTCCCTGAGGTAGACGGGCATGCCATTGAAAACGCCCACGACGACCGAGCCCACGTCCTTCGCGTTGCGGAAGAAGGTGCCGGTCTGCAGCAGGGTCTCGGTGTTCAGGTTGTCGACCGAGCCGGTGAAGGTCTGCGCGTTGGCCTGCTGGAGCATCGGCACGAGCACCGACGGGCTGAGGTTGCGCGAGGCGAGCTTCTGCGGATCGAGCAGGACGCGGATCTCGCGGCGTTCGCCGCCGATTACGGTGGTCTCGGCGACCAGCGGAATCTTCTTCACCTCGTCCTGCACCTGCACCGCGATCCGGCGCAGCATCAGGTGATCGTAGTGCTTGCTGTGGAAGGTCAGCGCCAGGATCGGCACGTCGTCGATCGAGCGGGGCTTGATCAACGGCATGCTGGCGCCGGGCGGGATGCGGTTGAAGTTCGTCTGAAGCTTCTGATTGAGCTTCACGAGGCTCTTCTCGAGGTCCTCGCCCACCTTGAAGCGCACGATGGTCATGTCGGCGCCGGGCATCGCGGTGGAATAGATGTACTCCACGCCGGGAATTTCCCAGAGCAGCTGTTCCATCGGGCGCGTGACGCGGTTCTCGACGTCCTTGGCGCTCGCGCCGGGCATCGAGACCATGACGTCGATCATGGGCACCTTGATCTGCGGATCCTCCTCGCGCGGGAGCATGATGATCGCGAACAGACCCAGCAGCAGCGAGGCTGCGATCGCGATCGGCGTGAGCTTCGAGTCGATGAACAGCGAAGCCATGCGGCCGGCGAACCCGTACCGCGATTTGCCCGGATCGGACAACGGGGATCCCGCGCTCATGGCGTCACCTCCAGGGCGCGGCCCTCGACGAAGCCCACCGGGGGATTGACGATCACGCGGTCGCCGGCGTCGAGGCCGGCGAGGACGTTGACCGACGTGCCGGTGGTGCCGCCGAGCCTCACGAGGCGGAGCACGGATTTTCCGTTCACGTCGACGAAGACGCGGACCATCTGGCCCACGTGGCTCACGGCGGTGGACGGGACGAGCAGCCGGGTCTCGGGGGAACCCGGAACCTTCACGCGGGCGAATTCACCGGAGCGAACCGGAGCGCTGGCGGGCAGCGCGATCTTGACCGCAACGGTGCGCGCGTAGGGATCGGCCGCGGAGGAGAGTTCAATCAGCCGCCCCTCGACGGTGGCGTGGGTGGCGGGGAGGTCGACGGTCAGCGGCATGCCGACCGAAAGCCCGGACACGAGCGAATCCGGAATGCCCGCCTCGACATGAAAGTCATTGGTGCCCTCGAGTTCGAGGAGCGGGTAGCCGGGGGCGGCGAGATCGCCGAGGCTCGCCATCTTGCGGGCGACCACGCCGTCGAAGGGCGCACGGACTTCGGTGTAGGCGAGCATGGCCTCGGCCTCGCGAACCATGGCCTCGGTCATCGCGTAGCGGTCAGCGAGGGCCTTGACGGTCTCGGCGGTGCTCGCGCCCTTGGGCAGGAGACTGCGCTCGCGATCGAGATCGCGGCGGGCGAGATTGAGCTGCGACTGGGCCTGGAGGACCTTGGCGTTGATCTCGGAGGCGGCGATCTTCACCAGCAGGTCGCCCTTGTGGACGCGCTGGCCGAGCACGACGGGCATTTCCTCGATCGCACCCATGATCTTGGCGGCGATGGCCGCGTGCCGCTCGGGGCGCACGGTGCCCATGACGTCGATCAGGGACGGCGAAGTGGTCGGGCGAAGGACGACGGTTTCGACCTTCACAGCGGGCAGGTTAGCGACATCGGAGCCCGACTGCGGCTCGTGCTTGGAACAGCCGGCGACCAGGGCGACCGCTAACGCGGGAAGGAGGATGGCAATGGATTTCATGTCGAAAAAGTTGGGATTGAGGGGCTGGGATCAGGGATGTTCGGGGATCTCGACGGGGGCATAACCGACGGCACTCCGGAGTTCGGCGACGGCGAGGCGTTCGTCCGACTGGGCGACGACGCGGCGCATGCGCGCCTCGATCAGGCGGCTCTCGACGCCGATCAAGTCGGCCGTCAACAGCGCGCCCTTGTCGAAGCGGGCGCGCGAGAGCGAGGCGCTCTCCTCGGCCTGGGCCACGGCGTCCTTGCTGACCGCGAGTCGCTCGCGGGCATCGTCGACGGCCTGGCTCGCCTGCTGGACCTGCAGCTCGAGACCGAGCTCCAGCTTGCGCTCCATTTCGCGGGCCTGATCCAGGTTGGCCTTCGCCTCGCGGATCTTCCCGGCGGTGAGACCGCCGTCGAACACGTTCATGTCGACCGTCACGCCCGCCATCCAGCTGTTGGCGTCGCGGCCGGTCTCGTAGCCCTTGTCCCACTGGGCGCTCGCGAAGGCGTTCACCACCGGGCGGCGGGCTCCGCGGGCCGCGCGGACCATCGCCTCGGCGGCACGCACGCGCTCCTTCACGGACTGGAGTTCGGGGCGCAGGCTGACGTCGCGGGTCTTCGGTTCGGCCATGTCGGCCAGCGCCGGATCGTTCGCGGGGAACTCGAGGGTCGCGCCCGGCTGTTCGCGCATGCCGAGCACGTAGAAGAATGCACGCTGCGCGAGCTGCGCACCGTGGCGCGCGGCCACGAGCATCTCGCGGGTCTGGGCGAGCTGGACCTCGAGGCTCAGCAGGTCCGCCTTGAGCATGCTGCCCGCCTCGAAGCGGGCGCGGGCGACCTTCACCGCGGCTTCATAGGCGCCGACACCGGCGCGTAGGGCGACCACCGCCTCGCGGGCCTTTTGGACGTTGAGGTAGGCCTTCACGACCTCCACGCCGAGGTCATGCCGCGCGGCCTTCAGGTCAAACTGCGCGGCCTGGGCGCCGGCCTTGGCGGCGTCGAGTCCGGCCGTGGGGCGCCCGCCACCGTAGAGATTGTAGGCGATCGTGCCGGTGAGATTCAGGTCGTCGATCGTGCCGGGATGATTGAAGTCGATCGTCTGATTGAAGGCGCGCTGGTTGAGGATCGAGCCGAACGCCATCATCGGGCTGTTCGTGCTCGTGTATCGGCCCGAGACCGACAGCTGCGGGATCCAGGCGGAGCGGGCCTGCTCGATCATCGCATCCGCGCCTTCGATGCGCATGCGGGCGACGCGGGCGTCGGGACTGTGCTCGAGCGCGGTGCGAACCGCACGGTCGAGGGTCCAGACTTCCGCCCTCGCGCTCAGGGACAGGGACAAGGCGCACGCCGCGACCGCGGCGAGTCTCGCTGGGAGTGGGATTCTCATGGGAATGGGCTACCTGGTTCAGGGTCAGGACGACCGGGAGCTCAGCGCCAACATCAACGCAATGAAACCTCCGTAAAGCGCGCCGCGCCACCAGGTCGAGGTAAGGGGGCAAGTGCCGGAACTGCATTGGCCAAAATAACCGAGCAGTGCGCCGAGACCAGCCCCGATTGCCACTGTGATGATGATTCTGAGCATGCTATTCGTCTCCTAATGAGCGGATAACGTTTAGCGCGCCTTCTCGTCCCGACCGCAGCAGGCGCCGCCGTTTCCGAGACCGAGCAGCTTCAGGATGTTCTCAGCGGGGCAGAAACCGGTGAACGCGGACTGGATCAGGTTCAGCCCCACGAACACGGCCAGCAACAGCCACCAGGGGCTGACAAAGTGAGCGAGCGCGACGCTGAGCAGCACGAAGGTACCGGCGAGGATGCGGATGTAGGATTCGGTTTTCATCGTTATTTGATATATGCGCAATCACGCATATATCGAACAAGAGGTCTGTCAAGCCCGGTTTCTTCGCTTCGCGCCCGTCAGCGCTTAGTGGTTATTGTCCTTGGACTTCCGAATCAGCCATCGCCGTTCCGGTTTTGAGCCAGAACGCACGAAGCGCGATCCACGCCAGCGCGTAGAAAACCACGAGGTGCCCCGACAGCGAACGCACTTCTACAGCCTGTGCGTGCGCAAATTGCTTGGGTGTAAGTACCTGCAAAATCTGATCTCCGGCCTGGAGCACGAGGCGTTTGTCCGGGAGCACGATCGGAAGCCCTCCCTGGTTCAGGCTGCGGCAGACGAAGTAATTTACAAAGACGTACACCAGAAGGAGTCCCGTCGTCCACTTCATCCAGGCAGGCACAATGCCAAAGACCTGCGACATCAGGTTGCCCCGGGGGACGCGACGCCACTGCCAGACGACCATGGGCCAGACGATGAACAGAAGCGGCACGAACAGGATGACGCCGAAGGCCGCCCGGTCGAAGAACGTCGCAACATGCACCGCGGCGCAGAAAAGCGTGCACAGGATCGTCGTCCAATGGAGCAGTCGGAGGGAGACAGGCATCCCTCAAGCGCAGGGCTCGCCTCGGCCGGGCTCAACCTTTTTCGCGTCGCCTCGGCGTTCAAAACCCTCTGTAACATTTGTGAAACAGGCCGGGAATTCGCTAGCGGGCCTCCCCCGCCCCCGGCTAGTTACAAACCCATGTCGGAGCAGAAACAAAAGCGCATCCTCGTGGTGGACGACGAACCCGACGTCACCTCCCTGGTCACGTACAACCTCCGCGGCAAGGGCTTCGCGGTCGAGGCCGTCAACGACCCGAACCAAAGCATCGGCGTCGCACGCTCGTTCCTGCCGGACCTCGTCATCCTCGACGTGATGATGCCCGACCTGAGCGGCATCCAGATCTGCCGCATGCTGCGCGCGGATCCGAAGCTCAAGGCCGTGCCGGTGATCTTCCTCACGGCTAAGGCCGAGGAGTCGGACCGCATCCAGGGCTTCGAGGTCGGCGCCGACGACTACGTCTGCAAGCCTTTCAGTCCGAAGGAACTCATCATGCGCGTGCAGTCGATCCTGCGCCGCGCCTCCGAGGGCGGAGCCTCCGAGCAGAAGCTCATCGTCTGCGGCGGCGTGGAGCTGGACGGCGAACGCCACGAGGTGAAGATCAACGGCGAGGCGATCGAGCTCACCGCCACCGAGTTCAAGCTGCTGCGCCTGCTGATGGAGCGCCGCGGGCGCGTCCAGACGCGCGAGCACCTGCTGATCAACGTCTGGAATTACGAGACGGAGATCGAGACGCGCACGGTCGACACCCACGTGCGCCGGCTGCGCGAGAAGCTCGGCCCCGAAGCCGACTGGATCGAGACGATCCGCGGCGTCGGCTACCGCTTCGCCGAGCGCCGCCCCGCCCTCTCATGACGCTGGTCGCCGCCGCACTGGCCGTCTGCCTGCTGGTCGCGTTCATCACGATCTACCGCCAGCGAAGCGCGGCAACCCTGCTCGAGCAGGCGCTTCGCGAGCGCCGCACGGTGCTCAATGAGTTCCTGCCCGAGGGCACCGACTCGCGCTGGTCGCGCGTATTCGCCACCGCCAACGAGGTCATCGCCGAGGTCAATCGCCTCAATCAGGAGCACACCGGCCAACTCGCCCAGCTCGACGCCACACTCGGCAACCTGCGCGAGGCGGTTCTGATCGTGGATCCCGGCAACTACGTGATGTTCGCCAACCAGTCCGTCGCCTCGATCTTCCCCCAGGCCCAGAACATCCTCCGCCAGCGCGTCGAGACCGCCCTGCACAGCCGCGAATTCCTCACGTTCATCGAGGAGGTCCGCGCGGGAAAGGCCGAGCCGCAGCGCGAAATCGAGTTCTTCTCAGGATCCGAGTCCGTCTGGATCGAGGCCACCGGCGCGATGATCCCTTCGCTGCAGGGCGGCGGCGAATCGTGGGCGCTGTTCGTGCTCCACGACATCACCAAGCAGAAGAAGCTGGAGGCCCTTAGAAAGGACTTCGTCGCGAACGTCTCCCACGAGCTGCGCACGCCGCTGAGCATCATCAAGGGCTACGCCGAGACCCTCGTCGATGGGCACCGGGAGATGAGTTTCGAGGACCGCGACCAGTTTCTCCGGACCATCCTCCGCCACTCGGAGCGGCTCAGCTCACTGCTCGAGGACATCCTCACGCTCTCACGCCTCGAATCGAAAAACCCCGGGCTGCATCGCGAGCTCGTGCTGCTCGACTCCCTGGTGTCGACGATCGTCGACGATTTCCGGAGCCGCCCCTCCGCGCGTGAGCACGTGTTCGAGTTGAGCATGGACCAGGTCATCCCTGAGATGCTTCTGGATCCGCTGAAGCTCACCCAGGTCTTCGAGAACCTGCTCAACAACGCGGTGAAGTATACTGCAAAAGGCTCGCATATCCGCGTGGCCCTGCGCCGCAAGGGCCCGGAGCTCGAGGTGCGCGTCGCCGACGACGGCCCCGGAATCCCGACCGCCGACCTCCCTCACATTTTCGAACGCTTCTATCGCGTCGACAAGGGCCGCTCCCGCGAGAAGGGCGGCACCGGACTGGGCCTGAGCATCGTGAAGCACATCGTCCAGCTGCACGGCGGACGCGTCTGGGCGGAGAGCGAGCAGGGTCGCGGGACGACGTTCATCATCGCCCTGCCCCTGAAGTCGCCCGCCTGAACCCACGGCACCCCGGCGTGGGTTGCCCATGGATACGGGATGCCTCGCGGCGTCTGCAAGGTTGGCAAGCGCCCTGCGCTCTGTCATCCCTACGCACCAAAAAACTACTCCATGGCTGATTCAACACCCCGCCCGGACTTCGAACCGTTCATTCCGGACGACACCAAGCTCAAGGAATTCACCTGGAGGGCCATCCTCGTCGGAACCGTGCTCGGCATGGTCTTCGGTGCGTCGTCCCTCTACCTCGTCCTGCGCGTCGGCCTCACGGTCAGCGCCTCCATCCCTGTCGCAGTGATCTCGCTGACGATCTTCCGGCTCCTGTCGAAGGTCGGTATCCGCGATTCCACTATCCTGGAAAACAATCTCACCCAGACCGCGGGCTCGGCGGGTGAATCCATCGCGTTCGGCGTCGGTGTCACGATGCCCGCGATCATGATCCTCGGGTTCGACCTGCAGATCACGCGCGTGCTGCTGGTGGGCGTGCTCGGCGGCCTGCTGGGCATCCTGATGATGATTCCGCTGCGGCGCGCGCTGATCGTGAAGGAACACGGCACGCTCAAGTATCCCGAGGGCACAGCCTGCGCCGCAGTGCTCAAGGCCGGCGCCACCGCCGAATGCCGGGCCGCTGCCTCGCCCTCCGGCAAGGCGGAGATCCAGGCCGCACAGGCCGCCGGACTCGGCCAGGCTCCCGGCGCCAAGGTGATCTTCACCGGGTTTGGAATCGGGCTCGTGTACAAGGCCGCGATGACCGCCTTCAAGGCCTGGAAGGACACGCCGACCAAGGTCTTCTCCGCCCCCTTCGCCGGCGCGTCCATCGCCAGCGACGTCTCGCCCGAACTCGTGGGCGTCGGCTACGTCATCGGCCCCCGCATCTCCGCGATCATGTGCGCCGGCGGCGTGCTTTCGTACCTGGTGCTGATCCCGATGATCAAATACTTCGGCCAGCACCTGGCCTCCCCGCTCGCGCCCGCCTCGATTCCGATCTCCCAGATGGACATCGACCAGATCCACGGCAACTACGTGCTCTACATCGGCGCGGGCGCCGTCGCGGCCGGCGGAATCATCAGCCTGTTCCGTTCGCTGCCCACCATCTGGCACGGATTGATGGCCGGCCTGCGCGACGTCGGCATGACCCGCCTCTCGAACGGCGGGGGCAAATCGGCCAAGGCCCGCTCCCGCCTCGATCGCGACCTGTCGATCAAGTTCGTGGGCATCGGCATCATCGTTCTGATCGCAGGCATTGTGCTGGCGCCCAGCCTGCACATGAACCTGCTCGGCGCGCTGCTGATCATCGTGTTCGGCTTCCTGTTCGTCACCGTGTCGTCCCGGCTGACCGGCGAGATCGGGTCCACCTCCAATCCGATCTCGGGCATGACCATCGCCACGCTGCTGCTGACCTGCCTGATCTTCATGCTCATGGGCTGGGTCGGACACACGTACTACGTCACGGCCCTCTCGGTCGGCGCCATCGTCTGCATCGCGTCCTCGAATGGCGGCACGACCTCGCAGGATCTGAAGACCGGCTTCCTCATCGGCGCCACGCCGCGCTACCAGCAGATCGCGATCCTCTTCGGCGCCTTCGCCTCCGCGCTGATCATGGGACCGATCCTGCTCACGCTGAATCAGAACGGCACGGTCTACATGCCGGCCGCACAGGTCGTCCCCGCAGGCCTGTCCACCGATCCCTCGGCGCTCACGCTGCACCAGCACCTCATCGGCCCCCAGGCTGTGTCCGATACGCACTCCTACCTCGTCTGGCACAAGACCGACGACAAGGGAGGTCCCGAGGGCGAGTACCTGGTCGACGCCCGCGGTCGTGCCGTGTGGTTCGTGGACCCGGGTATCAACGGAGTGTATACACAACGCCCCGACGGCAGCACCGTGCAGAAGCTCTACGCGCCGAAGGCAACCCTCGTGTCGTACATCATCAAGGGCCTGCTCAACCATCAGCTTCCCTGGAGCCTGGTGCTGCTGGGCGTGATGATCGCCGTGACCCTCGAGTTGTCAGGCATCCCCTCGCTCGCTTTCGCGGTCGGCGTCTATCTCCCGCTCTCCGCCTCCGCTCCTCTCATGGTCGGCGGCGCGGTGCGCTGGCTCGTGGATCGCCGGAAGCGCAAGGAGCCCGGCTACCGCGACCTGACCGAGGAGAGGTTCATGGCGGAGAGCGACAAGAGCCCCGGCGTGCTGCTGTCCTCAGGCTACATCGCGGGCGGTGCCATCGCGGGCATCGTCATCGCCTACGTGGCCGGCGTCGACGTGAAGCTCGACACCGCGCTGACGCGCTGGGCGACCGAGCACAATCCGTTCTACTCGGGTCCGTACTCCGACGCGCTCTCGCTGATCCCGATGGCCCTGCTCGCCCTCTTCCTCTATCTCGTCGCCCGCGAGAAGCTGCTGGGGCCGAAGAAGAAAAGCGGCGGCTGAGCCCGTCCACACCTCCCCGCAAACGACCCGCGAACGGATGACTGTAAAGTGAGCGGGCCGTTTACCGGGGAGGCCGGCGCAGGCTACCGTCGCGACGTGTTTACCCTCGGAATTGATTACGGCACCAACTCCGTCCGCTGCCTCGTCGTCCGCTGTTCTGACGGCGCCGAAGTCGGCAGTAGCGTCGTCAACTACCCCAGCGGCGAACAGGGCATCCTGCTCGACCCCAGGGACCACAACCTGGCCCGCCAGTCTCCGGCCGATTATCTGTTCGGCCTCGAGAAATCGGTCGCCGGCGCGCTGCGCGCCGCGCGGAAGACGGCCGGCTTCAAGATCGAGAAGATCATCGGCATCGGCGTCGACACCACCGGCTCCAGCCCGATCCCTGTCGACGAGCGCAACGTTCCGCTCGCGTTGGGCCGCCGCTGGTCCCGCAACCTGAACGCCCAATGCTGGCTGTGGAAGGACCACACCAGCTGGCAGGAGGCGCGGCGCATCACCGAGCTGGCCGCCGCTCATCGCCCCCAGTTTCTCGCCAAGTGCGGCAACACCTACTCGTCCGAGTGGTGGTGGTCCAAGATCTGGCGCTGCCTCAAGGTCGACCCCAAGGTCTTCAACGCCGCGTACTCGTGGGTCGAGCTCAGCGACTGGATTCCCTCCGTGCTCGCGGGCGTGACCGATCCCCGCCAGGTCAAGCGCGGCGTCTGCGCCGCCGGACACAAGGCCATGTACTGCGACGAGTGGCAGGGCCTGCCCGACAAGGAGTTTCTCGCGATGCTCGACCCGAAGCTCGCGGACCTGCGCGACCGTCTGTACGAGCGCGCGTTCGACGCCACCCAGGCTGCCGGTTCACTCTGTGGAACCTGGGCGAAGAAGCTCGGCCTTCCCGCCGGAATCCCGATCGCGATCGGCGAATTTGACGTGCATTACGGCGCGATCGGCTGCGGCGTCACCGAGGGCACGCTCGTCAAGGTCATCGGCACCTCCACTTGCGACTGCGGCGTGGTCTCCGCGCAGAAATCCGTTCCCGACATCCCCGGGATCTGCGGCATCGTCAAGGGCGCTATCCTCCCCGGCTTCTATGGCATTGAGGCAGGGCAGTCCGCCGTCGGCGACATCTTCAAGTGGTGGGTCGAGGGCGTGTGTCGCGGCGACGGCGCGCTGCATGCGAAGCTTTCCGCCGAGGTCGCCCGCCAGAAGCCCGGCCAGGCCGGCCTGCTCGCGCTCGACTGGAACAACGGCAACCGCACCATCCTCGTCGACCCGCTCCTCTCCGGCCTGCTGCTCGGCACCTCCCTGCACACGACCCGCGCTGAGATCTACCGCGCGCTCATCGAGGCCACCGCCTTCGGCGCCCGCGCCATCATCGAACGCATCAAGGAATACGGCGTGCCCGTCGACCGCGTCGTCTGCGCGGGCGGCATCGCGCGCAAGGATCCGATGCTGATGCAGATCTACGCGGACGTCACCGGCTGCACCATGCTTGTCGCGGGCTCCAGCCAGGCCTGCGCACTCGGCTCCGCCGTCTCCGCCGCCGTGCTCGCCGGCGCGCACAAGGATTTCCCGACCGCACAGCGGCGCATGACCTCCCTCGAACGCAAGCGCTACACCCCGATCGCCGCCAACCGCCGCGTCTACGACCGGCTCTACACGCTGTATCGGAAACTCCACGACAGCTTCGGCGGACTTGACCGCAGCGCCGACCTGTCCGGCGTCATGAAGGAGCTGCTCGAACTCAAGCAGCAGCAGCAACGCTGATCCGGCCGCCGCCGCACGCCCAGTTTCACTCCCTAAACCGACATGCATCTCCTCCAATCTCCCAAAATCTGGTTCCTCTGCGGCTCGCAGCACCTCTACGGTCCCGGCCCGCTCAAGCAGGTCGAGGCCAACGCCACGAAGGTCGCGCAGGCGCTCGGCAAGTCGAAGCACATCCCGCTCGAGGTCACCTTCAAGGCCCTGCTCACCACGCCCGACGAGATCGCGCGCGTCTGCCTCGAGGCCAATGCCGACCCGGAATGTGCCGGCCTGATCCTGTGGATGCACACCTTCTCGCCGTCGAAGATGTGGATCCGCGGGCTCACCTCGCTGCGCAAGCCTTTCTGCCACCTGCACACGCAGTTCAACCGCGACCTGCCTTGGGGCGAGATCGACATGGATTTCATGAACCTCAACCAGGCCGCCCACGGCGACCGCGAGGCGGGGTTCATCCACACGCGCCTGCGCCTGAACCGCAAGGTGGTCGTGGGCCACTGGTCCGACACCGAGGTCCAGCAGCGCATCGGCGCCTGGGCCCGCGCCGTCCGCGCCTGGCATGACTTCCAGGGCGCCAAGTTCGCCCGCTTCGGAGACAACATGCGCCAGGTCGCCGTCACCGAGGGCGACAAGGTCGCCGCCGAGACGCGCTTCGGTTTCGCGGTCAATGGCTACGGCGTCGGCGATCTGGTCGCCGTCGTGAACGCCGTGAAGGAGACCGACGTCACCGCGCTGTGCGCCGACTACGAGAAGCTCTACACCGTCGCCAAGCCGCTCAAGAAGGGCGGCGCCCGCCATGAGGAACTGCGTTACGCGGCCCGCACCGAGCTGGGCATGCGTGCCTTCCTCACCGAGGGCGGCTTCAAGGGCTTCACCACCACCTTCGAGGACCTCCACGGCCTTCGCATCCTTCCGGGACTTGCCTGTCAGCGGCTGATGGCCGACGGCTTCGGCTTCGGCGGCGAGGGCGACTGGAAGACCGCCGCCCTGGTCCGCGCCATGAAGGTCATGGGCGCCGGTCTGCCCGGCGGCACCTCGTTCATGGAGGACTACACCTATCACCTCTCGCCCAAGGGCCACCAGGTGCTCGGCTCCCACATGCTCGAGATCTGCCCCTCGATCGCCGCAACCAAGCCCACGCTCGAAATCCATCCGCTCGGCATCGGCGGCAAGGAAGACCCGTCCCGCCTCGTGTTCGACGCGACGCCCGGCGACGCGATCAACGTCTCGCTCATCGACCTCGGAAGCCGCTTCCGCCTGATCGTGAACGAAGTCTCCGCCGTGAAGCCGCCCAAGCTGCCCAAGCTGCCCGTCGCCCGCGCGGTTTGGGAGTGCAAACCCGACTTCAAGACGGCCTGCGCGGCCTGGATCCTCGCCGGCGGCGCCCACCACACGGGCTACAGCTATTCCGTCACCACCGAGCAGATCGAGGACTTCGCCGACATCGCCGGCGTCGAGCTGGTCGTGATCGACGCCGACACGCGCCTGCGCGAGTTGAAGACCGAACTTCGTCAGAACGATCTCACCTACGTGCTCTCCCAGGGCCTGCGCGTTTGACGCGCACCTTGGGCTAACGCATCGTCCAACTCCACGCTGCCACTGCCATGCTCGAAGAGCTCAAGCGCGAAGCCTACGAGGCCAACCTGCTTCTCCCGAAGCGCGGCCTCATCAACCTGACCTTCGGCAACGCCTCCGCAATTGACCGCAGCCGCGGGATCTTCGCTATCAAGCCCAGCGGCGTGGAGTACGATGTGCTCAAACCCGAGGACATGGTCCTCGTCGACCTCGAGGGGAAGAAGGTCGAAGGACGCCTCAATCCGTCCTCCGACACCCCGACGCATCGCCGCCTATTCCTCGCCTTCGCGTCGATCGGCGGCGTCGTGCACACCCACTCCTCCTGCGCGACCTCCTTTGCCCAGTCGGGCCGGCAGATCACGGCCTTTGGCACGACACACGCCGATTATTTCCACGGTGCGGTGCCCGTCACCCGCAAGATGACCGCCGCGGAAATCGCGAACGGCTACGAGTGGGAGACCGGCAACGTGATCGTGGAGCGGTTCGAGGGCATCGATCCGCTCGACATGCCCGCCGTGCTCGTCAACCGCCACGGCCCCTTCACCTGGGGCCCGACGGTCGCGAAGGCCGTCGAGACTGCGGTCGCCCTGGAATGTGTCGCCCACATGGCACTCATGTCGCTCCAGCTCGAGCCCGCGCTTCGCCCCATCGAGCCCGAGCTGCTCGCCAAACATTTCAAGCGCAAGCACGGCCCCGGCGCGTATTACGGCCAGGGGAATTGCTGAAGAAGGAAGCGAGAAGTGAGGAGCGAGAAGCGGGAATTTAGAATCTAGGAGTTAGGAGTTAGAATTTAGAATCAGGCGATGATCGCCGAGCGTGGTGAAGGGCGAAGACGGTTCTATTTCAAACCGCCGCCCTCGGTTCGGTAGAGCGGATTACCTGTCTCGTCGTAGCGTTGCGCTAAGCAGCGCGAAGACGGATCCATAGTCCGCCGCCTCCTGTGTCCGCCCCAGCCGCGGAGTACGAGGACGTCGGTTCGGCCTCCCGGCCGACATGGATTCCTGTTTCGATGTGGAGTGCGGAATCACGATTCCGCCCTGCGCGGGAGGCTCAGCCTCCCGGCCCGCCCGCAGATGCGGGCTGAGACCGAGGTTTCGGATTCCGAAACCTCTCAGCGCGAGTCGAGACTCGACCCGCAGTCGCGGGACGGAACCACCCGTTCGGCAGGCTCAGGGCCTTCGAAAGATTCCGCACTCCAAAATGGGAACGCTAGCAGGCCGCTGGACACGTTGAGTGCGACACCGAGACCAGTAACCCGACCGCCGAAGGCAATCGACGCGGCATCGTCGGCGGCGCCCGCGACGGCTGCCACCGCTGAATTCATTCTCGATTCCCGCCTGCCCCGAGCGTAGTCAAATGGACTCCTCGCCCCTCGATTTTCCCCGGCATTTCAGCCATGGCCGAGCCGTTCAAGAATCAGATCAACGCCGCCCTCCTGCGAACGATGGCCTCGCATCTCGCGCGGGTCTGGCCGGCCTTTCCCGAAGCGCGGTTCCTGACGGCCTGCCTCGAGGGACTGGACGCCCTTGAGCTGAAAGAGCGTGTGACCCACGTGCGCGCCGCGCTCGAAGCCTGCCTGCCGAACGAATTTCCGACCGCAGTCGCGATCCTGGAACGCTCTCTCGCGCCCGCCCCCGAGGGCGAGGACCTCGGCGGGCTGCGCACCGGACCGGAGGGCCTCGCAGGCTGGCCGGTCTGGCCCATGACGGACTACGTCGCCGTCCGGGGAACGGGCCACCCGGTCCGCGCCCTCGCCGCGCTGCGCGAGATGACCCAGCGCTTCAGCTCGGAATTCGCGATCCGGTCCTTCCTCGACCGCGATCCCGAGGGAACGCTCCGCGTCGTGAAAACCTGGGTACACGACTCGAGCCCGCACGTGCGCCGCCTGGCGAGTGAGGGCACCCGCCCGCGCCTGCCCTGGGGACTGCGCCTCCAGCGCTTCGTCGCGGATCCCTCGCCCTGCCTGCCGATCCTCGAGGCTCTGTATCGCGATCCGAGCGAGTACGTCCGTCGCAGCGTCGCGAACCACCTCAACGACATCAGCAAGGACCACCCCGACCTCGCAGTGGAGATCGCCGGGCGCTGGCTGAAGAGCGGCGACGCGGCCACGCGCAAGCTGGTGAGCCATGCGCTACGCGGACTCGTGAAGGCGGGGTTTCCGCCCGCCCTGACATTGCTCGGTTTCAATGGCCATCATGGAATCGAGGCCTCCGGCTTCAAACTCACTCCGAAGACGGTCGCACTCGGCCGTTCGGTCGCTTTTTCCTGCCGTCTCCGCAACACGGCAACCCGGCGTGTCCGCCTCGCGGTCGATTACCGGGTTCATCACGTCAAGGCCGACGGACGCCTGACGCCCAAAGTCTTCAAGGGATCCGTGCGCTCGATGGAGCCCGGCGAGACCATCGAGGTCGCCTTCACCCATTCGCTGAAACGGGTGACGACGCGCCGGTATCACGCCGGACGCCATCGACTCGAACTCCTGGTGAACGGACGCATGGTCGCAGGCGCCGACTTCCGGCTGACGCTCCCGGCGTAGGCAGCGGGACCATTTGTAACATTTGGCCTTTTGCCTTTTCCATCCCGCTGCCCATCGTACGCGGGCGGAATCCTCCCCCCAATGCCCAAAGCCAAGGTCATCTCCTTTGTGAACATGAAGGGCGGGGTCGGCAAGACGACCGCCGCCGTGAACCTCGCCGCCTACCTCGCCCGCGACCACGGGAAGCGCGTGCTGCTCATCGACCTCGACCCCCAGACCAACGCCTCGCTCAGCCTCATGAGCGAGCAGGATTGGGAGAAGCATGCGGGAGAGTTCGGCACCATGGCCGACATCTTCCAACTCGACGGACATCGCAAGGGCGATGAGGAGCATTTCAAGTTCAAGGCCTGCATCGTGCACGACGTACTTACCCAGATTCCGGGCCTGGATCTGATCCCCAGCCACCTGAAGCTCACCTTCCTCGACCTCGACCTGGCCTCGCGCCCGGGCCGGGAGCGCATCCTTTCCCGCAAGCTCGAAAAGGTGTTGGACGACTACGATCTGGTGCTTTGCGACTGTCCGCCCAACCTGCAGACCGCGACGCAAAACGCGCTGTTTGCGAGCGACTATTATATCGTCCCGATGCAGCCCGATTTTCTGTCCGCGATCGGCCTGCAACTGCTCGTCGACCGGCTGGCCTATCTACAGGAGGAGCTCGAATTCAAGGTGAAGTGCCTGGGTGTCTTGTTCTCGCGGGTACGCAGGCATGTCGCCTTTCACCAGGAGACCATGGACCGGCTGCTCCATGAAAAGGGGTCCCGGAAAGTCCGGTATTTCGAAACGATCATTCCCGAAAACGTGACGCTGAGCGAAGCCCCCGCGGCGGGCCTTCCCATAGCGCTGTACGACGGTTCCGCAACCGGGGCCGAGGCATTCAAGGCGCTGGCCACCGAGGTCTTGGGGAGGCTTTGAGCGCCCGCTCACTCGCGGGACTTGCTAAAAGGGCCGACAGGGCCCACGGTGACCCTTCGTTCTTTGATTCCCAACGCGCACAAGCGCCCCACGGAATCACTCGCGAGTGGTGCGAGGCAGGAATCCTTCCCGGTTCTAGCTCCTCACTCCTCGCTTCTGGTCAAATGGGGGTGTTCTGGATTCGACCCTTGGTTGGAGCGCGCCGTTGCCTGTCGAGGGTGAAGGACCCTCGATAATCTCCCTTCACACCAATAAACGGCATCTACGAAGAAATGCCCCTGGCCGCCTAAGTGCGGCCTCGTTCGCCCAGTGACACCTGCTAGCTGAAGCGAACGTCGACAGCAGGCATAGCCCGCGCGGCTGTCTCCAACGCGCGGGTCGTACCTTCAAATTGGGGGCTGGCCCGGATCGAGCGCGTGCTGCGGCATGATGCGGGTGAGATCAAAGCAGCGCTACACAGGTAGACGCGGTTCGTGAAGGTCAGGGGGACCGGGGTTCAAATCCCCGCACCTCCACCAGGCTTCGTCGTTGCTACGCAACGGACTATGCCTGGCTGCGCCGCTTAAAGGCTGGCCGGATACTAAGGAACTACAGCGCAGAAGCCTGCCGGGCGTAGTCGGCACCAACGGTGCCACGAAGACCGGCTCCGGCCCGGACCGCGTTTGCGACACAGTTGGCGCGTGACGCTTCGTCGTCCGGCATGCGCAACGGACTATGCCTGGCTGCGCCGCTTTAAGGCTGGCCGGATACTAAGGAACTACAGCGCAGGAGCCTGCCGGGCATAGTTGGCGCCCTTAGCGCCACGTAGCCCAGCTTTCGCTCGGTCCGCTTTTTCATACAGTCGCCGCACTTGGCTTGCACCGATTCGTAAATTCTTTTTTACCTCCCGTGTACACTACACGTATATCCTACGAAGTATGGCCGACCCGTCTTCCCTCTACGTTGGCTACTCCAACGATCTGAAAGCGCGGTTCGCGGCCCACAACGCAGGAGGCTCGCCGCACACGGCCAAACTCAGGCCTTGGTCCCTGGAGTTCTACGCTGCATTTCAGTCCGAGGATCGCGCAAAGTCATTCGAGACCTATCTTAAAAGTCATGCCGGCCTGCTGTTCGCGCGAAAGCATCTTCACGCTCGATCGAATGATGATGGGCGAACCCTTTCGCTGAAATAGCAGAGCATTCCGGTCTGCTGCGCTTTGAAGACAGACCGGATACAAGGAACTACAGCGCAGAAGCCTGCCGGGCGTAGTTGGCACCAACGGTGCCACGAAGCCCGGCCTTCGCTCCGTCCGCACTTCACCTCCGTCACCGCGTCTCGCTCCGCAAATGCAAAGCTTCGTCGTCCCGCATGCGCGCTGCGCGGGCGGCACTCCTGGCCAATGCGGCGCGAGTCGAGACTCGCGTCCAGAAAGCGGAATCTCGATTCCGCACTCAAAGGCAGAAGGGATTGCGAACCGATACGGGCACACCGCACTGCAGAAACCTGCCGCCCCCATCACGGTTCGTCGAAGATTTCCACGATCGCGACGCCGGTGTCGTTCGACTTGCCTTTCACAATCGCGGTGTAGACGCCGGGATCGAGGGTCATCACGAGGGCGGTGTCCTGGGTCCCCGGCTTCCACTGGTACGCACCCACCGCCTTGAAGTGGGCGGTCAGCGAACTGTCCCAACCCTCCGCGGTGGCGATCACCGCGCCGGTCGACTGGTCGTGGAGCTCGAGCACAGGGTCCGGCAGCACGCCGGTGATGTTGAAATCCGTTGCCAAAGTCGGCCCGGACGCGCGGAGCACCACGGTCTGCGCGGTGGCGCCGGCAATCACAAAGCCCGCAATCTGCACGTCGTCTCCCGTCCCGACAAACGAGCGCGTCGACAACGCAATGAGGCCGCCCGACGGGTTCGACGGATCCGCGTCGTAGATTTCCACGAGCCCGATCCCCGAGCCGCCGTCCGCCCCCTTCACCATCGCGGTGTAGGCGCCGGGTTTCAGGGTCTGGGTCATCGCGGCGTCCTTGCTGCCAGTCGCAAACGCGAACTCGCCCAGGCTGCTGAAGACGCTCGCCAAAGACGGGTCCCAGTTGTCGTTGCTCGCCGTCACGGTGAGCGTCGACTGGTCGTAAAGGTCGATCTTGGGGTCCGCGAGAACGTTGGAGCCAAAATAGGTTGCCAGCGCCGGACCCGCCGCCCGGATCAGCACGGTCTTGGGAGCCGAACCGGAAAGCACAAACCCGCCGATCTGCACGTTGTCACCGGTGCCGACATACGACCGCGTCGAAATCGCGATCAGCCGGCCGGGATTGTTGGTGGCGACCACCTTCAGGACGGCCGGGGAACTCGTGATCGTCTCGCCGCCGCTGGAGACCTCGACCGTATAACTCCCCGCATCCGCGGCGCTCACGTTTCGCAGGGTAAGCTGGCGCGCGGTCGCCCCGACGACGGCCTGTCCGTCGTGGAGCCATTGATACGTCGGCGATTGTCCCGCCGCAGCCACGTCGAACACGACCGTGCCGCCCAGGGCGATCGTATGTCCCTTCGGCTGGGAGCTGATCGACAGCGCAGGCAAGACAAACAGCGTGATGCTCTGCGAGGGCACGGTCGTCGACAACTGACCGTTCGCCACGGCGAGGTCCGGCAGCTGCGCGATCGAGGTCTGCGTGGCCGAATTGATCTGCCAGACTTGCGCCGCCCCGGTTCCGCTGAAGTTCGCGAGCGACACCGTCACCGGCGTGCTGCCCTGCTGCTTGTTGATCACCATCACGGTCAGCGCGCCGTCGGAACTGCGCTGCGCGGCGAACGCGGACAGGTTGTCGGGATTGGCCACCGTCGCCGAGACGCTCGTGTCTCCGAACGTCGACCCGTTGCCGTCGTAGTTTCGGTAGATCTGACTGGCGAGGTAGGTGACATAATACACGGTCGGCGTCTTGCTGGTGTCCTTCGCCACGGTCCAGCGCGTGGCGAGGTCGAGCCCATCGCGGCCGTAGATGCCGAGCACGTCGGCCTGCGTGGTCGCGCCGTTGAGATTCGCTTCGTCGCCCCAGTTGTACTCGGTGAATCCGATCTGAAGGCCGGGGCAATACTGCTGCACCATGGCCTTGAGCGTCGGGATCCAATTGATGACGCGCCCGTTGATCCCGATGTCTCCGTACCACGAAGGGTCCTGGTAGTTGGGGTCCCAGAGAATCCGCGTCTCCTTGTTTCGGAGCAGCTGACCCGCGAGCGAATCGTCGCTGCCGTCCGGCGTGGTGTTGTATCCGTGCACCGTGAGCACGTCGATGAGCTGCACGCCTGTCTTCTGCTTGTAGGCGGCCAGCTGCTGGAGCAGCCAGGGATAATAGTAGGTCTGGTTGTGGGTGTTGTAGTCCGAGTTCGCGCCGGTGATCCCGTTGGCCTGGTCGAGACCGCTCCGGTACATCGCATACCAACCCCACTCCTCGGGCCCCAGGATCTTCGCGTTCGGATCCACGGCCCGGATCGCGGTCGCGTACGCCACGATCTTGTCGAACAGGTCGTGTTCGCTGAGCGGCGCCGGATGGACGTCGCGATGCGTCGAGTTCCAGAGCGAGGGTTCGTTATCGAGGATGTAGTACTTGATGCCCGTGGTCGTGTCGGAGAGCCCGAAGGTGTCGACGAAATGACGGACCCAGGCCTCCTGGATCGAGGGGCTGTTGAGGACCCCGGTATCCAGAGGATCGTTACCGGTGATGTTCTTTCCGGTTGCCAGAAGCACGCCGTTGCCGGCATCCGCGTTCCAGGGATCCGTTGCCTTCTGGGCGCCGTATTTTTTGACCGAGAATCCCTCGAGCGTCGTCCTGCCCGGCCCGAGGTTGGCCAGGTAATCGATCATCGGGATCGTCATGAGCGGCTCGGCGCCATTTCCGGCCCCACGGGTCCTCGCGATGAAGGCGTCGGCCGAGGCTCCCGGCGTTCCCGAGCCGTCCGAGTAGGTTTCAAAATACCAGTCGGCCCCCGCGCTGTGCGCGTCGATCTGCCAGTTGTAGCGCGAGGTGGCGTTGCCGCCCCAGCGATTGAGCGGCGCGTTCAGCGTGGCCATGTCGTGTGCGTCGCCGTAGCACACGCCGTAGATGTTGGGATTGATCGGGTGGCGGTTCGCCGCCGCGTCGACGGTAACCGTCGACGCGGGATTCTGCGTCGCGGCTAAGCTCGGAGTCACCGCCGCGATGAGTGCGGCGAGCAGCCAGAGGGAACAACTCAGGTGCGGACTGGGCCGGAGAGCGTTTGGGCGCATCGGGGGGGCAAGGGGACGGACTTGAGCGTGACGCAAACGGCGTCAGGACTCGGACAGGGGGGGACTCCGAGACTAGAGCCCCGGCTAGCTTTCAAGGAATCCCAAAAACGGATCGCATCGCGTTGCGCCCCCGCACTCGTGAGAACCTGCCTACTTGTGCATGAGCGGCCACGCCAAATCGCCACGCGCGAGGACCCTCCTCATTGAGGCAGCGCCCTGCTCACCGTCATTGTCCACACCGTCGATGCCCACCGAGTACAACAGGTAGTCGCCCGCGGACTGCGTCCGATAGCGCAGGGGCCGGCCGTTCACGACATCTTTTGGCACCGCCGGCAGATACTCAGGCACGAGCCGGACCAGCGAATCCGGATAGGCACCGGCTGCGAGACGATACCGCTCGAGCGCACATGCCGTTCTCGCGAGAGCGACGTCGACGGAATCAACAGCCGCAAGTTGCGTAATCCGTTCGAAATTCTCCAACATTGGCACCGCCACCCTCGCGTAGGGATTGTATTTCGCTCGCACGACGAATGCACGGTCGCTGGCCTTCATTTCGTTCCTCCGCGCAAAAAAGTCCGGTGTGTTTGAGGCCCTCAACATCTCAATTTCGGTTCTCACACATTCGCTGATCCCGATCTTCGCTTGCTGCGCCCACCCTCGGGGCAGGAGTCCAAGCATGGTCCAACGCGGCGACCGGCGTTTGCCCGGACGATGCGGCGCAAAATACGCTTCCATCAATGTCGGGTCGTCCATCACCACCATGAGTTTCTGGCGAGCAACGACAATGCTGCGTGTGAGGCTTCCGAGCTCATCGACGCGATCCAGCTCGTGCTGAAGGCGCACGAGCTGCCCGTCGGTCCACGCATGCCTTCGGATGCCCTCCCAGACAGGCTGAAGGCTCAGCGACACACCGTAGTCGCCGACGAGGGTATCGAGCAGAGTCACGTCCCGGGCGTTCAAGAGCCCCCTGGAAAGGCGCAGGCATGCCAGTGAATCCTCCAGCGCCACTTCGGACCGGCCAGCCGCCAGATTCGCGCATGCATCGACATCCAGTGTCTGCATAAGGCTGACTAAAAGATCGAAGTTGGGGCTTTCCTCGGATCCTTTCAATCGGTGCTCGGTGCCGGAATCCTTCACAACGCTGGAAACCGGTCGCGTCGCAAGGGCGTTGCGAAGGGGAGCCAGGATCACCTGCGATCCCTTCAAGAGCTCCAATGCCGCCAGCGTCGGCGTCGATCCCAGACTGCCCGCCGCGACATCACCGGGGCGTGCTTTGCGCTGGGCGGCGACAAACGCCGCCAGATCCAGGGATCGACCCTCGACCCAGGGCGTCGAATCGGAAAACCCGACGGGCAGCTGCCGCAGGTAGTCGCGCACGGTGGCTTTGTCGTACGACTGGAACAGGACCCCCGCCAGCACCGGCGAGCACATGAAGTTCAGCTCCGGCGCGGGCTGCACCGCGGACGGCGTCTGAGCGCCGTAGATGCGCCCCTGCGCTTCCGAGGCCAGATAGGTGGTCCAGGCACGTGCGCCGCGCCAATCCTCCTCAAGATAGGCAGCGGCAACGAGCGTCACTGCCACTGCGGCGGCCAGGACGGTCCGCCTAACGAGTCGTGCCTGTGCGATGGAGAATTTCATCGAATTGGTGCAGGGGGAGGGAGGCGAGCAGCGCAGAGGCGTCCTTTTGGCCTTCGATCGGAGCCGGTGACGGCAGAATGAGCACCCGAATCGAGCCGATCAACAGCCACGCCAAGGCGAGCAGGGTCCAGGCGCGCCGGGCCGGCAGGTAAAGCTCCCGGAGGAAGTCGCCCAAGCCCAGCCGCGGGTGCGGCAGCGCGGACCGTCGGATCGCATTCAGCGTCCGCGTCGATCCGGAATGACGCTCAAGGAGCGCCTCTCGTAGTGATTCATTCATGACAGTTTCTCCACCCGTTCTCTCAGGGCCCGCTTGGCGTGATGAAGCCTCGATTTTACGGTCCCAAGGGGCACGCCGGTGATCGTTGCGATTTCCTCCAGCGAGAACTCCTCCAGGACGAATAGCAGCAGCGTGGAGCGCTGGGCCGCAGGCAACGCGTCGAGCAGCGAAAAGAACTCCTCCGTGCGTTCGCGCCCGAGAAGTTGTTCCCGCGAGTCCACAGCACCTTCATCGGCCCAATCGTCGTCCACCTGCGCATCCTCGTCAAAATGCCGCAGTCGGCGGCGACTCGTGCGGAAATGCTGAAGGCACTTCTGGTGGGCGATGCCAAACAGCCACGACACGAAGCGCCCGTCCTCGCGCAATGTCCCGATGTGTCTCACTGCGGCCAGGAAAGTCTCCTGGACGATGTCATAGGCCATTTCCCGGTCGCGGATGAATTCCGCCACGTAGGCATAGAGCGGCAGCTGCTGCGCCTTGAGCAATTCGTCCCAGGCGGCGGCCTCCTGCGCACGGGCGGCGGCAACAAGGCGAAGCTGGAGGGAAGGTGCGTCCACGGGCGGCATCCAGCTAGTGGAATGTCGGCCCTGGCGAAAGGTTCAAAGAAGTTGATCGACCGACGCCCGGGCCCGACCGACCGGATACAGCGGCGGTCTCTCGCGCCCAACCACGGTCGCAACGGGGAAGCATGCCGGCTTCCCCCTTGCCCGAAAGCACCTCGGACCGCAGGCTGCGCGAATACCGCCGCCCTGCTCCGTAGCGGCGCAGGGCCCCGAGCCCCCAATCTTCCCCCATGCGCTCCCTGCCCCTGCTCGCCCTCACACTCGCCGTCTCCTTCGTTGCCCCCCGCCTTGCCGCCTCGCCGGCCGACCTGGCCCGGGCGCGGGCGCAGTTTGTTGATTTCTACCTGGGCAAGCCCGGAGCCCACGAGGGGAACCTGACCCTGAAGAGCTCGAACGAGCCGTCGCCCGATGCGGCGCGGGCGCTGCACTTCGCCCGCACCCTGGCGACCGACGGACACTGGCCCGACATCAACTACGCCTCGAAGGCTCACTCGGGCTGGCCGCCGGACCTGCACTGGAACCGGATCGTGGCGATGGTCGCGGCGGCGCGGTTGTCCGATTCGCCAGACACGCGCGCCCGGCTCGACGCCGCGGTGCACCGCGCTTTCGCGTATTGGATTCGTCACGACTTCATCTGCACCAATTGGTGGTACAACCAAATCGGCGTGCCCCAGCAGGCCGCCACCGCCGCGCTCCTGCTCGGCGACGGGCTCCAACCGGCGGAACGACGGTACCTGCTTGGGACGATGATGCCGCGCGCCAAGATCGGCATGACCGGACAAAACCGGGTCTGGCTCTCGGGCAATACGCTCATGGCCGCCTTGCTCGAGGGGAACGAGGCGCTGGCGAAGACCGCCGCCGATACAATCTGGAGCCAGGTGGTCACCACGACCGACGACGAGGGCATCCAGCCCGACTCCAGTTTTCACCAGCACGGACCCCAGCAGCAGTTCGGCAACTACGGCCTGGCACTCGCGGTGGAGGTGTGCCGCTGGGCCACCGTCCTGCGCGGCACTCCCTGGGCCATGCCCGCGGACCGCCTCGCCAC
This sequence comes from Opitutaceae bacterium, assembly GCA_027310745.1. Classification (GTDB taxonomy): domain Bacteria; phylum Verrucomicrobiota; class Verrucomicrobiia; order Opitutales; family Opitutaceae; genus MWDT01. The sequence continues at coordinate 55,571 of DAIDAF010000031.1, read as the reverse complement.
CTATCGGCGGTTCCTGCTCGACGGCGAAGCCTGGACCGTGTGGCGCAATTTCATGGACGTCGCCGCGTGCGGGCGCCAGCTGATGCCGCATTCGCAGCACTCGAAGGCGGTCACCATCGGACGTGTGATGAGCAACGCCGCGCGGTTCGACCCGTCCCATGCGGCCGAATACCGGGCCTTCCTCGTCCGAAATGACCGCCCGAGCGCCCCCAACAACCTCGTCGGCACCCGCGTGTTCTGGCGCTCGGACTACGTCGTCTGCCGTCGTCCGGATTTCGCGGCGACGCTGAAGATGTCCTCCCGCCGCGTGGTCGGAGCGGAGATGGTCAACACCGAGAACGTCTCCGGCTACCACGAGGGCGACGGCGCGCTCTACCTGTACCGCCGGGGCGACGAGTACGCCGACATCTTCCCGGTCTGGGACTGGCAGAAGCTCCCCGGCACCACCTGCGCGCAGAGTCCCGCCGGACCGCCGGCGTTCAAGCAGGTCCGCGGCGAACGCGACTTCGTGGGCGGCGTCACCGATGGAAGCGACGCCTGCGCCGTGCTCGATTATGCCCGCCACGACGCGTCCGGCCACAAGGCGTGGTTCTTCTCGGAAAACACAATCGTGTGCCTGGGCAATTCCATCCGTTCGCTCACCGGCCTGCCGGTCGTGACCACGCTGAACCAGTGCCTGCTTCGCGGACCGGTGATCGTGAAACAGGAAGGGCGCGCGCCCACCCGCTTCGCGGGCGGCGAGGCGACCCTCGATTCCGTGGAATGGGTGGAGCACGACGGTTGGCGGTACAGTTTCCAGAAGCCGACCACCGCCCACCTGTTCGCCGGTCCAGGTACGGGCAACTGGGATCGCGTATTTCGGAATCCCGATACGCCCCGACGCGACGTCACGCAGGAGGTCTTCAGCCTGTGGATCGCGCAGTCGGCATCCAACCCCACGTACGCGTATGTCCTGACACCGGCGGGAACCGCGGCCACGCTCCCGATCCTCGCCAACACTCCAGACACCCAGGCCGTCGAGCTCTCGGGGCAAAAGACCGCGGTCGCCTTCTGGACGGCGAGCGAGGTTGCACTTCCCGACGGCCACCGGCTGGCGGCGGACCACCCCTGCGTCGTCATCTTCGATGCCGCCACCCACATGCTCACCGCCGCGGACCCTGCGCAGCATCTTTCGGAACTCACGATCAGGATTGATGGCGTCGCGCACGAGATCCTGCTTCCACAGGGCGGCGAGGCCGGGAGCTCGGTTTTGATTCGGGTCGATTGAGGCGCGCGGATTTGGGCCGCCGAGGCGGAGGGAAAACGCTAAAAAGCTGAAACGCTGAAAACTGAAATTCGAACACGACGCTGGTGGAGCGAATAGCACGAACTAGGGCCCCTCTGCGCCGGACCGCCGCAATCGGCGCGAGCCGAGGCTCGCGTCCAAGGGCGGAATCGAGGTTCCGCACTCCAAAATTGGATCCGCCTTAACATCGGAGTGCGGAATCACGATTCCGCCCTGCGCGGGAGGCTCCGCCTCCCGGCTGCTTCCCGGCCCATCATCCACTGCGCTTGGGCAGCAGCGCAGGCCCACAACGCTTCGGGAGGCCGGCAATGGTCGCCTCTCGCGTTGCGCTCCGAGTTTGCGACCGAACCACGCGATGCCGAACTCCGGACTTTACGCGACAATTAAGCGCTTTTTATTTTACGTCATGAATTGTTCGGCACCCCTACACCACGCGCCGCATCATCTCTGGGAACCCGGGAAAGCATATATAATCACGGCCGGAACCGTGGCCAAAACGCACTTCATGTATACACCTCAAGCAAAGGATGCCGTCCTGCGGTCGATTCGCGACACCTGCCGGCAATCGAGCTGGGATCTGGAGGCATGGGCGGTACTCTCGAATCACTACCACTTCGTCGCGCGGACTTCTGAGTCCTCCGCCGATGTTGCCGCATTGGTGTCGCGTATCCACCAATCGAGTGCGAAGGAACTGAATCGTCAGGAGGGAATCCTCGGACGGCGCGTATGGTATCAGTATTGGGATACTTGCCTGACTTTTCGCGGCTCCTACCTGGCTCGCCTGCGTTACGTCCATTTCAACCCCCAACGCCATGGCGTTTGTAACGATGCCACGGGTTATGCCTGGTGTTCGGCCCGCTGGTTGATGGAGGGAGTGGACTCTGGATTCAGGGCCACGATTCTTTCGATGCCGATCGAGCGTATTAACGTGCCCGACGACTTTTGATGAAAGAAGGCAGACGGATGGACTGGAGCGTTGAATGCTGCCGCCGAGCGGCGGGGCCGGGAGGCCGAGCCTCCCGCGCAGGGCGGAATCGTGATTCCGCACTCCAGGTTAAGACATTCCCGACCATCGACTGCGGCGGCACCACACTGCCCTGTGATGAAGAGCTCGGCCCCTCTCCAGTCGACTCAGCGGTGGCAGCCGCGGCCGGTGCGAAGCGGGATGCGGACCTGAGGTTGGCGGGGCCGGGAGGCCGAGCCTCCCGCGCAGGGCGGAATCGTGATTCCGCACTCCAGGTTAAGACATTCCCGACCATCGACTGCGGCGGCACCACACCACTCCAGGTTGAGGAAGTCAGCTCCTCGGGGGCGGCCGCAGTTCCGCGCAAGCGAGTCCGCGCCAAGTGCAATTCGCCCCGCTCCCTATTCCTTCGTGAGCTTGAACAGTCGGGCGCCGTGGAACGGGACGAGCGAAGAAAGGGTGCCCGAGGCTTCGCCGAGATCCTTGTGGGTCCACAGGTCGTGCATCTTGACCTTCCCCTCGAAGCCGAGGGACGCGAGGGGAACGGCCACCGTAAGGCCCGGACCGCGGTCGGTGTTGTCCGACGTGCCGACGACGGTCAGGACGCGAACCGGGCCGCCGCCCGCACCCTTGTCGCCGTCGATCGCGGCGGTCGCTTCGAAGCGCACGGCTCCAGCCGGAATGGCGTAGGTGATTTCCGCGGCAGCCTGGGCCACGAGGCTTGGCAGCGTGCCGTGTGCCTCGCGGCGGATCTGAGCGCTGTCCCACTGCGCATCCGCGGCCAGCCAGGGGCGCTCCGTGACACTGCGCACGCTGCCGTCGGCAAACACAAAGCGCGGCGCCCGCCAGACCACCTGGGAAAGGCCGTCGCGCTCCTCGGTCGGGATCGCGACCAGGACAAGCGTCGTTGCGCCCCGAAGATCCACGTCGATCCGCGCAGCCGTGGCCGGATCCGCGGTCAAGACCGACGAGGGCTGGCGCGCATTCGCCTCGGTGAGCGGAAGCCGGTCGCGGGTATTGAAGACCGCGAGGTACGTCGAACCGTCGGCGGGATCCTTCGCCGTCCAGGCGATGAGGCCGTCGTGGTCGAACAGCGGGCGGTTGTCCGCACTGTGCTGGTCCACGGCGATCACCTCGTCGTTCGTGATCAGCGAACGCGTGAACGGATCGAGCTTCGTCAGGTCGCCTCCAAAGATCAGCGGCGAACGCGCGATCGACCACAGGGTCATGAGCGTGACCTGCTCGTCGGGCGTGAAACGCGAGGCGCGGTTATCCATCATGATTCGACCGAGCGGAAGCATGTCCGCATCGGGCCACGCACCGGTCTCGCGCCACGGGTTCCATAGCGCCAGGCGATGGAACTGGCCTTTCAGCGCGAGCCAGCGGTCCCAGAAGTCGTCGCTGATGCGCCACATGTTCGCATGCGCCCGGACATGGGCCGCAGCGCGGATATCCGTGGCCCCTGGCGAGAGGCTGAGCACCATCGGACGTCCGGTGCGGTCGATCGCCTTCCGGATCGCCTCGACCTCGTGGATGTTCTGAAAATACGGACGGCTCAGGTCGTCGACCTTCACGAAGTCGACGCCCCAGCTGGCGATCAGTGAGAACACCGAATCGTAGTACGCCTGCGCGCCGGGCTTGGACATGTCCACGCCGTACATATCCGGATTCCAAGGACAGGTGTGCACGCGGTCCGCGATGTCTCGGGCGTGGTAGGGCGTGCCGAGGATCGGAAGGTTCTCCTCGACGGCCTGGCGGGGAATGCCGCGCATCAGGTGGATGCCAAACTTCAGGCCGAGGCTGTGCACGTAGGCCGCGAGCGGAGCGAAGCCGCGCCCGTCGGCTGATGAGGGAAAGCGAGAGACCGCGGGCTGCAGGCGGCCATAGCCGTCCATCGAGAGCCGCGCGCCCTCCTTGTAGCTGTGCCCCTGCGTGCCGGCCTCGTACCACTGGATGTCGACCACCACGTATTGCCAGCCGTGCGACTTGAGCTCGCTCGCCATGACGTCCGCCTGCGCTTTCGTCTGGGCCTCTGTGACGGTGGTGCCGAAGTTGTCCCAACTGTTCCAGCCCATCGGCGGCGTGGACGCCCAGGCGTGGAAGTCGGCGGGCGCCGGAGCAGCGGCGAGCATGACAGGGAGCAAACCAAGCGCGAGCGAACCGAGGAGGGTTTTGGGCATGGACAGAGGGCGGGACATGAGGGGGTACATGGCAATGGGAGCCTCCCAAGTTAACAAGCGGGATTCAATCCGCCGCTGTAGCGAATCCGTGTGACAGAAAAGCCCATGAGAGGACCGAGTGGAGCGAGAGGCACCCTGCGTCCGTGAGTTCCTGGTTCGATGTGGAGTGCGGAATCTCGATTCCACCCTGCGCTTGAGGCGGAGGGAAAACGCTAAAAAGCTGAAACGCTGAAAACTGAAATACGAACACGATGCTGGCTGAGCGAATAGCACCGACCGGAGCCCCCTCTGCGCCGGACTGCAGCAATCAGCGGAGCCGAGGCTCCGCACTCAAAAATCGGAAGTGCCTTAACCTCGGAGTGCGGAATCACGATTCCGCCCTGCGCGGGAGGCTCTGCCTACCGGCACATCACGCAGACGCGGGACGGATCCCCTGTCCGACAAGCTCTGGGCTTTCAGGATGCTCAGCTCACCAACTGGAACGAGTCGTGGAATTCCATCGGTATCAGAGGAGGTTTCGGATTCCGAAACCTCCGGGCGCGAGCCGAGGCTCGCGTCCAAGGGCGGAACCCAGGTTCCGCACTCCAAAATCGGAAGTGCCTTAACCTCGGAGTGCGGAATCACGATTCCGCCCTGCTATCGGAAGCCGATAGCTACCGGGCATAGTCTGTGCGTGTACAACGAAGCCCGGTGCGCGGGAGGCGGAGGGAAAACGCTGAAAAGCTGGAATTTGAAATTTGAACACGACGCAGGATGGGACGGAGGTTTCGAAATCCGAAACCTCCGGGCGCGAGCCGAGGCTCGCGGCCAAAAGCGGAACCGAGGTTCCGCACTCCAAAACGGATGGGGCGAGCGACACTCGGCGCCCGTGATTTCCTGGTTCGACGTGGAGTGCGGAATCATGATTCCGCCCTGCACGGGAGGCGGAGGGAAAACGCTAAAAAGCTGAAACGCTGAAAACTGAGATTCGAACACGACGCTGGCTGAGCGAATAGCACCGACCGGAGCCCCCTCTGCGCCGGACCGCAGCAATAGGCGCGAGCCGAGGCTCGCGGCCAAAAGCGGAACCGAGGTTCCGCACTCCAAAAAGATCGACCACCGACCAGCGGGGATCGCAATTCACCGCCGCAATCCGGCGCGGGTTTGGATGGATTCCCCGCGCGGGCCGGGCCACACTGCGGCTCCCCATGAATCCCCCCTATTCCCTCGGAATCATCGGCGCAGGCATGTACGGCAAGGTGCTCATGCGCGCGTTCCAAACCGACCCGCGCGCCCGGTTGACCTGGGTCTGCAGCGCGTCGCAGGCGACGACCCAGGAGGCCGCGAAGGCCTTCAACGTGCCCCATGCGACGCTCGATTACCGCGAAATCCTGGCCGATCCGACCGTGGACGCGGTCGTGATCGCCACCCCACCCTACCTCCATGCGCGCATCCTCGAAGACGCGCTGGCCGCGCGGAAACACGTGCTGGTCGAGAAACCGCTCGCCGCGATGCCCGACGACGCGAGCCGCATGGTCGCCGCCGTCGCCTCCGCCCCGAATCTTGTGGTCCTGGAGGCCTCATGCCGCCACACACGGCTGCAGCCGAAGTTCGCGTTCATCCGCGACCTCATCCGAAGTGGGAAACTGGGTACGGTGTATCACATTCACCACCACCACCTCGTCCGGACGACCTTCATCGAATGGAACCGGAACGGCGCGTGGGCGATGGACAAGAAGCTCGCCGGCGGCGGGCCCTTCATCGACTGGGGCGTCTACGACCTGTCGTTCCACCTCGGGCTGCTTGACGACGTCCCGAAGCTTCGCAGCCTGCGCAGCTTCACCACGAACGGACTGCGCGACATGAGCCGGTTGACCCCGTTCAGCGACATCGAGCAGCACGGGGCGGCCTGGATGGAGTTCGACACTGGGCTGACGTACTATTACGAGCGCGGGGCCGGCGTCCACGGGGAGACGGCCTGCGAGACGCGCCTGTACGGCACCAAGGGCGGACTCCGCTTCGAGTACCCAAGCTGGAACACGCGCACCGTCGAGTTCTTCCACGACGACGGCGAGCCGCGCCGCGAGGTGCTCGAGGTCGACGTGTCGGGCGCGCCCGACGACAACGTCGCGCTCGCCCAGCATTTCCTCGACTGCCTGGACCGGAAGGTGGAGCCGATGATGACGGTCGCGCGCGCCGCACGCCACCTGGACATCCTGTTCAGGATCCTCGCCCCCGAGAATTTTCACGCCCCGGGGGCGTGAACGCAGGCCACGCGGGAAGGGTTGAACCACATCCACCTTCGCCAAGGCTACGGCGGACGGCGGAGCTGCAACCGAACTCTCTGAAGGTAATGGCAACAAAAAGGCGTCCGGGTTGCCGGCTATGATCAGAGCGCGCTTATAAGCGCACGCAACGCATAGCCGCTGCCCCTGAAATTTCGTGTATTTCGTGGCAATCAAACTCAGGGGTCGATGGACCTGATGACCGAGGAGAATTGGGCCGGAAAGGCCGCGGCCGTCCGCCGGCCGGGGCTTAGTCCCCGGTCGGGCGGAGGTGCGCGGCGGCGGCCAGGGTCGCGTCGGTCGCGTGCGCGGGACAGGGACGGAAACTCAGGTGCAGGTGGTAGGGCTTCACGAGCACCGCGTATTTTTCGAGGACGCCGGGCCCGCAGCTGCCATTGCCCAGGCCGCACATCCGCGCGTCGAGCGAGAGGATCGTCTCCGCGCGGGGCTTTAGCTGGTAGGCATGGCGGGCGGCATCGAAGTCGCCCTCGGTGAAATGGAGCGCGGTGGCGGCGATGGGATCGCCCTCGGACACGACCAGCAGGCCGCGCGCGTCGGTCGTCGACGTGAGCGCGAGCCAGCGCACGTCCTCCCTGTTTCCACAGGACTGCGGCCGCGGATAGGGAACGTATTGGTCGGCGACAGTGCTGTCCCAGACGTTGACAAACTGGCCCTGACGCCGGTCCGAGTAGTTCTCGAGCGGCCCGCAGCCGTACCAGTGGTAGTTCTCGAGGCCCGAGGCGACCCTCATCACGACGCCGATGCGCGGAAGGGCGGGAAGGTTCCCGCTGGGCGTGAAGTCCTCGCGAAGGTCGACAATGCCGTCGCCGCGCACGACCCAGCGCGAGCGCACGGCAAAGGCTCCCTTGGCGGCGGCATTGCGGGCAAGGACGTCGATCCGAACCTCGTTCGGAGCGGGCTGGGAAACCGTGAACGACTCCACGGTTCGGGTCATGCGGTCGAGCCCCGCCTGCTTCCAGTCGCGGGCGATCCACTTCCCGAAACCGCGGTCGTTGTCGAGTGGCGAGCGCCAGGCCTGGAGCACGGGGCCGGCGGGTTCTGATTTCCCGGCGGGGGCGAGCAGTTCGCCGGCGCCGTAGTTCAGCGATACGAGCGTGCCGGCCGAGCGGCTGAAGGCCGCGGAAAAACCGGGACCCTTCACGCGAACGAGGTCGCCGTCGTTCGTCAGCGTGACGGCCTGCGTCGCTGCGAGCGGAGCCGCAGGTGGCGGCGGCGTGGGCACCGAAAGCCTGAGCTGCTCGCTGGCAACTGTCTCGGCCGCCTTCTCCCACCACGGCGCGACCCGCGGGGTGAAATCGAGCTCGAGCCAATACTCGCCTCCCGGGACCGGGCGGGCGATCGGCTGGACGGGGACGGAGACGTCCACGGCCGCCCCCGGCGCGCCGGCGATGGACGGCAGCACACCGGATTGCACGACCGCACCGTCGCAGCGCACCGTCCAGCGGCACCGCAGGGTGTCGAGGTTGAGGTCGTCGTAGCGATTCGTCAGGCGCACGACCGTGTGCCCGGGCTCGAGGCTGACGCCATCAATCTGCACAGGCTGGTAGGTGTGCTGGACGGCGTAGTATTTTGGATACGGCACGCGGTCCGAGCTCACGAGGCCCTTGATGCAGAAGGCGCCGAGGTTTGGTTTGTCGCCGAAGTCGCCGCCGTAGGCGATGAAACGGGTCCCGTCAGGCGCGGTTTTCCGGATCCCCTGGTCCGCCCACTCCCAGATGAATCCGCCGAGCAGGCGCGGGTTGGCGTAGATCTCCTGCCAATACTCGGTGAGGTTGCCGACGGCGTTTCCCATCGCGTGGGCGTATTCGCTCGCGAGCACGGGGCGGTCGTCGTCGGGATTCTGCGCCAACTTCACGAGCCGCTGCCAGCGGGCGTTCTCCGGGCGCTGGATGTCGGAGCCGGGCGGCTCGTCGGGATTGAGATAGCGGCCCATCGTGCGCGGGTAGAAGCGGCTGACCACGTCGACGGCGGCCGGATCGCGCGGGTTGCCCTGCGCACCCTCGTAGTGGATGGGGCGCGTCGGGTCGAACTCGTGGAGCCAGCCCGCCATCGCGGCGAAGTTCGGGCCGTAGCCCGACTCGTTGCCCAGCGACCAGAAGGTGACGGACGGGTGGTTCTTGTCGCGCTCGGCGAGCCGGATCGCGCGGTCGAGGTAGGCGTCGGCCCACTCGGGCTGTGTGGCGAGCCAACCGCGCACGCCCTGGGTCTCGAGGTCGCACTCGTCGATGACGTAAAGGCCGTAGTGGTCACACAGCGACAGCCAGCGCGGGTCGTCGGGATAGTGGCAGGTGCGGACCGCGTTGATGTTTGCCGCCTTCATGAGCCGGATGTCCTGGACCATGCGCGCGTAGGTAAGCGCATGACCGCGGTCCGGATCCATCTCGTGGCGATTGACGCCGCGGAAGCGGACGGGCTTGCCGTTGACGAGCAGCCGGCCGCCCCGGATCTCGATCTGGCGGAAGCCGACGTCGCAGCCCACCGTCTCGACGAGGACGCCCTTCGGATCGCGAAGCGCGAGCACAAGCCGGTAGAGATTGGGCGTCTCCGCGGTCCATTTCGCGGGGTCGCTCACGTGCGCGTTGAACCAGCCGAATTTCCGCGGGCCGCGCTGGGGCGTGCGGTCGTTGAGGATGGAGGCCTTGAAGGCACGGTTCAGGATCTCCGCGGCGTCGTGGCGCAGGGGCGCGCCGAGCACGTCCTTTCCCTGCGCGTCGAACAGGCGGGCCTCGACCGTCCAGCCCGCGAGCGTCTCGCTGCGGCCCGCCGCCAGCTCCGGCTTCACCTCGAGGGTCGCGTCGCGGTAGTCCTTGTCCAAAATCGTGCGCACCGCGAAATCGCTGATGCGCTCGTCGGGCATGGCGATCAGCGAGACGTTGCGTTGGATGCCGCCGAGCCGCCACATGTCCTGGTCCTCCAGGTAGGTGCCATCCGAATACTTATAGACCTGCACGGCCACGAGGTTGCGGCCGGGGTGGAGCTCAGGGGTGATGTTGAACTCGGAGGGCTCCATGCTGCCCTGGCTGTAGCCGACGCGCACGCCGTTCACCCAGACGTAGAACGCGCTTTGCACACCGTCGAAGTGGAGCACGACACGGCGGCCGGCCCAGGATGCGGGCAATTCGAAGGTACGCCGGTAGGAACCGACGGGGTCGCGCTCGCGGTAAGTCGTGTAGTCCTCCCGCGGCGTATCGGTCACGCGCGGCGGGTCGATCTTGAAGGTGTAGCCGCTGCTCGCGTAGATCGGCGTCCCGTAGCGGTGGGCCTCGTTGACCTCCCAGTTGGCGGGCACCGGAAATGACGGCCACTTCGAGTCGTCGAAGTCCGCCCGCCAGAAGCCCCGGGGACGCAGTTCGGGCCGCGGGACCCAGTTGAACTTCCAGGCCGTGTCACTGCTGAGCGACATCACCCAGGGCGAGGTGCCGTCATCGCCCTGACGCGCCTGTTCGATGGTGGAGAACGGAACGAAGGTCGCGCGCGCGGGCTCGCGGTTGATCTCGAGCACGTGCTCATTCTCCCAGTCCGGAAGCGAGGGAGCGGAGGCGGCGAATGAGGAAAGAGGGGCGGCGATCAGGGCGCCGGCGAGAAGACCAACCAGACGGTGGGAGGACATGGAGGAAAAAGGGTTCAGCGGGCGGGCGTGCCGGGAGCGACGCGCGCGCTCCGGCCGGGATCAATCGTCAGGAGCCAGGAGGCGCCCTGGCAGCGGACGCGGACCGTGGCGCGGTGCGCTCCAGCGTTGTGGATCGTGGCGGAGATGAGCCGCCCGGCGGCCCAGTGGAAATCCACGGCAAAGTCGCCCCGAGCGCGCACGCCGCGGACGTTCCCCTCGGGCCAGGCCCGGGGCAGCGCGGGCAGCAGGTCGATTTCCGCGTCCGGCCCGCCGGTCGTTCCGTCCACGAGGCCGGCGCCGTGCGCAATCAATTCGGCCGCCCTGCTCTGGACGAGCATCTCGAGAATCACCGCGGGACCGCCGAGGTTGCCGTCGATCTGGAATGGGGGATGGGCCCCGAAGAGGTTCGGATAGAGTCCGCCGGTCCACACACCCGGCTTCGAGGCGGGCCGGGCGGGAGCGAGGTGATCGCGGAGCAGCTTGTAGGCATGTTCGCCGTCGCCGAGGCGCGCCCACATGCCGAGCTTGTACGCCGTGCCCCAGCCCGTGCCCGCATCACCCCGGACCTCCAGCGTCCGCCGGGCAGCGGCAGCGAGCGCAGGCATCGTGGCGGGATCGATCTCGTGCCCGGGAAACAGGCCCCACAGGTGCGAGACGTGGCGGTGGTGCGGGTCGACCTCCGCGTAGTTATAAAGCCACTCCATCACGCGGCCGTCCGGGCTGATGCGCGTGGGCGCGAGGCGGGCGCGCTTCGCGTCGAGCTCACGGCGGAACGTCGTATCCACGCCCAGGATGCGCGCGGCGTCGGCCGTCTCGGCGAATAGGGCGCGGATGAGCTGCTCGTCCATCGTTGCCCCCAGGCAGATGTGCGCGATCCGCCCGTCGGGAAGGCGGAACGAGTTCTCGGGCGAGTTCGAGGGTGCCGTCACCAGCCAGTGGTGGGTCGGCTCCTCAATGAGCATGTCCTCGTAGAACTCCGCAGATACCTTGAGAATCGGATAGGCACTACGCAGGAAATCCCGGTCCCCGGTGAACAGGTAGTGCTCCCACAGGTGCGTGCACAGCCAGGCCGACCCCGTGCACGTCGACCCCCACGAGGCGGACTCGGCGGGCGAGGTGAAGCCCCAGGGGTTGGTGATCACGTGGGCCACCCAGCCGCGGGCGCCGTAGTAGTCGCGCGCGGTGCGCGCACCCGGAATCGTCAACGAGCGGATCAGCGCGAACAGCGGCTGCTCGAGCGGGCCGAGGTCGGCCACGTCGGAGAGCCAGTAGTTCATCTCGACGTTGATGTTGAGGTGCCAGTCGCCGTTCCACGGGGTGTGGATGCCGTCGGCCCAGATTCCCTGCAGGTTCGCGGGAAGCCCACCGGGACGGGACGACGAGATCAGCAGATAGCGTCCAAAGTCGAAATACAGCGCGGGCAGGCCGGGGTCCGGCACGCCAGCGGCGAAGTTTGTCAGTCGCTCCGGCGTCGGCAGTGACTCCTCGCGACGATTTCCGGGGCCGAGTTCGAGCGACACCCGGTCGAACCAGGAGCGGTAGTCGGCCTCATGCGCGGCCTCGAGCGAGGCGAACGTCTTCTTGTCGGCCGCGTCGACGTCGTGAAGCGCCGCGCGCACGACATCGCCCACCGTCCGCCCCGCGAAGCTCCGGTGCGCGATGTCGGTGTCGCCCGAGACGAGGAGCACCACCGCGTCGGCGCCGCGAACCCGGATCCCGGCCCCCGAGGCGTTCACCGTCCCGCCCTGCGCGAGCACACGCACGCACGACGCGAACCGCACGCCGTCGCCTCCCCGTCCATTCGAGAGCGCGCCGCTCATCTCAAGCGTGCGCGCGTCGAGCGCCCGGGTCGTCGCTCGCTCCGGACGGTCGAGCGTCACATCGAACGAAAGCGACGCGGCGCGACTCGCCGTGAGCCGAAGCACGAACACCTGATCCGGGGCGCTGACGAACCCCACGCGCGAATAGGTCACGCCGCCCTGCTCGTAGCTGACGAAGCCCTCGGCGCGCGCCAGGTCGAGAACGCGTCGGTAGTGAGAAAACGGAGACGATGCGTCGGGGCCCGTGAAGCGCAGGTGCAGGTTGCCGAGAACCTGGTAGTCGCCATAGGGGATCTTCGCCCCGTTGCCGCGCCCGGAGCCCGCGCCCAGGCACGTGAACTTCTGGTTCACGAGTTTCTCGGCCGCGACATTCCTGCCAGCAAGCAGGAGCCGGCGAATCTCCGGCAGCGCCGCGACCGCGTCGGGTCGGTCGGCGTCCTGTGGGCTGCCCGACCACATGCCGCTTTCGTTGAGAACGATCCGCTCGTCCGCGACGCCTCCGAACATCATCGCGCCCAGTCGTCCGTTGCCGAGCGGCGTGGACTCCGTGAACCGTTGGGCGGGAGCGTCGAGCAGGACGGCGCGATCCGCCGCCTTTGCGAAAACCGGCACTGCGATCAGGACGAACGCGCAGCGAAACAGGGAGCGGGGCGGGATCATGGGAGCAGGGGCGAACTAACACCCGCTCGGCATCGTTATCACGCAGAAACACTGCGCGGATTCCACGCCGGCCACCTTAGCATTCCGGAGATGACGGAGCGTGACGGGCACGAACTGCGCGGTAACTATGTTGACCGTTTCGCCATGTGCCGAGCCCCCCGAATCCCCCGCCAAGGCCTGAGGCTGACGGCGCTCCTGGCGGTGGCGTGCTGTGCATCCGCCCTTGGGGCGACGCTGCGGCCGATCGAGGCGGGCTGGCGGTTTCACCTCGGCGACGAGACCGGCGCGCAGGCGCCCGCCTTCAATGATCGGACGTGGCGGGTCGTGGATCTTCCGCACGACTGGAGCATCGAGGGCGCGCCCTCGCCGGATGCGCCCTCGCTTGGCGGAGGCGGCTTCTATCCCACGGGTATTGGCTGGTACCGGCTTCACTTCGATGCGCCCGCATCCTGGGCCGGCCACTGCGTCTGGGTCGAATTCGACGGGGCGTACCGCGACAGCGAGGTTTGGCTGAACGGCTCGCTGCTGGGCCGGCGGCCCAGCGGCTTTGCGAGCTTCCGCTACGACATCAGCCGGCTGATCCGGGCTGGCGGTAAAAACGTGCTCGCGGTCCGGGTCGACAACTCCGCCCAGCCCAACTCCCGCTATTACACCGGCTCCGGCCTCTACCGGCACGTGCGCCTGCGGGTCGCGGCGCCGCTCCACGTCGCTCCGGACGGCGTCGTCGTATCCACCAAATCCCTCACACAAGACGACGCAACTGTCGAACTGAAGGCCACGATCCAGAACGACGGACCCGCCGTCGGTGCGGCGGAGGTCGACACGATGATCGTCGATCCCTCGGGCCGAGTCGTCGCCTCCGCGCACGCGACACGCAGCCTTGCGTCGCATGGAACCGCAGAGGCGGACCTCACGCTGCACATCCCGCATCCGCTCGCCTGGTCGCCGCGCTCGCCCTCACTCTACCATGCGCTCGTCCGCGTGCTCACAGACGGGTGCGAGACGGACGCCTCGGAGGTGACCTTCGGTGTGCGCACGCTGCGCGTCTCCGCGCGCCGGGGGCTGCTGCTCAACGGGACGCCGATCAAACTTTACGGTGGGAACATGCACGACGACAACGGCCTGCTCGGCGCGGCCGCGTTCGACCGCGCGGAGGCGCGGCGTGCCAGGCTGTTGAAAGCTGCCGGATTCAATGCCGTGCGCACCGCGCACAATCCGCCCGCGCCCGCGTTCCTCGATGCCTGCGATCGGCTGGGATTGCTGGTGGTCGAGGAGGCCTTCGACGGCTGGCGAAAGAAGAAGGTCGCGTACGATTACAGCCGCGACTTCGACGCGTGGTGGCGGCGGGACCTCGACGCGATGATCCGGCGCGACCGCAACCATCCGAGCGTGGTCATGTGGAGCGTGGGCAACGAGCCCTATGAGCGTGCGAGCGCTGCGGGGGCCGCGCTGGCGCACGAACTCGCCGACGAGGCCCGGCGCATGGACCCGACTCGCCCCGTGACCGCGGGCATCAACGGCGTCGGCGCCAAGCAACACTGGCGTTCGCTGGACCCGCTGTTCTCCGCCTTCGACATCGCCGGCTACAACTACGAGCTCGCACGCCACTCGACCGACCGCAAACGCGTGCCCACGCGCGTGATCGTATCCACCGAATCCTATCAGACCGCCGCCTTCGCCAGCTGGCAGGCCGTGCACGACGATCCCGGGGTGGTCGGGGACTTCGTGTGGAGCGCGATGGACTACCTCGGCGAGGCGGGCATCGGCCAGGTGTATCCGCCGGGCCAGAAACCCCTGCCCCACTGGGTCGGCTCGCATTATCCGTGGCACGGAGCGGGTTGCGGCGACATCGACCTTACCGGCTTCCGGCGTCCCCTCTCGCATTACCGCGCGATCGTCTGGGACCGTGGCGAGCGTCTCTACGCGGCGGTCGAGGTGCCGACGCCCGACGGGCGTCCCTGGCAGCCGACGCTCTGGGCGGCCCCGCCCCTGCGCGCGGACTGGACCTGGCCCGGCTACGAGGGCCGCCGGCTCAACCTGGACGTGTATTCACGATTTTCCTCCGTCCGCGTGTACCTCAACGGCGACCTGGTCGGTGAGAAACCGACGGGACTCGCCCAGCAGTTCAAGGCCGTCTTTTCCATTCCCTACGCACCCGGCACCCTGCGCATCGTGGGGATCCAGAACGGGCGCGAGGAGCAAACTTTCGTCCTCCAGACCAGCGGGCCTGCGTCGGACCTCCGCCTCGACTGCCGCCGCACCTCGCTCGCAGCCGACGGCCAGGACCTGGCGTTCGTCCACGTCGCGGTGACCGACGCGGAGCATCGGACCGTCCAGGCGGCGGACGAACCGGTGACCTACACCCTGACCGGCCCCGGCTCCTTCGCCGCGATCGGGAACGCGGACCTGACGGCTTCCGGCACCACACTGGATAATCCGCGCGCCGTCTACCAGGGACGCGCCCTGGTCGTCGTGCGCACCGAACGCGGGAGACCGGGCCGGCTCGTGCTGACCGCCACGGCCCCGGGCCTTCACCCCGCCTCGATCGAACTCGATTCTCATCCATGAAACTACGTCTCCTGACACCGGCCCTCGCGGCCCTTGGCCTACTCCTCACTCCGCACCTTAACGCAGCCGTGCGCTGCCCCGCCGTATTCAGCGACCACATGGTCCTCCAAAGCAGAATGCCCCTGCCGGTCTGGGGCGAGGCCTCGCCCGGCGAGTCCGTGACCGTCGCCTTCGCCGGGGAGCACGCGACGACCGTCACCGGACCGGATGGGCGCTGGAGCGTTAAACTCGCCGCGCTCCCGCCGAGCGCCGAGCCGCGCACGCTCACCGTCTCCGACGCCGACAGCCGGCTCACGTTTTCCGACGTGCTCGTCGGCGAGGTGTGGTTCTGCTCCGGCCAGTCGAACATGGAAAAGCCGCTCGGACCGCGGAAGGGCCAGAAGCCCACCAACAATTACCAGGAGGAGCTCACGCACGCCGACTGCCCGCTGGTGCGCATCTACCAGATGCCGCATTCCGGCAAATGGAAGCCGCACAGCACGCTCATGCGTTGGCAGCCCTGCAACGCCTCCACGCTGATGGAGACGGGTTTCTCGGCGGCGGCGTATTATTTCAGCCGTGAGCTCCAGCGCGTGCTCAACGAGCCGGTCGGCGTGATCGACTCGAGCTACGGCGGCACACGCATCGAGACCTGGATGTCGCAGGAGGCCTTCGCCTCGGATCCGCGCCTCGCGCCGCTCGCCCACATCCACCTCGGCATCATGGCGGCCAAGATGCAGCCGAGCGAACTGTACCAGCGCATGGTCGTGCCCTTCATCCCATTCGCGGTGCGCGGCTTCCTCTGGTACCAGGGCGAGAGCAACTGCATGAACGCCGAGGGCTCGATCTACACGGCGAAGATGCGGGCGCTGATCGACAGCTGGCGGGCCTCCTGGGGCGAACCCGAGGCGCCATTCTACTACGCGCTCATCGCCCCGTTCACGTATTCACACGAAAAACACTGGGACAAGCTGCTCAGCCCCGACGCACTGCCCGCCCTCTGGGAGGCGCAGATCGCCGCCCTCTCGATTCCGCACACCGGCCTGATCACGCTCACCGACATCGCGGGGACGATGAAGGACATCCATCCGACCGACAAACGCGACGTCGGCCTGCGCTTCGCCCGCCTCGCGCTCGCGGAGACTTATCACGTCGCGGGAATCCACCCCTTCGCGCCGCGCATCGTCTCGACGCGCCCCTCCTCGGACGGTGCCTCGCTCGTGCTCACCCTCGAGCACGCCCGGGGACTGCACAGCCGCGACAACGCTCCGCTCGATGAGTTCACCGTCGCTGGGAAGGACGGCCAGTTTCATGCGGCAGACGCGCGTATCGACGGCGAGCGCATCGTCGTTTCGAGTCCCGCCGTGCCGCATCCCGTGGCGGTCCGCTTCGCCTGGCTTGAGAAGGCCAATCCCAATCTGGTCAACGACGCCGGCCTGCCCGCCCTGCCCTATCGCAGCGACACCTGGCCCCTCACGCTCGAGCTGCCGAGAAGCCGGTGAATCCGGAAGCCCGCGGCGCCCGCTCCTCAGCGGGCGTCCGCGTTTTCGCCCGATAGCAGGCTGCGGTAGGCGGGCTCGAGTCCCGCCGCGGCCTTGATCGCCTCGGACACCTGCGGCCCGTTGTCCTCCCACACGTTGCCCGGCCCGTTCGCATTCTTCAGGATGCGCGGCGCCGGTATCCAGTTGTCGCGCCAGGTCGTGCCCGAGGTGCCCTCGTCGGCGTAGAGATAAAACCAGTGCTGCGGGTCGTGCACCCAGGGGCTCATGCGGATGTCCTCGACCACGTTGTCCTCGACCACCGTGCCACGCTGCGCGGACAGCGTGTAGATGCCGCCCGTGTCGCTCATGCGGGTCGCCGCGCGCCGGATCAGGTTCGCGCGAATCACGTTGTCTCCCTCGGCATTTGCGGTGCGCGTCCAGCCCCAGCCCACGCTGATCCCGGTGTACGAGGTGTCGAACACGTCGTTGTGCTCGATCGTCACGTGGTTCACGAAGCCGGCGAGGATCGCCACCCCGCCCCAGTCCTCGTTCGCGCAGTCGACAACAAGGTTGTCAGCAAACCGAAGTCGCGAGCACACGACGCGCGCGTCGGACGGAGCGTAGGGGAGATGCGCCTCGGTGCCGCCGTCCGAAAAGGCGCCGGCCACAAGGCCATTGATACCGATGTCGCGGAACGAGCAGCCGACCACGGAGCTGTCCTGGACGCCCGACACAAGATCCAGCCCGTCGGCGGCAGTGTGGGCGAACCGGCAGCCCACGAACGACAGGCCACGTGCGTCGTGCACGCTCACCGCGGCGGGCGGACGGCCCAGCCAGGCCTGGTTGTCGAGCTTGTGCCAGTCGGGCGTGCCCGGCGGATGGATACGATAGGCGTCGACCATGTACATGCCCGCCTGCAGCGGGACGTGGCCCGACACGGACGGCCTCAGCCACGTGCTGTCCTCAAAGGCGATCCCCTTGAACTCGACGTTCCGCACCGGTCGATCGGGCGTGCCCTCCACGGTCACGAGCGTCGCAAGCGCGGGGGCCGTCACCCGGTCGCGGGCAAGATCCTCACCCGGACGCGGCCAGTAGTACACGCGGTGCGCGTCCGTGTCCTCGAACCACTCTCCCGGCGAATCGAGGAATGCGATCGAGTTGGCCAGGAAGAAGGGCGAGGTGCGGAACTTCGGCGGGAACACAGGCTGCGGCCAGGGATGCTCAAATTCGATGCGGCTCTCCGGCTCGCAGAACGACAGCAGGCTGCGCCCCGCGTCCACGCGGTGCGAGGCGATGCGCAGGACGGCGATCTCCCACTGCTGGAGCAGGACCATCTCCACGCCGTCGAGCTTGGACGGAAGTGCGAGCCCCGGGGGAATGACCGCCACGCGGTGTTGGCGATCCCAGCCCGCCAGCGGGATCATGTCGCCGCGGTTCGGCGTGCGGGCGCGCACGGCCTTCCGCCCTCCGACCCAGAGCTGGCGAAACTCCAGCCAGCGCCCGTCGAAGCGCGGCTCAGGCGCGACCCACACTTGACCCCGCGCGACTGCGGGCAGCCCCTCGGGCGCCTCGTCAGCAGCCAGTCGCCTCCAGCCGGATACAGGCACGCCGCCGCTCAGCACCGGATGCGCGCCGGGCGCCCCCTCGATGATCGTCGGGCTCGCCGGCGTTCCGCCGTCCTCGGGCCGCACCAGCAGCGGCTCGTCGAGACGGTAAACGCCGTCCTTCAATTCGAGTCGCACGGGGACGCCAAGCGGCGATGCCGCCGTGCGCCGCAGGTCGCGGGCGCGACGCAGCGCCAGCGTCAACGAGGCGAGTGGGCGGGCCTGAGTGCCGGGATTGGAGTCTGAGCCCGTGGGCGAAACCCAGATCTCGGCGGCCGACGCGCAGACGGCGGCAAGACACAGGACCGCGACGGCGCGGCAAAAGGGAACGACGGCGGATCGCATGCGGAGTGCGCTCACTCGCGCGTAGAGGCGTTTTGGAGCCGGTATTCGCGCGGCGTGCAACCGCAGGCGCGGCGGAACACCTCGTTGAAACGGCTGATGGAGTTGAATCCCGAGCTGAAGGCCACCTCCACGATCTTCTCGTTGGTCGTCGCTAGAAGCCGCTGGGCGTGGGAAATGCGGTGGTGCGTGAGGTAGTCGATGAGGGTCGTGCCAAATGCCTTCTTGAACAACCCCATCGCGTAGTTCGGATGAAGGCCCACCTCCTTGCCGATCTCGGTCACCGTGAGCTGCTCGGTGTAGCGCTGCGCGATCAGGCAGGCCATGCGCTCGACCTTGTTCAGGTCGCCGCCCTGCAGCCCGCCGGCACGTGTCTTCGTGCGCACGCTTCCCCTCGCCACAGTCTCCACCGGCAGCCGCGAAATCATGCGCCTGAGCCGGGCCTCCATCTCGAGCATCACCACGTGCCGCACGTCGTCGTCCGGCTTCTGCAGGTCTTCCTCCCACTGCGCAAACAGCGCGTCGTCGCGTCCGGGGTGATCCTGGGTCTCGGCCAGCACCTCTCCGCGCAACAGGGGCTGCACGAACCGCTCGGGCAGATGGCACTGCAGGAACCACGCGAGCGGAATCGTCACCACGAAGTAGTGGGTATCCCGGGCAAATTCGAGGATCTGGTGCGGAATCGCCGCCCAGAACACGTTCAGGTGCCCCGCCTCCATGCGCACCTTCCGCCCGCCGAGCAGGTAGCTCACCCAGCCGCGCGACAGCATGTTGATCTCTATCTCATTGTGGTGGTCGGGCCTGCGCATTGGCGAGGGCGTCCAACGCACACACGAAAAGCCATAGGGCGCGAAGTCCGGACGGTTGGGGTCGAATGTGACCAGGGGCATAGCTTAGGAAACCGTAAAAAATACCGGCAAATGAGGGAGTATTGGGCAAATCATTACCATATACTTGCCCCTGCCGTCAACGTTGGCCGTCCGTTTTCAGGGCCACCACCCCTCGGCGAACCTCCAGTCTTCCCATGAAATCCGCCCCACTCACCCTCGGTGTCATCTTCGGCAACCGGGACTTCTTTCCCGACAAGCTCGTGGCCGAAGCCCGCTCCGACCTGGTCCGCGTATTCGCAGACCTGGGACTCGCGGCGGTGATGCTCGACCCGGCCGAGACGAAGCTCGGAGGCGTCGAGACGCACGCCGAGGCGCGGAAGTGCGCGGATCTGTTCAGGAAACACCGCGACGCCATCGCCGGCGTCCTGGTCGTGCTGCCCAATTTCGGCGACGAAAAGGGCGTGGCCGACACGCTCAAGCTCGCGGCCCTCAACGTGCCCGTGCTCGTCCAGGGCTATCCCGACGACCTCGACCGGCTCGACGTCGTGCGCCGTCGCGACGCGTTCTGCGGCAAGATCTCCGTCTGCAACAACCTGCGCCAGGCGGGCATCGCCTACTCGCTCACGGCGAAGCACGTCGTGCACCCGGACGATCCCTCCTTCCGCGCCGACCTCACCCAGTTCGCCGCCGTATGCCGCGTGGTCCGCGGCCTGCGCCGCGCCCGCCTGGGCGCCGTCGGCGCACGCCCCGGCGCGTTCAACACCGTCCGCTACTCCGAAAAACTCCTCGAGCGCTCCGGCATCAGCGTCACCACGGTCGACCTCTCCGAGATCCTCGGTTCCGCCTCCAAGATCGGCGAGAAGGACGCGCGCCTGGTCGCCAAGGTCGACGAGATGCGCGCCTACGCCAACACCACGGCCGTTCCTCCCGCCAAGCTCGTCCAGATGGCCCGCCTCGGCGTCGTGCTCGACGATTACGTCGCCGCCAACTGTCTCGACGCCACTGCGATCCAGTGCTGGACCTCCGTCCAGCAGAACCACGGCTGCAACGTCTGCACGTCGATGAGCATGATGAGCGAGGCCCTGCTGCCCAGCGCCTGCGAGGTCGACGTCACCGGCGTGCTCACGATGTACGCCATGCAGCTCGCCTCCGGCACGCCCAGCGCGCTCGTGGATTGGAACAACAACTACGGCACCGACGCCGACAAGTGCGTGCTCTTCCACTGTGGCAACTGGGCCAAGTCCTTCCTGCCCGACATCAAGGTGCTCAACGCCCCCATCCTCGGCTCCACGCTGGGCGTCGAAAACACCTGGGGCGCGCTCGACGGCCGCACGCCCGCCAGCCCGCTCACGTTCGGTCGTATCACGACCGACGATACCGCCGGCCGGATCCGCGCCTACGTCGGCGAGGGCCAGCTCACCAACGACGAGCTCAAGACTTTCGGCAACCGCGCCGTCGCCCACGTGCCGCGCCTCCAGACCCTCATGCGCCATGTCTGCCGCGAGGGCTTCGAACACCACGTGGTGATGAACGCCTCGCGCACCGCCGCCGTGCTTCACGAGGCCTTCACGCGCTACCTGGGCTGGGAAACCTATTTTCACAACCAGCCGGAGGAATGAACCGGCACCGCCGCCTTTCGCACGCATGACCGATCACGACCTCGCGCTCAAGTCGCTCGCCTACCGCAAGGGCATCCTGCGGTGGATCAAGCATGCCGGCGCCGGCCACACCGGCGGCGACCTGTCGTGCATCGACATCCTGAACGTCCTCTACAACCGCATCCTCCGCGTCTCGCCCGACACCCGCCTGGATCCCTCCCGGGACCGCTACATCCAGAGCAAGGGACATTGCGTTGAGGCCCTTTACGTGGTCCTCGCGGACCGCGGCTACTTCCCCGAGTCGGATCTGGAAACCCTGTGCGGCTACCAGTCGCACTACGTCGGCCATCCGACTCGGAAAATTCCCGGTGTCGAACAAAACACCGGGGCCCTCGGACACGGCCTGCCCATCGCCGTCGGCACCGCGCTGGGGGGCCGCCTCGACGGCGCGTCCTTCCGCGTGTTCACCCTGATGGGCGACGGCGAACTCGCCGAAGGCTCCAACTGGGAGGCCGCCCTCGCCGCCGCCCACTACCGCCTCGACAACCTCACCGCGATCGTCGACCTCAACACGCTCCAGATCTCCGGCCGCACGCGCGACGTGATGAACCACGAGCCCCTCGCCGAGAAGTGGGCCTCGTTCGGCTGGGCGGTCCGTACCGTCGACGGCCACGATTTCGCCGCCCTCACCGCGGCCCTCGAAAAACCGCTCGAGCCCGGAAAGCCTTCCATGGTCATCGCACGCACGCTGAAGGGAAAGGGCGTCAGCTTCATGCAGGACGTCGCCAAGTGGCACCACGGCGTTCCCAGCGACGACGAATACGCCCGCGCGCTCGCCGAGCTCGACGCGCAGGTCCTCAGCCTCGGGGAGGCCGCCCGATGAGCGCCCCCGCACCCTCCCTCTTCTCACCCGAGGCGAAGTCCCTGGCCCAGCGGCTCGGCATGACGCTCGGGCGCCCGAATCTGGAAGTGTTCGCCGACACGCTGCTCGAACTCGCGCGCGCCGACGCACGCCTGCTCGCCGTCACGAGCGACTCCCGCGGCTCCGGAAAACTCGGACCCTTCGGCCAGGCGCTGCCCCGCCAGATCGTCGAGCTGGGCATCGCCGAGCAGAACCTCGTCGGCGTCGCCGCCGGCCTGGCCTCGACGGGTCGCACCGTGTTCGCGGTGTCCCCCGCCTGCTTCCTCACCGCGCGCTCCCTCGAGCAGATCAAGAACGACGTCGCCTACTCCGACAACGCCGTGACTCTCGTGGGCATCAGCGCGGGCGTAAGCTACGGCGCCCTCGGCTCCACGCACCACTCGCTGCACGATTTCGCCGCGCTGCGCGCGATCCACAATCTCGCGATCGTCGCCCCCGCGGACAACATCGAGACGCGCGAGGCCGTCCTGGCCGCCGCCGCGCTCCGCCGCCCGGTCTATCTGCGCTTCGGCAAGGCCCCCCTCTACACCCTTCCCTGCGCCGCTCCGTTCGAGCTCGGACGCGCCCGCCTGCTGCGGCCCGGCAACGACCTCGCCTTCCTCGCGACTGGCGAGACCGTCGTCCATGCCCTGCTCGCCGCCGCCCACCTCGAGGAAACCTCGGGGCTTCGCTGCCGCGTGCTCAGCCTGCCCTCCGTCAAGCCCCTCGACCTCCAGGCCGTCCGCTCCGCAGCCGCGGAATGCAGGGCGGTCCTCACCGTCGAGGAGCACATGGTCCACGGCGGGCTCGGCGAGGCCGTCGCGGCTGTCCTGGCCCAGGGCGACGCCCACCCGCGGTTTCGCATCATCGGTATCCCGGACGAGGATACCGTGACGGGCAGCCAGGCCGACATTTTCCGCCATTACGGCATTTCCATGGAGGGGCTCTCCCGCGCTGCCCTGGACCTGCTCGGCCGGTCCGCCCCGCCGGCCTGACCGGCCTCCTCCCCGCGGCAAGCCGCCGCCCACCCCCCTTCCCGCGACCCACCCATGCCGTTCGTCCTCGCCCTCGACCAAAGTACCTCCGCCACGAAGGCTCTGCTCTTCGACGAGGCCGGGCGCTGCCTGGACCAGGAATCGCGCGAGCACCGCCAGTTCTATCCGCGCCCCGGCTGGGTCGAGCACGACGCCAACGAAATCTGGCTCAACACGCTGTCCACGCTCCGCGCGGTGACCGCACGGCAGGCCGCCCGGCTGCCCGAGACCGTCGCGCTGAGCATCACCAACCAGCGCGAGACCGTGGTCGTCTTCGACCGACGCACCGGCGAACCGCTCCATCCCGCACTCGTCTGGCAGTGCCGCCGCGGCGACGCCCTTTGCGCGGAACACGCAGCGTCCGGCGCCGCCGCCGGCATCCAGCGGAAAACCGGCCTTCCGCTCGACGCCTATTTTTCCGCCTCGAAGCTCCAGTGGCTGGTGCGCAACGAACCGGCCATCGCAGCACGGCTCGCCGACGGCACCGCGGTCATCGGCACCATCGACACCTACCTGATCCACCGGCTGACCCGCGGCCGCGTCTTCGCCACCGACGCCACCAACGCCAGCCGCACGCTCCTCTTCGACCTCGTCAGGAGCCGCTGGGACGAGGACCTCTGCGCCCTCTGGCAGGTGCCGGTCGCCGCGCTGCCCGAAGTCCGCGACTGCGATGCCTCCTACGGCGAAACCGACCTGCGCGGCGCCCTCGATCGTCCGCTTCCGATCCGCGGCGTCATGGGAGACTCCCAGGCCTCGCTCTTCGCCCAGCGCTGCTTCGAACCGGGCTCGGCCAAGGTGACCTTCGGCACCGGCTCCTCTGTCCTTCTCAATCTCGGCGACGCCCCACGGTTTTCCGACCGCGGCATCGCAACCGCCCTCGCGTGGCGCCTCTCCGGGCGCCCAACCTACGCCTTCGAGGGCATCATCATCAGCTCCGCCTCCACCCTCACCTGGCTGCGCGACCAACTCGGGCTCGTCCGCGATATCGGCGAACTCGATACGCTCGCCACCGCCGTGCCCGACAACGGCGGCGTCTATCTCGTGCCCGCCTTTTCCGGCCTGGGCCTGCCCCACTGGCAACCCGCCGCCCGCGCGGCGATCGTGGGGCTCAGCTCCCAGAGCGACCGTCGCCACGTCGCCCGGGCCGCCCTCGAGTCGATTGCCTACCAGGTCCGCGACGTGCTGGACGTGTTTCGCGCGGAATCCGGACTCGCCCTGCGCGACATCCGCGCCGACGGCGGCGCCACCGCCAGCGCGCCGCTGATGCAGTTCACCGCGGACGTGACCGGCGTCGCCCTCCATGTCTCGGCCATGGCGCACGGCTCCCCGCTCGGGGCCGCCTTTGCCGGCCTGGTCGGCACGGGCGTGCACACCTCCCCCGAGGCACTCGCCTCGATCGTCCGCGAGCAGGTGGTTTACCATCCGGCCATGCCTGTCGGACGGGCCGACTCGCTTCACCGTGGATGGCAGCGTGCCGTTTGCAGTGTGATCCCTCAAAACTAACGTAGGAGATGCGCTTTCACCCCGCCCTGCTTCTGGCGCTGCTCGCCTCCGCGCTTCCCGCACAGGCCGGGGAGCGTGCGCTCATCGACACCACCCGCTCGCCCGACGCGAAGATGTACATGCCCGACCTGTCCGACGTGCACTGGACCGGCGGGCTCATGGGGGAGCGTTTCCAGGTCTGCCGCGACACCATGGTGCCGCACCTGTGGAGCATCTTCAGCAACCCCAAGGAGAGCGCCGCCTGGGAAAACTTCCGGATGGCCGCGGGCCTGAGCCACGGACGCGACGGCAAGCCCCACGGCCCCCCCTTCAACGACGGTGACTTCCTGAAATGGGTCGAGTCCCTCGCGCAGGTCTACGCCGTCACCCACGATCCCGCCGTGGATCGACAGCTCGACCAGATCATCGCGGTCATTGCCAAGGCCCAGCGCCCTGACGGCTACCTGGATACGCCCATAATCATCCGCGAACGCAACGCCGCCGCCGAGGGACGGAAACTCGCGTTCGCGAACCGCGAGCACTTCGAGACCTACAACATGGGCCACCTGATGACCACGGCCTGTATCCACTATCGAGCCACGGGGAAGACCTCCCTGCTCGACTGCGCCCGCAAGGCCGCCGACTACCTCGACCGCCTCTGCGCCTCCGATCCCCAGTCCCTCGCCCTGAACGCAATCTGCCCGTCCCACTACATGGGCGTCGTCGAGCTCTACCGCACCACCCACGACCCCCGCTACCTCGCGCTCGCCAAGCGCCTCATCGAGATCCGCAGCCTGGTGCCGCCGTCCGAGGGCAGCGACATGAACCAGGACCGCATCCCCTTCCGCGAGATGACAGGCCCCGTCGGACACGCCGTCCGCGCAAACTACCTCTTCGCCGGAGTGGCCGATGTGTATTCCGAAGACGGTGACGCCTCCCTCCTGCGCACCCTCGTCCGCGTCGACAACGACGCCGCCGGCGCCAAGCTGTACATCACCGGCATGACCGGCGCGCTCTACGATGGCGCCTCGCCCGACGGCTCCGCGAAGGACGGCGAGATCAAGCTTGTCCACCAGGCCTACGGCCGCGACTACCAGCTTCCCAACCTCACCGCCTACAACGAAAGCTGCGCCACCGTCGGCTTCGCGCTGTGGCAGTGGCGGATGTTCGAGGACACCGGAGTCGAGCGCTACGTGGACCTCTTCGAGCAGTCCCTGTACAACGGCGTGCTCGCGGGCATCAGCATGGACGGCAAGGACTACTTCTACACCAACCCGCTGCGCCGCCTCCACGCGTTCAACTGGCCGCTTCGCTGGTCGCGTACCCGCCAGCCCAACTACAAGTCGTCCTTCTGCTGCCCGCCCAACATCGTCCGCACCATCGCCGAGGCGCAGAACTACATCTACACGCTCTCCAAGGACACGCTCTGGGTGAACCTCTACGGCGACAGCGCCCTCGACACCCGCTGGCTCGACGGCAGCCGCATCAAGCTGAATCAGGAAACCAACTACCCGTGGGACGGCGCCGTGAAGCTCTCGATCTCGGCCGCGCCCGCCCACCCCGTGACCCTCCGCCTGCGCATCCCCGGCTGGATGCACCCGGGCGCCACGACGATCACCGTGAACGGCCGCGCCGTCGCCGGAACGCCGCGGCCGGGCAGCTATTTCGACCTCACACGCACCTGGAAGTCCGGCGACACCGTCGGCATCGCCTTCGACTTCAAGCCCGTGCTCATGGAGGCCAATCCACTCGTCGAGGAAACCCTCAACCAGGTCGCCGTGAAATATGGCCCGATCGTCTACTGCCTGGAGGCGAAGGATCTCCCGCCCGGCGTGAAGCTCACCGACGTCGCGCTCGCCCTCGATCCCGGCACGCGCAAGGACTCCATCAAGCCCATCGAGATCGGCGGCGCCCACCTTTTGTCCATCACGGTGCCCGGCTGGGATCTGCAGGAATCCCCGTGGCAAAAAGGCCAGCTCTACCGTGAGGTCTCCGCCACTCCGCCGCGCCCGATCTCCGTCACGCTCATCCCCTACTTCGCCTGGAACAACCGCGGCGATTACGACATGAGCGTGTGGCTGCCCGCGCGCTGACGCCGTCCCCGCCCCGCGACCCACTCTCTCCCGCTTCGCCCGTCCCCCCGAAAACCCATGAGCTCCGTTCCCTCCACCTCCGACTCCTCCCTCCCCTCCGCCGAGGAAATCGCCGCCCGGGCCGCCGAGGAAGTCGAAACCATCTCCCGTCAGCAATGGAAGTGGTCCGCACTCGCGGGCATGGCCTCCTACCTCGACGCCGGCTCGATCGTCGCGCTGGGCGCGGGACTCGCGGTGTTCCAGTCCTATCTCCACTTGACCGCAGGCGCCATCGGTGCGCTCGCCGCGATCGGACCCAACGCCATCGGCTGCGCCATCGGCGCCATCGGCGGAGGCTGGCTCGGCGACAAGCTCGGCCGGAAGCGGATTTACCAATACGACCTGCTCGCCTACGCAGCGGGCATCCTGCTGATCGCGCTCGCGGTCAACAGCACGATGCTGTTCGTCGGCACCTTCATCGTGGGCCTCGCGGTCGGCGCCGACGTGCCCACCTCGCTCGCCCTCGTGGGCGAATTCGCCCCCGCCAAGGCCCGCGGCAAACTGCTCGGCTTCACCCAGGTCGCCTGGTGCCTGGGACCCGTCATCGTGCTCTGGCTCGCCGTCGCGCTCGCCGGACTCGGCATCCTCGGCATCCGGATCGTGTTTCTCCACCTCTTCGTCGTCGCACTCGTCACCTGGGCCATGCGCCGCGGGCTGAAGGAGTCCGTGCGCTGGTCGGAGGCCGCCAAGGTCGCGGCCTCCGCCAAAAAGCAGGTGCGCAGTCTGTTCAGCGGAGCGAACCTTCGCGCCCTCGTCTGGACCGGGACCATCTATCTGTTCTGGAACCTCGCCGCGGGCACCGCCGGCATCTTCAACCCGTACATGATCCGCACGCTCCACGCCGGCAGCCAGGCCGCCAGCGTCGCCCTGTCGAGCGCGGGCTTCCTCATCATGCTCCTGGTCACGGTCGCCGTGTTCATGCGGTTCTCCGACCGCAACCACCACTCGCGCCGCGTGCTTTGGGGCGTCGGCGCCGTGCTCCAGATTACGGCCTACGTGCTGTTCCTCGTCCTGCCCTTCACGATCCCCACCATCATCGCCAACATCCTGCTGTTCTCCACCGGCGGCGCACTCGCGGGCGAGGCCTTCTACAAGGTCTTCAGCCAGGAACTCTTCCCCACCATCCTGCGCGGCACCGCCCAGGGCTTCACCTTCGGCACCGCCCGCGTGATCCTCGGCGTCTGGAGCTTCTTCGTGCCCGTGCTCGCCAGCGCCGGCATCGGCAAGGTCGCCGCCCTGCTCGCCCTCTTCCTCGCAATCAGCGGCGGCGTCGGCTTCTTCTTCATGCCCGACACCTCCGGCAAGTCCCTCGAACAGATCGAATCCGAACGCGCCCGCAGCTGAGCCCCCCGCCATGTCCGATCTCAGCGTCGCCCGCCTCCGCTGCGAATATCTCGCCGATCCGCTCGGCATCGACGAACGCGCTCCCCGGCTCAGCTGGCAGATCGTCAGCGACCGCCGGGGCGCCCGGCAGGCCGCCTGGCGGATAATCGTATCCAGTTCCTCGACACTCCTCGCCCGTGGCGAGGGCGACCTCTGGGACTCCGGCCGCGTCGACGACCACCGCACCACCCACATCGTCTACGAGGGCAGGCCGCTCGGCTCCCGCGAACGCTGCCACTGGCGCGTCCAGGTCTGGGACGAGACCGGCGCCACCGCCGTATCCGCCCCGGCCTTCTGGTCGATGGGACTGCTCGCGGTCTCCGACTGGTCCGCGCGCTGGATCGCCGCGAACCCAGACCTCCTCCAAGTCGACCCCGGCGCGATCGCCTCCACCCTCACCGAACCCGGCACGCCGACCCTCTTCCGCCGGCCCTTCGCGCTCCCCGCCGCCCCCGTCCGCGCCACGCTCTACGCCACCGCCCGCGGCCTGTTCGAATTCAAGGCCAACGGCGCCCGCGTCGGATGCGACCTCTTCGCCCCCGAGTGGACCGACTACGACAAGCGTATCCATTATCGCACCTACGATCTCACCGGCCTGATGCGCGCGGGCGCCAATGACCTGTCCGCGCTGCTCGGCGACGGCTGGTGGACGGGCTACGTCGGCTGGCAGGAGGTGCGCGGCCGCTACGGCTCGCTCCAGAACTCCCTCGCCGCCCAGCTCGAGCTCGAGTTCGCCGACGGTTTCCGCCGCACCATCGCCACCGACGGCTCCTGGCTCTGCTCCACCGGGGAGATCCTCAGCTCCGATTTCATGATGGGCGAGGTCCGCGACGCCCGCCGCGGCAGCCCGGCAGCCCCGTCCGGAGGACGCCCCTGGCTCACCGTCGTCGAGGTCCCACCGCCCGCCGCCCCGCTCGTCGCCCAGCGCTCCGAGCCCGTGCGCGTCACCGAGGAGCTCCGCCCCGTCTCCGTGAACGAGTGTCGCCCCGGCGTCTTCATCTACGACCTCGGCCAGAACATCGCCGGCTTCGTGCGGCTGCGCGTGCGCGGCCTCGCCCCCGGCACCCGCCTCACGCTCCGCCATGGCGAACGGCTCTCGCCCGACGGCACGCTCTACACGGAAAACCTCCGCCGCGCGCGCGCCGAGGACACCTACGTCGCCCGCGGCGACGCCGAGGAAACCTACGAGCCGACGTTCACTTTCCATGGTTTCCAGTACGTCGAGCTGTCCGCGCGCCCCGACGGCGCCTCGCGGCCCGACCCCACATTCCGCCCCGAGGTGGCCGCCGTCACCGGCCTCGTCGTCCACTCCGCCCTCGAGCGCGCAGGGCACTTCGAATGCTCGCACCCCGGCGTGAACCGGCTGTGGTTCAACGGACTCTGGTCCCAGCGCGACAACTTCCTGTCCGTCCCCACCGACTGCCCCCAGCGCGACGAACGCCTGGGCTGGATGGGAGACGCCCAGGTCTTCCTTCGAACCGCCTCCTGCAACATGGACGTCGCCGCCTTCTTCACGAAGTGGATGAACGACGTCTCCGACGCCCAGACGCCCGAGGGCGTCTTCCCCGACACGGCGCCACGGCTGCGCGAGGACATCAATTTCGAGGGCCTTGGCGGACTCTGCGGCAGCGCCGGCTGGGCCGACGCCGGCGTGATCATCCCCTACACCCTCTGGCAGGTCTACGGCGACCGCCGTATCCTCGAGCGCCACTACGACGCGATGGTGCGTTGGGTCGACTGGATCGCCGCCAACAATCCCGACGGCCTCCGGGTGAACGCCCTCTCCAAGAACTACGGCGACTGGCTCTGCATCCCAAGCGACACCTCCTTCGGCACCCACTCGCCGATGAAGAACCTGCTCGCGACCGCCTACTGGGCCGACGACGCCGCCAAGCTCTCCCGCATCGCGCGCACCCTGGGCCGCGGGGCCGACGCCGACCGCTTCCAGGCGATGTTCGAACACGTCCGCGACGCCTTTCAGCGCGCCTGGCTGCGCGAGGACGGACGGCTCGAGGTCCACACGCAGACCGCCTACCTGCTAGCCCTCGCCTTCGACCTCCTTCCCCACGCGGTCCGCGCCGCCGCAGTCGCGCGGCTGGTCGACGACATCCGTTCCCTGGACTGGCACCTGAGCACCGGCTTCATCGGGATCAGCCACCTCAATCCCCAGCTCACGCTCGGCGGACGCGCGGACGTCGCCTACCGGCTGCTCCTCCAGGAATCGTATCCATCCTGGCTCTACCCGGTGCGCCACGGCGCCACCACCATCTGGGAGCGCTGGAACGGCTGGACGCGCGAGGACGGGTTCTTCAGCCCGCACATGAATTCCTTCAACCACTACTCGCTGGGCTCCGTCGGCGAGTGGCTGTTCCGCCACGTCGCGGGCATCGAACTCGACCCCGCCGAGCCGGGGTTCCGCCGCCTGATCCTCAGGCCCTTCGTCTGCGCTGGGCTCACCCACGCCACCGCCACCTACCGCACGCTGCACGGCGAGGTGCGCTCATCCTGGCGGATCGAGGGCAACCGCTTCACCTGGGAATTCGTCGTGCCGGCCAACTGTTCGGCGCACGTCTGGATCCCCAGCGCCCCGGGCACCTCCGTCGAGGGCGACGTCCCGGACGAACTTCGCCGCGACGGCGACTTCGCCGTCTTCGAGGCGGAGGCCGGCAGCCGCATCGTCCGAAGCACGTTCAGCCCGCCCACGCTTCCCAGCTAGCCACACCAGCACGATGAAACACCTCGCACTCGCAGCCCTCCTCCTCGGGGCCCTCGGCGTCCTCCGCGCCGCGGCCGCCCCTCCGTCAGCCCCCGACGCCGGCACCTTCCTCCCCTATTTCCAGCCCTTCCGCACCGACCAGGCCGCCCTGTCACCGGATGGCCAATACCTGGCCTACTCGCTGCGCGATGGCGACAAGCTTAAGGTCGTCGTCCTCAACGTCGACCACCCGGACAAGGCGACCGCGCTCGCCACCGTCGCGTCCGACGAGACCTCCACGCCCAGCCAGGCCGCCAACCAGGACGAGAAAACCCCCGCCCAGATCCGCTGGATGCGCTGGACCACCCCCACGCGCCTCGTGGTCGACACCAACGGCGTCTTCGCCGTGGGCTCCGGTGGCAGCTGGACCAACTACGTCGGCGCCGTCTTCGCCCTCGATGCCGACGGCCGCAACGCGGGCCTCATCGCCACCCCGCGCGACGTGCTCGAACAGATTCCCAACGAATCGACCTTCGGCCCTCCCCCGGAAGACCAGCCTCCCGCCGTCTGGAGCCCGGATCAGCCCGTCCCCAGCGCCAGCGACACGTCCAATGTGGACTCGACCTACGGCGCCGCGACGCCCGACCCCTCCGAGCCCGCTACCTTCCCCACACTCGCCCCGCAGGCAGGCCCCACCACCACGGTCCTCGCCCAAAACCTGCGCGTCTACGACCTGGCCCCAGGCAAGCCCGGCGACGTGCTGCTCGAGACCTTCGGCAACTCCCGCGACGACGGCTCCCAGCGCGTCGGCTTCGTGCTCCTCAATACGGTCACCGGCAAGATGCACGACCTCTCCGGCGACATCGTCCCGCCCAACATGGCCGGCCTCACCGATCTCTCCAGCCACGTCAGGGTGCTGCTCCCCTCCACGCTGCTCACCGCCTTTCCCCACACCTATGAATACACGGGGCCGACCGGCGCAAACCGCCCCCAGCCCCTCAATCGGCTCGTCGGCCCAGGCGGCGCCTTTTCCGTCTCACCCGCTAATTTCTTCGGCCAACGCGAAATCCCCCTCGGTTTCGGCGCCAATCCGAACGACCTGTACTTCGCCTCCAACGTTGGCCGCGACACCTACGGCGTCTACTCCCTCGACCTCCGCTCCGGCCACCGCACCAAGGTCGCCTTCGAAGACCCCACCTACGACCTCGCGCCGCCCGTCCAGACGTTCGGCAGTCGCGACCAGCTCGTCGTGGACCGTTTCAACGGCCAGGTGGTCGGCGTGCGCTACGCAGGCAAGTTCGCCCAGACGCTCTGGCTGAACCAGACCTTCCAGGACGTCCAGCAGCAGATCGAGACGGCCCTTCCCAACCACAGCATTCGCATCCTCGAGTGGGACAGCGCCGCGCGACGCTTCCTGGTCCTGGCCGACGCCCCCGGCGACGCGGGTGCCTACTACGTGTTCAACCGCTTCACCGGCACGCTCTCCCAGTTCGTCCGCCGCGCCCCTTCGATCGACGACGGTCAGACGAGCAAGACGTATCCGTTCTCCTTCGACGAAAAGAACGGCACCCCAATTCAGGGGATCATGGTGGTCCCCAACCACCCCCGCGTGACGCCCATGCCGGTGATCGTGCTCTGCCCCTCGATGCCCTGGGACCGCGTCAGCCCGGATTTCCAGAGCCGCGCCCAGGCGCTCGCCGAGATGGGCTTCATGGTCGTCGAATACAACGGCCGCGGCGCCTGGGGCTTCGGCCTGCGTGAACGCGCCGCGCTCGCCCCGGGCTACGACCTCACCCAGGTCGCCGACCTGATGGCGACACTCGACTACATCGAGGGCAATTACCGCGTGGACGCAAAACGCGTGGCCGTGATGGGCGAGACCCAGGGTGGATTCATCGCGCTGCGCGCCCTCCAGATCCACCCCAACCGCTTCCGCTGCGCGATCGCGATCAACGCGCCCGTCGACCTCGGCAACTGGCTCACCACCCAGCGCTGGACCGACAACGACGTGGGTCCGTCGCTCACCCGGCAGGCGCTCGGCGACAAGGCGCGCTTCGATGCCGCCCCGCTCGTCAAGCACCCGGACCAGATCAAGCAGCCCATCATGCTGCTCCACTACCCGGGTCCCGACGGCGCCCCGCGCACCTTCGATTACCTGGCCGCCAAATCCTTCGCCAGCTCCGTGCGCCGCGCAGGCGGCGGCGTGGAATTCGACGATCTCTCGATGGACTACATGCGCGGCCTGCCCGAGGCGCGCAGCGAGGTCTACGCCAAGATCGATTCCTTCCTCAACCTCGCGATCTTCGACTACTCCGTGAAGGTCGGTCCGGTGAAGGAACGCCGCTGAATCCTGAATTTCCGTCTCTCCCTCCCATGATTCGTTTCGTCGCCTCCCTCTGCCTCCTCGCCGCCGGGGCCTCCGCCGCCACCTGGCACAGCACCGCCACCGGCAGCGACCTGCCCATGAAAATTCTCGAGCCGGCGTCGGGAGGCGGGGAACTCCGTCCGGCGGTTCTCTATCTCGAAAACCTCGCCGCACCGCGCGTCGGCACCGACAGCGACGCATCGATCATCCACGATTTCCTGGCCCAGGGCTGCCTCGTCGTCACCATCGACTACGACCACGCCAAGCAGTCACGCTGGCCGGCGCTCAACCTCGATCTGGCCGCGCTGCGCAACCAGATCCAGCATCACCAGCTCCTCGCGGACGAACGCCTCGATCCCGCCCACATCTTCATCGTGCCCTCGGGCTGCCGACTGAAGCGCGACGTCGCGTTCTACCACGACGGCGACCGCACGCTGGCCATGGACATCGTCTACCCGGCACACCCGGTCCACCCGGTCGGTTCGGTGATCGAATTCTCCTGCGACAACCTGAATCGCATGGGCAACTTCTCCCTCGATTTCTGCACCGACACGATCCTCGAGGGTGCCGCCGCCGAAGGCTACGCCGCCGCGATGGCCGACCACCCGGTCCGCGCGCCCTACCACGGGCTCGACCCGATGCCGCAGTGCGGCTGGATGACCAAGGCCGCCGTCCGCACCCTTCGCGCCCAGTCCGCCTCACTCGATCTCAACGGCCGCATCGTCGTCGCCGGTTTCTCCCGCGGTAGCGGCATGTCCCTCCTGCTCACCACCACGACCGGACTGCCCGCCTTCGAGGGACACGGTGAAAACCAGGGCGTCGACAGCAGCGTCCAGGGAGCGATCGTGCTCGCCGGCCGCTTCACGTACCTGCACCTCCTGCCCCACGACCATATGATCCCCCGCTACAACATCGCCTGGGGAACCCGCGCGCAGCACGAGGACGTCTGGCGCGACGCCGGCGCGCTCGACTACCTGCACGGCCCAACCGTTCCGCTCTTCCTCTCGATCAACTGCACCGAGGGCGCCGACTACCAGCTTCAGATGCAGGTGCTCGCCCGCCGACTCACCGAGCTCCACAGCCCCTTCATCTACCAGCCCGATCCCCAGCCCCGCGGCCACCGCATGCCCCTCGATCCGAGCGTGCTCAACCCCATGCTCTCCTACCTCCGCCAGCGCCTCCACTGAGCCACCCGAACAACGGAGACAGAGGCCAAGAACCAGAAGTCAGAGATCAGCAGTCAGAACCCAGACCACAACCCCAACCGCCGCCCCCGCCCTCTGCCCTCTGCCATCTGTGACTCCGACTGCTGCCATCTGACATCTGTGCCTCTGGCCTCTGCCCTCCGACTTCCGACTTCCGACGTCCGACGTCCGCCCTCCGACCTCCGACCTCTGACATCCGACATCCGACCTCCGACCTCCGACTTCTGACCTCTGACCTCTGCCTCTGCCTCTGCCTATGTGGTTCACTTTCTTCCTCCTCTAGAATGAAACAACTCGGTCTCGGCGTCCTCGGCCTCGGCGAAGGACGCAGCATCATCTCCGCGGGGCTCAAGAGCCCCCTCTGGAACGTCGCGGCACTCTGCGACCTCAACGAGCAGCTCGGCCGCGAGCGCTGCGCCGAGTTCGGGCTCCCCCACTCGGTGTACACGCCGTCCATGGACGCGCTGCTAGCCAACCCCGACGTCGACGTCGTTGGCATCTACACGCCTGACCACCTGCACGCCGATCACGTCCTCCGCGCGCTCGCCGCGGGAAAGCACGTCATCTGCACCAAACCCTTCCTGCACGATCTCAGCCGCGCCCGCGAAGTGCTCGACGCCGCCCGCGCCTCCGGCCGGCACGTGATGGTCGGACAAAGCTCGCGCTTCTTCGCCCCCTTCGCCCGGCAGCGCTCCCACTTCGAAACCGGCGCGTTCGGCGAGCTCAACACCGTCGAGGCCTACTATAACGCCGACCATCGCTGGTTTCTCTCCAAGGGCTGGGCCCGCACCGACGCCTTCAAGTGGCTCTACGGCGGCCTCAGCCACCCCGTGGATTTCATCCGTTGGTACCTGCCTTCGATCGAGGAGGTCTGCGGCTACTCACGCCTCAGCGAAAACGGCCGCAGGCTCGGGCTCGTCCACGCCGACACTTTCCACTTCATCTACCGCGACCGCGCCGGCCGCATCGCCCGCGTCAGCGGCACCTACTCGTCCCCCGTCACGCCCAACTCCCGTGACAGCAACATGAGCTGCATCCTGCGCGGCTCCCTCGGCGCCGGCCAGGCCGACTACTACGAGCTGCGCTACGCGTGGAAGACCGACTCCCAGTCCGTCGTCGAAACCTTCGAGGACCAGGACGAGCATTTCTTCCGTTTCGGCGGCCACTCGCATCACGCCGGCGAATACCAGAACTACATCGAATATTTCGCGCGCTGCCTGGACGCCGGCAAGGCCCCCACGCCCGACCCCGTCGAGGGCATCGTCACCGTCGCCCTGATGCAGGCCATGGACGAGGCCTGCTCCACCGGCCGTTCGGTGCGCGTGCGCGACGTGCTCGCCCGCCACGGTCTCGAAAGCCTCGCCGACGAAAGGTCCTCATGAACCCAGATAACGCAGTTGGATTGGAACCACAGAGGCATCCACCATCGACAGGGTTACAGCGGACGAGCAGAGCGCACGGAGCGTGGCAATTGAGGGAGATCTCCCCTTCCAATTCCATTCATCTTCGAGGTGAGGCATGGGCCGGTCTCTCACTCTGTTTTCAGGCTCTGTGTCCTCCGTGTCTCCGTGGTTCAATTCCGGTCTTTAGGCCGAGGCGCCTCGCCCTCCTCCTTGCCCTGCTCGCTGTCACCGTCTCCGCCGCCCGCGCGGACGCCCCGCGCACCGTCCTCCCTCTCCCGCCTGCCGGCCGCACCGTCGATGCGACGACCATGCAGCGGATCTACAACGAGGTCCGGACGCCCTACAAATACGGCGTCGTGCTTCGCGGCGAACCCGGTGAACTCGTCGACTGCCCCAACGTCTTCCGCGCAAACGGGCGCTGGTACATGGTTTTCGTCTCCAACCGCGAACGCGTTGGCTACCAGACCGAGCTCGCCTGCAGCGACGACCTGCTCCACTGGCGGAGGCTCGGCCCCATCCTTCCCTTCGCCAAGACCGGCTGGGACGCCTGGCAGGCCGACGGCGGTATCGCCCTGTACGATACGCGCTTCGACGGCACCCACGAGCTCGGCACCTACGAGGGCAGATACTGGCTGTCGTTCCTCGGCGGTTCGCGGCACGGCTATGAACCCGATCCGCTCTCCATCGGACTCGCCTGGAGCACCACGCCGACTGAGGCGAAACCCTGGACGCGACTCCCGGAAAATCCCGTGCTGTCCACGTTCCAGCCCGATTGCCGCCATTTCGAGAGTGTGACGCTCTACAAGAGCGCGGTGATCCGCGATACGACCGAGGCCACGGGCTGGCCCTTCCGCGAGGCAATGGGCGTCCCGGGCTGGCCCTTCGTGATGTTCTACAACGGCAAAACGAAGAAGGGTAATCACGAGGCCATCGGCATGGCCGTCTCGCGCGACCTCGTGCATTGGACGCGCATGGGCGACGGCCCCGTCGTCGACAACGCCCCCGGCAAACGCGCCATCAGCGGCGACCCTCAGATCGCCCGCATCGGAAACCTCTGGGTCATGTTCTACTTCGGCTTCCTCTGGAAGAAGGGTACGAGCGCCTTCAATACATTCGCCTGCTCCTACGACCTCACCCACTGGACGCGTTGGGAAGGCGAGCCGCTCATCAAGCCCAGCGTCCCCTACGACAAGACCTTCGCCCACAAACCCTGGGTGATGAAGGTCGATGGCATCGTCTACCACTTCTACTGCGCCGTGGGCAAAACCGGCCGCGTCATCGCCCTCGCCACCTCCAAGGACCTCGGCCACCCGTGAAATACCAGAGCGGCAGAGGTCAGAGGTCAGAGGACAGAAGACAGAAATCGGCAGCCAGCCCTCCCGCCCTCTGCCCGCTGCCTTCTGACATCCGACCTCCGACCTCTGTACTTCTGACCTCTGACTTCTGTGACTCTGACATCTGACCTCTGCCCCCTGCCGTCCGACCTCCGACTTCCGACTTCCGTCCTCTGCCCTCCGACTTCCGACTTCTGACCTCTGTCCCCCGACCTCCCCAGGATGAACCGAACCTCCCTCACGACGCGCTTCAGCTATGCCGCCAGCGACGTCGCCGGCCAGCTGGTCTTCTGCTTCGTCTCGTTCTACATCCTGTATTTCTACACGGACGTTTACGGGCTGTCCGCCGCAGCCGCGGGCACGGTGCTGCTCGTCGCGCGCCTCTTCGACGCCATCGACGCCCCACTGTGGGGCGTTGTCTTCGAGCGCACCCGCAGCCGCTGGGGACGCAGCAGGCCCTGGTTCCTTTGGCTGTGCGCACCCTACGCCGGGTTCGGCGTGCTGACCTTCCTCACGCCCCACGTCGGCGAGACCGCCAAGATCGCGTATGCACTGATCACCTACGTCGCGGTGAGCGTGCTCTACACCGGCATCAACACGCCGACGACCTCGATCCTCTCCTCCCTTACCTCCGACCCGCGGGAACGCGTCACGCTGACCTGCTGGCGCATGTACGGCTCCAAGCTCGGCGTGCTCCTGGTCAACCTCTCCGCGCTGAAAATGGTCGCCTGGCTCGGCCACGGCGACGACCGCCGCGGCTTCCTGTTCACGATTCCGTTCTACGCGGTCGGAAGCATGGCGCTGTACCTGCTCGCCTTCAGGAACCTCAAGGAGGTTGTCCCGGACGACTCGCCGCGCTCGCCCGCCCTCGCCGGCTTCCGCGCCATCCGGGGCAACAAGCCCTGGTTCATCATCGTCGCCAGCAGCCTCTTCTTTTGGATCGCCTTCATCGCCCGGGTCTCCACGGCGCCCTATCTTTTTGAATACACGCTCGGCCGTAAGGATCTCATTCCGCTGGCGAACGGGTTCGACGTGATTTCCCTGGGCACAGTCCTCCTCCTCCCCTGGTTGTGCCACCGGACGAGCAAGCGAAACGCCTGGCTGCTCGGCCTTGCAGGGATGGTGGCCGGCCAGCTCGTCGTCTACGCCGGCCTCGCGCACGGCCACTCGGTCAGCCTCGTCATGACCGGCTGGGCGCTGGGCTTTTTCGCCAGCGGCGCCGCGATGGCGATGCCGTTCTCGGTCATCTCGGACAGCGTCGACTTCGGCGAGTGGAAGACCGGTATCCGCGCGCCCGGTCTGCTCACCGCGATCGGTGCCGCCTTCTGCCTGAAAGCCGGCGCCGGCCTCGGCGGCGCCATCCCGGGCTGGCTGCTCGCGGCAACCGGCTACCACGCCAACACCACCCAGTCCGCCTCCGCCCT
Organism: Opitutaceae bacterium; assembly: GCA_027310745.1. Taxonomy (GTDB): domain Bacteria; phylum Verrucomicrobiota; class Verrucomicrobiia; order Opitutales; family Opitutaceae; genus MWDT01. Next base: position 17,007 of record DAIDAF010000031.1, on the reverse strand, counting down.
CATGGGCATTCAGCTCGGCGCCGTCTGGCTCCCCGCCCTGTTCCTCGTGCTCGCAATGATCCCCGTCGCCTTCTACGGCCGCTACGAGCGCCTCGAACCCGAAATCCAGGCCCAGCTCGCCAGCCGAAGAACGTCCACCCCGGTTGCCCGCGGCTCCACCTGAATTAAGTTTCCGGACGACAATTGAACCAAAGGCCCAGAGGCCACGGCTGAAACTGCGAAACCCACTACGCCGAACCTCACACCGCTGCCCCCCTGACCTCTGTCTTCTGACCTCTGACCTCTGTCCTCTGACTTCTGTCCTCAAGTGTCTCTGTGGTTCAATTTCACCCATGCCGCCCGCCGGCTCTCCGCCCTGCTCGTGATCCTCGCAGGCGCCGCAGTCGTCCGCGCGAGCCAGGATCCCGCCGCTGAATTCGCCCACCCGCCCGCCCAGGCCCGCCCCTGGGTCTACTGGTACTGGCTCCAGGGCGCCGTCTCCCGAGAGGGCATCGATGCCGATCTCGCCGCGATGCAACACGCCGGCGTCGCCGGAGCCTACCTCATGCCCGTCGAGGCGCCCTCGAACCCACCGATCTACACGCCGCTCGCACTGCCACTCACCCCACGCTGGTGGTCCTTGATCCACCACGCCGCCGAACGGGCCGACCAGCTCGGGCTGAAACTCGCGTTCGACGTCGGCGACGGCTTCGCCACCGCAGGCGGCCCCTGGATCACGCCCGCCCTCAGCATGCAGAAGGTCGTCTGGAGCGAGACCACCGTCCCCGGAGGACGCCCGATGCGCGCACCGCTCGTGCGACCGGAAGCCGTCGACGGCTATTACCGCGACATCGCCGTGCTCGCCTTCCCCTCACCCACTGGCGAGGGCGTCTCGACCCGAACCGTCCCCGTCTCCGTCTCCACCAGCACCCCCGGACCCGCACCCCAATTCCTCGCCTCCGGCGGCGACGGACACAGTCAGTTCCAGTCCAAAGCGTCGTGCTGGATTCAATACGATTTTGCCCACCCGTTCACCGCACGCTCGCTCGCCATCCGCGAGTGGAACCACAACTACGCGGGCCTCTATCAAGCCACGCGCCTGCGCATCGACGTCAGTGACGACTGCGTGCACTTCCACACCGCCTTCCAGCTCACTCCGCCCCGACACGGCTGGGAGGACTGGGGCGCCGACGACACCTTCAGCCTGCCGTCGCTCACCGCGCGCTGCTTCCGCTTCGTCTACGACCCCGCCGGCAGCGAGCCCGGCGCCGAGGACCTCGACGGCGCCAAGTGGAAGCCCCGCCTCGTCCTGCGCGGGCTCGTGCTTTCCTCCGCACCCCGCATCACCGGCTACGCGGGCAAGTCCGGCGCCGTCTGGCGGATCAGCCCGCGCATGACCGCCACCGACCTGCCCGACTCGCTGTGCGTGCCGCGCGCCTCGATCCTCAACCTCACCTCCCGGCTCCGCCCTGACGGCACGCTCGACTGGACTCCGCCCGCGGGCCACGCGTGGACGATCCTTCGCCTCGGCCACACCTCCACCGGACACACGAACGAAACCGCCACGAGCGCCAAGGGCCTCGAGTGCGACAAGTTCAACGCCGCCGCCGTCACGCTCCAGTTCAACCACTGGTTCGGTGCAATCCTCAGCCACCTCGGCCCGGTCCTCTCCCGCCGCGTCGTGAAGATCTTCCACGTCGATAGCTGGGAGGCAGGGAGCCAGAACTGGACGCCTGGTTTCCGCGCCGAGTTCGAACGGCGTCGCGGCTACGACCCGACCCCCTTCCTGCCCACCTTTGCCGGCATCCCCGTCGGAAGCGCCGCGCAGTCGGAACGCTTCCTCGCCGATGTCCGGCTCACCCTCGCCGACCTGCTGACCGAACGTTTTTTCGGCACGCTCTCCCGGCTGGCCCACGCCAACGGCTGCGTGTTCAGCGCCGAGGCCACCGCGCCGACCATGACCGGCGACGCGCTCCGCGTATTTAGCCACGTCGATCTTCCCATGGGCGAGTTCTGGCTGCGCAGCGCCAGCCACGACAAGCCCACCGATGTCTCCGACGCCGTGTCCGGCGCCCATATCTACGGCCGCCGCATCGCCCAGTCCGAGGCCTTCACCGAACTGCGTATCAAGTGGGATGAGACGCCCGCCCTGCTCAAGCCGCTCCTCGACCACGAATTCTGCGTCGGAGTCAACCGCCTCGTCCTGCACGTCTTCGTCCACAATCCCTGGCTCGACCGGAAGCCCGGCCTTACGCTCAACGGCGTCGGCACCTTTTTCCAACGCGACCAGACCTGGTGGCCCGAGGCCCACTCGTGGATCGCCTACATCGCCCGCTGCTCCGCCCTGCTCCAGCTCGGCAGGCCCGTGGACGACGTCGCCTATTTTACGGGCGAGGAGCTGCCCTCCCGCTCACTGCTCCCCACCCGCCAGGTCCCGCGCCTCCCGCCCGGCTACTCAGCCGACTCGATCAACCCCGACGCCCTGATCCGCCTGGCCCGCCTCGACGACGGACGGATCGTCCTCCCCGGTGGCGCACGCTACCACGCGCTCGTCCTCCCTCCGGGACAACCGCCCCCTTCTCCCGAGCTCGCACGCACGCTGGCGCGTCTCGCCCCGCTCGTTGTCGAACCAGGCGCCCCCCTCGCCCCGCTTCTCCCGCCGCCCGATTTCATCGCCACCGATGACGCGGGAATACCCGCCGAGGGCGTCGAGTGGACGCATCGCACTCTTCCCGACGCCGATCTCTATTTCGTCTCCAATTCCGAGAACCTCAGTCGGACGATTCACCTCTCACTACGATGCATCGGCTCCGCCGAGATCTGGGATCCCGTCACCGGTGCGCGGTATGCCGCTCCCGACACGCGGACGGCCGCGGGCCGCACCGATCTCACTCTCCCGCTCGCCGCCCATGGCGCGCTCTTCGCCGTCGTGCTCCGCGGCGCGCACAAGCCACTCCCCCCGCTGCCCGAGCCGAGCCTGGTCGCAACCCTCTCCGGCCCCTGGTCGGTGCAGTTCGATCCCGCCTTGGGCGGGCCGGCCTCGGTGGTCACATTCCCTTCCCTCGCCGACTGGACAACCTCGACCGACCCCCGCGTGCGTTATTTCTCCGGCACCGCCACTTACCACACTACGTTTCAACGCCCGACGGGAGCGCGACGTATCTGGCTCGACCTCGGCACGATTCATGACATCGCACGCGTCGTTGTGAACGGTGTCGACTGCGGCTGCGCCTGGACCGCCCCCTATCGCGTGGACATCACCCACGCCATGCACTCCGGTTCAAACTCCTTGGATCTTCAGGTCACCAACACCTGGAACAACCGCCTCGCGGGCGACCACCTCGCCGGTGGCTCCGCCCGCCCCGTGACTTGGACCAACGCCCCCGCGCCCCGCAGGCCCTCCCTGCTCCCGGCCGGCCTGATCGGCCCTGTTCGTCTGCTCGAGTCGCCGTGACCCCGTTTCTCCGCCCTCAAAATCGCGCAACTTCGTCCAAACTTAGGATCCCGTCAGAAATGACCCCATTTCTGGAAGAAACGCCTAAAGTATCATGGTAAAACGTAGGACCCCTCAAAACGGCGGAGTACCCACTCTTCGCTCCAACCCCCAACCCTCTGCACACCCTATGCACACCAAGACAGGACCACGGGCCGGATACACCCATTCGCTAAGTCAGCTGACCAAACTCGCCTTCAGTACAATCGTCGTGGCTGCCGCCGTAGCCGCGAATGCCGCTCCCGCGACGGCCACCGGCACCATCCAGGGCCGAGTGCTCGATGCGGAGAACGGGCTCTATCTGCCGAACGCCCACGTCACGATCAAGGGCACTTCGCTCGAGGCCTACACGGACAATTCCGGATTTTATACGATCAACAATGTCCCCTCGGGCGCGGACAAGATCGAGGTCACCTATACCGGCATCAAGACGTTGACCACCGAGGTCGACCTCGCTCCGGGAGGCACCGCCAACGTCGACCTCACGATGAACGCGAACAAGGTGAAGCGCTCCTCGAACGGTACGATCATGCTCGACCCCTACACGGTCGCGGCAAACCGCTTCAAGAACGCCGCGCAAATCGCGATCAACGAGGAAAAGAATTCCATCAACATCAAGGACGTCATCTCCGTAAAATCGTTCGGCGTCATCCCGAGCGGCAACGTCGGCGAACTCGTCAAGTTCATCCCCGGCGTCCAGATCGATTACGGCGCCTACGGCGGCGCCCAGGCCGGTTACTCCGACAACACCGCATCGGGTGTGTCGATCCGCGGCTTCGGCCCTGAGGACACCGCGATCACGATCGACGGCATGCCCGTCTCGAATGCGACCCCCGGCAGTCTCACCAACCAGGTAGGCCTCGACATGCTTTCGATCAACAACGCCTCGCGCGTTGAAGTGATCAAGGAGGCGACCCCAGACATGCCGAACAACTCGATCGGCGGCCAGATCAACCTGGTCACCAAGAGCGCCTTCGAATACGCGAAGCCGACCTATAACTACCAGGTGCTCTTCAACTTCAATTCGCTCGACCGCTCGCTCAGCAAGACCGTCGGTCCCGTGAACAGGAAGACATACAAGGTCACCCCCGGCCTCACCTTCAGCCTCGCCTATCCCGTCACCAAGACCTTCGGCTTCACAGTCACCGGATCCGCCCAGCGCGAGTTCGACCACACGTACCGCGCCCAGCCGCAGTGGACCTACGAGCCGTACAAGAGCAAGATCGACAATCGGACCATCGTGCTCGACCAAAACGGGAATCCGGCCTCCGAATCCAACCCGGTGCTCAACCGCTTCGAGATTACCGACACGCCCCGCATGGTCGATACCACCTCGGGTAACGTGAAGTTCGACTGGAAGCCCTCGCCCTCCCAGCAGATCACGGCCAACTTCCAGTACAGTACCTACAATAGTACCGAGGCTCAACGCCGCCTGGATATTCGCCCCTGGGCCGACATCGGGTCGAGCTGGGGAGCCGATTACACCACCGGCTCAAACACCACCAAGAACAACAAGTCGACGGTGGATATGACGGTCACCACGCTCGATAAGATCGGCAGCACAAAGAACGGCTATCTCAGGTACAACCTCGACAAGAGCGGCTGGAAGATCGACGCCTCCGGCAGCATCTCCATCTCGAACGGCCGCTACGCCGACCAGGAGAACGGCCACTACTCAGGCATGGACCTCCAGATGACGCCGATCCAGGTCAGCTTTGCCAACATCAAGAATGGCATCCCCGGTCTCGTCTCTGTGATCGATAAGGCGACCGGTCAGCCGATCGATTTCACGCAGCTCCAGAACTGGAAGGTATCCAATCTGTACGCACAGTCCGGCGATGCCAATAATCGCAACACGATTGGCCTCTATCAGGTCAATATCGCCCGTAGCCTCGATTTCCTTCCCTTCCTCGGCAGCAATTCGCTGACCATCAAGACCGGCTTCCGTCGTGACACCAACAAGGACGAGAAGTGGGGCCTCGGTTCCGGCTTCAAGCAGGACCTCAATCCTGGCCTGACCTTCAACGCAACAGATGTGCTCGATACCAGCTACGTCGGCCAGAGCCCGGGGTATGGCTTCCCGGTGCAACAGTGGGCCTCCACCTACAAGCTCTATGAGCTCAACCAGGCCCAGAATCTGTTCTACACGCCCACCGACGGCGGCGACGCGGTCGGCAACTACAACAGCTGGGCCTATCAGCAGAAGTCGCTCACGATCACCAAGGACGCCTACTACGCGATGCTCACCGGCAGCTTCTTCCACAATCGCCTCACGTTCGTGGGCGGCGCCCGCATCGAAAACCAAAAGCGCGAGGGCCGCGGTCCCTTCACCAACTCGAATTGGAACTATGCGGTGAACCCCGACGGCACCCGCTACCGGGATCAGTTCTACCAGACCGGTGTCACGTTCGACGGAAGCAAGATGACTCGCACCAACGCCGACGGAAGCACGACGACCATCACCAACTTCCTCAGCGATCCGGCCCTGCTCGCCCGCATGAGCGCAGCTGGCGTCGTCTTCCCCAGCCAGCTCCTGGGATCCAAGAACACGTCGGTCGCATCCGCACAACGTTACCTGATCGCCAATCACCCGATCAACCTGAGCGCCCACGGCAAAGCCTCGCCCAGCTTGAGCACCGCGTTCAAGCTGACCAACAAGATCCGCCTCCAACTTGCTTGGTCTCGCTCGTTCGGCCTGCCCAATCTCGAAGACTCCAACCAGGGTATTCTGTCCGGCAACGGCGCCTTCACAGTCAATGAGTACAATGTCGCGGCAGCCGACGGCACGCTGGGACAAATCAAGGTCGCCAATCCCGCCCTTCAGCCCGAGGTCTCGGACAACTGGGACTTCCAGACCTCGTACTACACCGACAATGGCGGAAAGCTCTCGATCGATTACTACACAAAGTCGGTCACAAATCAGGTTGAGAGCTTCACGACCTACTCCAACGACCCGATGTTCGCGACCATCATGAATGCGATCGGACTCGATCCGACTGCCTATCAGGATTGGACCGTCGTGACCTCGGCGAACAGCCCGACGAAGCAGAAGACCAGCGGCGTGGAAGCCTCCGCCCAACAGAACTTCAGTTTCCTCGGCGGCTGGGGACGCCACTTCCAGGCCTTCGCCTCCTACACGGTGAATAGCCTGGGCACGCCCTCCGCACCCACGCCTCAGGTTGTTACCACTCCAGACGGCACCAAGGTCACGATCACCCCTTCTGTCAGCACCATCACTCTCCGCGCTAATCACTTCGGAAGTGCCGGCCTGCAGTTCGCAACCGACCACTTCTCGGCCCAGATCCGCGGCACCTACCGCAATCGAAATGAGATCCAGCGGGCGACTGACCCGACCAATGGCGACGTCATCCGTCAGATCCAGCCCGCCGAAACCCGCATCGATGTGGAAGCCGAGTACCGCTTCAAGAAGCACTACACGGTCTTCATCAGCGGTCGCGACGTCTTCAACGCCGAGCGCAAGATCGTCCTTCAGGATGACCTGAACCTCCTCCCGGCTTACGCCAAGACCTACGACCTCCGCCGCTTCGGCGTGACCTGGACCGTCGGTCTCAACGCAACCTTCTGATCACTGCCAGATAGTTCCGTCTGCACCAGAGGCCCGGCGGACCACCCGTCCGGGCCTCTTTTTCGCCCCGAGTCATTCACGAATTCATTGCCCGAAAGAGTCTGAACCACAGAGACACGGAGGACACAGAGATCAGACGCCAGCAGTCACCGATCGGAGGTCAGACTTTGCCCCCACCGACTTCAGTCCTCCGATCTCCGACATCCGATTTCCGACTTCCGACCTCCGACCTCCGACCTCCGATCTCCGTCATCACGCCAACCATGTCTCCGCGCTCCGTCCTCCTCCTGTCCCTCCTGGCCTCCGCTGCAATCGCGACGAGTCTGCCCGCTCAGACCGTCCCGCCCGCCGCCTCCTCCACGTCGCAAGCCGCCGGCCCCGCGGAATTCCAGGTCAAGCGGGCGGAGAAGATCGCGAAGGACCTCCACCTCGGAGATGCCGCGAAGACCGCACGCGTCAGCAACATCATCGCCCGCCAATATTACGATCTCGGCCTCATCCAGGCCGCCTACGACGACGCGCTCAAATCCGCAAAGTCCGAGGACCACCACGACAAGAAGGCCTTCGCACACGCCAAAGCCGCCGCCCTCGCTGCCGAAAACGCCGCGACCGACAAGCTTCACGGCGCCTACCTCGCGCGCCTCGGCGCCGAACTCACGCCCGAACAGATCGACGCCGTCAAGGACGGCATGACTTACCACGTCGTTGAGGTCACCTACCGCGTCTATCAGGAGATGCTTCCCACGCTCACCCCCGAACAGAAGGCCCAGATCCACGCCTGGCTCGTCGAAGCCCGCGAACACGCCATGGACGCCGGCACCTCCAAGGCCAAGCACGCCTGGTTCGGCAAATACAAGGGCCGTATCAATATTTACCTGACAAAGCAGGGCTACGACCTGAAGGCCGCCGAACAGCGGCTGTTCTCCAAGCACAAGCACTGAGCCTCTCCCGCCCGCGCGCCTCCGCCCATGAGCCCCCGCCTCGTCACTTCCCTACTTTCGTTCTCGCTGCTCGCGATCGCGGGCGTCTCCGTCGCGCACGCACAGTATCCGTACGTCTCCGACGACATCAAGGCCGAGGCCCGCGATCTCCAGGCTGGCTGGACCCTCCACTCCGACCAGGCCTTCGCCAAGGCCATGCCCGAAATCCGCGCCTGGGAGGCGAAGGGGAAACCCTACATTCCCGGCGCCGCAAAGCCCTCCGACCTTCCCCAGGCGAAGATCCCCGCCTTCCCCGGCGCCTGGGGCGGCGGCATGTATTCATTCGGCGGACGCGGCGGCAGGGTCTTTGAGGTCACCAACCTCAATGACGACGGCCCCGGCTCCTTCCGCGCCGCCTGCGAGGCCGGCGGCCCGCGCATCGTCGTCTTCAACGTCGCCGGCATCATCCGCCTGAAGTCCCCCCTCTATATCCGCGCGCCCTACATCACCATCGCGGGCAACACCGCTCCCGGTGACGGCGTCTGCATCGCGGGCAACACCGTCGAGGTCAATACCCACGACGTCATCATCCGTTACATGCGCTTCCGCCGCGGCGCCACCTGGGTCGGCAACCGCGACGACGCCCTCGGCGGAAACCCGGTCGGCAACATCATCGTGGATCACGTCTCCGCCTCCTGGGGCCTCGACGAGAACCTCTCGATGTACCGCCACATGTACGCCCCGCCCGGCTCCTCTCGCGAGCTGAAGCTCCCGACGGTCAACATCACGATCCAGAACTCCATCTCCTCCGAGGGCCTGAACATCTACCACCACGCCTTCGGCTCCACCATCGGAGGCCACAACAGCACCTTCATTGACAACCTCTGGGCCTGCAACACCGGCCGCAACCCCAGCGTCGGCATGGACGGCGACTTCACCTTCGCCAACAACGTGCTCTTCAACTGGGTCCACCGCAGCGTCGACGGCGGCGACCAGAACAGCCGCTTCAACATCATCGCCAACACCTTCAAGCCCGGCCCCGCCACCCTCCACAGCGAGGTGCGTCACCGGCTCCTTAAGCCCGAGTCCGAACGCAGCCACACCGTGTTCGACCGCTTCGGCAAGGCCTACGTCGCGGGCAACGTCGTCACCGATGACCCCGCAGTCACCGCCAACAACTGGAACGGCGGCGTCCAGCCCGTTCCGCGCGTCGAGTCCCGCACCGCCGCCCTCGCCGCCATCCGGGTCGACACGCCCTGGCCTCACGCCCCCTTCCCGCTGATGTCCGCCGCCCGGTCCTACGCCTACGTCCTCGCGAATGCCGGCGACACGCTTCCGCACCGCGACGCCGTCGACACGCGCATCATCAACGACGTCCGCAACGGCACCGCCTCCGCGAAACCCGGCCCCGACATCGCCGCCTCGCTCAGCCACGTCCGCTATTCGACGAAAACCATCCAGGGCATCATCGCCCTCGTTCCCAAGGGCATCATCACCGATCCGTCCCAGGTCGGCGGATACCCCGTGTACAAGGGAACGCCCTACGTCGACAGCGACCACGACGGCATGCCCGACGCCTGGGAAATCGCCCACGGGCTCAACCCGCACGATCCGTCCGACGCGTCGCAGGATCTCAACGGCGACGGCTACACGAACATCGAGGACTACATCAACGGCCTCGACCCCCGCGCTCCCAAGGTCGACTGGACCGACCTCCGCAACAACGTCGATCCGCGCGCCATCCAGCCGCAGTCCTGATTGCTTCACGCTCTTTCCACTTTTGTCCGGGGCCCCACTAGGGGGGGGTTTGGGATGGCCGTCCGGGATGACGGCCATCCCTTCCCGGACAATTTCCTTCCCATTCCACCCGTCCCATCTAGATCGCCCAACGGAACCACCGAGCCCCCCTTTGGACCACAGAGGCCCCCCAACTAAGCACCGCCCTCCGACTTCCGCCCTCAGCGCTCAGCCCTCTGGCTTCTGACGCCTGACTTCTGTCCTCCGACCTCTGACCTCCGATTTCCGACCTCTGACTTCTGACTTCTGTCCTCTGACATGCGAATTTCCCGCCTACTGATTCCCGCCACCCTGGCCGCCCTGCTCGTCCCCGCCTTCGCCAGCCCGGCTGCTGCGGAGGCCAAACCCGCGTCGCCCTGGACGCTCTGGTTCACGCAGCCCGCCGCCAAATGGGACGACGCCCTGCCGGTCGGCAGCGGCCGGCTCGGTGCGATGGTCTTTGGACGCACCGCGGACGAGCGTATCCAATTTAACGAGGACACCCTCTGGACCGGGCATCCCCACGACTACGTGCGAAAGGGCTCCGCCGAGGCCCTGCCCGAGGTTCGCAAGCTGCTCGCCGAAGGCCACGTGCGCCAGGCCACCACGCTCGCCCGGGCCCGACTGCTCAGCGACCCCGTCCGGCAGAAGGCGTATCAGCCCTTTGGCGCCCTGCACCTCCATTTCCCCGGTATCGCCGCCGTGTCCTCTTACCGTCGGGAGCTCGACCTCGAGACTGCCGTCGCCCGAACGCAGTTCGATGCCAATGGCGTGACCTACACGCGCGACGTCTTCGCCAGCTACCCCGACAATGTCATCGTGGTCCACCTGTCCGCCAGCCGCCCGGGCAGCATCACTTTCGACCTCTCCCTCACGTCGCCGCAGAAGGATTCCTCCACCACCGCGGGCGGGGCCCAGCCGACGCTCACGCTCTCAGGCCGCGTCCAGCCCGATGGACTGCGCTTCCAGGCGCGCGCCCTCCTGATGACCAGCGGAGGCCAGGTGACGAGCGACGCCGCGTCCCTTCATGTCGCGGGAGCCGATTCCGCAACCATCCTGCTTGTGGCCGCCACGAGCTTCCGAAATTTCCAGGACATCTCCGCCGACCCCGTCGCCCGCTGCGCACGTTATCTCGCGGCGATCCCGACCGCCCGTCCCGAGTCGGCCGCCTACGCGTCGCTGCTCGCCCGCCACGTGGCGGATCACGAAGCCCTCTTCAACCGCGTCCACATCGACCTCGGCACCTCCCCGGCTGCGGCCCTCCCCACCGACGAGCGTGTGCGGCGCTTGAAATCCGAGGGCGGGCTCGACGCCGATCCCGCGCTCGCCGCGCTTTATTTCCAGTACGGACGCTACCTGCTCATCTCCAGCAGCCGCCCCGGTTCCCAGCCCGCCAATCTCCAGGGCATCTGGAACGAGCTCCTGAACCCGCCCTGGGAGTGCAAGTGGACGCTCAACATCAATGCGGAGATGAACTACTGGCCCGCGGAGGTCGCCAACCTCTCGGAGTGCACCCAGCCTCTCTTCGACCTGATCTCCGATCTCACGATCAGCGGCGCGCGCACCGCCCGCGAGGAATACCGTGCCCGTGGCTGGGTTGTGCACCACAACACCGACCTGTGGCGTGGCTCGGCGCCGATCAACAACATCGACGGGATCTGGCCCACCGGCGGCGCCTGGCTTTGCTACCACCTCTGGGAACACTGGCTGTTCACCCACGACAGACGCTTCCTCGCGAAGGAAGCCTACCCCGCCATGCGCGGCGCCTCCCTGTTTTTCGTCGATTCGCTCCAGCGCGACGCCCGCACCGGCTGGCTCGTGACCTCCCCGTCCTTCTCCCCTGAACAGGGCGGCCTCACCCGTGGCCCGACCATGGACAACCAGCTCATCCGTTCCCTCTGGGAGGACACCATCGCCGCCTCCCGAATCTTAGGGACAGACAAAAAATTCGCCGCCCAACTCGCCACCCTGCTTCCCCAGCTTCCCCCCAATCAGGTCGGCCGCTACGGCCAGCTGCAGGAATGGCTCACCGACATCGACCGGCCCAACAACAACCACCGGCACATGTCCCCCCTGTGGGCTCTGTACCCTGGCGCCGACATCACCCCCGCCGACCCGCGCATCTTCAACGCCGCCAAGGTTCTGCTCCGCTGGCGCGGCGACGGAAGCACCGGCTGGAGCTACGCCTGGCGCATGGGCCTGTGGGCCCGCGTGAACGACGGGGCCATGGCGTACCGCCAGCTCTCCCTCCTGCTCGAGCGCCGGACGCTGACCAACCTCTTCGACCTCTGCGGTCCCTTCCAGATTGACGGCAACTTCGGCGCCACTGCCGGCATCGCGGAAATGCTTCTGCAGAGCCAGCAACGCACGCCTGCCGGCGCCGTTCTCATCGACCTGCTCCCCGCTCTGCCTGCCGCCTGGCCCACCGGTTCGATCACCGGCCTGCGCGCTCGCGACGGTTTCGTCGTCGATCTCACTTGGTCGCACGGCCGGCTCGACCGCGTTCATCTCCTGTCCCTCCTCGGAGCCCCCTGCCGTCTCCGGATCGGCACGCGCTCCATCGACCTAACCACCCGCCAAAGCGAACACCTCACGTTCGACGGCAACCTCAACCCCATTCGCTGACAATTTCATGACCACACGCACCTCAACCCTCGCCCGACGACTGGCGCTCGCCGCCCTGGCGCTGCCCCTTTTCGCCCTTTCGCCCTTCGCGCACGCCCGCGAAAAATGGCCTCAACCCTCGGCTGCCGACCGTGCCAAGGCCGCCGCCATCCAGCAGCAGGAGGACGCCAACTGGAAGCGCATCGAACCCGAGGTCATGGCCTGGGCTGACAAAGGGAAACCCTACATTCCCGATGCCGGCATGCCCGGCGTCGATCTCCCGCAGGCGAAGATTCCCGCCTTCCCCGGCGCCGAGGGCGGCGGCATGTACTCATTTGGCGGACGCGGCGGCAAAGTGTACGTCGTAACCAACCTCAACGACAGCGGCCCCGGCTCCTTCCGCGAGGCCTGTCAGGCGGCGGGCCCCCGCATCGTCGTCTTCAACGTCGCCGGCATCATTCACCTGAAGACCCCCATCGCCATCCAGGCCCCCTATATCACGATCGCGGGCAACACCGCCCCGGGCGACGGCGTCTGCATCGCGGGTGCGACCACGGAAATCAACACCCACGACGTGGTGATCCGCTACATGCGTTTTCGCCGCGGTGCGATGGACATCATGGACCGCGACGATGCGCTGGGCGGCAATCCGGTCGGTAACATCATAGTCGACCACGTCTCCGCGTCCTGGGGTCTCGACGAAAACCTGTCTCTCTACCGCCACATGATCACGATTCCGAGCGGTCAGGATAAGAAATTCCCCACCGTTCACATCACGATCCAGTGGTGCATCTCGTCGGAAGCCCTCGACACCTACCACCACGCCTTCGGCGGAACCCAGGGCGGACGGTATTCATCCATCCACCACAATCTCTTCGCGTGCAATACGGCCCGCAACCCCTCCGTCGGCTGGGGCGACCAGGTGGATATCCGCAACAACGTTCTCTTCAACTGGAGAGTCCGAACGATCGATGGCGGCGACGCCACTTCGCTGGTCAACGTCGTGAACAACTATTTCAAGCCCGGCCCCGACACTCCGAACGGCGAGATTCGCCACCGGGTGGCTCGGCCCGACGCGCTGCGTGACTTCCACGAGAGCAATCATCCCGGACAGTGGTATATCGCGGGCAACTACGTGGTGGGCGACCCCAAGGTCAGCGCAGACAATTGGGACGGAGGCGTCTACCTAGACGCGCCGCCGATGAAGCATGGCAAAGGAATCAAGGATCCCAAGGCGGCCATCGCCGCCTACATCGCCCGCGGCCGCAACGCCAAGCCCTTCCCCGCTCCCGCAATTGACCAGCAGTCGGCCCAGGAAGCCTACAAGCTCGTGCTAGCCAATGCCGGCGACACCCTTCCCCGCCGCGATGCGGTCGACAATCGCATCATCGAGGAAGTCCGCACCGGGAAAGTGACCTACAAGAAGGGCATCATCACCAACATCACCCAGGTGGGCGGATATCCCGACTATCGCGGCACCCCGCGCACGGATCTGGGGCCTGATGGCATTCCCCTGTCCTGGAAGAAAAAATACGGGCTCGACGTCAACGACCCGAACCTGGCCGACAAGGATCTCATGGGTGACGGCTACACCGTGATCGAGAAGTACCTCTGGGGCCTCAATCCCACCCAGAAGATCGACTGGAGCCACCCGCCCGTCGGCCATCCCGCCTCCTGACTTTTTCATCGGAGTTATCTCCCCCTCAAGGCGCGCCGCCCCCGGCGCGCCTTTTTTTCATGGGAAAGGCCGATCTCTCCAGCCTTCGGGGGACAGCCGATATTCAACTTGGAAAACGCTGTTAACAGGAGGAAACGAAGCTAACAAAGACGGCCGAGCCAAGCGATGACACGCCCCCCTCGCAGAGATGCGCACGGCACGGATCAAGCCTAACGCGGAACTTTTTCCATAGGGACAGGCCAAAAATCCCCACCAACAGGGACAGGCTGATTTCCCGGGATGCGCCGCATCATTGTCTCCGATTTCTCTTCGGGCCGATCATCGGAACCCTCGGCGTGTCCATTTTCGCCCAGGCGGCCTTCTTGTGCGGCCCAATCTCTGGTTCCGAGCGAAGCTCCGCCCTTCTCCCTCTCCTAATCCCACCATCCTAGCCCCACAGATTGCTACGCATTCGCGAGAGCACGTGTAAGTCGCCCCAATCGGTAATCGGCGCCAGGGGGTAGGCCCGCCGATTGGTTCTCCCGTCTATCTTCAGCGCCGTTCTCTCCACATACTCCTTGCTCCCCAAAATCACCCCGTCGGTAAAGTAGCGTATCCGGCACTTCAAGACCTCCGCCAAGGGCAACTTGCCTCCCGTCCTCAGCACTTCCTCGAACAGTTCCGGCGTCGCCTGAGCCTTGCCCTCCCGCGCCTCACTGAGCATCGCGATCAGCAGACACCTATAACCTGCCATTCCCTCCGACCAGCTTCCTCCCACCACCTGCTGCAGGCCCCTGCGGGCCTTCTGATTTCCAGCAACCGCTTCTGCATACCCACAAAAACGGTAGTCCTTCGAATCCTTGATGATCCCTGCCCGCAACGCGTTCCCGTCGATATACGCCGCCATCTTTCGCAAGGCGTCTCCAGTCTGCACAAGGGTGCTCTTGAAGCGTTCCGACCACAGAGTCCCATACCGCTTGTGCGTCTGGTTGTACCAGATGCTGAAACGCATCTTCAGCAGCTTGTTGAACTGCGATACGTCGAACATCTGCCGCAGCTGCTTCTCCCGCCACGCGCGAGCCAGATCCCCGTTCTTCGCCATGTCCGCCTCCACTGCTTTCAAGGCAATCTCCTGGGCCGGTTTGAGCCGGGGATACAGGGCCCGGTAACGACCCAGCAATTCCCGATCCGCCACCTCTCGGCGCCGCGGCACCCGCACCAACACGTGGTAGTGATTCGACATCACCACATAGGTCACGATCTCCAACCCGCAGTACTCCGCCAGTTTCCACACCTGCGACCTCAACACCTCCTTCTCCCGCTCCCCAAACAGCCACTCCCCTCCCGCTGTCCGGCTGATGCAATGATAGTATGCCTCCTCCTCCGACGCATTCAGCTTCAGCCTTCGCCGTCTCATTAATTCATTTTTACTTTTTTAAGAAATAGATCAATGTTTTTTACCTTTATTTCGGCCTGTCCCTGTTCGGGAAGAGCCTGGCTCATCACGACCGAAATCTGGCCGCTCGGATTAGCCTGTCAATAATCCTAAAATCAGCAGTTGGGCGGTGTGACTGACACGGAACTTGCTTGAGGGAAGCCCCATGGACGCAGTTCTACGAGGAGAAGAACTTCACCCAGCGGGTGAAGGAGAGTTCACGTTTCCGACAGCGGGAGGAAAGGTCCGGCTATCGGTGACAAATGACGCGATCACGCCGTTCGGAGGGCTTGTGCCGTGGGCAGCGTATACCGAGCATATAGGCATCGTGAAGAAACTCGCCGAAGATTGTCCGGTGAAGCGGAGCAGTCCTAACGCCGCGCCGGTGTACGACGTGCTTCAGAGTTTCATTTTGACGGCATTGGCGGACGGGCGGCGCTTCACGCATATAGAAAGGATGCGAGAGGATCCGACGATTCCAGAGATCTTCGGGATGGAAGCGGTGGTGGGCAGCGACACGGTACGACGGTTCTTCAAGTCGGTGGATCCATCGCTGGGCGCGGAGTGGATCGCGCGCAACGCGAAGCCACTGTGGAGAGCGTTGCCGGAGACGGTGGTGTTGGACTGGGACTCGACGGTACAGCCCAAGTACGGGCACCAAGAGGGCGCGGCGGTCGGCTACAATCCGGGCAAGCCCGGGCGCAGGAGCTTCCACCCTTTGCTCGCGGTGGTGGCGCGCACGCGGATGTGCCCGGCGTACCGCTTCCGGTCCGGGGACACGGTCACGGCGACGCAGTGGCATGAGGCGATGGCGGACGCACAGCGGTGGCTGGGGGAAAGGAAGGTTTGGTTGAACCGAGGAGACCTTGGGCTGGGCCATGACGCGGTGATGGCCTGGCACGAGCAAGCGGCTGATCGACCTTACTTTCTGTTCAAACTCAAACTGACGACGAACGTGCGCAAGGCCCTCGCTGAAGTGCCCGAACCGGCCTGGGAGGGACCGGAGCACGTCGGAGCATGGCAAGTGGCCAACGGAAGGATCCAACTGAGTGGATGGGCCAGGTCCCGCCGGGTCGTCTTTGCGCGTTCGTTGCAGGGCCAGGTCCCCGGCGATCAGGCGGGCGAGTTTTGGGACCGCAACAAGCATGAGTTCGCCGTGTACGTGACCAGCCTGCCCGACAGCTTCAATGGCTGGAATGTCCAGGACCTGTATCGTCAGCGGGCGGACGTGGAGAACGTCTTCGACGAGCTGAAAAACCAGTGGGGCTTCAGTGGGTTTTGCGCAAAGTCCAGGGCAACCACGGAGCTGGCAGCAAGGCTCACGCTGCTGGTCTACAACCTATGGGTCCTGTTCGTACGCTTCATCGTGCCTCAGAAACACACCGAAGCGAAGAAGGGAAGGCGGTGGTTCCTGTTGATCGCGGCCCGGTTGGTCGAATCGGGCCGCCAGAAGGAAATACAAGTCTCTATAAGGGGCGGTTGGGCCGAGCAGTTGAAAGACGGATACACCCGTCTGCACGACTGGATCCGAACAACTGCGCCGCAGTTGAAATATGC
>DAIDAF010000029.1:0-16851 GCA_027310745.1 Opitutaceae bacterium | reverse complement strand
TTTGCTCGCGCGTGCTTTTTGATTCGGTCATGTCCTTTTTCGGACGGGTCATGGTTCTTCCTTCGTTTGGTGGTTTTTGGCTTAAGCACCTAACCACCTACCATGATCCGTCTTTTTGCTGAAGTTTTCGGACACTACCGGGTCTGACGTTGCCCTTTGGTCGGCATTGGCCATTGATGGAAGGGCTCGACAACCGCGCCCTCTCATCGACGTTCCACGCATGAATCCTCCGCCCGGATACACACTGCGCCCGCTGATTCTGGACGATTACGAAGCCGTCATGGCCCTCTGGCATGGCACCGAAGGCATGGGCCTGGGCGAGTCGGACAGCCGGCGCTCGATCGCCGCGTTTCTCGAGCGCAATCCGGGCCTAAGCCGCGTGATCCAGGGGCCGGAGGGCAGTATCGTGGGCGCCCTGTTGTGCGGTCATGACGGGCGTCGCGGCTACTTGCATCACCTTGCCGTCGCCCGCCCGCACCGCCGCCAAGGACTGGGCGCTCTCCTGGTCGATGCCTGCCTTGCCGACCTCAAGGTGTTGGGTATCCCCAAGTGCAATCTGTTTCTCTTCGCCTACAACCTCCCCGGCCGGGATTTCTGGCTCTCCGAAGGATGGAAGACTCGCGACGACCTCGTCGTGATTCAAAAGACCCTGTGAGCGAAACGCCAGGGGTGGGAGCCGCGATCCTGTTCAAACCGGATCCGGTCGACGAATTGAACAGAAGACAACGAAGGGAACGAAGAGGGGAGAGGAGCGAGACTGGGCTCAGTGGCGGCGGCTGGGGAAAACCGCTGAAACGCTGAAATTGGAGTGCCCAAGAGAAAACGCTGAAAAGCTGAAAGCTGAAATTTGGAGTGTCTTTACCTGGAGTGCGGAATCACGATTCCGCCCTTGGACGCGAGGCATGACTCGCGCCCGCCGGTTTCGGATTCCGAAATCGGCGTTCGTCGTCCTCCGCGGGCGGTCGTGCCCGCCCTTGTAGGGCCCGACCTCCGGGCGGGCCGGCTTGGGGACCGTGGATCGACGTGGAGGCGGAAGGGAAAACGCTAAAACGCTGAAAAGCTGAAAGCTGAAATTTGGAGTGTCTTTACCTGGAGTGCGGAATCACGATTCCGCCCTTGGACGCGAGGCCCGACTCGCGCCCGCAGGTTTTGGATTCCAAAACCTGCGTCTTCCGCGGGCGGTCAGGCCCGCCCGTCGAGGGCGGTGTCGGGCCACCGCACTCCACATCGGACAGTGGATCGCCGCCTGATGCCGCGCCTCCCCTAAACCCGCCTCGGATCGGGCGCAGCGGCCGGCTCGCCCGTTCGGCACCGCTCAGGATGCGCGTTCGCAGAGGTCCGGCTCTAACAACCTCTCGACGCGTCGTTGCCTCCGGTTCAGTGCGTTTCGGAAGGGCGTGAACGATATAGGACGCAGTAAACGAAGCGGGAGCCTGGCAAGTGGGGCTAGGCCACGGAGGCCGCGGCGGCCAGCCAGTCCATGGCGCGGCTCCGGTCGGAGAATACCTCGATCTTCGTCCGCGGGTTGTCGTTCAGGGTCTGATACAGCCGCACGAATCCCACGTGCAGCGGCTTCTCGACCACGATCGCGGTGCGATGCGGCGCGCGGTGCTGCCGCTTCTTGCGGCGCTCGGCGAGCGGGAAGACATGCGCGAAGTCCGCGTCGAAGCGCTCCACCTGGCGAAAGTCGGCGATTCGCGACGGGATGCCGGGATGGGAGTCCTCGATGCGTTCGATCTCGTCGAACATGTGCTCGAGATCCTCTCGGGAAACGGTGCCGGTGACGGAGATGCTGAGCAGTCCGTTGTCCGGGTCTGTGCGAACGTCGAAGGGCATGGGATGGCGGCAGGCTGGTCCGCGTAGGGGAGCGGATTCCCGGCCGGACCGCAAGCACGCAGGCTGAGGAGGCGCGGCGGCAACCAGAAACCGGATACCGGACTCAGGCTCCGGCAAGTGCGCTCTCGACGGCGTCGGCGGCCGCGGCGCCGAGGCGGCGGCGGTAGGCGGCGTCCGCCTTGCGATCCGTATGCACTTCGAGGATGCGCATGCCGCTGGCCGGCAGGCGTGCGATCGCGGCCTCGAAGCGGTTCCAGTCCGCGACCCGTTCGTGGGCGGCTCCGTGGGCACGCGCCAGGTCGGCGAAGGACACGGCCTGGGGTGTCGCGAAGTAGGTCTCGAACGGAGGCTCGAATCGGGCAATCGGCAGGTGTTCGAAAATCCCGCCGCCGTCGTTGTTGATGAGCACAATCGTCAGCGAGCCCCGCAGGCGCGGGCCGTGGAGGAAGCCGTTCGTATCGTGCAGCAGCGAAAGATCGCCGGTCAGGAGCACCGCGGGGGCGGCGCCGTGCGCGACGCCCACTGCCGTGGATAGGGTGCCGTCGATTCCGTTTGCGCCGCGATTAAAATGGACCGCGATGCGCCGGTCTCCCGCGCCCCAGGTGTACTCGAGGTCGCGCACGGGCATGCTGTTCGCGACGAACAGGGGCGTGCCAGAGGGGAGGTTGCGGCCGAGCAACCAGGCGGCCTTGCCCTCGAAGAGCGAGGACTCGGAGGCGAGGGTCGAGTCGAACACCCGGGCGGCTGCCGATTCGGCCTTTGCCCAGAGCGCCGCAAAGCCGGCGGAACCGGGACGCGCGCTCACCGGCAGCAGGGGCAGGGCCTGCGCGATGCCGCCGCGAACCTGGATCGTCGAGGCGTGAAGGGGGTCGCGATTGTCGGCGCGCTCGGAGAGCACGAGTGTCGGGACGCCCGAGTGCGACTCCAGCCAGCCGCGCAGGACCTTGCTCGTCGGCAGCCCGCCAAGCACCAGCACGGCGTCGGGACGCAGGCGGGCGGCGGCCGGGCCGGAGCGAAGGATCGCGTCGTAATGGCAGATCAGGGCAGGCGTATCCGCCGGAAACTGACGCAGAGGGCTGAGCACGTCGGCGAGCACGGGCCAGCCGAGGCGGCGCGCGGCCTCGGCGGCCGCCGGTACATCCCCGGGTCGCAGACCGGGGCCGGCGATCACGATGCCGCGCTCGACCTCCGGGAGGGGCCACTCGGCGGGCGCGGTGGTGACGGCGAGGGGCGGGCGCACCTGGTTCCAGAACTCGGGCGCCTCGAGGCGCCCGCGCAGCCGGTCGAGGCCGGCCTCGGACTCCGGGTGCAGGGGATCGCGAAACGGGCAGTTGAGGTGGACCGGGCCGGCGTCGGGCCCAAGGGCCCGGTCAACGGCGTGCGCCACAGTCTGGCGCAGGTACCGCAGCCTGGCGTCGTCGGGCTCGGGCACGGCGAGCTCGTGCTGAAATACCACATACGACCCGTAAAGCTTCTGCTGGTCGATGGTCTGGCCGGAGGCGCAGGCCCGCATCTCGGGCGGCCGGTCGGCGGTCAGGACGATCAGCGGCACGCCCGATTCGCGGGCCTCGATGATCGCCGGGAAGTAGTTGGCGGCCGCGGTGCCGCTCGTGCACACCAGTGCCACCGGGCGGCCGCTGCGCTTCGCGAGTCCGAGTGCGAAAAACGAGCCCGACCGCTCGTCGAGGGCGGGAATCGCCTCGATGCCGGCGTGCCGCGCGAAGGCGATCGTGAGCGGCGTGCTGCGCGAACCGGGCGAAACCACGGCGGCCGCGAGTCCCTTGCGGGCGAGCGTCTCCACCAGCACGCTGCACCAGAGTGAATTTCGGTTGCGGTAATCGAGTTCCATGGACGGCAGGGAGCCGACGATGGACGTCCCGGGAGCGAAATTCAACGGAAGAGCGGGCGGCGGAGGGAAAACGCGGGAAACAGTTAACAGGGATGAAGAATGAAAACGCTGAAAAGCTAAAACGCTGAAATCGGGGTGCAGCCGCTGTCCAGTGTGGAGTGCGGTGACCTGGCACCGCTCTCGGACGCGAGGCCAGTCGAAGACCCTGAGCAGAGCCGAACGGGACTCGCGTCCGCAGGTTCCGGATTCCGAAACCTGCGTCCCCCGCGGGCGGTCGGGCCCGCCCGTCGACGGCGGTGTCGGGCCACCGCATTCCACATCGAGCAAAGCCGCACTCCCATTTCAGCGTTTCAGCTTTTAGCCTTTCAGCGTTTTCGTCCGACATCCCCTTCATCCCTGTGAATACCCGGCTTTCCGCCGGGCCGTTCGTCACAGCTGCACGGGCAGGCCAATCTCGATGATCTGGGTGGGGAGGATCTTGTAGTAGTCTTTCACCGGATGCGCGTTTCGGCTCAGGACGGCGTACAGGCGCTTTTCCCACTCCCACATCCTTGCGTTGCCGCCGGTGATGATCATCTCACGGTTGAAATAGAAGGTCGTGGCCATCAACTGCAGGGGCACGCCCTGGTTCTGGATGCGGTGGACCAGGGCGGCCACGTCGGGCGACTCCATGTATCCGTAGCGGCCGATCGCACGCCACACGCCGTTGCCGAGCGAATCGAGGGTGAGGCGATCCTCATCGTTCACCGACGGCACGTCCTCGGTGAGGATCGTGAGCAACACCGCCGTCTTGTGGAGGCATTTGTTGGACTTGAGATGGTGCAGGAGGGCGAGAGGCGTGCCCTTCGGCGTGGCGACCATGAACACCGCGCTGCCCGGGACGCGCGTGATGTTCTTGCTCTCGGCGATCTCCGCAAGATCCAGCTCGGTGATCGCGCCGCTGTAGACCTTCTCGATGATCTCGTCGCGACCGGTTTTCCAGGTGTGCATGATCGTCAGCAATCCCGCGGCGATGATCAGCGGCAGCCAGCCTCCGTAGGGAATCTTCTCGAGATTGGCGGTGAACAGCACGAGCTCGACGGAGAGGAACAGCAGGAACAGGCCCCAGGATTTCCATGCGGGCCAGCGCCAGGTGATGCGGGTGACACGATAATAGGCGTAGGTCGTGACGGCCATGGTGCCGGTGACGGCGAGGCCGTAGGCTGCGGCGAGGTTGGACGACGACTTGAACGCGAGCACGATCCAGATCGTGCTGATCGCGAGGGCGGCATTGACGAGCGGGACGTAGATCTGCCCGGCCTGCTCGGCGTTGGTATGGAGTATTCGGAGACGCGGGAAGAAGCCCAGCTGGATGGCCTGCCGGGTCAGCGAGTAGGTGCCGGTGATGAGCGCCTGGCTCGCGATGATGGCCGCGGCGATCGAGATCGCCACGAGTCCGAGGCGCAGCGCACCCGCGGGGGCGAGGGCGAAGAAGGGATTGGTCTGGTCGGCCGGGTGGGAAATCGCGTAGGCGCCCTGGCCGAAGTAATTGAGCACCAGCGCCGGGCAGACCACGAAGCTCCAGGCCTTGGCGATGTAGCGCCGGCCGAAGTGTCCCATGTCGGCATAGAGCGCCTCCGCGCCTGTGACAGTCAGGATCACGCTCCCGATCACCGCCGCCGCCTCGCCCGGGTGGCGGATGAGCAGCAGCAGGCCGAGCAGCGGATTCAGCGCACGGAACACCATCGGGCTGTCCGCGATGTGCCAGGCCCCCAGCGCCGCGAGTGTGGCGAACCACACCAACATCACGGGGCCGAAGATTCCGCCGAGCGCCTTGGTGCCCTTGGACTGGATGAGGAAGAGCGCCGCGAGGATGACCACGGCGATCGGCACCACCAGGTGGGTGAATGCGGGACTGAAGCTGCTAAAACCCTCCGCCGCGCCGAGCACCGAAATTGCGGGGGTGATCACCCCGTCGCCGAATAGCAGGGCCGCGCCGACCATGATGAGGAAGGTGGCAAACGTGATCCCTCGCTTGCCGGCTACCGACTTGGGGTGGGAGAGCGCCAACAGTGCGAAGATGCCGCCCTCGCCGCGGTTGTCGGCCCGCATGACGAACCAGAGGTACTTGAGCGACACCTCAAAGATCAGAAGCCAGAACATGAGCGACAGCACCCCGAGCACCCCTTCCACACGATTCACGTGCGGCAGGTTGATCAGGCACTCGTTCATTGTGTACAGCGGACTGGTTCCAATGTCGCCGTACACGACGCCCAGGGCGCCGAGACAGAGCGCCGCCTGGACGCGCAGCGGGGGAGTTGCCGAATCCGAAGTGTGCATCTAAGAGCGCGCCATTCTCAGGACTTATTCAGAGCATCCAAGCACCTTTTTCGGCCGATTTGAAAACGGAGGCCGGCCTGGGATTTCGCGTGACGACCGGCCCGCGCCCTCCCAAAACGGGGCCATGAGCACGATTCAGTGGAAGGTCGCGAAGACCTACTCGGACATCCTGTACCACAAGGCCGACGGCATCGCCAAGGTCACGATCAACCGCCCGGAGAAGCGCAACGCGTTCCGCCCCGAGACGGTGAACCAGATGTACGATGCCTTCCTCGATGCGCGCGAGGACACCTCGGTCGGCGTGGTGCTGCTCACCGGGGCCGGCCCGCATTCAGATGGCAAATACGCCTTCTGTGCGGGCGGCGACCAGAGCGTGCGGGGCCATGCCGGCTACATCGGCGGCGACGGCATCCCGCGGCTCAACGTGTTGGACCTGCAGAAACTCATCCGGTCGATGCCGAAGGTGGTCATTGCCCTGGTCGCCGGCTATGCCATCGGCGGCGGCCACGTGCTGCACCTGGTGTGCGACCTGACCATCGCCGCGGACAACGGCGTCTTCGGGCAGATCGGCCCGAAGATGGGCAGTTTCGACGGCGGTTTTGGCTCGAGCTACCTGGCGCGCATCGTCGGGCAGAAGAAGGCGCGGGAGATCTGGTACCTGTGCCGTCAATACACCGCCCAGCAGGCCCTCGACATGGGCATGGTCAACGCGGTCGTGCCCGTGGCGGAGCTCGAGGCCGAGGGCGTCAAGTGGGCGCGCGAGATCCTGGGGCACAGCCCCCTGGCGATCCGCTGCCTGAAGTCGGCGTTCAACGCCGACGTGGACGGCCAGCAGGGCCTGCAGGAACTGGCCGGCAACGCGACGATGCTTTATTACATGAGCGACGAGGCGAAGGAGTTTCACCGTGCCCAGCGCGAAAAGCGCAAGCCCGACGCCACCCGCTTCCCCTGGCTGCCTTGACCGGGGGAAGGAAGCGGGGATCGGGAATCGAGAAGGGGATTCACAGGGATGGAGGGGATGGAAGGGATGGGGGAGGAAAAAGCTGAAACGCTGAAAAGCTAAAAGCTGAAATTGGAGTGCGTCGCTAATCGATGTGGAGTGCGGTGACTTGGCACCGTCCCGCGCCTGCGGGAACGCGAGGCCTGACTCGCGCCTGGTAGGGCCGGCTCGTGGAGGTGGAGGGAAAACGCTGAAACGCTGAAAAGCTAAAAGTTAAGAGCTGAAATGAGCGTGCGGCTTTGCTCGATGTGGAGTGCGGAATCACGATTCCGCCCTGGCTATCGGAATCCGATAGCCATCGGTCATAGTTTGTGCCGTGCACAACGAAGCCTGATGCGCGGGGGGCTCCGCCTCCCGGCCCGTTTTTCGGATCGACGGACGACGCAGGTTTCGGATTCCGAAACCTGCTCCGCGGGCGGTCATGCCCGCCCGTCGAGGGCGGAATCGTGATTCCGCACTCCAGGTTGAAGGCACCCTCGATTTCAGCGTTTCAGCTTTTCGCCGCCACCCATCCCTTCCATCCCTTCCATCCCCTCCATCCCTGTTAAAATTCCTCGTGTTTTTCCCCCAGCGCTTCTCCGCCGAAGATCTTTCCGGCTTCCCGGCGCCAGCGATAAACCAGGGGGCCTTTGTCGCGTTCGAGGCGCTTGAAGAGTCCGTCCTCGGTCCGCTTCGGAATCGTCAGGTCCTCCGCACCCCCGGCTCCGCAGGACAGTGCCCGGGCGTAGGGTTTGAAAAATTCGGGCCGGCCGATGATGCGGGACCAGCCTTCGCCGACCTTGTTTACGGCGGGACCGCCCGTTCCGCGGCGCTGCAGCGCCAGGAACGAGTAGGGCAGGCTGCGCAGGTCGATGCCTGCGCGCTGCCCGAACTTCACCCAGTTGGAGTCCGCGTGGATTCCGAGCGGGGGCGGGGCGAAGAAATGACACCAATCGCGCTCGCGCTCCGGCGCCAGCAGAGGACAGGCGCCCGCTCGCGTGCAGGGAGCGACGACGTCGAAATCGCCGAGGAGCGAGTCCCGCACCGTCTGCAGCCCGCGGGCAACGTCGCGGCTGCCGGGCTCGACCCAGAGGACCGCTTCGGAGCGCAGGATTAGGCGGCGCAGTTCCGCGAGGTCCGTCTCGGCGACTTCGTTGAGGACGTGGCTCACGACCAGAAGGCCGATCGGGGACCCGCCTGACAGGAAGCCGGGCGTGACCGGAGCGACGTTGATGGCCGGATACACCGCGGCCGCTCGCGTGGCCGCGTAGTCCATCGCCAGCGGCGAGTGGTCCCAGAGCAGCAGCGAATCGAACCTTCCTGCTCCGAACGCCCGGAGCACGCGCCGTCCGGCGACGCCACTCCCGCACCCCCAGTCGAGCAGCGCGCCTCCGCGTGGCGACCAGCCGCGCAGTGCAAGCTCCGCGAGCACGGCGTCCCACTTCCAGCCGATGCGCTCCGCATACGTGAAGTCGTAGTGCGCGAGATCGTCATCACTCGTCCAATACGGACCCTCGTCCGCGGCCCCATCGAGAAATCGTCGGCGCAAACGGTCAAGGATGGTCCAGTCGAGATCGTCCCAGGTCATGTCGAAATGGCGGTTAAACGAAGCGTGGTTGGATTCACAGGGATGAAGGGGATGGAAGGGATGGTGGCTCCAGGCAGGATTGAACAGAAGGCAACGAAGGTAACGAAGACCGGGCAGGAGTTAGAATTTAGGAGCTAGGAGCTTGAAGGATACCAGCCTGTGGAGTGCGAGGTTTTACCTCGCTTTGTTACGGGAGGCTCCGCCTCCCGGCGCGAGGGGTGCAACCCCTCGTCAAAGGCGGTGAGAATCACCGCACTCCGTATCGAACTCCGACTCGCCGAAACTTTTCTAGATACTAACTCCTAGCTCCTCCCGGATTCCCACCATCCCTTTCATCCCCTCCATCCCTGTGAATAATTCGTCCTTCATTCCTGTTAATCCACATCTGTCGTGAACGCGAAGCCGAGACGCGTTGCGAGGTGGTGGCGCCGGATACCGTAGAAGCGCGCGAAGTCCCGGATCTGGTCTGATCGCCCGGTGTCGACGGCGGCGGTGGTGCGGACGGCGGCGATCATGAGGTTCTTCGCCGTGTGCTCGGTGGAGACAAATTCGAAGGCCCGGGCACGGTAGCCCGCCCATTCGAGCAGCATCGTGCGCAACGCATCGGTCACGAACTCCGCCTGCCGCTCGGCGAAGATGCCGTGTCGGAGCGCACCCGCGAGGACCGCTGGAGCCTGAAGCTGAGGGCGTAGTTCCTTCTGACAGCACGGGGCGACGACCAGGATCCGCGCCTGGGCCTCGATGCCGCGCGCGAGTGCGTCGTCGGTCGCGGTGTCGCAGGCATGCAGGGCGATGACGACGTCGGGCTCGGCGAGCGGCGCGTCGGCGATCGTACCCGCCTGAAAGCGCAATCCGGTCATGTGCGAGTCGCGGGCCACGGCATTGCAGTGCTCCACGAGATCCGCCCTTAGTTCGATGCCGAGCACTTCGGCGCCCGGACCCACGAGGTCGGCGACTGCGAAGGTCAGGTAGCCCTTGCCGCATCCCATGTCGACCACGCGCAGCGGACGTCCGGCTCGGGCCTCGGGAGTGTCGAGCGAGGCCTCGGCCAGAAGGGGACGAAGCAGGTCGGCGTACGACTCGATCTGCCGGAGCTTGGCCGACATCTCGGCGCGCGGCTGGCCGCGCTCGTTGGTGACGCCGAGCGCGCGAAGCCAGGGTCGGTCGAGGGGAATTGGATACGCCTTGCTGCGGTCGTGTGCGGCGCTCCCCGTGGGCGCCGTGGACTCGGCCTTGCGAACGGTGAGCCGGTCGCGCCGCCCGGGGAATCGACGCAGCTCCACATGGGAATCCACGGTGAACAGGTGGGCATCGAGAAACTCCTCGCGCACGGCCTGGGAGAGTCGTTCGAACGCGTCGCCTAGCGGGAGGTTTTGCGTCGTATCACGGCGTGCCTCGCGCAACACGAGGCTCAGGTGAGGACCGGTCTTCAGCTGGACCGGCCGGGCGAAGAGCGTGAGTACGGCTGAGTCCTTTGCCGCGGGCCGCCCCAGTGTGAGCTTTACGAGCGCGCCGTCGGCGAGTGCCTGCCGAAGCAGGTCCAGGAAACGGTCGAGAGGTCCGGGGGGCGGTGCCATGCCGCCAAGCCGAAGCGAGGTCCCGCGCCACGGAAAGGAAAAACGAAGGGCGGCTAGCGGGTCTCACGGCGGGAGTTTCGGAGCTAATGATTCACAGGGATGGACCCGCCTACGCCAAGGCTACGGAGAGGAGTTAGGAGCGAGGAGTTAGAAGTTAGAATGTTTCGAGCGGCGCCCTGAGGCCGCGGTGGTTGTTCGATGTGGAGTGCGGTGGCCCGACACCGCCCCGCGCATGCGGGAACGCGAGGCTAGACTCGCGCCCGGTAGGGCCGGCTCTCCGAGCCGGCTGGGTTTGGGGAATTGTGGATCGACGCCTGATGCCGTTTACCCCGAAACCCGCCGCGGATCTGGCGGAGCGGCCGGCTGGCCCGTTCGGCACGGCTCAGGGTACGCATTCGCAGAGAGCCGGCCCTACCACGAAGCTAGCCATCGTCTATCAGCGGCCGCCACGGCCACCGCACACTGGGTAGGGCCGGCTCTCCGAGCCGGCCGGGTTTGAGGGATTGTGGATCGACGTTCGACGCCGTTTACCCCGAACCCCGCCGCGGATCTGGCGGAGCGGCGCTCCGCGGGCGGTCAGGCCCGCCCGTCGATGGCGGTGTCGGGCCACCGCACTCCACATCAAGCATAGCCGCACGCTCATTTCAGCTCTTAGCTTTTCAGCATTTCAGCGTTTTCCCTAAGGCACGCCACATTGATCCTTCTTCCGTCAGGCTAGAATCATTCTCACTGCTCACTGCCTGCTTCTCGATTCTTCCCTTCGTCCTCCATGGTATCGAGTAGCGGCGGGAGTACCGGCGGGGCCTCGACGAGCATCTCGTGGTAGCGCTTCCAATACTCGTCCCAGTGCTGACGCTCCCGTTCGGAGCGCTCGACGGAGCGTACCTCGAGGTTGCCGACGAAGATCACGAAGGCGAACAGAAGCGCGAGCAGCCACAAGCCGTACCACACGCCGATCGCGATCCCGATGCAGCCAATCACCTTCGCAACCATCGATGCTAGTTGCGTGGCCCGCAGGTAGGGCTTGCGGGTGGCCAGCGCGGCCCGAAGGACGCGACCGCCGTCCATCGGGAACACCGGGAGCAGGTTCAAGGTCGCCATCGCCGCGTTCGCAAAAAAGATCTGCAGGAAGAATCCGTTGGCCCCGCTCCACACCGCGTCCGCCGCAGGTCCGTCGCTGAAGGCGCCTTTGAAGCGAAGAAAGCCCACCAGCACCACCATGATCGCCACGTTCACCAGCGGCCCGGCGATCGCAATGGTCATCTCCATGCGCGGCTCGCGGGGTATGCGTTCGAACTCAGCCATCCCGCCAATCGGCATCAGGAGGATCTGGTTCGCCCGAATCCCGTAGCGGTGCGCCGCATAACAGTGGCCGAGCTCGTGCAGGACCACACAGGCAAAAAACGCGACCAACAGAGTCATCTCCAGCAGCGCTCCGCTCAGTCCTCCCGAGCGCGCACCGTCCCAGGCCGCGTAGCCGAGCAGGAGCAGGAAACTGTAGTGCACCGCTAGCCGGATGCCCGCGATTCGGAAGAGTTTGATTTTCCAGCCCAGCATGAGAGGTCCCGGACAACAAATCCCCCCGCCGCCCGGACGCGAGGAAAGAAAGGGGCCGACAAGGGCAGGGTATTCACAGGGATGGAGGGGATGGGGGAGGAAAAAGCTGAAACGCTGAAAAGCTAAAAGCTGAAATTGGAGTGCGTCGCTAATCGATGTGGAGTGCGGTGACCTGGCACCGCCCTTGGACGCGAGGCCTGACTCGCGCCTGGTAGGGCCGGCTCGTGGAGGTGGAGGGAAAACGCTGAAACGCTGAAAAGCAAAAAGCTGAAATTGGAGTGCGTTGCTAATCGGTGTGGAGTGCGGTGACCTGGCACCGTCCCGCGCCTGCGGGAACGCGAGGCCTGACTCGCGCCTGGTAGGGCCGGCTCGTGGAGGTGGAGGGAAAACGCTGAAAAGCTGAAACGCTGAAAAGCTAAAAGCTAAGAGCTGAAATGAGCGTGCGGCTTTGTTCGATGTGGAGTGCGGAATCACGATTCCGCCCTGGCTATCGGAATCCGATAGCCAGGTCTTCGGCTCGCGGCGGGAGGTTTCGAAATTCGAAACCTCCCCCGCGGGCGGTCGGGCCCGCCCGTCGAGGGCGGAATCGTTATTCCGCACTCCAGGTTAAAGGCAGCTCGATTTCAGCGTTTCCGTATTTCAGCGTTTTCTTCCCATCCCTTCCATCCCCTCCAGCCCTGTTAAACCCCGCGCCTCGATTCTTCTTGTTCCGCTTGCTCCCACCCGTCCATCCGCTTCGCTGCTAGCTTCCCATGGCCTCTCAACCCTCCCCCTCGAAATCGTCCGCAAAGTCCGTCCCGCCGTATCGCGATGCCTCGCTGCCGATCGAGCGCCGCGTCGACGACCTGCTGTCGCGCATGACGCTCGAGGAGAAGGTGGGCCAGCTGATGCAGCTGCCGGGCAACGCAGCCATGCCGCTTGCCACGCCCGAGGCCTGCCGTGAGGGGCGGCTCGGTTCGGTGTTGTCCGTGGTCGGCAGCGACGTCGCTCCCTTCCAAAAGGCCGCGCTCGAGTCGCGCCTCGGCATCCCGTTGATCGTCGGCATCGACGCCATTCACGGCCACAACATGTGGCAGCACGCCACGCTCTTTCCGTCGCAGCTCGCGATGTCGAACGCCTGGGACGAGGACCTGTGCCGCCGGATCGGACGCGCCACGGCCGTCGAGGTGGCCCACACGGGCATCCACTGGACTTTCAGCCCCGTCTTCTGCCTGCCCCGCGATCTCCGCTGGGGGCGGGTGGGGGAGACCTTCGGCGAGGAGCCGCTCCTTATCGGCCGACTCGGCGCCGCCATGGTCCAGGGCTACCAGGGCGAGTCCCTGTCCGATCCCATGTCCATCGCCGCGTGCGCCAAGCACTATGTCGGCTACGGCGACAGCGAGGGAGGCCGCGACGCGAGCGAGAGCTTCATGACTCCTCGCGCCCTGCGCATGTCGTACTTGCCTCCCTTCGAGCGCGCCATCCGGGCCGGCTGCGCCACCGTGATGAGCGCCTACCACGCGATCGACGGCACGCCCGTGATTTACAGCCGCTGGCTGATGACAGAGGTCCTGCGCAAGGAGTGGGGGTTCCAGGGCTTTATCGTGACCGACTGGGACACGATCGGCCGCACCCACCTCGCACGGCGCGTGTGTGCAACGCCCGCCGAGAGCGCCGCCCGGGCCCTGAAGGCCGGCACGGACATGTCGATGACAACCCCGAGTTTTTACGAGAACACGCTCGCCAATTTGAAATCCGGCGCCGTGTCGGAAGTCGAGGTCGACGAGGCCTGTCGCCGCATCCTGCGGATCAAGTTCCGCCTGGGCCTCTTTGAGAATCCGCGCCTGCCCGACGAGGAAAAGGCTCGCGCCGTCAGCGGCACGGCCGCGCACCGCGCGCTCGCGCTCGAATCCGCGCGCCGCTCGCTGGTGCTGCTCAAGAATCGCGGCCTTCTTCCGCTTAATCGCGACCGCGTCCGCCGTCTGGCTGTGATCGGACCCAACGCTGACGACGTGCTCGGCACGGTGGGCGACTGGGCGCTGGGCGCCGGACAGAACCAGGGCCAGCGCGAGACGTATCCGCCGGAGAGCATCGTCACGGTGCTCGAGGGCCTGCACCGCGTCGCCGGTCCGGGCGTCGAGGTGTCGTATGCCGCGGGCTGTGGCATGGAGCACCGCCGTTGGGACCAGCGCACGATCACCTGGAGCCGCCATCCGTTCGGCGACGGCGTGCGCGAGTCGATGCCCGAGAAGATTGCCGCTGCCGTCCGGCTCGCCGAGCGCTCCGACGTCGCCGTGCTCGTGCTCGGCGACCATGTGCACACGTATTCCGGCGAGACGAAATCAACCGCCACGCTCGAGCTCCCGGGCGAACAGGCCGCGCTGTTCGACGCGGTCGTCTCCACGGGCGTACCCGTCGTGGTCGTTCTCACCGCCACGCGCCCGCTGGCGATTCCCGACATTGCGCGCCGTGCCGATGCAATTGTGCTCGCCGGCGCCCTGGGCTCCGAGGCGGGTGTCGCGGTGGCCGAGGCGCTGTTCGGCGAGTTCAATCCGTCCGGAAAACTGACCATCGGGTGGCCTCACCACGTGGGCCAGCAGCCCGTGCGCTACGATCTTTCCGTGGGTGCGCACCAACAGGCGTATCCGGATCTTCCCGACGCGGGCTTCGAGGCCCTGTTCCCGTTCGGCTTCGGGCTTTCGTATTCGACGGTCAGTTACCGCGGACTGGAGCTGAAGACCCCGGTGGTGGGCGAGGGTGGGGCGCTCGAGGCGACCGTCCGCGTCCGAAACACCGGGTATGTCGCGACCGACGAGATCGTGCAGGTTTACCTGAGGCGTCACACCGCTTCGGTCACCTGGCCCGCGCTGAAGCTGGCCGACTGGACGCGGGTCCATTTGGAGCCAGGCGAAGAGCAGTCGGTGGTGATCCGCCTCCCGCGCGAAGCGCTCGCGATCTGCGACGCCGAGGCCCGCTGGGTCGTCGAGCCCGGCACCTGCGACCTCCTCGTCGGTCCCTCCTCCCGCCCCGCCGACCTCAAAGCCTTGAGCTTCCGGATCGAGTGAGGATTCACAGGAATGGAGGGGATTCCGAACTGATTATTAACAGGGATGAAGTGGATGGAAGGGATGGGGAGGAAAAAGCTGAAACGCTGAAAAGCTAAAAGCTGAAATTGGAGTGCGGATTTGATCGATAAGGAGTGCCTAAGGGAAAACGCTGAAATGCTGAAAAGTTAAGGGCTGAAATGGGCGTGCGGCTTTGCTCGATATGGAGTGCGGAGCCTCGGCTCCGCTTTTGGACGCGAACCTCGGTTCGCGCCCGCGGGTTTCGGATTCCGAAACCGGCGCCCCTCCCCCCGCGGACGGTCAGGCCCGCCCGTCGATGGCGGTGTCGGGCCACCGCACTCCACATCGTTTAGCGACGAGCTGTTCGTAGCTGCAAGCGAAGGCGGACGCGAACCTCGGTTCGCGTCCAAAAGCGGAATCGAGATTCCGCACTGCTATACATCGATCAACAACCCCCAGACCCGGCCCGCCCGGAGGTCGGGCCCTAGTGTGCCCGGCATGCGCGACGACGCTCACCCCAAACCACCTATCCCTTCCATCCCCTTCATCCCTGTTAAATAATTTCAGTCAGTCCGACATCTTCTCCATCCCTGTGAATACGCTCACCCCTTGTACCCCAGCGCCCGGGCGACGGCGGAGTTCACGATCTCGCCGTTTCTCGTGTTCACGCCGCGGGCCAGGCCTCGGTGCTCCTCGAGCGCCTGACGCACGCCTTTTTCCGCCATCAGCACGACAAAGGGCTCCGTCGCCTGCGTGAGCGCGATCGTCGAGGTGCGCCCGACCAGCGCCGGCATGTTCGGCACCGCGTAGTGCACGACGCCGTGCAGCTTGTAAACCGGTTCGTGATGCGAGGTCGCGTGGATCGTCTCAACGCAGCCGCCCTGGTCGATCGCGATGTCCACGATCACGCTGCCGGGACGCATCGTGTTCACCATCGCGCGCGAGACGACGATCGGCGCCTTGGCCGCCGGAATCAGCACCGCTCCGATCAGCAAGTCCGCCTGCGCGACCGCCTGCTCGATATTTCCGGGATTGGCGACCAGAGTCGTCACATGCCCGCGATACTCCTCGTCGATCTGTTCGAGCTTGCGGGTGTCGAGGTCGAGGATCGTGACCTTCGCCCCCATGCCTGCAGCCATGCGGCAGGCGTTTGCGCCCGAGTTGCCCGCCCCGACGATGGTGACGTGGCCGGGCATCGTTCCGGGTATGCCGCCCAGCAGCACGCCTGAGCCGCCGTTTTGCGACTGGAGAAAATACGCGCCGATCTGGATCGAGAGGCGTCCCGCGATCTGCGACATCGGCTTGAGCAGGGGCAGGGTGCTGTCGTTGGCCTCAACGGTCTCGTAGGCGATTCCGAGCACCTTGCGCTTCACCAGCGCCTTGGCCAACTCCGGGCCGGCCGCGAGGTGCAGGTAGGTAAACAGCGCCTGCCCGTCCTGCATGAGCCCGTATTCAGCGGGCAGGGGCTCCTTGACCTTGAGAATCAGCTCGGACTTCCGCCAGACCTCGCTGGCCTTTGTTGCAATGCGAGCTCCGGCCGAGCGGTAATCGGTGTCCGAAAATCCGGCGGTCAGCCCGGCTCCTTTCTCGACCAGCACGTCGGCGCCGAGCTTCACGCAGCGCCGACACAGAGAGGGGGTCATCGAGACCCTCGTTTCACCATCTTTGATTTCCTTGGGTACTCCAATTTGCATGGAAGGACCATGTTGATTTCCGCCCCCGGAGCAATCGGGAAGGGGGCAGGGAATTTACAGGGATGGAGGGGATGGAAGGGATGGAGGAATCCGGGAGGAGCTAGGAGTTAGTATCTAGAAAAGTTTCGGCGAGTCGGAGTTCGATATGGAGTGCGGTGATTCTCACCGCCTTTGACGAGGGGTTGCACCCCTCGCGCCGGGAGGCGGAGCCTCCCGTAACAAAGCGAGGTAAAACCTCGCACTCCACAGGCTGGAATCCTTCAAGCTCCTAGTGTAGTGTCCCACAAATAAGTGCCTTTTTGAATTAGGCCAGGGAGCGGATGCGTTTAGGAGGGAAAGTGCATCCCGGCTTCATGGCTTCGAGGCGCTGACGGCAGCGTTCGACCTTGCCGAGGATGCGTTCCACGC
>DAIDAF010000027.1:0-27321 GCA_027310745.1 Opitutaceae bacterium | reverse complement strand
TTTGCTCGCGCGTGCTTTTTGATTCGGTCATGTCCTTTTTCGGACGGGTCATGGTTCTTCCTTCGTTTGGTGGTTTTTGGCTTAAGCACCTAACCACCTACCATGATCCGTCTTTTTGCTGAAGTTTTCGGACACTACCGGTTTGTGAGGCGGTGTGTCGGTCAGGGCGCATCCTGGGGTTCAGCGTGATTGAGATTCAATGGTGAGAGCGGGGACAATGGCCACCCGTTCTGCCCCTCATCGGAGGTTCAGACGCCACAGCCTCGATGTCCCATGGGCTCGACTCACTGCGAGGGGCCTCGGTCGAAGCGGATCTTCGCCCCCTGTACTCAGGAATCCGATGGCCGCCCTGCAGCGACCGACCGCACCCGCGCGGCGATGGCCGCCCCGATCTCGCGCTCGCGCTTGGTGTCGATTTCGTAGAACAACGCCAGGCCCGCAACGAGCAGGCCGCCCGCCGCGGGCAGCGTACCCATCAGGTGCCGGAGGCCGCCCAGGACCGAAGCCGATTGCTTCGCATTCGCCACGTAACCGACGCTGCTGAGCACCAGGTTCACGATCGCCGCCCCGATTGCGCCACCCGTCTTCTGGGAAAAGGTCGACCCCGCGAAGATCAACCCCGTCGCCCTTCGACCGAACTTCAATTCACCGTAGTCCGCCGTGTCCGCGAACATCGAACCCATCAACGGAAAGATCGCCGCGAGCGGCATCGAGCCCAGCATCTGCGTACCGAAGATCAGCACGAGGTCCCGCGGACCCGCCAGCGCCGTCGCTGCGTTGCACGCCGCCGCCCAGAGGGTGAGCAGGATGAAGGTCCGTTTCTTGCAGCCCACCCGCCGGGCCATCCACGGGGCAAGCATCGCCCCCAGGATCGAGAATGCCGTGCCCGCGAGCAGGAAGGCGGGAATCAGCCCCCGGTCGCCCATGTAGTAAGTGACATAGTACACCGAAGCCACCTGGCGGAGGGTCAGGTAGACGAGGCTGATCGCTCCCATTGCGAACAAGACCAGCCACGGACGGTTGCCGAGGAGATCCCTGAGGTCCCGCCGGACCGAGTTCTCCGCCTGCGGCGGTTGAATTCGCTCGTTCGTCGAGAGAAAAACGTAGAACAGCAGGAGCCCCGAGCCGCAGGCCAGGATAGTCACCGCCAGCGTGTAGCCCAGTCGGTTGTTGCCCCGTCCGAGCGCCTGCACCAGGTACAGCAGGATCCCCTGCACGATGAAGTTTCCCACGAAGGCGCCGATGAACCGGTACGAGGCCAGCGTGGTGCGCTCCGCGGAGTCGTCGGTGATCACCCCGAGCAGCGCGCCGTACGGCACGTTGATCGCCGAGTAGATCAGCATCACGACGCTGTAGGTGATGTACGCATACACGAGCTTTCCTGTGGGGCCCAGGTGCGGCGTCGTGAACAGGGCGATCTCCGCCACCATGAACGGCACGATGGACCAGAGGATCCAGGGCCGGAATTTTCCCCAGCGCGTGGAGGTGCGGTCCGCGATCATCCCCACCACCGGATCGAAGGCCGCGTCCCAGATGCGCGTGATCAGCAGGAGCCAGGCAAGCGCCGCCGGCGCCAGCCCGAAGACGTCCGTGTAAAACAGGTTCAGATAGCTCGAGACGATGGCCCAGAACAGGCAGCAGGCGGTGTCACCGACGCCGTAGCCCAAGCGTTCGGGCCATCGGATGAGGGAGGGGCGGGAGGCGTCGGAGGGAGTTGTGCTCATGGAACCCCGCCGCAGCCGAAAGGCCGGAAGGGGGCATCATCGTAGCGGTTGTCCCGCCCAACGGTATGAGATTGCTTGCTTCAAAACTGCGGCGGGAACCCGCGTCGCTTTCGCGATGGGCATCCCGCGTGCCGATTTCCTGCCTCAATGTTGAGGCCGTCCCTACCGTTGGTTTCGCTTTCTTCTTCAACTATTCATGTGTCCTTCAGGGAAACGGAACTGCAGAGACACGAATTCCAGGGGGCTTCGGCTGAGGTTGGGCTTGCCTCGATAAAATGGACAGCGAATCAAGCCGCTTTGATTTGGTTTTTCGCTGTTAGTTTTTCGAACGCCACAGGTGAGAGGTACCCGAGCGAGCTGTGGCGCCTCTTCGGGTTGTAGAAGGTCTCGATGTAGTCGAAGACGATCAGATCAGCCGCACGACGGCTGATCGGGGTGGCGGCGTCAAGGCCGGTCTCGGTTTTGAGCGTGCTCCAAAACGATTCCATAGCCGCATTGTCGTAGCAGTTTCCGCGGCGACTCATGCTGCAGATCATGTCAGCAGCAGCGAGTTTGTCACGGTAGTCGTTGCAGGCATACTGCACGCCCTGATCGGAGTGATGCAGCAACCCGGGCGGGGGGCGCCGGTTGCGCCTGGCTTGTGCAAGCGCCGCCAAGACCAAGCTCACGTGTAGCGTTGGACCGGCGGCCCAGCCAACGACCTTCCTGCTCCACACGTCCAAGATAGCGGCCAAGTAAAGCCAGCCTTCGTCGGTGCCAATGTACGTGATGTCTGTCATCCACGCCTGATTGGGGCCGGTGACTTTCGCCGCCGGCAGCAGGTTTGGTGCTGGCCGATGAGCATGGCGGCTGTCCGTGGTCTGCGGCCGCCGTCGCTGCTTCTTCTTACCGCGGATGCCGTGCTCAGCCATGATTCTCGCACACCGCCGTTTGCTGATCTTAATGTCGTGGTCTTTGAGCTCCTCCACGATGCGCGGAGCGCCATAGTTTCTGCGGCTTTGTTCGTGCGCCTGCACGATGTGGCCGGCCAGTTCATTGTCCCGCCTTTCTCGGGCGCTGGGCGCAGCGGTTTCCCACCGATAGTAACCACTGCGTGAGACTTCGAGCAGTTCGCACAGCATCCGGATATTGTGTTCGCCCTTCATCGCCTTGACCTGGGCATACCGCTCTCGGGCGTTTCGGAGAGGATGCCCAACGATTTTTTTAGTACGTTCTCCCGTTCCTGCATGCGCACCAGTTCTGAGCGTAGCCGCTCGATCTCTTTGGTCGCGTCCTCCAGGTTCTGAGGCGTCCCGGTGTGGACCCCAGGCCGCGGTGCATACTTGCGCCGCCAGTCGTACAACATGCCCTCGTTGATACCCAGTTCTTCGGCCACCTGTCGCATGGTTCGATTACCCTGAAGCGTCAGATCGACAGCATGTCGTTTGAAGTTCTCGTCGTATTGCCGGCGCGGCTTGTAGCCGCCCTTAGCGTTGTTTTGCGCGTTCATGTTGGTGCTGCGCAGCCTCATCCCAGTTGAGTTGTTCACAAAGCTCCCTCCAGTTCCCGGCCACCCTTACGGGTAAAGGCAGGCCGGGAACTCCGGGAGCTTGATGAACAACTCAACTCTCTGTCCACCAAATCGAGGCAATCACATGCCCTCGATTCTGTAGTAAGCTGTTTGTCCTTCGTTCTCTTCGTTGCCTTCTGTTCCATTCGATCGCCGAATTTAGGATCAACGCGGAATCCTCGGTCGCCGGCACGAAGGCGGAGCTTGCGCCGGCCGTGTCTCCGGGCTCCATTGGCTGCTCCACCCGCCATGTCGACCGAGACCGAGAAACTGACCCCGATGATGCAGCAGTATTTCGAGGTGAAACGCGGCCTCCCGCGCGACACCCTCCTGCTGTTTCGGCTGGGCGATTTCTACGAGCTGTTCTTCGACGACGCGGTCGCTGCCTCGAAGCTTCTTGGGCTGACCCTGACGCGTCGTCAGGAACATCCGATGGCGGGGATTCCGTACCATGCGGCGGACACCTATGTGGGCCGGCTGCTCGCCGCGGGCAAGAAGGTGGCCATCTGCGACCAGCAAGAGGCGGCAAAACCCGGCAAGCTGGTCAAACGCGAGCTCACGCGCATCCTCACGCCGGGCACGACGCTTGCGGCCAACCAAGTGGAGGCCCAGCGCAATCACTACCTCGCCGCACTCGCCCAGGACCGCCGCGGACTCCACGCGGCCTGGATGGACCTGACGACCGGCGAATTTCGCGTGGCGACCGACGCTCGCCTGGAGAATCTGCTGCCCGTCCTCACCTCGCTCGAGCCCAGGGAGCTTTTGATTCCCGAGGGGGAGTTTGAGCGCTGGCAGACCGCGCCGCACGACCAGACTGCGTTGCACGGGCTCGCGGAGTTCTGCCGGACGCGGCCCCGCACGGAGCTACCTGGCTTCCAGTTCGACCTCGACGCCGGCGCGAAAGCCGTGATGGACGCCCTGCACGTGCTCAATCTCGAAGGGTTCGGACTCGCACTCGATCACCCGGCGCTGGGTCCCGCGGGGGCTCTGGTCCAGTATGCCAATGAAACCCTCCGCGCCGCCCCCGAGAACCTTCGCTCCCTGCGCGAATACCGCAGCGCTGGCGCCCTGCTCCTCGACCCCGCCACCCTGCGCAACCTCGAGATTTTCCAGGCGATTCGAGGCGGCCGCGAAGGCTCGCTGTACGGCGCCGTCAACCACACCGTGACCGCCGCGGGCGCGCGCCTGCTCGAGAGCTGGATCGCCACCCCCACGCTGGACATTGAAACGTTGCGGCGGCGCCAGCAGATCGTCGGCGAACTGCTCGCGGAGCCCGCGCTCCTGGGCGAACTGCGCGACGCGCTCGGCAAGGTCCGCGACATTCCCCGCATTCTCGGCCGCCTGCAAAACCGGCTGCGCAACCCGCGCGAGCTCGGCGGAGTGCGCGACACGACGCTCCAGCTTCCCGAACTGCGCACCCTGCTCTCGCGCTTCGGTGCGGACACGCGCGTCCAGTCGATCGCCGGACGGATCGGGGAATTCGCCGCACTGCGCGACCTGCTCTCCCGCGCGCTGGCCGACGAGATGCCTGCGGACGTGGCGGACGGGAATTTCATCCGCGCAGGCCACGATGCCGAGCTCGACCGGCTGCGCAGTCTCACCACCGACAACAAAACCTGGCTCTCCGACTTGGAGCGCGGCGAACAGGACCGCACGGGCATTCGCAGCCTGAAGGTGCGCTACAACTCGGTCTTCGGGTATTACATCGAGGTGACCAAGGCCAACCTGCACTTGGTGCCCCAGGACTACGTCCGCAAGCAGACCACCGCGAACGGCGAGCGATACGTCACCGAGGGGCTCAAGCAGAAGGAGAAGGAGATCTTCCACGCGGAGGAGAACGCCCTGGCGCGCGAGCGCGAGTTGTTCGACGGGCTCGTGACGGCGGTGCTCGACGAGTCGCTGGGCCTGGCAGAAACCGCCGACGCGCTGGCCGAACTCGACGTGCTCGCAGGCTGGGCCGTGCTCGCCCGCGACTGGGACTATTGCCGACCTGAACTCGACGAGGGCAACGTGCTCGAGATCGTCGACGGACGGCATCCCGTCGTCGAACAGATGCTCAAGGCCGAGCGCAATGGACTCGCGGGCGCGCAGACCTTTGTCCCCAACGACACCCTCCTCGCCTGCGACGAGGCGCAGATTCTCCTCATCACAGGTCCGAACATGGCGGGCAAGTCGACCTACATCCGCCAGGTCGCCTTGATCGCGCTGCTCGCGCAGATCGGTTGCTGGACCCCGGCCAAACGCTGCCGCATCGGGCTGGTTGACCGCATTTTTTCGCGCGTCGGCGCAAGCGACGACCTCGCCCGCGGCAATTCGACCTTCATGGTCGAGATGAACGAGACCGCGAACATCCTCAACCACGCCACCGACCGCTCCCTGATCATCCTCGACGAGATCGGGCGCGGCACCTCGACGTACGACGGGCTGAGCATCGCCTGGGCGGTCGTCGAGCACCTGCATCGCGACGGCGCGCGAGGCCCGCGCACGCTTTTTGCCACCCATTATCAGGAGCTCACGGAGCTGGCCAAGCACCTCGGCCGTCTGCGCAACTTCTCCGTGGCGGTGAAGGAGTGGAACGACGAGATCA
The DNA here is from genome assembly GCA_027310745.1 of Opitutaceae bacterium. Taxonomy (GTDB): domain Bacteria; phylum Verrucomicrobiota; class Verrucomicrobiia; order Opitutales; family Opitutaceae; genus MWDT01. Next base: position 21,461 of record DAIDAF010000027.1, on the reverse strand, counting down.
TCTTCGTGCGCCGCGTGGTGGCGGGCCCGGCGGACCGCAGCTACGGCATCCAGGTGGCGCGCCTCGCCGGGCTGCCGCTCAGCGTCATCGACCGTGCGAAGACGATCCTCGAGAAGCTCGAGGGCGACGACGAGGCGGTCGAGCTGCCCTCGCCCAAGGCGAAGCCCCGGAAAAAGATCAGCGTGCACGCAGACGAAGACGGACAGCTCTCGCTGCTTTGAGTCGGCAGCCCCGGCCGATGCCCCCTCCAAAGGGGGATGCTCATTGAGGATTTCAAGAAGGTCTTTGTGGACGGCGTCCATGGCCGACACGCGCAGACTGTGATATCAAAAAGGTCCGTCGCCCTTCGGGCCTCGGCGGTCACCCCATGTTCTCCCTGTTCGCCCCTTTCCGCGGGTTGCGTTTCGACGCGACCCGACTCGTTGCGTCTCGGCTGTTGCGACTGCGTCTTTTCGCGTTCGCCGTCCTGGGCGCCGCCGCCTCCGCGCTGCCCGTGCTGGCCGCGAACGGAGAGGCAAAGACTTCGCCCGACGCCAACAGGCGCCCGAAGCGCGTCTACCAGGCCACCAGGCTCACCGGCCCGGCGCCCGTGATCGACGGCCGGCTCGACGACGCCTGCTGGCGCACGCTCGGGTCGTGGTCCGGCGGATACACCCAGTTCACTCCCTACCACGGGGCTCCGCCCAGCCATCCCACGGAGATCAAGATCCTCTACGACGACCGCAACCTGTACGTGGCCATCCGCGCCGCGGACGGGCCGATTGCGACCCGCTCCCGGCATCCGGGCGACCGCGACGAATTCAGCGGCGACATCGTGGGCGTCACCTTCGACAGCTACCACGACAAGCGTTCGGCCTTCGAATTCGATCTCACCTCCGCAGGACAGAAGATCGACCTGAGGCTCTTCAACTCGAGCTGGGACACCACGTGGAACGCGGTCTGGGACGGCAAGGTGTCCCAGGACGCGAAAGGCTGGTACGCCGAGTTCCTGATTCCGCTCAGCCAGGTCCGCTATGTCCAAGGCAACGACGTGTGGGGGCTCCACTCGTGGCGCTGGATCGACTCGAAGAAGGAGGAGGACGACTGGAACCTGATCGCCAACGACGACTCCGGCATCGTGCAGTCGTTCGGCGAGCTGCACGGCATGGCCGGCCTCAAGGTCTCGCGCCGCATCGAGGTGACACCGTACGTGTCCGCGAAGGCCGAGACCTTCGGTCATCGCGATGGTGAGGCGGCGCAGTCGGGCCGGATGAAACTCGACGCCGGGCTCGACGCGAAGATCGGGCTCACCAGCAACCTGACGCTCGACGCCTCCCTCCTCCCGGATTTCGGGCAGCTCGATGCGGATCCCTCGGTGATGAACCTGACCGCGTTCGAAACCTTCCTCGAGGAGCGCCGCCCGTTCTTCCTCGAGGGAAACGACATCTTCAAATTCCCGTTCGACGAGGACGCGGTGTTCTACAGCCGGCGCATCGGCCAGTCGCCGTCGTTCTGGCCCTCGCAGACCGTCCTATCGATGCCTGGCAGCGCGACGTTGCTCGGGGCACTCAAGCTCTCGGGCAAGACCTCGCAGGGGCTCGCGCTCGGCGTGCTGGGTTGCGAGACCGAGTCCGAGTCCGCGGAGGTCATCGACAACGGGGTCCCGACATCGGTGGGCGTGGTGCCGCGGACCGACTTCCTCGTGGCTCGCGCGCAGCAGGAGTTCCGCGGCGGCGACACGCTGGTCGGCGGGATCGTCACGCGCACGCAGCGTTACCTCGACACGCCGGCGTTGCGCGACGCGGTGCCTTCGCAGGCGACGGTCGTCGGCGCGGACCTGATGCACTATTGGGCAAGCCGCGAATATTTCCTGCAGGCCGTGGTGGTGCATAGTCGCGTGACCGGCGCGCCGGCGTCCATCGAGCAGATCCAGCTCGACTCGGCGCGTTACTTTCAACGCCCGATCGACGGCGTAAGCCACGTGGATCCCACGCGCGATTCGCTCGAGGGAACCGGGCTGTGGCTGAAGGCGGGGCGCGGCAGCCGGGGGCACTGGCGCTACAACGAACAATTTATCGCCCGCACGCCGGGGCTCGATTTCAACGACCTGGGCTACCTCTCGATCGCGGACCGGATGAGCCAGCGGACCGAGGTCTCCTACGTCGACAAGACCCCGTCCGCCCTAGCCAACTCGATCACGCTCACGGCCAGCCACCAGAACGAATGGACCACGCGTGGCGAATTCCTGCGGCCGCAGTTGAAGCTCCAGCTCTATTCCGAGCTTCGAAACAAAGGAACCCTCTCTGCGACGTTGCAGGGCTGGGGCGCCGGGCGCGACCCCATCGCCCTGCGCGGCGGGCCGATGCTCTGGAGTCCGGGCGTAGTGTCGGGCTATTTCTGGTACGGCACCGATCCCTCGCGCCGTGTGTTCGCCTCGCTCTGGGGAAATCTCTCCCGGGCCCAGGACGCCTCCTACCGCGACTCCGGCCTCGGCGTGCAGCTCAGCGCGCGCCCCTGCAGTCCGCTGCTCGTGTCGTTGTCGGTCGAGCGCACCAACCAGACCGACCTCGCGCGATCGGTCGCGTTCTCAAATCCGGACGGCAGCGCGGCTGCCTCGAGTTACGTCGCGCGCGGCGACGGCCAGTCGCTGTCGTTCGCCTTCCGGGCGCAGTGGATCATCCGCCCGGAGCTGCGCATCCAGTATTACGGCAGCCCCTTCGGCTCGGTGCTCCGGCACACGGACTATCGGCGCGTGACCGCGCCGCTCGCCCACTCCGCCGCCGCACGGTTCAGCTCCGTGCTTGGATCAACGCTCCAAAATGGAACCGTAATCCTGGACGACGGCATGTCGGCGTCGAACCCCGATTGGAACAGCGGGCAGTTTCGCTCGAACCTCGTGTTGAAGTGGGACTATCGCCGCGGTTCCACCCTGTACCTCGTGTGGGCCCAGCAACGCGACACCTCCGCCCTCGACACGGGCAACAACGCCCGCAGTTCGCTGGGCAGCCTCTGGAACATCGCCCCGGACAACCAAGTGATGGTTAAACTGACTTACTGGTTCTCGAGCTGAGGGCGGCGTTCGGAGGCGGGGCGGCCCCAGAAAAGACTTTAAATGCGTACCCCGCGGGGCCAGAAACAGGTTCCGTGGCCACACGCAAAACCATCGGTTCCGCCGCCATCCATGCTGCCATCTCGCAGATCGCCGAAGTCATCGCCGCCCGGCACTCCTCGCCGGAACGCCTGATCGTTCTCGGCATCGCCAACGGAGGGCTGCCGCTCTCCCGCCGCGTCGCGGCCCGCCTCACCGCCCTCGCCCCCAACCTTCGCACCGCGCTCGGCTCGCTCGACATCTCGTTTCATCGCGACGACATCGGCCGCAACCCCATCCCCAAGGAGTTCACGCCGACCGTGATTCCGGGCGATGTGAACGGCGCCCATGTGATCCTCGTCGACGACGTGATCTTCACGGGCCGTACGATCAAGGCCTCGCTCGACGAGCTGTTCGACCACGGCCGTCCGGCAAAGGTCGAACTGGCGGTCCTCGTCGACCGCGGCGGCCGACGACTCCCAGTCCACGCGGACTACATCGGCATCACGCTCGACGACGTCGCGTGCTCGGAGAAGGTCGTCATCAGTCTCGATGAGCAGCACCCGGCCCACGACCTCATCCGCATCGAGAATTCCGTTCCTCCGAAGCCGAAGCACGCCAAAGCCTGACCCACCCTTTGTCCTCCCGAACCTCCATGCCCTGGACCCGCAAGCATCTCATCACGCTCGAGGAGCTCTCGCTCGCCGAGATCGAGCAAATCCACACGACGGCCACGGCCTTCAAGAAGATCCTTCGCCGGAACGTGAAGAAGGTCCCCGCCCTGCGCGGCAAGACCATCGTCAACCTCTTCCTCGAGCCGAGCACGCGCACGCGCATCGCATTCGACATGGCCGCGAAGCGCCTGAGCGCGGACGTCATCTCGTTCGACGCGGCGAGCTCGAGCACCACGAAGGGCGAGACGCTGCGCGACACCGCGGAGAACATCCAGGCGCTCAACGCGGACATGATCGTGATCCGCCATGCCTGCTCCGGCTCGCCGCTGTACCTCTCCCGCATCCTCGACATCCCGGTGATCAACGCTGGCGATGGCGCGCATGAGCATCCCTCGCAGGGCCTGCTCGACACCTTCACGATGAAGGAGCACCTCGGCGACCTGCGCGGCCGCAAGGTGGTCATCCTGGGCGACATTCTCTTCAGCCGCGTGGCGCGCTCCAACATCCACGCCCTCTCGAAGATGGGCGCGGCCGTCACGCTCGTCGGCCCCTCGACGCTGGTGCCACACGCGTTCACCGCCATGGGCGTCACGGTCTCCCACGACCTGAAGTCCGCGCTCGCCGACGCCGAGGTGGTGATGCTCCTGCGCATCCAGCACGAGCGCCAGGCGACCAACCCCTTCCCGTCGATCGGCGAGTACACGAGCATGTTCGGCCTGAACAAAACGCGCGCCTCGTGGCTCAACCCGAAGTCGATCATCATGCATCCGGGCCCCATCAACCGAGGCGTGGAGATCGATGCGGACCTCGCCGACGGCGAGCGCAGCGTGATCCTCGAGCAGGTGACCAACGGCATCGCGGTCCGCATGGCCATCCTCTACCTCTGTTCCGGCGGCCAACCCGAGCACGTCCTGCCCTCCAGCGAGTGAGCTCAAAAGGGATTGGCCACAAGAAACACTCACTCAACAAACCATTGAACAGAAGGAAACGAAGGTGACGAAGCGGGTTCAGGTAAGCTCGGTCGAGGGCTATGGCTACAGCTAGACCGACCAAACATTCCGACCCACGACTCCAGTTCTGCAATCCGGATACCAACCACCCTTCAACGCTTCGTTACCTTCTGTTCAAAGCCTCCCCTCCTTTTTTCCCATGCCCGCACTCTGGATCTCCAAAGCTCGTGTGATCGATCCCGCCAGCAAGCGCGACGCGATCGGCGACCTGTTCATCGTCGACGGCGAATTCGTGCCCTCCCTCTCCGCCGCAGCCAAGAAGCGCGCGAAGAAGATCGACGGCTCAGGCCTCGTCGCCTGTCCCGGACTCGTCGATCCGCACGTGCACTTCCGCGAACCGGGCCAGACGCACAAGGAAACCATCGCCACCGGCTCGCGCGCCGCAGCCGCGGGCGGGTTCACCACCGTCGTCTGCATGCCCAACACCTCGCCCACGGCCGACAGCGCGGGCACCATCCAATTCATCAAGGACGTCATCGAGCGCGACGCCGTCGTGAAGGTCCTGCCCACCGGCTGCATCACCATCGGCCAGAAGGGCCAGACGCTCGCACCCATCGGCACGCTCAAGCGCGCCGGGGTCGTCGCCATCACCGACGACGGCGACTGCGTCCAGAGCAACGAGATGATGCGCCGCGCCGTCGAATACGCGAAGATGTTCGACCTGCCGGTCATGGACCACTGCCAGGACCAGTCGATGACCCAGGGCGCCGTCATGAACGAGGGCGTGATGTCCGTGAAACTCGGCCTGCGCGGCTGGCCCAACGCCGCCGAGGACATCATCGTCTCGCGCAACGTCATCCTCTCCACCTACACCGGCGCGCACATCCACATGCAGCACATCTCGTCGCGCAACTCGGTCGAAATCCTGCGCCGCGCGAAGTCCCGTGGCGTGCGGGTGACCGCCGAGGCCACGCCGCACCACATCGCGCTGACCGACTCCGCGATCGCGGGCTACGACACGCACTACAAGATGAACCCGCCGCTGCGCACCGAGGAGGACCGGCTCGAGATCATCGAGGGCCTTCGCGACGGCACGCTGGACTGCATGGCGACCGACCACGCGCCGCACACCAACTACGAGAAAGACCGCGAGTTCGATTTCGCCCCCAACGGTATCCTCGGCCTGGAGACCGCCCTTCCGATCACGCTGCAGGTGCTCGTCCGCGACAGCCGGTTCAAGCTGGCGCGCGCGATCGACCTGATGACGCACAAGCCGGCAACGATCTTCAACCTGGCCGGCGGCACGCTCGCCGACGGCGCCGCGGGCGACGTCTGCCTGTTCGATCCCGACGAAGAGTGGGTGTACGACGCGAAGAACGGCTTCAGCAAGTCGAGCAATTCCCCTTGGCATGGGCACACGCTGAAGGGCCGCGTCAAGGCCACCATCGTCGACGGCCGCGTCGTGTTCGACGGCAGGCGCATCACCGTCGACTGAGCGCAGGCCCATGGAGTCCACCGCCCTCACCCTGGGAGTCCTGATTGTCGAGTCGCTTCCGGGGCTGATCCTCATCTGGAACCGCCACCTGTGCGCAGCCGCGCGCGGCCGCCGTACGGCACCCGCCCTGGAGACGTGGGACATCGGCGCGTACGACATCGCGCTGCTGCTGTGGATGGTGGTCATGGGCGGGTACATCCTGCAGGTGCTGCTCGTCACCGTCCTATCGAGCACCTCGCTCGCCGTCGTGACGCGCGACGTGGTCGCGGGCGTGGGTTTCCAGTTCGGCATGCTCGGCGCGGTGCTCGGGTTCGCGCGCCTGTCCGAGCGCGGCCGCGGCTACTCGATGCCCAAGCGGGGCTTCGTGCGCGAGGGACTCGAGACCTTCCTGAAGGTCCTGCCCGCGATATTCCTGACCGGCATCGTCTGGAGCTTCCTGGCGGCGCGGATGGGCGTGAACCTGAACCAGCAGGAGCTCGTGGCCCTGTTCCGGAAATCGAATTCGCCGTTTCTGCTGGGCACGCTGGTGACGATGGCAGTCGTCATCGCGCCCATCACCGAGGAGCTGGTGTTCCGCGCCGGCCTCTTCCGCTACCTCCGGCGCCAGCCTCCGCTGAGCGTGATCTTCGTGGCGGTCATCGGCTGCGCCACCGCGTTCCTGTGTTTCGACGGACTTCTCAAAATCAGCAGGCACGCCACACGCGCGGGAGCGGTCGAAGGCGTGTGGGGGCTGGCGGTTGCGCTGGGAGCCTTCCTGCTCTGGCTGAGCCCGACGGTGAAGCGGTTCATCGCGCGCCCGACGCCGCGCTGGCTCGCCGTGCTGCTTCCGGCCGTGGTGTTCGCGGCGCTCCACGCCAACCTCGCGAGCTTTCCGCAGCTGGTCGTTCTCGGCATCATCTTCTCCCTCGCCTACGAGCGCACCGGCAACATTGCGGTGCCGATGCTCGCCCACGCGCTGTTCAACCTGAACACGATCGTGCTGCTGTTCGCGGGGATCAATTCCTGAGCCGCGGGAATAACGAAACGGATGTGCCGGGAGGCGCTCTGCGTCGGTGATGCCCTCGGATCGATTTGGACTGCGGAATCTCGATTCCGCTTTGCGCGGGAGGCTTGGCCTCCCGGCCCGCATTTGGATCCGCCAAGCATCGCAGCGCCCGCGGCTTCCACCGCTGACTCGAAGGGCGCGAGTCGAGACTCGCGTCCGAAAGCGGAGCCGAGGCTCCGCACTCCAAAAAAGGAAGGGTCAGGGGCTGCCAGGCACTCGGTTTTCGGCCTCTGCGTCCTCTGTGTCTCCGTGGTTCAAATACGGCCATCAGGTTAGGTCGGTCAGCGCCGGTACGCCAGCCCGGCCAGCGCTTCGCGCAGCGAGGCGAGTGCCTCGGACCAGGTGCCCGGGGCGGCCTGGCGGAAGAGACGGACGCTCGGGTACCAAGGCGAGTCGCTCCGGCGCAGGAGCCAGCGCCAGTCCGGATAATACGGGAGCAGCACGAAGGTCGGCCGCCCGAGCGCACCCGAGAGATGAGCGACGGACGTATCCACCGTCACCACGACATCCATCGCCGCCACAGCGGCCGCGGTCTGGGAAAAATCGGTGAGCTGCGGCGACAACTCGCGAACCGTGGAGCCTGCCGCCAGCGTTGCGCGATCCGCGGCGGACACCTCCTTCTGCACCAGGAAGACCGAGGTCCCGAGGCCGGCGAACACCGGCTCGAGGGCTGCGAGCGGGATCGACCGGTTGTGGTCGTTCTTATGGTTCGGATTCCCCGAGGCGACGAGCCCGACCCTAAGTCCCGGCGCGTCCGCCACGCGCGCAGCCCAGGCCGACGCCAGCGCCGGGTCGGGCCAGAGGTAGGCCGCCGGCGCGGGCACCGACCCCAGGTCCATCCCCAGGTGCAGGGGCAGGCTCAGCATCGGACAATAATAGTCCCAGGCCGGCGGATACTGCTTCGTCGCGACGACCGTGACGCGCGGATCCATCGACCGCGCGAGTTCCAGCAGCGGCGGTTGCACCTCGAGGACGACATTTGCCCCCCGGTCGGCAAGCGGCACCGCAAAGCGCATGAACTGGAGCGTGTCACCGAGGCCCTGTTCGTGGAGCACGAGGATCGTGCGACCCTCCAGCGCCTGGGTGCCGTCCCAGCGCAACCCGGGAAGCGTGCGGCGGCTGAGCTTCTGCACGCTGTCCCAGCGGCTTTCGTACTTCGCAAATCCGTCGGGGTAGTCGCCCAGGGCCAGCAGGCAGATCGATTCGGCGAAAACCGCGGCGGGAAATCCGGGGCTCAGCTCCTGCGCCCGGCGGTAACACTGGAGCGCGCCGCGGTCGTCAAGCAGGCCCATGTGGCAGTTGCCCAGGTTGCAGAGGAGGTCGGGGTCGCCCGGCTTCAGCTCCAACGCGCGGCCCAGCGCGCGGATCGCCTCCTCGAGGCGATTCAGACCCTTGTACGCCACGCCAAGTCCGTTCCAGGCCTCCTGGAGTGCGGGCTTTTTGGATACCACTGTCTCGAGCAGGGACGCGGAGCCCGCGAAGTCGCGGCGGGAGAGGCGGGTCATCGCGAGATTGGTCATGATCTCCGGGCTGTCGGGCGCGAGTTCGAGCGCGCGCTCGTAGGCACCGGAGGCGTCGGCCCACTGCTCGGCCGCCTCGCAGGCGGCCGCCAGGCGGCACCAGCCCTCCAGCCAGCGGGGTCCGAGCTCGACCGAGCGGCGGTAGGCCTCGATCGCCTCGCCACGTCGTCCCATCCCCTGCAGCGCGATGCCCAGACGGCACGCGTGCATGGGACTCGCCGGAGCCAGGCGCACGGCCTGCGTCATCGACGCGACCGCAGCGGCGGCGTTGCCCGACTGGAGCCGCAGCATGCCGAGCAGCGCGTGCGCATCGGCGGAGTTGCCCTCGCGGGCCACGATCGCGGCGCACTGCCGGATCGCCTCGTCCACGCGGCCCGCACGTGCCAGCGCCTCCACGGCCGCAAGCTCGGCCGCCGGGCCGGATTTGCGGGGTCTGGTCTCGCGACCCTGCCTTTCGTCGTGGGGTGCCATGGCTCGATCGCGCCGGCCCGGGACAACCCTCGCGGATCGAGGCAAGTCCCTGCGCCGGCGCCGCATGGAATGGATAGCCCCCGGCGACAAGGCAAGTGCAATGACCGACCGCGGGCGGCGACACCGGCGGGCGATCCGCGAAAATCGGCTTCTTCCCGCGCGGGAACCTCGTAGCCTGTCCGCCGACCGTCCCTCCACCCTGCGCGTGACTCTCCTCACCAACACTCCCCAAGACCAGGTGTCCTCCCTGGGCGAAGCACTCCTCATCGAAAAGATCCGGGGCTGGCTGGGCTCAGCCTCCCCGCGTGCGCCTTTCGGGATCGGCGACGACTGCGCGGTGGTCCCCTCGGGGCGCACCGCCCAGCTCATCACGGTCGACCCGGTGATCTACGGCGAACATTTCGACGACAGCGTGCCGGCGCGGGGTGCGGGGGAGAAACTCTTCAAGCGCAACCTCAGCGACATCGCGGCAATGGGCGGACGCCCGCGCGCAGCAGTCGTCGCGCTCGCCCTGGAGGATCGCACGCGGATCGCCTGGCTACGGGAGTTCTACCGGGGGCTGGCCAACATGAGTCGGCGCTACCAGGTGCCCCTGGTCGGGGGCGACGTCGCCCGCCTCAAGGGTGGTTTTGTGGCGACACTCACCTTGGTGGGCGAGGCGGCCGCCGGGGGCAGGATCGTGACCCGCCGCGGGGCGCGGCGCGGGGATGTGATTTACGTCACGGGCAGTCTCGGCGGCAGCCTGGCCAGCGGGCATCATTACCGCTTCGAGCCGCGACTGGCAGAAGGAGCCTGGCTGGCGCGCCGCGCGGAAGTTCGGGCGATGATGGACGTTAGCGACGGCCTGGCGAAGGACCTGCGCGCACTCGAGCCCGGCGGGGCCGTGGCGGCGATCGAACCCGCGCTCCTGCCGCGGAGGCGCGGGTGCGATGTGCGGTCCGCGCTGTGCGACGGCGAGGATTTCGAGCTGGTCTTTGCGGCGGCGAACGGCGCCGACCTCGGGCTGTTCGAGAGGGCGTTCAGGCGGAGATTTCCCCGTACGCGCCTGACGCGCATCGGCCGCTTTGCCTCAGGCCAGGTTTATCCCGCGGGAGCGGTCGACCTGCGCGCGCTGAAGGGCTTCGAACACCTCACTGGTAGTGCTTCGCGACCTCGAGGTCGTTGAGCTCGTCGAGAAGTTCCTTGTTCTCCTTGTCCGCCTTCGGGTCGACGATCGTTCCGAGCACCTCGTTTTTCACCTCGAGCTGCTGGATGCGGACTCGGGCGTCGTCGGCGCGGGCCTGGGCCGTCAGCCCTCCCATGATTGAGGTCTTCTTGTTGTTCAGAAGCTTGTCCTCATCGGTCGCGTGGGTGGCCTGCTCTTCGCGGGCGATCTGCTTGTCATTGGCCTTGCGCTGTTTTCTCGCGTCGAACGTCGCCGGCGACTCCTTGGCGAAGGGGCGAGCCTTCACCTGGTATTTGGGGAGCTCCATGGGCTTTTGGGCCGGGGCGGCGGGCGGCGGGGCGGGCTTGGTGGGCTTCGCCTCGGGCTTCTTGTCGGCCTGAGCCTTGGCATAGGCCTTGGCGTCCTGCCGAAGCATGGATCCGATCTCCGAACGCATGGTTTCACTCTGGGCGTGCACCAGGCAGGTCGGGGCCAGAGCAAGGATGAGGAGTGCGGCGGATTTCATGGGGAGCGGAAAGGTAGGCAGAGCCCGGGGGTATTTCAAGACCGGGGACGGCCGACTTGGTCCGGGCCCCTATGCGAAAGTTCCGCAGGGCGCCGCCCCCTCAGCTTCTGGATTTGCCCCCGGTGCGGCGATCGCGCTTCGTACGGACGTGAGCATCGACGACGCATTTCTCGCGACCCTCCGGGGCGGCCTGACGACCGCCACCGCTGCGGAGACGCGGGCCTGGGCGGCGCGACTGGCGGGTGAGCTGCCCGACGACTGCGTGCTGGCGCTTCACGGCACGCTCGGGGTCGGCAAGACGACGTTCGTGCAGGGACTCGCGGAAGGGTTCGGTATCACCGGCCATGTGACGAGCCCGACCTTCACCATCTACACCATCCACCAGGGACCGCGCCGCCAGCTCGTGCATCTGGACGCCTACCGCCTGGCCTCGCCGGGCCAGGTCGAGGCCCTGCTGTTGGAGGAGTTTCTGCGCAGCCCCTACTGCCTCGCGGTCGAATGGCCCGAGAACGTGGCGGACTGGATACCGGCCGGCGCATGGCACCTCGACCTCGGAATCGCCGTGGACGAGCGCCACACGCTGCGGCTGCGGTGAGCGCCGGGCCAAAAACCGGAAATTGAACCACAGAGACACGGAGAGCACAGAGAAAGGCAATTTCGGGAAAACGGTCGGTCCCCTAAAGCCGGGACGGCCATCGGGAAAGTCTTCACCTTGATTTCAGCTCTGTGCCCTCCGTGTCTCTGTGGTTCAACTACGGAGTTGGGCTTGGACACCGATCGGGTTCGCCTGAACACGGCCCCCCGCGGAACCGTCCCGCAGCGTGGGCCGCGGGACGGTTCGCGAGGAGAAGGCGGGAGCGGATCAGTTGAACGTCAGGACGAATCCACCCTGGTTGAACACGTTGCCGCCGGCGCAGTTCGCCCAGGTGAACCCGGTGAACGTCGCCGAGCCCGCACCGTAGGTCTCGATGCCGGCGCCCAGGTGGGCCGTCGTGTATTTGCTCGTGCTGATACCGTCGAGCCCGCTGCCGTTGACCGTGCAGGTGTTGAACTGCAGGCCGCTCATGCCGCCGCTGAACCCGAAGGAGTAACCGTCACGCTGGGCGTCGATCACCTGGTCGTTGGTGAACGTGAAGTTCTGGATCGACGTGTTGCTCGCCTCCAGGTCAATCGCTCCCAGTTCGCCCGCCCAGGCATCGTAGCTGGTGCCGCAGCAGACGAACGTGTTGTTGCTGACCGTGATCCCGGTGTTGTTCTGGAACTGATACCCCGAGAAGGTCGTGTTCGCCCGGAAGCCCGCGCTCATGAACGTGTCCTCGACGAGGTTGTAGGTGACCTTGTGTCCGGACCCACCGTAGAGCGCGATGCCGGCGGAGCGCCACTCGAACTCGATGGTGTTGTGCGTGAACGTGTTGTTGGTCTCCATCGGCGCGCCGTTGTAGTTGTTGGACCAGCACGCCAGGCCGTCGTCGCCCCCGTTGCGGATGTTGCAGTTGGAGACCGTCGAGTTGGAGGTGCCGTTGCAGAAGTTGACGCCGTCCGCGAGGTTGTTGCGGATGCGGCAATTCTGGATGGTGAGGTTCGTGGCCACCTGGCAGGGATTGTACGCGTAGTCGGCGACCCAGAAGCCGCACTCGAAGTGATCCTCCCAGAGGTCATGGAAGTCGGAGTTCACCCCGAAATTGTCCATGAAGCACTTGTAGATCGCGTTCTCGTTGTAGCGGGAGCGGAGCATCGAATTGAAGCACAGGTTGCCGCAGTTCATCGTTCCGGTCGCAGCGAGGCGGATCGAGCAGCCGCCGCCGGCGACGTTCGGGTTGGTGAACTGGATGTTGGTGTACCAGATGCCGGCGCCGACGATGTTCAGCTGGCTGATGGGGCTGCTGGTCGAGCCGACCACCCACATGCTCGACAGGTAATACGTGCCGGGCGGGATGTAGAGGGTCTTGCTCGGAGAAGCCAGTGCTGCGGTGACAGCAGCCTGGAACGCGGGGAGCGAGTCGGTCACGCCGGGGGCCGTGGTGACGCTGGAGCCGCCCTGGAGCTCGGCGATCTCGCTGTAGGCGGCGGAATCGTCGTTGTAGGGGACGGCGCCATACGAGGCGACCGAGACCGATCCGGCGGGCTGCGAGATCGCGGCGGGCACGGGCTCGATCTCAATGAAGTCCACGCCGACGACCGGACCGCCGGTGCTCTGGATGCGGATCGTGTCACCGCTCTTGAGCGCCGTGGGCAGGACCCAGTGCACCTCGTCGAAGGCGAAGGCCGGGACGCCGCCGTTGGGCGTGTCCGACGGGTCGCCGCCGCCGCCGAAGTACTGCCAGGCGTAGTACGAGGTCAGGTTGATGGTCTTTACCTTCACCCCGTTCACGTAGCAGTCGACGGAGCCGTTCTGGCCCATGCCGTTCGCGGAATCGGGCAGCGTGAAGCGCATTGTGACGCCCGCCTGGTTGGACTGCGAAACCGTCCACTGGACGTAGGAACCGGAGGTGGACAGCTCCACGTAAGCCTGCTGCGAGGCCTGGGTGGCCAGGTTCATCTTGTCGAAGGTCGGGCTGGTCTTGAGCGTGGCCCCGCCGCCGTAGGTCGCGACCGTCGAGTCGGCCGCGCGGTACCGCGTCCAGGGGAACGAGCCGCCCAGGCCGGTCACGGACAGCGGGGTGGCGGTGACCTCGGAAGACTGCGCCGAGGAGCCCGCGGAATTCGACGCGGAGACGGTGTAGTAGTAGGCCGTGCCTGCGGTGACGCTGCTGTCGGTGTACGTGGTCCCGGTGATGCCGGTGGCGTACGGCGTGGAGCCTTCACCGCCCGCGGTCGTGCCGCGGTAGAGGTTGTAGGTCGACGCCCCCGAGACGGCGCTCCAGGACAGGGACACCTGCCCGAAGTCGCCGGTCGCGGTCAGGCCCGACGGCGTGGCCGGGGGAACGACGTGCGGAAGCGCCGAGGCTTCGGACGAAAGCGCCGACGTGCCGGCGGAGTTCACCGCGGCGACCTTGTAGTAGTAGGTCACGCCGTTCGTGACCGTGGAGTCGACGAACGCGGTCGTCGTGACGCCCGTGGCGAGCGGCGTGCTCGATTCACCGCCCGCGCTGGTGCCGCGATAGACGTTGTAGCTCGTGGCGTTCGCGCTGGACGACCAGCTCAGGCCGACCTGGCCCGTGCTACCGCTCGCGGAGAGCCCGGAGGGCGCGGAAGGCAGCGGGGGCTGCGTCCAGACCTCGATGCCGGCAACGTCGGGGTTGTCGGCCCCGCCCTGGCTGAAGGCGATGTGGATCTGGCCCGAGCCGTCGGCCGTGGCGTTGAATTCCTTCTCGAGCGCGTGGTTCTGTCCCGCCTGCGCGAATACGTCGAAGGCCGACAGCACGGTCGTGCCGTTGATCGCGACGTTGAACTTGCGCTGGCCCGCCGCGGTGAAGGACAACTCCACGAAGTGCAGGCGCACGACATAGGAGGTGCCCGCGGAGAGCCCGCCGATCGTGTAGTTGAAGGACGAATTCCAGCGAACCGTCTGGTAAACCGCGGCCGGCGCGGCGTTGGTCACGCCTGCAGTGGAGATCGTGGCCCCGCTGCTGAACTCGGTGCCGACGTCAAAGCCCGTGTCCGCCGAGAACGGCGACACCGCGCTGGGGCTGCCGCAGTCGATCTGGACCACCGGCGTATTCGGTGTTCCACCACCACCGCCGCCGCCGCCGGAGGGTGTGGCATTCACCTCGGAGGACTGTCCCGAGGCGCCGTTGGAGTTCACGGCGGCGACCGTGTAGTAGTAGGTCGTTCCGTTCGTCACCGCCGAATCCGTGTAGGTCGTGCCGGTGAGGCCGGTCTGATACGGCGTGCTTCCTTCGCCGCCCGCCGTCGTGGCGCGATACAGGTTGTAGCTGGCCGCTCCTGAGGAGGACCCCCAGCTCAGCGACACCGAGCCGTTGCCTGCCGTGGCCTGGAGGCCCGTCGGCGTGGCCGGGGCCGTGCCGCTCTGGGCGAGGACCTCGATGCCGGCGATCTCGGGATTGTCGGCGCTGCCCTGCGTGAACGAGATCACGATCTGGCCGGAGGAATTCGCGGTCGCCGTGAACTGTTCCACCAGCGCGTGGTTCTGGCCCACCAGCGCAAAGATGTCGAAGTTGCTCAGGACATTGGTGCCGTTGATCGCGACGTTGAACACGCGCTGGCCTGCCGCCGTGAAGCTGAGTTCACAGAAGTGCAGGCGCACCGTGTAAGCCGTCCCCGCCGTCAGGCCCGGGATCGTGTAGGTGAACGACGAGTTCCAGCGCACGCTCTGGTACACCGACGCGGGGGCCGCGTTGGTCACCCCGCTCGTGTTGATCGAGGCCGTGCTCGAGAACTCATTGCCCGCGCTGAAGTCCGTGTCCGCGACAAACGGCGACACGGCGCTTCCGCTGCCGCAGTTGATCTGGATGGGCACGCCGCCGGTGCCACCGGCGCTCGGCGTGGCGGACACCTCAGAGGACTGGCTCGAGGTGCCGTTCGCATTCGCGGCGGCGACCGTGTAGTAATAGGTCGTTCCGTTCGCCACCGACGAATCGGTGAACGAGGTTCCGGTCAGGCCCGACTGGTAGGGCGTGCCGCCCTCTCCGCCCGACGTCGTGCTGCGATAGAGGTTGTATCCGGTCGCTCCGGACGACGAACCCCAGCTCAGCGATACCGAGCCGTTGCCACCTGTGGCCTGGAGGCCCGTCGGCGTGGCCGGGGCGGAGGCGCCCTGGGTGAGGACCTCGATGCCGGCCACCTCGGGGTTGTCGGCGCTGCCCTGGGTGAACGAGATCACGATCTGACCGGAGGAATTCGCGGTCGCCGTGAACTGCTCCACCAGCGCGTGGTTCTGGCCCACCAGCGCAAAGATGTCGAAGTTGCTCAGGACGTTGGTGCCGTTGATCGCGACGTTGAACACGCGCTGGCCCGACGCCGTCCAGGTCAGTTCGCAGAAGTGCAGCCGCACCGTGTACGCCGTTCCCGCCGTCAGGCCCGGGATCGTGTAGGTGAACGACGAGTTCCAGCGCACGCTCTGGTACACCGACGCAGGCGCCGCGTTGGTCACCCCGCTCGTGTTGATCGAGGCCGTGCTCGAGAACTGGTTGCCGGTGTTGAAGTCCGTGTCCGCCGCGAAGGGCGACACGGCCCCGCCGCCGGCGTTGATCTGGACCACGGCAGTCTGCGCGTGTAGGTTGCTGGTTATTACGCCAAGAACGGCGGCAGCCAGGAATAGGGCTCCGCGAAGAAGCGAACAATGCGTCGCCTTGGAATATCGCATGGATGACATTGCGAGGGGGGTTGTGGGGTGACCCGGCCGCAGAAGGAATGATGACGATCACTGCAGCCAGGCGAGGAGTGGGGCCCCTTGCTCCTGAAAAATCGCCGTGCGGGCAACGGCGCCAGAGTGCAACCGTTGCGAACCCACCTCGCACGCGCCTTCGCACGACACGCTTTTATCGCAATCCGACGCAACCCGCCGGCCACGGAGCCGGCGCCAGGATCAGGACTCGCCCAGCAGATGCCGGAAGCGCTCCCGCAGGGCGTCGGGATTGGGCACTGCAAGCGTGCTGCCCTTCACCTCGAGCAGGTCCTCGTCGCGCAGCCTCGCGAAGGTCCGCGACAGGGTCTCGCTGCTGGTGCTCAGCTCCGCGGCCAGCACGCGCTTGGTGCTGTCGAGTTCGATGTCCACGGGGCCCGCCGATCCCGCGGGGCAGCGTTTCAGGATCCAGTTGATGAGGCGGGTCTCGACGTCCTTAAGGGTCATGTCCTCGACGAGATTCACGAGCACGCGAAGATGCGCGCTCATCGCCGCGAGCATGCGCAGGCCCAGGTCGGTGCGGCGGCCCAGCAGCGCGACGAAGGGCACCTTGGGAATCAGGATCACCGTCGAATCCTCCACGGCCCTCGCGTCTGCGGGATAGCCACCCGCGGAAACCAGTGCGACCTCGGCGAACGAGGCGCCGGCGCGGAAAATGGCGATCACCTGCTCCTTGCCCGAGGGGCTGACACGGTGGACGTTGATGGCGCCCCGCTGGACGACGTAAAAGCCCTCCGGCGGTTCACCCTCGCGAAACAGGTAGGCGTCGCGCTCGAGCGACTTGAGCACGGCGAAGCCGGCGATCTCCTCCAGGTCGGCCGGGGGAAGACCGGCAAAAATCTGCACCATGCGCAGCGTGGCGCCGATCGCGGTGAGGCGGAACTGGCCGAGGTTCGGGTTCACGCCCCCACGGAAGCCAAGCGCCGCGAAAAACTCAAGGGCGCCCTGCGGCGGACGGAGGATTGCGAAGCGCGGGCCGATCCGCTGAGGTTGGCGCCCATGCGCGGTCCACCCGATCTCCTCGTCGTCCTCACCACCCAGTGGCGCGGGCAGGCGCTGGGAGTCGCGGGCGACCCCAACGCCCGGACGCCCGCGCTGGATTCGCTGGCACACGAGGGTGTCGTATTCACCCGCGCCCTTACACCACATCCGTTCGGCCCCTTCGCCCGCGCCGCTTTTCTCACGGGCGTGCCTTCGCCCGCGAACGGGCTGCGCGATTACTACGATCCCCTTCCCCGCAACGCCACGACGCTGGCCCGGACGCTGGCGGCGCGGGGCTACCAGACCGCGTTCTTTGGGAAATGGCACCTTGCCCCGAAGGACCGGCAGGCTCCGCTCGTCGGCGAGGCACACGCACGACAGATCGTCGAACCGGCGGACCGGGGCGGTTTCGAGGTGTGGCAGGGCTTCGAGGGGGGATTCCAACTGAACGATCCCTGGCTGCAGGGAGGGGATTCCGACACGCCGCGCCGCGCGGGCGGGTACCAAAGCGACGTGCTCGCCGAACTCGCGGCCGAGTGGTTTTCGCGGCCGCGGCAACGCCCCCGCCTGTGCGTCCTCAGCCTCGAGCCTCCCCATCCGCCGTATTCCGCGCCGGCCGCCGGCATCGCGCCCCGCGACTCGGCTTCGCTCGTGCTGCCGGCCAACGTGCCCCTCGGCGGCGAGGTCGAGCAGAAGGCCCGCGCCGAGCTGGCGGGTTATTACGCGCACATCGAAGCCACGGACCGGGCGCTCGGCAGGCTGCTGGCGCTGCCCGAGCTCGCCGACGCCGTCCGCGTCGTCACCTCCGTGCACGGCGACATGCACGGCGCGCACGGCCTCTTCCGGAAGGGCTGGCCCCACGAGGAGAGCCTGCGCGTGCCGCTGATCGCGCGGTTTCCCGAAACATTCGCCCCGGGAGGCCGGACGGTCGCCACACCCGTGACCCTTCTCGACCTGCATCGCTGGCTGACCGGATGGGCGGAGGGCCGGACCGACTTTGACCTGCCCGCCTTCGTCCGCTGCTCGATGCCGAGCGTGGTCGCATTGCCTCACCAGTGCGACCGCACCTGGCAGGCCGTGGTCGAGGGCGACTGGAAGTATGTGGAAACTGGCGACGGGCGTCCCTGGCTGCTCTTCAACCTGCGCGAGGACCCGCTCGAGCTTGTCAACCTCGCGGACCGCCCCGGGGCGGGCGACCGGATCACAGCCCTGCGCAGGCGGCTCGCCTGAGCAGGCGCCTCAGGCCCCGCGCCGGCGCGCTTCGGCCCCCGCTGCCAGCGCGGCCGCGGCCAGGGCCTTGCGCTCGCTCCGGCGTCGACGCTCCATGTGTTTGACCACCGCGTAGCCAAGCCCCGTGCACCCCGCAAGGGCCGCGGGAATCAGCAGCGTGTTGAACCCCAGGTATGTGTATCCAACCGCCCCCAACACGCCTCCGCCCAGGAACCCCGAGTAAAGCACGCCGTACAGCCCGAACCGCGTCCACTCGACCGTCCGGCCCCTCAGCGCCTGGCCGAACGCGATGCCCATGTCCGTCACCATGCCCGTGACGTGGGTCGTTCGCACGACCGAGCCGCTGTAACTCGACACCATCCCGTTCTGCAGGCCGCAGGCCATCGCGGCGAAGCAGTAGCCCGCGAACAGATCGTGGTTCAGGTAATGCGTGGCGAGCAGCAGCATCACGCACTCCGCCGCGAGGATCGCGCCGTAGCGCCGGCCGATCAGGAGCGAGCTCTGGCGCAGCGCAAAGCCGCTCGCCGCCGCGCCGAAGAAGAACGAGGCGATGATCGCGATCGCCCGCACGACGAGATTTCCCTGATCCGTGCCGAGGTAGATGGCCAGGTAGGTCGTCATGCCCGTCATGTGGCTGAGCGCCTGGTGTTCGAGGCTGATGAGACCCACCGCGTTGATGCAGCCGCCCATGAGGGCAAGTGCCGCGCCGCCGGCGTAGATGGGTCCCGGTATTTCCTTGGTGTGCATCGGAGAAAAGTGCGACCGCGCCCGGCCCCCTTTTCGGGCGGCGGGCAGTGGCGGCGGGATGGGACGGGGCCGGAGGATTCCGGGCCTAACAGTCCTCCCCCTTGTGCGCCGCCGGGGTGGGCGGACGCGCGGCATCGACACCACGACTGGGCGCGGCGTTCGTGTCTCGGGAGGTAACCAGATGCAGGAGTCCCGGACGCCCGTTCGCGGGCGCGCAGGATCCGCCCGCGGCGCCGTCGAGGGCGCCCGGCGAGGCAGATGCCTGCAGGGATGGATTCCGGGTCACGCCCCGAAGCCTGCTTATTCCCTGCCACGCCGGACCGTTGGACCGGAAGTCACTGAAAATCGGATACTTCCCGCTTAACCCACGCCGGCCACCGCAATCGCGGGAGACGTGGCAGGCGGCTTTTGGTGCAATATTATCTTCCCATGCGATGCAATATTTGCATCTTCCGCCGGCTTGATCCCTTCCAATATCACTATCGCCGTCCTGGACCGCTCACCCAGGGAACTCGCCCAGCTTTCGTCGCTGCTCGAGGACATCGGCTACCGCGTGCTGTCCGCGGGCACGGAGGCCCACGTCGAGCGTTACGCGGCATCCGAGGCGCTGAATCTCGCCGTCGTCGGCTACGAGGCGGGGCATGTGGATGTGACGACCCTGGTGAACCGGGTCCGGGGGCTCTCGCCCGACACGGAATTCATCCTGTGCTGCAAGGGAGGATCGGTCGGCGACGCGGTGGCCGCGATGCATCTCGGCGCCCGTGATTTTCTACCGAAGCCGGTGGAGCGCGAGGCCCTGCTTGCGGCGGTGAGGCGAGCGCTCGAGCGCCAGGCCCTGGTGGCCGAGGACCCGAAGCTACGGCAGAGCCTGAAGCGGCGCGCGGCGCCCGACATTTTCGTGGGCACGAGCACCGAGATGCGCCGGATCGCCGACACCGTGATCGAGGTGGCGGGCACCGACGTGCCCGTTCTGGTTACCGGCGAGAGCGGCACGGGCAAGGAACTCGTCGCCCGCGCGATCCACGACCGCAGCGCTCGCCGGCAGGGTCCGTTCGTCGCGATCAATTGCGCTGGGCTGCCCGATACGCTGATTGAATCGGAACTCTTCGGCCACGTGCGCGGTGCCTTCACCGGCGCGGTCGCCGACCGGCCCGGCGCCTTCGAGTCGGCCGCGGCCGGCACCCTGTTCCTCGACGAGATCGGCGACCTCAGTCCGAAGGGACAGGGCGACCTGCTGCGCGTGCTCGAGGACGGCGTCTTCCGACCCGTCGGCAGCCCCCGACCCGTGCGCGCTGACGTGCGCATCGTCGCCGCCACCAACCGCAGCCTGGCCCGCTGGGCCAACGAGGGCCGCTTCCGTGAAGACCTTCTCTACCGGCTCAACATCGTCGAATTCGCCCTCCCTCCCCTGCGCGAGCGCCCCGAGGACATCCCGGCGCTGGTCGAGTCGTTCAACGCGCACTTCTCCGCGCGTCACGGACGCCGCCGCAAGCACTTCAGCCCGGAATTCCTGGAGGCGCTCGCCCGTCACCCCTGGCCCGGCAATATCCGGCAGCTGCGCAATCTCATCGAGCGGCTCATGGTCACCGTGCGCGAAGCCTCGATCGGCCCCGAGTTCGCGCCTCCCCTTCCTGAACGCGCCCAGTCCACTGCAGGCCGCACGCTGTTCTCCGTGGAGGCCGGCGCGAGCGTTGCGGAGGTCGAGGCCCGCCTCATCCGCGAAACGCTCGCGCGGGTCGCCTCAAATCGCCGCGAAGCCGCGCGCATCCTCGGCATCAGTCCGCGCACCCTCGCCTATAAGATCAAGGCACTGGGCATCCCGACCGGCGCAGCGACCGACCGCGCGGCGTGACCGGGCTGAGGAAGAAGCGAGCAGTGAGGAGCGAGAATCGAGAATGCATCCAGCGCGCCGAGGGCGCAGGACGCGGGTGGTTTCCTCCTAGATTCAAGCTCCTAAATTCTAGATTCTCCCCGCTTCTCGCTTCTTTTGCCCCGCCTTGTATTCCCCGCGCCCTTCGCTTCGTCTGAACGCTGCATGATCCCAAAAAACGCAGTGAACAGAAGGAAACGAAGATAACAAAGAAGGCCAAGCCAAGCGATTACCCGTTATCACCGAGCCGAAAATCACTCAGCCATACGGTGAATCAATCAACGCTCTCAATTCTGTGGTGTGATTGCCTCGATTTGGTGGACAGAGAGTTGAGTTGTTCATCAAGCTCCCGGAGTTCCCGGCCTGCCTTTACCCGTAAGGGTGGCCGGGAACTGGAGGGAGCTTTGTGAACAACTCAACTGGGATGAGGCTGCGC
>DAIDAF010000008.1:0-29074 GCA_027310745.1 Opitutaceae bacterium | reverse complement strand
GGCGTCGATCCGGCGCGTATCCATCGCTCCACTTCTTCGATCTGCTCCGCGGTTAACTCCAGCGGAGGGCTTTTGAAGGACATCCCTCCATCCCTGGCGCCTCAGTTCAAAAAGGCACTT
The DNA here is from genome assembly GCA_027310745.1 of Opitutaceae bacterium. Taxonomy (GTDB): domain Bacteria; phylum Verrucomicrobiota; class Verrucomicrobiia; order Opitutales; family Opitutaceae; genus MWDT01. Next base: position 28,954 of record DAIDAF010000008.1, on the reverse strand, counting down.
ATTTGCGGGACACTACACTAGGAGCTAGAATGGATCCAGATCGAATCTCGAAGCGAGGAGTGAGCATGTCGGGTGATCCCAACGGCGACCTCTCGGCGCGCCGATTCTACCTCCCGACTCCTAGCCCCCTTCCGGCCTTCCGTTGAAATCATTCTAACTCCTAGCTCCTAACTCCTAGATTCTTCTCCCGCCTCCTCACCCCACCAGCCCCGTCCCCTCCTCAAACCCCAGCATCAGGTTCATGCACTGAACCGCCGCGCCGGAGGCGCCTTTGCCCAAATTGTCCAGCCGCGCGATCACCAGCGCCTGGTCATCGTTTCCAAATACCGTGAGGTCGCAGCGGTTCGTGCCGTTGCACGACAGGGTCTTGAAAAAGCCGTCGTCCACCTGCGCTGCGTCCGCAAAGGGCATCGCCCGCACAAACCGCTCTCCGGCATAGGCCTGCGCATAGAAGGCCGCCAGCTCGGCGGCGCTCTGGGGCTTTTTCATGAGCCTGCGCTGGAGCGGGATGCACACCGCCATGCCGCGGTAGAAATCCGAGGCGATCGGCATGAAGTGCGGCGCAAACGCGAGTCCCGACACCGCCTTCATCTCGGGCAGGTGCTTGTGGGTCAGGCCCAGCGCGTAGGGCCTGGGCGCCACGCGCTCGTCCCGGGTCGACTCCTTGGCCTGGCGCGCCTCGACGCTCGCCGGCTCCGCCGCATAGGCCGCGATCAGCTTCTTGCCGCCCCCCGAAAACCCCGTGATCGAGGTGCAGGTGAACGGATAGTCCGGTGCCACAAGACCCTCGCGCACGAGGGGGGCGACGATCAGGTTGAAGCCGCTGGCGTGACAGCCCGGCACCGCGACGCGACGCGACTGTTTCACGGCCGCACGCTGCTGGCCGTGATGAAGTTCCGGGAGGCCGTACACCCACTCCGGATTCGTCCGGTGGGCCGTGCTGGCATCGATGAACCGCACCTTCGGATTCCCCGCCGCCAGCGCCACCGCCTCCTTCGAGGCCGCGTCGGGCAGGCACAGGAACACCAGGTCCGCGCCGTTGATCATCGCACGGCGCGCCTCAGGATCCTTGCGCCGCTCGGGATCGATCGCCCGCACGTCGACATCCGAGCGCCCGGCCAGGCGCTCGTTGATTTCAAGGCCGGTCGTACCTTCACTGCCGTCGACAAAGAGGATCGGTTTCATGCCAGAGAGAATAATTACCACTCAACGGCACCCAGTTTGCCCGGCGCTGCAAGGTCTTTCCTGAGAGATTGCCAAACCCTTGCAGACACGCGACCGTGCCGCCTTCACGGTTCCGCACATGACCCGCCTCCCCCTCCCCGCCAGCGCCCGCGCCCGACGCCATCCGGCCTTGACGGCCCGGGGCCGCGCCTTCGACCTGGGCCGGCGCACCTACCTGATGGGGATCGTCAATCTGACCCCCGACTCCTTTTTCGAAGACTCCCGCAAGCCTTCCCCCGAGGTCGCGCTCTCCCATGCTCAGCGCCTGCTCGCGGAGGGCGCGGACCTGCTCGACCTCGGCGCCGAATCCACCCGGCCCGGCCACACGGCGATCCCGTTCGATGAGGAGCTCGCCCGCCTGCTGCCCGCCGTGAAGGCCCTCTGCGCCGCCTGCCCCGCCCCGGTCTCCGTCGACACCACCAAGGCCTCCGTCGCCGCCGCCGCGCTCGAAGCCGGCGCCTGCATCGTCAACGACCAGTGGGGACTGCAAGGCGACCCCGACATGGCGCGCGTCGTCCGCGACTTCGGCGCGGGTCTGGTCATCATGCACAACCAGACCGGCACCGACTATGCCGGCGACCTCATCAACGCCATCCGCACCTTCTTCCTGCGCTCCCTCGACCTCGCCGCCAGGGCGGGCATACCCGAAAGCGCGATCGTGCTCGATCCCGGTATCGGCTTTGGCAAGACGCCTGGGCAGAACCTGGAGGTTGTCCGCCGCCTCGCCGAGCTCAACGACCTCGGCCTGCCGCTCCTCCTGGGCGCCTCCCGGAAATCCTTTCTCGGAAAGATTCTCGACCTGCCGCCCGAGGAGCGCCTCGAGGGCACGCTCGCGGCAACCACCGCAGGCATTGCGGCAGGTGTGGACATCGTGCGCGTTCATGATGTGCTGGCGAACGCACGCGCGGCGAAGGTCGCCGACGCGATTTACCGAGGCTGACATGACGACCGAGATCAAACTGGTGAACATTGCGGTGCACGCGCGCCACGGCGTGCGGGCCGAGGAGCGTTTCCTCGGACAGCGTTTCTTCGTGGACATCACCTGCCGCCTGCCCGAAGGGCATCGTCCGGTCGACGAGGACCTCTCCACCACGGTCGACTACGCCGCGCTCTTCAAGGTCGTGCAGTCGGTGTGCAGTGAGCGCACGTTCCGGCTCATCGAAAGCCTGGGTGCTGAGATCTGCGACCGCGTGCTCGAACGCTTTCCGCTCGTAGTGGACGTCGCCATCGAAATCCGGAAGCCCGCGGCCCCCATCGAAGGCGTGCTCGACCACGCGGCGGTGGCGGTGCGCAAGAGCCGATGACCCGCGCCTACCTTGGACTCGGCGCCAACCTCGGCGACCCGGCCGCCCAGCTCCGCGAGGCGATCCGCCGCCTGAGTGCGGGCGCGCTCGCCAACGTCCGCGTCTCCCCTTTTTACCGCACCCGTCCGATAGGCGTCACGGACCAGCCCTGGTTCGTCAACGCCGTCCTCGCCTGCGACACCGACCTCGCCCCCGAGCCCCTGCTCGACCTCTGCCTTGACGTGGAGCGAGCGATGGGCCGCGTCCGCGAACTCCGCTGGGGCCCGCGGGTGATCGACGTCGACCTCCTCGCCTACGGTGATGTCAGATTGGATACCGAGCGCCTGACGCTCCCCCACCCGCGCTGGCACGAACGCGGCTTCGTCGTAAAACCCCTCGCCGACCTCGATCCCGACCTCACGATCGACGGCCGCAAGGTCTCCGAGGTATTGGCCCTGCTGGACACGAGCGACATGGAGCGTTTGGAAAACGCTGAAAGCTGAAACGCTAAAAGCTGAAATGGGCGCGCAGCGGCGGAATTCTGGAGCCAGATTTCAGCTTTTCAGATTTCAGCTTTTCTGCTTTTCCTGCCGCCCTTGGCGGCTCATCTGGAGCGAGATACAGCGAAACGCCCCTCGGCGGAAAAAAGCCGTTGACACCCCAAGCCCAGACTCGCAAGGTCCGCCTCCCACTTTATTGCAGGGTGGAGCAGTCTGGTAGCTCGTCAGGCTCATAACCTGAAGGTCCTTGGTTCAAATCCAAGCCCTGCACCCAATTTCTAGGCCCTCCCATTAATCGGGAGGGCCTTCTGTTTTAGAGAGTTGTGAAGGCCCCGAGCCAGACAAGCCGGCGCCCAGAGCGGCCGCAACGTCCAGCAACAGCCATCGATTTCGTGCAACAAAAGCCGTACTTTTGCCGTAGTGGTTCTCGCTGTCCGTTGGTCCGCAGCACGCCTTCGTCATCACCCAGTGCTACACCATGGGAATCACAATTCTAAGCGCTTAGTTCGCTCAATCGATGGGGTCTGTCGAGATTCCCGCGTCCTCGATAGCCCCCCATGGGGGGGGGGTGGCAAATCCGGCCATCAGAAGTCTTCCATTGAGGAGCAGCGGGAACACACACCGAGGGGAGAGTGCAACAACGGCTGCATACCCAAATTTGGCCCCGGCCCCTCCCATACTTGCCGCATGGGACTCGAAATGCAGCTCAACCGCTCGAACTACTTTTACGCGCGAATCCAAGCCGGAGGCAAACGGCTGTTCTTTTCACTTCGCGTCAAAATTGAAGGGCATCCACCCGCCAGCCTAAAGGAGGAAGGCGACATCATCTTCGAGAGGTCCCGGGCGCGGGCGCAGGCGAAATTGGAGAGAATCTCGGAAGAACTCACCTCGAGAGCGACCCGAGAAGAACTGGCTCAGAGGGTGCTTGAGGCGCGAACGGGATCCAGGTTGTTGACCATGGCAATCAGGGACCTGCCCGAGCGGTGGCAGGAGATCCCGCGGTCACGGCCTCTCAGCGCGCGCTATGTGGCCGACAAGGTTGCCACGCTGCGGCGATTTGTGGCGTTCACGGAGTCACATTTTCCGAACGCAAAAGATATGTCGTCCATCATGGAGAACATGGCGCTCGGATTCATGCGCAGTGAAGAAGCCCGCGGCATGACCGCCAAGACTTACAACGAGACGCTAAAACTTCTGCGATCCTCGTTCCGCAAATTGCGCAAACAAGCGGGCATCTCTGATAACCCATTCGACGATATCCCCCTCAAGTCCGTCGAGACAGTCCATCGAAAACCGTTCACAGAAGATCAGGTTTTAGCAATCTTGGCGGAAGCACAAAAAGACCCGTTCATTTATCGACTTATCGCCACAGGACTCTGCACTGCGATGCGACTGGGCGATTGCGCTCGGCTGCGATGGAGCCAGGTAAACTTGGCCGATGGTCACATCGACGCGATCCTGTCGAAGACGAAAAAACGTGCCACTATACCGATATTTCCGTTACTACGCGCGGTTCTCGAGACAGAGCCCAAGACCAACTCAGAATATGTATTCTCAGACCTGGCACGCCAGTACGCGATAAATCCGGGAATGTTGACCGATCGGCTCCGGCGAATCCTTGCGAGGATTGGATTTGGTGATTCGCAGTCCTCTCTGCCGCGGTCATTCGAACGAGAAATTCACCAATCTCGTCAGATAGGATTGAGGAGGGCATCCCTACGTGACTTTCACTCGTTCCGTGTCACTTGGGTGACCCTTGCGTTGAACCGCGGCGTACCGGTCGAACTTGTCCGAAAGGTAACGGGGCACCAAACCGTCGGCATCGTCTTGGAACACTACCATCAACCGTCCAGCGACGATCTTCGCCAAGCCCTAGAACATCGCCTTCCTCAAGCGCTGATCTCTGGTGGTGTGCCGAAGACGACTGGTCCCCAATTATCCAGAACCGTGGAAGCATCGTGGCTCCGTCCACTGCTGGCGTCGATGAACGACTCGAACTGGGCAGAAGTTCGCAAAGCGATCTTGGGCGTCCTCGATTGATCCCCTCCCCCTATGCCCGGCTTCACCCCGGATGGGTCCCCATAATTGTGGTATGAATCAAGTCTCCCTGGCTACGATCTCCGCCATACTCGGAACCGACGACACGCTTTCGAGCGAAGAACGATCCACGCTCGCGACGTTGCTCAATATCCCTTCGAGGCGTCCAAGCTCGGACTTCCAACCAATGACAATGACGCGAACAGCAGCAGCGCGTCTACTCGGGGTGCATCGTACCACGTTGTGGCGCCGCAGGATTCTGCACGCGCACGAGGTAGCACCAGGCATATATCGATATTCACGTGAGGAGGTGGAACGAGTCGCACGCGAAGGCTTTCAGAAAGAAGCCCGCTAAGCCTTCCGGCAGCATTCGCGAAAGATCACTTAGTATCTGCCTGACAGACAGTCGTGGGCCAACTGAGACCCAGGGTCAAGCGGGAGCGCAAACTTACGCAAGGCCCTCTCCTATAAATATCTTCTGTCATTTCTATTTTCTGAGAAGGCAAACCAGCAACTATACTGGCAACAGCGCGACAATTCCGTGGCGCAACTTCAGGCACAGAGCGTCCAGCCAAACGCTCCAGAGTCACGGCCCTTAACCGGATAGCTGTGGGCATGGGGAAACGTTGAGGGAACGCGCAATTGTAGTTCCAACCGGATTGGAGTAACGGAAAGTCCGGTGCCGTAAGTCCAAACGGGCCATTCTCTATTTCACTTAATCAATAGGAGCTCTCGAAAATCGACTCGGTTTAAGTCGACTGGGAGCGAAGCCCATTCGCTGACGAAAACAACGTGAAAAATAGAAAGCGTTTTCAAGTCCCACCCGATCGGCAATCTCTTTCACGCTCAAGTTGCCCTCTGCCAAGCGCGCCGCCGCCCAGCGCATGCGACAATCGATGACGTAGGCTTGGGGCGATCTTCCGATCTTTTGTGCAAAAAGTCGCCGGAGATGATGGTAGGATAGTCCGTGGCGAGAGGCCCAATTTTCGAAATTGTAGGAGGCTGTCGGCTCGCTCGAAATCGCGTTGGCTAGGCCTTCGATAGCTTCATCGCGTCTCCAGTCCAGCGGTCGCCTCTCGCTACTCTCCCCCGACCAAGGCCGCAGTTGCGCAAGAAGCGACTCAAACAGGATCACTCTACGGGCCTGATCCTCGCTCCTGCCCCGTCTCACGCGGTCCACCAACTCTTGCATTCCCTGACGGAACGACTCTGGATCCGGCGCCATTCCAACGGGTCGATCCGAAGCGGGAGCGAGCCCCTTGCGCACCATACGCCAAACGCGCGGCCCCGTGGCCATTACCCAGAGTAGATTCCAAGGCCGGGATCCCGGGGTGGTACTGTAGCGATGTTGTACGCCTCCGTGTATCCAAAACCCCATTGGCGCCTGCACCTGAGTCACCGGCCCTTCCCCCACTTGGAATGAGATGGACCCCGAGTGCATGAAATTCAGAGCTAAAGACGGCGGAAAGCTCTGGTCTATGCGAACGCGACAATCCAACACCTCGGCCGCATTTAGAAATCGAATGTCGTCAAAATAGGAGGATTTCATGGCTGCTCAATTCCGATAGGTTCTTGCTCAAGGCGTCTATGGACTACCCTAAGGATGCTGCTATTATCGTGCTCAAATTAGCGATGATCAAACGCATATTGATTCTGGGCGCGGGTAAGATCGCGCATGATCACGCCGAGGCAGCCCGACGCCTGCCCGGTCCCCCTAAAATCGCCGCCGCAGACCCCTCCGAAGCTGCGCTCCAACGACTGACCGCAGCCTTCGCTGAGATTGAATGTTATGGGTCGGTCGATGCGATGCTGGCGCTCCCCCTTGAGGGCACCGAAGTGGCCATCGTTGCGACGCCGCCTTATCTGCATTACCCCCATGTGCTTGCAGCCCTTCGCAGTGGACGTTCCATTCTCTGCGAAAAGCCGCTTACGATGAACGCCGAAGAATTGCGCCTCCTACACCGTGAGGCTCAAACCCGCGGCCTTCATTTGGCTTCCTGCAGTTCCCGCTTCCTTGGCCGTCCCAGCTTCCTTGAAGCCAAGCGCCTCTTCGATTCCCCCACTCTCGGCGACGGCTTGCGCATCACCTGGCGTCGCCGCTTTTCAGCGGGCCGCAGCGGCTACGAATACCAGCCCTCCTCGCGTTGGTTTCTCGATAAAGGCAAGGCGGGCGGCGGCTGCCTCTTCGACTGGGGCTGCTATGATTTCACGACATTGCATGCTCTCATCGAGCCGCGATGCGTCACCATCAACGACGCCTGGCTGGGGTACCCGGTCAAAGGCAAGCCCTTGGATCCAGGGCTGGTCTTCGATGTTGAGACACAAGTCTGCGCAAGTCTTCGTTATGTCCTGCGCGACGGCCGCACGCTTCACATGGATTACGAGCGCTCGACGGCCTGTTTCGGTCCCGAGATCGATCTGCATCTTATCGAAGGCGACCGCGGAGCGCTCACCTGGGATTGGCTCGATTGGGAGGGGCATTCTGTGACCCGATACTGGGATGCAGCCGGAGAACCGCACCATAGCACGATCTTTTGCCCCGATGTCGCCGGCCTCGATCCAATGAGTCGCCCGCTCATCCAGTTGGACGCCGCCCTCTCCGGCAGGCTTCGAGACCAATGCTGGGACGCAGATGCCGCCTTCGACCACGAACTGCTCTGCGCGCTCTACGAGACCGCCGCCGATGGAAAAGTCAGGAGCCTCAACCATGAATAACTACCGCTTCGGCACAGGCTCCTATCCCCTGAGAGTCGCTCTCGGCGGCGATGCCCCGCTCAATAGCGCTATCAGTGCGGTGCTAGCGGATCAAAAGGCCGCCGGCTTCTCCTGCTGGGAGCCTTGCATCGAATCCGTCGAAACGCTCGCCCGACTATTCGATCTTCTCGGGCACTTCGGTCTTCGTATGCCGAGTGCCTATGTGAATCTCCGCCTTCACGACGAAGGGGCTCCCTCTCGAGTCCCACAGTTTTTGAGGCTTTGCGAGACCCTCGCAGCCGGCGGCGTCGAGATCTTAGTGAGCAATCCCGAGCCAATCCGCTGGGGCGGTTCTGAAAACAAGGATGATGCCGCGTTGATCCGGCAGTCGAAACTCCTCGAAACGCTTGGCGAAGCGCTCCGAAACAGGGGACTCGCCCTGGCCTACCATTTCCACGACTCGGAATTTCGTTGTGGCGCCCGCGAGGTTTCCCACGTGCTTCAGCATACATCCTTGGAAAACGTCAAGATCTGCTTCGATACGCATTGGGCGTATCGTGGTTGTGGAGACAGTCAGGAGGCAGCTTTCGACCTGATGGACCGCTGCGCGCCGCGCATCGCAAGCTTTCATCTGCGCCAATCCGTCAACGGCATCTGGTCGCGGCACTTCGGTCCAGGCGACATCGATTATCTGCGCTGGGCTCGCTGGATTCAGGAGCGGCGTTGGTCGGGACTTATTATTATGGAACAGTGTTGGGAGGCAGGGACGCCCGAGGGAGAGTCGATCGACCGGGCCCAGGCCGCCAGCTTGCTCTATCTCAGAGGTCTGCTCGAAGCCAAGGCCTGAACAACATCCGCGGCGGCGGGGCCCTCTCACGCAAGTCCCCGACCCTCGGGAAGGCCTGCGGCGTAGGCTTCGAAGACGAGTCGGATCTATTCGCGCACACGCCGAATTTGGGCCAGCACCTCCTCCTCTGTTCCCTTCGCATGCGCCGCATCGTCAAAGCACCAATGTTGCCTGTTCACCTCCCTGGAAATCCGCACACAAGCCTGGTTCGCACTGCCTCAGACAGTGATTACCGTGTTCACCTTCTGGCTCAGGAAATCGTCCAGATGCTTCGAATGATCCCCCCTGTGGTCGGCTAATCCCCTGTTTCTCGCCGTAATGACAAACGTTCCGGACAACTTGCCCCCTCGCTCCAGAACGAATGGACATAACAACGTACCGGAATATCTGGTATGCCTCGTTGATTGGCTAGAAAAAGTCCAGCCACGGTTGTCACGGCGTTCGCGCCTACCGCCGCCAGATTGCATACCATGCCCGCATACGATGGGTGTCGAACCTCAAGAAATGGATCAGCTACTGCCACGTCCCGCGGCACTTTCAGATCGAAATCGGCCCTGCGCTCTTCGACGGCCCAATGCGGAGCCAAAAGTACATCGGGCCTGTATCGTTCGAACCATTCCCGGAATCTGTACCGCCGTCGACTTCCGCACGGCATGTTAAGAAAAAAGAACGGCGGTATTCTGCATTGCTCAGGCAGCACGCGTTGCGCCCAGCTAAAACCCATCTCCCATTCATGGTCGACTAGGGACGACCAATCCTCTCCCAGCATGAATCCGGGACGACGGTAGCCGAGGGCGTAGACTCGTCCGACGATCTCCTTGATCACCTGCAGATGATTCACGGAGACGGTCGGAAGCGACGGCCACTCCGGCTGGGATTCGATTCGGACCGCCGAGAAACGAGACCAATCCAACTCCAACCGTTGGATCCTGCGGTAAAAGGACGACAGGATGATCGCCCGAATGCCGCGCGCCACCAGGATCTGGTTCAGGCGCTGGGGAGAGATACCATCGCGACAGAGCGAGAAATGCTCGATCCGAAAGCCGATCTCACGCGCCTTTGCTACGGCCCCCGCCAGGTAGCCCCGATGGTGCGGCACCTGCTCGATCGGCGCATCCCAGTTGGTGATGTATCCGATGACGGTCGGGTTGCGCATCCTGCGCAGTTGATCGCGGTACGCGACGAGCGCGTCCAAGTTCGAATCCCTGGTGTAGCCCAGCTCCCTGGCGATCCCCTGGACTCGCAGTCGGGTGGAAGCGCGCAGCAGCGGACTGTCGCGCAATGCGAGTGAAACCGTCGACACATGAACCGCGGCCACACGCGCGACATCGCGCAAGGTGACACGCGGAGCGATTCCGGATTCGCCGAGGTTGGCCATCGTGAGTCTCCATGCCAGTGATCAAACTAAATCCCGCCCGATCCACGCCGACCGGTTTCTGGGGTCCACCCCACTGGCAGACCGAACCGTCCTAGACAGTCCGGGTTTGAAAGGCGCCGGCCCCAGACCGGCGCCTTTCCCTAATACCCTACTTATCCAACAAAGCTGATGCTCCGGTCAGAAGGAGATCGTGTTCGAAAGGCGCCAGGTCATGCCCTGTTGAATGTAATAGTAGCCGTAGGTGCCGTCGGGATTCGCGTACGACGGGAGGAGCCGATCGTGCTCCCCTACGCTCTGGAGGTTCAGCTGAATCCTATACTTCATGTTGTGCATCAGATTCCGCTCGTATCCGACCCACAGGTCGAAGTGGCGTTCGGACGGGCCTTTGATCGGCGAATTCAGATCATAGACATACTGCGACTGCCCGTTTGTCGGTGTGTAGGAGGCGTTCTGTGCCCCCCGATACCCGAGGATCGCCGCCGAACTCCACCGGAATGCACCGCCGAAGTTGAGGCCCTTCAGGCGGCCCGAATCGAACGTATAATTGGCGATGAGGTTCAAATGATCCGGACGCATCTGCATGACCTGCTGACCGACGCGGGCCGACGCATTCGCGACCTGACCGGCGGTGCCGCTCTCGTTGTTGTAGAACCACACCGAGCCCACGTACGACCAGTTGGAACCGGGGTCCTCATGGTAGCCGTTCGTGGAATAGTTCGCGTTGCCCACTCCCGTCCCGCCCCAGAGCGGCAGGTCTCCGACCACCCAACCCGGATGGCTGGGATCGGTGTTGGTGTTCAGGAAGCTGCTGACCTTGTTGTACCAATCGAAGGTGGCTCCTCCGATATTGGTGAACTTCGCGCTTTCATGCGAACCATTCACGATGAGGCTCAGATTCTTGGTGGGCTGGAACGTCATTTCCAGTTCGTAACCGGTGCCTTCGGTGTCCTGGCTGGTCGCGGCGGAGTTGATGTGGCCGTCAGTGCCATACTGTTCTCCGGCGACAGGAATGTCCCAGAACTTCAGCATCGCCGGCGTGTAGACCTGGCCGACATTCGCCACCCAGTATTTGGCGGCCGCCAAGGCGCGGGGATCCACGGAGCTCGGGTCGGTATTTGCCTTCGAGATCAGGCCGTTGGCGTAATATTGCCCCCAGTCATAGAGGCCGTTTCCGAACCACACGTTGAGCGCCGGACTATCCGAGTTCTTGATGACGGTCTTGTAGTGTCCGATTCGCACACTGAATTTTCCGTCGAGCGCTTCGACGAGGAGGCTCACTTCCTGAGTGCGCCCCAGCGGCGAAGCCAATTGGTTCCCATAGACGTCGAAACGACCCGGTTCCGGCTTGAAGTTGCTCGACTGTACATACAAAAGCGACGGCGTGATGCCATAGGGCAGCTTCGATGCGATCGAGGCCGGAAGATGCAGCGCGACACTAGTCGTCTTCGAGGTGCCCGTAACCGTGGACCTCGGAGTGTAGGTGGTGTCATCCCAGGTGTACGTCGGGGCGTTAAGTCCGGCCGCTCCGTCCCCATTCAGAGGATTCGCGGACGTCGGGGTCGGGGCGTAGGTCTTGAAGTAAGTGGCTTCGTCGCGGCGGATGCCAAACAGCACCACCAAGTTGTCCTGAAGGAACTTGCCCTGCCAGGACGCCACCTCGGAGTTCACATAATTGTGGCTCTTGGTGCCGGACATGGCGAGTCCCGAGAAGCTTGAGGCATTCGGGTTGTTGCCGATCGACACGATGTCGGCCGGCGTCATCGTCCAGCCCTGGTAATTGGCCGGGTTGTCCGTCTGGGTCTCGGTCTTGCCGGCGTTCACCGGGTTGGTCGTGTTGACCCAAGGCGCCGTGGGGCTGACACCGGGATTGATCCAGGTGTAGTTGAACACGGGTACATTCACCGTCTGAGTGCCCGGCACGGAGTACTGCTGGACATTGGAGAGGTGCAGGCTGGACAAGGACGAGGCACTCGACATCGGAGCGCCGATGTAGGTATTGACCTCAACCCGGCGGTTGTTGTCCGCGCCGAGCCAGGGATTGGAATCCCCCCAGACCTGTTGTGCGGTCACATCCGAGTAGGCGAATCGCTCGAAGGCAATATCCTCCTGTTTCAGGGATTGCTGTGAGGCCACGAGAGTCAGGAGCTGTTTGCCCACCAGCGAGGTGATCCAGCTCCGGCCCCAGATTTCCGTGGGGCGCAGCTCTCCAAAAGCCTGCGCGCGCATCGTCTGGCGCTCGTAGTGGGAGAGGTTGTCATTTTCGTAGCCGTCACCGGCGACGTAGGGACGGCCCACATTCTGATTGGAATAGCCTTGGGTCTGCGCAGTCGCACCGCCGGGCCCGAGGAGGAAGCTATTGGTCTCAACCTGAATGGCATTCTGATAAAGGCTCAGTTCCCCATCGGTGTACTTCTCGTGATAGTAGTCTCCGGAGAATCCGGCCCTGCCGTTCCAAAGGATCTCCTTCAGATTGAGTGACTGGCTCGACCAGTTCGACCACTGCCTGTTGTTCGATCCGTCGATGAGCTGATGGTAGAAATCGAAGATCCCGGGATCAGTGATCTGCGCATTGGCATACTGGAGCGACGAATAGGGCACCAGGTTGTTGTTCAGCCGGTAGGCCGTAAGATTCTGCCCCTGCGTATAGATATTATCATTGATCAGGCCCTGCGGTACGCCGGATGCATTGTAGGTGAACATCGCCTTCGTGGCGGCACTCGGCAGGATGGTGCCTTGAATCGGCATGAGTGTGGCATTGCCATTGGAATTGCCGAACAGCGGCGCCCCGAAATAGCCGGTGCTATAGCCACGAAACAGCCAAGGCGGGAAATGGTTTGTGTCGCCCCAATAGAAGGGATTCCAATATCCATTGCCGTCGACCGCCGGATTAGTGGCGGCCACGGTGTTGTTTCGTCCGTAGAGATACCACGCCGAGATATTGTCCAACGGCGGGTCGGAACGCTCACGATTCGCGGTGATGTTGCCGCCCTCGAAGCTCGCCGAAATTGAGGTCTGGTTTCCATTCCGATTGAGCGCCTTGGGACTGTAGGTCATGGTGCCATACAGGCGGTTCTGCCGTTCGAACGCGGGCACCTGTTCGTACTTCGAATCGGTGTGGAGGCCGTCGAACCGCAGCGCCAGTTCGTTCGCGAGAATCGGTTGATTCACGTCGAAGGTCTCGCGCTTCGACCCATTGCTGTCGTAGACAAAATCGACGCTCCCCTTCTTCCTGAAGATCGCCGACTTTAGCGTGGCGTTCACCAGGCCGGCGGGGCTGCCGATGCCGAACAACAGGGAGTTCGGGCCCCGCGACAAGTCGACCCGATCCACGTTGTAGTCGTCCCAGGGAATCTGGGTCATGAAGAAATTGCGGGTGTTGTCGGCTGAATCCAAACCGCGGACGCGATTACCGGAATTCGGATCACGGAGAAGGTCGTTGCCGCCGTTCACCGAGCTCTGCCCACCGTAATTGCCATGCGATCCCGCCACCTCCGTGCCCGGAGTGTATTGCAGCAGGGTGAGGTTGTCGGTGGCGCCGAGGTCGGACAACAGCTTGCCCGTGACGACAGTGACGGCGGAGCCGAGGTCACGCAGGTCCGTATTCAGGCGGGTTCCGGCGAGCGTGGACGTCGCAACGTAGCCGTTGCTGGACTCCGCATTGACCACAAAGGGATCAAGCAGGATGACGTCATCCTTGGTTTTGGTTACCTGATCATTCGACTTGTCCGTGGGGGAGGAGGCAGCGGGGGCAGTCTGGCCGAAGACGGCCGATCCACCTGCCAAAAGGACAGCGACGATCGGAATGACCTTTTGTATAGCAGTTTGATTTCGAGACATGTTGTTTCTTGGGTTGGTCTTGAATGGACGTGCGCCCGCCGACTCGCGCCGTGGGTGGTTCGCAGGCTCCATATATTATCTATACACATGCAGACACTTTTCCCGGAATGCACGATTCGAGGGCAAACATTATCAGACAGGGGGCACTCCGGGATGCATATACACGGTGCTTCCGCAGACCTTACAACGCAACAGACGCCTGATTCTCTCGTGTGAAACCGGCCGGCCCGACAACAATTCACGCGCGGCGTACAGCACGAAGTTCGCGCCGGGCAACCGCTTCTATACACATCGGCGCTCGCCGGCCCGGCTCCGTTCCCGACGAAGTTTTGATCCCCGGAAATGCCCCGGGCGGACGCGCCGCGACACTCCGGCCGGCCAACCCACGGCATTACTATTCAAAAAGTGATCAATTCCGTGGTAGTCGCGCTGCATCGTATACGGCAGAATGCGCAGATGATCCAGGCCCAAGCAGCAACCATTACGAATGGTCCAGGAGATCCACCGTCCGTATCCCGGCGGAAACGGAGTCCCGCGCCGGGCCCACGCCTGGACGTCGGGCTCGGAGCCTACGAAGCCAAGTCAGGGCTTGCTGCCCCACTCGCGCCACCGTCGCGTTGGGAATGCCCTGAACGACGTTGACCCAGTCGCCAGGCCACTTCGCCTGGTCGAGCGTCAACTTCGTGTGTCGCCACCTTCTCCCATTTTTCAGCCCAATCGATGAAACACCTTCCCACACTCCTGTCCCTGTGCGCCGCCCTGATGTTCACCGGCATAGCTCGCGCCAACAATCCATTGATCCCCACGGTCTTTGCGGCGGATCCGTCGGCACATGTCTGGCCCAACGACGATCGAATCTGGCTCTATTGTTCCCACGACCAGCCCGGCACCAACACGAACGACACGATGGACAGTTATCATGTGTTTTCGTCGTCAGACCTAGTACACTGGATCGACTATGGCGTCGTCCTCCACCTCAAGGACGTCACGTGGGCCATCAGCCACATGTGGGCTCCTGACTGCGTCCTCTGGAAAGGGACCTACTACCTTGTGTACTGCGCCAAGGAAAAAGGCACCGGAATGTTCCGCACCGGTCTTGCCACGAGCCAGCTGCCTCAAGGTCCGTTTCGGGACATCGGTTACATCCGCGGAGTGGAGCACGGGCAGGATCCGGCGCTGTTCGTCGATGACGACGGCACCCCGTACCTCTATTGGGGTTCCGGCGGCGTGTGCCACGGCGCTCGCCTGAGCGACGACCTCCGCTCGGTCGTTCCCGGAACGACCGTCGACCTGACCAGCCAGTTGAAATACGTCTATGAGGGGCCCTGGGTCCATAAATACCGCGGCCAATACTATCTGAGTTACCCGGGACTTGTCGGCGGAAAATGGCCCGAGAAAATGTATTATGCTACGGCCAGCAGGCCACTCGGACCCTATAAATTCCGCGGCTGCTATATCTCCGACTTCAAGGGCCAGTCTGGCACCAACCACGGGTCCATCATCGAATTCAGAAATCGCTGGCTCGCCTTTTATCATAGCGCTTGGGTGTCCGGCGGCCTCAGCGAAGTGCGGAACCTCATGTGCGACTACCTTCACTATAACAGCGATGGCACGATCAAGCGCATCGTACCATCGCACCTCGGAGTGGCCGTGGGCACGCCGCCGGGGCCGTCCAAGGTGACCGTTCTGCTCGAAGCCGAAAACGGACCGGCTGCCTACGGAGAACTCCGCGGAACACGTGTTGCCGACGCGATTACAGGCTTCACCGGCACCGGCTACGTCGAGGGTTTCGAAGGGCCGGGAAATTCCGTGATGGTGATGGCGCAATCGGCCGAGGCGCGCCGCGCCGAGCTCAAGATACGTTACCGCGAGCCCGAAGGCCCGGGAGAATACAAAGTGGAAGTCAACGACTTCCTCATTCGGGATCCGGTGAGAGGCTACGTCGATTGGGAAAAGCTCATCCAATTTCCGAAAGCCGCTAACTGGACTGAATTCGACGTCGGCCCTGTCGAGCTCCGGCAGGGGAACAACTTCATCAAACTCTATTCCGGAGCTCGAGGCGGTCACATTCAGGTGGACTCCTTCGAACTCGACCCGCTCGACCAACGATGAGGCACCTTGCTCGTATTTCGGCGTCCGTGAAGACGTCGGCGCGGCCTCACCCACTTTTTTCACCATGAATCCACTGCCCACTCTACCGACCGTGCTAACGCTGGCCAAGATGATCGATCACTCGTTGCTCCACCCGACGATGACCGACCCCCAACTCGATGCGGGATGCGCCCTTGCGGTGCGCTTCGAGACGGCGACGGTGTGCGTCAAGCCGTACTATGTGGCGCGCGCGGCCGAGTTGGTGCGCGGCACCAGCGTGCAGGTCTGTTCCGTCATCAACTTTCCCCACGGCAACAGCCACACGGTCATGAAGGTCAGGGAGGCGGAGCTGGCGATCCGAGAGGGGGCGCTGGAAATCGACATGGTTGCCAACGCCGGAAAGGTGCTTGGCGGCGACCTTCGTTACGTCGCCGATGACATCAAGCAGGTGAATGACGCCTGTGTGGCCAACGGAGCGATTCTCAAGGTGATTTTCGAGAACGATTTTCTGAGCGATCCCGAGATCATCTCCCTCTGCCGGATCTGCTCGGACATCGGCGTCGCCTTCGTCAAGACATCGACCGGCTACGGTTTCGTGAAGCAGGCCAACGGGGACTACAATTACCGGGGGGCGACGGATGCCCACCTGAAACTGATGCGCGCCCAGTGCAGCGAGCGCGTGCAACTCAAGGCAGCCGGCGGCGTGCGCACGTTGGAGGATCTGCTCAGGGTGCGTGCGCTTGGCGTCACCCGTGTCGGAGCCACCGCGACCCAGTCGATTTTGACCGCCGCGCTCAAGCGCGGTCTTTCGGCGGGTTCAGCCAAACTCGAGGCACTCGCGCCGTCGGATGGGGCGGCGACCGACCCGTCCGGATACTGACCGGGAGGGCGCTTCGCTCCAGCACGAAGGCAGATAGGCCTCCCTAGGAGAGGTCGCCCTCGGCAGCTGCATGACCGCATGGTACGCGCGGGCAAAGCCGTCTCGCTGCGACCCACAGTCGGCGTAGCCGGTGATGCCAGGCCACAGGCCGCGCCCCGGGGCGCGTTCGGTCCGCCTGATGAACCGAATCAATCGGCCCTAATCGCCTTACTTCCCGCGGCTTCCAAACTTGCATATCGACCTCGAGGGCTCGGGGCCGTAGCTCCGTCGCGCCCGCCCTGGCTGGCACAGCCGGCCCCCGGCATCTCTTCCCTTGAAGTCCGCGGCAGGAGGACGCACCATCCGCGCCCCCCTCCAAAACCCCACGATGAACGCAAGCCACCCACACTCGGGCCGCGAGGGACTGTGCTAGGGAGACCGGAAGAATGAGCGTCGACACTGCTGGAAACGCCCAAGACCGAGAGAGCCGGAAGGCATTTGAGGGAGCCACGTGGATGCCCAGCATCAACATGCGCTACACCGCGCAGGGGGAGTACCTCCTGGATTTCCCGAAGGAATGTCCGGCCCGATTGATTCTTTACGATTTCTCCGGCCGGAAATCCATCACCCCCAGCTATCACGACTATTGCGAGTTGATCTACATTCATGAGGGTCGGGGCTCGTTTCTCATCTCGGACCTGACCTACGAGGTGAACGAGGGCGACTTGATCCTGGTTGGGAGCGGCGAATTTCACCTGCTGTCCAACGTGAAATTCGGGCGACTTCGCGTCGCCAGCCTGCACTTCCAGCCGACCCTGCTGCACGCGACCGGAGGGCCGGAGATCGACCTCGAGTACCTCCGGCCGTTCATGTATCGCGGACCCGGGTACAAGCACCACGTGTCCGCTAGGTCGCTTCCGCCCGGGCTCGCCCTTCGCAGCATGAGCGAACTCTGGCGATGGTTCCAGGTCGGGGGCCCGCTGTATCCGCTGGGCGTGCGCACCCGCCTGCTCGACCTACTGCTCGAAGTCCGGCTTCTGTACCGCGACCCGAAGCAGATTCAGAAGCCGCTGGGGCCGGTCACGACCGGGATCCGGCGCCTCGAGCCGCTGTTTCGGTGGATCCGGGCAAACCCCGGCCAGTCGCTGTCGCTGGCGCACGCAGGCCGACTCGCGCACATGAGCCCGGGCCATTTCTGCAGGTCGTTCAAGAAGACGACCGGCTATACGCTGACCGAATATCTGCTTCGGCGCCGGGTCGACATGGCGTGCGACATGCTCCTGCGCAGTTCGAAGTCCGTGACGGAGATCGCCCTGGACACCGGTTTCTCCAGCCACAGCTATTTCACCCGGATTTTCCGTCGCACCCGGGGGGAGACCCCGAACGAATTCCGCAAACGCCACAACGGGGCCATCGCGGACTAGGGGCGTCCGCACCGGGCTGAATATCCGCGCGGGAAGACGCCCTGGTTGAACATTGGCCCCGCCCCACTCGCGCGGAGCGGCGCGTGAGCGCATCGCCTCCCGCAGGTCTGCCCCCGCACGAGACGTGCGCCGGTGGAAACGCGCCCGGATTCCTCCGAGCCCGGGTCCGTCTGGGTATCCCGCCCGCCCGGCGCCTGCGGTCCGATGGGCATCATGGTTCAAAAAGACGTCAATCCGATGGTAGTAGAACCCGGCTGCATGCGGCAAAATACACGCGATGAGTCGGCCCCTCGATGCGATCAGTTGTCATGCGCAGAGCGATACTCCAATCGCTCCCGCAGCCGGAGACCATTCGTCATCCGAGTCCACCGCCAACCCCCGCCCTTCGAATACGGAGCCCCGGGATGGCCTCCGCCCGGTCGCACGAGTCACGCTCAAGGATGTGGCTCGCGCCGCATGCGTCCACTACACGACCGTTTCGCTGAGCCTGAGGCACTCCCCCAAGATCGCGCGGGCCACGCGGGAGAGGGTCTGTCGGACCGCCAGGGAGCTTGGCTACGTCCCCGACGAAGTCTCGGCGGCCCTCACGGCCTGCCGGCTCCCGTGCAGGGTTCCCATCGCGCCGCGACGCCTGGCGTACCTCAGCAGCGCCGCGACGGCCGCTGACTTCTTCGAGCGGACCTACAATCGGGATTTCTTCAACGGCTCGCGGGACTGTGCGTGGAATCATGGATACGAGTGCGACCTGGTCCTGTTGAAGGATCTGCCGGCGCGCGAGCCCGACCTGAGCGAGTTCCTCAGGGAGCATTCGTACCAGGGCGTCATACTCGGCGCGCTCGATCCCCTCACTCCCCTGCCCTCGTTTGACTGGCGGCGCCATCGCGTCGTTCGGATCGACTCCGGATCCGCCGATATCCCGGTGCGCTCGATCTGCAACGACCAGATCTTCGCCATCCAGATCGCCTGCCGGCAGCTTCGCCGGCTCGGGTACCGGCGCGTCGGCATGGCCATAGGCCGGGAGGACGAAATCGCCCTGGAGGGCCGCTACACGGGCGGATTCTTCTCCGCGATGAGCGATGTGTCATCCGGCGACCGCATTCCCCCGCTCTATTTCCCGTTCGGAGCCAGGTCGCCCGAGGCAATCCCCCTGCTCAAGCAGTGGGTGCTGCAGCACCGCCTCGAGGCGGTCATGTGCAACTGGTTCACGATCGACGATATGCTTGGGCAGTGCGGCTTCCGGATTCCCAACGACATCGCCTGCGCATGTCTGAACCTCGATCCCCTGCGCTCGATCGACACCGGTGTGACCCAGAATCACCGGATCGTCGGGGAACGCGCCGCCGAAGAGTTGCTGATCGAGCTGAAATGCGCCCCCCCCGCGCCCGCCAGTTCGCCAGCGGGAATCTTCATCAGGGGCGCGTGGCACGACGGTCACACGGCCCCCGGAGTAGCAGTCTGATGAGTGCCCACATCCCACACGCACGCTCGCTGGAGCAGCCGATTCGTCCCGTTACGATGAGGGATATCGCGGCACGGCTCGGCATTCACTACACGACGGTCTCCCTCGCGTTGAAGGACTCGCCTCGGATCAGTGCCACAACGCGAAAGCTCGTCTGGCAGATCGCCGAGTCAATGGGCTACCAGCGCAATCCCCTCGTGGAAGCCTTCAATCACCGGCGGCTCGCCATCCAACCCCGCGTCAGGACGGAAGCGGTTGCGTATGTCGTGGACTCGCCCCTTGGCCCGGGCGATTCCGGCGACGTTCGCTGCCTGCTGCTGGAGGCAGTGCGGGCGGTAGCCCCTACCTTCGGATTTTCGCCCGAAGTGTTCGTGACCGGAAACGACCTTCGTCCCAGCCGAGTGGATTCGATCCTGCGGTTTCGCAACACGACCTTCATCATGCTGGCCTGCCTCGGCGAGACCTTCAACGACCTCGAACTCGATTGGCGGCGGCTGATCGGCCTGCGCATCGGCTCGTTCCAGTCGACCGCCCCCCTCGACATTGTCGCGCCCGATTATTACCAGGCGGCCCGGCTAGCGGTGCGTCATTTGAGGCAGCAGGGATATCGGAGGATTGGCCTGGCGCTCAGCGCCTCGTCCGATCGCCGCACCGGCGGCTTTTGGCGGGCGGGCTATGCCGCGGAGACCCGGCCCGAGTTTCCCCATTCA
The DNA here is from genome assembly GCA_027310745.1 of Opitutaceae bacterium. GTDB lineage: Bacteria > Verrucomicrobiota > Verrucomicrobiia > Opitutales > Opitutaceae > MWDT01. The sequence goes on along the minus strand of DAIDAF010000008.1, from coordinate 8,611 downwards.
GCCATCGATCCCCTCCTCTTGGACTTGAGTTCCCAGGCGACTGCGGCCGAGTTCGCCGTATGGGTGACCCACCACGCGTTGGACGCCGTCATCACCGAAAACACCGAAATTGTTGAAACCTGCCGGCGCCACGGCGTGCGATGCCCGGACGCGCTCGGCTGGGTTTGCCTCGACGGCGATCGCGTCGGTCCCCACACGACGGCGATTCGAACCGACTGGAACCTGATCGGGCGCACCGCGGTGCAGCTGTTGGACATCCGCCGGCAGGCGATCCACACCGAACCCTTCGGGAACCTGTCGAACTGCCTGCTCCCGGTGACCTTGGTATCGAGAGCCTCGAGCGCGCCTAAACCCACCGGTCCGCACGCATGCGACCTGGCCCAAACGCTGACGTGATCCACCCCGGCTCCCCATCGACTGCCGCCCACAGCCCCTCTTCTCACTCCGTATGCCAAAGTTAGCCATCACGTTATCTGCAGCAGCACTCCTCGCGCTCACGGCCGTGAGCGCCGCCCATACCGTGTCCCTGAATGACGGCTGGCGGTTCCATCGCGGTCAAGCGGCGGGTGCGGAGGCGCCGCGATTTGACGATTCAACCTGGCGCACCGTGGATCTGCCCCACGACTTCAGCATCGAGGGAACGTCGCCCGCAAAGGCGCCGCAGGACCGCTCGACGCCCGAAGGTTCGAGCGTTGGCTATCTGCGCGGAGGGATCGGTTGGTATCGGCTTCACCTCGACGGCATTCGCCTCAGGCAACCCGGAGCCGAGCTGATCGTCGACGGCGCCATGCAGGACTCCGACCTCTGGGTCAACGGCACCCATGTCGCGTTTCAACCCAACGGATACATTCCGATCCGGGTCGAGGTTGGATCGCTCCTCACGCACGACCATGACAACGTCATCGCGATACGCGTCGTGAATCCCGACGAGAACTCCCGCTGGTACTCGGGTTCCGGGCTCTACAGGTCGGTCGCCCTTAGGACACACGGGCCCGTATACCTCCCCTCCTGGGGCGCCCGCGTGGAGACGCTTCGGCTGCATGGCAGCGAGGCGCGCCTGCAAGTGCGCGTCACTCTCTGCAATCAGGACTCCGCAGGGCATGACCTCGAAGTCGACTGCCAAATCAAGAGCCCGTCGGGAGGATTGACCCATCATTCGCTCTGCACGGTCCGCGCGGCAGCTGGAAGCTCCGAGACCATCAACGAGACGGTGGACCTCCATCAGGTGGAGCCCTGGGAACTGGACCACCCGCGACTCTATCACGCCAAATTCAGGATACTTGAGCACGGGCGCGTCGTCGACACGCTCCCCGTCACCTTCGGCGTCCGCACCATTGAGGTCAGCGCCTCCAAGGGCTTTCTGCTTAACGGCCGGCCGATCAAGCTGCGCGGAGCCTGCCTGCACTCCGACAACGGAATCCTCGGGGCCGCGGCGTTTCCCGCGGCGGAGGATCGCAGGGTTCGCCTCATGAAGGAATGCGGCTTCAACGCTATCCGAACGAGCCACAATCCGCCCTCGACGGCGTTTCTCGACTCCTGTGACCGACGGGGAGTGCTCGTGATCGACGAATTCACCGACGTTTGGGAGCTCCCGAAAAAGCGCAACGGATACCAACGCTACTTCGACGCCCATTGGCGGCACGACCTGGGGGCGATGATCGCACGGGACTACAACCACCCGTCGGTCGTGATGTGGAGCGTCGGCAATGAAATACCGGAGCGCACCACCGAGGCCGGCATCCGCATCGAGCGGCAACTCGTCCAGTTCGTGCATCGGGCGGATTCCACGCGACCGGTGACGGCTGCCATCCCCTACATCTACGACTACCCCGAGATCACCGAACACTGGAAAGGCAATTATCCGGCTCTCGCCGCACTCGACGTCGCGGGCTACAACTACGCCTGGCCTGAATATGGGAACGATCACGCGAGATTCCCAAATTGGGTGATGATGCAGACCGAGTCCTACCCGCGCGATGCCCTGCAGATCTGGCGCGAGACGGATCGGCTGCCCTACGTGATCGGGGACTTCGTGTGGAGCGGCATGGACTACCTGGGAGAATCAGGGATCGGGCACTCCACGTACATCCCTTCGGCAGCCGACCCTGCGACGACTGGCCAAAGCGACTGGGAACAGATGCCTTGGCCCTGGTGGATCTCGTGGTGCGGCGACCTCGACATCACCGGCGTAAAGAAGCCGCAGTCCTATTACCGGGACGTCGTCTGGGGTCTCAGTCCGGTGCAGATTTGCGTGCACGAGCCGATCCCTGCCGGGATGAAGGAAAAGGTGGGCCCCTGGGGCTGGCCCGCGGAGCGGCCAGAATGGACATGGCCGGTCAAGGACGGCACGCCGATGACGGTATCCGTCTACACCTCGGCGCCCCACGTCAGACTCATGCTCAACGGGCGGACCGTCGGCGATGCTGACCTCGACCCCGCCAAGTCGATCACAGCGGAATTCACCGTGCCCTACGAACCCGGCACCCTCACCGCCCTCGCATCGTCGGGCAACCGGGAGCTGGGACGGTGCGAGCTCGCGACGGCAGGTCCGGCCGCGACCATTGTTGCGAAACCCGAGCAGCGCACCGCACACGCGTCGAGGGCGACGGTGGTCTTCATCCCGATCTCAATTATCGACTCCCGGGGCATCACGGTGCCCGAGGCGGACCGGACAATCACCTGCCAGGTCCGCGGCGAGGCGGAGCTCCAGGCGCTCGGGACGGGGAACCCCACGCAGATCGAGTCGTTGTCGGACTCGCACACCACCACGTACCATGGACGTGCGCTGCTGGTCGTTCGATCCAGCGGCAGGCCCGGCCGGGCGCAAATCACCGTTTCGGCGCCGGGATTGCCCGAGGCCCGCGCAGAGGTCGACTTCACCTCCGAGGCCGTCGATCCGTCAACGCCATCGCGCTAATCGTCCTTCCTCCACCCAACCGGCCCAGCGCAGGCCGCAATGCGCCACGCTTCGATTTTTCCCATGAAAATACACCGATTCCTCATCCTGCCCTGTCTCGCGGCGGTCCTCGCTGCGAAAGAGCCCGCCAAGCCCGTGGTCCTGATTGGCGACTCCATCACCAATCATGGAGATTGGGACAAGGTGCTAGGCCGAACCGACGTGCTCAACTGGGGGATACCCGGCTATACCACCGGACAGCTTGCCTGGACCTTCAAGGACGTCGAACGCGAGCACCCCGAGGTGAAGATCGTGTTTCTGCAGGGCGGCATCAACGACCTGACCCTGGGAGTGCCGGCCGACCGCGTTTACCAGAATTACGTGAAGGCGATCAAATGGTGGCGGGACCACAAGGTCACCCCAGTCGTGGAGTCCGTCATCCTGCAGGTGAACGCACCCGACAAGAACGCGGACATCAATTCGATCAACCGGCGGCTCGTCGCCTACTGCGCGGCGCACAAGGTCGACTATCTCAATTTGAATTCGGTCCTGTCGGTCGACGGACACCTGCGCGCGGAACTCAGCATCGACGGTACGCATCTCAAGCCGCCCGCCTACAAGCTCTGGGCCAAGGTGGTGCTGGCGGAGCTCAACAAACTGGGAAGCTGATCCGACGTGATATCTTTGAAAACTCATCCGGCGATCGTCAGGCTGCTAACCATGTTTCACACCATGCCCCCCTTGGTGCGCCTGCTCCTGACGTCGCCGATCGCCCTCGCCATGGCACTTCCCGTCGTCGCGCAGTGTGCGTCGAGTCCTTCGAACCTGCCCTGGCTGCTGCATGGCCGCATCCAGGTTTCCAAAGCGAATCCCCACTATCTGGAGTATCAGGACGGCACCCGTTTCTGGTGGTTCGCGGACACCGCCTGGGAGCTGCCTCATCGCACGACCCGGGAACAGGTGGACCTCTACCTGGCGAACCGCGCGAAACTGGGCTTCAACGTCATACAGGCGGTGGCGCTGGGCGAATTTCTGAAGGGGAAGGACACAAACGCCTACGGGTATAAGCCGCTGGTCGATTGGAATCCGCTCAAACCCGACCTTTCCACTCCCGAGAACTACTGGACTCACCTCGATTACATCGTGGAGGCGGCACGCAAGCGCGGTCTCTACATTGCCCTGCTTCCGACCTGGGGAGAATGGGTGATTCCCCGCGAAGGGAAACCGCTCTTCAACACGCCGGAACAGGCCTACGGCTACGGAAACTTCATCGGCGCCCGTTACAGGAACGCCCCGAACATCATCTGGATCCTGGGCGGAGATCGCCTGCCCGACGAGCGTCCCAACGGCATCGAACTCTGGCGGGCGATGGCCAAAGGGATCGCCGACGGAGTGAATGGTACCTATTCGCTCAACGGCAAGACGGACTACTCGACCACGCTCATGACCTACCACTGCTTCGAGTCGTCCTCGAAGTGGTTTCACAACGACCCGTGGATCGACTTCGACACCTGGGGATCCTATCACGCCGAGTTTAACAACACGCGGGCGTTCGAACAGGCCCGCCACGACTGGAATCTCCCGTCGCCTCGGCCGTTCCTAGACAGCGAACCGTGTTACGAGGACGCCCTCGTGAATTACGCGATCCCCGGCAACGGGCACTTCAAGGCGGTCGACGTGCGCATCGCAGCCTACTGGTCGGTGTTCTCGGGCGCCTGCGGATTCACCTACGGCGCCGATGCCATCTGGCAATTTGCCGACGCCGAAGACCCGCCCCTCACGAAGGTCACCCGCGACACGTGGTATAACGCGCTCGCCTACGATGGCGCCCGACAGGTCATTTACCTCAAGAATCTCCTGTTGTCGCGCCCGTCCGACCACCTTCGTCCCGATCAGTCCCTGATCCTAAAGGGAGCTGGTGAACCAGCCCATAGCACCGTGGTGCTCCGGGGCGACTCCCACCTCTTCGCCTACATCCCGACCGGCAACGACCTCACGTTGAAACTTGGGGTGCTCACCGGAAAGACTTTGAAAGCGAGCTGGTTCAATCCACGCACGGGGACCAGCCAGGAAATCGGACTCATTCCCAACGAGGGTGAGCACACCTTCCAGGTACCTCCCATGTCCTCCGAACTCACCTGGCTGCGAACCGGACGCGGCTGCGACTGGGTCCTTGTGCTGGACGACGACGCCAAGGGCTACCCGGCGCCTGGAGAGGCAAAATGAGCGGATCGTACGCGACGCCCGCCCGGGTCTAATTCCGATGAAGCTCACCCACCTGGCTTCGCTGGTCGCCGCCGTGGCGACCAGCCTCATCGTCCACGCTTCGCCCGCACCGCGCGAGTACTTGGGTGCCCGGTTGGAACCTCACCATCGAATACTCACAGGTGCCGGGCAGGTCGAACCCTCGGACTTCATTGCCTTCTGCCATGCGTTGGACGACAAGGTGCGGCCCAGGATCTTCATGGACTACGTGGACGTCCACGACGACCACATCGAGGACTTCTTCGCAAAGCTCGCGGTGAAACAGCGCGAGATTCCGTGGCCCACGATTCCGCAGATCGGGCTCGGGTTCGACTACCCCGACGGCTCGCCCTACGACGGCAAGGTCGCCGCGGGCTACTACGATGCGCATCTCAGGACCCTGGCGCTCTGCCTGAAGCGTTACGGCAAACCCGTCTTCCTGCGCATCGGCTACGAATTCCATGGGACGTGGAACGGTTATACGCCCCGCTCCTACATCCAGGCGTACCGCCGAGTCGTCGATGTCTTGCGGAAAGAACATGCCGACAACGTGGCCACCATCTGGTGCGCGGAGGCCGGAGCGCTTCCGGCTGACTACATGAAGTTCTACCCCGGCGACGACTATGTCGACTGGTGGGGCATCGACCTGTTCATCGCCACGGATTTCGAAAAACCCAATCCAAGGGCGTTCATGCAAAACGCGGAACGCCACCACAAGCCGGTCATGATCGGTGAATCGACCGCCCGAAAAGTGACCACCCTGCGCGGATTGAAGAGTTGGACGGAGTGGTTCGTCCCCTATTTCCGGTTCATCGACGAGCATCCCAACGTAAAGGCGTTTTGCTACATCAATTGGGACTGGGACAAATACTCGAAACTCTACGGCAACGACTGGTGGGGATGGGGCGATTGCCGAGTCGTCAAGGGCAGCGTGGTGGCGACGCGACTCGAGGAGGAGTTGAGCAATCCCATCTACGCCCAGGCCGACCGTCCCTAATCCGTCTCACGCATCGCCACGTCGCCCCCTGCTCGCACGGGGACCCAGCCCTCCCGGGCCTCAGTCCGACTCAAAATCCGAAAAATCCGTTCATCGATGAAGCCGTTATTCTCCGCCCTGGTGGGCCTCGCCGCGCTCGCCACGAGTCTCCCGTGTCGCGCGAGCGACACCCGCATGTCCCCGCGTCCGCCGGACTACGCGGTATTCCGCGAACTGCCGCTCACGGCCGTTCGCCCCGAGGGCTGGCTCAGGGAGTACTTGGTGCACCAGAGAAACGGCCTGACCGGCCACCTGGAAGCGGCCGGTTACCCGTTCAACACGGTGGGCTGGGCGGCGCCGCGAATCCCCGACAACACAAGCATCGAAGCATGGTGGCCGTATGAGCAGAACGCATACTGGATCGATGGCATGATCCGGTGCGGCATTCTGCTTCGGGACAAATTCCTCGAAACGAAAGCACGCCACAGCCTGGATTACGTGCTGAACCACCCCGCACCCAACGGTTATCTGGGGCCGCTGCTCGACAAGGACACCGGCGCCATCGGTCGCTGGCCCCAGGCCGTATTCTTTCGGGCCCTGATGGCCGATTACGACGGCACCCGCAACCCGGCCATTCCTCTTGCGATGGAGCGCGATTTTCTCGCGGGCGATCACGCCTACACCAGTTTCCGCGACGTCGTGAATGTCGAGGGCATGCTCTGGACTTACGGCAAGACGGGCAATCCGGCCCTGCTGCATCTCGCCCGGAAGGTCTACAACGACTACAACGCCCGCAATCCCGGCGCCGATACTTCCGCGGAGGAATTCATGAAGGACGCACCGGCCACGGGTGAACACGGGGTGACTTACAACGAGATCGGAAAACTCGGGGCGATTCTCTACATGTACACAGGCGACTCGAGCGCCCTCCGCGCCTCGGAATCGGCATTCCGAAAACTGGACAAGTACCACATGCTCGTGTCCGGCGTGAACGTCTCCTCCGAGCGCCTCGAACCGGTCACCACGACCGAGTCGGCCGAAACGTGCGACATATCCGACCATGCCTGGAGCCTCGGCTACCTGCTGATGGCCACGGGCAACGCCCGCTATGCCGACGAGATCGAGCGCGATATCTTCAATGCGGCCCCGGGCGGAGTGACCTCCGACTTCAAGGCCCTCCAATATTACACGGCGCCAAACCAGGTCATCTGCACGCACGCCAGTTCACCGCGGACCGGGGGTTCCCAGATGTCATTTTCCCCTAATCCGGGCACGGAATGCTGTCCCGGAAACGTCAACCGCATCATGCCCAACTTCGCCAGCCGGCTGTGGATGGCCAGCCGGGATGGCGGTGTCGCCGCGGTGATGTACGCGCCCTGTCGGCTGGTCTATGAACTCGGCGCGAAACGTCAGCGGTGCGAGTTCAACGAAAACACGCACTATCCGTTCGACGGCGAAATCCGCCTCGAGTTTTCGACCCGCGGCGACCCGGTGCGCTTTCCCCTGTCGCTTCGCATTCCCGGTTGGGCTCACAATGCGTCCATCACGGTGAACGGTACCGTGCTGCATACGGCCGCCGCTCCCGATACCTTCGTCGAAATTGACCGGACGTTCCAGAACGGCGACGTCATCACGCTCCGATTCCCCCAGCACCTCGCACTGGAAGATGGGCCCGACCATACGGTCAGCGTGATTCGGGGGCCGCTCGTCTATTCGTTGAAGATCGCTGAAGACTGGCGGCGCGACGCAGGCGACAAGCGTTCGACCCCCGATTTTCCGGCGTACGACGTCTATCCCGCCAGCAGCTGGAACTACGCGCTCTGCGTCGACCCGAGCCATTTGGCCGACGAAATCGAAGTCGTGAACCACGGTTACAATGAGTCGCCCTGGGCGGAGGATTCGGCCCCGCTCGAATTGCGCGTGCCCGCGCGTCTGGTCCGGGGATGGAAGATCATCGAGCAGGACAAAGTGGAGGCCGAGCACTGGGATGTGATCCGCGATCCGGCGACCCACAAGGTCATCAATTGGGTGAAACATGGCGTCGATGTCATGAAGGGAGATTTCAAGTTCACGCCGCCTGTCCCCACCCCGGAGTACCTCCTGAGTCATCTCGATACCAAGGTCGAGACCGTGACGCTCATTCCGTACGGCTGCGCCAAGCTGCGCGTCACCTATTTTCCGGTATGCCCCCGCTAGAAATTACATCAACGGCTTGACGCCTTGCGACTGGAGCGCTGTTACCTCACCGCATTAAGACTTCCCGAACGTAGGCCTGTTTTGAATCCCAGGTCGAATCACTGTAGCTTGTGAATCTAGCTTCTACGAATTATTTAAGCAAAATCAGTAGCTATTCGGTAAGCGTCGCTTCGGGTGCCTCGTAGGCACGAGACCTATGAGGGTGGAAGGATTTGTAGGTCTCGTCTGTACGAGACCTACGATTGCGCCCGCCAGTGGGAAGGCAGCAACGGCCCCAGGTCATCTGCGGTCGTCATTGC
>DAIDAF010000005.1:0-97694 GCA_027310745.1 Opitutaceae bacterium | reverse complement strand
CTGAGCGAAGTCGAAGGGGGCTCGCGCCCGAAGGTTTCGGATTCCGAAACCTTCTCCGCGGGCGGTCGAGCCCGCCCGTCGATGGCGGTGTCGGGCCACCGCACTCCACATCGAGCCAAGGCGCCGCCGCTGAGCTTATTCTATCTCCTAGCTCCTAAATTCTAACTCCTGCCCGGTCTTCGTTGCCTTCTGTTCGATTCGATCGCCAAATCTAGGATAAACTCAGGACAGCATCGACCGTTGTCGGCCCGCTCCCCGCTGCTTTTTGCCATGGCTTCGCCCCGTCACGTCCGGCGGGCACGGGGTAACGTCCGGTGAATGGGCTGGAGGCTGGGTGGTTCAACGCGCGGCTTGGCTGAGGGCGACGTTGGGCTGGGTAATGCGCGAAGCGCGCGGCAGGAAGTAGGGGGTGAAGGGAGGAAATTCAAGGTTAAGTTATTGGGGGGCGGCGGGGAAAAACTGATTAGGGGACGCTGAAAGAAGCGGGGAGCGAGAAGGATTTCAGAGGCGGTCGAGGGCCGCAGGTGCTGACCGGTATGCACTCCTCTATGGAGTGCGACGAGCTGCAGCCGCAGATGCTGATCGATGTGGAGTGCGGTGACCTGGCACCGCCCTTGACGGGCGGGCCTGACCGCCCGCTCAGAGGAGCGGAGGTTTCGGATTCCGAAACCTCCGGGCGCGAGTCGGGCCTCGCGTCCGAGAGCGGTGTCGGGCCACCGCACTCCACATCATAGTGCGACGGCTGAGGGCCGCGCGAAGAAGAAGCGGGAATCGGGAAGGATTCCGGCGGCGGCCTGCGGCCGCGCATAAAAAAGCGCTCCGGTTGCGGAGCGCGATTTCGGGGCGCGGATCACGCGCCCCGCCTCCAGCGGAGGGAGCCGGTGAGCGGTGCTTTGATGGCTGGTTCGAGGCTTGATGCCTTGCCATCACCGCGCCGCGAATCGGGCGCTTTGGCCGGGAGGCGGAGCCTCCCGCGCAAGGCGAGGTGGAACCTCGCACTCCATAGTTATTCAACCGCGGCCGGAGGTCGGGGATTAAAAAAGCGCTCCGGTTGCGGAGCGCGTATTCGGGGCGCGGATCACCGCGCCCCGCCTCTAGCGGAGGGAGCCGGTGAGCGGCGCTTTGATGGCTGGTTCGTGGCTTGATGCCTTGCCATCACCGCGCCGCGAATCGGCTCCCGGAGCGCCCTTACCAGATCTTAATCCTCTCCTTCGGCGCCCGATAAAGCTTGTCGCCGGGCTTGATGCCGAAGGCGGCGTAGAAGGCGTCGATGTTCGTCGGCGGAACATCGGCGCGGAACTGCGTCGGCGAATGCGGATCCGTCAGCATCAGGCGGATCAGCAACGGCTCGCGGTAACGCTCGCGCCAGACCTGCGCCCAGCCGATGAAGAAGCGCTGGTCGCCCGTATAGCCATCCATGACCGGAGCGGGCTTTCCGCCCAGCGAGAGGTGGTAGGCCTTGTAGGCGATCGCCAGACCGGAGTTGTCCGCGATGTTTTCGCCAAGCGTCAGCTTGCCGTTGACGAACTTGCCCGGAAGCGGCGTGCAGACGTCGTACTCCGCCACCAGACGGTGCGTGAGCGCCTTGAACGCGGCGCGGTCCGCGTCGGTCCACCAGTTCTTCAGGTTGCCGTCGCCGTCGTACTGACTTCCCTGGTCGTCGAAGCCGTGGCTGATCTCGTGTCCGATCACCGCGCCGATGCCGCCGTAGTTCACGGCATCGTCCGCATTCGGATTGAAGAACGGCGGCTGCAGGATCGCGGCGGGGAAGACGATCTCGTTGAGATTCGAATTATAGTAGGCGTTGACGGTCTGGGGCGTCATCCCCCACTCCGTACGGTCGACCGGCTTGCCGAGCTTGGAGATCATGCGGTCGTACTCGACGGCCGAGCTGGCGATGACGTCGCCCATGAGGTCGGTGGGGCTGACCTGGAGCTTGGAGTAATCGCGCCACTTCACCGGATAGCCGATCTTGACCGTGTACTTGGCGAGCTTGGCGAGGGCGCGGACCTTCGTCTCAGGCGTCATCCAGGTCAGCTCGCGGATGGACTGCTTGTATTCGGAGAGGAGGTTGTGGACGAGCTGGTCGATGCGGGCCTTGGCCGCGGGCGGGAAGTATTTCTCGACGTAGAGGCGGCCCACGACGTCGCCCAAGCAGCCGAAGTCGCCGGCGCCGCCGCCGCTGATGAGGGCGACGGCCTTCTTCCAGCGCGGAATGTCCTGCGGGGTGCCGTTGACGGCCTTGCCGTGAAAGGCGAAGGCGGCGGTCTCGACGGATGCGGGGAGCTCGTCGGAGAACGAATCGATCAGCTTGAACGTGCAGTAGTCCTTCCAGACGGACAGCGGCGTGGTGCGAATGACCGCGTCGGCGACCTTGAAGAACTCGGGCTGGCCGATGTTGACGGAGGTGAGCTTGCCGACTTCGGCAGCGTCGAGGAGATGCGTCCAGGCGATGCCCGGGGCGAGGTCGGTCAGCTTTGCGACCTCGTAGGGGTTGTAATTCTTCTCCGGGTCGCGGAGCTCCACGCGAGTGCGCTGCGCGGAGGCGAGGAGCGTCTCGAGGTTGAGGATCGCGTCGGCGGAGGACTTGGCCTCGGCGGCGGGGCGGCCGGCAAGCGTGAGGAGCGTCTCGATGTAGGTGACGTAGGCGGCGCGCGCCTTCACGAAACGCTCATCGGGCTTCAGGTAGTAGTCGCGGTCCGGCAGCTCGAGCCCGGACTGGTCGATACGGACGATGTAACGGGTGGAGTCCTTGTCGTCCTGGGAGACATACAGGCCGAAGGGGCCGGACACGCCGTACTTCCCGAAGGCGCCGAACAGCGTGTAGAGGTCGTCGTAGGAGGCGATGGCGTTGACCCGGGCGAAGAGCGGATCGAGGGGCTTGAGGCCGAGGGACTCGATGCGCTGCGTATCCATGAAGCTGCGATACAGGTCTCCGACCTTCTGCGTATCGGAGCCCTGGGGGGCGTCCTTGACGGCCGCGGCGGCCTCGATGATGTCGCGCACGCGTTCACGCGACAGATCGTCGAGCATCGTGAAGGCACCGTAGGCGGACTTGTCGGCAGGGATCTCGGTCTTCTTCAGCCAGGTGCCGTTGACCGCAAGATAGAGGTCGTCCTGGATGCGCACCGACGGATCCATATCCGCCTTGTCGATACCGGAAGTGAGGGCATGGACCGCGGGAGCGGCGCATGCGACGATGGCGCCGAGCGCCAGGGCAAGGAAGCGTTTCATGTTGCGGTTACCAGTAGCCACCGATTGGAGCGGTACAAGCCGGAAGGAGTGGATCCATCGCTCTGCAAGACACTTGCACAAACCAGAAAGGCCTGATTTGACCGGACCCCTGCGGGGCCTGCTTTCCTCGCTGTCAATGAACGGCTTCAGGCCGGCCAACCGCTTGGGTGATTGGCCGCTCCGCCCCGCTGAACCCGGGCGACGATTTTTCTTATGTAAGAGCGCGTCCTAGGCTTTACATTGATTTATCGTTATACCAAGGTAAACGGCCATCTCCCCAGTTGCCGTGCCGTTTCGCTTCCATGGAACGCGAGCGACACCCCCTATGAACCGCCACGTCATCGCATTGCTGTCCGCCACCTGTCATCCGCTCCTCGGCGAGGCATCGGCGCGCACGAACGGTTGCATGGGGCACGGAATTGACGGAGCTGGCCGATCCCCCCATCTCCAGCCCGGTCCTGCCAGGCTCCCCTCTGAAACGACCGCGCCGTCGACCTGTGCGACCCGGTCGCACGACGGCCGGGCCGGCCTCGCGTAAGTCGCCATCCCCCTGCTCCCACACCAGCCCCAAAACGATCACCTTCGAACCTGATTCCTTACCCATGAAGTTTACCGATGGCCAATGGCTGCTGCAAAGCGGCGTCAGTGCACACTATCCCGCCGAGGCATATGCCGTCGACGCGCTTGCCGACAAGATTGTCGTGCTCGCCCCGACGCGCCGAATCCAGCATCGCGGAGACACCCTGGCCGGCCCCGTCCTGACCGTGACGCTCAGCTCCCCTCTGGAGGGCGTGATCAAGGTCCGCATCGAACACTACTCCAGCCAGGCGGGCCGGCGTCCGACCATCCCCCTTGAGGCCAATCCCGCTCCGGCGGTGGAGGTCAAGTCCGACGACGAGGCGGCGACCCTGCGCAGCGGTTCGCTCGAGGCGCGTGTTCGGCGCAAGGGCGAGTGGGAGGTCAGCTTTCGCGCGGGTGGCAAGGTTCTTACGAAGAGCGCCTGGCGCGGCATGGGCTACGCCCAATGGCAGGGGCACGGCAATTTCGTCCACGAGCAGCTCAGCCTTGGCGTCGGCGAAAACGTTTACGGCCTGGGCGAGCGTTTCACGGCCTACGTGAAGAACGGCCAGACCGTCGAGAACTGGAACAAGGACGGCGGCACGAGCAGCGAGCAGACCTACAAGAACGTTCCCTTCTACCTCACGAATCGCGGCTACGGCGTGCTGGTGAATGAGACGGGGCCGGTCTCCTTCGAAGTCGCGTCCGAAAAAGTGGCGCGCGTGCAGTTCAGCCTGCCAGGCGAGTCGCTGGAGTACTTCATCATCCACGGGCCGACGCCCAAGGAAATCCTGGCGCGCCTGACGGCGCTGACCGGCCGCCCGGCGCTTCCGCCCGCGTGGTCGTTCGGCCTGTGGCTGTCGACGTCGTTCACGACCAACTACGATGAGGCGACGGTGACGAGCTTCATCGCGGGCATGGAGGAGCGGAAGCTGCCGCTGTCGGTCTTCCACTTCGACTGCTTTTGGATGCGGGAATTCGAGTGGTGCAACTTCGAGTGGGATCCGCGCCAGTTTCCCGACCCGAAGGGCATGCTCCAGCGACTCAAGGCGCGCGGCCTGAAGATCTGCGTGTGGATCAATCCGTACATCGCCCAGCGCTCGAAGCTCTTCGCCGAGGGCGAGGCGGGCGGGTATTTCCTTAAACGCCCGGACGGCTCGGTCTGGCAGACGGACCTCTGGCAGCCGGGCATGGCGATCGTGGATTTCACGAATCCAGCCGCCCGCGAGTGGTACAAGGGCCACCTTCGCCGCCTGATGGACATGGGCGTGGACGTCTTCAAGACGGACTTCGGTGAACGCATTCCGACGGACGTCGTGTATCACGACGGCTCCGACCCGGTGGCGATGCACAACCTGTATGCGGTTCAGTACAACGAGACCGTATTCCGGCTGCTCGAGCAGGTGCGCGGCAAGGGAGATGCGGTGGTCTTCGCGCGTTCGGCCTACGCCTCCAGCCAGCGTTTCCCGCTGCACTGGGGCGGCGACTGCTGGTCGAACTTCGAATCGATGGCGGAGAGCCTGCGCGGAGGGCTTTCGCTGAGCCTGTGCGGCTTCGGCTACTGGAGTCACGACATCGGCGGCTTCGAGGGCAATCCGCCCCCGGAGGTTTACAAGCGCTGGCTGGCCTTCGGCCTGCTGTCCTCGCACAGCCGCCTGCACGGCAGCTCGAGCTACCGCGTGCCGTGGAGCATCGACGAGGAGTCGTGCGACGTGCTGCGGACCTTCACGCAGCTCAAGTGCCGCCTCATGCCGTACCTCTACAGCGCGGCGGTCGAGGCGCACGCGGCGGGCGTGCCGATGATGCGCGCGATGATGCTCGAGTTTCCGGACGACCCTGCCTGCGAGACGCTCGACCGCCAGTACATGCTCGGCGGCTCGCTCCTCGTGGCCCCGGTGCTGACGGCGGACGGCGTGACGGACTATTACCTCCCCGCGGGGCGCTGGACGCACGCCATGACCGGCGAAGTGCAGGAAGGTGGACGCTGGCACCGCGCTCAGCACGGTTTCCTGAGCCTACCGCTCTTCGTCCGCCCCGGCACGGTGCTGGCCACCGGACCGCGGGATGACCGGCCGGACTACGATTTCGCCGAAGGCGTGACCTTCCAGGTTTATGAACTGGCCGACGGCGCGAGTGCGACCTGCAAGGTCCACGCCGACCGAGGCGCAGAGGCGCTCACGTTCACGATCTCCCGCAAGGGCAAGGCCCTGGAAGCGACGTGCACGGGCGCGAAAGTCGGCGCCTGGGCGGTCAAACTGGCGGGCATCGCATCGGCAAGTGCCTCGGAGGGATCGGTCAAGGTGGAGAAGACGGCGGGCGGGATTGTCGCGACTCCGGCTTGCGGAGCGCGCGGCATCCGTCTACTGCTCCCCGCCTAAGACGCATCCATGGCCCGCCAACCCCGAAAGAAATCCGTCCGCGCCGCCACGCTCGCCGACGTCGGCCGCGCGGCCGGCGTTTCCGCGATGGCGGCCTCCGCCGTGCTCAACGGCGCCCGCACGTCATCGCGCATCTCCCCTGAGACGCGCGCCAAGATCCTCGCCGCGGCGGCGAAGCTGAAATACCGGCCCAACGTCGCCGCCCGGGCGCTCGCAAACCGGCGGATGAATACGATCGGGGTGGCGGCCGTCATCCATGGTGGCGACCTGAACCTCTACTTCCTCGAGGCGCTCAACGGCATCATCGAGGGGTGCGCGCGTCACAACCAGAACACGACGGTGTTCACGCTCCACGACTGGACCAAGGACGTGCGCAAGATCGGCGGATTCTGCGACGGCCGCATCGACGGCCTGATCATGCTGGGGCCGACGATCACGAAGGACGACGCCGCGATTCTCCCGGAACACACGCCCTTTGCGGCGCTGCATCCAAACATCCTGGCGCCCAACATCGTGAACATCGAGAGCGACGAGGAGCGCGGCGCCTACGACATGGTCCGCCACCTGATTTCGCTCGGGCACCGGCGGATCATGCATATCTCGGGAGCCAAGACGATGCTCGGTGCCAAGCGCCGCATCGACGGCTACCAGCGCGCGCTCAAGGATTCCGGCGTCCCGCTCGACGCGGACCTGTTGCTGGAGGGCGATTTCACCGTGCTCAAGGGCCAGACCGTGATGGAAAGCTGGTTGACGTCGCATGTGGGCAAACCGCTTCCGACGGCGATTTTCGCGGCAAACGATGCAACGGCCATCGCCTGCATCGAGGTGCTCGCCAAGCGCGGATTGCGGGTGCCGTCGGACGTCTCCGTGTGCGGTTTTGACGACAGCCTGGCGGCCCGGACCACGGTGCCGCAGCTCACGACCGTGCGTCAGCCGCTCCGGTTGATGGGCTCGCGCGCGGTGGATCTGCTGCTCGAGCGCATCCAGCAGGCCCATTCGCCCACCCACGATCTGCCGAAATCGGCGGGATCGGCAATTTTCGCGACCGAGCTGGCTGTGCGCGACTCCGTCGCCGCGCCAGGCGCCGAGCGCCTCGTGCCGCCCGCGGCCAAGCGCTGACGGGCTTTCGCCGCGCCGCGCCCCCGGATCCAAGGCCCGGGCGGATTCGAATTCCGCACGGGGTATTGGAACAGAAGCAACGAAGGCAACAAAGACGGCCAAACCAAGCGATTACACGATATCACCGAGCCAAAATTCACTCACCCATACGGTGAATCAAAGCTCTCAATTCTGTGGTAAGCGGTTAGTTCTTCGTTCCCTTCGTTACCTTCTGTTCCATTCAATCGCCGAATTTAGGTTCAGGGGGTTGCTTGCTGCTCAGCCGAGCGTGGCGACGATCTTGAGATCGTCCTCGAGCAGGTCCACCGGCACGAGATTGCCCTGAACGGTCTTCCGACCGATCCGCAGGCTGGATACGCCGCGGCAGAGACCGTTGGGATTCTTCACCTCGATCCGCAGGGTCCGGCCGCGGAACACGCGCGTCACACGGAATCCCGGCCAAGCCTTGGGGATACAGGGATCGATGCGCAGGCCGTCGATCTCGGGCCGGATGCCGAGGATCCATTGAAGGGCGGAGTGATGGCTCCAGGAGGCGGTGCCGGAGAGCCAGGGCACGCGCGACTTGCCCGCGTTGCGGTTGCACGTCGCGTAGGTGGTCTGACAGTGCACGTAGGGCTCGATCTCGCGCAGCTCGGCGCGGTCGTTGTAGGCGGAGGGCATGAACGCCCGGTAGTAGGCGAAGGCTTGGTCACCGTCGCCGAGAAGAGCCTCGGCCATGACGGCCCAGCTTTGCGTGTGGCAGAAGATGCCGGCGTTTTCCTTGATGCCGTGGTTGTAGATCACGCCACCCATGACCGTCGGGGGCGTGTGGGTGAACGGCGGCGCGCTGAGCATGACGCCGTAGGGCGTGGCGAGTTCGCGCTTGAGGGCGTCCATTGCGCTGCGGCCCTGGGCGGTGGGAGCAGCGCCGGAGATCACGGCCCAGACCTGGGTGTTGATGTAGATGCGCCCCTCGGACTCGGCCTTGGAGCCGTAGCGGTGGCCGTCGGCGCCGATCGCCCACAGGTACCATTCGCCGTCCCAGGCGGCGGCCTGGATGGCCGCTTCGAGGCGGGCAAGCTCGCCGCGCGCCCAGGCCGACTCCTCGGACCTTCCGAGGCGATCGCAGATCGTGGCGTAGGTCGCGAGGCCGAAGCGAAGCTGGAAGGCGACCATGACGGACTCACCGTTGTAGCCCATCTTCACGCAGTCGTTCCAGTCGGCGTGCAAACCGCAGGGAAGACCGTTTCGGCCGGAGCGTTCCAGGTTGAACTCGAGTGCGCGGCGCAGGTGTCCGAGCACGGTGGCCTCGCCCTCGTCCGCGTAGGGCACGACCGTGTCGTAGAACCCGAGGTCTCCGGTCTCGGCGACGTAATCAGGGATCGCGTTGAAAAACCACTGGCAGTCGTCGGAACGATACTCCTCGGGCTTCGGAGGGGGCATCGTGCCGGGCTTGTGATCGAAGGGCTTCACGACGGGCATGGCGCCGCCGTTGGACACCTGGCCGCTGAGCATGAGCTCGAGACGCTCGCGAATGCGGTCCTTGAGATGGGGCATCGCGCCGAGGAAGTCCTGGACCGTATCACGAAACCCGAGACCATCGCGCTCGCCGTTGTAGATCAGGGAGGCGTGGCGCGACCAGGTGTACGTGATCAGCGCGTTGTACGCGCCCCAGACGTTGGCCATGTGGTCGAAGTCTGAATCGGGGGTCTTCACGGTCACGCCCGCGAGCAGACCGTGCCAGTGGGCCTTGAGCTTTTGCAGTTCCTCCTCGCAGCGCTCCGGCTTGCCGAAGGTTTCGCGGGTGCGGTAGCCGTGCGAGTCGGGCGTACCGAGGCCGAGCATGGCGA
Source organism: Opitutaceae bacterium (assembly GCA_027310745.1). Taxonomy (GTDB): domain Bacteria; phylum Verrucomicrobiota; class Verrucomicrobiia; order Opitutales; family Opitutaceae; genus MWDT01. Next base: position 88,576 of record DAIDAF010000005.1, on the reverse strand, counting down.
TCAGCTCGCGCGTCTCGCCGGGCTGAAGTTCGATGTCGCCCTGCAGCGTGCCGATGGCGTTTTCGCCTTCGGCGAGGAAGTTCGAGCAGCGCCCGTCGATCACCGCCTGCGGATTCGCGTAGGTATTGTACACGGAGCCGAGGAAACGCTCGCGGACCGTTTCGTAGCCGGCGAGCGGAGCGCCGGTGAGCGTCATCCAAAGCCGGTGGCAGCCCATGAGCTGATCCGGGTCGAAGGCGTGGTACGGGTGCACGGCCATGCCGAGCATCTCGCGCTCGACGGTGGCCTTCGTGATGAACTGCGAGTACTGCAGGTTCGTGAGGTCGTTGGGCATGTGCCAGGGGCTGGCCATTTCGCAGTACGTGAAGACCGACAGCCGGCGCACGGCCTTGGAGCGGTTGGTCACGCGGAGGCGCCAGTACTCGAAGGCCTGGTCGAGCGGGACAAAGTACGTGGACTCCATCTCGATGCCCGAGTAGCGGGACTCGATGATCGTGTAGGCGGTGCCGTGGCGGCAATGGCTCTTGTAGCGCGAGAGCGGCTTTCCGACGGGCTGCCAGGAGCTCGACCAGTAGTCGCCGCTGTCGCGATCGCGCAGGTAGAAGTAGCGGCCCGGCTGGTCCATGGGGACCGAGTTCGAGCGCAGCCGCAGGAAGCGGCTGCCGAGGGCGCTCTTGTAGAAGCTGTAGCCGCCGGCGTTGTTGGTGATGATCGCCCCGTAGTCGAGGGACCCCAGGTAATTGCTCCAGGGGCGCGGCGTATCCGGCCGCGTGATCACGTATTCCTTGTTTCGGTCGTCGAAGTGTCCGTAGTTGGCCATGGGGAAAAAGGATGTCGTTCAGCGTGCCACGGGCGGCAGCGCCTCGAGGTAGATCGTGCTCGAGCAGCGGCCGTTGCGGTCGCCGATGAGGTAGGGCGTCAGCTGTTCGATTTCGGCGAGGTCGTATTCGGGTCCGCCCACCCAGACCTGGCTCAGGTAACCAAAATCCGGAGACGTGATCGCGACGCCCTCATGGGGTCCGGGAATCATCGACAGCTCCCAGCCGCCCGGGCGCTCGACCGTCAGGGCCTGCGGCGCGTAGCCACTCTTCAGGGTCTTGATTCCCGCGGTGACGGTCGCGCGGTCTCCCTGCACCTGCACGCAGGGATTGGGCAGCACGCCGGTCGCGCGCGGATCGCGCATCTGCACATCGACCACGCCATCGGGCACCTCCTCCCAACGCACGAGGCGGGTGACGATCCTGAAGGGTACGTTCACGGCGACGACATGCATCCCGTAATACGGCCGGCCGTCGTCCTTCCACGACACCGTGCAGCGGAGCCGATCGCCGTCCCAGGCGTACTCCCGGCGCAGGGCTGGATAATGCGGGTCGGTGTGCGGATGGTCCAGGACGAGGACGCCGTCCCGGTCCGAGACGGACTTGGCCGCGGCATGCTCCCAATCGTTGGGGGCGGGCCAGACCCAGCGCTTCTGGGGTCCGAGCCAGAACCGGTGTCCACCCCAATTCGGCGACACATTGCCGGCGTCGGGCATCGGGGCCTTGTCGGGGGCATTCAACAGATTGTAGGTGCCGTCCGCGGCCCCGAGATAGACGAGCCGGCAGCGCGCCTCGGAAACCACCGCCCTCACCTTTCCGCGGACCGAGACCCAGGCCGGTTCTCCTTTCCAAGTCGTGCGGCGCCACGCGGTCGAAGTGCCAATGCCCCCAGCGAACGCGGAGGCACTCACCATCGAGAGACAGACCAGGGCCAGACGGCCGGAATTCCAGGAAAACATGACTGATTTAGCGTTGAATCATTGGGGATAACCGCAGGAACGGCGGGTTGCCGAGACAAAAACTTTCGAGGCTTCGACACAACGTCGGGGCCGACGCTATCCAGATCGCACATTAGCCTGAATTTCGAAGACGAAAGGAACAGAAGGAAACGAAGGTCACGAAGAACGAGCCGCTTAACCACCAATCGAGAGCATGTTCCATTCTCCCCAAGCATCAGCTGCACGGGTGAAATTTCCATTTCGGCTATCTTACCATCAAACCTTTGTCTCCTTCGTTCTCTTCGGTTCGGCGCGTTTTTTTGGATCAGAGGAAAGGACACCGGCGGAGCTCCAAGCCGGAAGCGAGTTTTCAACGTCAGGTCCACAATCATGCGAATAGTGCCTGGGCCTTGGCCGCCAGGGAGGCCGCCCGCCGGCGAATTCCGCCTCGACGGCGAGCGGCCGGGCTGGACCTAGCCGTTTGTGCCTCGTCTTCGGAGCCTCACCGTTTGTACAACGGCCGGGCCGTGTAGCGGGTGTGAAGCAACTGGTGTGCCCTGCCGGCAAGCGGCTTGCCGAGAAATTCAGCGTAAAGCCTTACCACCTCGGGATTCTCGTGGGAGAAGCGGACTGCGCGGTCGCGGTCGTCCTGATACAAACCGGCCATGCGCAGGCGGCGGCGAGCATCGTCGACGCCGTAGGGCTGGCCGCCGCCGCCAATGCAGCCGCCCGGGCAGGCCATGACTTCGATGAAATGATAGGGCGTCTCCCGGCCGGCGCGGCGGGCCTCGCGGACGCGCTCGAGCACGGCTTCCACGTTCGCCAGCCCGTGGGCGACCGCAAGCCGGACGGTCTGGCCGTCGAGCTGGATGCTGCCTTCCTTCACGCCCTTCAAGCCGCGGACCGCCTCGAGTTCGATCGTCTCCAGGTGGCGCCCGGTTGCATAGGCATAGGCCGTGCGCACCGCCGCCTCCATCACGCCACCCGTGGCGCCGAAGATCGTGCCCGCGCCCGAGTAGGCGCCCAGGATGGAATCGGCCTCGCCGTCGGGAAGGTTCAGGAAATCGATGCCCGACTGCTTCAACATGCGGGCGAGTTCGCGCGTGGTCAGCGCCACGTCGACATCGGGGTAACCCGAAGCGCGCATCTCCTCCGCACGCGAGAGTTCATACTTCTTCGCGGTGCAGGGCATGATCGACACCATCACCATGCGGGCGGGGTCGATCCCCAGCTTCTGCGCGTAGTAGGTCTTGGCCAGCACGCCCATCATCTGCTGCGGGGACTTGGCCGTGGAGAAGTTGTCGATGAAATCGTAGTGATTCTTCTCCATGAAATCCGTCCACGACGGACAGCAGGACGTGATCAGCGGAAGCGCGCTGCGTCGTTTCGTGAAGCGTTCGACAAACTCACTGGCCTCCTCGACGATGGTGACGTCCGCGGAGAAATTGGTGTCGAAGACCGCCTCGAAGCCGAGCCGTCGCAGCGCGGTGTAAAGCTTCCGCGTGAGGTTCGTCCCGGGCGGGAGCCCAAAGGCCTCGCCGACCGTCACCCGGACGGACGGGGCGATCTGGACCACGCAGAATTTCTCCGGATTGCGCAGGGAGCCCCAGACGGTCGCGGTCTCGTCCTTCTCGACGATCGCGCCGGTTGGACAATGCGCGGAGCACTGTCCGCACTTCACGCAGGGGGACTCCGCGAGCGTGATGTCGCCCGCCGGGGCCATCCGTGTGTTTATGCCGCGATCGAGGAAGGACAGGGCCCAGACGTTCTGGATGTCCTGGCAAACCTGGATACAGCGCCCGCATTTGATGCACTTGGTGAAGTCGATGACGATCGAGTTCGTGGAAGTGTCGGGCGGGACGTCCTTCACGAACCGCTTGATCTTCTCGAGCGTGATATTGAAGTCGGCCGCGAGGGTCTGGAGCTCGCACTCGCCGTTGCGTCCGCAGGTAAGGCACTCGTGCGGGTGGTTGGAGAGGATGAGCTCGAGCGTGGAGCGGCGCACGTCGACGATGTCGCGGTCGTGGGTCGTGATCTCCATCCCGGTTTCGAGCGGCGTGCAGCAGGCGCGGATCAAGCGGTTGCCGCCCTTGTTGCGGACGATGCACAGCCCGCAGGCGGCGGTGGGGAGCAGATCGCGGTGCTTGCAGAGCGTGGGGATCTTCACCTGGACCTGCCGCGCGGCGTCGAGGATGGAGGTGCCCTCGGAAACCTCGACGGGGAGCTCGTTGATGAGTGCCTTGATCATGATGCGGCGGTCGCGGGCTCCCGGACGGGGGCGGCTGTGGGCGATGTGGCGGAGCGGGACATTTTCCGCGCAAAGGCGGGCCCGCCCTCGATGTAGGCGCGGTATTCCTCCTCGAAATACCGCAGCGTGGAAAGCACCGGGTTGGGGGCGGTCTGGCCGAGTCCGCACAGCGAGGCGCGCTGCATCGCGAGGCAGATGCGCCGCAAGGTTGCCAGATCATCGGGAGCCCCGCGCCCGCGGGAAATCCGGTCGAGAATCTGGAGCATCTGGTAGCCGCCGATCCGGCAGGGCGCGCATTTGCCGCAGGACTCGTCGACGCAGAAACGCAGGTAGAATTTCGCGACGTCGACCATCGAGTCGGTCTCGTCCATGGCCAGCATGCCGCCCGAGCCCATGATCGAGCCGAGCTGCTGGAGGGTCTCGTAGCTGACGGGTGTATCGAGATGTTTCTCCGGGATAACGCCGCCCGAGGGCCCCCCGGTCTGCACGGCCTTGATCTGGCGGTCGTCGAGCACGCCGCCGCAGATCCCGTAGATGATCTCGCGCAGGGAAGTTCCCATGGGGACTTCGACGAGCTGGGCGTTCTTCACCTTTCCCGTGACGGCAAACACCTTGGTGCCGCGGGACTGCTCTGTGCCGTGGCGCGCGTACCAGGCTCCGCCGTTGAGAAGGATGGCCGGAACGTTGGCGAGAGTCTCCACGTTGTTGATCGCGGTGGGCTTTCCCCAAAGACCTTTCACGGACGGGTACGGCGGCCGTGGACTGGGGCTGCCGCGGCGACCCTCGATGGAGGCGATGAGCGCAGTCTCCTCGCCACAGACGAAGGCGCCGGCGCCGAGACGGATCTTCGCCTCGAACGCGAAGCTGCTCCCGAGGATGTTGGTCCCGAGAAGCCCGGCCTCGCGGGCCTGCGCAATGGCGCGTTCGACGCGAGCGACGGCCTTTGGATACTCGGCGCGGATGTAGAAATAGCCCCGCGATGCGCCCATGGCGTAGGCGGCAATCATCATGCCCTCGAGCACCGAGTGCGGGTCACTCTCGAGCACGCTGCGATCCATGAATGCGCCGGGGTCGCCCTCGTCGCCGTTGCAAATCACGATGCGTTCGTCGGAGGGCTGGGCTGCAGTGATCTGCCACTTGAGCCAGGTCGGGAAGCCGGCGCCTCCCCTGCCCCGCAGCCCGCTGACCTTGAGCTCGGCCACCACGTCCTCGGGCTTGAGCTCGCGCAGCACCCGGGCGAGCGCCTGATAGCCGCGGGCGTGGCGAAGATAGTCGTCGATGCACTCCGGATCGATCCGACCGCAGTTGCGCAGGACGATCCGCACCTGCCTGTCGGGATCGCGCACGAGCAAGTCGTCGATCAACCGACCGCCGACAACGGATTCGTCGACGATGCGGGCAACGTCGGGCGCGAGAACATTCGAATAGGTCACCGCCGCGGGCAGCAGCTGCACGGCGAGGCCCTCGTCGTAGAGGCCGAGATCCATCGCGCGGACCACCTGCACCCGTTCACCGAGGCCCTTGCGCTTCAGCTCCTCCAGGAGCGAAAACTGCAGAAACTCCGTCTTGTTGCCGGCATCGGAGCCGGTGTCGCGGACGAGAATGTGCGTCACGGGCCCCTCGAGCACGCAACGCCGGTTTCGGGTGGCGATGACGTGGTCGTCGATCAGCCGTCCCGAGGTGGCGTGCTCGCGGATGATGCCTTCGGCAACATGCCGGTCGACCCGTCCATAAGTCACGTGCGGCATGCCGGAGCACTGGATCTCGACCACCGGGTCCGCGAATGAATAACCGACCGAGCCCACGCTCTGGATCGGAATCGTGAGGCCCGCCTCATCGCGGAGACGCACGAGGTCGTCGAGGATGTCCTGTGCGCCGGCGGCGATGCCTCCGGTATCCAGCTGGACCCGGATCCAGTCGAGCTCCGCGGGCCGTGCGGCGGCGAACGCCTCGAGTTCGTCGAATGTGAGCGGTTTCATCGGGCAGCGTCCTTCTTGCGGGCCTCCTCCAGAAGCGCGGAGATCTCGGAGCTCTTCACCCGTCCATGGGTTTTCCCGTCCACCACGAGCGCGGGCGACATGCCGCAGCACCCGATGCAGCGCACGACGTCGAAATGAAAAGCCCGGTCCGGAGTGGTCTGGCCCTCGGCGATACCGAGCCGCGTGCGCAGCTCGTTGATCAGGTCGGTGGCGCCCTTGAGGTAGCAGGCGGTGCCGTTGCAGACGACGACCGTGTGCCGGCCCGGGGGCTGGAGTTTGAAGTAGTGGTAGAAGGTCAGGACTTCGTAGATCCGCGCGAGCTTCACGCCCAGTTCGCGCGAAAGCTCCATCGCTGCCTCACGCGGGACGTAGCCATACTCGTTCTGGATCGCGTGGAGGATCATGATGAGATTGCCCTCCTCGTCGCGCCACGCGTCGACATGCCGCAGCACGTCGCGGCGCAGGGTGCTGTCGAGCTTGCCCTGGATGCGCTGGATCTTCTCCAGCCGCATGTCGATCAGACGGGCAAGCTGGTCGGACACGTCGCGGGGAATGTAGCCGTGGCGGCGTTCGAGTTCGTCCAACATGCCCAGCAACGTGCCCTCGTCGCATTGGGCGAGTTCCAACGGGCCACGGTCGTGGCCTTCGGACGGAACGGTCGTCGGGGTCGGGGTCATGACGCCTTCCTTGAGGTGAGGCGATTAAACACCCCGCTGCACAGGCACTCAATGCGCGGCACCCGGCACGGCCCGCAAAGTAGCGAGCCTAACCGCAAAAATTACACAGGCTTAAGCAACAGGCACAAAGCGGCCATCGTGGAGGCGCACCTGGCGATCGGTGCGAGCGGCGTGGCCTTCGTTGTGCGTCACGAGCACCAAAGCGGTGGAGGTCTCGGCGCAGAGACTGAGGAGCAGGTTCATGACCGTCTCGCCGGTGTGCTCGTCGAGATTTCCAGTGGGCTCGTCGGCGAGGATGAGCTTGGGCCGGTTCATGAGAGCACGCGCGAGTGCCACGCGCTGGCGTTCACCGCCGGAGAGCTGATTGGGAAGGTGGTGAAGGCGACCGCCCAGGCCGACCTTGGCGAGCAACTCGTCGGCGCGCGCACGGGCTTCGCGATCGACCCGGCCCGCGATGCGACTGGGCATGAGCACGTTTGCGCGGGCGTCGAGTTCGGGCACGAGGTAGAACGACTGGAACACGATGCCGAGGAGCGCGGAGCGGCGACGTGGCGACAGCGTCGGCGAGCCGTCCCAGGCGATTTCACCCGAGTCGGGTGCGTCGAGGGCGGCGAAGAGATTGAGCAGCGTCGACTTTCCCGAGCCGGACTCGCCTCGGATGCTCACGCTCTCGCCCGGTGCGACCTCCAGGTCCACGCCGCGAAGGACCTCGATGCGGCCGTCGCCGCTGGGGAAGCTCTTGACGAGCGAATGGGCACTGATGATGGGGCCGGACATGGGCGTCATTCGCTGCGCAGCGCATCCACGGGCTTCATACGCGACGCGATGAGCGCGGGCACCAGCCCGGCGAGCGTCGAGAGCACCATCGCGGAGACGACGATGATGACGATGTCCCTGGGGTCGGAATGTGCGGGCAGCTGGCTGAACTGGTAGAAGCGCTCAAGCACCTGCTGGCTCCCGGTGAAGCGGGTCAGCAGCTCGACAGCGTCGTTTCGGAAGTGAAGGAGCGTGAACCCGAGTCCGAGCCCGACGACGGTGCCCACGACTCCCACGGCGACACCCTGGAGGCAGAAGCACAGGGCCACCTCGCGGCGCTCGGCCCCGAGCGCCGCGAGCAGTCCGATCTCGCGCGTCTTCTTGAGCACCAACACGAGCAGCAGGCTCATCGTGAGGAAGGCCGCCACAAGCACGACGAACAGCAGGATGAAGAGCATCATGTTCTTCTCGAGCTGAAGCACCCAGAGGAAGTCCTTGTTGATCTGATACCACGAGCGCGCCTGGAGGCCGGAGTCGGCCGGGAAGGTCGAGTTGAGCCGGGCCGCGGCCGCGTCGGCGTCGACGCCCGGGTCGAGGCGGATGTTGATCCCGTGCACGGCGTTTCCGAGGCCGTAGAGGTCCTGCATCGTGCGCAGCGTGCAGATCATGACGCTGCTATCGAGCTGCTGGTGCCCGATCTCGAGGATGCCGACAACCTTGAGCACGCGCGGAAGAATGATCTCGTCGCGCTTGAGTTTCTCGAGGATGAGCGGCGTATAGACCTCGATGTGACTGCCCAGGTGGGCGCCGATCGAGTCGGCGAGCTCGTAGCTGAGGATCGTGGAGTCGTCGTCGAGGTCGTCGAGGCTGCCGGCGCGGATGTACTTGCGCAGGGGAATGACCTTTTCGATCCGGTTGACGTCAATGCCCTCGATGGACGGATAGGCGGGCTTGTTGTGATTCTCGATCATCACGACGCCCTCCGCGAACGGCGTGGCGGCGGCGACGCCGGGCACCTTCTCGATCTCGGCGAGAACCTTGTGCGGATGGACGATGAACGAGGAGGAGCGCACCTGGACGTCGCCCTGGGTATCCACGATCATCTTACGAATCTGGGAACCGAAGCCGCCCATCACCCCGAGCACGACAACCAACAGTGCGACGCCGAGGGCGACACTCAGCACGGAGATCGCGGTGAAGAAGGGAAACTTCCGTCCCGAGGGGAAGAGCTGCCGGATCGCGAGGTAAAGATACCAGGGCATGGCGGCGGGAGCACCTCAGGCCCGGCGCCCGCGCCCGGAGTGCGGGCCGCGGCCGAAGGGGGCGGGATGGGTGTCCATGGAGGGGAGGCTGGCGGAAGGCCGGGCCGGAGCAAGCGTGACAGCCGCCGGCGCGGAAGGTTCAGGCCTTCGTGTCGGGCCGGAGCTGCGGGAAGAGGATCACGTCCCGGATGCTCTCGGCGCCGGTGAGCAGGATGCAAAGGCGATCGATGCCCACGCCCATGCCGCCCGCCGGGGGCATGCCGTGCTCGAGGGCGGTGAGGAAGTCCTGGTCGACATTCTGAATCTCCTCGCCGGCCTGGGCCTCGAACATCGTGCGCTGCACGTCGGGATCGTTCTGCTCCGAGTAGGCCGGCGCGATCTCCATGCCGCCGATGGTCAGCTCGAAGACGTCCAGCGTATCCGGATCCTCCTGACTGATCTTCGCGAGCGGGCACAGCTCCTTGGGCAGGTTGAGCACGAAGGTGGGCTGGATGAGGGTCGGCTCGATGCGCTTGGAGAAGATCTCGTTGGTGATTTCGAAGTCCTCCCAGGCGGGATTCACAGGCACCCCCATGGCCTCGACCTTGGCGATCTTCTCCGCCTTGGAGCGCCGGAACCAATCGGCGTCGCCGGTGGCCTCGATGATAAGATCCTTGTACTTCACCTCGCGCCAGGTGCCGCCGAAATCGATGTCCTGACCGCTGGCGGCATGTTTGATCTTCGTGGTTCCAAGGACGTCGCGACACAGGGTCGTGAGCATGTCCTTGATCAGGGTCATCATGCCGCGGTGGTCGCTGTACGCCTGATAGACCTCGAGCATGGTGAACTCGGGATTATGGCGGCGCGAAAGGCCTTCGTTGCGGAAGTTGCGGCCGATCTCGAAGACCCGGTCGTAGCCGCCGACCAGCATGCGCTTCAGATAGAGCTCCAACGAGATGCGAAGGAAGAAATCGCAACCGAGGGCGTTGTGGTGCGTGACGAAGGGCTTCGCGGCTGCACCACCCGCAATCGATTGAAGCACGGGGGTTTCCACCTCAATAAAGGAGCGATCCTCGAGAAACCGGCGGACGGCCGACACGATCTTCGCGCGCTGGATCAAGCGCTTGCGCGACTCCTCGTTGACGATCAGGTCGAGGTAGCGCTGGCGATAGACCTGCTCCGCGTCGGTGAGTCCGTGCCACTTCTCCGGAAGCGGGCGCAGGGCCTTGGATACCAAGGTGTAGCGTTCGATCCGGACCGTGATTTCGCCGGTCTTGGTCTTGAAGAGCGTGCCGCTGACGCCGATGATGTCGCCCAGGTCCAGCTTCTTGAACGCAACGTAGGCCTCATCGCCGACCAGATCCTTCTTCACGTAGAGCTGGATCAACCCCTGCTGGTCCAGGATCTTGACGAACTGGCTCTTGCCCATGTCGCGGATGGTCACCAGGCGGCCAGCGACGGAGACGGGCACCGTGTAATCCTGACCGTCGACGTAGGCTTTCGTCGCTTCGGCGGAGAAATGGGTCTGCTGGCAGACGGCGCGAAACGGGTCGAACCCCGCGGCCCGCAGATCGGTTAACTTCTGGCGCCGCACTGCGTTCTGGTCGTGGGAAATGTCGGTCGGGATGTCGCTCATGACGTGAATCGCCCAGCCTGAGGAGGCCTCCGGTCCGGGGCAAATCGAAATTCCCTGAGCCCCGAAATCTACCCTCACGATTTCGCTTGCGGCCACCGAGGCCAATCTGGATTGTCCCGGGCTTGCGTTAGTGGAAACCCGCCGGTTGCGGGTTCCCACCATGTCTGGTCCCGCACCACGCGGGATTGGAACGGTGACGCCGGCCGAGGTCTCGGTTTCCCCGGGGCCGGAGCGGGTGGCACGGGAGCTGCGAAGTTCCCCTACAGACGTGCAAATCCAACAACCAAACACATGCCTACAGTCGTCAAGAACGAGATCATCAACGAATTCAAGAACCACGAGAAGGACACCGGCTCGAGCGAAGTCCAGATCGCGCTGCTGACCGCCCGGATCAATCATCTGACCGAGCACCTGCGCACGCATCGCAAGGATTTCCACTCGCGCCGCGGCCTCCTGCAGATGGCCTCGCGCCGTCGCAAGCTGCTTGATTACCTCAAGCGCACGAATCTCAACCAATACAACGAGATTCTGCAGAAGCTGAGTCTCCGTCGGTGACCCTTTGCCCGCGGGCGACCTGCCGATCAGGTCGCCCGTGGTCGTTTTAACGCGACGCTCGCCACGCCAGACACGGGACTTTTCCGGGTGCCTCTTCCCCGATGAAGGAGGCGGCACCCGGGAATCTCTCGGGTCTGACCCGACGAGGTGCAAAGCCAGAGGCAGGCCGCAGTGCCGGCCTTGGTCTCCCCAAACCCATTCCGCAGCCGCCCGCATTCCCGCGGGTGCGCCGCGTGACACCACAACATCAGTCCGTGCCCGAGGCGCCCCGATGCCGCGCGCCTCGTCTATCCGTGCAATCCGGAGCCGCAGAAAATCATGGCTCCACCTCAAGCGGCATCGCCACAACCCAACGTTAAATGAATCAGAAATACTCCGTCCAAGTCCCTGAGCTCGGCTTTTCGATCTCCACGGGCTCGCTCGCCAAGTTCGCCAATGGCGCGGTGACCGTCACCTCCGGCGAAACCACCGTCTTCGTCTCCGCCACGGCCGCCACCACGATGAAGCCTGGCCAGGACTTCTTCCCCCTGACCGTCGACTACCGCGAAAAGTACGCCGCCGCCGGCCGTTTCCCCGGCGGTTACTTCAAGCGCGAGGGCCGTCCTTCCGAGAAGGAAATCCTCACGTCCCGTCTCTGCGACCGTCCCTGCCGCCCGCTCTTCCCGGAGGGCTTCCTCAATGAGGTCCAGATCATCGGCCTTCTCCTCTCCGCCGACCAGCAGCACGAGTCCGACATCTGCATGGTGAACGGAGCCTCGGCCGCCCTGGCCATCTCCGACATTCCGTGGAACGGCCCGATCGCCTGCGTGCGCGTCGCCCAGATCGACGGCCAGTTCGTCGCGAACCCGACGATCGAACAGATGTTCCAGTCCTCCCTCGACCTGATCTACGTCGGCTCCGAGAAGGACATGCTGATGATCGAAGGCAGCGCGGACCAGCTGTCCGAGGAGCGTTTCATCGAGGCGCTCGAATTCGCCCACAAGTCGATCCAGCCGATCATCGCCGCGATCAAGCAGCTCGTCGCCCAGGCCGGAAAGCCGAAGGCGAAGTTCGACCTCGTCACGGCCAAGCCCGAGGCCCGCGCCATCATCGAGCGCGTGGTCGGAGGCAAGATCGCCGATGCGATCTTCGGTTTCGAGAAGCAGGTCCGCTCCGCGAACATCAAGGCCCTCAAGGAAGAGGCCGCCGCGGCCCTGACCACCGAGCTCGGCGAGGACAACTTCGAGCCGCACGACATCAACATCGTCTTCGAGGACCTGCAGTACAAGGCCTACCGCAAGACCGTGCTCGAGCGCGGCCTGCGCGCGGACGGCCGCGATGCGAAGTCGCTGCGTCCGATCTCCTGCGAGGTCGGCGTTCTTCCACGCGTCCACGGCAGCGCGATCTTCCAGCGCGGCGATACCCAGGGCCTCGTGCTCACGACGCTCGGACCCACGAAGGAAGCCCAGGACATGGACGGCCTGACCGGCGGTGCCACGTCGAAGAGCTTCATCCTCCACTACAACATGCCGCCGTTCACCGTCGGCGAGACCGGCCGCTTCGGCGCCGCCGGCCGTCGCGAAATCGGCCACGGCGCGCTCGCCGAGCGCTCGCTCGTCCCGGTTCTCCCGCCCGAGGACGCCTTCCCCTACTCCATCCGCGTCACCTCCGAGATCATGGCCTCCAACGGCTCGACCTCGATGGCTTCGATCTGCGGCGGCTGTCTGTCGCTGATGGACGCCGGCGTGCCGATCATCGCCCCGGTCGCGGGCATCTCCTGCGGTCTCATGACCCAGAATGCCCCCGACGGCTCGATCGAAAAGTGGGTCACGATCACCGACATCCTCGGTGAGGAAGACCACTTCGGCGACATGGACTTCAAGCTCGCGGGCACGACCAAGGGCATCACGGGCTTCCAGCTCGACCTCAAGATCAACGGCCTGCCCTTCGAGATCGCCAAGACCGCGATCTTCCAGGCTCGCGATGCGCGCATCGAAATCCTGAAGAAGATGCTCGCCGCGATCCCGGCTCCCCGCGCCCAGCTCAGCACCTACGCTCCGCGCATCCAGACGATCCAGATCAATCCCGAGAAGATCGGCCTGCTCATCGGACCCGGTGGCAAGACCATCCGTCGCATCGTCGAGGTCACGGGTGCGCAGATCGACATCGCCGAAGACGATTCGGGCAAGGTCTTCATCTACTCGAACAATGCCGACGCGATGAACCGCGCCGTGCAGGAGATCGACGCCCTCTGCGGCGGCGGTCAGCAGATCGAGGTCGGCAAGACTTACAACGGCCGCGTCACCTCCACCAAGGAGTTCGGCGCGTTCGTCGAGTGCCTGCCCGGCAAGGAAGGTCTCGTGCACATCTCCGAACTCGCCGATTTCCGCGTGCGCCGCACCGAGGACGTCGTCAAGGTCGGCGACTCGATCTGGGTGAAGTGCGTCGGCATCGACGAGAAGACCGGCAAGGTCCGCCTCTCCCGCAAGGTCGCCATGAAGGAGCGCGAGCAGGCCGCCCAGCAGCAGCAGGCTGAAGCCGCTCCCGCGGCCGAACAGCCGGCCCAGCAGCAGCAACAGCAGTAAGCGACTGCGCACCTCTCCCGAGGGCGCATCCTGCAAATCGAGCCCCGGTGGACATCGTCCGCCGGGGCTCGTTGCTTTTCAGACCGGAGAGAAAAGCGGTAATGCGGAAGGGGCGATCCCCAGGATCGTATCCGACAATCCGCGTCAGCGCGGATTCAACGGGAAGGAGGAACCAGTGGGGCGAGATACACGCCTCCAGTCGCGAAATCGCTCACGTGTTTCCGGTCACCCGGCGGGCAAGCCGAACCAGTACCGCTTCGTGGAAGCCAGTGTCTGAACGCAGTTTGAATTGAACCACAGAGGCGTCCACCTTCGACAAGGCTACGGCGGACGAGCAGAGAACACGGAGAAAGGCATTTACGGGGAAATCTTGTATCCGAACCTTTTCACCTTCCAGGTGAGCGCCAATTCCATGCCTTGCCTCAACTTCAGGCTCTGTGACCGCTGCTCTGTGGTTCAATTGCGGTCTATAAGCTGAATCTCCCGCCTTCGCAGCCTTCGGGTCAGTCCGTTCACCGCGTCTCCCCGGGGCGCTTCGCCCCACATGCACAGGTCGAGCGCGGGATCATGTCGATCACCTTTCCGTTTCGATCGAATTCAAAGCGGCAGCAGCGGTCCAGCATCTCGCGGAGTAGCAGGCGGGCGCGACGGACTCGGCTCTTGGTCGCCGTGAGCGTCAGACCCTCGGCGTCGGCGACCTCCTGGAGGCTCTGCCCCTGGAACTCATGTCGCACCAGGGGATCCCGATACCGGACTGGAAGCTCCGTGACGAACCGTTTCACGGTCGGTCCCAGATCGAGCTCCGCGGCACCGAGCGCGTCCGTCTCAACCGCGGGAAGTACGTCGGCCAGGGAGTCGAGGCTGACCGCGATGCGGCGTTTCCTATAATGGTCCGCCAGGACGTTCCGGGCGATCTGGTACACCCACCCTTGAAGGTGCGAGGCGTGGTGCAGCGTGGGCAACGCGCGATGCACCCGCTGAAACACCTCCTGAAGCAGGTCGTCCGAATCGGCATCGGACCCTGTGCGCTTCAGCAAAAACCCCCGTACCGGCTCGGCAAAACAGCGCCAGAGCGCCTCAGTGCTTCCGCAGGGATGGTCGGCGACGTTCATGGTTCGATGGCCATCGGTTCGGCAAAGTCGAGCGGCTCCCAGCCACACCGTTGCCAGAATGCCCGGCCCTCGGGATTGTCGCGGGCGACCAGGATCAGTACACGTCGCACGCCGGATTCCCGAAGGCGCGCGAGTGCCCGCGCAGCGAGCTCCCGCCCCACCCCGCGCCCTCGATAGGAAGGGTCGACGGCGAGGTGATACAGGAAACCGCGGCGTCCGTCGCTGCCCGCAAGGACAGCCCCGGCCAGTGCGTCGCCGACATAGGCCACCTGGCTCGCTCCGGGATTGCGGGCAAGATAGGCGGCCAGTTCCGAAAGGTCGTCGCCCTCCGAAAGCTCCACGCCCTCCGTGCGCTCCCACAGCGCACACGCCTCGGGCAGATCCGACTCGATCATGGCGCGAGTGTCCACGACAACGACGGGAACGAGTGACGGGGTGTTCATGGTGTTCCTCCGGTTCAACGGTACGATAACGGCAGCCGGCACGTTCGGAAAGCTTCCTCACGCGCCACCAACCTGCGGCTTCCGGGCGACCACCTCAGCGGCGAAGACCAGCGGATCGGCCTCCGTGGCAGTCCAGGAAGCGAGGATCGCATCGCTGTTTCCACGGGGACGAATCTCGATGTCGATGAACCCGCACTCCTCGAGGATGCGAAGCAATTCCTCCCGCGGCGTAGCGCCGGAGAGGCAGCTCGTGTGAAGCTCGAGATCGGCGGTCATCGCTTCCGGCAGCGCCGCGCGCGCAACTACGTCCGACACCGCCAGCCGCCCACCCGGCTTCAGCACCCGAAACGCCTCCCGATAGACGGGGCGCTTGTCGGGGCACAGGTTGATCACGCAATTCGAGAGGATCACATCCACCACCCCATCGGCAACCGGCAGCGCCTCG
The DNA here is from genome assembly GCA_027310745.1 of Opitutaceae bacterium. GTDB lineage: Bacteria > Verrucomicrobiota > Verrucomicrobiia > Opitutales > Opitutaceae > MWDT01. The sequence continues at coordinate 73,164 of DAIDAF010000005.1, read as the reverse complement.
ATTTCTCCGAGCCGGAAGTCGACTTGGGGATAACCGCCGCTCCTGGCGTTGGCGCGTGCCTTCGCCACCATCTCGGGCGTCATGTCCACACCAATGACGGTTCCAGTCGGTCCCACCGCCCTGGCCGCGAGGAACGCGTCGAAACCCGCCCCCGAGCCGAGGTCGAGCACGGTCTGCCCCGGGTGCAGCGCGGCCAGTGCGACGGGATTACCACAGCCAAGTCCCAGGTTGGCCCCATCGGGCACCGAGGCCAGATCAGCTGCGTCATACCCGAGCGCCAGGGCCTGTCGGTCCGGTCCGCAACAGCCGCCCGACGAAGACGTACGGCTGCAACAGGAGCCCGCAGCCTGCCGCTCGTCGTCCGCCGTAGCGATGGAGCCATAACGCCGCCTCACTTCAGTCCGAATTTGATCAGGGTCGTCATTCATACGCCCCTGATAACGCATCCCCGCGTCAAAGGACGCAGGGATTCAACATCTGACCTCCGTCTTCTGACTTCTGACGTCGGTCCGCTGAACTCTGGCCCCTAACCCTCGGCCTCAGTTCATGAACAGCCACTGGCCGAACGAGCCCTGGTAGAAACCGAGCACGACGGTGAATGCGGCGAGAAGCGTGAGGGCAATGTAGGCGGCGAGCGTGATGTTGATCCGGGCCGGCTGCGCGGCGGTGCCATCGGCATTCGCGGTGCGCCAGGTGCGGAAGTACGCCGCCTTGATCCAGCCAAAGTAGTAGTAGATCGAGACGATCACACCACCAACCGCGATGGCCAGAAGCGGATACAGGCCGGCCTTGAAGGCGGAAATGAAGATGAGCAGTTTTCCGATGAAGCCCGCCAGGGGCGGGATGCCGGCGAGCGAACCGAGGCCGATGGCCAGAACCGCGCCCAGGAAGGGCTCTCGCTTCGCGAGGTCCGCGTAGTGGTCGAGATCCTGGTCGGCGTCGTTCTCGCCCGCGACGTGAACCATCACGCCGAAGACCGCCATCGCTGCCAGCAGGTAGGCGAAGAGGTAAAACAGGATCGCCGACAGGGCCATCGGCGTCGTGTAGAGCGCCAAAACGCCGAGCATCAGGAAACCGGCGTGCGAGACGCCCGAGAGGCCCATGATGCGTTTCACATTGTACTGCGTGAGCGCTGCGAGGTTGCCAAAGATGATCGTCATGCCCGCAAGGATACCGAGCACCCAGACGACGAGTCCCTCGTACGGCGCGAAGACGACCTGGGTCAGGGTCAGGAGCACCGCAAAACCGGCGGCCTTGGAGCCCACCGCGAGGAAGGCCGTCACGGGAGTCGGAGCCCCTTGATACACGTCGGGGATCCAGAACTGGAACGGGAAGGCGCCGATCTTGAACGCCACACCGGCGAGCACCATCACGATGCCGACGCTCGCGAGCAGGTTGTCGGGATTCTCATGCAGGAACATGCGCAGGCCCTCGAAGCTCATCGCATTCGGGGTCGCACCCGGAAGCCCGCGCGTGCTGGCCACACCGTACAGGAGCATGATGCCGAAAAGCATCACCGCGGAGCTCAGACCGCCCATGATCAGGTACTTGAGACCGGCCTCGAGCGAGGCCGACGAGTCCCGGAAGTAGCTGACAAGAACGTAGAAGCCGATCGTCACCGTCTCGAGCGCGACGAACAGCATCACGAAATGGTTGGCCTGCGCCAGGAGCATCATCGCGGCGGTCACCACCAGGACGACCGAGAAAAACTCGATGCGCGGCAGTTTGCGGCGCCGCAGGGAGATCGTGCCCAGCAGGCTGACGAGGATGGACGTCAGCAGGAAGAAGATCCGCATGAACTGGCCGACGGCCGAGTGACGCAGCAGCCCGTTGAACGACTCGAAATCGATGCTCGCGCGCAGATTGATCATCAGGGCGCACATGATGCCCAGCTGTGCGGCGATCGAGATCGCGGGGATGACCTCGTGGTTCTCCTTGTCGAGCACGAGCTCGAGCATGAGCAGGGCCAGTGCGGTGATGCCCAGCATGAGCTCGGGCAGGATGGCCATCCATGCGTTAGCGGCGGCAGCTTGATGCAGGAAGTCGAAGGGCATGGGAAAGGAAGAACCGGGATTCGTGTGGTTGCGGAGGGCGGGACCGGGTCAGCGGGGACAGGCGTTGCTCGCGACGACCGGGCAGGAGACGCCCTGGGTGAGCGAATCGTTGATGTGGGTGGAGAGCGTCTTCGGCGCGAAGCCGATGACGAGCAGCGCCGCGAGGAGGATCAGGGCCGGGATGCGTTCGCCCCAGCTGAGGTCCTTGACCGGCTTTTCGGCGGCAACCTTCGCGAAGCTCTCGCTGGGCTGGCCAAAAAAGACCTTCGCCGCGGCACGAAGCCCGTAGACCGCGGAAATCACCACACCTGCGACGGCCAGGGCGGTGAACACCTTGGAGAACGGCCAGGCGGCCACGAAGATCGTGAGCTCCCCCCAGAAATTTCCGAAACCGGGCAGGCCGATGCTGGCGAGCATTGCCGCGACGAAAAACGCGGCGAGAACAGGGGCCTTCTGGGCGAGACCGCCCATCTCCTCAAAATCGAAGGTCTGCGTGCGGTGATAGACGCTCGTCGAGAGCATGAACAGCAGCGCCACGGAAAGACCGTGCGCGACCATCAGGAACACCACGCCGCCCAGACCGACCGTCGAGAGCGTCGCAATGCCCAGGAAGGCGTAGCCCATGTGCATGACCGAGCTGTAACCGATCATCTGCTTGAGATCGCGCTGAGCGATCGTGACCAGACCCGTGACGACGATATTTCCGACCACCGCCAGCAGGGCGAGGATGACGAGCCAGTTGGTCGTGATGCCGCCGTGCCAGGCCACGGGAAGCAGGAAGTTGGGAATGTAGGTGGTCGGGATCGTGACCGCGGCCAGGCCGCCCATGGGCAGGAGCGGCAGCACGAACTGAATGAGTCCGTAGAGACCGAACTTCTTGAGCACGCCCGCGTGGAGCATCGACGCGGAGCTCGGCGCCGCGCCGTAGCCGAGGGGCGCCCAGGTGTGGAAGGGCCAAAGCGACACCAGGATTCCAAACCCAAACATGAGCACTCCGAAGAGATTCCGCTGCGTGCTCAGCCGGATCGGATCGACCATCAGGTGCTCGCGCAGGGCGATGACGTCGAAGGTCTGAGTCCCGCTCTTCGAATATAGCGCGATCAGGCCGATCAGGGAGATCATGGCGCCCACCGTCAGGTAGATCGTCATCTTCATCGCGGCATAGCTGCGGTCGCGTCCACCCCAGATGCCGACCATGATGAAGGTCGGGATCAGCGCGAGTTCGTGGAAGAAGTAGAAGAAGAAGATGTCGGTGCTCGCGAACACGCCCATCAGGCCGGCCTGCATCACGAGCAGGAGCGCGAGGTAAGTCGTGATCCGTTCGGCAGAGGACTGGATGGCGTACAAACCGGCAGCCAGGCCGACCAGGCCTGCGAGCACATAGAGCGGAAGCGAGATGCCGTTGAGCCCGAAACGCAGCGCGATGCCGATCGAGGCGAGGCCCGTGTCATAGGCCGTCATGAATGCGTAGCCGTGGATCAGGGGTGCGGACCCGTAGGACACCCAGCACCACAGCGAGATGAGGGCCGGGAAGCCGAAGCCAACGTAGGCCACCCGCTTGGACGCGCCGAGGGCAAGCGCCAGGGCGGTGACCAGCGGCACTGCGATCGCGAGGAGAAGGGGATCGTGGAAAGGATTCATTGGCAAAAGTGGATTGGCGGGCGACGGGGGCGGCTTGGCTCAGAGGACTCCGGCGGCGTAGCACCAGAGCAGGACCAGACCGACAAGGAACCAGAACGCATAGGCCTGGACCTTGCCGACGTGGAGTGCGCGGGCGCCGACGCCCACGAGGCCGACGATTCCCGCGAGGCCGCGGATGATCAGGCCCGCCAGGAAGATCTGCTCCAGGAACGCCAGGATGTCGGCGACGCGCTGCTGGACGCTGCGGATGTACCAGAGGTAGAGTTCGTCGATCCAGAGCTTCGAAGCGATCAGCTTGAACAGTCCCGGGCTGCGCTTCTGCAGCGAGTCTTCAGCGGCCGACTTGTAGAACAGGAACGCCCCGCCGGCGCCGATCAGGACGATCACGGATGACATCAGAAGCATGCGCAGGTGCGCTGACTCGGGGGCCTCGGGGATCAGGGCGGCGACGCTGCCGCCGATGCGATCGATGAAGAAGCCGTATCCGGCGACCACCGACAGTGCGGCGAGCACCACGAGCGGCAGCCAAAGGGTCACGCCGCCCTCGTGGGCGTGCGAGGCCTCGTGCGTGCGGGGCTGGCCGAAGAAGACGAGCTTCCACATGCGGACCATGTAGAATGCGGTGAGCACCGCGGTGAAGGTCAGGATGACGAAGACCGGCATGCTCTTCTGCAGGGCGAGATAGAGGATGGCGTCCTTGGAGAAGAAGCCGGCGAGGAACGGCAGGCCGCAGATGGCGGCGACCGCGACCGTGAAGGTCCAGAACGTGATCGGCATCTTCGATTTCAGGCCGCCCATCTTGAAGATGTCCTGCTCGTGGTGGCATCCATGGATGACGGAGCCCGAACCGAGGAAGAGCAGCGCCTTGAAGCAGGCGTGGGTGGTCAGGTGGAACATCGCGGCGCCGACGCCAGCGGCGATGACAACGGTCGCTCCCGAGGCGCCGTGCTCAACGGCGAGCGAACCCATGCCGAAGGCGGCGACCATGTAGCCCAGCTGGGAAAGCGTCGAATAAGCCAGGACCTTCTTGATGTCCGTCTGGGCGATCGCGCAGACCGCGGCGTAGAGGGCGGTGATCGTGCCGACCCACATGATCGCGTGGAGCGCGGTGGGCACCATCAGCACGTCGATGCGGCAGAGCATGTAGATACCGGCGGCAACCATGGTGGCCGCGTGGATCAGGGCGGACACGGGCGTCGGGCCTTCCATCGCGTCGGGGAGCCACACGTGAAGGGGCATCTGAGCCGACTTGCCGACCGCGCCGCAGAAAAGGAGCAGCGGGATCGCACGGCTGTAAACCAAAGCGTGATGCTGGGACAGCGCGGCGAGCTCCGAAAGGTTCACCGTGTGGTTCATCCAGTAGCAGGCGATGATGCCGAGCATGAAGCCAAAGTCGCCCACGCGGTTCACGATGAAGGCCTTCTTCGAGGCGTCAGCGGCGGACTGGCGCTCGTGCCAGTGGTTGATCAGCAGATACGAGCTGAAGCCCACCAGCTCCCAGAAGATGAAAATCATGAACAGGTTGTTCGCGAGCACGATGCCGATCATCGAGAACATGAAGATCGACAGGCCGGCGAAGTACCGTGCACGGGCCGGGTCGTCGTGCATGTAGCCCACGCTGAACAGGTGGATGAAGAAGCCGACCACGCTCACCACGAAGAGCATCAGGGCCGCGAGGTCGTCGAACTTGAAGCCGATCGAAACAGCGAAGTCTCCGAAGCGGAGCCACTCGTGCGACACCTCGAAGCGGCTGCCGCCGAGGATGAGCATCAGCGACGCGATGGCGAGGGCGCCCGCGGCGGTGACGGACACCATGGAGGCGAGGGCTCCCCGCTTGCGCAGGAACAGCGCGATCACCGTCGCCGAGGCGAGCGGGAACAGCAGGACCAGGGTGGCGAGTTGGACGGGAGACATGGGCGTCGGAAAAGGAGGTTGGAAGCTGGGAGCCGGAGTCGGGAGCCGCCTCAGTGTTTCAGCTCATCGAGCTCGTCGAGCATGAGCGTCTGGCGCTTGCGGAAAAGGGCCACGATGATGGCGAGGCCGACCGCGACCTCGGCGGCGGCGACGGTCAGGATGAAGAACACGAACACATTGCCGTCCATGGCCGCGTTGTAGCGGGAGAAGGCGACAAAGCCGATCGTCGACGCGACGAGCATGAGCTCGAGACACATGAACACGACGAGGGTGTTCTTGCGCAGCAGCACGCCGAAAAACCCGATCGCAAACAGCAGGCAGCTGAGGATGAGGTACTGGTGCAGTCCGATGGTCATGGGAAAAGGAGGTTGAGGTCGGAGTGGCGGAGCGGGCTCAGGCCTTGGCCTCGGGCTTGTCCTTTTTCGCCAGGACGATCACGCCGATCATGGCGACGAGGAGCAGGAAGCCGGCGACCTCGACAGGGAGGAGGTAGGTCGTGAAGAGCTGGTAGGCATAGAGCTTCAGCTCCGCCCCGATGGGCGGCATGTTCGCGAGAGCCGGGGCAGGGAGCGGCTCGCGGTTGAGGGTGACGAAGGCGCCGACCAGCAGCGCGATGAATGCAAGGAAGCTGCCTGCGGTGGCGAGCTTGCCGGTCGATTTCCCCGAGCCGCCCTGCATGCCGATGAGCATCACGATGAACACGAACAGGGCCACGACCGCGCCCGCATACACGAGGATCAGGAGCGCGGCGAGCAGGTAGGCATTGAGCAGCACGAACAGGCCGGCGGTGCCGAGCAGGCTGATCAGCAGGCAGAAGGCGGCGTGGACGGAATTCCGGTTGAGCACGACGCCGAGCGCGCCGCCGGCGGTCAGGGCGGTGAAGGCGTAGAAGAGGAAGTCGGACATGGAGTGAAAGGGTCGGTGGCTGCGGTTGCGGTCGCGCGGGCGGGATGGATCAATGGCGGTGGTTGCCCTCGAGCTCGGCCGCCTTTTTCTTGTCCCACTTGAAATGCTTGTCGGGCAGCGTGCCGCCCAGCTCGTAGAGGCGCTGCTTGTTGTTCACCATCGAGGCGCGGGAGTAGCCGGAGGTCGAATACACGTTCTGGAGGAAAATGGCCTCCTCGGGGCAGACTTCCTGGCAGAAGCCGCAGTAGATGCACCGCAGCATGTCGATCTCGAACTCCTGCGGGGCCTTCTCGACGTGGGCGCGCTGCAGCTGGTCGGCGGGCACCTCGCCCGGCGTGATGCGGATGGCCTTCGGCGGACAGACGAACTCGCAGAGCTGGCAGGACACGCACTTCTCGCGACCGTTCGGATCCATCACCAGCGTGGGCACGCCGCGGTAGCCCGCGGGGATCTCCGGCCGCTGCTCGGGATACTCCATCGTGACCTTCGGCGCGAACAGGTGCTTGATCGTCGTGCGGAGGCCGGCGGCGATCTGAGGGAGGTAGGTGCGCTCGGCGAAGCTGAGGGGCTTGCGTTCGAGGACTTTGACGGTGGCGGGCATGGCGAAGGGAGTCGAAAGGACGTTGGTGGGCGCGGCCGCTCAGGTGAGCAGCGCGATGATGACCATGTACACGAGCAGGTTGGCGATCGCGAGGGGGAGCAGGCGCTGCCAGCCGATCTTCATGACCTGGTCGTAGCGGAAGCGCGGAAGCGTCCAGCGGACCCACATGAAGAAGAAGATCATGAAGAGGACCTTGCCGAGGAAGATGGCGATCGAGATCAGGCCCACCACGATGGGCAGGTTCTCGAGGTGCAGCCAGTGCACGAGCGACTCGACCGGGATCCAGGGCAGCGGATTCCAGCCGCCAAGGAACAGCACCACGAACACCGCGGAACCGACGATCATGTGGGCGTATTCCGCAACGAAGAACAGCGACCACTTGAAGGCGCCGTACTCGGTGTGGAAGCCGCCGACCAGGTCGGCCTCGGACTCGGGCATGTCGAACGGAAGGCGGTTGGTCTCCGCGAAGAGCGCGATCAGGAAGATCAGAGCCGACACCGGCATGAGGAACACGAACCACAGGCCGCCGAAGAATCCGGGGTGCGTCTGGAACTGGACCACGCGGAAAAGGCTCAGGGAACCCTCGGAGCCCGGGGAGTTGATCCACAGGAACACCGGGATTACCGCGAGGGTCATCGAGATCTCATACGAAATCAGCTGGGCCGAGGCGCGGACGGCGCCAATGAACGGGTATTTGGAGTTCGAGGACCAGCCGGCGAGGATGATCGAGTAGACGCCGAGGGAACCGACCGCGAAGACCGCGAGGATGCCGATGTCGACGTTGGCGAGCACGAGCGGGTGCATCGCGCCCATCGCGGAGTCCCAGTAGGCGCCGAAGGGAACGACGGTGATCGTCGTGAATGCCGGGATCAGACCGAGCCAGGGTGCGATCGTGAAGTAGAACTTGTGGACGTGGCCTGGGAGCGGCTCCTCCTTCAGCAGGAGCTTGCCGCCGTCCGCCGCGAGGTGGAAGAGGCCGAGGCGCTGCAGAAACCGCCCGAGGAAAGGGATCGCGGCAAACCACGGCACGATGGCGCGGTTGGGGCCGGGACGGCCCTGGATCCATGCGGAGACCTTGCGCTCGGCCAGGGAGGAGGCGCCCGCGATCGGGAAGATCACGAGGACGACTGCGAGTCCCTGGATGAAACCGCGGAGGAGCGGAGGGAGGCTGAAGTAGAAGTCGGCCATGGAAGGTGCGGGAAGGAGGTCGGATCAGGCTTTCGCCGGTTTGAAGTGGAGCGTCTCGCCCTCGGGGAACGGCAGACCCGCCCAGGCGGCGGAGTCGAGCGTCACACCGGTGTCGGGGATCTTCGAATACGAAAGGCCGGCGAGGACCGGGATTTCGGAGGAGAGCGAAGACCACAGCGCGGCCAGACCTGCGCTCGGGCAGGAGCCGCCCGCCGCGTTCACGAGCGTTCCCAGCGTCGCGAGGTCGTCGGCGACGCCCTCGGGAGCCGGCACCGCGGCCGCGAACTTCTGGAGGCGGAACTGCTGGTTCACGAACGAGCCGCTCTTCTCGAAAACGGTGAGCGAGGGGATCGCGATCCGCGCCGCGGCGGCGGTCGGATTCTCATGCGTGCCGATGTAGATCACGGCGACCTTCGCCAGCTGTGCCTGGGTGAGACCGGCGGCAATCAGGTCCTCGTTGTGGGTCAGCACCGTCTTCACAGCGCCGGAGTCGATCGCCTTCGCGAGCGCCTCGAGCTTGGTGGAGGGCAGCGCGGAGACGAGGCCCGTGACGAGTGCGCCGCGGGTGTTGGGATTGCGGTCGGCGGAGATCAGGAGACCATCGCCCTCCCCCACCCGCGCGACGATCGATGCGGACGCCTTCAGCGCCTCGGCGAGCTTGCGCGCAAGGTATTGCTCTTCGACCGAGGCACGGCCGGAGCCGACGATCGCAACGCCGCCCTGCTTGAGGAGCTCTGAGGCGGCCTGCACGGCCTGGCCGTGGGCAACCACCTGACCCTCGATCCTCGCAGCCAGGAGCCGGTTTTCGGCGCGCACCTGCTTGTAGAGGATGCGCCCGCTGTCGGCCATCCAGGTGTCGTTCACCTCGTCATTGCGGCGCGGGGTGATGCGGTAGATCACGCCCTCGCGCGACCAGACGACGGTGTTCGCGCCGACGCTGGACTCGGTGTCGATGCTGTTCGTCTGTTTGAGGAACCAGACGCGCATCTTGAAGCGGAAATCGGTGCTCGTGAGCGCGCCGACCGGGCAGATGTCGACGGTGTTGAGCGAATAGTTGTTCTCGAGCTGCTTGCCCGGATAGCAGGTCAGCGTCGAATAGCTGCCGCGGTCGATGAATCCGAGCACGTCGTCCTTGGCGACCTCCTTGCTGAAGCGGATGCAGCGCGAGCAGAGGATGCAGCGCTCGTCGTCGAGCATCACGCGGGGCCCGAGCACCGTGCGCTTGGGCTTCACGTTCTTCTGCTCGATGAAACGCGAATAGCCGCGGCCGTATTGCGTGGCCTGCTCCTGCAGGCGGCATTCGCCGGCCTGGTCGCAGATCGGGCAGTCGAGGGGATGGTTGACGAGGAGGAACTCCATCACGCCCTCGCGGCAGTCCTTGACCATCGGCGTCGTAGTGCGGATGTGCAGCCCGGGCGAGGCGTAGGTGGCGCAGCCGATCGTCGGACGCGGCATCCAGTTGATCTTCTGCTTGCCGGTGGCGGCATCCATGACCGGCTGCTTCGTGGCCGGGTCGACCGCGGGCATGCCCATCTCGACAAGGCACATGCGACAATTGCCGACCACGCTCAACTTCGGATGGTAGCAGTAGTGCGGGATGTCGATGCCAAGCAGCTTGGCGGCCTCGATCATGTTCGTGCCCTTCGGCACGGCGATCTCCCTGCCGTCCACGTTGACGGTGATGAGGTCGGTTTTGGCGGGCGTGGTCATTGATGAAAAAGAAATGGAAGAATTCAGAATCCAGAATTCAGGATGGTTCGGTGATGGGAGCCCAGGAGGCGACCTGCATTGCGCTGGCGGCGATCGGTCGGACCAAGAATGATCAGATCCTCGAAGGTCTTCGCTGAAGTCCTTCTGGATTCTGAATTCTGGATTCGGGATTCCATGATTGGCATCCTCAGACGAGTGTGAGCGGGTTCGTGCCGGCTTTCTTGGTCTCCGGGTAGGTCTTGAAGTCGTCGGCGAACTTTTGGACGAAGCTCTGGGTGGGCCAGGCGCAAGCCTCGCCGAAGGCGCAAATGGTGCGACCGGCGATCTGGTCGGCCACGCTCTTGAGCAGCTGGCCGTCCTCGGCCCGGGCGTCGCCGTGCACCATGCGGTTGGTGATCTTTTTCATCCACAGCGAACCCTCGCGACAGGGGGTGCACTGGCCGCAGCTCTCGTGGGCGTAGAAGGCATTGAGATTGGCGAGGGCATCGACGACGTTCACGCGGTCGTCCATGACGATCACGCCGCCGGAGCCGCCCATGGTGCCGCAGGCGGCGAGCGAGTCGAAATCGAGCGGGATGTCATCCACGCCCCAATCGAGCATCGAGCCGTCCTTCTGCTTCACCTTGAAACGTTCGCCGAAGCGCAGGACCTTGGCGGACGAGCCGCCGGGGATCACGGCCTTGAAAGAATGGCCGGGCAGCGGGCCGCCGCAGATTTCATTGAGCAGCTGGCCGAAGGTGACCTTGCCGCATTCAAATTCGTAATACCCAGGGCGCTGGACGTGACCGCTGACGCCGATGATGCGGGTGCCCGTGTTGTTGGGCGTGCCGATCTTCGCGTAGGTGTCGCCGCCGATGTCGGCGATGTGGCGCACCTGGCAGAGCGTCTCGACGTTGTTGACGATCGTCGGGCACTGGTAGAGCCCGAGCACGGCCGGGAAGAAGGGAGGCTTGATTCGCGGATACGGGCGCTTGCCCTCGATCGACTCGATCAGGCCGGTCTCCTCGCCGCAAATGTAGGCGCCGGCGCCGCGGTGGACGTAGATTTCGCAGCTGTAGTCGGTGCCGCAGATGTTCGGGCCGACGAAGTTCGCAGCACGAGCCTCGGCGATGGCCTTCTCGAGGATGCGCGCGCCGTGCGGAAACTCGCCGCGGATGTAGATGTAGGCCTGCTTCACGCGGTTCGCAAAGCAGGAGATCATGATGCCCTCGATCAGCTGGTGCGGATCCTGGTGAATGATGTAGCGATCCTTGAACGTGCCGGGCTCGGACTCGTCGGCATTGACGACCAGGTAGATGGGCTTCCCGCTCTTGCGATCCACGAGGCTCCACTTGAGGCCGCAGGAGAAACCCGCGCCGCCGCGGCCGCGCAGGCCGGACTTCTTCACCTCGTCGATGAGTTCCTCGGGCTTGCGCGTGACGGATTTCTTGAGGACCTCATAGCCGCCGTTGCGGATGTAGCAGGCGAGGTCGTTCGTATAGCCGGGCTCGTCGATGTGCTTGAAGATGATGCGGCGTTCGAGCGAATGAGGCATGGCGGAAAGAGTCGAAAGGGATGGAAAACCGGGCGGAGAAATCAGGTGGACGCGCGCTTTTTCGCCTCGTCGCGGATTTGAGCGGCCAGGGCGGAGGCCTTCGCCTCGTCCACGCGCTCGTGAAGCTCGTCGTCGATCATCACAACCGGCCCGGAGCCGCAGCTCGCGAGGCACTCGACGAATTCGATGGTGACCTCGCCGTCGGGCGAGATCTCGCCGCGATGGGTTGAGAACTCCTTCTCAAGGCGCTCGCAGACCTTGTAGCCACCATTCAGGGCGCAGGACAAGGTGCGGCAGACCTTCACGTGACGCCGGCCGATCGGGTGGCGGCGGAACATCGGGTAGAAGGTCACCAGCTCATAGATGTTGATCGGCTGGAGCTCGAGCTTGGCGGCGATCCACTCGATCGCCTCGTCGGAGATGTAACCCTGTTCCTCCTGCACGAGGTGGAGCAGCGGGAGCGAGGCGCTCCGCTTCACGGGATAGTGCGTGATGACCTCGTCGATACGGGCCAGGGTTTCGGGTTTGAGCGTAAAGGCCATGGGAAGTGCGGAGGGCGCAGAGAGGGATCAGCGGTCACATTCGCCCATCACGAAGTCGAGCGAACCGAGGATGGAGACGACGTCCGCGATGTATTCGCCGACGCAGACCTTGGGCAGGATGGAGAGATTGCAGAACGAGGGGCTGCGGATCTTCATGCGCCACGGCACGCCGCCGCCCTTCGAGACGACGTAGAAGCCGAGGATGCCCTTGGGATTCTCGGCCTCGAAGTAGGCCTCACCTGCCGGCATCTGCGGGCCCTCGGTGACGATCATGAAGTTGTTGATGAGCTCCTCCATGCTCGTGAGAATCTTGTCCTTGGGTGGAGCGAAGATGCGGCGGGCATCCGTCGCGTACCAATCGCCCGACGGGAACTTGGCGAGCACCTGCTTGATGATGCGCACGGACTGGCGCATTTCCTCGCCGCGCACCGCAAAGCGATCGTAGCTGTCGCCCTTGGTGCCGATCGGGACCTCGAAGTCGTACTGTTCGTAGCCGAGGTACGGGCGGTCCTTGCGGAGATCGAGCGGCACGCCGGAGCCGCGGAGATTGGGTCCGGTGATTCCGTAGGCGATGGCATCTTCCTTGGAGATGACTCCGACGCCCTCGGTGCGATCAAGGAAGATGCGGTTGCGGGCGAGCAGGCCGAGGACCTCCTCCAGGATCGGCGAGAACTGGTCTACGAAGGCGCCGACCTTTTCGAGCCAGCCCGGAGGCACGTCGCGGGCCACGCCGCCGATGCGGGTGTAACTCGTCGTGAAACGGGCGCCGGTGAGCTCCTCGAAGAGCTTGTAGAGCTTCTCGCGCTCCTCGAACGAATACAGGAAGACCGTCCACGCACCCACATCGATACCGTAGGCGCCAAGACCCATCAGGTGCGCCGAAATGCGGGCCATCTCGGAAACCAGCACGCGGATGGCGGCGCAGCGGGGCGGCACCGTGATGCCTGCGAGCTTCTCGACCGCAAGGGCGTAGGCGACGTTGTTGGCCAGCGGGGCGAGATAATCCAACCGGTCCGTGTACGGCACGAACTGGTTGTAAGTCATGTTCTCGGCGATCTTCTCGTCGCCGCGGTGCAGATACCCCAGGACCGGGTCGGCCTTGGTCACGATCTCACCGTCGACCTCCATCTGGAGGCGCAGCACGCCGTGGGTCGAGGGATGCGAAGGCCCCATCGAGAGCGACATCGATTCGGTCTGCTGGCTCTCGGCGGCGGCGGCGTTCTTTGCCGCGGCATCGGGAAATGCGAATTCGGTGGCCATGGAAAGGGAAGATCAGGTGTTGGGCTTCTCGCGGCGCTCGTTCCAGCTCTCGTCCTTCGCGCGCGGCTCGGCCTCGGTCAGGTTCATCTCGCCGCTGCTAGCGACGAAGGGACCGCCCGCCATCGGAGCGGAAATCGCCTTGGTCGGAATCTCAGCGGAGATCTCAGCGTCAGGAAGGTCTGTCGGCAGGCCTGCGAGCGGGAATTCCTTGCGAAGGGGATGGTACGGATAACCGTCCCACATCAGGATGCGGCGCAGGTCCGGATGCCCCTCGAACACGATGCCGAACATGTCGAAACACTCGCGCTCATGCCAATTCGCGCCGGGCCAAAGGCTCACTACGGAGGCCATCGCCGGCTTGGCGTCATCGAGGCAATCCGCCGTCACGCGGACGTATTCGGATTTAGCCGTCGAGAACAGGTGCCAGACAACTGTAAACCGGGGCGATGCCTCGGCGCTCCAGTCGATCGCGGTCAGATCACAAAGGAAATCGAACTGCATCTCGTCGCGCAGGGTGCGCAGGAGCGCGGGGGCCTCGGCCGCCGCCACTTTGACGGCAGCGTGGTCGGCGCTGGTGCGCGGAGCGAGAGAGGGAAATTTGGACTGGAGGGCGCTGACGACGTCGGCTGTGGCGAGCATGGGTGGCGGCGGAAGGTGCTGCGGTTGGCGGGTCAGGCGCGGGGCTTGAAGAGCTGCTTCGCGCCCGGCTCGCGCTTGACCTTTTCCTGAAGCTTGACGAGGGCGTCGAGCAGGGCCTCAGGCCGCGGAGGGCAGCCGCTGACATAGACGTCGACCGGGACGATGCGGTCCACGCCCTGGAGCGTGGCATAACTGCGGTACATGCCACCCGTGCTCGCGCAGGCTCCCATGGCGATCACCCATTTCGGCGAGGGCATCTGATCGTAGATGCGGCGCACCTGCGGGGCCATCTTGTAGGTCACCGTGCCCGCCACGATCATGCAGTCGGCTTGGCGGGGGGAGAAACGCATGACTTCTGCGCCGAAACGGGCGATATCGAAGCGGCTGGCCGCCACGCCCATCAGCTCGATGGCGCAGCAGGCAAGACCCATGGGCATCGGCCACATGGAGTTGGTTCGGATCCAGTTCACGACCGCGTCCAATCGGGAAACGATGACATCGCCCTCGATCTTGCTGTTATACGCCAATTCGGTGTTCGGAGATACCATGGTGTGCCGTAAGAATGACGAGGCAGGTGGAAAAGAAGGAAGCACGGTAGCACCGGGGGGAGGTCGCGCAAGGAGCTTTTAGTGGAACGCCGGATTGCCCGTGCCGTCGCTCAATTTTCGCAGCGGTTCAAACCCCAAAGTATCGCTAATACGACTACCGACCAAGCGGCTCTCCCCTCCCCTCCACCTGAGCTGCATAAGCTCCTCTCTTTCTTCGGTTAGATGCCCTTCTCAACTCTCGAAGCCGCCAGCTCCTCCGCGCTGTTAAGCAGATTTGCTAATTTTAATAATAAGCCCCCTGACTTTTGAAAAGCGCCGCCGCAGGGATGCAGAGAGACGAATTGAAGCTGGGGAATCGGCGGGGCTGTGGCTTCGGCAGACCGATCGATTCGCCGGGCCCCTTCCTCGACACTCCGCCTTATCGCAACCGTGACCGGCCCTGAGTCACAGTATCACCCCGACCGGGAACAGGGTCGTACGGGACGGCGGCCAGAGCGAACTGAGTGGAGGTGAATTCGCCGCGCGAAGGCAAAACCTTCGAATTCGAAAATTGCCGTTGACCAACGACCCGGCATCGACCTTATGTCCACCCCTTCCCGGCTGGCTGCCAGAGAGTTTCGAGGCAGCACGCCCCACTGGAGAGGTGACAGAGTGGTCGAATGTGCGTGATTGGAAATCACGTGTACCCGCAAGGGTACCGGGGGTTCGAATCCCCCCCTCTCCGCCATCCTTCGCTCCTTCGGAGCTTCGGATGGCACGCCAAGTGAAGAAAAAAAGAACCGCCTCGCCGGCGGCTTTTTCGTAAGTGGAGCGAAGGAGGGCGGGTCCTCTCCCTCGCGGTCCGTTGGCACCTCCAGCAACGCTTGCCAGGCTTCGTCGGTGCTCCCGCACTGCACTGTGCCTGGCTGCGCCGCAGCAAACACCTCCGCACTTTTTTGTCGCGAGTCTGGCCCTCTCTCTCGTCTTCGGAGCTGGCATAGTCCGGAGCATCGTCCTCCGGCCGGAGCGGATTTCCAAGTGAATGGAGTTCAAAGTCCGCCAGAAGCACACCCGTCTCCCAGCAGCGTAACCTCCCTGCCTGCGAAGACTTCCGCGCGTGACTCGAGAGGCTCCGCACCGCACAGGAGACTCCATGGGCGCTTGTCATCAAAATTAAGTACATCGGTGGCGCTATTTTGCCGAGCACCACACTGGGCAGAGGCACTTCCCTAGCCGAACGTCGGTCTAATGGCTAAGTGAACACCCGCTTGCCTTCCTACCAGCCACTCGGACAGTCGCCGTCCCCCCTATGATCAGCTCATTCCCCCCGGCCCCCAAATTCCGGGCGCTGAGAACCCTGCTGGGCCTTGCCCTCGCTGCCGGTTCGGCGTTCGGAGCCACCACCCAAATCTCGGTCGATGCCAACCAGTACGTTCGCACGCTCGAGGATCGCGAATTCGGCATCAACACCGCGGTCTGGGATAGTTATCTGAAATCGCAGAGTTCGATTTCGATCATCAACGACGTCGGCATGCACACGCTCCGCTACCCCGGCGGGTCGACCTCCGACACCTACCACTGGAAAACCAATTCGCTGGACGACGGCACCGTCTACAGCTGGGGATCCAACTTCGATTCCTTCATCCCCATCATCCAGGGCACGAACGCGCGCGTGTTCATCACGGTGAACTACGGCAGCGGCACCGCCCAGGAAGCCGCCGACTGGGTCACGTACGCCAACGTGACGAAGAACCTCGGCATCAAGTACTGGGAGGTGGGCAACGAGTGCTACGGCACCTGGGAAAACGACATTCAAGCCGTCAAGCACGACCCCTACACGTACGCCACGCGGTTTGCGCAGTACTACAAGGCGATGAAGGCCGTCGACCCGACCATCCGCGTCGGGGCCGTTGCGGTCACCGGCGAAGACAGCTACGCGAACAACACCAGCCATCCCGCGACCAATCCCCGCACCGGCGTAACGCACAACGGCTGGACGCCCGTCATGCTGACCACGCTTAAGTCGCTCGGAGTCACGCCGGATTTCCTGATCTATCATCGCTACGAGCAGAATCCGCCGAGCGAGAACGACACCTCCCTGCTCCAGTCGGCCAAGACCTGGCCCAACGACGCGGCCGACCTGCGCCAGCAGCTCAACGACTACCTCGGCTCGTCGGCCGCGCCCGGCGTGGAACTCGTGTGCACGGAAAACAATTCGGTCTCCTACAATCCGGGCAAGCAGAGCACCAGTCTGGTGAACGCCCTCTTCTACGCCGACAGTTTCGGCAACATCATCCAGACCGAGTTCAACGGCTTCGTGTGGTGGGATCTCCGGAACGGCAAGTCGACCGGCAACAACAACAGCTCCACGCTGTACGGCTGGCGTCAATACGGCGACTACGGCATCACGAATCCGACCAGCGGCGATTTCGCCAACTATCCGACGTACTACGCGATGAAGATCGTGTCGAAGTTCGCCTCGCCGGGCGACGAGGTTGTCAAGGCGGCGAGCGACAACACCTTGCTCTCCTGCTATGCCGTGCGGAAGACCGACGGCTCGGTCGCCCTCCTCGTGATCAACAAGGACCCGGCCAACACGCAGATGGCCGACTTTTCCATCGCCAATTTTTCGCCCGGCGCCACCGCCACGACCTACGCGTATGGGATTCCCCAGGACACCGCGGCGCAGACCGGTTCGGGCAACACCGACCTCGCCACGGGCACGATGGCGATCGCGGGAACCAGCTTCGCCGCGTCCTTTGCCCCCTATTCACTCAACGTCATCGTGATTCCGCCCGCGGTCGCATCGTCCAGCACTCCCAAGCTGATCGCCCTTTCCGCCCGCGGGTACGTCGGAAGCGCCACCGACACCAATCCTTCGCTCACCATCGGCTTCGCCACGTCCGGCGCAAAGTCGCTTCTGTTGCGCGGGGTCGGTCCCACACTCGCCACGCAGCACGTGTCCGGCGTGCTCGCGGATCCGACGATGGACGTTTACACCATTCAGAATAACACGGCTACCAAGGTGGCAACCAACGACAACTGGGGTGGTTCTCAGGCGCTTCAGGATCTCTTCGCGAAGCTCGGCGAATTCCCGCTGCCCGTTGATTCCAAGGATTCAGCCATGGCCTATGCTGCGCCCGGCGGCCTTGGCACCGCAGAAATCACCAGCGTCGACGGCAATCCCGGTGTGGCCCTCGGTGAGATCTACTCCGCCGACTCGACCCAGTCCACGCGCCTGACCGGACTGTCGGCCCGGGCTATTGTTGGCACGGGAGACAACGTCTTGGTCGGCGGCTTCATCATCACGGGCTCCACTCCAACGACCGTCCTGATCCGCGGAATCGGACCCACCCTGTCCACACAGGGTATTACCAACCCGCTCGGCGACCCGAAGCTCACGCTCTTTGATGTGAACGGACGGGTCATCAGCCAGAACGACGACTGGGGTGGCTCCCAAGCCCTCGTCAACGCGTTCACGAAGACCGGCGAATTCCCCCTCGACCCATTCTCCAAGGACGCGGCCATCCTCATCACGCTCAACCCCGGCATTTATACCGCGCAGGTCTCTCCCGCGGGCGGAGTCGCCCAAGTCTCCGCGGCCGGTTCGCCCTCCGGTGTCGCCCTAGTTGAGATTTATCAAGTGCCCTGAAGGCAGACGCCTGAGGTCGGCGAGCCCGATTCAAACCGGAGGCCAGCGGTCCCAAACCGACCCTGGCCTCCCAAGGGCGTCGCTCACGCCGCTCCGTGCTCGAAATAACGGGCGAGCCGGGACGGCCTGAAGATGGTCGCGTGATTCTCCTCTGAAAGCCCCTCGGAGTTGTACGCGATGCGCTCGATGAATCGCGGCGTCAGCGTCGTGCCGGGTTTGAACAACGGAACCTCGCTGACCTCCCGCGGTGGATACTGGTCCGCGAGAATGTCCGCCTCGCGCAGGTCGGCGGCCGCAAGCTTGAGCTTCGACTGGCCCTGGACGGCAAGCGTCAGCCGCAGGTTGGTCGAGTCGACCTTCACATGGTAACTCTGGCATTCCAGCGGAAGTGGAATGGCCCGCGGCTGCGCCAGGCGTCCGCGGGACATCAGCGGCATCACCACCTCGCCAGCCCGGATGGCAAGGGTGCGCGAGACGCCTTGGGCGATCGTACGGACCACCTCGGCAAAATAGACCGCCGTCTCGTTGTCGGTGCGCGGATCGCGACCCAGGGATTTTTGAAACAGCTTCACGGCCTCCTCGTGGCGCGCGTCGAGAATCAGGTCCATCCACAGTCCGGGTTCGGAGGCAACCAGGCAGGCCCAGCCGCAGAGGTGCAGCCCGGACTCGGAGGGCAGACCTTCGACCGGAGCGGCGGATTCCACGGCAAGCCTGAGTTCGATGAGCGACGCCGAAAGCAGGAAACGGATCTCGTGCACCGAGAAGTTCGCCGGATTGTCCTTCGCGTGCCTGGGGACCATGTGCTGCGTCTTTGGCGTCGCGCCGGCGGGCGCAGGGCCCGATTTGCGGCCCATCATTTCACCGAGCAGGCTGTTGCGCTGGCTCAGCGCCTCGATGTCGTCGATCTGACGCTGAAGCTCGCGCTGGTACTCAATCAATCGACACGCCACCCGGAGGCGCGCCTGAGTCTCGGCAACATTGAAGGGCTTCGAGATGAAGTCATCGGCGCCGGCATCCAGCGCGGCCGCGATCTCGGTGGCAGAGTTGCGACTGCTGAACATCAGAATGTACGGCCGCGTGTGCAGTCGCGCCGAACGCAGCGCACGGCAGAGTGACGGTCCATCCTGCCCCGGAAGCATCCAATCCAGGATGATGATCGGCGGCGCATCCGGCCCCTGCGCCAACTCGAGCACCCGCGATCCGTCCGACTGCACCTCCGCCTGATATCCCGATTTCTCGAGAAACAATTTCATCACCCGCTGGGCGGTCGGATCATCGTCGACTAGAAGAACTCGCATGAGGCGGCGCGTTTATAGAGACCAGGCAGGGTTGCGTACAACCAAAGAGTTGATCGGACAATCCGCCCCGCCCCAAAGCAGAGCCGCCGACGGGATCGTCTTCCGTCGGCGGCCTTAGCTTCAGTTAGTGTGCTGGCTGCAAACTATGTTAACCAGAGCACGCGCCCAGCATACCACGTCCCTGAGCGGAATTCCTTAGGGTTATTTCCCAATCGAGTGGGAAGATTTCCCGGTTTTATTGAGAATTAATATCAGAAATAGATGATTACAGCTCATCCAAGACTTGGGAACCTGTTCATTCTACAATCCGATCCGGCGTTCAACGCTGCCGACCGGCAATGCCTGGACGATGCCCGGTCAATCCTCGAGTTCGACGTTCCAGTACGCGAGATCCAGGAAGTCCTTCCACTGCTCGCGATGACGGTTTTCGAGGAGTAGCGAGATCACCGGGCGCCACTTCGGACGCACGGGCTTTCGAACAAGCCGCATCGACGCCTCGTGAGGGAGGCGGTTGGCCTTGCGGGTGTTGCAGGCGATACAGGAACAGACGATGTTCTCCCAGGTGGTCTTCCCACCGCGGTCGCGCGGGATGACGTGGTCGAGATTCAGTTCCTCGCGTGCAAAAATGCCGCCGCAATATTGGCAGGTGTCCTTGTCGCGTTCGAACACGTTGCCGCGCGTGAGCTTGAGCTCCTTGCAGGGCAGGCGATCGAAGTAGGTCAGGAGAATGACGTGCGGGAGGCGGATGGTCCTGGTCGGCGTATGCACCGCATCCCCTTCCGTGAGCGGAGGGTTGTGCCGGGAGAAATCCATCCAATCCAGCAGCGAGAAGACGCGAAAGTCGTCGGACTGCGCATGGACGACATGGGCATGCCCACGCGCAAGCAGCGCGAAGGCTCGTCGAGCGCCGATGATGTTCACCGCCTGCCATAGGCGGTTCAGCACCAACACCTGCTGATCGAGGACAGCCTCCATACGGGTCTCCGACTTAGAGCGCCGTCCCCTGACCTGTCAAGCGAGCGGGGCCCACGTCACGCGAACGTAGCCTGCCCGCGCGGCCGATCAACAGCCCAGCAGGGGCTCAGATCCACCCGTCAGGAACGGCTCGCCCGCCTCGACGAACCGGATGCCGTGGTGAAACCGCCACAGCCAGCAGGCTCCATCGTGGGTGTCGTGCACCAGCAGGTATTCCGGCACGGTCTGCGCGGACTCGCTGCAGATGCTGTACTGGCATTTCGTGATACGATCGATGGCGGACGGCACCGCGAGCAGGAGCGGGATCGCGTCGAGCGTCACGACCCAATTGCCCGTGACGCCGATCGGGTGTTCGCCCTGGAAAAAGTATCCGAAGAATCGCGGCGGTTCGAAATGTCCGGTCGACCGGAGCCGCCGAAGCTGTTCGTCGACTGCGGCGACCAGCCGGATGCGCCAGGCGAAGTCCCGCGGGAGCGTGAAACCGGACAAGGGGATCAGAACGTTGTCGGTTGCGGTTGCCATGACGATGACACCTATAACAACGGCCATTCGGGGGCCGCTTTTAGCCGCATTTTTTGTCCTGTATCGTCGGAATCCGTCCTCCTTAGGACGAGCATCCGGCATCCGGATCACCCCGACAGCGTCAGCAAAGCCTTCCCGTTTATTCCCAGCTTCTTGTCACACCTCCTATCGAGATCCGTCGAGCCGGAAGCATCTTCCGACCTGGAGAAATACGCTCGCCGCCTGCGGCGGCTCCGTAAAACTGCGCACGCATCCATGCTCGAGGAAAAACTGAAGGAACTGATCGACCTCTATTCTCCGATCGACGACGCGCAGGAACGCATGGCGTTGATCGTGGACGCAGCGGGCCGCCGGCCTGGGGGCGAGCCGGACGGGCTGCGCTCGGACTCAAACCGGGTCCGGGGCTGCGTCTCCGCGGCGTGGATCGCGGGGCGCGTGGAGGACGGACGCTGCACGTTTGTCTGTGCGGCCGATTCTCCGTTGGTGCTCGGCCTGCTGGCCGCGCTGTGCGGATTCTATTCCGGAGCCGAACCCAGGGAGATCGCCTCGAGCCAGCTCGATCCGCTCGAGGCGCTGGGACTCACGCGCAACCTGTCGCCGACGCGCCAAAACGGCCTGGCGAGCGCCCGGAATCGAATCCGGGAACTCGCCCAAGCCTGGGCGCAGGGCGACGGCGCAGCGGCCCCTTGAGTGGCGCTGGCCAACTCAGGGTCGGACGGCCACCGGGACCTTGGGAAGACGCCAGATGTCCGCGGCGTACTCCCGGATGGTCCGGTCGCTCGAAAACTTGCCCATGCGGGCCGTATTCAGAATCGCCATGCGGGCCCAGCGATCGGGATCCCGGTAGGCGGCGTCGACCCGGGCCTGGCAATCGCAGTAGGCGCGGAAATCGGCCAGCACCATGTACGGATCTCCGGCCTGGAGGAGGCTGTTCACAATCGGCGCGAACGCGCTGCCTTCCTTGGGCGTAAAGTACGGGGACCCGAGCCAGTCGATGACGGCGCGCAGCTCCTCGTCGCGGTGATAGTAGTCCCAAGGATTGTAGCCGCGGGCGTGCAGCTCCTTCACTTCGTCCACGGTCATGCCGAAGATGAAGATGTTGTCGTCGCCCACCTCGTCGCGGATCTCCACGTTGGCGCCGTCGAGCGTGCCGATGGTCAGCGAGCCGTTGAGGGCGAGCTTCATGTTGCCCGTGCCAGACGCCTCCTTTCCGGCGGTCGAAATCTGTTCGGAGAGATCGGCGGCCGGAATGATGCGCTCGGCGAGCGAAACGCGATAGTTGGGCAGGAAGGCGACCTTGATCTGGCCGCGAATGCGTTCGTCGTGGTTGATGTGTTCGCCGATGACGTTGATCGCGCGGATGATGTTCTTCGCAAGGTCGTAGCCAGGTGCGGCCTTGGCGGCGAAGACGAAGACACGCGGGACGATCCGCAGCGACGGATCGTGCAGTAGGCGCCGGTACAGCGCGAGGATGTGGAGCAGGTTGAGGTGCTGCCGTTTGTACTCGTGAAGGCGCTTGATCTGGACGTCGAACAACGCGTCGGGCGAAACGGCGAGGCTTCCACAGCAACGGCGGCGGATGTGCTCGGCGAGCCGGACCTTGTTCTCGCGCTTGATCGCCATGAACTCGCGGCGGAACGCAGGATCGTCGGCAAACTTCTCGAGACCGCGAAGCTGGCCGAGGTCGCGGACCCAGGCGCGCGACCCAAGCGTGTCCGTGATGAGGTCCGCGAGGCGGGTGTTGGACTTGAGCAGCCAGCGGCGCGGAGTGATGCCGTTGGTCTTGTTTTGGAATTTGCCCGGGTAAAGGTCGTTGAATTCCGGGAACAGCGCGCTCTTGAGCAATTCGCTGTGCAGGGCCGCCACGCCGTTCACGGTATGGGATCCGACCACGGCGAGGTTCGCCATGCGGACCATCTTCTCGCCCCCCTCCTCAATCAGCGAGCAGGCGCGCTTCTTGGCGTCGTCGCCGGGCCAGCGCGTGTCGCAGGTCTCCATGAGCCGGCGATTGATCTCAAAAATGATCTGGAGGTGGCGCGGCAACACGCGTCCAAACAGGCCGACCCCCCACTTCTCAAGCGCCTCCGGAAGCAGCGTGTGATTCGTGTAGGCGAAGGTGCGGTTGACGATGGCCCAGGCGTGATCCCAGTCGAGATGCTCCTCGTCGACCAGGATGCGCTGAAGCTCGGCGATGGACACGGCCGGATGGGTGTCGTTGAGCTGGATGGCGACCTTATCGGGGAAATTCTCCCAGTTGTTCGAGGCGTGCTTGCGATGACGGCGGATGATGTCGCGCAGGGAGCACGAGATGAAGAAGTACTGCTGCACCAGACGCAGTTCCTTCCCGTTCTCGGTCTTGTCGTTCGGATAAAGCACCTTCGAGACCGTCTCTCCCCTCGCCTTTTCTGCGACGGCCTCGACGTAGCCACCCCGGTTGAAGGTCGCCAGGTCGAATTCCTTGGTGGCCTTGGAGCCCCACAGGCGGAGGAAATTAACGGTGCCCGTGCCGTAGCCGACGATCGGAATGTCGTAGGGCACGCCCAGGATCGAGCTGGTGTTCACCCAACGCGGGCTGACATTGCCGACATCATCGAACTCGTCGACCACCTCGCCGTAAAGCTTCACCTCAAGGGTGTATTCGGGGCGCACGATCTCCCAGGGATCGCCGTACATGGCCCAGTTGTCGGGCCGTTCGACCTGGTGTCCGTTCACAAACTCCTGCTTGAAGAGGCCGAATTCGTAGTGGATGCCGTAGCCGATCGCCGGGTAGTCGTGCGTGGCGAGCGAATCGAGGAAGCAGGCGGCAAGCCGGCCGAGGCCGCCATTGCCAAGACCCATGTCCTCCTCGGAGCCGCGAATGGCCTCAAAGTCGAGCCCCAGCGAGCGGACGGCCTCGACGGTCACGTCGTACAGCCCGGTATTGTAAAGGTTGGTACCGAGGAGCCGGCCGATGAGGTACTCCAGCGAGAGATAATAGACTCGGCGGACGTTGTTGTCGGTATGGACCGCCTGGGTGTCGATGAACCGCTCGAGAATGTGATCGCGGACGGCCATCGCCGTGGAAATCCACCAATCCCGCGCGGTCGCGCTGCCCGGATCACGCGCAAGCGTGGAGCGAAGGTGGCGGAGGATCAGCGAGCGCATGATCTCCTTCTGGGAGTCGTGCTTCGCGACCGGACCTCCGGGGGCGGGAGCCGGTTGGGCTCCGGCGGCTTTCTTCGATCTGGCAGTGACTTTGCTAGGCATAGGATGAAGAGGTCTTGCTACGCAGCGCTTTTAGCCATGCGGCCGACGGCAAGTCTAGGGGAATCAAGAATTGTGCCAAGGGTCCATGATTTGTACAAACGATCGAACCATCGTTTATCCCTCAGAGGCTATTTCTGGAAGCGGCGATTAAGCTCGCCGTGTGACAATTCGATGAACGTCGGACGCCCGGCCGGCGAGGTGAGCGGTGAGGCGGTGGCAAACAGGCGCTCGAGCAGGTCCTTCATCTCGCGCTCGGATGCGGACACCGGAAGACGGAGGGCACGCGAGGCGGCCAGGCGCGCAAATTCCTCGTGGTCGAGCCGTGCATCGCGTCCGGGAAAACGTCCGTCGCGCAGGGCGCCAAGGAGATCCCGCAGAAAGGTCTCGGCGTCGGCCGGCTCCATCCAGTCGGGCACCGCCTCGATTCGAAAGAAGTTTCGCCCGAATTCGACGACCTCAAAACCATGCGCCTGGATGAATTCCAGGCGGTCCAACAGCATGGCGCTTGCCACCGGATCGAGTTCCACCGGAACGGGCAAAAGCAGGCGTTGTGTCGGAGGCAGGGCACCGTGGCCGTACTGGGCTCGCAGTCGTTCGAAGGCGACGCGCTCCGTGGCTGCGCGCCGGTCGAGCAGGACCACTCCTGCACGGGTTTCAAACACGGCGAGGCTGCCGTGGGCGAGGCCAAGGAATTTCCATCCGTCGAACTGGGGCTTCGACACGGAAGCCGGCGCAGGCGGCGTGGGCGAAGAAGCGGGCGCGGGAGCCATTCGCGGTGCCGGTGGAGTCACGGGCGCCGGGGCCGGGCCGGACGGTGGACGATGCGCGGGCACCGGAGCGACGTCACCCGGCCGTGCGGAGGGCGCAGGCGGCACCGCCTGCAACATGGGCTGCGATGGAGTTGCCGCGGTCGGCGGCTCCACAGATCCTGCAGCGGACTGCCCAAGCTCGCGCAGGCGCTGCAGCACGGTCCGGATCACGAACCCACGAACCTGGGCTTCGGAACGAAACCGGATCTCCCTTTTCGCGGGATGGACGTTCACGTCGACCGCCGCCGGATCGAGTTGAAGGAACAGGAACGCCAGCGGATACCGGCCGCGCGGGATGGAGTCGTGATAACTTTCGATCAGGGCGTAATTCAGCGTGCGACTGTCGACCGGACGCCCGTTAACGAATGTCACCAATTCATGCCGGGTGGCCCGGCCCACCCCGGGGCGGCCAATGAGCCCTCGCAGGGTGAATCCCTCCCCGGCCGCCTCGAGCGGTACCAGGTCGGCTGCGATCTGACGCCCGAAAATCTCAGCTACGCGGTCCGTGAGTCCGTCGCAGCGCGGCGACCGGAATACAACCCTTCCGTCCTCGATGAGCGCGAAAGACACGTCGGGACAGGCCAGCGCGTAGAGCCGGACGCATTGGATCATGTGAGCCGCCTCGGTCTGGTCGCTTTTGAGGAATTTCCGGCGCGCGGGCACCGGATGAAACAGCTGCGCCACCTCGATTCGCGTGCCTTGCGGACGCCCGCATTCGCGCACATGCACCAGTTTGCCCCCATTGACGAGGACCTCGGTGCCAAACTCCGCTCCCAACTCGCGGGTCTGCAGCGTAAACCGCGAGATGCTCGCGATCGAAGGGATCGCCTCTCCCCGGAATCCGTAGGTGCCCAGCCGGTTCAGATCGTCCGCCTCGACCAGCTTGCTCGTCGCATGACGTTCCAGGGACAACAGCGCATCGTCGCGCGACATGCCCGCGCCATTGTCTTCAACGCGGATCAGGGCGCGCCCACCCTGCCTGAACTCCACCTCGACGCGCGTGGCGCCGGCGTCGAGTGCATTTTCGACCAGTTCCTTCACCACAGCGGCCGGGCGCTCGATCACCTCGCCTGCGGCGATCTGATTGGCGACACGATCGGGGAGAATGCGAATCTTCGGCATGCGGAGGCCGGCGATCCTTCCGGCGTCGCGGAATTCGGACAAACCTAAAACTCGGCTCTGGCCCGGTTCGAAAACCCATTTTCGGCCTTGTTGCCCTCGGTCCTCCCTGCACGATGGGCGCGCCATGGCGCAGCATTCAACGCCCCCCCGAATGCCGCCGGGGTCGACGCGTTGGACCTGGGTGCCGCCGTTAATCCTGGTGGCAGGTCTCGTCGTCACCCTCATCGGCACCTCGCTGCTCGACCGCGAGGTCGACCGCTCCCAGACCACGAATCTCGAACGGGTGAGCGACCGCGTGGGACTGGCGGTGCGCAATTACTTCGATGGGCAGGCTGCGGTTCTAAGAAGCGCACGGGCGCTCTTCGATGCAAGCGACGACGTGTCGCCCCAAGACTGGAGCACCTTCGCACATTCGATGCTTCGCAATTCCCAATCGGGAATCGACCGCGTGCTGTATTTTTCGCGGGAGTCCTCCGGTACCGCGCAACTGGTCTACTCTGCGGACAGCAAAGGCCGGACGGCAGACGGTTCGGTGTCGAGCCGCGTGCTCGGCGACCTCTCCCAGGGCCTCGGGCGGCAGTCCACGCCATTTGACACCGCGCGCCTCCTGCGGATTGGATCGTCCACGATCGAGACCTTCATTGCGGTCTATCCGCACTCGGCCCCCGATCGCCCGCTCTCCGCGGCCACATCCAAACCCATGGGCTGGGTCGTCCTCGTGGACACCGGCAGCCAACTTGGCGCCACCATCGAGCGCCAGCTCGATCCAGGGACGGCCTACCGTCTCAGACTCGAGGGTTCGACCATCGACTGGCTCTCCCAGGGATTCGAGCCCCCCCAGGCGCCCTCGCCGAAGTCGTCCCTCCAGCGGCGCGTGGAAGTGCTCGGCACGCCGGCCGAGCTCACGATCGGATTCCAACCGTGCGCCGGCGTCACCCAACGCTCCATGCTGAAGGTCGTCCTGGTGGCCTCCGTGGGCACCCTCATGACCCTGCTGGCCGCCGCACTCACCTGGTCGCTTGCATCCGGCCGCCGGAGGATCGAGCGGGCGGCTGACGAGATGACGCGCGAGCTCCAGAAGGCGGTATCCGAAAGCATGCGACTGCAGGAGGAGATACGCCGGAGCGAGGGCGTGCTCAAGATGACCTTCGAAAACACGCCGATCGGGTTGATGTGGGTCAGCCGCGGGCCCGATGGGGCCGCCCAGCACCGCGCAAACGACGCATTCCGCCGGTTGTCGGGCCTCTCACTCGAGGATGATGCACGCTTCGAATCGATCCTCGAGAACGTGCATCCCGAGGACCGGCCCGGACTGGTCGAGTCCCACGCCAGCCTGGAGTCGAGGGCCACCGACGGCTACACCATCGAGTTGCGCTTCGAACACGTGGCGGATCACACGATCTGGGCGGACTACACCGTGCACCGCTTTCGCCGCGACGACGGCGGGTACCAGGAGATTCACTCCCTGGCCGACATCACGGACCTCAAGGCGGCCACCCGCGACCTTCTGGGGGCGAAACTCGCCGCAGACGAGCTGAACGAACAGTTGGAGTCGGCCATTGCACGCGCCCAGCAGAGCGCGCTGGAGGCCAACCTCGCAAGCCAGGCAAAGAGCGCCTTCCTCGCCACGATGAGTCACGAAATCCGCACGCCGATGAACGGTGTGATCGGCATGACATCGCTCCTGCTGGAGACGGACCTGACACCGGCCCAGCGCGATTTTGTGGAGACGATCCGGACCAGCGGCGACTCGCTGCTGACGATCATCAACGACATCCTCGACTACTCGAAGATCGAATCCGGCAAGCTCGAACTGGAAAACGAACCGTACAGCATCCGCGAGGTGGTCGACAGCGTGCTGGAGCTGCTCTCGGCGCGGGCCGCGGAGAAGGGACTGGATCTCTACACGGACGTCGACACGGCCGTACCGTTGCAGGTCCGCGGCGACTGCACACGCGTCCGGCAGATCCTGATGAATCTCGTGGGAAACGCCCTGAAATTCACCTCACAGGGCGAGGTCGAGGTCTCCGTGCGGCTGGGCATGCCGCCACCTCCGGTCGCGGACGATCCATTCGGCGCCCCCTTCGCCTCGACTGCGAGCGAGGCGCCAGCGCAGGCAATCGCCGACGGACGCATGGCGCTGCATGTGGCGATTCGCGACACCGGCATCGGCATTCCGGAGGAAGGCATGGGCCGACTGTTCCAGTCGTTCAGCCAGATCGATGCATCCACGACCCGTCGCTTTGGAGGAACGGGGCTCGGGTTGGCGATTTCGAAACGCCTTGCCGAATTGATGGGCGGAAGCATGTGGGCGGACAGCAAGGTCGGGGCGGGATCGACGTTTCACTTTACCCTCCTCCTCGATCCGGCGCCGATCGACGGAGCGCGGCGCGACGCGCTGTTCCCAGGCAAACGTGTGCTCTGGATCGACGATCGTCCCACGAGCCGTCGAATCGCCAGCCAGTGGGCCCGCGCCTGGGATCTCGTTTTGGACACCGCCGAAAGCGCCGACGACGCAGTGGGGCATCTGCGGGCGAGTCCCGGATTTGATGCGCTGGTGGTGAACCTCCGATGCTCCCCCGAGGAAACGAGCCGTCTGCTCAAGCTCATCCGCGAGGATCCGAAGGTGGTGCACACACCGGTCATCCAGATGCTCGGTTATGCCCAGCGCAACAGCGACGGCCGTCCACATTCCGACTCGAACCTCCCCAGACCCTGCAAGCAATCGGCCCTCAACGCCGCATTCGCCAGGATCTTCTCGCCACACTCCGCGGAGGCGTCCGCGGGTGCGACGCGAATCCGGGAGGACTCCTCGACGGATCCCCTGCCCTCCCTTTCCGTGCTCCTCGCCGAGGATAATGTCGTCAACCAGAAGGTCGCATTGAGCATGCTCAAGCGCCTGGGGTACGAGGCCGACCTGGCCTCCAACGGACTGGAGGTGCTCGAAGCCGTCGAGCGCAAGTCTTACGACGTCATCCTGATGGACATGCAGATGCCCGAAATGGGCGGACTCGAGGCGACCGCCAAACTCCGGGAGGACGCGCGTTTCTCGCGGCAGCGGCCGTGGATCATCGCGCTGACCGCCAACGCCCTGAAGGAGTTTCGAAAGGACTGCGTCGACGCGGGCATGAACGATTACCTGAGCAAGCCCGTGAAGATCGAAGATCTGCGGGCGGCTCTGCGGCAGGTGCCACGGGCCTGAACGGAACGAGACGACTCAGGCCGCCGGAGCCCGGCTTCCGTTTCCACCATTGGCGCGACCAGCCAGGGAATTCCAGAGGTGGATCGCCTTCTCGCCCAGCAGCGACTTGGCCCGCTGGACTTCGGCCTCGCGGGCGCGCCGGTTCTCCTCAGCCACCTTCGCGAGATCGTCGAGATTGTACAAATACACGTTCCCATGCGACGAGACCGCCGGCTCGACGTCGCGCGGCAGGGCAAGATCCAGATACAGCAGCGGACGCGCGGGACGCCTGCGCATCGCAGCGGCGCTTGCGGAGGTTGAAATGACCGTGTTGGGCGCGGAGGTCGCGCAGACGACGATGTCGAAGTCGGCGAGCCGCTCTTCGCGCTGTTCAAAGGGAAGAGCTCCCGCTCCGAGTTCGGCGGCGAGCTGCGCCGCGCGGTCGAAATTGCGGCTGCACACGGTCAACGACGGAGCACCGCGGCTCTGGAAGGCCTTTGCGGTCTTTTCGCCGATCTCGCCCGCACCGACCAGAAGGACGCGCGTGCCCGAGAGGGAGCCGAAAATGTTTCCCGCGAGATCAACGGCCACGTTGGCGATGCTCACCTGGCCGGCGGTGATCGCCGTATTCGTGCGCACGTGTTTCGCCGCCTGGAACGCCTTTTGGAATACGCGGTTCAGCACCGCCCCGGTTGTGCCTTTGGACTGCGCCAGCGCGTAGGCATCCTTAACCTGGCCGAAAATCTCCGTCTCGCCGAGCATCTGCGAATCAAGGCCGCTCGCCACTTCGAGAAGGTGCAGCAGCGCGTTCTGGCCGCGCAGGTCGATGCAGAATTGGGCAAACTCAGCCTCGTCGAAATTCTGGCGCTCGCAGAAGGCCCGCCGGACCAGGTCGACGATCTGCGGGGACTGGGCGACTCCGTAGAATTCGACGCGGTTGCAGGTGTTGAGCAATGCGTACTCCGCGAGCCCCTCGAGGCGCGCCAATTCACCACGCAGCTGTTCCGCAGTCTCAGAGCTGACCGCGAGCCGCTCGCGAACCTCGATCGGTACGCGGTGGTGGGTCGCCCCAAGCACAAATATCTGGGCGGGATGGGTCGGGTCACTCATGGTGCGCCTGCTCGACTTGGGTCCGGTCCGGATACCGGCTGCGATTCACTGGATCGAGAGAAACCAGCGCTCCCAAATAAAGAACCACACAGGCAATGGCAAAATAGTGTCCAACAAGCCGACCTTTGAGGCGGCCAACGAAAATCGCAAAATAGCCGACCCAAACCAGAAATACCGCGATCACCTTGAGATGATCCACGGTGCCCTTGTCGATCCGCCAATAGAGGTACCCCACCCCCATCGCCACCGTAAACAGCGCCAGACCAAAGCCCAGCAACCGAGTGCCGATCTGGTCGAGCTCGATCAATGAGGGGAGAAATGAAAACCAGCCGCTCAGGCGCTTCGACCTAAGGGAGTAATGACGAATAAGATGCAGGAGAGATGTTAATGCGAGCAGGCTGAATGTGCCGTAGCCAAACATGGCGAGACCGGCGTGCATCGGGACCCACGGATTGCTGTCGCTCAGCATCTTCGAATGCGTCGCATCCCATGAGCCAAAAGAGAGCGAGATCGTGGCCAGGATTGCCGACAGGCCAGCAGTGAAATAGCCCAACATGCTCAATCGGAACGTGGCACCGATAAAGAGGTAGATGGTGGTCGCCGCCCAGCCGCAGAACTGGAGAATTTCAAACGAGTTACCAATCGGGCACGATTTCACCGCCAATCCTCGCATGAGGAGTCCGATCGATTGGAGGACGTATCCCACGACGATCACGCTGTACATGGTCACCCGTGAATGACGACGGGCCCGAACCAGGCAGAATGTGCCATACAAAAGGCCAAAGGCGTAGCAGGCAGCGGCTATCCAGAGAACCTGACGATCGGTTATTGGCATGGAATATCTCGAAAAACCATGACGAGCGGTCCTTCGAGTGCAAGCGCGGGGACTGCGCATCATTTATCCAATTCATTGCAAATTGCCTGCGTAGTCCCACGCCCCGAAACGCCAGCTGAACGGTCGCCGCAAACCACACGATAAACGTCTGTCCCCGTCCGCCCCGCTGCCCTCAACTGGCCCCGGAGGTCCGCCTTGATTTCCCGTGCGCGGCACGGAAGCCGCCCTTTCCCTGGGTCCGTAGTTTGCCTGTCCCCAATTCGAGCGCGGGACCCTCGACAGCCAGCGACGACTATTTTGCCTGCTCATTTTCGGAGCGTATGAAGGCGGATTTGAGATCCATTTTTGCCTGTCCCCAATTTTGGCAGGGACTGGGCGGGTTTCTCTGCCTGTCCCTAATTTGAGGAACGCGGGGAGGATTGGGGCTCTTCGCGGTTGTTGTTTGCCTGTCCCTTGGAGAAGGGAGCGACAGGGGACTCGTGCAGGGATTGTCACGATTCCGGTGTTCAGGTACCATTCCTAAACCCCGAGTCGCCATGCACCACGATCCACTCGACCCTTTGCTCGATCGCTGGAACCGGGTTCCACCCGCTCCTCATCGGCTTGAAGCCGAAGTCTGGCGCCGCATCGCCGTGGAGGAATCCGACGAGCAGCGCCCCAGTCTCTGGGACCGAATCGACGCCGTGTTCCGCCGGCCCTCGTTCGCCTGCGCCTTCGTCGTGGCGTGTATGCTCGCCGGCCTCTTCGTCGCAGAAGCACGTCTGTCGCGGCTGCACGACGAACGAAGCGCGCAAATCGCACGCAGCTACCTGCGCCTGATCGATCCGCTCCTCGCGGATCCGTCGACAGTCCACCCTTACACCACCGAGAGCTCGGCGGCACACAAATCATGAAACGGGCCCTTTTCATCATAGCCCTCGGCATGCTGTGCGGCATGGGTGCGGAGACGTTCTGGTTCGATCTCCGCAAGCCCGTGGGCGCCGACCAGGCCGACGCCGACCTGCTCTGGATGCGTTCGGAGCTCAAGCTCAGCAATTCGCAATACGAGCGGATCAAGGCGATCCATGACCATTCGAGCCCCAAGCTCGTCGCCCTCGCCGCCCAGGTGGCGCAGATGCGCAGTGAATTCGACGCCTTCGAGCGCGAGCGCCGCACCGAGGGGCGCGTGGACTTTCTCGAGTTCGCGCGATTCGTCGAACTGCGCCGCAAGATCGATGCCGAGTGTCTCCAATCCACCCGCAACCTGGTGCAGGCCACGGCCCAGGTCATGACCCCGCAACAACGTGAGCTCTATTTCGGAATCGTCGGAAACACCCTGGGCGACTGGACCACTCGCGCCAACTGAGTCCGCTCCCGTCCGGCGCAAACCCCAAACCCCGCCCCAAGCGATGCCGGATTCCGCGGATCTGGATTCGGTGAGCCTTGCCGCGCTCCGCCGGGGTGAGGAATCGGGGTTGAATCAGCTCATCCGCCGGTGGGAGGCACCCCTCTTCGCGTTCGCCTGGCGCTACGTCCAGAATACCGCGGATGCCCACGACCTGGTGGCCGAGGCCTTTGTCCGCCTGTACCGTCAGCGCGAACGGCTGCGTCCCGACACGCGTATGTCGGCCTGGCTTTTCACCACTCTGGCCAACCTCTGCCACAATCACCACCGGTGGAAGCGGCGGCATCCGACGGTGAGTCTGGACGCTGCTGATCCGGAAACCGGCCTGACCCTGAGTTCCCACACTCCATCCCAAGCGCCCACCCCGTGCGACGAGGCGGAGCGCGACGAGGCGCTGGTTGCGCTGCGGGAGGCCATCAATCGCCTGCCGCACGACCTGAAGACGACCCTCATCCTGCACCACTACGAGCACCTGTCCTATCGCGAGATCGGGCGTATCACCGGCTGTTCGGAACGAGGCGTCGAGACACGGCTTTACCGGGCGAAGCAGCGGCTTCGCGACGATCTCGGAGGACACCTGGCCGGCCCCGACGGGCGGCAGGAGTAAAGCCGGGGGCGGGTCAGTGTTTCTGGGCTGCGGCAGCGGCCGCGGCCTTTGCCTTGGCCCAGGCGTCGTACTCCGCGCGGGGGATGAACTTCAGCGACGCGGAATTGATGCAGTAGCGCAGGCCCGTGGGTTCGGGACCATCGTCGAAGACGTGGCCGAGGTGGGCGCCGCAGACCGCGCAATGGACCTCCGTGCGGGTCATACCATAGCTGTGGTCGACCTCCTCCTCGATGAACTTGGGCTCGATGGGCTGCCAGAAACTGGGCCACCCGGTGCCGCTGTTGAACTTGGTCCGACTGTCAAACAAGGGCGTGCCGCATCCGGCGCACACATACACGCCGTCCTGGTGGTTGTTCCAGTACGCGTTCGCAAACGGAGGCTCGGTGCCCTGCTCGCGCATGACCCTGTATTGAAGGGGCGACAACAGCGCCCGCCACTCGGCATCGGTGTGCCGCACCTTTCGATGGCTCATGTCGATGACGACATTTGACGGAAGCCCGCAGGCGGACAGCGGTCCTTCGGTGGTGCAGGAAGAGGAGTTGGCGGGAGCGTCCTTGGAATTCATGACCGGCGGAGCGGCAAGGGTTGAGAGTGGTGAGAGGGCAAAGGCAAACAGGGCAATGAGCCCCGCGCGAACGAGGGAAGTGGGATGCGACGCCATGGGACGCCAGCAACGTACCCGGAAACCTTCGACGCGCAAGCGGCGCGCCCCCGCGCTAATCCGCCTTCAATCCCACGTCGCCATCCGCAAACTGGGCGCGAATCCGCTGGCCTGCGGTCACCTCGGCGCGACGTGCGAGCGGGGCGCCCTGGGCGTCGCGCATGATCACGAAGCCGCGATTCAGCACCGACTGGGGACTGGCGGATTGGAGACGTTTGTAGAGCGCGAGCAGGCGGTGGGATTCGAACTGCACGCGATTCTCCGGCGAGGCACGCTCGAACCGGGCGCGTTGGGCGTCGCAGGCCGCGCGTTTGTCCTGGGCCGCATGACGAAGCGCAGCCAAGAGCCTGTTCGAGAGATCATCGAGTCGAAGGTATCCCCGCTCCACCTGCGCAGCGGGCGCCAGGAGGCGGAGTCTCCCCCGGAGCGGCTCGAGCCGTCCGCGCGCGTCGTCCAACGCACGATCGGCGGCCTTTTCGAGCGATTCGGCCGCGGCCTCGGCACGCTGCAGGATCTCGAGGAAACGGCTGGAAATCAGCTCGGCGGCGCCGCTGGGCGTTTCCGCGCGCTGGTCGGCGGCGAAATCGCAGAGCGTGAAATCGATCTCGTGCCCGACGGCCGACACGGTCGGCACCGGGCACGCGGCGACCGCGCGCACGAGCACCTCTTCGTTGAAGGCCCACAGGTCCTCGAGGCTGCCGCCACCCCGGCCGACCACGAGCAGGTCGAAGAACCGCGGCAGGGGCGAGCCCGCCCCCTCCTCCACAGGTTCCCCGGCCGGGCCGAGCCGGAGGTCCGCCGCCCAGGCGAGCATCGCGGCCATCTCCTCGGCGGCGCCGCTTCCCTGGACTTTCGACGGAAGCACGACGCAGCGTCCGCGCCAGCAGCGCCGCTGCAGGATTTTAACAAAATCGCGCACCGCCGCACCGGTCGGGGACGTTACGAAACCCACGCGGGCGGGCAGCGCAGGCAGCGGTCGCTTGCGCTCCGGGTCAAAAAGCCCCTCGGCCGCGAGACGACGTTTCAGGGCCTCGAACTCCATCTGAAGCCGGCCAACTCCGTCCTCGATCACCGCCCGGACCACCAGCTGATACTGGCCCCGCGGCTCGTACAGACTCAGGCCGCCGAAGGCCAGGATCTGCAGGCCGTCGCGCAGCTTCACCGTCTGCCGGGCGGCGTCGCCGCGGAAGAGCACCGCGGAAACCTGGGCGCCGGCGTCCTTGAGCGACAAATACACGTGCCCGCTCGCCTGCACCCGCAGGTTGGAGACCTCACCGCGCACCCAACAGGGGGCGATCTCGCGCTCGAGCAGGGCCTTGATCCGGACCGTGAGCTGGCTCACCGACTCGACGCGCTCGGCAGAGCCAGTTTGGGGTCTGAATTCGCGCGGGAGCATGGCCGAGGCTTGATTCCGGTCAGGATGACTTCGACTTGGCTGCGTAGTGCTTGCGGACCATGTGCGTCACCGCGAGCAGGGCGGCCAGCGCGCCCACGGCAACCATCGCAAGTTTTCCCCGTCCGTGGAGCAGTGCGTCGCCGAACATCACGAACGAGGTGTCGTAGAGGTAGGTCGCGATGCAGGAGACGATGACGTAGTTCCTGAGCGGGACATCGGCCAGGCCGGCGAGGTAGTTCTGGACAAAAAACGGAATTCCCGGGGTGACGCGCAGGATGACGACGAGGTCCGTGGCATCGCTGCCTGCGACCTCGGGCATGCGATAGCCGAAGCGGTCGAGGAGACGGCGGAACAGCGGCCTGAGCGCCCAGCGCGCGAGCCAGTACGTGAACATCATGTTCACGGTCACCGCCCCCAGGCACAGCGCCACCACGCCGCCCAGTCCATAGCGCTCCCCGAACACGGCGCCCGCGGGAAGCAGGAAGGTCAGCATCGGCACGCCGAAGCAGGGAAGGAACGCCATCGCCCCGAAATACGCGACCGGACCCGCGGAACTCAGCACGACCACCACGCGGTGGGCCAGTGCCTTTAGGTCCACGCCCCTCGCCACGGCCACGAGAATCACGATGCAAAGCACCGCGGCGACCGCGAGCTTCACCAGGAGTTTCTTCTGTTTGGACGTGGGCGTGTTTCCCATCGGGCAACATTGCCGGAGAGCGGCCCGGGTGGGCAAGCCCAAGCCTGAATCCATTGCGCAACCCGCGTTTCTCCAACCCAGACTCGACGCCGGGCGAGGGATCTCCCAAGACTTCCCGCGCGCCACACCGTGAAGCTCACCATCGTCATTCCCTGTTACAACGAGTGCAAAACGATCCGCACGATCGTCGACCGGGTTCGGAAGTCCCCGGTGGCCGACAAGGAGATCATCATCGTGGACGACTACTCGCGCGACGGAACGCGGGACCTGCTTCGCACCGAGATCGCCCCGCTCGTGGACAAGGTGATCTATCACGAGGTCAACCAGGGCAAGGGCGCCGCGCTGCGCACGGGCTTCGCCGCGGCGACGGGCGACGTGGTGGTGGTGCAGGACGCCGACCTCGAGTATGACCCGGATGAATACCCGCGGCTCATGAAGCCGGTCATGGAGGGCAAGGCCGACGTGGTGTTCGGCTCGCGTTTCACGGGCGGCGACGCTCACCGCGTGGTGTATTTCTGGCACATGGTCGGCAACCGCGTGCTGACGCTGTGCTCGAACATGCTCACGAACCTGAACCTCACGGACATGGAGTCCTGCTTCAAGCTGTTCAGGCGCGAGGTGATCCAGCGGATCGCGATCGAGGAAAACCGGTTCGGCGTGGAGCCCGAGTTGACGGCCAAGGTGGCGAAGCTGCGGGTGCCCATCTACGAGGTGGGCATCAGCTACTACGGGCGCACCTACGAGGAAGGGAAGAAAATCGGCTGGAGGGACGGCTTCAGGGCACTGTACGCTATTGTGAAGTACAACGTCTTTCGATGACCCCGGCCTCCCCCGCCACCCCGCGGCGCGTTGCGCTCGTCGTACCCGTCTTCAACGAGGAACCCGTCCTGCCCGAATTGTTCGCGCGGCTCGACGGAGTGCGCGCATCGGAACCGGGCGTCGAATGGGCCTGCATCTTCGTGAACGACGGCAGCCGCGACCGGTCCGCGGAAATGATCGCCGCGCGCGCGGAGAGCGACCGCGCCATGGAGCTGGTAGACCTCTCGCGCAACTTTGGCCACCAGGCCGCGCTGATGGCGGGGATCGCGCGGGCGGGCGAGCTCGGCGTGGACGCGGTGGTGACGATGGATGCCGACCTGCAGGATCCGCCCGAACTGATTCCCGAGCTGATTGCGAAGTGGCGGGACGGCGCGGCGGTGGTGCTGGCGGTGCGGCGGTCGCGCGAGGAGCGGGGCCTGCGCCGGGCGGGCTTCGACCTGTTCCACCGGCTGTTCAACCGATTCTCAGATTTTCCGATCGTCGCGAACACGGGGACCTTCGGTCTCATGAACGCCGAGGCGCTGGAAGCGCTGGTGGCGCTGCCCGAGCGCCATCGCTTTTTCCCAGGCCTGCGGGGATGGGTGGGCTTTCCCACCGCCCAGATTTTCTACGACCGAAAAGACCGCGCCGCGGGCACTCCCGCCCAGACGCTTCGCCGGCTCGTGACCTACGCGTTCGACGGCATGCTGAGCTTCTCCTATCTGCCGCTCCGGATGCTCACCTACGTGGGCCTGGCAGTCAGCGGCTTCGGTTTCGCGCTCGGCACCTTCTTCATCGTCCGCCGCCTGCTCGGTATCGAGATCGCGTTCACCGGCTTCACCACGCTGGTCACGCTCACGCTTTTCCTCGGCGGGATCCAGCTGGTGGGCATCGGGGTGATCGGTGAATACCTGGCGCGCGTGTACGACGAGGTGAAGAAACGGCCTCTCTACATCGTGCGGCGGCGCAAGCCCTGAGGTCGAGGGAGCGGCCGCCGCGAGGCTCCGCTCCCCTCCCCGTGACGCGGTGGCTCACCAGGTGAGCACGCGCGTGGAGCGGTTGCCGACCGCGTCGTAGAGCGAGGCGACCACCCGGGTGGCGCCGGATACTCGCGAGAGCGGCACGTCGATGGAGAAGGTTTCCTCCCGCTCGTCGCGGATGCCGTCGACGGGCTGCTCGGAGACCTCGTGGTCGCCCTGGTTGAAGTCGAGTTCCAGGCCTGCGAGGATGCTGAGGTTGTCACGGCCGTGGACCGTGACGACGAGCCGGTCGCCCACGACCTTCGCGCTCGCGTCGAGGATCGCCGGCGGCGTGCGATCCACCACGAAGACGTCGGTCTCGAAGGTCGTGGTGAGCCGATCGGCCGGCGGGCGCGGCGCGGTCTCCTTCACGACAAGGCGCGTGTAATAGACGCCCTCGGGCATGTGGGAGATGTCGACCTGGGCGTAGCTGTCGGTGGTGTCCACGACAGCGGGTATCCAGTTCTTGTCGCCCTGGTGCCGGAGATAGAGGGACGACACGAGGTTGTCGCCGTCGGGGTCGCTGACGGTCCACAGGAAGACCTGGTATCCAGGAGACGGGTACACCTGGCTGTTCATGAAGTTGGGATGCTTCTTCCCGCCCTCGGGCTGGCTGAGCATCTGGGAGAGCGAGGAGACCGGAGAGGGCTGCGGCTCGGCGGCCGGCTGGATGGCGTAGTCGGGGTCGAGGATGCGGAATTCCGTCAGCACGGGCCGGCGGTCCTGGGGCAGGTAAAACCACTGGAGCTTGTCGATCGCGGACGAGGCGGAGGCCCCGGCAGGAAGAGACACCCGGAGTTTCGCATAACGGCCGCGGAGGGGGCCTGTGGACTTCCAGCCAACGTTCGAAATCGCGCCCTGGTCCAGGCTCGCAAGGCGCGTCCAGGGGGTCCAGCCCTCGAGTTCATCGCCACCGTTGCTCGTCTTCGCCTCGATGTCGAATTCGGAGGCGGGGGCCCCGTGTATCCGGGCGGTGCGGACGGCGCCGAACTCGGACAGCAGGCCGATGTCGAGCTTTCGGGTCTCGGCGGAACGGGGAGCGCGGGCGTCGAAATCGAGCAGCGAGAGTCCGGCGGGGTTGTTGCGGAGCAGCAGGAATCGGCTCGCGGCGCCGGGCCACGGGGCGACCCCGTTCACCTGGGCGGAGACGCTGCCGGCGTAGGTCAGGGAGAGGCGGTCGACCGGATCATAGCCGAACAGGTCGCCCTGCTCGCCTCCGGTGATGAGCAGGTCGCGACCGACCCGCGCAAGCCGGTAGAAGCTCTGGTTCGTCCGGTTCACGACGATCTCCGGGAATCCGATGGTGGAAAACGAGACGATGAAGGCCCGGCCCGCGAAGCGCGGGGCGGGGACGAGGCCCGGAAGGGCCGGCGCCGGCTGCGCAGGGGCCGCGATCGGCACGACTCCGCCTGGAGCCGGTGGGGCGATCGGTGCCGGCTGGGCAGGCTGGGCGGTCTGCGGCTGGACGCGCGCACCCTGCTGGATGCGGGTCTCTCCCTGGGCCGAGGTGGCGACCATCGAGGCGTAGAACGAACCGTCGGGGTTGACCGAAAAGTCCGTGACCTCCGCGTCGCGATTTTCCATCAGCATGAGCGGCGCACCGCCCGAGGCCGGAAACTCATACACGTTTCCGTCGGGGGCCGAGCCCGCGAGCACGCGCCCGTCCGGCAGCAGGGCGAGGGTGCGCACGTTGCGATCGCGAATGGAGCCGAAGGTCGAGATGCCCGCCGCGGACAGGGCCGCGTCGGTGGCGACGCCCTCCTTCGCCCGACCCGATTTCGCAAACCGCGCGAGGTCGACGCGGTAGATTCGGCCGGGGTTGCCAGCGGCCACCAGCAGGTCACCGGACTCGCCTGGCTTCGCAGGCGGTAGGACGAGCAGGTCGAATACCGAGGTGGACGGCAGGAAGATGCGCGCCACGGGCTTGCCGTCAGAGAGGAGCGTGAGACTGCCCTTCGGCGAACCACCCGCGACCAGGCGGCCGTCGGCGAGACGCGCGAGCGCAAACACCTGGGCGTCGTCGACTGAGCCCCAGGGTTTCGAGGCGAGCGTTCCCTTGGTCGGATCCACCGTCACCTCCATGATCTTTCCCGAGGGGCCCGTCCCCACGTACCAGGTCCCGGCGTCGGCGGATGGCGCGAGCGACCAGACCAGATCCGCACCAAGCCCCCCTTGCAGATCCGTCAACACGGGTCCCGCCACGAGCCGGCCATCGGACCGCGTCGCGAACCCCTTCAGGTCGCGGCTCGAGACGTCGCGAAAGAAGTCGACGGTGTAGGTCTTGGTCAGGCTGTCGGCGAATAGCGGCAAGGCGGCAAGTGACAGCAGGGCGCAGGCGCGGGCGAAGGCGTGCATGGGCGGAGGCGGCGTTGGAATTCAGGATGGGAGCGAACGGGAGCGCGGCGGGTCAGTCGGACACGCGAAGCGGACGGCTCAGAGAGACGAAGGCGAGCTTGCCCGGGATGAGGTGGCGTTCGAACAGCGAGGAGTAGGCCTCGACGCGTTGGAAGCGGGCGGCATCGGCGTCGCGTGCGATGCGTTCGAGAGAACCCGGCAGGTCCGGCGTCGTGACGCCCTGGTCCCGGAACAGTGAAGTCCTCTCGACGACGGCGAGATAGGCGCCGTCCGGGCGACGATCACCGGAGAGCGCCGCGAGGTAGGCGTCGAAACTCCTGAACTGCGACGCCATCATGACGCCGCCATGCCCGGTGAGTTCATCGAGCGAGGAACCGGACATCAGGACGACGTCGAGCGACTTGCCGGCCCAAGCGGGGTCCGCGCGGAAGGGGATCTCAGCGCGATGCACCGCGCCCTGGTAGTCGCGCCAGGACACCGACGCGACGACGGTCTCGCCCGGGCGCGCCACGGACCGCGAGAGCTGGAACCGGTCCACGACCGCGACCGGGTCCTCGCCGAGGGCGGCGATCCTGAGCTGTATGGACTTGGGAAATACCTTTTCGTAGGGATTGAACAGCAGCGTCGCGAGCTGACCGGCGAATTCGCGCAGCCCCATGACGAAAGCCTGCGTGCCCGGGTAGAGGAAGTGCATCGGGAACGGGCGGCGACCGGCGTAGTCGATCCGCGCATCGAGCCGGAAGCCCTCGGACATCGAGGCGTCATTGGAGCCGAGAAGCCCCTGCAGCGCGCCGGACGCGATGATCATGGGGCTGAGGGCCTGGTTGCGGACGACGCGGAAATGCAGCGTGCGGTCCGGGCCGCTGACGGGGTGAACCTCCACTGCGACGTCAATCAAATCGGGCACGGGGCCAATCACGCCCGCGACACCCGAGAGTCGGTCCTCCTGAAGCGTACCGATGACGCCGCCGATGTTGGCCAGCTTGAACGAGGACATCGTGCTCGGGAGGATGGTGAGGATGTCCGCGGAGCAGAACGGCATATCCGTGGCGCCAATACCCATCATCGGGTGCCCAAAGGCGACGACGTGGTTGCCGTCGACGATCGACACGGTGCCCGTGGCGCCGAGGGTGATGTCGCCGACGCAAAGGGCGGCCGAGATCGGCGAACCCGGCTGAAGCTCCGCCGGCCTGGAGACGGCGGGCGTCGGAGCACCGCCGCCGGCCGGGGCGCCGAGCGCGAGCCCGAGTTCGGAGAAGCGTGAGGCCACCAGGGCCTCCACCTGGGGGCTGAGTCCGCCGAAGGAAAAGACCGGCTTGACCGGCAGGAAGGTTCCGGACGCGCTCGCGACCGGCGCGGGCGACGCGGACCCCGTCCCGGCGGGCAGCGTGGCCTTCACCTCGTCGAGATCCTGAGCCGGGGTGAATCCGGCGAAGTGGACGGTTTCGAAATGCTGGATCTGGTAACTCAGCGCGCCGGCAAGCTTGCCACCGATGTAGAGCGGGCTCCCGCTCATGCCGGCGGCCGCGCCCATGTTCTGGACGCGGGGATCGGTGAGCTCGCAGATGATCAGCGATTTGCCGGGACCGAGCGCATTTTCGAGCACACCCGTGACGCGCACGCGAAAGGGTTCCGGCCGGGTTCCCTGGAATACCGTCATCACCACGCCCTCCTCCCCGGGGCGCACCTGCGACAGCGGGAGGAGGTCGATCGCGCGGGCGCAGGCTGCGGCAAGGCACCACGCGAACAGCAGCGCAAGCGTCCGGCGGAGGGTGGCGACGGCGTGCATGCTCGGTTCAGAGCGAGGCGATCGCGCGGGTCATCACCTCGCAGGCGCGGTCGATCGCGGCGCCTTCGTGGGCCGTGCTGATGAACGCGGTTTCGTAGGCGCTCGGGGGAAGGTAGACGCCCGCCTCCAGGCAGAGCGTGAAGAAGCGCGCGAAGACCTTCGCGTCCGAGGTCAGGGCGGTCGCGTAGTCGCGGACCGGATTCGGCGTGAAGAAGATCGAGAACATGGATCCGACCTGGGGAACCTGGGCGGGCAGGCCCTTGGCCCGGCAGGCCGAGGCGAGCGCGTCGCGGACCTGGGCGCCGAGGCGGGCGAGGCGCGGATAGGGGTTCTCGGACTCGAGGAGCTTCAATGCGGCGATGCCGGCGGCCATGGCGAGCGGATTTCCGCTGAGCGTGCCCGCCTGGTAAACGGGGCCGACCGGGGCCAGGAAGTCCATGATCTCCGCACGGCCGCCGAAGGCGCCGACCGGCAGGCCGCCGCCGATGATCTTGCCGAGCGTGGTGAGGTCCGGGGTGATGCCCTCGAGCTCCTGAACGCCTCCCTTCGCGAGCCGGAAGCCCGTCATCACCTCGTCGAAGATGAGCACCGCACCATGCTGGGTGCAGATGCGGCGAAGCGCGGCCAGGTAGCCCTTCTCGGGGAGGATCAACCCGACGTTGGCGGGATAGGGTTCGACGATCACGCAGGCGATCGCACCGGGATTCGCGGCGAAGGCGGACTCGAGCGCGGCGACGTCGTTGTAGGGCAGTACGATGGTCTCCTGTGCGAACGAGGCCGGAACGCCCGCGCTGTCGGGGTTGCCGTGGGTGAGCGCGCCGGACCCTGCCTTGATCAGGAGCGAGTCGGAATGGCCGTGGTAGCAGCCGGAAAACTTGATGATCTTGTCGCGCCGCGTGAACCCACGGGCGAGCCGGATGGCGGACATGGTGGCCTCGGTGCCGCTGTTGCACATGCGGACCTTTCGGATCGAGGGCACGAAACGCACGATGAGCTCGGCCATCTCCACCTCGTAGGGGTTGGGCGTGCCGAAGCTCGTCCCGTTCTCGAGGGCGGTGGCGATCGCCTGGCGGATCACGGGGTGATTGTGCCCATGGATCGCGGGCCCCCATGTGCAGACGAAATCAATGAGCTCGCGGTCGTCGGCCGTGACGAGCGTGGCGCCACGGGCGCTCTTCACGAAGAACGGCGCGCCACCCACCGAGCGGAAGGCGCGGACGGGCGAGTTGACGCCGCCCGGGATCAGTTCCTTGGCCCGGGCGAAGAGGGATTCTGAGGTGTGCATGTGAAAATGGATACGAGGTCGGACGCTCAGCTGACGTAGCGCTGCACGATTGGGATTCGGCGCCCGACGCCGAAGGCGAGCGGCGTTATCTTCAGGCCCGGTGCGTATTGCTTTCGCTTGTACTCGTTGAGGTCCACCTTGCGCACGACGTCGCGGACGACCGGCTCGGGGAACCCCTGCGCCACGAGGTCGCGCGTCGCGAGGCCCTCCTCGACGTAACCGCGCAGGATGGCGTCGAGTTCGTCGTAGGGCGGGAGCGAATCCTGGTCGGTCTGCCCCGGGCGCAGCTCCGCGCTGGGCGCCTTGTCGATCGTGTTCTGCGGGATGGGCGCCACCCTCCCCTTCCGGCGGGCGTCGTCGTTGATCCAGCGCGACAGGGCATAGACCTGGGTCTTGAACACGTCGGAGATCACCGCGAGTCCGCCGCACATGTCGCCGTAGAGCGTGCAGTAGCCGACGGCGACCTCGCTCTTGTTTCCTGTGGTGAGGAGGAGCGAGCCGAACTTGTTCGAAAGGGCCATCATCAGCACGCCGCGAGCGCGGGCCTGGATGTTCTCCTCGGCCACGTCGCGCGGACGGCCGGCGAACACCGGCGCGAGCGCCTGCTCGCAGGCCGCGACGACCTCGGCGATGGCGATGGTGTCGAACCGAATACCGAGATTCTCGGCGAGCACGCGCGCATCGTCGCGGCTGTGCTGGCTGGAGATCGCCGAGGGCAGCGAGACGCCGACGACATTCTCGGCGCCGAACGCGGCGACTGCGAGGACTGCGACGAGAGCCGAGTCGATGCCGCCCGAGAGCGCGACCAGCGCCTTGCGGAATCCGCTCTTGTGGGCGTAATCGCGCAGGCCGAGCACGAGGGCCTCGAACACGTCGGGCATGTCCTGCTGGGCAAAACTGGTGTCCGGCGCCGACGCAGACCCAAGGTCGACGACCCGGATCTCCTCGCGAAACGCGGCGAGACCGGCAAGCAGCCCGCCCTGCCCGTCCGCCGCCATCGAACGTCCGTCAAAGATCAGCTCGTCGTTCCCTCCGATGGAATTGCAGTACACGACCGGACATCCGAGCTGCCGCGCCGCCTCGGACACGAGGGTCTGGCGCAGGTGTCCCTTGCCATGATGCCAGGGGCTCGCGGAGAGATTCACCATCAGGTGGCAGCCGTGGCCGGCGAGCAGTTTGACAGGATCAACGCCGCGATAAAGCCGACGTGTGGAGACGCTTGGATGCGTCCAGATGTCCTCGCAGATCGTGACCCCGAGCCGGCGTCCGTCCCAGTCGAACACGGCGGGCTCGTTGGCGGGCTCGAAATAGCGGTCCTCATCGAACACGTCGTAAGTCGGCAGCAGGCATTTGTGGGCGTACCCGACCACGCGGCCGGAGCGGCAGAACGCAGCGCTGTTGTGGCAGGGGCGGCCGCCGTCGGCGGCGTTGGGGGTCACCGTCCCGATCAGCGCGG
This sequence comes from Opitutaceae bacterium, assembly GCA_027310745.1. Classification (GTDB taxonomy): domain Bacteria; phylum Verrucomicrobiota; class Verrucomicrobiia; order Opitutales; family Opitutaceae; genus MWDT01. The sequence continues at coordinate 28,451 of DAIDAF010000005.1, read as the reverse complement.
GCACGTCGCCCACGGCTTTCGCGATCTCCGCGAGCGAGGCCTCGACGTCCGCGACAAAACGGCGCTTGAAGAGGAGGTCCCGGGGTGGATAGCCGCAGACAACCAATTCCGGAAACACCACGAGTTCAGCCTCCTGGGCGACCAGTGCGCGATAGGCGTCGACTATGCGGACGCGGTTGCCCGCCAGGTCTCCGACGGTCGTGTTGAGTTGGCCGATTCCGATGCGCATGTTCCAGGAAGTCCAGCAACGTGAACAGCTTTCCGGCCCCTGACAACTCCTCGCAGCGGGCGGAGCTCAGGGGGCGCGGGCGAAGACGAAGCGGTCGCGACCCGTCAGATCCCGCACGGATTCGGCGGCCACGAGGCCGACCGCGGCGGCTTCCGCGAGGAGCGCCGCATGCTGGGCAATCCCCGTCTCGAGCGCGACGAGCCCGCCCGGAGCGAGGCGCGCGGGAGCACCCCGGAGGATCGTCACGAGGTCACGGAGCCCGTCATCCGGAGCCACCAGCGCCGCCCTCGGCTCAAAGCTTCGCACCTCGGGCTGGGTCTCGTCCGCCTCGGCGGCGGTCAGGTAGGGGGGGTTCGAAACGATCACATCGAAACGTGCGTCCTCCGGGAGCGCCGAAAACCAGTCTGATTTCAGGAAACTCGCGCGGGCTTCCAGGCCGGTGGCGGCGGCATTTTCCCGGGCGAGAGACAGGGCCTCGTCGCTCGCGTCGACTCCCGTCACCGCGGCGCCGGGAAACGCGGCCGCGAGGGCCAGCGCGATGCAGCCACTGCCCGTACCGAGATCGAGGATACGCGAGGGGGCGGGCCCAGTCCCCAGGCGGGCGCCGACCAGCTCGACGAGCTGCTCCGTCTCGGGACGCGGGATGAGCGCGCGGCGGTCGGCCTTGAGCCTGAGGCCGCAGAACTCGGTTTCGCCAAGGATATAGTCAAGCGGCTCGCGCTGGGCGCGGCGGCGGACGAGCGGCCGGATCTTTTCCAGTTCCGCCTCGGTGAGCAGGCGTTCAAACTGGAGATAGACCTGCATGCGCTTCAGGCCCAAGGCGTGGCCGACGATCACCTCGGCATTGAAACGCGGCGCCTCCACGCCCTTTCCGGCGAGGAAGTCCGTGGTCTTCTGAAGGATCTCGAGCACGCTCAGCATCGGGGCCGAGCATGGGTCGGAGTTGGTGCCGGGCAAGCCCGGTTCAGGACGAGGTGGCGGACGGAATCCCGCCGACCCGAAATTCCCTGAATTCGGCCAGGCCCCCCTCCGAGGAACCCGGTGCGGATATCGCAAATACACCGACCTTCGCGCCGGTCCAGGAACCCGAGGTCGCGGGAAACGCGGGCCCCAACGGCTCGAACCCGGTCCCCTCACGCCCATGCCAGAATTGGCAGCGCGCGCCAGACGAGACCGTGAGCCGGAGCAGGACCGGTCCGTTAACCGGTCCGATGGTCCCGACAGTCGCCTCAGCCGCGTCGTTGGCCGCACCGGGGTTGCTCCGCACGGCGAGCACCACGCGGCGATCCTGCAGGCGCAGACCGATCCAGGCATAGGTGCGCCCAAACACCAGCAGACCGGCGGAGTCTCCCTCCGAAACCGGGTGAAAGTCCAGGCCTACGGTCACCTCAAAGGTCGGCCCCGGCAGCTTCTGGAGGAGCAGGTTCGGCGCATCGTGCAGCGTGTGCGAAGCCTTCAGCGGCACGCAGGTGAGCGTCAGTCCGCGGCGCCCCGCGGCGGGCCGGATCCAGTTCGAGGCCGGATTCGCCTGCCACTGCCATTGGAGCCCGGGAACTCCGCCCTCGAAATCGTCCGAGGTCGCGGGTTCGGAGGGCGGCCCGGGCAGCGCGACCGGCTTGCGGTGCTCCGCGACGGGTTCGCCGGGGGCGTTTGCCTCGGCGCGCGGCATGCCCATGCGCGGCCAGCCGTCGGTCCCCCACTCCATCGGCTGGAGGTGAACGACGCGGCCGTAGCCGTCCATTTCCTGAAAATGCAGGAACCAGTGATCCCCGCCGGTGGTGTCGACCCACGCGCCTTGGTGCGGTCCGTTCACCGCGGTCGATCCCTGGGCGAGCACGATGCGGACCTCGTAGGGTCCTTCGATCCTGCGCGAGCGAAAAACGGCCTGGTATCCGTTCCGAACTCCGCCCGCCGGAGCGAAGATGAAGTACCATCCGTCGCGCTTGTAGAGCTTCGGCCCCTCGAGCGTTTTCCAGCCGGGAAGCGAGTCCGCATCGATCACGACGAGACCGTCGCCCTCGGGCTCGAGGCTGTCCGGTCGAAGGCGGTGAAGCGTCAGCCGGTTGTTGATGCCCGACCGGCTGCGCGCCCACGCATGGACGAGGTACCCCGTTCCGTCGTCGTCCCAGAACGGGCACGGATCTATCAGTCCGCGACCTACCCTCAGCAGCCTGGGCGCGCTCCAGGCGCCGCGCGGGTCGGCGGCCTCGACTGCGTACAGTCCGAAGTCGGGATCCGGATACAGAATCACGTAGCGGCCCTCGTGATACCGAATTGCCGGCGCCCACACGCCGCAGCCGTGCCGGGGAGCCGAGAAATGGGCCTCGGGGGACAGGCGCGGGAGCGCGTGGTTGACGAGGGTCCAGTTGACGAGGTCGCGGGAGTGAAGGATCGGGAGCCCCGGGACGTGGTTGAAGCTCGACGCCGTGAGCCAGTAGTCGTCCCCCACGCGGATCGCATCGGGATCCGAGTAGTCGGCGAACAGCACGGGATTCCGATATCGGCCGTCGCCGAGGTCGGGCCGCCAAGCGGGGACGGCGGCGGCGATCGGCGACGACGGAGTCTGGGACGATTGAAGCATGGACGAAGCGGAGGGGCGGGAACCGGCGGCACACTCAGGCCGCGAGCGAGACGGGCTCGATGCGCGGGACCAGGATGTGGAAGATCAGCAATGCGGTGACGTAGGCGCATCCGCAGAAGGCCAGGATACCGGCGTAGCCGCCATGGGCCTGCAGGATGTGCCCGACCGCGTAGGAAAAGACCACCGAGGCGATGGCGGCGACGGTCCCGCCAAAGCCGACGACGAAGGCGACGCCCTCCTTTGGGAAGAGGTCAGTGGTGACCGAATACATGTTGGCGGACCAGCCCTGGTGGCCGGCGGCGGCGAAGGAGAAGCAGAGCGTGGCCACCCACACGTGGGAGGCGTGCGCGGCGACGATCGCGCTCACGGTGCACACGGCGCAGATGAGCAGGGCTCCCTTGCGCGCAAGGTTGATGCTCGCGCCGAGCCGGCTGAACCACAGCGAGAGCCAGCCCCCGCCGATGCTGCCGAGGGCGGTCACGCCATACACGACCACGAGCGGCGGGCCGAACGCGGCCATGTCGAGGCCGAACTGCTTGTGGAAGATGTCGGGCAGCCAGAAGAGGTAGAACCACCAGACGGGCCCGACGAGGATGCAGGTCGCGAAGTAGCCCCAGGCGGCCCTCGTGGCGAGGATGCGGCGCCAGGGCACTTTGACCTTCGGGGCGGCATTGGCCGCTGCGCCGGCCGCCGTCGGTTCGCCGGACGCCTGCGCGGGGCGATAAAGCATCAGCCAGGGGATCAGCCAGAGGAAACCGGCGGCGCCGAGCGCGATGAAGGATCCGCGCCAGCCAATCCACGCCGCGATGAGCGGGACCAGAATGGGCGCGAAGACGGCGCCCACGTTGGTGCCGGCGTTGAAGATGCCCGTCGCGAAGGGGCGCTCCGGAGCGGGGAACCACTCGCCCACCGTGCGAATCGCGATCGGAAAGTTCGCCGACTCGCCCAGCGCCAGTGAGAAGCGCGCAGCCATGAAGCCGCTCACACCGCGCACCACGCCGTGGGCCATTGCCGACAGGCTCCACAACACCACCGCATACGCGAAGGACAGGCGGGTGCCGAACCACTCGATCACCGGCCCGCAGAAAAGCTGGCCCACGGCGTAGGCGAGCTGGAACGCAATCACAATCGAGCTGTAGTCCGTTTCACTCCAGCCGAGCGACCGCGAGAGGTCCGGCTTCAGGATGCCCAGGATCTGGCGATCCATGTAGTTGATCACCGTCGACGCAAACAGGAGCGTCAGCACGGTCCAGCGGAAGCGGTCGCCGGCGGACTTCTTGGAGGGAGCAGGACTCATGACCGGACTCCCCTCCGACGCCTCGGCGCCGGCGTAAAGCGTGAACGGACGAGGTCGGGCTGGCGGCTACGGCCGCCGGCGGAGGGCGCAGGCATCATGAGCGGGAGGGGGACGAGGAGGATCCGCGCCGATGTGGCGCGGGATCGGCGGAAGTCGACCCACCTGCGCCGGCTCCGGCAAACGGGCCGATGCGCGCATCGTTGCATGAATCCGGACTCGTCATATGACCGGAAAACCCGGGCGACGCTTCCTCAGCGCCGGATCGTCCGCCCGTCGATCCAGTCGCCGCCGAGCAGCACCTCGTGCGGGTCGGCCGGCACGCCTGTCTCGCCGCGATGCATCAGGCCCACGAGCATCTCGACGCCGAGGCCGCCGAGTTTGGAGGCCTCGCAGCGGATGCCCGAGCAGCCGTCCTCAAGGTGGTGGTTCGTGAGCGTCACCACGGCAACTTCCTCCGGAACCGAGAGCCCGAGCTGGGTGAGCCAAGCCATGACAGGCCGGGCATGCGTCACGATCAGCGCGTCGGGCTTCCAGCGGTCGAACCAGGCCTTGAAGCGCTTTACGGGATCCGCGTCGGGCACGAAGTAGTACGGGTCAACACGGCTGTCCCGCCCGAGCGTGATCATCCTGCGCAGGTAGGCGCCGAGCAGGCGGTCGCCGACCGCAGGGCTGTCGTCGATGTCCGAGAATACGAATCCAATCCGTCGATACCCGCGCTCGAGCATGCGGTCGAGCGCCCGGCCCGCGCTCACGAAGTGGTCCTCGGCAACGCGGTGGAGATTGGGTTCCAGCATCGTCAGCCCGAGCGCCACGCAGGAAAAGCGCTCCCACAGCAGGCGGATCGCCTTCTGGCCCGGGGGAAGCCGCCCGACCAGGACCCCGTGGATGCCGCGCACCGTCAGGATGTCGCTGAGCCGCTCCGGCGTCATCCCGGGTTCAGCCAGCCAGAAATGCTCGAGCTTGTAGCCCAGCTCCAGGGCGCGGGCGGCCGCGCCGGGAAAATAGTCGGGCCGGTCGTGGTACTGCGGACGCCAGCCATAGCGGGTCGAATAGTTGGTGACATACGCGAGCACGACGTCGCGGACCTTCTTGCCGCTGCGCCGCGACTGCATCAGCGCGGCGACGAGGGGATTCACGCGATACCCCATCTCCTCCGCCAGGCGCTGGATGCGCTCGCGGACCTCCTTGGAGATGCGGGGATGGTCCCTCAGTGCCAGCGACACCGTGGAGCGGTGTACGCCGGCCGCGCGGGCGATGTCCTCCAATGCGACCGTGGATGCCACGCGGCGAAACTTGCTCATGGCCGTGCCGAGTCAAATCCGAAGCCTTGATGCCGTGCCGTCATCAGCGCAGGGTGACCGCGTTGCGGCTTGCACCGGCCCCCCATTCAATCTTCGGCGCCGGCGCATCGGGCGGGACGTCCGACACCACGATGCCGCGGGTGGCGCGATCCTCGACCTTCAGGAAGGCCGCGGCGCGGACGCGGGCCCGCTGGATGGTCGCCCCATCAACCGAACGAAAGTCGAAGCCTGGTCCGCGTGCGGCGACAAACGCGACGCCCTTGAACGAGAGGCCGGCCGCATGCGTGCAGAGCACACCCTGGTCCGCGGAGATGGCGACGTTTTCAAACGACACGTCGCGCACCGGCGAGTCGGCCAGGCCGTTGATTCGCACTGCGATCTTCGCGCCCTCGCACCGCAGGTTGCTGATGTGGATGTCGCGGAACGCGGGCGGCCTGGCGTTGGTCGCCGCGTTCGGATCCGAGCCGTAGTCCATGTTGATGGTCACCGCCTCGCGCTTCACGTCGCGCGCAACGATACCGTCGACCCAGATCTTTTCCACGACGCCCCCTCGCCCCCGCATCGACTTGATGCGGACGCCGCGGTCGGTGCCGACGAACTCGCAGTCGTGCACGTAGACGTTCCGAACGCCCCCGGACATCTCGCTTCCGACCACGAACCCGCCGTGGCCGCGGAGGCAGACGCAGTCGCGCATGACGAGATTCTCGGTCGGGCGATTCACACGCCAGCCGTCCTCGTTGTAGCCGGACTTGAGCACAACGCAGTCGTCGCCCGTGGAAAAGCGGCACTTCTCGATCAGGACATTTCGGCAGGAGTCGGGATCGAGCCCGTCATTGTTGGGGCCATCGGTATCCACATCCAGGCGACGAATGATGACGTTCTCGCAGTACACCGGATTGAGGGTCCAGCAGGGACCGCTGCCGATCGTGAAGCCCTCGAGCAGCACGTTCGTGCAATGGTAGAACACGACGAAATTCGGGCGGATCGCCGCCTCCGGTGTGCCAAAGATGCGCTTCTCCACCGGCACGCCCTCGGGCGCGAGCTTTACGATTTCGTGGGTCTGCCTGCGCTGCCAGGCCCACCAGGCACGGCCATTTCCGTCCAGGCGACCGGGTCCCGTCACCGCGACGTCGTTGCAGTCGCGGGCATACACCAGGGGCGAGTAGTTGTAGAGGTCGACGCCGCCGACGCGGACCAGGACCACCGGGAGGTAGTCGGCGAAACGGTCGGAGAATACGACGACCGCCCCCTTGTCCAGGTGAAGGTCGACGTGGCTCTTCAGGTGGATGGGGCCGGTCAGCCAGCGGCCGGCGGGCACGACGACGTGGCCGCCGCCGGCGGTCGCACAGGCATCGACGGCCCGGTCGAACGCGGCAGTGTTTTTGACGGACCCACCCTCGACGGCGCCGTAAGAGCGGATGTCGAACGAGCGATCGGGAAAGACCGGGCGCTGCAGCTGGGGCATCGGGAACGGGGCCACGATCGGGGCGATCGGCTTCTGCGCCGACGGAACGGCCGGCGCGGCCGCGAGGCGGGTCGCAGCGACAAGCGCAAGCGCGATCGAGGCGAGGGACAAACCGGCGCGCAGCCGGCGGCGGGAGCGGGAATATCCCGCGGAGGGGGAAATCATCGGGGGCAAGGGATTGGCGGCGATGAAGGGCCGGAGCGCGCCGGGGAGTCAACCGGCGCCTGTGCTCTCATCGTTGCGCGGCATCCGCCCTCAACCGCCGATGTACGACATCTCGACCTTCGTCCTCTGTTCGTGGCGTGCGAGCAGTTCCGCACGCTCCTCGCTGTAGCGGTCGGTCCTCGCGCCCCACAGGGCCGCGAGGCGCGAGCGCAGCGCGGGAGCGTCGGCTCCGGAGCGCAGCGGGCCGAGGAGATCGGCACCGGAGGAGGCGAACAGGCAGGTGTAGAGCCGCCCGTCGGCCGAGAGCCGGGCGCGGTGACAATCGCGGCAGAAGGGCTCCGTCACGGAACTGATGATACCGATCTCGCCCGCCCCGTCCGCATAGCGGTAGCGCGCGGCGACCTCGCCGCGGTAGGCGGGGGCGAGCGGCTCGAGCGCCCAGCGGGCGGAAACCTGCGCGACGATCTCGGCGGCCGGCACCACGAGCTCCGGCTGCCAGCCGTTCGTATTGCCGACGTCCATGAATTCGATGAAGCGCAGCGTGAAGCCGCGCTCGCGGGCATAGGTGCACAGGTCAATGAGGCCGTCCTCGTTGACGCCACGCTGCACGAGGCAGTTGAGCTTCACCCGCAGGCCCGCCCCCGCCGCCGCGTCGATGCCGCGGAGGATGCGCTCGACCGGAAGCCCCAGGCCGTTCATGCGGCCCGCGACCTGGGGATTCAGCGAGTCGAGGGAAACATTGACCCGTGCCAGGCCGGCGTCGGCCAGGGAGCCGGCGAGTTTCTCCAGGTGCCAGCCGTTCGTGGTCAGCGCCAGATCACCCGACTGGCCGAGCAGGCCGCGCAGGCCGCGGACGATCTCGGGGAGATCGGGACGCAGCAGCGGCTCGCCTCCCGTGATCCGGATCTTGTGCACGCCCAGGTCCACGAAGGCCGATGCGATCGTAACCAGCTCGCCGGCATCCATGAGCTCCGACTGCGGGCGAAAGACGTGACGCACGCCATACACCTCGAGCGGCATGCAGTAGGGACACCTGAAATTGCAGCGGTCGGTGACCGAGATACGCAGGTCGCGCAGGGGCCTCCCCAGGCGGTCGTTCACCGACTCCGACTTGTGTGGATGAGCATTCACGTATGTCCGGCCAATAACGCCCCCGGAGCGGAAGACTTCAAGCCCAAGCTGCGCCCAGGCACATCCGACGATTGCGTACGGCTGTCGGCGCACCAAAGATGAACCGATGCCCCGCCCCTCCGTTGCCCGACTCTTCGTCGCCGTCCTCCTGTCAGCCCTCGCCTCGGTTTCCGCGCGCGCCGTGATGACCCAATGGCGCGCCTGGGCGGTACCGGCACTCACAGGAAAACTGGATCCGGATCTGCCGCCGGTCACGAGTCACCTCCATGTCGACCAATTCGGCTACCTTCCCTGGGAGCAGAAAGTGGCGGTGATCAGCGATCCGCAGAAGGGGTTCAACACCGCGGATCGATATACTCCGGGCAGTCTGATCGAGTTGCGGCGCAAGTCGGACGGGGCGGTGGTCCTGGCGCGCGCGCCGGCGCCCTTCAACCGCCTCCGGACCGATGCACAGTCGGGCGACCGCGGCTGGTGGTTCGATTTTTCGCAGGTGCAAACGCCCGGCGAGTATTACGTGTTCGACGCGGGCACAGGATTGCGTTCGGCGACATTCCGGATTGCGCCGGATGTGTATGCTCCGGTGCTCCGGGCAGCCATGCGGGTGTTTTACTACCAGCGCGAAGCCTGCGCGCACGAGCTGCCCTACGCACAGAAGCCCTGGACCGACGCCCCCGCGTTCCTGAACGACCGCCACGCGCGGGCTGTCTGGGCGAAGGGCGACCCCGCCACGGAGCGGGACCTCTCGGGCGGCTGGATGGACGCGGGCGACAGCAACAAGTACCCGACCTTCCTGCGCAATGTCATCCATCCCCTGCTCTACGCATGGAGCTGCAACCCCCAGGCTTTCACCGACGACACGGGCATCCCCGAATCGGGCAACGGACTGCCGGACATTCTCGATGAGGTGAAATGGGAGCTGGACTGGCTTCTCAAAATGGAAGACCGCGACGGCGGCGTCTTCATCAAGATGGGCGAGATCGACTACAACACGGTCGCTCCCCTCAGTAAGGACGACCGCCCCCGCTACTACGGACCGAAGGCTTCCGCGTCGACGATCGTCACCGCCGGCGTGCTCGCCCACGCGGCGAGGGTCTACGGCCAGTTCCCCGCCTGGACGGGCTACGCCACGCTGCTCCGCCAAAAGGCCGAGCTCGCGTGGAACTGGTACAGCAGCCATCCCCGCCGGGAGCACGTCGACACGGGTGAGATCAAGAGCGGGAACGCCGACCTCTCGTTCACGCAGCAGGATCGCGCGGAGGCGATCGCGGCGCTCCAACTGTGGCTGCTGACCGGCCGGCCGGCGTACAAGGCGGACTTCGAACACAAGGTCTTCACGCTGCGCCAGCTCTCCGAGAGCCCCTGGTCGCCCTATGACGCGGGCGAGGCGGAGGGCCTCTTCGAATACCTGCGCAATCCCCACGCCGATCCGGTCCTCGTGCGGAGCATCCGACGAATCTGGGAGCGCGCCGTGCGCTGGAACCGCTTCATCCCTCGCACCGAGCAGCCCGACCTCTATCGGGCCTACATGCCAGACTCCTGCTACCACTGGGGCAGCAACCAGGTTCGCGCCTCCTTCGGCGCCATCGCGGCGGAAGCAGTCACCTACGGCTTCGCCGGCCCCGACCGCGCCCTGTTCGAGGAGCGCGCGCTCAACATGCTCCACTTCTTCCACGGCGTGAACCCGCTCGACCTGGTCTACCTGAGCAACATGGGCTCTCTGGGCGCCGAGAACTCGGTCACGCGCATCTGGCACGACGCGTATCCAACAAACTCCGACCTCGGGGCGAATCCGCCCCCCGGATACGTCGTGGGCGGGCCCAACGCACACTATGACGGCGCCCTTGGCTGGGTCCGACGCCAGCCGCCCGGCAAGGCCTACGCGGATTTCAACCTACCCTACCCGGACGACTCCTGGGAGTTGTCGGAACCCGCAATCTACAACCAGGCGATGTACGTGCGCCTGCTCGCGAACTTCACGCGCCAGCCCGCGCCCGCCGCGCGCTGAGTCGTCGCGCCCCGAGCGGTCCGGCGGAGGCATGGAGTCTCCGGCGCTCCGCGCCTTCCCCCGCCCCAAGCGCAGCCTACCGGTCTGCGGTACCGCCGTGTCGGCCCATCGCCCGAGCCCTCCTCGGCGTCGCCCGCCCCGGGGAACCACAATAATTCGACTTCGTTTCCATTATTGTGCGCACAATAGACCCCGACACCAACCGACAATCTGTCTTTCCCTATTCCATGTTTATCATTTATTTACATTATTTCATAGAGAAATTGTCGACGGTTCATTGTTCACCTGATGATTTTTAGTGCATACTTTCGTGCTTGCCGTGAAACCGTGGATTCCGAACAGTCGGCGCTTCCTCGTCGCACCCCATGGCAGGCATCAATCAGGAGCAGCTCGCAAAGGCCTTGAGACTCTCGAGGCCGACGGTGTCGCGCAGCCTGGCCAACCATCCGTCGATCTCGGCGGAGACACGCGAGCGGGTGCAGGCGATGGCGTCGAAGCTCGGCTACCGCGGTTCGCCTTCGCGGACGGTGCGCCGCTCACGTCAGGCAAAGCCCCTGCACGTCGGAGTGCTGGTGGGCGCGCCGCTGGCGAGCTCCGACCGGTCGACGTTTCCACACATCCTGCAGGGCATCCAGCATCGCGCGGCGATTGAGCATGCGGTGGTGGACGTGCTCCCGCTCGAACCCTCGCAACTCGCGGGAGAGGCCGGACAGCGCCGCGTGTTCGGACATATCCGGCAGGCCGACTGGCGCGGGGCGATCCTGATCTATCCGTTCCCGTCCGAGACGGTGGAGATGCTGTCGCGCAAGCTCTGCCTGGTGTCGGTGCTGATGGAATACAGCGACCAGGCGATCGACCTGGTGGACACGGACCACGGCGGCGTGCGCTCGCTCGTCGCGAAGCTCGCCAGGGCCGGCCACCGCCGCATCGGGTTCGCCACGTGGCGCTATCCTGCGGGCGGCGTCTGGGCCTCGCGTCGCTTCGCCGCCTACGCCGAGGAGATCCTCGAGCGCGGGCTCGAGCTCCGGCAGGACTGGGTGCTCAACCTGATCGCAAGCGGGCGCCCCTTCCCCACTCCGGCCCATCTCGCCGCCGAAGTGGCGCGGCTGCGACGGGACGAGGGCGTGACGGCCTGGGTCTGCGCGGCGGACCACCAGGCGTATCAACTGATCAGCGACCTGCGCGGCTTCGGACTGGATGCGCCCCGCGACTATTCGATCGTGGGCTTCGACGGAAACGAGGTCCCGCCGGGCCTGCCGGCGCTGGCCACCCTGCGCGTCCCCAACCAGGACGTCGGCGCCTCCTCCTTCGCAAGCCTCATCAGCCGGCTGCTGCACCCCGGCTCCGCCCAGAGAAAGATCCTGGTCGAGACCACTTATATTCCCGGCGCGACGATCGGTCCTCCGCCCGCCGCCTGACCCTTTTGTCCCTCAACTCAAACTCAACGTCTCCATGAAAAAAAACAAACAGCTCATTCCCAGCGTCGGCACCATCGCCTACGAAGGCCCGAAGTCCGAGAACCCGCTTGCGTTCAAGCACTACAACCCCGACGAGGTCATCGACGGCAAGACGATGGCGGAGCACATGCGCTTCTCCATCGCCTACTGGCATTCGTTCCGTGGCACCGGCGGCGATCCGTTCGGCCCCGGCACCATCGTCCGCCCCTGGGAGTCCGGCAAGGACCCGGTGTCCGTTGCGCTGAAGCGCATGGACGCGGCGTTTGAGTTTCATCAAAAGATCCGCGCTCCGTTCTGGTGCTTCCACGACCGCGACATCGCCCCCGAGGGCAAGTCGCTCGCCGAGAGCAACCGCAACCTCGACAAGATCGTGGCCCACGCGAAGGAGCTGCAGAAGGCCACGGGCGTGAAGCTGCTCTGGGGCACCGCCAACCTCTTCTCCAACCCGCGCTACATGTGCGGCGCCTCCACGAACCCTGACGCCCACGTCTTCGCCTACGCCGCGGCGCAGGTGAAGAAGGCACTCGACGTCACCAAGGAGCTCGGCGGCGAGAACTACGTCTTCTGGGGTGGCCGCGAAGGCTACGAGTCGCTCCTCAACACCAACCTCGGCCGCGAGCAGGACCACCTGGCGACCTTCCTCCAGATGGCCGTCGACTACGCGAAGTCCATCGGGTTCAAGGGCCAGTTCCTCATCGAGCCCAAGCCGAAGGAGCCCACGAAGCACCAATACGACTTCGACTGCGCCACCTGCATCGGCTTCCTCGGCACCTACGGCCTGAGCAAGCACTTCAAGCTGAACATCGAGACCAACCACGCCACCCTCGCGGGCCACTCCTTCCAGCACGAGATCGAGGTCGCCGCCGCGGCCGGCATGCTCGGCTCGATCGACGCAAACTCGGGCGACTTGCTGCTGGGCTGGGACACCGACCAGTTCAACACCGACACGCGCGAGCTCACCCTCGCGATGACCTCCATCCTCCGCGCGGGCGGCCTGGGCACGGGCGGCTTCAACTTCGACGCGAAAATCCGCCGCACCTCGACCGACATCGAGGACCTGTTCTACGCCCACGTCGGCGGTTTCGACGCGTACTCGCTGGCCTTCAAGATCGCCCGCCGCATCCTCGCCGATGGCAAGTTCGAGTCCTTCGTCGCCGAGCGCTACTCGAGCTACGACTCGGGCTTCGGCGCCGACATCGAGGCCGGAAAGGTCGGCTTCAAGGAGCTCGAGAAGCTCGTGCTCACCAAGCTCGGCGAGCCCAAGCTGAAGAGCGCCCACCAGGAGTACCTGGAGAACCTCTTCGCCCAGTACGTCAACAACGGCGCCTGAGCGGCCCGTCGCGTATCCGAAAACTCATTCCAAGGCGCGGCCTCATCGGCCGCGCCTTTTTTATTTTGGCCGAACAGAAGCACAGCCACACCGTTTCGAACCGGGTTGAACAGAAGCAGCGTCGTCAGGCGGATGATCTCAGGGTTGGCAGTACTGGGTCAGAAATCCAGCGATTCGATCCCCGAACTGCGTTCACCCTCGGGCCACCTGCCCTCGGCCCCAGTCCACCAAATCCGGCTTCGTTCCCTTCGTTAGCTTCTTGTTCCCATCCCTACTCCGCCCCTTCACTTTTTGTCGCGACTCCCGGCGGGTTTCGGCTTCTCGTTCCAGCGATGCCTTCCGTCGAAATCACTCCCCTTCCCATCTTCAACAGCGGCAACGCCGAGCCGGGCGCAAAGCGGCTGATGCTCGGCCAGGGAGAATTCACCCTGCTCCACCCCGCCTGCCCCGAGATCCGCTTCCTCGGCTTCCTCACCTTCCAGCCCGGCATCCGCCGCGGCGGGCATTACCATCCCGCGAAGCTCGAGTTCCTCTACTTGCTCCGCGGAAAGCTCCGCCTGATCACCCGCGATCACAACTCCGGCGAACGCCTCGAGCACACCGTGCACGCGGGCGACCTCGTGCGCATCGAACCCGGAATCGAGCACGTCTACGAGGGCGCCGTCTACGCCGAGGCCGTCGAATTCTCAGCAACCCCCTGGTCCGCCGAGGACACCGTCAAGGTCGACCTCGCATGAGACTCCCGAAAGTGGGTCAACCGGGATGGAAGGGATAGGGGTGCGGCAATACCGCGGACGGATTGCCGATTGGATTTCTGACATCAAAGGTCGTCCGATTCCTAGTACGGAAGTTGCACCGAACCCCGCTCACCCAGGAAATCCATCCCCTCCATCTGTTAATTCACGTCGACAGGTGCGAAGGCGGGTTCAACTGTCCGAACCATCCCGGCAGCGCTCATGAACGAATCCGACGACACCGCCCTGCGCCTTCGCGAAGCCTATGCCGGAGCCGGCGGATTCAAAAGCGTGTTTTCGCCGAAAGCCGCGGATTATGCGGCGTCCCGACCCGATTACCCAACCGCACTCGTTGCAACGCTGCGCGGTGAACTGACCGCGGGGCTCGATTCCCGCATCGCCGACGTCGGTGCGGGCACGGGGCTGCTGACCCAGGGCCTCCTCGATCTCGGCTGCGCGGTCACATCGGTCGAACCCAATGCCGACATGCGCGCGGAAGCCGACCGCCGTCTGGCTGGCCGGCCTGGATACCGGAGCATCGCCGGCAGCGCCGAGGCGCTTCCCCTGCCCGACCGCTCGCTCGATCTCATCACCGCCGCGCAGGCCTTTCACTGGTTTGAGATCGAGCGCACCCGCGCCGAATTCCTTCGCGTACTAAAGCCCCACGGGCAGGTCGCCCTCATCTGGAACGACCGCGTGCTCGACGATCCACTCCACGTCGCCCTCGACGACATTTTTGCGCAGTTCGGAGGCGCCCAACGCGGCGCCCTGCTCGCGCACGAGAACCGCGCCGACGTTCCCCGCTTCTTCCGTCACGGCGCGAAACGCGAACTCTCCTGGCCCCACGTCCAGCGCCTCGATCAGGACGGATGCGTCAGTTTCGTGTTTTCGCGCTCGTACATGCCACGCCGGGAAACCGACGCCGGACGCGAATCCGAACGGCTCGCGCGTTCCGTCCACGCACGGTTTGCGCGAAACGGATTCGTCGATGTGCCCTACCGGACCGTCCTGATTCTCGGGCGCCCGGCCTGAGCGCGACCGCGGATCGCAGACTGCGATTTTAACAGGGATGGAGGGGATGGAAGGGATGGATGATTGGGGCGAGCGAAGCCTGGTGACATTTCCGGGCTCAAAACCCGAACGACGTTTCGAGCCGGCCAATCAATCCGCAATCAGCCCGCGACTCGACGACCCATCCCTTCCATCCCTGTTAATCCAACAAAAAAGCCCGGGCGAACCCGGGCTTCGTGGTCAGTACCGGTAGTGTTCCGGCTTGTACGGCCCCTCGACCGGGACGCCGAGGTATTCGGCCTGTTCCTTGCTCAGCGTCGTGAGTTTCGCGCCGATCTTCTCCAGGTGCAGCCGCGCGACCTCCTCGTCGAGGTGCTTGGGAAGCCGATACACACCCACTTTGTACACGTCGCGGTTCTTCCAAAGATCGAGTTGGGCGAGCGTCTGGTTCGTGAAGCTGTTGGACATCACGAACGACGGATGCCCCGTGGCGCAGCCCAGGTTGACGAGCCGCCCCTCGGCCAGAACGTAGATGCTGCGACCGCCAGGGAGGCGGTAGAGGTCGTACTGGGGCTTGATCGTGACCTTCTGCACGCCCGGCGCTGAGTTCAGGCGCGAGATCTGGATCTCGTTGTCGAAATGCCCGATGTTGCAGACGATCGCCTGGTCCTTCATCGCGAGCATGTGCTCGAGGGTGATGATGTCGCGGTTGCCCGTGCAGGTGACGTAGATATCGGCCACGCCGAGGGTGCTCTCGATCGTGTTGACCTCGAACCCCTCCATCGCCGCCTGGAGGGCGTTGATGGGATCGACCTCCGTGACGATCACGCGGGCGCCGAAGCCGCGCAGCGAATGCGCCGAGCCCTTGCCCACGTCGCCATAGCCGCACACGCAGGCGACCTTGCCCGCGATCATGACGTCCGTCGCGCGCTTGAGGCCGTCGGCCAGCGACTCGCGGCAGCCGTAGAGGTTGTCGAACTTCGATTTCGTGACCGAATCGTTCACGTTGATCGCCGGCACGAGCAGCTTGCCCTGCTCGAAAAGCTGGTAGAGGCGGTGCACACCGGTGGTCGTCTCCTCGGAGACGCCGCGCCAGTCCTTCACCATCGCGGTGAAGATACCCGGCTGCTCCTTGCCGATGCGCCTGAGCAGATCCTTGATCACCTGCTCCTCCTCGGAGGACGAGGGCGTGTTGATCCAGGCGCTGCCGTGCTCCATCTCGTAGCCCTTGTGGAGCAGGAGCGTCACGTCGCCGCCGTCGTCGACGACGAGCTGCGGACCCTTGCCGCCCGGATGCGAAAGCGCGAGCCAGGTGCAGTCCCAATACTCGGGAAGCGACTCGCCCTTCCAGGCAAAGACCGGCACGCCCGCCTTCGCGATCGCGGCCGCGGCGTGGTCCTGGGTCGAGAAGATGTTGCACGAGGCCCAGCGCACCGAGGCGCCGAGGGACGTGAGAGTCTCGATCAGCACCGCGGTCTGGATCGTCATGTGAAGCGAGCCCGTGATGCGGACACCCGCCAGCGGTTTCTGCGGGCCGAACTTCCGGCGCAGCGAGACCAGGCCGGGCATCTCGTGCTCGGCCACCTCGATCTCCTTGCGGCCCCACTCGGCCTGGGAGAGATCGCGTACTTTGAAATCCTGATTTAGCGTGGACATGGTTGGTTGCCTTGGGTCGGTGTTCAGCGGGCGGCCGCGACGAGTTCGGCAGTGCGGTTGGTCTGCTCCCACGGGAGACCATCCTTGCCGAAGTGGCCGTAGTTGGTCGTCTCCCGATAGATCGGACGGAGCAGGTCGAGCTGGCGGACGATCTCCGCCGGCTTGAAGCTGAAGACCTTCGAGACGGCCTTGGAAATCACCTCGTCGGGCACCCTGCCGGTTCCCATCGTATCAACCCAGATGGATACAGGCTCCGGGTAGCCGATCGCGTACGCGACCTGCAGCTCGCAGATTTCCGCGAGGCCGGAGGCGACGATGTTCTTGGCGACCCAGCGGCACATGTAGGCCGCGGACCGATCGACCTTCGACGGATCCTTGCCCGAGAAGGCGCCGCCACCGTGACGTCCCCAGCCGCCATAGGTGTCGACGATGATCTTGCGGCCCGTGAGACCGCAGTCGCCCTCGGGACCGCCGACGACAAAGCGGCCGGTTGGGTTGATGAAGAACTTGGTCTCGCTGTCCATCATCGATGCCGGGATCACCTTGCGGATCACGTGCTCGATCAGGAAATCGCGGATGTCCGCATGCCTCGCACTCGCGGCGTGCTGCGTCGAGATGACCACATTCTCCACGCGCACAGGCTTGTCGTTCTCATAGCGGATCGAAACCTGGGACTTCGCGTCCGGGCGCAGCCAGCTGACGATGCCCGCCTTGCGGAGCTTGGTCAGTTCGCGGCCGAGCCGATGGGCGAACATGATCGCCGTAGGCATCATCTCGGGAGTCTCGTTGCAGGCATAGCCGAACATGAGGCCCTGGTCGCCCGCGCCCTGCTCCGCCGTCTCCTTGCCGTCCACCGCACGCGCATCCACGCCCTGGGCGATGTCAGGCGACTGACGGGTGACGCAGTTGTGGATGAAAACCTTGTCGGCATGAAACACGTCGTCGTCGTGCGTGTAGCCAATCGCGCGGATCGCATCGCGGATCACCTGCTCGTAGTTGAGCTGCGCAGACGTCGTGATTTCGCCCGCAATGACCACCTGGTTGGACTTCACCAGCGTCTCGCAGGCGACGCGGCTGTGTTTGTCCTGGGCAAGACAGGCGTCCAGGACGCTGTCGGAAATCAGATCGGCGACTTTGTCCGGGTGACCCTCACCGACGGACTCGGAGGAGAAGACGAAGGAGTGAGACATGGCGGACAAGGAACGAATTTCCCGGACCTCCGCAAGATAATATCATCAAATCCTGATTCGTTGATATATCTAACCCATTTTCATTGTCGCCAACCGCACTGCGCAAGATTGCGGTCGAACGGAACCTTGCGTCACCCAACGCCCGGGACATAGTCGCCGAACCTGCAAGGGCACCATGGCGCAACCCCAGACACACCACCCCATCGACCTGAAGGGACGGAGGATTCTTGTCGTTGATGACGACCGGCTGAACGTCCGCATCATCAGCAACATCCTGAAATCCGAGGGCTACGAACTGGCCGATGCCTCATCGGGCGAAC
Organism: Opitutaceae bacterium; assembly: GCA_027310745.1. Classification (GTDB taxonomy): domain Bacteria; phylum Verrucomicrobiota; class Verrucomicrobiia; order Opitutales; family Opitutaceae; genus MWDT01. Next base: position 10,579 of record DAIDAF010000005.1, on the reverse strand, counting down.
AGGCCTTGGAGCGATACGAACGCTTCAATCCGGACCTAGTCCTGCTGGACGTCATGATGCCGGGCATCAATGGCTTCGAAACCTGCCGGGAAATCCACCGCCGCCATGGCGACTCCTCTGCGCCCGTCATCTTCATCACGGCCAAGAGCGAGTCCGACGACATTGTCGAGGGCCTCAGCGCGGGCGGCGTGGACTACCTTCCGAAGCCCTTTCGAGGCAAGGAGGTCCTGGCGAGGCTGAGGACCCATCTTTCAATGAAGCTCCTGCTCGAGGAGCAGAAATCGCTGGTCGAGCAGCTAAGCGCCGCGAACGCCGCCAAGAACAAGTTCCTTGGCATGGCCGCGCACGACCTGCGCAATCCCCTCGCCTCGATCCGCGGACTGGCCGAGTTCCTCCGCGACGGCGTGGTCGGCCCGCTCTCGAAGGACCAGATCGACCTGATCAATACGATTCACGAGGCAAGCCAAGGCATGCTCGATCTCGTGAACGAACTGCTCGACGTCGCGACGATCGAGTCGGGAGAGCTGAAGATCGTCCCCGAGGACCGAAATCTGGTCGAACTCATCACCAAGTCGGTCTACCTCGCAAACATCGATGCGGCCAAGAAGGGCACGAAGATCGAATTCCAATCCGACATTCGCGAGGCCGTGCTGCGGATCGACGGTGCCAAAATCCGACAGGTGATCGACAACCTCCTTAGCAACGGCGTGAAGTACTCGCCTCCGGGCTCCACGGTCGCAGTCGAGCTGGAGCGAGGCGAGGCCTACCTGGCGTTTTCAGTGCGCGACAAGGGCCCAGGCATCCCCGAGGGCGAACGCGACAAGCTCTTCAAGGATTTCGGCAGGCTCTCCGTGGTCCCCACCGGCGGCGAGAAGAGCACCGGGCTCGGACTCGCGATCTGCCGCAAGATCGTCGACGCCCACAACGGGCAGATCTCCGCGGAGAATCTCACCGGCGGAGGCTGCCGCTTCCGCGTCACCCTTCCCCTCACCCATTCGTAACCCGCCATGGCGTTCAACGGCAAAGTCCTCCTCGTCGACGACGAGCCCCACATCCGCAAATTCATCAGCGTGCTGATCAAACAGCTCGGCGATACCACCGTGATCGAGGCCGGAAACGGCCAGGACGCGATCGCCACCTACCAGAGCGAACGTCCCGACTTGGTGCTGCTCGACGTCAACATGCCCGTGCTCGACGGACTCAGCACACTGCGCTCGCTCATGCAGGTCGATCCCGACGCGGTCGTGATCATGCTGACTTCGCTGACCAGCCGGCAGATGATCGAACAGGCAGTCGAACTCGGCGCCAGCAACTACATCCGGAAGGACACGAAACCAGAGGAGATTCTTCAGGCCCTGAAGGAGACCGTCTCCGCCTGTTTCGACGACGAATCCCCATGAACCCCGACCCCGACGAGACCGAAGGTTCGGAGCAGTCCTCCCAAGACTACGTGCTGGGCCTTCGGTACTCACTGCCCCAGATGCTCGCCGAGATCCGCACCGAGCGGGTCTCCGGCTCGTACTCGATGGAGAAACTCGACCAGAAGGAAATCGGCAAGATGTTCAAACCCCAGAAGCGTCGCCGTGCCAAACCCGCGCAATAAACTCTTCGTCGAGCACATCACCGCCCTCCCCGATTTTGACTACGTGCGGGAGGTCCGTGCGCTGCTCGACCAGCATCCCGATGACGCCAGCCTGCTGTCGGCCGTCATCGACCAGAAACTCGTCTCCAAGGACGATGCCTGCCGACTCTGGGGCGACGTTATCGGCCACGCCTACGTCGATCCCTTCGCCTCCGTGATCACAGAGGAGGCAATCGCTTGCATCCCCGCTGAGATCGCAAAGAAGGTGAAGTGCATCGGCTTGTACGTGCTCGGTGGCACGCTGACCGTCGCGCTCGCGGCGCCGGACGACAAGGACATCGTGCGGCGTCTGGGCCAGATCGCCCAGATGCCCGTGAGCCCGGTGTTCGCCCTCGAGCGCGAGATCGAGGATGCGATCGCGATTCACTACTCAAACGAGAAAAGCATCGAGGAGAGTCTCGCCGGGTTGGAACGCGCCTCGATATTCGACCAGACCGACGTGTCCAATGAGCGGCTCGCCCTTCTGGCCGACTCGGACTCGATCGTCGCGTTCGTCGACGAGATCATCTACTACGCGCTGCGCGAACGGGCCACCGACATTCACATCGAACCTCAGGAGACCCTCGCACGCGTCCGTTTCCGCGTGGACGGCAACCTGCGGGAGATGCTGACCTACTCGCGAAAACTGCACCGCGCCTTCATCTCGCGGCTGAAGATCATCTCCAACCTGAACATCGCCGAGTCGCGCTTTCCACAGGACGGGCGTTTCGCGATGTCGATCGGCACCCAGACGGCCAACTTCCGGTTTTCCTGCATCCCGACCCAGTTCGGTGAAAAGGCCGTCATCCGCATCCTCACCTTCTCCGGCAAGAAGGCGATGATGACGCTCGACAAGATGATGATGTCCCAGAACGTGCTCCAACCGTTCAAGCGGCTCATCCGAAATCCCAACGGAATCATCTTTGTCACCGGCCCCACGGGCTCCGGCAAGACGACCACGCTCTACGCAGCACTGCACGAGATCAACACGCCCGACGTCAACATCTCCACGATCGAGGACCCGATCGAAATCCAGCTCGCAGGGATCACGCAGACGCAGGTTAACGCACACATCGACCTGAAATTCTCCACGATCTTGCGCTCACTGCTTCGCCAGGATCCGGATATCATTCTCATCGGCGAAATCCGAGACCTCGAGACCGCCAAGATCGCAACCGAGGCCGCGCTCACCGGGCATCTTGTATTGGCCACCCTCCACACCAACACCGCGGCGCAGGCGATCGTGCGCCTCATGGAAATCGGTGTGGAGCCGTACATGGTCGCCCCGTCCGTCGTAGGAGTCCTTGCGCAACGCCTCGCCGCGCGCATCTGCGAAAGTTGCAAGGAGCCCTACCATCCGTCCCGCGAACTGCTCGGCAAATACTTCCTGGAGGAAGGCCTGACCGATGTGCCTTTCTACCGTGGACGGGGCTGCCCCGCCTGCCGTGGCACCGGATACAAGGGCCGCATCGCCTTCCACGAACTGATCGTGATCACGGAGGAAATACGCACCATGATCACCGAACGAAGGAGCGCCCAGGAAATTACGCGTGCGGCCGCAAAGATCGGATACCGTTCGCTGCGCTACGACGGCCTCAAGAAGGTGCTTTTGGGTTTGACCACCATCGAGGAAATCGAGGCCAATACGTCATTCGAATGGGCGACCTAATCCCCCCGACAGTTCACACTTCAGTCCGCAGCCATTCGAACCGAAATACTCCGCTGGCGTTCGTCGCACGACCCCCGCGCAACTAACCACGACCATGCCCGACACCCCCGTCATTGATCTCCAGGCCATCGACGTGCTCCGCTCCCTGAACCCCGACGACAACGGTGAGTTTCTCAAGGAGATCGTCGGGATATTTCTCGAGGACACCCCCCAGCGGATCGCCGAGCTCGACGAGAGCCTGGCGGCTTCCGATGTCGCCAAATTCGTCCGTGCGGCGCACAGCATCAAGGGCAGTTCCGCCAACCTGGGGGCCATGGTCCTCCGTGGGGCAGCCGAGCGCCTGGAACATCATTCCAAGCAGAACGGACTGTCGAACACGGGGCCGCTGATTGCGGACCTCAAGCTCGAGTACGAGCGCGCGGCAAAGGAGATCCGCGCGATCGTGAATTCCTGATCCCGCCGCACGCGACCTGCCCTCGAAGACGGCCGCGGCGGGAAGATGCTGATTCAGCGCGCAGTCGCAATGGCGGCCAGCACGCGTTTCGATACTTCAATCCCCTTGCGCATGACACGCAGGTTGAAGCTCTCGTTCGGGGCATGAAGATTGTCCTCGGGAAGGAAGAGCCCGAGCATCATCGAATCCAGCCGCAGCACGCGCTTGATATCCGCAATGATCGGCACGCTTCCGCCCTCGCGGAGATACAGCGGCTGTCGTCCGAAAACCTCGGATACTGATGTGTCCAGCGCACCGAAGGCGCGCGCCAGGACGGGGGACTGGTCGGCGGGCGTATTGCTGCGCCCCGGAGGCACCACGATATAAGGCGCACCCTGGTGCTGATCCACCAGCCGATAGGTGACATCCTTCGGCATGCGCTCCGCGATCGCGCAGTAAACCAGTTCACGAATGCGCCGCGGATCCTGGTTCGGCACGAGCCGGCAGCTGATTTTCACGAACGCCTTGCTGGGGATGACGGTCTTCGTGCCCTCCCCCTGATACCCGCCACCAATGCCGTTGAACTCGAGCGTCGGCAGGAAGCGCACGGCCTCGAACGGGGTGAATCCCTTCGGCACATGAAAATCGGGAACACCGAGGAACTGCCGGTATTGCTCGAGGCTCGTGTCGAGCTTGGCGAGCTCCTGCCGCTCCCAGGGCTCGACGTCCAGCACGTCGTCATAAAAACCGGGAACGTTGACGCGCCCATCGGACAGATGAAGCGAGGCGCAAAGCTCGGCGACCGCCTGGATCGGGTTGCGAATGACCCCACCGTGGAGCCCCGAATGCAGGTCGCCCCGCGCCCCCGTCACCTCGAGGTCAAACAGCATCAGCCCTCGAAGGCCGCAGGTCACGACCACTTGGTTTTCCGACGGGATGCCGGTGTCGGAAAGGAAGACGAAGTCGGCTTTCGAGAGCTCGTCCTTGTATCGATCAAGGAAGGACGGGAAACTCGGGCTGCCCATCTCCTCCTCGCCCTCGATCATGAAGGTGATCCGAAGCGGGAGGTTGGGGTTAGCCTCGAGCAGGTGGCCCACGGCCGCGATGTGGACCATAAGCGGCCCCTTGTTGTCGGCCGCGCCGCGCCCGTAAAGTCGTCCATCGATCTCTGTCGGCTCAAACGGCTTCGTTTTCCAGAGCGCCACCGGATCGACGGGTTGAACGTCATAGTGCCCATAGATGACGACATGCGGCCATTCGGGCCGCCCCGCGCGGCGAGCGAGGACGAGCGGATGCATGTCCGTGTGCGCCACCTCGACGTCAAAGCCGATCGAGGAGAGGAGTCCCGCGACGAAATCCTTGGCTCCGGCCATACCGGCCTTGAATGAGGAGTCGGTCGAAACGCTGGGATGCCGGATAAATTCCTTCAGTTTTTCAACAGGGTCAAACATGCCGGCGATCGTGAGCCAAATCAGAGGGCTGCGCTAGGCAAAAGCGGCAAGGGAACCGGCAACCGCCCCTGCACTTCCAGGAAATTCTGGATACGCTTCCGGAGGCCTCACATCAGCGGGCCGGAGCGGCCATCGCTACGGAAAGGGAACTGGTGTTCGCGGCGATCGCACCCGCCGTGTTGAAGGTCGCGTAGACGACGCCGACCAGGTCCGAGGCGTTCACTGGCGTGCTGTCGGGCTCGGTGTTGTTGTAGCCCTTAGCGACCCAGCCCGCAGCCGTCCGGCCGACCAGCCTGTGGGCCACCGTCTCGCCGAACCGATTGCGGTAAACCACGATCATTCCCTTGCGCAGATGATCGGCGGCGATCGGCTTCACCACGATCAACGTGCCCGTCCCGAAGTAAGGCAGCATCGAAGTGCCGGAGACCCGCATCACCGTGGAGTTGGCATACTGGTGCGAAAGCGCGATCGCATCGCTCATCGCATCGTGGAATGCAACCGGCGTGGCCGGCGCCACCAACATCGCAGCCTTCGCCACAGGAGCCGAAACCATCAGGAGGGCGGCGAAGAGGAAGAGGATGCGAGTGGCGCTTTTCATGGCTCCACCCTACCTGTTTGCGAATAAGTTATGAATCGGGCCCACCCCGGATACGGCCCATCCTCAATCACCTATCCCATTGCCTCCAAGAACCCCTACGACTCCTGGGTAGGTTCGGGAATCCCTAGGTTGCGTTACCTAAGTCGATCGGGACATCCCGGCCCGTCGCGGGCGTTATCCCCCAGATCGATTTTGGGTGATTCACCCGAGCTTCCCCTCTGACGGCGCCCATTTCGGCCACCCCTTCCGCTTTCCCGGAATCGCTCCCAACCCCATCTGGGAAACACCCCAGACGGTCAGGGAGTGACGAAGCGAGAGGGTATTTATCCAGAGACGGCAAATGCCGGGGGGTTACCCCCTGACCGCACATGCGGAACATGAAGCGTTCGCAGCGAAAAAACCGCTTGCACCGCGAACCCGTCCGCTCATGGTCCGCGTCGGCCAGGTGCCATGCATGGGCAGGCGCACGAACCCCGCCAGGACCGGAAGGTAGCAACGGTAGTGACGTTCTCCCAGTGCCGTGGAGTGCCTGGCCACTTTCATTTTCCTCCGTGCGATCGGCCCGACCGCGGACGTTTTCGCGACGCGAACACTTGATGCTTTTCAAGCCTCCGCACGGCAGCCACCCTTCAGCCCTTCGCAGCATGTCCGCCGGTTACCAAGTCATCGCCCGCAAGTGGCGTCCCCAGACCTTCGACGACGTCGTGGGCCAGGACCATGTGGTCCGGACCCTCAAGAACGCCATCTCCCGCAACCGCATCGCGCATGCCTATCTGTTCGTCGGGCCTCGGGGCACCGGCAAGACCTCGACCGCTCGCATTTTCGCCAAGGCGCTCAACTGCACAGGGGGCCCGAAGGCAGACTTCGACCCCGCCGATCCCGCCTGCATAGCGATTGCCGAGGGCACGCACTTGGACGTCATCGAAATCGACGGCGCTTCGAACAACGGCGTCGACCAGGTGCGCGAACTCCGTGAAACCGTCCAATACGCCCCGGCGCAGGGACGCTTCAAGGTCTACATTATCGACGAGGTGCACATGCTGTCCACGGCGGCCTTCAATGCGCTGCTGAAGACCCTTGAGGAGCCGCCAGAACACGTGAAGTTCGTGTTCGCCACGACCGACCCCCAAAAACTTCTGCCGACCATCATCTCGCGCTGCCAGCGCTTCGACCTGAAGCCGATCCCGCCCGAACTGATCGTCCAGCGCCTGCGCAAGATCGCCGACGCCGAAGGCGTCAAGGTCACCGACGGCGCGTTGTCCTGCATCGCGCGCATGGCCGACGGCGGCATGCGCGATTCGCAGTCGATTTTCGACCAGATGATCTCGTTCTGCGGCCAGGACATCTCCGAAGCCGACGTGCTAGATGTGTACGGGCTCATCGCCGAGGAGACGATTGCGGAGCTGGCCGGCGCCGTCGCCCGGGGCGACAACGCGACGATCGTCAGGATCGTGGACGAGTGCGACGCCTCCGGCCGCGATCTCGCGCGCCTGCTGACCGATCTTCAGACCCAGGTCCGCTCCGCCCTCCTGAAATCGATCGCCGAAGGCGGGCGAACGACCGCCCTCGGCGAAATGCCGCTCACCACCGAGCAGCTCACGCGCCTTCTCGATTCGCTCCGCGAAGGCGAGAGCAAGGTGAAGCTCGGCTTGTCCGAAAAAATCAATCTCGAAGTCACCCTCCTCAAGGCCGTCGAGGCCAGTCGTGCGCGGGCAATTGACAGCCTGATCAAGGAGCTCGCCTCGCTGGCCGAGGCGCTTCCGGGCGACGAGACGGACGGCTCAAAAAAAAAGTCCTGATCTCCACGCTTGAGCGCAACCTTGTAGCCGCACTCAAGGAGCACCCGGTCGCGCCACCGGCCGCCCCCCGTCAGGTGCAGCCCAAGGCGAGAAACGCGGTCCCCGCGGAGCGCCGTCCACGTCCGTCGGACGCCCCCGAGGCAACAGGTCCGGACGACGACTCGACGGAAACAGAGTCACCCGGAGAAACCTCCATCGTCGGCAATGAGGAGGTGTGGCCGTCCGACGAAGCCGAGACACTCGCCCGCGCGGACGCCGCCGAACGGGGAGAAACCCTTCAGGCCGAGCCCGCGCCAAGCGAGGAGGAGGAGCCGGAAAAGGCAGCGCTTCCCTCACTCGAACAACTCGTCGGACAGGTGCCCGAATCCGTGCGCGCCACGCTCGAGGAGCTGTTCCGCGCGCGCTGGACTCGGGTTGCACGGTTCAGGAAGCGCGACCTGAAGAGCTGAGACAGGCCGCCAAGTTTCAGGAGGACGGTGGCTGTCCGGTCTGCGCGTCGGTCGCTGACGGAGCCTGGGTCGGCTGCGCGGGTGCCGGTTGCGCATCCGCCGGTGGCGCCTTCTTCTGCCGACGCTTTTCCTTCCGAAGCTGCGCCTTCTTCAGGCATTTCTCACAGGCCTTCCCCTCGGCCGCGGCGGCCTTGCAACAAGCCTTGCGACAGGAGGCTTTGCCTTGGAGCGCGGCCTTCTGGCAGCACGGCGGCTTTTCCATGGCCGGAGCCGGACTGGGATCGGCAGCAAAAACCGGCAGCGTGATGAGGGAGAGGGCAAGAATTGCGAGTTTTAATTTTTTCATGTCGTTAATTATTTTTCACCTTTCTTATTCATGACAGCGTCCTCCTCTGCAAGCCAAATTGCGACATGGGCGCCCTCCGGCTGAACCCGAACAGACGCGCGGAGGGGGAAATCAGATACTAGGGGCTCGGTCAGTGCGCCGCAGTGCGGCCTGCTTTGTAGCCCCAGATTCCGTAGAATCCGATGTAGGTGAACGCGACCATCGGAACGACAAACGACGCCTGAATGCTCAGGTGATCCGCGACAATGCCCTGGATAAGCGGCAATGCGGCGCCGCCCACGATGGCCATCACGAGAAGCGAGGACGCCTGGCTCTTCAGCGCGCCCAGACCCTCAATCGCCAGGGCGAAAATGTTGGACCACATGACGGAGCAGAACATGCCGACCGAGAGCACCGACCACATCGCAAGCGTACCCGCACTTGTGATACCGATGGCGAGCAGCGCGATGATGACCGCGCAGAACAGCGCAAGCATGCGCTGCGGGCTCTTCGCCCCCAGGAAGAAGGCGACGAGCAGAACCCCTAGGTACGGCGCGTAGTGCAGCGCGTTCGTCCAACCCGAGATGGCGCCGACGATCGGCAACGCCACGACCGGGACAAAGATCACCAGGGCCTTCTTGAGCCAGCCGCGCAGTTCGCTCAGCGCGAAGGCCCCCATGAAGCGTCCGATCATCAGCCCACCCCAGTAGAACGAGAGGAACCGGCTCGCCTCGACATGGGGAATCGCGCCGAGCTGGGGCGTGCCCAGGAAATTGATGAGCATCGAGCCGACCGACACTTCGCCGCCCACGTACATGAAGATCGCGATCATCCCCAGCACCGTATGCGGATGACGCAACGCCCCGAGGTCGCGCGTCATGTGCTCCGGATTCGTGAAGTCGGGCACATGGGCGAACTTGAACAGGACCGCCAGAAGCGCGAATACGCCGGCACAGGCGAGATAGGGAATCTTGACGGAGTCGGCCTCATGTACACCGGCATGGGTGAAAACCTTGAAGATGAGGTACCCTGCAATCACGGGGCCGATCGTCGTGCCGAACGAATTGAAGGCCTGGGAGAGATTCAGCCGGCTGGATGCCGTCCGCTCGGGGCCCAGGATGGTCACGTACGGATTCGCCGCGATCTGCAGCATCGCGAACCCGAGGCCCACGACGAACAGCGCGACCAGGAAAAATGGATACGAAGTCATCACGGCCGCCGGATAGAAGAGCGCGCTTCCGACCGCGGCGATGAGCAGGCCAGTGATCACGCCATTGCGATATCCGATCCGGTTGATCGGGTCCCCGGACACGATGGAGATCACGAAATACACGAGCGACCCCACGAAATACGCGCCGAAGAACGCGAACTGCACGAGCATCGCCTGCGCGTAATTCAGCGTGAATGCCTCCTTGAAGCGCGGAATCAGGATGTCGTTCCACACGGTCATGAAGCCCCACATGAAGAACAGCACGGTCATCAGGGCGAAGGGCCCGCGATAGGTCTGTCCGTTTGCGGATGCCGGGGAAGAGGAGGAGGTCGGGGTTGGGTCGATCGTGTTCATTTACGGGGGAAGGACATGGACTGTGCCTAGGGGTGATCCGTCGCTAGAGAGCGGCGCGGCCAAGTCAACCTGCATGGAAAGGATATCAATTACCCGGAACGGAATGAAAGGTGGGCGGCCTATTGGAGCATCAGCGGCTGCTCGGAGCCGGGGCCGGTGGCCCAGGCGCGATTGGGCTTCGGGCCGAGGTCAAACTCGAGGGTTCCGCCCCGGACGATCTCGGCGTGGGTGATCCAAGCCCGGTTCAACGGCTTTCCATCGAGGCGGGCGGACTGGATGTAGATGTCCCCGGGCGAACTGCGGTGCGCTTCGATCACAAACGTACGCCCTCCGTAATACTGCCGGTCCAGGTGAATCACCACGCGATCGAACAGCGGGCTCGTGAGGTCGTAGTACGGTTTCACATAGCACCCTCCATCGAGCTCAAAGAGTCCCATCGACCACATCACGTACAGGGCGGACAACTGCCCTTCGTCCTCCTCCCCGATCCAGCCCGACAACGGCGAGGGGTTGTAGAGCCGCAGCAGGATTTCATGCACGTATTTCTGGGTGAGCCACGGTTCGCCCGAGTAGTTGAAGAGAAAGGGAGCCTGGAGGTTGGGTTCATTTCCAAGGTCGACGTAGCCTTTCTCAAAACCTTCCTGAAGGCGCCGGTTGAACCGGTCCTTTC
>DAIDAF010000003.1:0-138884 GCA_027310745.1 Opitutaceae bacterium | reverse complement strand
ACTACATCGAGACCTTCTACAACCCGAAGAGGCGCCACAGCTCGCTCGGGTACCTCTCACCTGTGGCGTTCGAAAAACTAACAGCGAAAAACCAAATCAAAGCGGCTTGATTCGCTGTCCATTTTATCGAGGCAAGCCCACTCAATTCCGTGGTCAGCGGTTTCTCCTTCGTTCCCTTCGTTCCCTTCGTTGCCGAGTGTTCCATTCAATCGCCGAATTCAGGCTGATGCGCCCCGAACACAGTCCAGTCGAGCGACCGCGTCGGATGGCGGTGGATGCCCCTCGGGCGGGTTGGGGCGGCGTGCGACTTGGTGCCTCAGCCATCCTGGCTTTTGGCGCGGCTCTGTGGCTGCTGGGAGCGACCGATCCGGCGGGTGAAAGGCCTGCGCGCCCGGGAGTGGATGCGGCGAAGTTGGCGGGAACGCCCAAGGCTCACTCGGTCGCTTCCGAAGTGAGGGCGGGCCTGCCGAAGTTTGATCCTCATGGATCCGTGGAAACGGCGAAACCGATTCCCGAAGGAGCGACGCTGATGCCGAAGGTAAAGGTGTTTGGAGAGCGGACGCCGACGTTTACCCAGCGCCAGATCGACACGCGGAGCGAATTTTCCGCGCTGCTGAGGAAGGAGTTTCCCGGGGCGAGCACGAAGTGGCAGGATCCGTATCGGATAGACGGACACGTGTTCAATTACGCGGCGCTGATGTACTCCGAGCAGAAGCGAAAGCGCGATCAGACGTCGTTGATGGACTTCGCGGATCGAATCGGGAAAACCGGCGACCATGCGGGCGAGAAGGAGCTGAAAAACGAGATCGAAGACACCTTCGTGCGCCGGGGCGATTGGACGACGGAGTCGATGGATCGCTCCGCGAACGATGACCGCCGGTAGGGCGGGCGCGGCAATCGCGGCGCCCTGCTTGAAGTCCGCGGTGAACGTGGCAACCGTTTGGTTTCCATTGCCCCAGGAAGATTCGTCCATCACTTCAACCACCGAGACAGTGCTTTTGATCAAGGAGTGACGGGCTGATCGACGACCTGACTCTCACCAAGCCACACTCGACATGCCCAAAAGCCGACTGGAAGCCTTCAGCGACGGCGTGCTTGCCATCATCATCACGATCATGGTGCTCAGCCTGAATGCGCCGCACGGGGCCAGCCTGCGGGCATTGAGGCCGCTGCTGCCCGAACTGCTCAGCTACGTGCTGAGCTTCGTGTACGTCGGCATCTATTGGAATAACCACCATCACATGTTTCACGCCACGAAGCACGTGCGGGGAGGGGTTCTCTGGGCCAACCTGCACCTGCTCTTCTGGCTTTCGCTGTTTCCCTTCGTGACGGATTGGATGGGCAAAGGCCACTACGCGTCGACCCCGACGGCGGCGTACGGCGTGGTGCTGATGATGGCGGCGATCGCCTACTGGATGCTGCAGACCGCGATCATTCGGAGCCAGGGGCGGGATTCGCTGCTGGCGCGGGCGGTGGGGCGGGACATCAAGGGCAAGGCCTCGCCGCTGCTGTATGCGTCGGCGATCGGGCTGGCCTTTGTCGACCCGTGGATCTCGCAGGCGATCTTTGTCGCGGTGGCGTTGATCTGGCTGGTGCCGGATCGGCGGATTGAACGGACCCTCGACGCCGAGCGTGAGGAGTGAGCCGGACCGGCTGCGGTTGGACTTGGGCGGGCGCAAAAAAACCGGCGCCTCAGGGGCGCCGGTTTTGAAAGGAAACGAACCGCTTACTTGGCGGCGAGGCTCTTGCGAAGATCCTCGAGCTGGCCGGCGGAGCCGAGCAGCTGATTGCGGGAGGCGATGAACTTCGCGTACTCGTCCATGAAGGTCTTGCCGACGGGGCGGAAGTCGAACTCGGCGGGCTTGTCGCGGAAGAACTCGCGGTGGACGCGGGTCCAGACCAGGCGGCCGTCGGTGTCGATATTGATCTTCGTGACGCCGAGCTTGGCGGCGGGCAGGTACTCGTTCACGTCAACGCCGGAAGAGTCCTTGATCGTGCCGCCGGCCTTGTTGATGCGGTCGACCTCGTCCTTCGGGACGGAGGACGAACCGTGCATGACGAGCGGGTAGTTCGGCATGAGGGTCTTGATCTTCTGGAGCACATCGAAGTGCAGGGACTGCTTGCCCTTGAATTTGAAGGCGCCGTGGCTGGTGCCGATGGCGCAGGCGAGGGAGTCGCAGCCGGTCTGCTTGACGAACAGCTGGGCCTCTTCGGGATTGGTGAGGGTGGCGTGGCCGTCCTCGACCTTGATGTCTTCCTCGACGCCGCCCAGCTTGCCGAGCTCGGCCTCGACGGAGATGCCCTTCTTGTGGGCGGCCTCGACGACGCGCTTCGTGATGGCGACGTTCTGGTCGAACGGATCGTGGGAAGCGTCGATCATCACCGAGCTATAGAAGCCCGAGTTGATGCAATCGTAGCAGGTCTCCTCATCGCCGTGGTCCAGATGCACCGCGAAGATGGCCTCGGGGAAAATGGAGTCGGCGGCGCGAATGATCGCCTCCAGCATCCGCTTGTCCGTGTATTTGCGGGCGCCCTTGGAGATCTGGATGATGAAGGGGGCCTTGGAATCGATGCAGCCCTTGAACAGACCCATGGCCTGCTCGGCGTTATTGATGTTGTAGGCGCCGACGGCGTACTTGCCGTAGGCGTGTTTGAACAACTGAGCGGTGGTAACGATCATGGTGATATGGAAAAGCCGAAGGGCGAGGTTACGGGTGGGCCTCCGAGCGTCGCAAGGGTTTTTTTGGCGGGGAGCGAGCGAGTAGCGCAGGACTTGGGCGCTGAAGCGGTGCTGATAAGTCGTACTGGGAACGCGACTACCGCGAGTCTGCGACCGGCGTTCGATCAATTGCTTAGGGTCGGTGCAGGACCGATTGAACCTGCCCCGCTCACCGGTCCGCTGGGGCCGGTTCAAGGACAGGGACGGCGGCCTCGGGCGACTTTGGCAACGACCGGGAGCGCCACAGGTAGAAAATCGCCGGATAGACCATGAGCTCCATGAGCGTGGACGTGACGACGCCGCCGACCATCGGGGTCGCGATGCGCTTCATCACGTCGGCGCCGGCACCGTTGCTCCAGAGGATCGGGAGCAGGCCGGCGATGATCACGGCGGCGGTCATGGCCTTCGGACGAACGCGTTTCACGGCTCCCTGATAGATGGCGTCGCGCAGGTCGCCCGGCGTGCGGAGCCGGCCGGTGCTCTTCCATTCGTCGTAGGCGAGGTCGAGGTACAACAGCATCACCACCCCGGTTTCGGCATCCAGGCCGGCGAGGGCGATGATGCCGACCCAGACAGCGACGCTCAGGTTGTAGTGGCACAGGAAGAGCATCCAGAACGCGCCCACCAGCGAAAAGGGCACTGCGAGCATCACGATCGAGAGTTTGATGAACGATTTCGTGTTCAGGTAGATGATGAACATGATCGCGAGGAGCGTGAGCGGGATGACGATGCGCAGGCGTGCGTCTGCGTGCTGCATGTATTCATACTGCCCGCTCCAGACGATGGAATAGCCGGCGGGGATCTTGATCTGCCCGTCGCGTATGGCCGCATTCACGACGGCCTGGGCGTGCCGGACATAGCCGCCGATGTCGGAACTCTGGACGTCCACATAGACCCAGGAGGTGGGGATGCCGCCCTCGCTCTTGATCGACATGGGGGCCGACGTGACGTGGATGGTGGCGAGCTCTCCGAGAGGCACCTGCGCGAGCGGGCCCCGAGCGCCGGCGACGTGAACGGGCACGGAGATGTTTCGGAGCGCCTCGGGGCTGTTGCGGAAATCGCGGGCGTAGCGGACGATCACAGAATAACGCTCGAGACCCTCGACCGTGGTCGTCAGGGGCATGCCGCCCAGGGCGGCGCCGATGACGTCCTGGACGTCGCCGATGGTCAGGCCATAGCGGGCGATCTCATCGCGGTTGATGTCGATCTGGATGTAATTGCCCTGCGTCGCGCGCTCGGCGAATACGCTCGTCGTGCCGGGAACGCCGCGGATCAGGCCTTCGAGCTGGCCGCCGATTTTTTCGAGTTCCACGAGATTCGGACCGGAGACCTTGATGCCGACCGGCGTCTTGATGCCCGTCGACAGCATGTCGATGCGTGTGCGGATCGGCATGGTCCAGGCGTTGGTGAGGCCCGGGAAGCGGATGGCGGAGTTCATCGCCGAGATGAGCTCATCGACAGTCCTGGCGCGATGGGCGATCACGCGGCCCGAGGCGTCGCGGATGTCGACGGCGGGCCAATCGGACTCCGGCTTCAGCTGGATGGTCGACTCGATCATGTCCAGCGGGGACGGGTCGGTGGCGGTCTCGGCGCGTCCGATTTTTCCGAATACCGATTTCACCTCGGGGAAGCTCTTGATGATACGGTCGGTCTGCTGGATGAGTTCGCGCGCCTTGTCCGGCGAGATGCCCGGGAAGGTGGTCGGCATGTAGAGCAGGTCGCCCTCATAGAGCGGAGGCATGAATTCCGAGCCCAGGTGCTGGTAGGGGAAGGCGCGGCCGATGACGGTGGCTGCGTTGTGCAACCGGCCTTCGGGCAGGTGGCGGACGACCAGGGCGTTCCAGGGGAAGAAGACCCAGATCACGAGGATGGCGGAGACCGCGATCACCCAATGGCGCCAGCGGATGACCCAGTCGATCAGCGGATGGTAGAGCCAGACCAGGAGGCGGTTGATCGGGTTGCGTTCCTCGGGGGGGATTTTCCCGCGGATGAAGAAACCCATCAGGATCGGGGCGAGCGTGATCGAGAGCAGAGCCGCGGCGCCCATGGAATAGGTCTTCGTGAAGGCGAGAGGCTTGAAGAGACGGCCCTCCTGTTCCTGCAGCGTGAATACGGGGAGGAACGACACTGTGATGACGAGAAGCGAGTAGAAGAGCGTCGGTCCGACCTCGACGGCGGCATCCCGGATGATTTCCCAGTGGGGCTTCGTGCCACCGTCGTGTTCGAGATGCTTGTGGGCGTTTTCGATCATGATGATCACGGCGTCGACCATCGCGCCAATGGCGATGGCGATGCCGCCGAGCGACATGATGTTCGCGCTGAGCCCCTGGCTGTACATGATCGCGAAGGCGGCGAGCACGGCGACGGGCAGGACCACGATTGCGACGAGGGCGCTGCGCAGGTGGAGCAGGAAGGCGGCGCAGACGAGGGCGACGACGATGCTTTCCTCGATCAACTTGTGCGAGAGCGTGTCGACGGCGCGGTTGATGAGCTCGGTGCGGTCGTACACGACCGAATAATGGACATCGGGGGGGAGGCTTTTCATCGCCTCGTTGAGCCGCTGTTTCACGGCGTTGATCACGGTGCGGACATCGGCGCCGTAGCGGACGACGACAATGCCGCCGACCGTTTCGCCCCGGCCGTCATAGTCGGCGATGCCGCGCCGCATGTCGGGGCCGACCTGGACGTGGGCCACCTGATGGAGCTGCACGGGTGAGCCGTCGGGGCCCAGACCCACGACGATCTTGCGGATGTCGCCGACGCCCCGGAGGTAGCCGCGGACGCGGACCATGAATTCCTTCTCCGCCATCTCGACCGACCGTCCCCCTATCTCACCGTTGCTTCGGCGCACGGCCCTGGCGATGTCCTCGAGGGATAGGTTGTAGGCGCGGAGCTTCACCGGATCGACCGTGATCTGGTACTGCTTCACGAAGCCGCCCACGGAGGCGACTTCCGACACGCCCTCGACGCTCGAGAGCTGGTATCGCAGGTACCAATCCTGCATGGACCGAAGGTCGGCGAGGTCGTGTTTCTTCGAGTTGAGCGAATACATGAACGCCCAGCCCACGCCGGTGGCGTCGGGGCCGAGGTGTGGCGCCACCCCGGCGGGCAGGCTGCCCTGGAGCCCGTTGAGGTACTCGAGCACCCGGCTGCGGGCCCAGTAGGGGTCGGTGCCGTCCTTGAAGATCACATACACGAACGAGAATCCGTAGAACGAATACCCGCGCACGACCTTGGCGTCGGGAACCGACAGCATCTTCGCCGTGATCGGGTAGGTGACCTGGTCCTGGATCAGCTGCGGCGCCTGGCCGGGCCACTCCGTGTAGATGATGACCTGGGTGTCCGAGAGGTCCGGGATCGCGTCGAGCGGGATGTTCCGCATCGCGTACACGCCGCCGAGCGCGATGGCGAGCGTGGCGACCAAGACGGCCACCTTGTTGCGGAGGGAGAAATCGATGATGGACTTGAGCATGGCGGTCGTGGCTCAGGGTTTTGCCGGGACCGAGGGCACGGCCGTTTCAGGCGTTGGCTTGAGCATCTTCTGGATCGCTTCCTGGAGCTGGCTTTCCGAATCGAGCATGAACTCGCCGGAGGTCACCACGCGTTCGCCGGCCTTGAGCCCGCTCAGCACGATGTCGCGTCCGCCGTCAACCTCGCCGCCGAGCACAACTTTGCGGGGCTCGAAGACGCCGCCGGGGAGCGCGACAAAGGCGACGTTCTCCTCGCCGCTGCGAACCACGGCGGAATTGGGAACGAGCAGGGCGCTGGTCGCGAGATGCACTGGGATCCGGACCTCCGCAAACATGCCCGGGCGGAGCATTCCGCGCGGATTGGTAAGGACAATGCGGGCGATTGCGCTGCGGGTGTCGTTTTCCACCTGGGGCAGGATCTGCTCGATCGTACCCGGGTGCTCGGTGTTCATGCCGTAGGTCATGCGCACCGAGACGGCCTGGCCCTGGGCGACGCCCATGAGGTCCCGTTCGTAGAGCTGAGCGTTCACCCAGACCCTGGAAAGATCCGCCACATGGAAGAGAGGTTCACCGGCGCGGACCATCTGACCCACGACGATGTTCTTCAGGGTCACGACTCCGGTTGCCGGTGCCGGAAACGGATAGTCCCTGCGGGCCTGGCCGGTTCGTGCGATCTCGGCGATGAAGGCCTCCGAGACGTCGAGCAGTCGGAGACGCTGCAGGGCCGCGTGCGTGAGTGGACCGGAGGCGTCCGGCTCGGCCCTGAGGGCGACGAGGTAGTTGAGTTCGGCGTTGTAAAGCTCGGGCGAGTAGATCTCGAAGAACGTCTGGCCTGCCTTGACGCTGGTCCAGGTTGCGTCGACGTCGAGTTTGTCGATCCAGCCATCGAAGCGCGTCGTGACCACGCTCAGTCCCCGTTCGTCGTAAGCCACGATGCCCACGGTGCGCAGCGTGCGAATCGCAGGCCCGCGCTCCACGAGGCTGGTCTTGAAATTCATCTCCTGGATGGTCTGCGGATCGACCGTGATGGCGTCGGCGGGAAGAGGGTTGGCGCCCTGGGCAGCGTCTTCGTAGACCGGTACCATTTCCATGCCCATCGAGTCCTTGCCCGGCTTCTTGCTGATCTCTCCCGGGAGCATCGTGGACTTGTAGAACTTGATTTTCCTGGGCGCCTCCGGGGCGTCGAGGCTCCTGGGCTCGGCCTGAGCCATGCGCATCGGCTGGAGCTTCATCGAACAGATCGGACAGTTTCCTGGTTCATCGCGGACGATCTGCGGGTGCATGCCGCAGGTGTAGAGCTGCTTCTCTGCGAGAAGGCGGGTTGGAACCAAGAGAGCGAACATCAACCCAAGCCAAAGCGCCGAGGAGAGTCCGGCCCTGAAGGGGCGGACTAGTGCTGACAGAACGGACGTCCAGGTGGCGTAGGGTTTCATGACTGGGAAGAATGAGGAGAGACTCGCGGAGTCAGGGCAGGGGCCGTGCCGAGGTCGCCGGCTGCGAGGCTCACGACATCGGCAAAGGCGAGATCGCGCTGGCGCTCGGCTTCGACGCGCTGCGTGGCGAGTTCGAGACGCATGAGACGCAGCTGGATCAGACGGTCGATTCCGCCTGCTCCAGTGCCGTAGGCGGCCTCGCCGGAGGCGAGATCGCGGTCGATCTTTGGAAATGCGGAGGCGTCGAGGTAGCGAATGGTTCGCGAGGCTGAACGCAGGCGGGCCAGGCTGCCGGCGAGGTCGGCGGCAAGCGAAAGCTGGCGCGCGTCGAGGGTCTCGACTGCGGCGCTGTGGCGTGACTTCGCCGCCTCCAGGATGGCGTGAATCCGTTCGCGCCAAATCGGAAGGCTGAGCGAAGCGGTTGGCCGGTACAGGAGGGGATTCATCTTCAGGTCGGCCATCAGTCCGGCGCTGAAATCGGGCGTGCCTGCGACGGCGGCGACGCCGATGGACGCGTCGGCCATGTCGACCGCGGAGCGCAGGGTGGCGAGTTCGGGATTTTCCGCGAGGATGCGCGTCCACAGGGTCGCGTCGTCCGGGAGCGCGGCCCCGGTGAATGAGGTCGAGGGCCAGGCCGGATCGGGGGCTCCGGGGGCGAGGCCGAGCGCCGCCTTGAAACGTGAGCGGGCCGCAGCCTGCTGGTCGCGAAGGTTCGCGATTTCGAGAGCAAGTTTGCGGCTCGCGTCGATGCTGTCGGTCTGGGGTTCGAGGGTCATTGCCCCGCGACCGGTCTCGTACGACGCCTGGGTGGCGGCGGTGAGGCGCTGCATCAGTCCAGTCATCTGGTTGCGAAGGGCGATCGAACGATCGATGGCGACCAGGTCGGTCCACGAGCGCCTGAGACTGTCGGTCACGCTCACGAGCGTGGCGAGGTACATCCTATGGGCGACTTCGCTGCGTGCGACGGCCTCGCGAGTCATGACGATCCGCTTTTTCGGGCCGAGTAGGTCCACCATGAATCCGGGCATGAGCGATTTCAGCGTATCCGTAATGTCAGCCTGAAACGTGATCTTGGGATTGGGGAGGGCCCTTTCGGGAGCGATTGCGTACACGGAAGCTCGCCACTGGTCGTAGGCGGCGGCGACTTCCGGACGATGGAGCAGGGCGAACCGAAGATAGACTTCCGGGCTCGAGCCGGGACCTGGCGGATGGACGGGCTCGACGTCCGAAGACGAGCGAATGGCGTCTCCCACCGCGGTGACGCCACGCGATTGCGCGCGTTCGGCCGGCGACGGTGTCAGGGCGCAGCCTGTCAAAAGGAGGAGGAGGCTTGCGATGCCAAGAGGCGCGCCCGCGCCAACGGCACGGGAGATTCTGTGAAGGGAGGACGCGGCATCTGGCGTGGAGTGCATTTCGTTTGAATCGCTGTTGTGGGCGCTCGATTGGATGCGGCGCACCGCCACTCGGGAGTACACGCGGGCCGGACGATTCCCTCGATTTTGGCGAAACGTTTTTTTTGAGGGATTTTTGAGGGTCGCGGGTACACACTGTGCAAATCCCATGAACAACGAAGAACACAAAGTCCGGCAGGCGCTCGCCGAGTGGCGCTTGGAACCGGAAGCGGACCCGGGTTTTCGCTCCCGAGTCTGGCGGAGGATCGACCGTGCGGTGGACTCGGAGACGTGGCTTGTCTACGTGCGACGCAACGCGGCATCGGTCGCGCTTGCCCTGGGCCTGGCACTGGTTGCGGGTGGTTGGTTTGGCCGGGTCTATGCCCAGCAGCAGGTGAAACGCGACCGCGACAGGCTCGCCTGGGACTATCTCGCGTCGATCGATGCGCGTTACCAGGCGGACCAGTTGATGAAGCGATGAGGAATTTCCTGCTCAGCGTGGTTTTGATCGTGGCCGCCGGTGCGGCGGCTTGGACCTACGCGTATCGACGGTGCTGCGACCCGGACCTGCGGGCTGCCGCTCGTGCGGGGGATGCCGAGCATTGGCTGCGCCGGGAGTTTCACCTGAACGACGCACAGATGGCGGCGATCGAGAAGCTGCAGGCCGACTACGCAAAGGAATGCAGCGTGCACTGCCACCGGATCATGGAGGCAAAGGAGGCGCTGATGGCCCTCGAGTCCGAATCGAACATCCCGGTGGCTCGGTTGACGACTGCCCGCACTGAAGTGGCGCAACGCGAGGCGGAGTGCCGCGATGCGATCCGCGGCCATCTCCGAAAAGTGGCGGCGCTGATGCCGCCGGCCGAGGGCCGGCGTTATCTGGCGATGCTCCTCCCGAAAGTCGACGCCTTCCGCCACGAAGGCGCGCCGAATCTGCGACTCGATCCGTGAGCGACGACAACGCAGTCGCTCCGGCCGACGAGGTGTTGATGTCGCGCGTGCGCGCGACTGCGGACGCCGCTGCGTTCAACGAACTGATGGTGCGCTGGGAGATTCGGGTGAAACGCTACCTTGCCCGCGTGCTTCAGAATCAGGCCGAGGCCGAGGACCTGGCGCAGGAGGCGTTCGTGCGAATCTATTCGCACCGGGATCGTTATCGCGATGGGGCCCGATTCTCGGCCTGGCTGTATGCCATCGCGGCGAACCTGGCGCGCAACCGCCTGCGCTGGTGGCGGAGACGCCCATCGATCGCTATCGATAGCTGGTCGCCCGATGAAGATCGGCCGGCGCCGGTCGAAATCGCGGACCCTGCAGCGGGCGCGTCGGTTGTCGAAGGGCGGGAGCGCGCGCTGATCGTGCGCGACGCGGTTGCCGCGCTGCCGTTGCGCCTCCGCGAGGTCGTGGTGCTCTGCGAATACGAGGCGCTTAGCCAGGCGGAAGCGGCGGAAGTCCTGGGAACGACGGCTAAAGCCGTGGAAACCCGACTCTATCGGGCGCGTGCGATCCTTCGCACAAAACTGGCAGCCTTGGCGGCCTGAACCTGCCGCTGCGGCATTACCTGGCCCGATTGTAGGTGTCGCCGAACAGAGTCAGCAGATCCGGATTCGAGACCTCGATCAGCCCCCTCGGACTGAGAGTGATGTATAGCTTCTTGTCCCGACGGCCGAGCGTGTAGGTGCAGGGAATCTGTGATGACACGGCCCCCTGTGGACCATAAAGGACGAGGCTGGCGGTGCCGTCCGCACGGATCACGATTCCGCGGTCCCCGGGCCGGGAGCCGGTCGTGAACGTCCCGACCAGAGTGTTTCGAATGCGTGCGAACTCGGTCTTGTCGGCGATCGGCGCGAGGGGCGGCGGGATGTTGACGTTGTCGATGTAGAACGCCGAGTAGAGCGTGTATCCATTCAGCGCCAGACCGACGACGAGCATGGCGAGGGCGATCCAGGGCTGGATTCGGCGGATGCGACGCGCAGGCGGTTGCTGGTCCTCGCCGAGCCCGAGTGCGGCGACCGTGGGGCCGAGCAGCGTGACAATCTCGTCGGCCGTATGCTCGGAGGCCCCGGCGGAGGCATTGTCGAGGTCGTAGAGGAACAGCCTGGTCTCGCTGGTGCGCACCATGAATCGCCCCGCGTCGGTGGTGATTGCGATCTGCGGGGCCGTCTCGTGGTTCTGCACAGGATCGATCCGGCTGAAGGCATTCAGGATCTCATGCAGGCGATTTCCCGACACGAGCCCGATCTCCCGCGAGCCGTGGTCGCGATGTGCCGCGGAAAGATCTTCGGACAAGTTGGTCGTGGTGACCTTGAACATGGGGTCAGTATTCGATGACGTACACAGGCTCGTTGTAGAACCCCAGCCGGAAGGATCCGGTTGCAAGGTTGCCGTCGTCAAAGCGACGGTCGATGTCCGAGAGCTGTATCCGGTCTGCGCTCACAGCGCTGTCGCCGGTGGACGTGATCCCGATGGCGGCGCGCACGTGCTGGCCGGCCTGTTCGACATTGGTGTCCCAGACATAATAGCCGCCGATGGGCGTCTTGCGGGTCCAGGCGGATTCACGCAGGTAGTCCGCCATGCCTGTGGGAACGGCGCCGGCGGCGCTCGGGGTCGAGGGCCAGTCGCCGTTGTCCTGGAGGTAGTGCTGGAAGGCCTGGGAGAAGACGCGAAGGTCGTTGATGACGGCCTCGCTGCGCGCGGTGATGACGGCGGACTTGATCTGCGGAACGGCGATGGCGGCGACGAGACTGATGATCAGGACGACGACGCCGATTTCGACCAAGGTGAACGCGCGGGTGCCGGAGCACGAGCGGGCGTTCAAGCGGCACTCGGACGGATATTGGCTGGGTGGGCGCATCGCTCGACTCCCAGCATGCGGGAACCGGGTGCCGGCGCAAGCGCGGGAACCAACTCAGGCGAGCCCTACCTGGAGAGCTCGACCTTGAAGTGTTCGAGCGAGGTGCCTTCGAGCTGCTGAAGGGCGGCTACCGCGATGCGAAGCGTGACCTTGGCCTGGAGCTCGCTCATGCGGGTCTGCTCGAGATTGTCCTGGGATTGAAGCACGAGTTGTGCGGTGGACAAGCCCGCTGCGAAGCGTGCGCGCTCGAGTTCGTACTGCTGCTCGCTGAGCTGGGTGGCGGTCGCGGCGACCTTCACGCTGTCGAGGTTGGCCCGCACGGCGCGAACGGCGGAGCGAACCTGAAGCATGAGGTTCTGTTCCAGCTGCAGGAGCTGGGTGCGGGATTGGTCGAGCGTATGGAGAGCGGAGCGGTAGCGGGCGTTCTCGGCCTTGAGTCCCCAGGGCATCGAAAAGGTGAGCCCGACCTGCCAATCATAGCCGCCGTTGCTGCCGATTTCGTTATAGGCGCGGGAGGCCGTGGATTCGCGGGTGTTGTAGCCCAGACTGGCTCCGAGATCGAGGGACGGCAGGCGGGCATTCCGGGCGGTGGAGGCGTCGATTGCGTACTGCTTCACCGTCATCTGGGAGGCGAGCAGGTTGGGCTGGTTCTCCTGCGCGAGCTTGTAGGCTGCGTCGAAAGTCGGTACGTCGATCGAGACGGTTGGGAAGCGCACGGGCCGGAGCACGTCGGTGAATTCGAACTGCCCGATGAGATTGAAGAGACTGTCCTGACTGTCCTGGAGCGACTGCATCGCGAGGATGACTCCCTGGCGCGCCTGCTCGACGCCGACCTTGGCTTGGAGGACATCGAGATCGGTCGCGACGCCGACCTGCCGACGGGAGACGGCCTCATTGTAGAGGGCTTGCGCGAGCTCGAGGCTGTGTTTCTTCACGCCGAGCTGGTCGAAGTTGAAGCACAGGTTGTAGTAGGCGTTCTCCACGTTATCGATGACCTGGAGGACGCTGCCCTTGTAGGCGAGGGAGGCGATGCCGACGCCGAGCTTTGCTCGGCGGATCGCGGCCAGATTGGCGGTGGTTCCAGCACCCGAGAGGAGTGGCTGGGTGAGATTCAACGTGACATTGCCGACATAGGCGGGATTGAGCGATCCGGGGGTGAGCAGCTGGCTTTGGGAATGCTGATAGGCAAGTCCGGTGGCCAGCGACACGATGGCGCCGGTCGAGATCTTCTGTGAGAAGCCGATGCTCTCGGTCGTCGAGCTCGAGCTGCTGTTGACCCCGTAGTAGCTGGTTTTCCCCTTCTGTGCGTTGGCGGTGAATACGGGAACGTAGTCGGCCTTGGCGATCGTCAGGTTTTCGTTCGCGATCTGGGTGTTGTAGCCCTGAATCTTGATATCGAAATTTTTCTGGAGGGCCCGTGCGACGCACTCTTCGAGCGTGAGCGGAGCTTCCTGGGCTTGAGGTTGGGCCGGCGTCGGCTCCTCGGCCTGGACGGCGAAGGGAAGGGTAAACAGGGTGCTCGCGGCGAGCAGGAGGTTCAGGGTCTTTGCCATGTGAAGAGTTGCAGGGTCGGAAAATTTAACACGGGCGACGGAAGAAAGTTACGAGAAAGGGAACCCGCAAACATTCGAACGCGGCCCGTCGCGGACGGTTGGGAGACGCGCGGGTCTGGAATCCGTTACGGAAAAATACAGCCGCTGACGGGGTGAAGACCAAGCGTGCGCCCTGCCGAAGCGCTGGTGAAGGAACGGTGCAGAGCCTTAAGGGGAAGCATCGGCGCAAGAAAGGCAAAAAAAGACGGCCGGTCCGAATGGAGCCGGCCGTCGAAAGGAAAATACCCCCTGAACTCAGGGCATCGGGGTGTTGCCGAGCTGGCGCTCGACGAGCTCGTTCATGACCGAGGCTGCAGTGCCGTTGGCGGCGACCATCGCGAGCTGACTGTCGATGCTGTCGTACATCGGGTTGCTGGTTGCGATGACCGGGAGCTTCTTGTCGGCCGCGTACACGATCGTGCCCTTCCCGCCGGCCACGGTCATGCTGGACACCTGGCCCTTGTTGAGCTGCTGGAGGGTGCCGAAGATTGAGTAGTCGAGGTCGCGGGGGGGCTGGCTGAGGGTGAAGGGCGGGATCGTCTTGGCTTCGATCTTCACGCCATCCGACTGGGCGAGCGCGTGGACCGCGGCGTCGAAGGTCATGCCCTGCGTGATCCGGGCCTGGAGGGCGGACTTGATGCGGTTGCCGAGGTCGATGAATTCGCGGTGGCGCTGGCTCTCGACGTAGTCGGCGACGACCTTGTCGCGCACTTCCGCGAGGAGCGGCTGGCGGGAGGGAATCGTCTTATCCCAGAAAATGACCGTTGCGCCGGTCTTGGTGGCGAGCGCATCGGAATAGAGCCGGTCGGGCCCGAGGCGGAAGGCTTCGGTCGTGACGTCGACATTGCCCGGGAATTCAGGGCATGCCTCGTTGCGGGCGAAAGGCGTCAGCGGGTGCGTCGTGTCGCCGCGCTGCTTGAGCAGGGCAGGGATTTCGGCGGCGGTGGCCTTATTGTCGTAGAGGAAGACGGTCAGATCGGCAGCGGCGTTCTGGGCGAGCAGGCGGGCGCGGTCCTGGCGGAAGGCGGCTTCAACCTGATCCTTGACGGCGTCGAAACCGATCGTGATCGCCTTCGAGCCGGGCTTGGCCGCGGGCGGTGTGAAGCGGGCGGGGTTTTCGTTGTAGAAGGCCTTGAGGTCGGCGGTCGTGATCTTGACCTTGTCCAGGTAATTGGCGGCGGGGAAATCGACGCTGTAGCCGCTGAAGCGGGGCGGAATCTGGTAGCGGAAGGCGTTGTCGGAGAAATAGCGGGCGATCTCGGCGTCGGTCGGGTTGATCGAAGGCTTGAAGCTGGCGTAGTCGATCGTGGCGACGTCGATGGACCAGGTGGTGCCGGCGCGGGTGAGCTGCTCGGCGACGTCGGAGGGCATCACGTAGCCGGGGCCGGCCATGAGTTTGCGGATCTGGTCGACGCGGTAGTCGTCGGACAGCACGCGGGAGACGGTGGCTTCGGAGAGGCGGGGGTTGCCCTTGAGGCTGTCGCGGAAGCGGTTGTAGGTGACCGGGTCGAACTCGCCGTCCTGATTCTGGAAGACGCGGAGAGTTTTGATGTAGTCGGCCAGCTCGGTCTTGGTGGGGGCGGGAATGTGGAGCTTGTTGGCGATGTACAGGCTCGCGTAACGCTGGAGCGCAAAGGGCTGCAGCTGATCGTTATCGAGGCCGTAGCCGATCTGGAAGAGGGCGCTCACGCCCGCATCGCCCATGAGTTCCTGCTGACCGTCGGCCGAAGCGAGGTTCAGATCGTAGAACTTCTTGCTCGCCACGCGGCTCTCTCCATTGCCGATGCCAGGGGTGGCACCGATGGTCATGATGAAGGAGATGATCGTGACAGCCAGAAGGATCGCGAAGATCGAGCGGAAGTGCTTTTGGAAGGTAATCTGAATCCAGGAGATCATGGAAACCGCCAACCGTAGGAGTGAGACCCCGGCTGGCAAGGGCGAAGTGCGTGGTGCGGCGGGGGTGGAAAAACACTCCAAAAACGGGGTGGGCAATGGCGCCGAAATGGTTTCGATGTGCGGTTCCATGTCAGATCAAGCAATGCTCAGCAGGATCGAAGCCGGGCGTCGGGCCGTGATGGCCCAGACGGACCGGCTGCACGCCGAATTTGGGAAGGCCCGCAGCCAATGGAAATCGGATGGCACGCGGGTGACCCCGGTGGATATCGCGATATCCGAGGCCATCATGGCTGAGGTGCTGGGGCGGTATCCGGAAGATCAATTCTTCAGCGAGGAGCTGGCGCACGACGGAGCTCCGATCCCGGTGACCTCGCGCTTCTCGTGGGTGTTGGATCCGATCGACGGCACGAACAACTACGCGCTGGGCCTGGCTCACTGCGCGATCGCGCTTGCTCTGCTCGAGGGCGGGATGCCGGTGTACGGGTTCGTGTATGACCTGTCGCGCCGACGCCTGATCGAGGGCGGGCCTGGGTTTGGGGTGAAGGACGGCGACGCCATGACGCAGGTTCGCACTGTTCCGCTGGGCGGGCAGGCGTTGGTGGGGTTCCACAGCCCCTACGATCGCACTCTCGCTCCGCAGGCGCAGCGCTTGATCGAGGCGTACAAGATCCGGGGGCTTGGCAGCAGCACGCTCCATCTCGCCTACGTGGCTGCGGGCATCCTGGACGGCGTGGTCGATCACAACGTCAAGTTGTGGGACATTGCCGCGGCGGTGCCTCTCGTCTGGGCGGGCGGCGGCGAAACCCGGTTTCTCAATGGTGAACAGTTCCCCATGCGCGTTTTCGACCTCCGGATGAAGCGCATCTTCTACGTGGCGGGCAGCCCGGCGACCTGCGACCACCTGGTTGCCACCCTCGGGGTGTAGACGAGCGAATCCGACCGGCGGCGGTGAGACGAATCGCTGCCGGTCTGCGGCTTGTGTAAGCTTGGGCTTGCGCAAAACGCGGGGACCCGAATTCTGCGCCGTATGAAAATCTGCTGCATCGGCGCCGGATTCGTCGGCGGTCCCACCATGGCGGTCATCGCGCTCAAGGCGCCCGATATCGACGTGACGGTCGTGGACATGAACGCCGCGCGCATTGCGGAGTGGAATTCGGATACCTTGCCGGTGTATGAACCGGGCTTGGACGAGGTGGTGCGCGCAACTCGTGGTCGGAACCTCAAATTCACGACCGACGTCGAGGGCGGCATTCGCGATGCGGACATCATTTTCGTGGCCGTAAACACGCCGACCAAGACCTATGGCGTAGGTGCAGGCCGGGCTGCCGACCTGCGGTACATCGAGGCGGTGGCGCGCACGATCAGCCGCGTCGCGGGCGGCCCGAAGATCATCGTCGAGAAGTCGACGATCCCGGTGAAGACTTCTGAGACGATCAAGGACATCTTTGCCGCCAACGGTCAGGAAGGGCGCTTCCAGGTGCTCTCGAATCCCGAGTTTCTCGCGGAGGGCACGGCGGTCGAGGATCTGTTCAATCCGGATCGCGTGCTGATCGGCGGCGAGCGGACGCCGGAGGGTGAGAAGGCCGTGGAGACCCTCGCGTCGGTTTACGGGCGCTGGGTGCCCCGCGATCGAATCATCACGACCAACCTGTGGTCGGCCGAACTTTCCAAGCTCGTGGCGAACGCCTTCCTGGCGCAGCGCATCTCGTCGATCAACTCGATCTCCGCGCTGTGCGAGGCGACAGGCGCGGATGTCGACGAGGTGGCGCGGGCGATCGGACGCGACTCGCGCGTGGGTCCGAAGTTTCTCAAGTCCTCGGTGGGTTTTGGCGGCTCCTGTTTCCAGAAGGACATCCTCAACCTGGTTTATCTCTGCGAAAAATTCGGCCTGAACGAAGTCGCCGCGTATTGGGAAAGCGTGGTGAAGATGAACGACTGGCAGAAGCGCCGCTTCGCGTCGCAGATCATCCGTTCGCTCTACAACACGGCTGCGGACAAGCGCATCGCGATCCTGGGCTTTGCGTTCAAGAAGGACACCAATGACACGCGCGAGACGGCGGCGATCAGCATCTGCCGCGACCTGCTGGCCGAGCAGGCGCACGTGGTTGTCTACGATCCGCGCGTGCCCGCATCGGCGGTGGAGGCCGACGTGCTTGGCGCCGGAAAGCACGATCCCCGTCTGACGGTCGCGAAGACCGCCTACGAGGCGGCGGCGGGCGCGCACGTGGTGGCGATTGTGACGGAGTGGGACGAGTTCAAGAAACTCGACTACGCCCGGATTTTCGAGTCGATGGCGAAGCCTGCGCTGTTCTTCGACGGCCGAAACATCGTCGACATTGCCGCCCTGCGCCGCATCGGTTTCCGGGCCTACGGAATCGGCAAGCCGACCGAAGGCTGAAACGGGAAAATGTTAGCCGCCGCCGGCGAACGTCATCGCGAGGCGACGTCGGGCTGCGGGGCTGCGGGTGCGCTCATCTGGACTATGAACCGCAGCGTGCTGCCCGAGTCGAGGATCCTGGCGAGGAGCGCGTTGATCTCCGCCCGTGTGATACTGTGCGTATCCAATGTCCGGTTTCGTGCGGCTTCGATGTTACCGGGCCGCTGCTGGGCGTCGGCGAGCACAGTGGCTCCCCAATACGAGTTTTGAGTGAGGTTCGTGTCGTAGGAGCTGACCCATGGACTCTTGGCCCGTTCAAACTCGTCTTCGGTCACGCCGGAGGAGGCGAGCAGGCGCAGGTCGGCCTCGAGCACACTGATCACGGACTGCAGCTGCGCCGCGTTTACGCCGGTGTAAAAGGTAAGGTATGAGAAGTCGTCGAAGCCCGGGTGCGTGATGTATTGGACGCTCGTGACGTAACTCATGCCGAGGGCCTCCCTGAGCCTTGAGCGCAGCCGTTGGTCCAGGACGGCGGCGACGAGCCTGAGGCGACGATCCTGCTGCATGGTTCGCGCCCACGGAATCATCCAAACGTAGCTGATGCCGTCCTGGTAGGGCATTCCGGTGGCCTGGAGCGGATAGAAATCGGGAGGGGCAAACTTGCGGATGCCGTTGGTGCCGTCCGGCGGACGTTCGTTCCGCTGCGGAAGGGTGCCGAGCGTGTCGGCGACGAGGGAGCGGGCGTCCTCGTAGGTGATGTCGCCGACGATGCTCATCTCGATGGGACCCGATTGGAGTTGCGGTCTCAACCAGGCTCGGATCTCGGGCATCGACCGGGCCAGCGCATCGGTGCGTGAGCCCAAGCCAAAACGGGTGTCGCCGCCGGCGATAATGGGCTCCTGGTCGCGGGTGAGTTTGCCCCAGGGCGACCCGCTGATTTGGTCGAAGACGGAGTTCAGACCGACCCGGACCGAGGGCATGATGGAGTCGGGAAGGGCGGGGTCCTCGATGTAGGCGGTGGCTATTTTCAGGGCGAGCGGGAAGTCCTCGCGGCTGGCCTGCACCTGGAACAGGAGCGCGTCGTCGAGCACGTAGAAATTTGTCCAAATCAGATGCGTGGCGGCGATTGCGGCGAGCGTTTCGGCCGACTGGCGTCGCAGCCCGCCCGGGAGGAGCGCGCTCTGGGCTGCGAGCCAAAGTCCGGGTTTGTCCCGGGGCAGGCTCAATTTGCCGGTGCCGACGCGTATGTAGGCCTGCACGGTGTCCGATTCGAAGGTCGTGTGTTTGAAATTGAAACGGACGCCGTTTGCGAAGCGATCGAGCCACACGTCGAGATCGGCGACGTGACGCTCCTGGGCCAGCGTACCGGGTTTGCCGAATGATTCGTATGCGAATGCGGCGACCTGTTTCGGGTCCCTGGGTGGGGAGAGACGCGCCTCCATCGCGTCGTGCAGGACGTCGCGGATGGCCTGGTGCCGCATGGCGAGGGAGGGCGGCGCCAGAATGAAGATATCGGGGAGGCGTCCGTTGGCCCACGCCTCACGGAAATCGCGGTTGCAGGCTTGGAGGGTTGCCTTGTCGATCAGAGGGCTGAGATGCGCGTAGGCGGTCTGCGCGGTCAGCATGGGCCGGCCGCTCTGCAGAGTATGGAGGATCGACTGGGCGATCTGGTCGGATGCACGCGAGGGCCAGTAGCGGATTCCCTCCTTGAGGACGTTGGCATACGACTGGCGTGCGAGTTGAAACTCGCGCGGGGTAAAGCCGTACATTTCGGCCCGCCGCAGTTCGATGACGAGCGTGCGGAGGGTCTGTTGCCAGGTCGCCGCGTCGCCGGAGATTCCAGCCATCACGCCGTGCAGCCCGAGTGCCGGGTAGGGGTCTAAGGTACTCACCTGAATGGCTCCCAGGCGGTAGCCGGGGCGCAGGCTCAGTTCCTTCATGCGCTGCTGAAACATGGCGAGGGCAAGGCCGATGTGCGTTTCCCACAATTCGCGACCGTGGGAGAGCGGGATGGGCGGTTCGATCCAGCTTCGGCTGAGCCAGAGGCCGATCTGGTGAATCTTGCTGGAGGGCATGGTCTCGATCCGGGGGCGCGCGGAGGCTGGGGGAATCCATTTCGTCGGTGGAGGGATAGGAGGGGCTTCCGCGGTCTTCGCCCCGAAGTTGCCGAGCGTCTTCCCGAGCAGGTCGATCGTCGCGCCGGGGTCGACCGGGCCCACGATGATGACCGCCATGCGGTCGGGACGGTACCAGGTGGCGTAGAAGGACGCGCAGTCCGCACCGTTCAGGCCGGAGACGGACAGCGTGGTGCCCCCGATGGCGCGCCGGAGGTTGACGAGTTCGGGCCAGAGGAAGCGGTCGTAGGCGTAGGACGAATCGTCTCCCTCCACCATGCGCATGTTCAATTCGCTGAGCACGACCCTCTTCTCCGTCTCAACCTCGGCCGGGTCGAATCGCGTGTCGGCTGCGAAGGCGCGAAACAGTTTTAGACCGGCGAGCAGGTGGGCGGGGTCGCTTCGCGGGAGATCGAGCAGGTACTGGGTGGAGTCGTAATAGGTATACGCGGTGACTCCGGGGCCGAGTCCGACCCCAAGGCGTTCCATCTGCCTCATCAGCGTGTTGGAGTCGCCGTCCCTTGCGCTGCGGAACGCCATGTGCTCCACCAGATGGGCGACGCCGTACTGGCCCTCCCGTTCGTTGCGGGATCCCGCGGCGACGATGAGTCGCATCACGATATGGTCCTTGGGGACGGCGTTGGGGTAGACGAAATACCGCAGCCCGTTTGCGAGCCGTCCTGCGTGGAGCGCGGGATCGGCGGGCAGGTCGGTCCGGAACTCCGGCCAGGGACCGCTCCCGGCGGCCCGCAGCGAAGGTGCGCCGGACAGCCAGGATGACGCCAGCAGGAGGCATGTGACGCAGGCGCGGCCGACGTGGAGGACGCGCGACTGGACGGCTGCCAACGGACTACGTTTGGACTGACGCGGCCCGTGAGGGCCGGCGGGCGGGTGCATGCGACGCAGTGTGGGAGAAATCCCGAGGTGGAAAAGCCTGAAGGCGCACGGAATTCGATATTTCGGTTTGGGGCGCCGGTCGCCATTCCCGCGTGATTTCGTTTTGCGTCCAGACTTGGATTCTGAGGAGCTTCGCGGGCCTCCATGATCTGGCTTTATCGACTCCTCTTCTTCCCAGTGATGCTGGTCGCGTCGCCGTACTACCTGCGGCGCATGCTGCGTCGCGGCGGCTACGGGGAGAACTTTGGCCAGCGGTTTGGCGCGGTGCCGCCGATGCCGGCAAAGCGAAGTGGCGTGAAACGGATCTGGCTGCAGGCGGTGAGCGTCGGCGAAGTGCTCGCGGTGGGACCGCTGATCGAGCAGCTCTCGTCGATGCCAGACGCAGAAGTGTACCTCACGACCACGACGAGCACCGGATACCGGCTGGCGCGCGATCGGTATACGGCGCGGTGTGTCGCAATCGGATATTTCCCGGTCGATGGGTGGCCCTTTTCGGCTCGTGCGTGGCGTCGCGTGCGGCCGGACCTGGTCATCCTGGCCGAGGGCGAGCGATGGCCGGAGCACATTCGCCAGGCGTCATCGCGGGGCGTGCCGGTGGTCTGCATCAATGCCCGCATGTCGGACCGGGGATACCGGCGCATGCGACGGGCTCCCGGCCTGATGCGTTCCCTCTTTGGCGGGGTCACGCTCTGGCTGGCGGGATCCGACCAGGATGCGGAGCGCCTGCGGGACCTGGGGTTTCCGGCCGACCGGGTGCGGACGACGGGAAATCTTAAGCTCGATATCACGATTCCGCCGATGGCGGACGAGGAGAAGGCGGCGCTGCGTCGGGAACTCGGACTGGCGGAGGGACCGACGCTGCTGGGCTCGTCCACCTGGCCCGGTGAGGAGGAGGCGGTCGTGCGCGCCTGGCAGGCCTGTCGGGCGGCGGGATCGGTGCCGGCGTTGATCCTGGTTCCGCGCCACGCGGAGCGCCGGGCGGAGGTCCGAGCAGCGCTAGACACGCTCGGGGTTCGCTCCCATTTCCGTTCGAACGGTCCCGCGTCGGCACAGGTGGACGTGGCCGTGGGCGACACAACGGGGGAGCTCCGGAAGCTGACGCAGCTCGCGGACGTGGTGTTTGTGGGGAAGAGCCTGCCGCCGCATCACGAGGGCCAGACGCCCGTGGAGGCGGCTGCGTTGGGCAAACCGATCCTGTTCGGACCGGAGATGAGCAATTTCAGGGAGATCGCCCGTGACTTGGTGCGCCGGGGCGCGGCCTGGATCGTGCGCACGCCCGACGAGCTGGCGACTTCAAGCCGGGAGCTGCTGGCGGACCCCTCCAAACGCGCGGCCATGGCGGAAGCGGCGCGTGCGTGGCAGCACGACAACCAGGGGGCGCTCGCCCGAACGGTCGACGAACTCCGCCGAGTGCTCGACCGGGCGCGGGCCTAGGGGGCGGCGGTGATGCCGTATTTTTCGACGACGTCCGTGGGAAGCGGCGTCGGACGGCCGTCGGAGAGCGTGACGAGCACGTACTCGCAGGCGCCGTCGCAGCAGAGCTTCCGGTTGTCGGCGCGCTCGATCTGAAAGGGGACGCGACATCCGTGGCTTGTGAAGCTGTCGATCCAGGTTCGCACGATCATGCGGTCGCCGAGCCCGAGCGGGCGCTTGAAGGCAATCTGGGCGGTTGCCATGAACCACCCGAGTCCGCGTCGGGAAAACTCGGCCATGCCCATGCCATAGCAGCGTTCCATCTGCTCGAAGCGCGCGGCGAGCACGTAGTCAAGGTAGCGCGTGCTGTGCACGTGCTGGTACAAGTCGATGTCGTCGGGACGCACCGCGAGTTCCGACTCGAATTTCGCGTAGACGCTCATTCCGCCAGTTGAGGCGAGAAGGGGCGTCATCGCGAATCGAATCTCGCGGGGCGAGATTCGCCGGACGTCGCCTCGAACCGCCAGCGGTGCGATTTAACGTTTTCTAGTCGGGCGTGGCGGTCCCACTGCGATACAGAGCGGTGAATTTTCTGGCCACCCGGCGTCGTGGCTTCTACGAAAACGCAACGACGCAACTGAGTTGCGTCGTGTCATCGCCAGCCTCGACCTCGTTTCCCTCGCGTTGAAACCAACAACCATAGCCATCCCGCTTCGAATCCGCCGTCCCTTGGCACGAGCCTCGTTGGCGATGTATTTGTCGGCCTGCGACCGTGGTGTTGGATCGTGGCGGCGAACCTGATCGAACACCTCCCGACTCCAGCCATGAATTCCCGACCTCCCTTTGGTGTTTGCCAGTGCGCGCTGCAAGGGCGTCACCATTCGGGCGGCGAAGGTTTTTGCCTTGCGGAGGTCTGGGCGCAGCGAATCGAGCGTATCCGAAGGGCGGTGGCGCGATGTGCAAGCAAAGGACGCGTGGGTTGGCTTCGTGCGCCGTAACTCAGTCCTCGCTTCAGGTGGACACCGGCGGAGGCTGGCGAAGGTGGACGAAGCGCATAAGGTGTGAGCATGAGTGCGATTGGAACACCCACTGAGCGCCCTGTACGCGGGACGATTGCAGCGATGAAGGGAGCGTAATGAGCGTGAAAATCGTGCGTTTGGGAACCCCGCGTGGGGAAGGTGAGGGCCTGAGGATCGGAACGGTCCGCCGCCCGCCGCGCGGAGTGCCGAAGGAGCGGTTTGCAGCCGACGACTGGTACGACGTCTGGTTTCCGAACCTGGCGCCGAGCCTTGAGACGATGAAGATCGCGCTGGCCGCGGAGACGTCCGCCGAATGGTCGGTGTTCGCGAAACGATTTCGCGCTGAGATGGCGGAGCCCTCGGCCAAGCACGACGTGGCACTGCTGGCGGCGCTTTCACAGAGCACGGATTTTTCGATCGGCTGCTACTGTGCCGACGAGTCGCGCTGCCACCGTTCGATCCTCAGGGAGTTGCTGATGGCGGCGGGGGCGAAGGTGGACTAACGAAGCTCCCTGGCAAATGATACATACCTTGCGACGCCAGCCCGCCGAGGTGCGAGAATCAGACGGCCAGGTCACGTATTCGACCCAGAACCGCGGCTATTTGACCAAACTTGCAATCGCGTCGGCCGCGTTTGCGCTGGTGAGCTACTTCGAGGCGGTGCCTCACGCAGTGGGAAAGGGCCTTGCGGCGGGAGCGCTGATCATTGCGAGCATTGCCATAATCATCGCGGGGCTCTCGTGCAGTGTGACCTTCGATCGATACGAAAGGACGATGTCGATCGAATGGCGCTTGTATTCGTGCTCTCTTTCGCAACTCAAGCCGCGCT
Source organism: Opitutaceae bacterium (assembly GCA_027310745.1). Lineage (GTDB taxonomy): Bacteria > Verrucomicrobiota > Verrucomicrobiia > Opitutales > Opitutaceae > MWDT01. The sequence continues at coordinate 114,883 of DAIDAF010000003.1, read as the reverse complement.
TCGATGACGTGGTGCTTCATATCCGACATTATGCGGGAATCTCGGGCAGTGAAGGGGGCGCTATGGACGGAGCATCCGGTCTCGAGTCCTGCGAACTGTGGCTGGCAGTGAAGTTTGGAGGACAGGACTACCTTCTTGAATATGTGAAATCGACGGACCCCGTCGGGCCGACGCTGCAACGGTATCGACAAGAGTTCGGGTTCGACGCCTAAACCCGATTGGCGAACACGCGGGGTTTGGAATCGACCGTGTAAAGGCGCTGATTGACATGGCCTCGGAGCTGTCCTTTTTGCGGAGGGAGGCATGCTCGACCTGATCCAAACCTATTTCGCGCTGCTGGGGCCGCTGACGCTGGCCGTGCAGATCGGACTGTGTATTCATGTTTACCGCACCGGGCGGCCGCTCTGGTGGATGGTGATCATCTTTTTCGCGCCGTGGCTGGGCGGACTGGCGTACGTGGCGTTCGAGATCCTGCCCAACATGGGCGGGACCGCGCGCCAGGGAGTCAGGATTTCCGGCTGGGTGCCGACGGCGGTGCAGGTCCGGCGGCTGCGGGCCGAACTCGAAGAGGGCGAGACGGTCGAACGCAGGCTGAAGCTCGCGAGCGCACTGCATCATGTTGGGCAAAAGGAAGAGGCGGACGCTGTTGCCTCCGAAGCGGCTCGCGGGGTGTTCAAGGGGGATCCGGCGGTGGTGGCGGAAGTTGCCTGGTACAAGATCGAGGCCGGCCACGTCGACGAGGCTCAAGCGCTCCTGGCCGGGATCGATTCGAAACCCGATCGCATGACTGCGGTGACGCTGCAGCTGCTTCGCGCCCGGATCCTGGCGGCCAAGGGCGATGCGGCGGGCGCACTCGCTATCCTCGAAAACATGACGGACAGCGGAGTGGGCGAGGAGCGGCGTTTTTACATCGCCGCCTGCTATGCGACCCTCGGCCGGAAGCCCGAGGCGACGGCGTTGCTCGAGGACATCATCCGCGCCTACCGCCGTGGGGGGACGATCTGGCGCAGGACCGAAAAGCGCTGGTTCCTGGCTGCCAAGCGAGCGCGAAAGAGCCTTGAGACGGACGGGACGATGGCCGCGTGAGGCGGAGGTCAGAAGTCAGAGGTCAGAAGTCAGTCGGAGGTAGGAAGTCATAAGTCGGACGTCCGAGGGCGATCAGAGGTCGGAGGGCGGGTATTGGGAGGTGGGATGAGAAATTGCGGGATCGGATCGACTTTGTGGCGGTCTCTGGTGCGATCCTTTCGACGATTTATGAAGAACATCCTCCGAATTCTTGGTTCAGGTTTCCTGTTTTCGGCCATTGTCGGCTGCGTTTCGGCGGCCGCGCAGGTGCAGACAGCGCAGGCGTCGTCGACCGACTCCGGTCCGCAGGTGGATGCCGCGAAGATCGCGCCGTATCAATGGGAGCAGGACTTCATCTGTTTCGCGTCGGCAGAATTTCATCCAGGCGATCCGAAGCCGGCGCTCAATCCGGTGAAGGTGGATCACATGGTGTACGACAATGTCGTGGCGCCGGGGCTGCTGACCGTGAAGCCCAAGCCGGTGATGCAGCCGTTGCCGAAGTATCCCGATTCCCTGAGGAAGGCGGGAGTGAAGGGCGACGCACTCGTGTCGTTCGTGGTCACTTCGCGGGGGACGGTGGAACGGGCGGAAGTCCTGCATGCAACCGACCAGCAGTTTGGAAAAGCCGCGCAGGCCGCGATCACGCGGTGGAGCTATCGTCCCGGCGAGATTCGCGGTGAGCCGGTGTCCTGCGTCCTGGTCCAGAAGATCAAGTTCGAGGTTGAGGCGGATTGAGTGCGGGCCGAGTTAACCCGACGGGCGGCTCAACCTGCGCGCAGCACGATTTCGCTCAGGTGGCCGCAGCCGGGAACGAGCTTGAGTTTGCGCAGGATCGTGGAGCGGTGGAGGTGCAGCTCGCTGCGAACGACTGCGTGGGACACCGTGACGATCAGGCGACTGCGGCCATCGATTTCGAGCGGATGGGAAAAGGCGGCGTTCGCGTGACCGACGGTCTCGGTCCATTTTTCCCGCACGCTGTCGATGGGCGAGTGGCCGCCGATGTTGTATTTGACGAGCAGCTCCTCGACCAGCGGCGCCATGGGCTTGGTGGCGCGCCGTTTCATGCGCGCGGGCTCCTGAAATGGCAGGCCGCGCAGGTCGCCGATGAGTTCCTCGGCGAGGCGGGAAAAGTGATAGGATTCCTTCTCAGGCACGCGGTGGAATTATCCCAGAGTCGAGAGGCGGTTGGCCATGAAAAACGGAGGGGAGAAAAACCGAGAATCTAGAAATTAGGCGCTAGAATCCAGGAGCCTTCATGCATCCTGTTCCGTTCGATCCTGGATTCATTCTCATCCCGCCGCTTCACGCTCTGCGCTTCTTTTCAGTCTCAGCCCAGGGCGGTCTGGCCGTCGTAGAGGCGCTTGTAGAGATTGCAGGACTCGTAGAGTTCGGCGTGGGAGCCGGTGCCAACGATGCGGCCCTGGTCGAACACCTGGATCAACGACGCGTCCCGGATGGTGCTGAAGCGGTGGGCGATGATCAGGACGGTCTTGCCCTGAACGAGCTTTTTGAGGGCGGCCTGGATCGCGGCTTCGCTCTCGGTGTCGAGGGCGCTGGTGGCCTCGTCGAGGATGAGGATAGGCGCGTTGCGGAGAAAGGCGCGAGCAAGGGCGACCCGCTGTTTTTGTCCCCCGGATAGCGAGGCGCCGCGCTCGCCGACCAAAGTGTCGTAGCCTTTGGGCTGGGCGAGGATGAAGTCGTGGGCGAAGGCGTCGCGGGCGGCCTGTTCCACTTCCGCACGGGTTGCTTCGGGGCGGCCGAGCAGAAGATTGTTGAAGATCGTGTCGTTGAAGAGAACCGGGTCCTGGGAGACGAGGGCGATGTTGCGGCGCAGGTCGGCGAGGCGCATGTCGCGCACGTCGATGCCGTCGATCGTGACGCGGCCGGCGACGGTTTCGTAGAAGCGCGGGACGAGGTTCGCGAAGGTGGACTTGCCCGCGCCGCTGGGGCCGACGAGAGCGCAGACGGTTCCGGCGGGAATTTGGGCGGAGACGTCGGTAAGGACAGGTTCGCCCTGCTTGTAGGCGAAGGTCACATTTTGAAACGCGACGTGGCCTGCAAGGCGTCCGACTTTTGCCGGTGTCTCCGGATCGCGGATCGTGACGGGGGCGTCGAGGACGACTTCGAGCCGCTCCATACAGGCGACTGCGCGCTTCAGCTCATTATTGATGAAGCCGAGCTTCTTGATCGGTTCGTAGCACATGTAGAGTGCGAACACGATCGACATGAAGGTGGAGAGGTCGATGTCGGTGCCGTAGGCGAGTGCGAGCGTGACTGAGATGCCGAAGGCGGAGAGGAGTTCGATCGCGGGGGTGAGCGCCTGCGCATACTTCACGATCTTCATCTGGAAGCGCACCAGTGAGTTCGTCTGTCCGGAGAAACGCGTAATCTCGCGATCCTCGAGTCCGAAGGCGCGCACTTCCCGGGCGGCGGACAGGTTCTCCGAGAAGAAGCCGGTGATATCGCCGAGCTGGGCCTGGACTTGCTGGGCGCGCTTGAGGACCTTTCGTCCCACGTAGCGTATGGGGAAGATCGTCAGCGGGAGGATGAGAAAGCAGGCGAGCACGATGCCCACGCCATGGGTGGAATAGGCGAGCCAGGCGAGGTAGCCGAGTGCGCTGATCAGGGTGAGCGGCTGCTTGATGCCGTCGTTGGCGAAGATCGTGAGCGTGAACTGGAGCTGGGCGGTGTCGGTGAGGCCGCGGGAAAGCAGGTCGCCGGTGGACTTGTCCTGGAGAAAGGACAGAGGAAGCCTCTGTAGCTTGCTGAAATACTCGATGCGCAGGGTTTCGAGGATTTTCAGGCCGGCGAACTGGGTGAAGTAGCTGTTCCGGTAGGAGGACCAGGCGCGGACAGCGAAGACGAACGGGATGGCGAGGACGACCTCGTACACCATGTTCTGCGGAACGAGGTGGTCGAAGATGACCGGGAAGACGTACTTGGCCAGGGCCGGCAGGCTCGCGCCGCTCGAGACGCCGTAGAGCACACCGTAGAAAATTGCCGCGAACAGGGGGCCTCGAACGGCCTTCAGGTATCGAAAATAGGGGCGGATTCGCTGCATGGGTTTGGCCCTAGCAGTTGGTCAGACCCGCAGGAGAGGTCAACCGTTTGCATCGGAGAGGACCGGTCTCGTGGATCCCTGGAGAGGGCGGGAGTCCTTGACGGACCAGCGAGAATCGCGTCGCCACGCCCGAGCGGGCCGCGGCATGATCCGCCGCCTTCGCCGTGTCCAACGCAATCAAAACCCCGGTCGTATCCATCCAGGCCCTTCAGGAACTCGCCGCCGGCCTCGAGGGCGAACTTCATTTCGACGAGACCCTGCGGAAGCTCTACGCGACCGACGCCTCCGAGTACCAGGAACTGCCCGTTGCCGTGGCGCTGCCGCGCTCTGAGAGCGACGTGCGGGCGCTCATCGACTTTGCGAACCGGCATCACGTCGGACTGATCCCGCGCGGGGCGGGCACGTCGCTCGCGGGCCAGGTGGTGGGCTCCGGACTCGTGGTCGATCTCGGAAAGCACCTGAATCGAATCCTTGATCTGGATACCGACCGGCGTCGGGTTCGCGTGCAGCCGGGGGTGGTTCGCAACGAGCTCAATCTGCATCTGAAGCCCCACGGCCTGCTCTTCGGACCCGAGACCTCGACGGCAAACCGCGCGATGATCGGGGGAATGGTGGGCAACAACTCCTGCGGCTCGAACTCGATCGTCTACGGCAGCACCCGTGACCACCTCGTCTCGGCGCGTGGGTTCCTGAGCGACGGGTCGATGGCGACCATCGGTCCGCTCACGCCCGCGGAATTCGAGGCGAAGTGCGCCGCGCCGGATTCGCTCGAGACGCGCATCTATCGACTCGTCCGGGAGCTTCTTGGCAATGCCGGCAACCGGGACCTGATTCGGAAAAACTATCCCCGCCCCGAGGTCACCCGTCGAAACACGGGTTATGCGCTCGACCTGTTGATGGACAGCGCGGTGTTCGATCCGGCTTCGGACAAACCCTTCAACCTTTGCCGCCTGATCGCCGGGTCGGAGGGCACGCTCTTCCTCGGGGTCGAGTTCGAGCTCAACTGCGAGCCGCTGCCGCCCCCGGGCGCCTTGCTGTGCGCTCATTTTTCCGACGTGCCCTCGGCGCTGAAGGCCACGTTGATCGCCATGGCGCACCGGCCCTTCGGCTGTGAACTGATCGACCGGCATATCCTGGAATGCACGAAAGCCAACCTGGAGCAGGCCAAGAACCGGTTCTTTGTCCAGGGCGATCCCGGGGCGATCCTCGTGGTGGAGGTGCGTCGCGAGGAGCGAAGCGAGATCGAGCGGGAACTGGAGAGAATCGCGGGCGAGATGCAGGCGGCGGGTCTTGGCACCGCGTTTCCGGTGTTGTGGGGAGACGACTGCGGCAAGGTCTGGGAGTTGCGCCGGGCGGGACAGGGGCTGGTCAACAACGTCCGTGGACCCGCCAAACCGCGCGAAATCGTGGAGGACACGGCAGTGGCGGTCGCTGATCTGCCGGCCTACATCGCGGAGTTCGACCAGCTCCTCCGCGACAAGTACGGCCTCGACTGCATCTACTACGCCCACGCCGGCGCGGGCGAACTTCATACTCGCCCGCTGTTCAACCTGAAGTCGCCGGCGGGACTGAAGTTGTTTCGCGACGTCGCCACGGATATCGCGGCGTTGGTGAAAAAGTACCGGGGTTCGCTCTCGGGCGAACACGGCGACGGCCGGCTTCGCGGTGAGTTCATCCGATTCATGGTCGGCGATGCCTGTTATGCGATGATGCGGCGGGTGAAGGAAACCTTCGATCCCGCGAACCTGCTCAATCCGGGCAAGATCATCGACACGCCCCCGATGGATACCTCGCTTCGGCATCGCCCGGGCGAAGCTGATCCCGCGTACGAGACATTCTTCGATTTTTCATCGAGCGACGGCGTCCTGGCGGCGACGGAGAAATGCACGGGCGTGGGCGAGTGCCGGAAGTCGCACCTGATGGGCGGAACCATGTGCCCGAGTTACATGGCGACGCATGACGAAAAGGACAGCACCCGGGCGCGGGCGAACATCCTCCGCCACGTGCTCACCCATCCGAGGGATCCCGCCAATCCCTGGGACAGTGAGGAAGTCGGTGTAGTCATGGACCTGTGCCTGTCCTGCAAGGCCTGCAAATCGGAGTGCCCCTCGAACGTGGACGTGGCCCGATTGAAGATGGAGTGGATGCAGCATGAGCATGATGCCCACGGCGTGCCGCGCCGCTCGCGCCTCGTGGCGGGATTCGCGCGAAGCATGCGGCTGGCCTCGTTCGCGCCCTGGCTCTACAATGGCATCGTCTCGACGCCGGGCCTGTCGCGCCTCGTGAAGACGTTTGCGGGGTTCGCGCCCGAGCGCAGTCTGCCTCGGCTGCATTCGACGACGCTGGCGGCCTGGCATGCGGGCCATGCGAACCCGCCGTCGCTCCAGTACCCGAACGGACGCGTGCACCTGTTCTGCGACGAGTTCACGAACTACAGCGATACGCCGATCGGGATCAAGGCGGTGGAGCTTCTCAACCGCCTCGGTTACGAGGTCGTGATTCCTCGGCATGTCGAGAGCGGCCGCGCCCATTTCTCGAAAGGACTCGTCCGCGAGGCCAGGAAACTCGCGATCCGGAACGTCGAGTTGCTGAAGGATGTGGTGACGGACGCCGCACCACTCATCGGGATCGAACCCTCGGCGATCCTCGGTTTTCGCGATGAGTATCCCGACCTGATGCCGCCTGAGTTGAAGGCCGCAGTCCGGGCGCTTGCGGGACGGACCATGCTGGTTGACGAGTTCCTCGCCCGCGAAGCCGACGCGGGCCGGATCCGGAGCGAGGCGTTTCAACCCGCCGAACGCACGATCAAGCTTCACGGCCACTGCCATCAGAAGGCCCTCTCGTCGCTCGTTCCCACCGTGAAGCTGCTCGAACTCCCGAAGGGGCACCGGGTCCAGTTGATTCCGTCTGCGTGCTGCGGCATGGCGGGTTCGTTCGGGTACGAAGCGGAGCACTACGCGATCTCGCAGCAGATCGGTGAACTCGTGCTCCTGCCGGCGGTGCGTTCCGCGCCGGACGACATCCTGATCGCGGCGCCGGGCACGAGTTGCCGGCATCAGATCAAGGACGCCACGGGGCGGATCGCCCTGCATCCCGTGGAGATCCTGCACGCCGCGCTGCGGTGATCGCAACGGGCCCGGCTTCCATCGGGGAGTCCGGAGCCCGGTATCACAGGTTAGAATCCCGTGAGAACTCTTCGGCAGCGAGGAGGAAATTACCGGAAAGATCGCCTAGGATGAGACAGTGGCTGCCCTTAGCGGCCGCCTTTCAATCCCATCCCCGATCACACCCAATCCGACCGCCCAGTCGGCCAGGCTCACCCCATCTCAATGGATCGCGTCACCGCCCGCTACCTTGTCGAAACCCCGCTGCCCGTGGACCGCGCCGCCGAAGTACTCGCCGGCGAGCAATCCTCGGGGACCTTTGTCGCGGTGCCGGGCGAGACTGCGGAATTGAAGCAGCGCTTTGCGGCGCGCGTCGAGTCGGTGACCGAACTGGGGACAGCGGCGACACCGTCGCTTCCGACCGGGCGACCTGCGGCGGCCGTTTATCGGCGCGCTGAGATCGCGGTTTCCTGGTCGGTGGAGAATTTCGGGCACAACCTGCCGACGCTGGTTTCAACGCTGCAGGGAAATCTCTACGAACTGGCGCAGTTTTCGGGGTTGAAGCTGCTGGATTTCGACGTGCCGCCGTCGTTTGCCGCGCAGTTCCGCGGTCCGGCGTTTGGGGTCGCCGGCACGCGCAGGCTCACGGGAGTGACCGGACGGCCGCTGATCGGAACGATCATCAAGCCGAGCATCGGATTGTCGCCTGCCCAGACGGCGGAAATGGTGCGGACGCTGGTCGAGGGGGGAATCGATTTCATCAAGGACGACGAACTGATGGCGAACCCGCCGCACTCGCCCTTCGATGCGCGCGTCGACGCGATCATGGCGGTGATCAACGCCCACGCGGACCGCACCGGCAGGAAGGTCATGTACGCCTTCAATGTGAGCGACGAACTGGATGCGATGCTGCGCCATTACGAGAAGGTCGTGGCGTCCGGGGGCACCTGCGCGATGATCAGCCTGAACAGCGTCGGCCTCGCCGGCGCGAAAAAGGTGTGCGATCTCGGCGCGCTCGCGATCCACGGCCACCGCAATGGCTGGGGCATGTTGAACCGACATCCGATGCTCGGGATGGAGTTCATCGCTTACCAGAAGCTCTGGCGTCTGGCGGGAGTGGACCAACTCCACGTGAACGGCATCGCGAACAAATTCTGGGAGCCGGACGACTCGGTGGTGCGTTCGATTTTCGCGTGTCTGGCCCCGGAACCGCTTGGCCGGCCGCTACTGCCCGTGGTGTCCTCGGGCCAGTGGGGCGGGCAGGCGCCTGAGACCTACCGCCGTACGCGGACGCTTGACCTGCTGTACATGGCGGGTGGCGGCATCCAGGCGCATCCGGACGGCCCGGCGGCTGGCGTGCGCGCGCTTCAAAAATGGTGGGAGGCCGCGCTCGAGGGACTGACGCTCGAGCAGGCGGCCGCGAAATATCCGGAGCTCGAGAAATCCCGGGCGAAGTTCGGCCGGGCGTCCTGATCCATGCCTATCGAAGACACCCAGCTCCTGCTCGCGTATTACGGCGACGACTTCACGGGGTCGACCGACGCGCTTGAGTTTCTCACCCGGGCGGGGATTCGCACTGCGCTGTTCATCGACTTGCCGACCCCGGATTTGCTCGCGCGGTTTCCTGGGCTGCGCGCGGTCGGAGTCGCCGGTCTTACCCGTTCGTTGGCGCCGGAGGCGATGGAGGCGGAGCTGCGTCCGGCCTTTGGCGCGTTGCGCGCGCTTGGAGCGCCGCATGTGCACTACAAGGTGTGCTCGACCTTCGATTCATCGCCGACCGTGGGCAGCATCGGACGGGCGATCGAGGTGGGCGCGAAGGTCTTTGAATCGCGCACGGTGCCCCTGCTCGTCGGTGCGCCGGCGCTCGGGCGCTACTGCGTGTTCGGCAATCTCTTTGCTCGGGTGGGCACGGGAGGGACGATCCATCGCCTCGACCGTCACCCGTCGATGAGCCGCCACCCGGTAACACCGGCGGACGAGAGCGACCTGCGGCTCCACCTTGCGTGCCAGACCTCGAAGCGGATCGGCCTGCTCGACATTCTCCAGGTCGGCCTCCCGTTTCGGGAGGCGCGCGCTGCATTTGACGCGCTTTCGGAGGGCGGGGCGGAAGTCGTGCTGATCGACGTCCTCGAGGCGGGCCAACTCGCCGGGATCGGGGCGCTGATCGATGCCGGGGCAACGTCCGGAAGGACAGTCTTCTCGGTCGGTTCGTCCGGCGTTGAAATGGCGCTCGGTGCGCACTGGGCGTCGGAGGGCAGGGTGCGCAGCCGGAGCGAATGGGAACAACCAGGGCCGGCCGAGCCCCTACTCGTCGTGTCCGGTAGTTGTTCTCCGGTGACGGCCGGTCAGATCGACTGGGCGCTGGCCCACGGTTTTGCGGGAGTGCCCCTGGATCCGGGCGGACTGCGATTCGATTCGGCGTTGAAGGAGGCGGGCGAAGCGCTGGCCTCGGGACGTCACACGGTGGTTTACACCAGCCGGGGAAAGTCCGCCCCGGTGGCCGTGCCGGCGGACGACTTGGGCTCCATGCTCGGGCGACTCGCGCGCGAACTCCTGGCGCGGACGGGGGCGAGGCGCCTCGTGATCGCCGGAGGCGACACCTCGAGTTATGCGGCGAGGGCGCTCGGAGTGCAGGCCGTGGAGATGATCGCACCGCTGGCGCCAGGTGCGCCGCTGTGCCGGGCGCACGGGGCGGGATCCCCAATCGACGGCCGCGAGATCAACCTCAAGGGCGGCCAGGTAGGCGCGGCAGACTATTTCGGGGCCGTGGCCCGCGGAACCCTCGAATCGAAATTGCCCAGTCGAATTTGAAACACAGAGGCATCCGCCTTCGCCAAGGCTACGGCGGACAAGCAGAGAACACGGAGAAAGGCCGCCAAGCATAGGTTCTATATCCTGTCTTCTCACCTCCCAGGTGAGCGCAGATTTCGCCCTCACTTCGATTACAAGCCCTTTAACCACTGCCGTGCTAGTTCAACCGCGGTGACCCAGTTTATATTCATGAAACGCAAGACCCTCGCACTCGTTCACACCTCCGCGACACTCGTCCCGGTTTTTGCCCGGCTCTGCCAAGAGAAGCTGCCGAATGTCGACACCTTCAATATCGTCGACGACAGCCTCGTCCGGGCCATCCGGACGCGAGGCTCGCTGACCGCGGACATCGCGCGCCGAGTCGCGGCCTACCTGGAATCCGCGGAGTCGGGCGGCGCCGACCAGGTGCTCGTGACCTGTTCGTCGATCGGACCGGCAGTCGATGCGGCGGCTCCCTTCGTCGGCGTGCCCGTGCTTCGCGTGGACCAGCCGATGGCCGACCGGGCGGTCCAACTTGGGATCCGTATTGGCGTTATTGCGACGCTCGCGACGACGCTCGAGCCGACCGCCGACCTTGTGCGCCGCAGGGCGGTGCTGGCGGACAAGCGGATCGCGCTGACCGCGCGCCTTTGCGAGGGCGCCTTCGACGCCCTGATGAGCGGAGATGCGGCGCAGCATGATGCGACGGTGGCTGCGGCGCTGCGCGAGCTTTCCCAGCAGGTCGACGTGATCGTGCTGGCGCAGGCTTCGATGGCGCGCGTGGTCGAGACCCTCCCGGAAGCCGATCGTCGTGTACCGATTCTCGCGAGCCCCGCGCTGGCGATCGAACATCTGAGGGGCATCCTTTGATGGCCCTGCTGAGGAAGCTGTCGCTGCTCGCGGGGCTGATCGCGCTGGTCCTGGTTTTGGTCGGCCTTGCGGGCGTCGGTTCTGCGCTCTGGCGGCCGGCGGCCGTTGTGGCGGCGGTGGGCCTGGCGTTCGGGCTGGGCGTCGTTCCCGCGTGGCGGGGGTATCAGTTCACGCTGTGGATTGTCGCGGCGGTGACCGCCTCGATGATTTATCCGGGCGCCTTCCTACACCTGGGCGGTGTCGACCTGCGCAACAAGTGGCTCGTCCTGATCGTGGTGCAGCTGGTGATGTTCGGCATGGGCACGCAGATGAGCCTGCGCGATTTTGGCGGCATCGTGCGGACTCCGCGCGGCGTGCTGGTCGGAATCCTCTGCCATTTCTCGGTGATGCCCCTGGTCGGCTTTGGACTGACGCGACTCTTTCATTTTCCTCCCGAGATCGCCGCGGGCGTGATCTTGATCGGCTCGTGTTCGAGCGGACTGGCCTCAAACGTGATGGCCTACCTTGCGGGCGCGAACCTGGCGCTGTCGGTGACGGTGACGGCGGTGACGACGATGCTGGCGCCGCTGTTCACGCCCTTGTGGATGAAGCTGCTGGCCGGGACGCTCGTCCACGTGGACGTCGTGGGCATGATGATGGAGATCGTCAAAATCGTGATCGTTCCGATCGGGGCTGCGCTCCTGCACGACTACCTCAGGCATGCATCACCGAAGGGACGGCGCCGCGTGTGGGCGGTGACGGCGCTCAGCCTGGCGTGGCTTGCGGCCATGGCGCTGGGGGGCTGGAACTGGCTTGCGGGGCGATCTGGCGGATCTGAACTGTTGGCGCTGAGCGTCGTGGGATTCATTGCGGGAGCCGTGGTGTTTGGCGTGGCCTTTCATCTGGTGTCGTCGCGCGCGCGGTGGATTTCGCGGACCATGCCGCTGGCCTCGATGGCGGGTATCGTGTATTTCACTACCGTTACGACGGCGGCGGGGCGCGACAACCTTCTGCAGGTTGGGGCGCTGCTCTTCCTTGCGGCGGTGCTGCACAACGGCGCGGGCTATTTCTTCGGGTACTGGCTGAGCCGGGCGAGCGGGCTGGATCGGAATTCGGCGCGCGCGGTGGCCTTCGAGGTGGGGCTTCAGAACGGCGGCATGGCGACGGGGCTTGCGGGGGCGATGGGAAAACTCGGCACGGTCGGCCTGGCCTCGGCGATCTTCAGCCCGTGGATGAACGTTTCCGGCTCGGTGTTGGCGAACCACTGGAAACGCCGGCCGGCGTCGGAGACGAATCGAAAAGCGGGAAGCGAGGAACCGGAATCCGGAATCTAGAATTTAGGAGCTAGAATTTAGGAGGGAACGGGGAAGGGGTCAGGACATCGCTAATACCTCATGCCGTCATCCTGCATCCACAATGGCTCCGTCCTTCAAATACAACCTTCTGCTTTCCAGCTCCTAGCTCCTAAATTCTCCAATTCTCGCTCCTCGCTCGTCTTCCAAAAAACAAGCCCCGCCGGTGAGGGCGGGGCTTGGCAAATGATGAGCCTTTGAGAGGGATGGCCTAAGCCGTGGGCTTAGTAGTCCATGCCACCCTGCGGCATGGCGGGGGCGGCTTCCTTCTTCTCGGGGATCTCGGTGATCATGCACTCCGTGGTGAGCAGGAGGCCGGCGACCGACGAGGCGTTCTGGAGGGCGGTACGGGTGACCTTGGTCGGATCGACCACGCCGGCCTTCACGAGGTCCTCGAACGCGCCCGTGGCGACGTTGTAGCCCTGATTGCTCTTGCTCTCGATGACACGGGCGACGACGACACCGCCGTCGACACCGGCATTGGCACAGAGCTGCTTGAGGGGGGCCTCGATGGCGCGACGGACGATGCTGGCGCCGATCTTCTCGTCACCCTCGAGGGTGAGAGACTCGATGGCCTTGACCGTGCGCAGGAGGGCGACACCGCCGCCGGGGACGATGCCTTCCTCGACCGCGGCGCGGGTGGCGTGGAGGGCGTCCTCGACGCGGGCCTTCTTCTCCTTCATCTCGGTCTCGGTGGCGGCACCGACATGGATGACGGCGACACCGCCGGCGAGCTTCGCGAGGCGCTCCTGGAGCTTCTCACGGTCGTAGTCGGAGGTGGTCTCGTCGATCTGGCGGCGGATCTGCTTCACGCGCGCCTGGATGTCGGAGCTCTTGCCGGCGCCCTCGACGATCGTGGTGTTTTCCTTGTCGACGACGATGCGCTTCGAGCGGCCGAGATCGGCGATCTGGACGTTCTCGAGCTTGATGCCGAGGTCCTCGGTGAGGCAGCGGCCGCCGGTGAGCACGGCGATATCCTCGAGCATGGCCTTGCGGCGATCGCCGAAGCCAGGGGCCTTGACGGCGCAGACGTTGAGGGTGCCACGGATCTTGTTGACGACCAGCGCGGCGAGGGCCTCGCCCTCGACTTCCTCAGCGATGAGGAGGAGGGGCTTGCCGCTCTTGGCGACGGTCTGCAGCAGCGGGAGCAGGTCGTTGAGCGCGCTGATCTTCTTCTCGTGGATCAGGACGTAGGCGTCCTCGAGGACGGCTTCCATGCTCTCGGCGCTCGTCACGAAATAGGGGGAGAGATAGCCCTTGTCGAACTGCATGCCCTCGACGACGTCGAGGGTGGACTCGATGGACTTGGCTTCCTCGACGGTGATGGTGCCGTCCTTGCCAACCTTGTCCATGGCGTCGGCGATCTTGTCGGCGATCTCGTAGTCCCAGTTGGCGGACACGGCGGCGACCTGACGGATTTCGTCGCGGTTGCTGACCTTGCGGGAGATCTTGCCGAGCTCGGCGACGGCGGCCTCAACGGCCTTGTCGATGCCGCGCTTCAGGAAGATCGGGTTGGAGCCCGCGGCGACGTTGCGGAGGCCTTCCTTGTAGATGGCCTCGGCGAGAACGGTGGCTGTCGTGGTGCCGTCGCCCGCGTTGTCGGAGGTGCGGGAGGCGACCTCCTTGACCATCTGGGCGCCCATGTTCTCGTACGGATCCGGAAGCTCGACCTCCTTGGCGACGGTCACGCCGTCCTTGGTGACGGTCGGGGAGCCGAATTTTTTGTCGATGACGACATTGCGGCCTTTGGGACCGAGGGTGACCTTGACGGCACGGGAGAGCAGCTCAACGCCCTTGAGGACCTTGGAGCGCGCGGCTTCGTCGAACAGAAGTTGCTTAGCAGCCATTGTGATTTGAATTTATCGGTTACGTGTTGGTTTGAGTGACCTATCGTGTCGCGACTCAGGCGAGCACGCCGAGGATGTCATCCTCGCGGACGAGGGTGTACTTTTCCTCGTCGATCTTCACTTCGGTGCCGCCGTACTTGCTGATGAGCACGCGGTCGCCGACCTTGACTTCGAAGGCCTGGGCCTTGCCGTCCTCGTCCTTCTTGCCGGTGCCGAGGGCGATCACTTCAGCCTCCTGGGGCTTTTCCTTGGCGGAGTCCGGGATGATGATACCGCCGCGGACTTGTTCTTTTTCCTCGATGTGCTTCACGAGCACGCGATCGCCGATGGGCTTGATCTTGATTTTAGCCATAGGGTTGTGTGTTTGGGTTGAGAGGTGGGTGAGTTAACGATGTTGGTGTGATCGTCGGTTGGACGGACGCCGGCTGACCGGCGTCCGAAAGTGGAAGGAGGCTGGGTTCAGGACTTCTTGTCGTCGTCGACGACTTCGAAGTCGGCGTCCACGACATCGCCGTCCTTGCCGGAGGCCTTTTTGGCGCCCTTGGCGGCGTCCTTCTGCGAGGCTTCGTCGGAGGCGGCGGCACCTGCGGCACCACCTGCGGCGCCTGCTGCCTGCTGGGCCTGGGCGTAGAATTCGGAACCGACCTTCTGGAGTTCCTCGAGGGCGGCCTTCATCTTGTCGAGATCGTTGCTCTCGAGCGCCTTCTTGGCGTCGGCGAGCGTGGACTCGGCCTTGGCCTTCTTGTCGGCGGGGGGCTTGTCGCCGGCATCCTTGATCGTCTTCTCGAAGGAGTAGACGATGGAATCCAGCTGGTTCTTCACCTCGACGGACTCCTTGCGCTTTTCGTCCTCGGCGGCGTGTTTCTCCGCCTCCTTGGTCATGCGCTCGACCTCGTCCTTGGAGAGGCCGGAGGAACCCTGGATGGTGATCTTCTGCTCCTTGCCCGTGCCCATGTCCTTGGCGGACACGTGGAGGATGCCGTTGGCGTCGATGTCGAAAGTAACTTCGATCTGGGGAACGCCGCGGGGCGCGGGAGCGATGCCCTCGAGACGGAAGGTGCCGAGCACCTTGTTGTCGCGGGACATCGGACGCTCACCCTGGGTGACGACGATTTCGACGGCAGGCTGGTTGTCGCTCGCGGTGGAGAAGGTCTGGGACTTCTTGGTCGGGATCGTCGTGTTGCGCGGAATCATCGCGGTGGCGACGCCGCCGTAGGTTTCGATCGCAAGGGTGAGCGGGGTGACGTCGAGCAGGAGGACGTCGCGGACTTCGCCCTTGAGCACGCCGCCCTGGATGGCCGCGCCGACGGCGACGACTTCATCGGGATTGACGCCCTGGTGGGGCTGCTTGCCGGCGAGCTGGCGGGCGATCTCGACGACCTTGGGCATGCGGGTCATGCCGCCGACGAGCACGAGCTCGTCGATCTCGGAGGTGGAAAGGGCGGCGTCCTTCAGGCAGTTCTTGAAGGGCTGCAGGCAGCGCTCGAAGAGGCTGTCGCAGATCTGCTCCATCTTGGCGCGGGAGAGCGTCACGGTCAGATGCTTCGGGCCGGACGCGTCGGCGGTGATGAAGGGGAGATTGATGTCGTAGCTCTGGGCCGAGGAGAGGGCGATCTTTGCCTTCTCGGACTCTTCCTTGAGGCGCTGCAGGGCCATCGGGTCCTTGCGCAGGTCGATGCCGTGCTCTGCCTTGAAGCCGTCGACGAGCCAAGTGATGATCGTGTCGTCCCAGTTATCGCCGCCAAGGTGGGTGTCGCCGTTGGTGGCCTTCACCTCGAAGACACCGTCGCCGATCTCAAGCACCGACACGTCGAAGGTGCCGCCGCCGAGGTCGAACACGGCGATCTCCTCATCCTTCTTCTTGTCGAGACCGTAGGCGAGGGAGGCCGCGGTGGGCTCATTGATGATGCGCAGCACCTCCAGGCCGGCGATGCGACCGGCATCCTTGGTGGCCTGGCGCTGGGAGTCGTTGAAATAGGCGGGGACCGTGATGACGGCCTGGGTGATTTTCTCCCCGAGGTAAGCTTCGGCGTCGGCCTTCAGCTTGCCGAGCACCATCGCGGAAACCTGCTGCGGAGCAAACTGCTCGGTCTTGTCGCCAACCTGGACCTCGATGTAGGCGTCGCCGTTCTTGCCCTCGACGACCTTGAACGGGAAATTCTTTGCTTCCTCGCGGACCTCGGTGAACTTGCGACCGATCATGCGCTTTGCCGAAAAGACCGTGTTCTTCGGATTCGTGACGGCCTGACGTTTGGCAGCCTGGCCGACGAGCCGCTCGCCGTTCTTCGTGAACGCCACCACTGACGGCGTCGTGCGCGCGCCCTCGGCATTGGGGATGACAACGGGCTCGCCGCCTTCCATGACGGCCATGCAGGAGTTCGTGGTTCCGAGATCGATTCCGAGAATGTGGCTCATAATTGAGCCTGTTCTCAGCAGGGCTTGTGCCCTGATTGTAAAAAATGTAGGAAGTAGTTGGAATAGAGGTGATAAAATATTTGAGCTATCCGAAATGGCTTCTCTGCGGAACGGTCCAAGTGTGTCAGCTTGGCGCGGATTCTGGGCCATGCGTCTGGCGCGGTGGGACAAATGGCGCGCAGCGACGTGGGCGTCGCAGGTTGTGACTTGTCGCCCAAACGGCGCGGACTGGGCGTACCGAGGCGTCTAGAGGGCGCGGAGGTCCTCGAGACGTCCGCAGTCGCGCCAGCGGGCGCCGTCCACGCGGGCGCATCGGATATCGGAGCCTTGGGCCGCCAGGCGGAGATAGGCGCGCACGATCGGAAAGGCTCCGGACTCAGTCAGGTGGTCGAAAATCCGGGGATCGATGGCCTGGATCCCGCAGAATCCCAATTCGGACACAGCGCCGTTCGGAGGCCGCACGAAGACGTCGCCTTCCGTGGCGGAGCGGCGACCGACGAGTCGATTTGATGCGTCGAAGAAGAGCGGGCGTGCGGTGGGGCGCTGCATCGCGGCGAGCGTGGCGAGGGCTCCGGACGCGACGTGCGTGCGCATCAGGCCGGCGAGGTCGATGTCGCTGAGGACGTCCGCGTTGTGAACCAGGAAGGGCCGGCCGTCGTCGAAAAAGGCTGCTGCCTTTTTGAGCCCGCCCCCTGTGTCGAGCAGGTCGGGTTCTTCGCTGAAGACGATGCGCGTGAGCCCGAGGTTGTCGCGGGCTGCGAGAAAGGGAGGGATCTGTTCGCCGAAGTGGTGGAGGTTGATGACCGCCTCGGTGACCCCGGCGGCGACGAGGCGGCGCACGACGCGCTCAAGCAGCGTGACGCCGTCGATCTCGACGAGCGCCTTGGGCCGGGAGTCGGTCAGGGGCCGCAGTCGGGTGCCGCGTCCGGCGGCGAAGATCATCGCTTTCATTCCGGGGAGAAGGTGCGACAGAGACCACGGAGTAAAATTGAACAGAAAGCAACGAAGGGAACGAAGGATTGAGAGGCGGACGCTCTCAGCGTTGCCACAGCCGCGCCAGTGATGGAGACCCAGGACTCCTCTTTCCCTCCCGTTCCTGCCCTTGGTCCTAGCCCACCAAGCCCCGCTTCGTTCGCTTCGTTTCCTTCCGTTCAATTACCTGGATCAGGGACGGACGGGCCAGTTGGGCTGTTCGCGGTGGCGGAGTTCCACGGTGACGCCCGCGCGGGAGCGAAGCCAGCGGGCTATGGATTCGGCGCAATAGACGCTGCGGTGCTGTCCGCCGGTGCAGCCGAAGGCCACCGAGAGGTGGGTGAAGTGCCGTTCCTGATACGTCGTGAGGGTGGGCTCGAGAAGCATCTGGACCTGGGCGAGAAACTGTCCGACGCCGGCGTGGGCCTGAAGCCAGTCGATCGTTTCCCGATCGAGCCCCGTGAGCCTGGCGAAGCGGACCTCGCGGCCGGGATTCGGGAGCGCGCGGCAGTCGAAGACAAAACCGCCGCCGTGACCCGAGGCGTCCACCGGATAGCCGCCCCGGTAGGAAAAACTTTCGACCTGAACGGTGAGAGGGACGGACGGGGCCGCGACCGTCCGCAGGGAGGCGGAGCCGACCATGCGCTGAAGGGCGGACCAGAGTTCGGGCAGTCGCACGGGCAACTCCCCCTCGGCCAGCAGGTGCTCCAGGTTGCGCAGCGCGAAGGGCACGCTCTGGAGAAAATGCGTCTTCCGCTCATAGAAGCCGCGATACCCGTAGGCGCCCATCGCCTGAAGGATGCGGATCAGCGCGAAGCCGCGGTAATAGCGTGCGAACTCGGTGCGGTCGATTGGGGCGAATTGGGATGCGGCGGACAGGTAGACTTCCTTGAGGTGCTCGCGAAATTCGAAGGGCAGGTTCGCCTTGGCGTCCAGGAGCAGCGAGGCGACGTCGTAGGGCAGGGCACCTAGGCGTCCGCCCTGGTAGTCGATGAACCAGGGGCCGCCGTCGCGGACCATGATGTTCCGCGACTGAAAGTCCCGGAAGAGGAAGAATTCCGAAGGCGCCTTGGTGAGGAACGAGCAGAGCGTGTCGAAATCGTTCTCGAGCCGCTGCTCATGGAACGGCACCCGTGCGAGCTTCAGGAAATAGTACTTGAAGTAGTTGAGATCCCACAACATCGACCGCCGGTCGAAGGCTGAATGCGGGTGGCATAGCGAGGTGTCCAGGCCGCGGACGCCCTCGATCTGGAGGCGGGCGAGCGCCCCGACTGCCTTCTCGTAGAGCGCGGCGACCGACGGGGGCACCGCGGGAGAATCGCCCCGCTCGCGCTGGAGCAGGTCGAAGAGGGTCGTGTCCCCGAGGTCCTCCTCGAGATAGCAGCCCGCGCCGAGGTCCGCGGCATAGATCTCGGGCACCGGGGCGCCGGCCGCCTTGAAGTGGCGTGAAAACGCGACGAAGGCGCGGTTCTCGTCGGCGTCGTCATGTTCGACGCCGATAGCCGTCGCGCCCTCCGCGGATTTCAGGCGAAAAAGCTTACGATCGGAACCGTGTGCGCGCACGTCGGTGATCTCGGCGGGGGCGGCGCCGAAGCGTTCGAGGAACAGGGCGGTCAGGCGTTCGTGCATGGTGCGGCGGAGCGAAGCCGTAGCCTGTTGCGCAGGGGAATCCGACAAAAAACGGCGCGCGTCTCAATCGCCGCGTTGCGGCGCTGGGCCGGAGTCGGCCGGCGGCAATTCCGGGGCTTCGGCAGGGACTGCCTCGGGGGTGTACGTGCAGAGAAACAGCGTGCGGTAGAGCGCCTGCAGGGCCTCGGAGGCGCCCGGTCCCGCCGGCTCGCGGGGGGCGCTCGAGGGAGACGACTTGAGCGGGATGGCTGCGTGCATGGGCACGATTCAGCAGGGGCCGTGCGCCGCGGGGACTCCGCCTCTCATGCAGCGGGAGCGCAAGGGCTTGTATCCGAGTTTTCCTTATCGGGGGACGCGCAACGGTCGCGAAGTTGTCGCGACTCCGGGACCGACGCGTCTCGAAATCGGGACTCCCCAGGCTCCCTGCCCCGGCTATCCTCGCAGCGAGTCGAGGTCCATGCCGTAGAGCCGCCGGGCGCAGTCCGGGCAGATGCCGTGGGTGAAACTGGCTTCGGATCGTTTTGCGATATACGTCTCCAGGTTGTCCCACTCGCCGCGCTCGTCCCTGATCTTCTTGCAGCTGGCGCAAATGGGGAGGAGTCCGGACAACTGTCGGACCTGCCCCAGCGCATCCTCGAGTTCGCGTCGCAGCGCACGCTCCGCGGCCAGGGTCTGGCGCAGGGCCAGATGGGTCCGGGTGCGGGCGAGAAGCTCGCGCGCATGGAAGGGTTTGACGAGGTAGTCGACCCCGCCTGAGTCGAAGCCCTTCACGACCGCATCGACCGCCGCCACGGCGGTCAGGAAGATGACCGGGATCTCGGCGGTGCGGGGATCGGCCTTGAGGAGCCGGCAGGCCTCGTAGCCATCCATCACGGGCATCATCACGTCCATGAGCACGAGGTCGGGATTCTCGGCCAGGGCGAGGTCCACTGCATCGCGTCCATTGGATGCCACGAGCACATCATGGTCCGCGCCGAGGATCCGATAGACGATCTCGACGTTGGCCGGGGTGTCCTCAGCGAGCAGGATGGTCGGCTTGGGGCGGGTCATGGCGGGTCGTGTCGGGGGCCTGAATTCCAAGCTGTACCGCGAGCGGGGCGAGCCTGGCGGAGGCCGCGGTGAAATCGAGGCGACCGATGCAATCGGCGACCGCCTGGATGTGGGGATTGCCGGGGTCGAGGGTCCGGAGCTGGTCGACGAGGCTGCGGGACTCCAGGCTTCGCCGGTGCAGCAGGCGACCGAGGGTGGAGACGAGCGGGGCGATGCGCTCTCGTGCCGGCGGCGCGGCATGGAACGGGTCCGCAGTGTGCGAGACGGACGGCCGGAGCCCGGCGGCCGCGGAGGCGGGAAGCCAGCGTTCGAGGACGGCCCGCAGTTCGGCGAGGCCGAAGGGTTTCGCGATATGGTCGTTCATGCCCACGGCATGGCAGAGGCTGATTTCGTGATTCATCGCGTGGGCGGTGGCGGCCACGATGGGCACCGCGGTGTTCCTGTTTCGGATACGCCGGGTGACCTCGTAGCCGTCCAGGTCGGGCATCTGCAGGTCCATCAGGATGAGATCGTGGCGGGCTTCCGGGGCGAGGGCCTTCTCGATGGCCTCGGCGCCTGACGCGGCGATCTCGACGCGCGCTCCCAGCTTGGAGAGCATCTCGCGTGAGACGACCTGGTTGATCGCGTGATCCTCGACGACGAGCACGAGAGGGGCGGAGCCCAGGGTACGCGGGGAGGAGGCGGGTGGCCTCGCGACGGCGGGCCGGTCGACGGGCGGCCTGCGCAGGACCGCGGTGAACGTGAAGGTGCTGCCCGCGCCTGGCGTGCTCTCGGCGGTGATCGTGCCGCCCATCAGCTCGACGAGCCGCCGGCTGATGGTGAGCCCAAGGCCCGTACCCCCGAAGCGACGCGTGGTCGATGTGTCGGCCTGGGTGAAGGCCTGGAACAGGCGGGGGAGTGTCGCGGGGTCGATGCCGATTCCGGTGTCTGCGATGACGAATCGCAGCACGACGGAATCGCCGTCCAGGTCTTCCACTCCCGCGGACACGGAGACCCGGCCGGTGTCGGTGAACTTGATCGCATTGTTCGCCAGGTTGAGAAGCACCTGGCTGAGGCGCAGCGGGTCGCCGACGAGCGGCGAGGGCACCGTGTCGGGCACGTCGAAGGACATCTCGAGTCCTTTCTGCGCGGCGGCGGGGGCCACCAGGGCGGACACCTGGTTGAACACGCTCCGCACGTCGACGTCGGTGGTCTCGAGGTCGAGCCGCTCGGCCTCGATCTTCGAGAGGTCGAGGATGTCGTTGATGATCCTGAGGAGATTGCCGGAGGCGGTCTGGATCTGCGTCAGGTATTCGCGTTGCTGCGGGGTGAGCGAAGTCTCCAGTGCCAGGTAGGCCATGCCCATGATCGCATTCATGGGAGTCCGGATCTCATGGCTCATGTTCGCGAGAAACTCGCTCTTGGCCCGATTGGCGGTCTCGGCCTGGACCGTTCGTTCCTTCAGTTCGACGTTCAGCTGCTCGAGCTGGAACTGGGCGCGCTTGAGTTCGGTGATGTCGGCGACGAGCACGAAAAAGCCGCGGACCTCGTCGTTGACGATATCGGGGATGTAGTGCGCCCACGTGTACGCCACTTCGCCGTCCTTCTTCACGAGGGTGCGTTCGAAGGACTGTGGCTCGCCCTTGAGGGCCCGGAGCATGTAGCCCTCGTTCTGCCGGAAGAGGTCGTCGCCCAGGAGTTCGCGGATGTGGATGTTCGTCATCTGCTCCGGCGTCCGGCCGAACCAGGTCCCGTACCGCGCGTTCGCAAACGTGCAGCGCAGGTTCCTGTCCCAGTAGCAGACGAGGCTGGGGAGCGCGTCCGTGACGGTGCGAATGAAATGCTCCTTCTCGATGAGCTGCTGCTCGGAGCGTTTTCGGCGCAGGAGATTCCACACGCCACCGACGAAGAGCGTGAGTTCCTCGACGTCCTCCTCGAGGTAGGGCTCGCCCTTGTTTCCGACCCCCGCGACTGCGACTATGCGGTCCTGTTCGAACACAGGAATGCTCAGGTGGCGGGCGAGGGGGGTATGCCCCTGCGGAACCCCCTGGCGACCTTCAGTGGCCGGGTAGTCGTTGTGAATCACGGCCCGCCTGAGGCGCACGCAATCGGCCCAGACGCCCGCTTTCGAAAGTGGCTGGTGGGAGGGCGCCGCTGCCGTGCACGAGGCCCGGGCTTCCGTGCTCCACGCCACGAAATCGAGCGTGTCCTGGTCCGGGTTCACGAAATGAAGGTAGGCCACGGGGCTCCCGCTCAGGTTCGCCATCTCGTCGACGGCGACCTGCAGCAGGTCCTTCTCCGTCCCCGCGTAGGACTCATGGACCT
Source organism: Opitutaceae bacterium (assembly GCA_027310745.1). Classification (GTDB taxonomy): domain Bacteria; phylum Verrucomicrobiota; class Verrucomicrobiia; order Opitutales; family Opitutaceae; genus MWDT01. The sequence continues at coordinate 92,445 of DAIDAF010000003.1, read as the reverse complement.
GCATGAGGGCGGCCAGACGCCGTTCCTCGCGATGCCGGTGATCCTCCGCGCTGCGCAGCTCGGTGATGTCCCGGTGGGCCCAGATGCGGCCCGACTGGATCCCGTCCACCGCGATCGGGATGAAATCGCGCAGCACCACGCGGCCGTTGGGCAGCCGGTATTCTTCGTCGTGATACGGTTTTCCGGCCGCCACAAGTTCGGCGATGCGTCCGAGGTGGCGCTCGGGATTGAGCAGGCAGGGGCGTAGAAGTTCGACGAATTCCGTCGACGTCATCCCCACGAGTTCCTCCGGGTCCCGGCCGATGCTGTAGAGATCGCAGAACTGGCGGTTGACGCCGACGACCGTGCCAGCCCCGTTCACGACGACCAGTCCGCTGTGCAGGTTGGCCAGGACGGTTTCGAGCCGGCCGACAGTCTCCCGGATCGTCTCGTCGGCCCGCTTCTGGGCAGAGATGTCCTGGTAAGTGCAAAGCAGGCCGATGAGCCGGCCCTCGGCGTCACGGAGCGGCACCTTGCTGGCGCGCACGGAGAGCGTGGAGCCGTCGTGGGTGGCTAGCTGTCCCTCGTAATCGGCGAGGGCGGTCCCGGTGGCGAGCACTGCGAGGTCTTCCTTGCGCCGGGCATCGGCGTTGAGGAAAGGGAATTCGGAAGTCTCGCGTCCCACAATCTGTTCGGGATCTGCGAGTCCAAGATCGTTTGCGAAGGCCCGGTTGCAGCCGGCGTAGCGGAGGTCCTGGGACTTCCAGAACACCCGGATCGGGATGGTGTCGAGCACGCTCCGTAGGATCAGCCGCGATTCGCGAATGGCGGCTTCGCTGCGTTTGGCCTGGGTGAGATCCCGCGCGGTGCTGCAGATCACGGCGGTCCCGCCGAGCACCAGTCGGCTCGAGTGGACCTCGACCGGGATGGTGGATCCGTCCTTTCGAGCGTGAACGGTCTCGAAGTGGCATCGGCCGGTGCGCTCCAGTTCCCGATACCGGTCGGCGATTGCCGCCGCCTGCGACGGCGGATTGATATCGGAGGGAGCGAGGGCAAGCAGCTCCTTTCGGGAGTAGCCCAGCGCGGCGCACGCGGCGTCGTTGACGTGGAGAAAGCGGTGATCGGGGCCGATGATGAACGTTGGGTCGGCGAGGCCGTTGAACACGGCGAGATAATCCGACGACACCGCGGGACGTTCCGCGCGCGATGGCCGGGGTCCGAGGGCGAAGACAACCACTGCGGCGACCAGGGCTGCCGAGACCGCCGCGGCGGGTGCGCCGGCAGACGCGGCCAGGTGCGTCAGGAGTGCGGCCAGGAGGCCGGCAGCGAGCGCGGCCATGATCCGTCCCGGCGCACTGAGATGCCGCCTGGCCTCGGGAACGTTTGATGAAGTGGGAGCGTTACCGGGGTCCATCCGTAGAAAGGCGCCGGCGACGATTGAAAGCCGGGAAACCGAAATCGAGGCCGATAAATACGTATCCGCCGTCCGGCTGCGTTCCTGGCGGGGACTGCGGCCCGGGCTCGAAATCAGAATCCGCCCGGCCGGCCCCCGCGCATGCCGCCCATCTGACGGGCGAGCTTCTTCATATTCCCGCCCTTCATCATCTTCATCAGTTTCTGCATCTGCTGGAACTGCTTGATGAGCTGATTGACCTCGACGACCTTGACGCCCGAACCCTGGGCGATGCGAAGGCGCCGGTTGCCGTTGAGGATCTCCGGCTTGCGCCGTTCCTGCCGGGTCATCGACAGGATGATCGCCTCGGTGCGCGCCATCGATTTCTCGGCGTCCCCGTCGAGTTTGACGCCATTCATGCCGGGCAGCATGCCGAGGATGCTCTCCATTGAACCGAGCCGCTTGATCTGACGCATCTGGTCGAGGAAGTCCTCGAGATTGAAGTCCGCCTTGCGGAGCTTCTCCGCCATGCGCTCGGCTTCCTTCTCGTCAATGGCCTCCTGGGCCTTTTCGACCAGCGAAACCACGTCGCCCATGCCCAGGATGCGCGAGGCCAGGCGGTCCGGGTAGAAGGTGTCGAAGTCGCCGACCTTTTCACCCGTGCCGATGAACTTGATTGGCACTCCGGTGATGCCCTTGATCGACAGGGCCGCGCCACCGCGGGCGTCGCCATCGAGCTTGGTGAGCACGAGCCCGGTCAGGGACAGTGCCTCGTGGAAAGTCTTCGCGACATTCACGGCCTCCTGGCCGAGGGCGCCGTCGACGACGAGCAGGACCTCGTCGGGCTGGACGCGGGTGCGGAGGCGTTTGACCTCCTCGACGAGCTCCTGGTCGATCTGCAGGCGGCCGGCCGTATCGAAGATGATGCAGTCCGCGTTGTCGGTTCTCGACTTCTCGAGGGCGGCCACGCCGATGGCGGGAACGTCGCGGCTTTCGCGGTCGCAATAGAATCCGAGTTCCTCCTGTTTCGAGAGGATCTCGAGCTGGTCGATGGCGGCGGGGCGGTAGATGTCGCAGGCGGCGAGCAGGGGTCGGTACCCCTTCTTTTTGAGCACGCGGCCGAGCTTCGCGGAGGAGGTCGTCTTTCCGGAGCCGTGCAGGCCGACCATCATGATCTTCAGCGGCCGGGCCGGGGACAGGTCGGTGGAGCCTTCGCCGAGCAGTTTCACGAGCTCGTCGTGAATGATCTTCACGATCTGCTGACCGGGGGTGACGCCCTTGAGGACGTCCTGGCCGACGCATTGCAGCTGGACCCGTTCGACGAACTCGCGGGCGACCTTGAAATGAACGTCGGCGGAAAGCAGGGCGGCGCGGACCTCCTTGAGGGCCTCCGCCATGTTTTCCTCGGTGAGCCTGCCTACGCCGCGGAGATTGCGAAGGGCCGAGGAGAGCTTTTCTGTGAGCGATTCGAACATGAGCGAGCCGTCCAGATGGGGCGGAAAGGCGCCGCCTTGCAATGCTGGAAAACGACGTTTTCCGCCGATGCAGCGGAAGGTTCGCAGGGAGCGATTCAGGCTTCCTGTCTGAGGCGCTCCTTGGCGAGGCCGAGGATCATCTTCACCTCGGTTTCTATGGCATTGAATCCGAGGGAGACTGCCTCGCGCGCCTTATCGTCGGGCGGTGTGGACAGGAAGGGTTCGATATCGCCCAGGGCGCGCGCGAGGCCTGCGGCGCCAAGCGTGAGCGCAGTGCCCCGGAAGCCGTTGACAGTGATCGCCAGCTCTTCGTGGTCCCGGGCGTAGTCGCAGGTCCGCGCATACGCCACCCAGGGCCGCAGTTCATCCAGGAAATCGCGAAACAGGCGGTTGCATGTCTCGGAATCGATGCCCAGGCGTTCGCAGACCGCGTTCTGTGACTCCAGCGACTCTTCGGCGGCCAGTTCGGATTCGACCATGCGGGTTTTCTCCAGGATCAGGTTGCGGACATAGGGTTTGACGATGTAGTGCAGGACTCCGAGTTGCACGGCCCTCTGCACCTTGGCGCGATCGCTCAACGCGGTGCAGAGGATGACGCGCATGGACTTGAGGGCCTCGACCTGGCGCATCTGCTCCACCAGTGAGAGTCCGTCCATCCTGGGCATCATGATGTCCAGGATGCACAGGTCGATGCGGCCCGAGGCCGGGTCCCTGAGCATGCGCAGTGCCTCCTCTCCGTCCGAGGCTTCGAGGAGCGTGTGCCGCTGTTCGGAGGCCAGGATCAAACGGAGCAGGTCGCGGGAGATCTTGTCGTCTTCTGCGATGAGGATGCGCATGGGCCGAAGCTATACAGGGAAGCCCCCTGGGCCGGCTAGTCCGCAAGGGGCAGTAGTGTTACGCACATGGCGGTGCGGTGCTTGCTTGCGCCCGAGCCCGGGCGTGCCGTTGGCGGATGTGGGCTCAATTTAGGTCTGGTCAATCCCCCGGATTTCCGACTAAACCCGGCCCTCCTTATGAACCCTGTTCTGAAGCTGTTGATCGAAGGCGAGCACCTCACCACTGCCCAAATGGCTCAGGTGTCGGGCTTGCCGGAGGCTGAAATCAATGCGCAACTGGAACAGTTGAAGAAAGAGAAAATCTTCCTCGGCTGGCGTCCGGTGCTCGATTTGTCCCGTGAAGCAGCCGCAGCAGCAGCCGTCAGGGCCGTCATCGAGGTCAAGATCACCCCGGAACGCGGCGGCGGGTTCAACCGCCTGGCCGACAGGATCAGCCGGTTCGACGAGGTCGAATCCTGCTACCTGATGTCGGGAGCCTACGACCTGCTCATTTTCGTCACAGGGCCCAGCCTGCAGAAGGTGGCGAGTTTCGTGTCCGAGAAGCTGTCCTCGCTGGAGGGCGTGCTGTCGACCAGCACGCATTTCATGCTTCGTTCGTACAAGGAGGGTGGATACCTGCTCGACCTGCCCTCGGAGGAGAACGGCCGGCTCAAGGTCGTGCCCTGACGCAACCCAGGCGCCGGCCTCGGAGCCCCCCCGCAACTTGTCCGCCGGGGGCGGGGCCGCGCCGCACGTGCACCACACATGGATCCCAAACGTTTTGTCGCCAACCACATCGTCGACCTGCCCAAGTCGGGCATCCGCGATTTCTTCGAGATCGTGGCGAAGATGTCCAATGTCATCTCCCTCGGAATCGGTGAACCCGATTTCGACACGCCCTGGCACATCCGCGAGGCCGCGATCTACGCCCTCGAGAAGGGCAAGACCCACTACACCTCCAACCTCGGCCTGATCGAGCTCCGCCGCGCCATCTCGCGCTACGTCGAGAAGACCTACTCGATCGCCTACCGGCCCGACGACGAGATCATCGTCACTGTCGGCGTCTCCGAGGCCCTCGACATCGCCTTCCGCTCGCTGATCAACCCGGGCGAAAAGGTCCTGTATCATCAGCCCTGCTACGTCAGCTACCATCCGAGCGTGACTCTCACGCACGGCATCGGCGTGCCCGTGCCGACCTTTGCGAAGGACAGCTTCGCCCTGACGGCCGAGTCCCTGCGCGCGGCCTGGCAGCCCGGCTGCAAGCTGCTGGTGCTCAATCTTCCCTGCAACCCGACCGGCGGTACCTGCAACCGGGGCCAGCTCGAGGAGATCGCCCGCTTCTGCGTGGAGAAGGACCTCCTCGTCCTCAGCGACGAGATCTATTCCGAGCTCACGTTCGACGGCGAACACGTCAGCATCGCGAGCCTGCCCGGGATGAAGGAGCGCACGATCTTCCTGCACGGCTTCTCGAAGGCCTTCGCGATGACCGGCTGGCGCATCGGGTACGCCTGCGGCCCGGCCGTGCTGATCGACGCGATGATGAAGGTGCACCAATACTCAATGATGTGCGCGTCGATCATGAGCCAGGAGGCTGCCGTGGAGGCTCTGGTACGTGGCGAGGACGCCATGAAGAAGATGCGCGACCAGTATCATCGGCGCCGCGACTTCATCGTGCGGCGATTCAATGAGATCGGGCTGACCTGTCACCTTCCGCGCGGGAGCTTCTATGCGTTTCCGTCCGTCTCATCGACGGGCCTCAACGAGCGCGAGTTCGCGGTCGGTCTGCTGGAGGCTGAGCGCGTGGCCGTGGTCCCCGGCACAGCCTTCGGAGCCAACGGCTCCGGGTTCGTCCGGGCCTGCTTTGCGACGAGCTACGAGCAGCTCATGACGGCGTCCGATCGCATCGAGCGGTACGTCCAGGGCCTCGCCTCGAAACCCAAGGCTCCGGCCGCCAAGCGCTAAGGATCCTCCGCGGGGACGTCCTCGCGGGGCCCTTCAGGAGCGGGGAGGGAGCGCGGGGCGTTCCCTCCCGCCTCCAAACCCGGCCCCGGCCGGACCCGGCGGCGTTCGGGACCGGGGACCTTCGAGCATTTCCTTCTCGATTCCCGCTGCCCGCTTCCCGATTCTCCCGCCTCATGTCTCGCATCGTCGCCATCGTCGGACGCCCCAACGTGGGCAAGAGCCGCCTCTTCAACAGGCTGGCGCGCAAGCGCATTTCGATCGTCCACGATCAGCCGGGCGTCACGCGCGACGTGATCTCGACCGAGGTGAAGGACGGTGCCTACACGCTGCTCGACACCGGAGGCCTCGGCCTGAAGGGCGGGGAGACGGCCCGTCAGCTCGTCGCGGCATCGGAACAGCAGGTGGCTTTCGCCATCGAGGCCGCCACGCTCGTGCTCTTCGTGATCGACGGACGCGAGGGGGTGACGAACCTGGACGAGACCATCGCGGCCTCGCTCAGGCGCGCTGACAAGAAGGTCATCGTGGTGGCGAACAAGGTGGATTTCGACGAGGGGAAGGCCGATCTGGCGCCGATATACCGGTTCGGTCTCGGCGAACCCATTACGGTATCCGCTGAACATGGACGAGGCGAGGACTACCTGCGCGAGGCGATCCTGGCCGCCCTTGGCCCCGTGCCTCCGGAAGACGAGGTGGCGCGCGCCCCGGATGCGCCGCTGTGTGTGTGTTTCATCGGACGTCCCAACGTGGGCAAATCCTCACTGGGCAACCGCCTGCTGGAGAGCGACCGTCTCATTGTGAGCCCCATCCCCGGCACGACTCGCGACGCCGTGGAAATCGATTTTCATTTCAAGGGCCGTGACGGGAAGATGTATCCATTCAGCTTGATCGACACGGCGGGAATCAAGGCCGCGACCAAGCTCGCGTCGCCGATCGAATATTTCTCCCGCCTCCGCTCCCTCGATGCCATCCAGCGCGCAGACGTGATTTTCATGGTCGTTGACGCGGTGGATGGCATCACGCAACAGGACAAGGCGATCGCCGGCGAGGCGACCAAGGAGCGCAAGCCGATCGTGGTGGTCGTCAACAAGTGGGACCTGGTGCACAAGGCCTTCAAGGATCCGGCGGGCATTCAGGGTTACGCCAACGAGCGTGAATACCGGGAGAAGTATGAAAAGGTGCTGTTCGAGAGGCTGTTCTTCACCCCCGGGTCGCCCGTCATCTTCGTGTCGGCGATGAGTGGATACGAAATCGACCGCATGCTCAACGCGGCGGTGAAGCTGCACCGTTCGCTCGACAAGAAGCTGCCGACGGCCCGGCTCAACGAGACCGTGGGACTGCTCGCGGAGCGCGTCCCCCCGCCTGCGATCGCCAACAAGCGCTTCCGCGTCTATTACGCCGTGCAGACGGGCAATCGGCCCTATCGCATCCGGCTCTTCTGCAACCGCGAGGAGAAGCTGACCGAGAGTTACCGCCGCTACCTCGAGGCGGGTCTCGTGAAGGAGTTCGACCTCGAGGGCTGCCCCATCTATTTCGACCTCGTCGGCAAACCCAAGGGCGGACTCCGGGCCTCGATCCACGGGGCGGGCCGCGATCGCGAGGAGGTCGAGGAGCGGCCGGTGCCAAAGTGGAGGCAGGCTGAACTCGAAGAGGACTGAGACCACAATCCTCTGGTTGTGCCGCAGCGGCGCTTGGGGCTCAGTGCTGGATCGCTGACGGGCTGATCACCTCAGGCGCGAGTCGCACGGGTTCCGGTCTTCCTGTTCAAGTGCGGAACCTCATCCCGCGCCGTCTTCGCCGCGTCGGATAACCGGATTTTTATCTAGGTTGATCTCCCCATTCGAAGCCGGTTAGCCTGAACGGCATCCATCATGTCAGCCATCGACGAGGGCATCGTTCGCGAGTATTTCGAGCAAAACGGCTTTTTCGTGCGGCAACTTCGCAAGTATCAGGTGCAGTCGCGCAAGAAGACCGGCGATGAGGAGATCGACCTTCTGGTTTACAACCCGGCCTGGCAACCGGACTCGCGCAAACCCGACTTTTTCCTGTTCTCGAACGAGCTCCAATACCTGAAGCGAGCCGTGGTGGCGGTCAAACCATGGCACACCGACGTGTTCACCCCCGGCGTGCTCAAGGCGACGCCGGAGATCTTCACCTTCCTCGAGAAAAACGTCGTCCAGCAGGCCGCGCGCCTGTTCCCACCGCAGGCCGGAGGCGAGGAGGACGACGTCACCAAGATCCTCGTCCTGCCGGCCCTCCCCACGACCGAACCCTACCGCTCCCAGAGCGTGGAGCTGCTCAAGGAGCGAGGGATCGACGCGATCATCTCATTCCGCTCGATGCTCATCGACCTGATCGAGTCGGTTGAAACCAACCGAAACTACGGCAAGAGCGACACGCTCCAGGTGATCCGCGTGCTGAAGAACTACGACCTGCTGAAGGACACCCAGCTCGACCTGCTTTCCCTGCGCGACACCCGCCGCGCACCGCAGCCGCGCTGACGCCGGGAGCACTCGCACCTTGCACGAGGGCCCGGCGCGCACCTAAGGTCCCGCAGCCATGATTCATCCCACCGCGATCATCGAGGACGGAGCCCAGCTCGGCGTGGACTGCGACATCCAGGCGTACGTCGTCATCAAGCGCCATGTCGTGCTCGGCGATCGAGTCTCCGTCCACGCGTTTTCAGTGATCGGAGGCGATCCCCAGTACCTGCGCTTCGATGCCGCCACGGCGAGCGCCGTGCGGGTCGGGTCCGGCACGGTGATCCGCGAGCATGTGACCATCAATCGATCGATCTACGAGGGCCGCGCGACCGTGGTCGGAGAGAACGGATTTCTCATGGCCGGATGCCACCTCGCGCATGATTGTCAGCTTGGTGCGAACGTCGTGGTTGCCAACCAGGCGCTGCTGGCTGGACACGTTACCGTCGACGACAACTGCTTTGTGGGCGGCAATGCGGCGGTGCACCAATTCGTGCGCGTGGGCGAGGGGACGATGATTGGCGGGACGGCCCGAATCACCCGGGACCTCGCACCGTTCACCCTCGTCGCTGAGCGCGACGAAGTGTCGGGCCTGAACCTGATCGGGCTCAAGCGACGCGGCGTGCCGCGCGAGGCGATCCGCGAGCTCAAGGAGGCGTTTCGCGAGGTGTATTACACTCCGGGCAACATCCGGGAGACGGCGCGGTTTGCGCTCGAGAGCGGACGGTTCACGAGCCGCGAAGCGCAGGCGTTCCTGACTTTTTTCCGCGAGGGCAAGCGCAGCTTCGCGCGGCCCGCCCGCGGCGGCTCGGGCGGCGAGGCTTCGGAGGAGTGAGCCATGCTGGCCTTCACCTGCGGCGATCCGGCGGGCGTCGGGCCCGAAATTATCGGACGCTGGCTTGCGGACCATCCGAACGAGGCGAAGGGCATCGCGGTGATCGGCGCGGAGTCCTGGCTCGAAACCCTGCCGGCTGCGGGTGCGCGCGTCGCGGTGGGTGAAGGCGGCTTTGCGGCGCGGCCGGGCAAGCCGACCGAAGAGGGAGCCCGGATCGCTTGGGCCGCGATGGAGCGTGCCGCCGAGGGCACTCGGCGGGGCGAGTTTGGCGGCGTGGTGACAGGCCCCGTGAGCAAGGAGTGGCTCGCCCGGGTCGGCTACAAGTTTCCGGGGCAGACCGAGTTTTTCGCGGCGCGATGGGGTGGGGAGCCGACGATGGCCTTCTCCGGCGGGAGGCTGCGGGTGGTGCTGCTGTCCTGGCATATTCCGCTGCGCGAAGTGCCGGGCGTGCTGACGCCGGCGAACTTCGTGCGCACGATCGTGGCGGCGGACGAACTCGCGCGCGCCGAGGGAGTGGCCGCACCGCGCATCGGCGTCTGCGGAATCAACCCCCACGCCGGCGAGGCGGGATTGCTCGGACGCGACGAGATTGACGTCATTGAACCCATTCTCGCCCCGCTGCGCGAACGTTTCCCGGGCCTCTCCCGCTGCGAACCGGGCGACACGCTGTTCGGCCGGCAGCTCCGCGGCGAGTTCGACGTGGTGCTTGCGATCTATCACGACCAAGGCCTCGCACCATTGAAGGTGATCGATTTTGACTCGAGCGTGAACATCACGCTCGGGCTTCCGCATGTGCGGACGAGTCCCGATCACGGCACGGCGTTCGGGATCGCAGGGCAGGGGAAGGCGTCCCCCACGAGCTTCTCCAATGCGGTGGCGCTTGCGCGTCGGCTGGTCGCGTTTCGCGCGGCGCGCGGCAGTGGGAAGGTCTGAGCGCGTTCGCTTCGGCGGCCGCTGGCGGACTCAGCGCTGCCGCTTGCGGTCGATCTCGAGGTAGGTCTTGCGCTGCATCAGGCCCTCATAGAGCTCGAGCAGTCGCACGCCCTCGCGGGGTTTGACCATGTCGCGGCGCGTGGCCGCGTCGATCTGCGCCTTCATCCTACGGCAGAGCTCCTCCTGCTGGTACTGCACGCCTTCGATCACGTCGGCGATGCGGCTGCCGCTGAGCGCCTCCTCGATGTAGAAGCCGTTGGGCTCGTCGTCCTCGAGGAAGACGTGGACCTCGTTCACGCGACCGAACAGGTTGTGCAGGTCGCCCATGATGTCCTGGTACGCGCCCGTGAGGAAGATGCCCAGGTAGTAGGGCTTTCCGTTGAGTGGATGGACGTTCAGGTAGTCCTTGGTGTCTTGGAGGTCGATGAAGCTGCTGATCTTGCCGTCGGAGTCGCAAGTGATGTCGACGAGGATGGCATTGACGCTCGGGCGTTCCTTGAGCCGGTGCAGCGGGGCGATGGGGAAGAGTTGCTTGAGGGCCCAGTGGTCGATGAGTGACTGGAACACCGAGAAGTTGCACACGTACTGGTCAGCGAGCAGCCGGTTGAGCTCGTGCAGTTCCTCGGGCTGGTAGCCCTGGTCGTTGCCCTCCTTCACGATTTGCTCGCAGATCTGCCAGAACAACTGCTCGGCGGCGGCCCGGTTCTCGAGGTCGAGATAGCCGAGATTGAAGAGCGAAAGCGCCTCCTCCTTCTTCTGGACGGCGTCGTGGAAACGCTCGAGCCGGCCCAGGCGGGCCTTGTTCTTCAGCATCACCTCGAGGTCGGTCACCACCTTGTGCTTCACCTTTGGCTGGTGCTGCTGGCCGAGCGACTCGCGCTTGTTGATCCGCTCGAACACCTCGACGACGAGCATGGAGTGGACTGCGACGACGGCCCGGCCGCTCTCGCTGACGATGTCGGGCTCCTTGACCCCACTTGCGGTGCAGATCTCGTGAATGTTGTGAACCACGTCGCGGGTGTATTCACCCATCGAATAGTTCATCGAGCTCTCGAAGTTCGTGCGTGAGCCGTCGTAGTCGATGCCGAGGCCGCCACCCACGTCGAGATAGCCCATGGGAAAGCCCATCCTCTCGAGCTGACAGTAGAAACGCGTGGCCTCGATGACGGCATTCTTGATGGTGATGATGCTCGGCACCTGGGACCCGATGTGGAAATGGATCAGGCGCAGGCACTGGCTGAGCTTGGCTGCGCGGAGCTGCTCGCAGGCGAAAAGAATCTCGGCGGTATTCAGGCCGAACTTGGCGTTCTCGCCGGATGAAAGGGCCCACTTGCCGTCGCCGCGGGTCTGGAGTTTCAGGCGGAAGCCGATCATCGGTTTCACGCCGGTCTCCTGCGACAGGCGGATGATGTCCTGGAGCTCGGACAGCTGCTCGACAACGAGCATGATGCGCTTGCCGAGTTTTCGACCCAGCAGGGCGAGTCGGATGTACTCGAGATCCTTATACCCGTTGCAGATGATGAGCCGCTGGTTCCCCTCGTGCATCGCGAGGGCGATCATGAGCTCGGGCTTGGATCCCGCCTCGAGGCCGTAGGCGTAGTCCTTGCCCGCGGCGATCACCTCGTCGACGACCTCGCGCAACTGGTTGACCTTGATCGGAAAGACACCGCGGTACTCGCCCTTGTAGCCTTCCTCGCGAATGGCCTGCTTGAACATCTCGTTCAGCTGGACCACGCGGTGCCGCAGGGTGTCCTGGAAGCGAACGACCATGGGCGCGTGAAGGCCCATGCCGCGGGCCTCGTTGATCACGTCCATCAGTCTCACGGCCCGGCCCTCGAGCCGTGGCCAGACCTGGACAAACCCTTCGGGGTCGACCGAATAATGGCCGGCACCCCAGCGTTTGAACCCGTACAGCTCCTCGGATTGGGCCGCAGACCAAGAGGATGACGATTTTGTTTTCAAGGCGGTGGCTTGAGGGGGACTTATGGCTTGCTTTTCGCGAAATGGAACCAGTTAGATGCGTGTTTCATTTTCCGAATCTTCACAACACGTAATGATGAAAATTGTCACCATGCACACAATCGCGCTCACCATCGCCCAGGCTAAGGGCCCGCAGGCCAGCTCCGGCCTCATGCAGATCCTTTTCTTCGGCCTCATGTTTGCCGCGATGTATTTCCTCCTGATCGCGCCGCAGCGCAAGAAGCAGAAGGCTCACGAGAAGATGCTTTCTTCCCTGGGCGTCGGCGACGAGGTCGTCACCAACGGCGGTATCTATGGCGTGGTGACGAACGTGCGTGACGACCGGTTCACCATTCGCATCGCTGACAACACCAAGGTCGACGTGGCCAAGGGTTTCGTCCAGACGCTCGTCAAGAAGAGCGGCTCCTGAGACCTCACGTGGGGTGAGAGCCTGACTTCGGCAGCCCCCACGACAACCAACCCCACCCCCGTTCCTCCGGCGGCGTGGTCCGACTGCGGACGCGCCGTCCCCTCCCTTTCAACCCAATAGACCCATGCTGAAACGCAACCTCTGGAAGCTCGTGCTGAGCTTGGCCGTCGTCGCTTGGGCGGTGTCCAACCTGGTGCCGTTCCAAGATCAGCCCTTCGTGTCCTACCTCCGGGATCACGTCGAGGCGAAGCCCACCGAATTCAACAGCCTGCTCAATGAGGCGATCGCGATGAAGAAGGCGGGCCAGGTGCCCTCCGAGTTCGTCGGCCTCAAGCAGCTCGGAGATGACCGGCGCATCGACCTCAGCCAGTTCTTCCCGCAGGTGAACCTGGAGTCGTCGCTCAAGAACATCGACAAGCGAAACGACATCCTGCTCAACGAAATGCTCCGCCGTTCGAGGGCCCGGCTCCAGCTCGGTCTCGATCTGAAGGGCGGTGTCTCGTTCACACTGCAGGTCGACTCGAAGGCCCTCAAGGGTGAGGACCAGGCGCAGCAGAAGGAGAAGCTCGCGAAGGCGATCGACATCATCGCCTCGCGCATCAATGCCTTCGGCGTCGCCGAACCGGTCATCCGTCCTATTGGCACAAACCGAATCCAGGTCCAGCTTCCTTCCGTGTCGACCAAGGAGAATCCCGAGGTTGTGGACGCGGTGAAGAAGCCCGCCCGCCTCGATTTCCGCCTGGTCAACCCGTCCCTCGTCCCCGGCCCCGGTGTCGAGACGCCTCCCGGTTACGAGATCATGACCCTCGATCACGAGGACCGCTCGGGTAATACCACCACGGAGCAGCTCTTCGTGAAACGCCTGCCCGAGATGGCCGGCGACGCCATCAGCAAGGCCTTTGTCCGCCAGGACATGTACGGCAAACCCGAGGTCATCCTCATGTTCACGAGCGCCGGTCGCCAGCGCTTCGCCGAGGTTACCCGCGAGATCGCCGCCGAGGGTACCCGCTCCGGCCGCCTGGGCCGGCTCGCGATCGTGCTCGATGGCAAGCTCTACTCGGCGCCGACCGTGAAGGAGGAGATCGACAGCGACTCCGCCGAAATCACCGGCAGCTTCACCGACCGCGAGGCTGAGAGCCTCGCAGACGTGCTCAACAACCCGCTCGACCTTCCCCTCGTCGTGAAGGAAAAGTACGAGGTCGGACCCTCGCTCGCGGCTGATGCGATCTCCAGCGGTATCCGCGCCTCCATTATCGGTGCGGTCGCGGTCTGCGGCTTCATGATCACCTACTACACGGTGGGCGGTCTCGTCGCCGTGTTTTCGCTGTTCGTGAACATCGCGATCATCCTCGGCTTCATGGCCAACTTCGGCGCCACGCTCACGCTGCCCGGCCTGGCCGGTATCGTGCTCACGATCGGAATGGCCGTGGACGCGAACATCCTGATCTACGAGCGCATGCGAGAGGAGCTCAAGTTGGGCAAGTCGATGGTCACCGCCCTCGAGGCGGGCTTCGACAAGGTCTTCTGGACCATTCTCGACGCGCACATCACCCAGCTGTGCATCTGCGCGGTGATGATCTTCTTCGGCACCGGCCCGATCAAGGGCTTCGGCGTGACCCTCGCCATCGGTGTTGGCTCGACGCTCTTCAGCGTGCTGATCACCAGCCGCCTGGTGATGAACTACCTGATCGAAGGTGGCATCGTGAAGAAGTTCCCGATGCTCCACTTCTTCAGCAACGTGAAGCTCGACTTCGTGAAGATCGGGCGCCCCGCGTTCATCATCTCGTGGACCATCGTGCTGATCGGCGTGGTTTCGCTGTTTGTCCGGTCGAACCGCATGTTCGGCATCGACTTCACGGGTGGCGACCAGGTCACGCTCGCGTACACGCAGCACGTCGGCATCGCGGAAATCCGCAAGGTGGCGGACGCCGCCGGTGTGCCGGACATCGCGCCCACTTACCAGCAGGACCTCGCGACGGGCAAGGAGACCCTCACGATCGAGATGACCTACGGAAAGGCCCCCGTGCTCCTCAACGCGCTGCAGAAGGCCTTCCCGAACGCTCATTTCGATCAGACCGGCGTCAATACCCTCGGACCCAGCATCGGAAAGGAGATCGGGACCAACGCGATCATCTCGCTCGGACTCTCCCTGCTCGCGATTCTGCTCTACATCGCATTCCGCTTTGAGTTCGGCTTTGCGATCGGAGCAGTGGTGGCAACCGTCCACGACGTGCTCATGACCCTGGGCATGTTCGTGCTCTCGGGACGCCAGTTCAACGCACCGATGGTGGCATCCATCCTCGCCATCATCGGCTATTCGGTGAACGACACGGTTGTCGTGTTCGACCGAATCCGCGAAGAGTTGCGACTCAATCCGGACGGCAAGCTGCGCGACGTGGTGAATCTCGCCATCCAGCGCGTGTTCTCCCGTTCGTTGATGACCAGCGTCACGACCTTCCTGGCGGCCCTCTCGCTGTACATCTTCGGCGGAGGCGTCCTTCAGGACCTCGCGTTCACCTTCCTGATCGGCATCATCACGGGCACGTTCTCGTCGATCTGCATCGCCGCCCAGATCTTCTACTGGTGGCACAAGGGTGATCGCAAACGCGTCGAGGCTCACGCCGACACGGCCCCCACCTACGAGTGGCAGGGCACGAGCAAAGCCTCGCATTGATCACGTTTCGTCCGGCCCGGACCTCATCGCACAGAGCCTGCCGCCCGGCATCGACTTCCGCCCGGGATTCCTCGGAATCCCGGGCCCTCTCGAGCCGCCGGCCGACCCACGCGCCGGGCCGAACGAGTCCGTCGTTCCGCTAAATGCGCTGGTTGTACCATCCGCTCCCGAGCGACGAGGTCGAGACGCTCAGCCGACGGGCGGGCATCAGCCCCGTCCTTGCGGAGCTCTTGCTGCGTCGCGAGATTTCGGCGCTGACCGATGCGGAAAAGTTCCTGCATCCCGGACTCAGCGAGCTCGCCGATCCGTTTCGCCTCACGAACCTCGAGGCTGCGGCCGCCCGCCTGCGCCAGGCCATCGCCGACCGCGATGAGATCGTCGTGCTGGGCGATTACGACGTCGATGGAGTGACGAGCACTGCGCTGCTCGTGAGCATCCTGAGGCGCTTCGGACTCAATCCGCGTTTTGTCGTCCCGCGCCGCTCCGAGGACGGCTATGGACTGTCGCGCAGCGCGATCGATCGTGCGCTTGAGGCGGGACGTCCGCGGCTGTTCATTGCCCTCGACTGCGGCACCAACTCCCATGAGGAGGTTGCCTACCTGCGATCGCTTGGCGCCGACGTGATCATCGTGGACCACCACCGCTCGAAGGAGGGTGGGGTGGACAATGGCACTCTCCTGATCAATCCCCACGTTCATCCCTCGCCGGAAGATGATCCGTGGCGCAACCTGTGCACGGTCGGGCTCGTGTTCAAGTGGATGCACGGCCTGTTGAAGCTCCTTCGCGCGGAGAACCATCCGGTGGCCTACCGGATCAAGCTGCGAGATTACCTCGACCTCGTGGCGATGGGCACGGTCGCGGACCTCGTGCCGCTGCGCGGCGAAAATCGCATCCTCGCCCGCCACGGCCTGCGGATCCTGCAGCAGAGCACGCGTCCCGGCCTCCGGGCGCTGATGCGCGTATCGGGCGTGAAGGAAAGCCACGAGCTGATGCCCGTGGACATCTCGTTCCGCCTGGGGCCGCGCATCAACGCCAGCGGGCGGCTCGCGGACGCCGCTGTATCCGTGGAATTGATGCTGAGCGACAATCTCACCTTCTGCGAGGAGACCGCCCGGCAGCTCGATGCATTCAACCGCGAGCGCCAGGAGATCGAGCGCCAGATCACCGAGGAGGCCGAGCACCTGATCGAGTCGCGGCATATGGAGGATTCGGGCGTGGTGCTCTACGGCGACACCTGGCATCCGGGCGTCGTGGGCATCGTCGCCGGGCGCGTCGCTCGCAAGTACAATCGTCCCTGTATCGTGCTGGGCAACGAGGGTGAGCTCGCGAAGGGATCGGGCCGGAGCATCGACGGGCTCAACCTCGTCGAGATCCTGGGAACCTGCTGCGAGAATCTCACGAGCTGGGGCGGGCATCCGATGGCTGTCGGCGTGGCCATCCCGCGGGAGCATGTGGAATCCTTCCGGGTCCGGTTTTCCAAGGCCGTGGCGGACGCCACGGGCGGTGGGATCGCCGAACGTGAGATCACGATCTCCGCGTGGCTGCTCCCCGAGCAGATCCGCGAGCGCCAGATGGAGGAGCTCGACGCGCTGCATCCCTTTGGCCAGGGAAACCCTGAACCCGTCTTCGGCATCCGCGGCGTCGTCTTCCGGCAGGCACCCGAGGTGTTCAAGCAGGCGCATTTTCGGTTCCATTTCGAGGATGCGCGCGGCCGGCGACTGCACGGTGTGGCGTGGAAATTCGCGCATCGAGTGCCCCCGGTGGGGCGCCCCGTGGACCTCGCGGTGGAGCTTACCTGGAACTATTTCAACGACCGGAAACTGCTCCAGCTCGAGCTCGTCGACTGGCGGCCCGCCGAGGATCCTGGCGAGGCGCGGCGTTGAAATCCCGCGCCCTGCGCGGCAGCGTCCGTGCATGGCCCTGAATCCGAACCATCGAAAGCTCCGGAGGACGTACCTCGCCGTCTGGTGGGTGTGCGTCGTGCTCCGGCTTCAGGCCGGTCCAGCGGAGACGGTGCCGGCCGGTGAGCTGCAGGCGTCGCCATCGGACCAGCGGGTCGAACAGGTCGTGGAGGCCGCGCGCAGCGACGGCTGGGCGGCGGCGGCCCCCGGACTCCGGACAGCCGCCTTCGAGGCGTATGCGACGGGCAACCTGGAGTCGGCCAGGGCGTGGCTTAATCTCGCACGCTGGGCGGCACTGCTCGGCGAGCCGGAGACGAGTGCGGTGGAAACGTGGATACACGGCATCGAGTCTGCCGGACTCGCGCATCCCAATCTGCCGCGGAGCTACGAGATCAGGCGCGGAGTGGCCCTGTCGGCGCGCCTGTCCCCGGCCGCCCAGGCCGGACTCGCAGGCGATCCGGCGTTTCTCGATGCCTTCTTCGCCCAACTGAGTCCCTTCGATTATCCGCCCGGGGTGTTGACGATCCTCGGGCGACTTCACGACGGTGATCCGGATGATTTCCGGGCCTACCGGAACCTGGCGATTGCGATCGCGGTCGTGCACGACACGGCTCCGCCGCCGTGGTGGCCGCACGGCCAGGTGAGTCCGGCGGCGCTTCCGCGCAAGTGGCCCGACGCCCTGGCCACATTCCGGTTCTTCGTGGCCCAGGACCGAGCGGGCCGCTGCTACCAGCCCCTGAAGCGCCTGGGCGCGGACGAATTGAAGTTCGTCGTGGATGCGGCGGCTCCCTTTGACGAGCTGACCTGGGCGCAGAAGGTCGTGGACGAGCCGTTGGCACACCTCGACAAGGTGTATTCGATGGTTCCCTACCGCGTCGAACGCCTGCAGACCGGACGCGCGGTCTGGCCCGGGGACCACTACTCGCTTCCCCTGATCCTCGGCCGCGGGGGAATCTGCGTGGATCAGGCGTACTTCGCCTGCGAGGTTGGGAAGGCCAGGGGCGTGCCGACCCTCCTGTTCATGGGCGCCGGGATGGACGGCCGGCATGCCTGGTTCGGGTATCTGGACGGAGACGGACGCTGGAGGCTGGACGCTGGTCGGTACGCGGAGCAGCGCCTCGTAACTGGCCGGGCGATAGACCCCCAGACCTGGGGGTGGATGACCGATCACGAAATCCGTTTCCTCAGCGAACGGTTCCAGCGACTAGCCTCGACACGCCGGTCGCGGATCCAGTCCGATTTCGCGCGCGCCTTTCTCGACTCCGGGGACGACAGGCGGGCGGTCGACGCTGCCGAGGACGCGCTGCGCTCGGAGGATCGGAACCTCGCGGCCTGGCAGGTGCTGCTCGACGCCTCGCGGCGCCGGGGCGATCCTCCCGCGGCGACGGAGGTCATCCTGGGACGGGCCTGTCATGCATTCCGCCGTTACCCGGATCTGGAATCGCGTTTCAACGACCTGCTCGTGGCGAGCCTGCGCGCGCGGGGCGAAACCAGCCGCGCTGACCATATGCAGGCCGAGTTCATCCGCGCTTACGGCGGGCGGCGCGCCGACCTCGCTATTCGCGAGGCCGCCCTTAAACTCGCCTCCCACTTCGACCGGCGGGATCTCGTGTCTCAGATTGGAGACTACAATCGGGTCGTCGACCGGTACGGGCCCGACGGCGGCGCGGTGCTGTTCGACCAGGTTGTCCGCGTATTCGTGGAACACCTCGTATTGAAGGGCCGTATTCCCGAGGCACGCAGGGCGCTCGAACGGGCACGGGCCGTCATGCATGTCGTCCCGGAGACGCCGCTTGCCATGGATTTCGACGCTCTTGAGCGGCGGGTTCGGGCGACCCCGTGACCGCGCGTCACGGCCCGAGCATTACGGTACAACGGGGTGCGCATTGACCCCCGCCGCATCGGGTTTTCAACCTTAACACTCCCAACCGAGCCCTCTCCCCAGGAGGGCGAAACTCCCCAACCCAGCCTTATTCTATGCTTCCGTTCCGCCGCTTTCTTTTTCTGATTGGTGTCAGCATGAGCATCGCATCCTCCCAAGCCGCCGCTGCTTCCGCAGGAGGCAGCATCACCTCACAACCCTGGGGCACGACGCAGAATGGCACCCCGATTTCGCTCTTCACGTTGCGAAATGCCAATGGCGTCGAGGTCCAGATCTCTAATTTTGGAGGCGTGGTCACCCATTTCATCGTGCCTGATCGCAACGGCAAGATGGGCGATGTCGTGCTCGGGTTCGACTCAGTCGGGCCCTACGAGACGTCGACCACCTACATCGGCGCGCTGATCGGCCGGTATGGCAACCGCATCGCGAAGGGTCAGTTCACCCTCGAGGGCAAGACCTACACGCTTGCCATCAACAATCCGCCGAACACGCTCCATGGCGGCGTCGTTGGTTTCAACAAGGTCGTCTGGACCCCCACGATGATCGCCGGCGACCAGCCCGCGCTTGAGCTCACCTATCTCAGTCACGACGGTGAGGAGGGCTATCCCGGCAACCTTAACGTCAAGGTCGTCTATACGCTGACCAGCGACAACGCCCTGCGCGTCGATTACACCGCGACGACGGACATGCCGACGGTCCTCAACCTGACGCAGCACTCTTACTTCAATCTCGCCGGCAAGGGCACGATTCTCGACGACATTGTGTATCTGAATGCCGACAAATTCACCCCAATCGACGCGGCTCTGATCCCGACCGGCGTCCTGGAGCCCGTGAAAGGCACCCCGATGGACTTCACCCATCCGACTGCCATCGGCGCTCGGATCAACGAGGACAACCAACAGCTCAAGTATGCCGGCGGCTATGATTTCAACTGGGTGCTGAATAAGAAGCACCCCGGCGAGCTCAGTCTGGCCGCCCGTGTCGAGGATCCCACAAATGGCCGTGTGCTTGAGGTTTATACCACGCAGCCCGGACTCCAGTTCTACACCGGCAACTTCCTGGATGGCACGCTGACCGGCAAGTACGGAGTGGTGTACAAGTACCGCATGGGCTTCTGCATGGAGCCCCAGCACTTCCCGGATTCGCCGAATCAGCCCCAGTTCCCCTCGACCGAGCTGAAGCCCGGCCAGACTTACCACCAGACGATCATGTTTCGTATGTCTGTGGCGAAGTAAGCGCCGGCTGAAAGAGTCCGATTTCGACCAAAGCGCCGCCTAAAACGCGGCGCTTTTTTATCTTAAGCGGGAAAACCTAGGTATTTATACCTAGAAACGCCTAGGGAGATTGACTATTGACCCTCTGAAAGGGGCTTGCAGATTAGAGCTGGCTTCAGCTTCTCCATGGATCGATTCCACAGATCCAAGTATCGACGCAATACCCCGTGGCTGCCACTCTTGGCGTTACTGGGTCTTTTTGCTGGCCGCGTGGTGGGTCAAACGGTCACAGACAGCTTCCGCGACTCAAACGCGTCAGGCTGGACCTTGGGGGCGGACAGCGGGACGTATAGCCCACAGCTGACGGCAGCGAGTGGTATCGACACGGCGGGTAATGGATGGCTGCGACTTACGCAGAATCAGAATGCGGAGGCCACTTACGCCGCCTACAATCAGTCGTTCAACGCGGTTGGTGCGACGGTGTATGCCAAGTTCACCTATTCGTCCTGGGGAGGGTCAGGGGCGGACGGCCTAACGTTCTTCTTGTACGACCCGACGGTGATGGGGTCGACGTTCACGCCTGGTGCCTATGGCGGCAGCTTGGGTTATGCGCAAAAGAATGCGAATCTGGGAGCGGACACAACTCACGGCGGCTTGGCGGGTGGTTATCTTGCGATCGGTCTCGACGAATATGGCAACTTTGCCAACCCGACCGAAGGCCGCGTCGGCGGCCCCGGCTTCACCCCGCAGGCGATCGGCGTTCGTGGTCCCTACGATCCCAACAGCTACCAGACGATCAACGGCGTCTCCGGATATTTTGGCGGTTATTCGTATTTGGGCGGCACCAACTCGCTGACGCCTGGCCTCTCGATTGCCAACGCGACGACCCGACCGGATCAGACCGGGGCGGATTTCCGCCAAGTCATCATCTCGCTGACTCCGCAGAACCTGCTTTCCGTCTACCTGCAACAGGGGGCCACCAGCGCTCCGACCCTGGTCCTGTCGCTCGACCTGTCCAGCTACACGCGTCCCAACCAGCTTGCGTTCGGATTTAGCGCCGGCACGGGCGGTTTGAACGATTATCACGAGATTCGCGACCTCACCATTTCCACCTCGATCGCCAATTACTGGACCGGTGGCGCGGTCGCGTCGGGTGACCACTCTTGGGGAACGGCGTCGAACTGGAATTCGCTCCCGCCGACCTACGCGGACATTCGCCTCGACAACACGGCGGCGAATGCGAATCCGTCGATCTCCGCGACCTCCATCCAAACGGTGGACCTCGGAAGTGATTCGCCCACGATTCGTTCGCTGACCATCGATTCCCCCTACAGCTACACGGTAAATAGCTCCGCGGGCGGGCAGCTTCAGTTTAATTCCAACGGCACTGGCACCTCCCAACTGCTGGTCTCCAACGTCAACGG
Organism: Opitutaceae bacterium; assembly: GCA_027310745.1. Lineage (GTDB taxonomy): Bacteria > Verrucomicrobiota > Verrucomicrobiia > Opitutales > Opitutaceae > MWDT01. The sequence goes on along the minus strand of DAIDAF010000003.1, from coordinate 71,092 downwards.
CAATGCGACCTCCCACACGATCAATGCGGGGATCACCACGGCGAACGCCCTCGAAATCCAAAACGGCTCGACGGGGACCCTAAACCTGAACGGCAACCTGGCCACCAATGGAAACGCGGTGACCGTCGACGGCGCCGGTGCGACCTCGATTGCGGGCGTGATTTCGGGCGCCGGTTCGCTGACCAAGAGCGACACTGGCACGTTATCGCTGGGTGCCAGCAATACTTATTCGGGCGGCACGACGATCAATGGCGGCACGGTGTCCGTCGGCAGCAACAGCGCCCTCGGCACCGGGGCGGTCACCCTCAACGGCGGCACGCTCAGCTCCACGGCGAACAACACGGTTGGAAATATTCTGACGCTCCAGGGCGACACGACCGTTTCAAACATCACCACGAGCGGCACGCTGACTCTGACGGGCGGCGACCACACGTTGAACATGATCAACGCGACGCAGTCGGGCACGGTGAATTTGTCCGACAGCAGCGCGACGGGCCGCACGCTCACGGTGAACGTCGATTCCGGCAACACCGCAACGATCTCGGGCGTGATCCAGAACAGCGCGAGTGCGGGCGCGGCGGGCAATCTGAACATGACGGGGCAGGGCACCCTGATTCTCTCCGGCGCCAACACCTACACCGGCACGACGACCGTCAACGCCGGTACGGTCCAGCTGAACAACAACGACGTTCTCAGCCAGTCGAGTTCGCTCAATCTCGCCGGCGGCACACTGAATCTGAATGGAAATTCCCAGAAGGTGGGCAATCTCTCCTTCAACAACGGCACGCTCGATTTCGGCACCACAGGCACGGCGAACAGCTTCGTATTCGGAACCATTGCCAGCCAGTCGGGCACGCTCGTCATCAACAATTACGAGAGCGGGACGGACACGCTGGCCAGCACGGTCAAGGGCCAGACCGTCAGCAGCATCTACATTTCTGGCTACGGCAATGCGACCGAGTCTGGTACGAGCACCAGCCTTGGGTCCTACGGCACTGGATACCTGCTCACGCCGACGGTGCAAAACACCTACACGTGGATCAGCAATACGAGCAACTCGTGGTATTCTAGCAGCGACTGGAGCCCGGCCGGACGTCCCAACAGCTCCACGGCAGTTGCGGTCTTTGATGGCTCGAATGGCACCCAGGGACAGTACACGACGCCGGACCTGGGCGGTAATCGAACTGTGAATGGCCTGCGTTTTGCGACGAATGCGATCTCGTATCAGATCAATGGTTCGGGGCGCACCTTGACGATGTCCAGCGGCTCTTCAGGCGTGGCCGCCTACATCCAGCAGCAATCGAGCAACACGCAGACGCTGAATTTCTCCACGCTGCAGCTCAGCCGCAACACGGTCTTCGACGTCACCGGATCGGGCAATTTGGTGGTGAACGCCAATGTCACCGGCTCCACCAATTTCATCAAGGACGGCACGGGCGCGGGCCGCGTGATCCTCAACAATGCCAATTCCTCGTTCAGCGGCGGCGTGTATGTGAACAACGGCATCCTCCAGCTCGCGGTGGCGAATCCGTTCGGTAGCCTGAATTCGAACGGATTCACGGTCAGTTCCGGTGCGACGCTCGAGCTCACCAACAATGCCGCCGTCAGCGACAACATCACGGTCGCCGGCACTGGATACGGCGGAATTGGCGGCATCCACGTGACTTCGGGAAGCAGCACGCTCACGGGCAATGTGACGGTCTCGGGTTCGCCGACGACGTTCAATGTCGACTCCGGTGCGAATCTCTCGGTGTCAGGCCCGGTTTCAATCTCGAGCAATTCGCTCTCGTTCACAGGTGCAGGTAATACGACCGTGTCGGGCAATATTTCGGGCACGGGTAGCGTCACGGCGGCGGGCACTGGCACGGTTACCCTGTCCGGCAGCAACAGCTACACCGGCGGCGCGATCGCTTCGTCGGGCACTCTCGCGATCACCGGTGCCGGCGCGCTCGGCTCCGGAGTCACCAGTGTGCAGAGCGGCGCAACGCTCTCCCTGACGACCGGTGGCATGAGCATCAACAACACGATCTCGCTGGCCGGTACGGGTGTGTCAGGCAACGGCGCCATCGAGAACATGGCGGGAAACTCCAATACGATCACCGGTGCGATCAATCTTTTCGCGAATTCGCGACTGCAGACCGATTCGGGGGCAACCACCAATATCAACGGTGGAGTCACCTTTGGATACAATACCCTGACGGTTGGCGGCGTCGGCACGACCAACTTTGGCGGCGGCCTGGTGAGCACGACCGGAAGTCAGATTTCGAAGGTCGACTCTGGTACGCTGGCCTTCAATCAGAGCTTCAATTTCAGCGGAACGATCACGTTGAACGGCGGCGTCCTCGACCTCACTCACGCCGCGGGATCGTCGATCACTTCGCTCGTGATCAACGGCGGCACGGTGCTTCTCAGCGGAGGCACCTACAACATCACCAATCTGACGATCAACGGCACCTCCACGATCGACTTCGGAAACGGTACCGCGGTGACCCTCAACGCCACGAACCTCACCCTGGGCGCCTCCCTTGGCCAGAACGGCCTTTCGATCACGAACTGGGTGGACGCCGTCGACACGTTCTACGCGAACTCGGTCAACGGTCAGGGCGCCACCACGATCACACGCGGCACTTCGCCCCTCAACGACGTCGGCTGGGACAACAATCCCACTTGGAATGGTTCGACTACGGCATGGATGTCGTGGGATGGGAACAACAAGTTCCTGACCCCCGTGCCCGAGCCGGCCACCTACGGAGCAATCTTTGCCGGCTTGTCGCTGCTCGGCTGGTGGTTCTTCAGGCGCCGCCAGGCGGCCTGAAAAGAAAAGCCCGGCAATTGGGAGTGCCGGGCTGGACAGAGTGGAGTGGCGCTTCAGGCCTTGCCGCCGAAGCTCACGTAGTCGTCGAGCTCGAGCCGGTCGAAGGTCGTGCGAATGTCGTCGCGTCCCGGGGCGAGCGTTTTAATTGCCTCAGCGAAGGACTGATGTCGGTCGGCGTCGCCGGGGGCGAGGGTCTCAAGCCAGTGCGACCAGGCCTCGATTTCCCACGGCGTGCGGGCGGGTTTCATCTGGGACAGAAACCACGCGAGCATCTCGGTGTCGCTTTTGCCGAGTTTCACCTGGGCGAGGAGGGCATCGGGATCGACGCCGCTGTATTGAAACAGACGTTTGTCGAGCGGGCAGGGATAGATGTATTCGCCCAGCTTCCCGTTTGCCGCGGCACGGGCCTTGTCGAGCAGGCGCGGAAGGTGGACGAAGCCGCCGAGGCGTGCACGCGGGCTGCGCGGGGGATGCAGGGAAAGATCGGGAGACGTGTAGGAGATCATAACCCTTCTACGATGAGTCGTTCCGGCTGTCGCGCAAGCGGTGGCGCGCGACGGTGCTCCCAAATATGGATTTCACGACTGGTGGCGTATTCCCACTGGCGGTGCGCCTGGCGTTCGGCAGGCTTGCGGCCGGGGAACGAATCGAAAAGGATGATGCCATGTCCCGACCGACATCAGCCCTGCTCGTGGACGACGAACCCCATGTGCGCGTCTATCTCAGGATGCTTCTCAAGCAATTGGGCGTGGAGCGGATCATCGAGGCCGGCGACGGCGTCGAGGCGCTGGCCTTGTTCAAAGCGGAGCATCCCGAGGTGGTGTTGCTCGACGTGGTGATGCCCGGTGCGACAGGGCCCTCGGTGCTCGAGGATCTTCGGCGGATCGATCCCGCGGCCAATGTGATTGTCGTCACGTCCCAGAACGCCCTGAAGACCGTGGAGGACATGCATGGGCGCGGAGCCGTCGCCTACGTGCTAAAACACACCCCAAGGGACCAGATGGTGAAGATGCTCGAGGAAGCGCTCGATGCGATCGGCTCGGGCGAAAGCGCCCGGTGAGGCCGTCGCCTCAGGCTCGGAGCCAGCGCGTGAAGGCGTCCTGGTCCGGGAGGGTCACGGTCGACCGGTACTCGGGTGCGAGCAGGGCGGCATAGTCGGGCTCGGCGAATCGCCGGCAGTGAAGGAGAATCTTTGCATGCTGGCCTGGAGCACGCACGAGACGCCCGAGCGCCTGGTTGACCTTCTGCATGCCTGGAGCCTGGTAAACACGGCGAAACGCGGTGTCGCGCCCGAGCGAAGCGAGTTCCGCCATTTTCGCGTGCTGAACGGGATTCACCTCCGGTAGTGCCGGTCCCACGACAACCGCACGCGTGACCCGCCCGCCGAGAACATCGATGCCCTCGGCGAAACTCGAGCCCAGGACGAGAAACAGGGCGTCCGCTTCGGTCAGCGCCTGTTCGATCCAGGCCGCCTGGGCGGAGAGCTCCGATTGACGCGGCTGCAGGGCCACGTTGATTCCGGCGCCGGCGGATTTCAGGACGCCGAGAATGGAGTCGGCATAGGCGTAGCTCGGGAAGAACACGGCAAGAGCGCCTGAGCGCGGCGCGGCCGCCTGCCAGTCCACGAGGGAGCGGGCGGTCGTTTCGAGATGCCGTTCGCGGTGCTGGAAACTGGTATCAACACGCAGGTCGACCGCGACCTGATAGGCGCCCTCGCGCCAGGGGGCCGGCGCACGCACGAGCGTGGCGGTGGAGGCCTCACGAGCCTCCTCAACCCGGAGCAGTTCGGCGCCGCTGGTGATTCGCCCGTAGAGCTTTCGCGTGGCACGTTTCGTCAGCGAACCCAGCCGGTCGCCCACGGCGGGCGGAGGGGCCGACTGGGCGGCGATCGGCTCCGCGTGTTGCTCGAAGGTGTCGAGCCCGAGCGCCGTTCCGAACTCCGCAGGGGACCCCACGGTGGCGCTGGCAAGGATGACCGCCCCAAACTCCCGGAGCGTGGATCCGATCGCGGCCGCCGCGTCGAGGCAGGTCACGGCCAGTTGCCCCTCGGAGGGCGACCACCAGAGTCGGGGCAGGCGGGATTCGGTTGTGAGCGAATCGGCGAACGCCGCGAGCCTGCCCAATTCGTCGGCCAGGTCGGTGCCCAGTTGCTCGTAGTCGATGGGCGTGATCGGGATCAGACGCGCGGCCTCCGAGGCGAAGTGACGCGCATCCTCCTCGTCCGCGAGTCGCAGTCCGTGGCTGTGGGGCAGGTGCCGGACGAAGTGAGCCCACTGCCCGAGGGAACGTGCCAGCGCCTGTGCTGTGCGTTGGAACTGAAGCGCACCGGCGAGCGCCTCCTGCGCACGGCCGTCAAAGCGGTATGAATACGCGTCCGCGGCGCGCGACGGCAGGTTGTGCGCCTCGTCGACGACCAACAGGGTTCGTGCCGGGTCGAAGCCTGGCTGCTCGAAGAAGAGCGGGCGCACGGCGGGCGAGAACACGTAGTTGAAATCGCCGATCCAGATGTCCGCACAGGGAAGGGCTGCCCGGGTGATTTCATAGGGGCAGACTCGGCCTTCGGCGCCCACCGCGCGGATCGCTCCAAGATCGCGCGGGAGGGAGGGATCGAGGATCAGTCGCACAGCCCCGCTCTTTTCCCAGCGACGCACGCCGTCGCGAAGGTAGGTGCAGGCGTCGCGCTGGCAGACGAAGCGGTCGTTGATGCAGTGCTCGGACTTCGGCCGTACGACCCAGATGGAGGGAGGAGGCGCGGCCGCGTCCGGTTCGTCCGTGGATGGGGCGGTCATGGTCCTGAGCGTCGACACCACCTGGAGTTGTCCGGTCGACTTGCTCGTCAGGTACACGAGCCGCTCGAGCGTGCCCTCCCGCAGCCGGCGCAGGGCGGCCTCGAGTAGGATGCCTGTCTTGCCGAAGCCGGTCGGGGCCTCGAACAACACGGGGGCGGGGCGCGTGGACAGGGCACGGTCGAGATCACCGAGCGCGGCGTCCTGTCCCTGCCGATACGTCGAGAAAGCCGGCCGTATTCGCAGGCCGCGGAGCCGCTCGCGCGCGGAGGCGCGCTGGGCGAGGAAGGTCGCGATGCGTTCGAGTTGCGCCCGGAACGCGGCGTCGTCCGACATCTGCAGCGCCACGCGCTGCGACAGGCCACTGTCTGCCTCGACAAACAGCAGCTCTCCGTTGAGCGGGGTCTCTGGGCTGGCGATGCGAAGGAGGGCGACGTAACACGCCAGCTGGAGGAAGTAGGCGGGGAACTCGGCACGCAGCTCGGATTCGTCGGCGGGGAGCGTTCGCAGCACCGTCTTGATCTCCCGGACTGTCGCGCGACCCTCGGCATGCCGGCGCTGGTCGATGCGCCCGTTGAGATTGAAAGTCCAGCCGCGGTGGAATATCGCGCCGGACACCTGCACCTCGAATTCGGCGCCGGGGTCCTCCTGCGCCGCCCGGGCGCGCAGCTCCCGGTGCCAGTGTGTGCCCAGCTGGGCGCGCCACAATCCGGACGATCCTTCGCCGCGCTCACGGGGCCCCAGGGTGAACTCCGAAAACTCGCCTGCGCTCAGGTGCAGGCTGCGTTTATCGAGGTCGAAGTGCATGGGCGGATCGGGATGGCAGGCAAAGGGCGGGAGGAGGGGGAATCGAGACGAAAAACCTGGCCGGAAAGCGGTCTTTGGACGTTGAAACCGGGCGCGGATGGGCAATTTTCAACGATGCCCACGATGACCAAGAACGACATTGCCAACGTGTTCGAGCGGATCGGCACGCTCCTGGATCTCAAGGGTGAGAATCCCTTCAAGGTGCGTGCGTACCAGTCGGCCGCGCGCTTGCTGGAAACGATGTCCGAGGAGGAGTTCGGGGCGCACGCGACCGCGGCGGACTGGGGTGCGGTGAAAGGCGTGGGCGACGCGCTGGCGTCGAAGATCGAGCAGCTGCTGGCGACGGGGAAACTGGAGTTTTTCGAGAAGCTGCGCGCGTCGGTACCCGCCGGTCTGGTGGAGATGCTCGAGATTCCGGGCCTCGGACCCAAGAAGGTGCGGGCGCTCAACGAACGACTGGGGATCACCGACATCGACGGGCTCCGCAAGGCCTGCCAGGATGGCCGCATCGAGTCTCTCGAGGGGTTCGGGGCGAAGACGCAGGAGAAGATCCTGGCCGGCATCGATCGGCGTGAAGCGTATGCGAAACGGCATCTGTGGTGGGATGCCGCGCTCGTGGCCGAGCGGATCGCGGCAGGCCTGCGGAACCAACCGGGGGTGAAACGCGCCGAGCCGGCCGGCAGCCTTCGACGTGGACTCGAGACGGTCGGCGACCTCGATTTCATCGTCGCGGCGGCCAACCCGGAGCCGGTCATGGACTGGTTCTCCACGCTGCCGGAGGTGGCGGAAGTGACCGGACGGGGCGGAACGAAGTGCAGCGTGCGATTCGATTCGGGCCTGCAGGCGGACCTGCGCATCGTCCCGGAGGAAGGGTTCGCTTTCGCACTTCATCATTTCACCGGTTCGAAACAGCACAACATCCTGATGCGCCAGCGGGCGCTGGAGCGGGGGTGGAGCCTCAGCGAGTGGGGGCTCAGTCCGGCCGCGTCCGACTCGTCCGGCGCGCCGGTGCCGCGCGTCGACTCGGAGGCCGACCTGTTCGCCGCCCTGGGCCTCGCGCCGATTCCGCCGGAACTCAGGGAGGGCATGGATGAACTCGAGGCGGCGCAGCGCGGGCCGCTTCCCAGACTCGTGGAGCTGGCGGACCTGCGCGGGGCGTTTCACAACCACACGACGGAGTCGGATGGCTCCGCCTCGCTCGCCGAGATGGCCGAGGAGGCAGGACGGCTGGGCTGGGAGTACCTCGGCATCGCCGATCACTCGAAGGCAAGTTTCCAGGCGCACGGACTCGATGCGGCGCGCCTCGCCCGGCAAGTGTCGGCCATCCGGTCCTGGAACGCTCGTTCAGGCAGGCACGTTCACCTGTTTGCGGGGACGGAATGCGACATCCTGCCCGACGGTTCGCTCGATTTCGACGACGAGGTGCTCGCGACGCTCGATTACGTGGTCGCCTCGGTGCACAGCGGCTTCACTCAGGACGAGGACACCATGACCCGCCGCATCGTGCGCGCCCTGGAAAATCCCTGGGTGACCATGCTGGGCCACGCCACCGGCCGCCTGCTGCTCAGGCGCGAACCGTATGCGGTCAACCTGGTGAGGGTCGTCGACGCGGCGATCGCGAACGGCGTGATCATCGAGCTGAACGCCGACCCGCATCGCCTGGATCTTGATTGGCGCCACTGGCACCGCGCGGCGGAGCGGGGTCTGTTGTGCTCGATCAATCCGGATGCGCACTCAACCGCGGGACTGAGCCACGTGCGGACGGGAGTGCGCGCCGCCCGCAAGGGCTGGCTGACACCGGCGCACGTCCTGAACACCCGCCCGCTCGCGGAGGTGGAAGCCCATTTCGCCGCCCGGCGCGCCCGCGCTGGGAAGGCCGCCGCGCGGCTTTGACAGGGCGTCCCGCTTCGCTCTAGCTGGCGGTTTCATCCGTTCATCATGTCCCAAGTACGCGTTCGCTTCGCTCCGAGTCCGACCGGCTTCTTCCACATTGGAAGCGCCCGCACCGCCCTGTTCAACTGGCTCTATGCCCGGCACACGGGTGGCGTGTTCGTGCTTCGCATTGAGGACACCGACCAGGCGCGAAACAGCGAGGAGTTCCTGAACGTGATCTACGACAGCCTGACCTGGCTGGGGATGACCTGGGACGAGGGCCCAAAGGTCGGCGGCAATTACGGGCCGTACCGCCAGAGCGAACGCGCGGCCGTCTACGCCGAATATCTCGAGAAGCTCAAGGCGACCGGCCGGACCTACGAGAAGGACGGCGCGCTGTTTTTCCGGATCTCGGGCGAGCCCCAGGTCATCGACGATGCGATCCGCGGACGGGTCGAGCGCGTCGAGGAAAAGGACTTTGTCATCGTGAGGTCCGACGGGTCGCCCGTTTTCCATTTCGTCAACGTCGTCGACGACATCACCATGGCAATCACGCACGTGATCCGCGGCGAGGACCACCTCTCGAACACGAGCAAGCACACCGAGCTGTTCAAGGCGCTCGGTGCTCCGCTGCCGGTCTATGCCCACATTCCGCTGATCCTGAAACAGAACGGGCCCGGCAAGATGTCGAAGCGCGACCAGGGCGCGCTGATCGAGGAGTATCAGCGGCGCTCCTACATTCCCGAGGCGCTGGTGAATTTCCTTTCGCTGCTCGGGTGGAATCCGAAGGACGACACCGAGAAGATGCCGATCGCGGAGATCATCCGGCGCTTCGACCTGCCCGGGATCAACCAGAGCAACGCGCGCTTCGACGAGAAGAAGCTCGCGCATATGAACATGGCGTACCTGCTCGAGATGCCGGCCGACCGGTTCCAGAGACTGGCGCGGGAGCATTTCCGGCGGCACCAGGTCGCGGCCGCCGAGTGGCCCGACGCGGCCTATTTCGCCGAGGTCATGACCCTCGCGCAGCCGAAGATCAAAGCCTTCGAGGAGCTGCCGGACTACACCGCCTACTTCTTTTCCGAGGACTACGCGATCGATCCGAAGGTGCGCGAGAAGGTCCTGGCGAAGGGTGAACCGGCGGCGCGCCTGCGGGAGCTGATCGACGCGCTCCGGAACGCCGATTTCTCGACCGATTCCGCTGTGGAGGAGACCATCAAGCAGGTGGCCACCGCCGGCGGGCGCGGATTCGGAGACTATCAGGCGGTCGCTCGACTTGCGGTGTCGGGGACCAATGTGGGCCCGAGCATCACCGGCATGTTCCGCGTGCTCGGCCGGGAGCGGGTGCTTGCCCGCCTCGATCGGTTCCTCGCGACGCTGTGAGTCGGCGCGTCCAGTGCAAACGCACCGCTTGTGCGCTTGCACCCGGGGGCTGGATACCTTGAATGACGCTGCTCTACAGCCTTCGAAACCAGCCCCGCCGTGCAGATCGTCATTGTCCAGGTTCAGGTGAAACCCTCCTTGATCGCGGCGTTTGTCGCGGCGACCGAGGCGAATGCCGCGGCGAGTCGCCTTGAGCCGGGGATCGTGCGTTTTGACGTGCTGAGGCAGTCCGACGATCCGCATCGTTTCGTGCTGGTCGAGGTGTACCGCTCGCCCGAGGCGATCGCGGCGCACAAGGAGACCGCGCACTACCGGACCTGGCGCGAGGTGGCGGAACCGATGATGGCGGCGCCGCGAACACGCGCCGAATACACGAACGTGTCGCCTTCGGACGACCGCTGGTGAGCCAGCCAAACTTTCACCTCCCGCCAACCTCAATGTATCCAACCCATGCGCTTTGAATTCTCGACAGCCACCCAGATCGTGTTCGGACCGGGCACCGTGTCAGAGGCGGGGCGGCTGGCGAAGGCCTGGGGCCGGCGCGCCGTGGTGGTGGTGGGGAAACGCTCCCAGCGTGCCCAGCGCGTGCTCGAGCTGCTGGAGGAAAACCGGATCGTGCACAGCACGGTGGCGGTGAGCCAGGAGCCGACGGTCGACGACGTCGTCAGCGGCGCGGCGGCTGCACGCCGATTCGGAGCCGAGATGGTGATCGGCGTAGGCGGCGGAAGCGTCATGGACGCGGCCAAGGCGATCTCGGCTCTGATGGCGAACGAGGACTCGGTGTTCGACTACCTCGAGGTGGTCGGCAAAGGACAGCCCTTCGAGCTTCCACCTGCACCGTGGATGGCCATTCCCACGACGGCCGGCACAGGGGCGGAGGTGACCCGCAATGCGGTGCTGCGCGTGCCGGAACGCGGGGTGAAAGTGAGCCTGCGCAGTCCGTACCTTTTGGCGCGCCTCGCACTCGTGGACCCGGAACTCACGCTCGAGATGCCGCCGGCGTTGACGGCGAGCACGGGGCTCGACGCGATTTCGCAGTTGATCGAGGCGTACACGTCTTCGCGGGCGAATCCCCATGCCGACGCCCTTTGCGCGGCGGGTATCCCGAAGGCCCTGAAGGCGCTGCCTGCGGCGGTGCGGGATCCCAAGGCGCTGGAGCCCCGGATCGACCTGTCGCTGGCCGCGATGTGGAGCGGCATGGCCCTCGCCAACGCGGGGCTCGGTGCGGTCCACGGACTGGCCGCTCCTCTCGGAGGCCAGTACCGGGCACCCCATGGCGCCGTCTGTGGCGCCCTTTTGGGACCAGTGATGGCGGCCAACCTGAAGGCGCTTCGCTCGCGCGCCGCGGATCATCCTGCACTGGCCCGCTATGCCGAGATTGCGCGGTGGGCGACGGGGCGTCCGGACGCGTCGCCAGAAGACGGCGCCGCCTGGTTCGCCGAGTTTGCCCGGAGTCTTGGGATTCCGCGCCTGTCCGCGCACAAGGTCGATCCGGCGAAATTCGCCGACATCGCAGCGCGCGCGGCGGAGGCCAGCAGCATGAAGGCCAATCCGGTTGCGCTCACGGCCGACGAGCTCCAGCAGGTGCTCGCCGCGGCCCACTAAAGCGGCGCACTTGCCCGGATCGGGCGGAAGCGTACGCTTCCCTCATGCGCGCGACGCGGCATCGCCTACGGCTGTTGACCTTCAATATCGCGCACGGTCGCGGGCTCAGTCCGATCCAGGGCCTCCTTACGCAGCGGCGAATCAAGGCCAACCTGCTCAAGATCTCGCGACTGCTGACGACGGTCGAGGCCGACGTCGTCGCGTTTCAGGAGATCGACCGCCACTCCCGCTGGGCGGGCAATTTCGACCAGCTGGAGTTTCTTCGCGAGCACGCGCGCATGCCGCACGCGGTGTTCGGGATCAACACCCAGCGCGAGGGATTGCTGAACCTGTGTTACGGCAACGGACTGCTGTCGCAGTATCCGATCCTGCGGTTTGAAAACGTCGTGTTCGGCAAAAAGCAGATTGGGGAGAAGGGGTTCCTGTTTACGGAGCTGGACGTGGCCGGCCACCGCGTTCCGATCATCAATCTCCACCTTCACTATCGCTCGCGGGTCCAGCGGTTCCGACAGCTCGATCGCCTGACTGAGTGGCTCGGGCACGAACATCGCCGTCACGGCGCCCACTGGTCGATGCCTCCGATCATCTGCGGCGATTTCAATGCGCCGCGCGTGGAATGGGACGTGACGGCGTCACTTCACGATCATCTCGTGCGCTTCGCGGACTATCGACTGCTTCCGGACCCGACCGACCACACGTTCCCCTCGGCGTGGCCGCAGACGACCTACGATTTCATCTTCGTGCCACCCGAATGCCGGCGGGCGCACTCCGTGGTCGTGAAGTCCTTCCTCTCGGACCACCGGCCCGTGCTGGTCGAATTCGAACTCTGAATACCGGCGAAGCCGGGGATTCAGGCGATCTCGCGTTTGATGAGCGCCAGCAGGGCGTCGTAGCCCTCGACCGCCTTGAACTGCGGGAATCGCTGCTTCACGTTGTCGGGGGCGTGGAAGAGAAAACCGACGTCGGCCTCCGCGAGCATGGCCGTGTCGTTGAAGGAATCCCCGGCGGCCACGACGCGGTAGTTCAGCAGTTTGAAGGCGGCGACCGCCTTCTGCTTCTGCTCCGGAACGCGGATCGCGTATCCGGTGATGCGGTCGTTTTCAACGACCAGGCGATGACAGAGCAGGGTGGGCCAGCCAAGCTGGTGCATGAGCGGCGCGGCGAACTGCTCAAACGTGTCGGACAGGATGACCACCTGGCACAGGCTCCGGAGCTCGTCGAGAAAGGCTTTGGCGCCGGGCAGGAGGGTAAGCGACGAGATCACCGCCTGGATGTCGGAAAGCTTGAGGCCGTGCCGGTCGAGGATTTCCAGGCGTCCGCGCATGAGCTTGTCGTAATCAGGCTCGTCACGGGTCGTGCGCCGCAACTCCGGAATGCCGGTCTTCTCTGCGACGGCGATCCAGATTTCGGGCGTCAGCACGCCCTCCATGTCGAGGGTGATCAGGGCTTGTTTCACGGCCCGGGAGTGTCAGGACTTTTTGTCTACTGTCGAGCCCGCTTGCATCGACCGGAATATAGCCTTTGACGCGGCGGCGTTCGGCCCTTGAGTGCCGGAATGAGCGCTCCCTCCCTCAAGCTGAAGGCCAATGCCAAGCCCAGGATCCTGCACGGACATCCCTGGGTGTTTGCGAATGAAGTTGAACAGCTCCTGCCTGCGGAGTGGGACGGCGAAGTGGTGGAGTGTCGCGACCGCACGGGGCGCTTCATCGGAAGCGGGATCTACAACAGCCGCTCTCAGATTATCTTCCGCCGACTGAGCCGCGACCGTGTGACGCTCGACGAGGCGACCCTTCGCGGGGCCCTGGGGCGTGCGCTGGCGAGGCGGGGCGAGGTCGGCCGGCCCGGCGGCGGCGCATCGGGCCGCCTGGTGTGGTCCGAGGCGGACGACCTCCCTGGCGTCGTGGTGGACCGTTTCGGGGACACCGTGGTGCTTCAGGTCCAGACCCTCGCGATGGAGAAGAGGACGCCGACGCTGGTGGCGTTGCTGCAGGAGTTGCTGAAGCCTGAGGAGGTCGTGATCCGGAACGATGCGACCATCCGTCGACTCGAGGGACTGCCGCTGTCCGTCTCGACGGCGAGCGGACGCCCCTGGGAGCCGCGCTGGCTGAAGATCGACGGCCTCGACTACTGGCTGGACCTGCAGAACTCGCAGAAGACCGGATTTTACCTGGACCAGCGGGAGCAGCACCGTCGCGTGGCGCCGTATTGCGCGGGCGGCCGGGTGCTCGATGCCTTCTGCAACCAGGGCCCGTTCGCGCTCCATGCAGCGAAGGCGGGTGCGGCCGCCGTGCTTGGCCTGGACAGCAACGCGGAGGCCATCGAGGCGGCGCGACGCAATGCCGAGCGCAACGGCGTGTCGGCCGAATTCTCCTGTGCGAACGTCTTCGACTGGTTCAACGATCCGGCGCGCTCTTCGGACCAGCCTTGGGACGTCATCGTGCTCGATCCGCCGCCGTTCGCGAAGTCGCGCTCCGCCCTTGAGGGGGCTCTTCGTGGATACAAGGAGATCAACCTGCGTGCGATGCAGCGTCTCCGGCCGGGCGGTGTGCTCGCCACGTACACCTGCTCCCACCACATGCAGGATGCCGAGCTGCGTTCGGTGCTTGCGCAGGCGGCCTGCGACGCCCGCCGGCGGGTGCAGGTGCTCGAATGGTGCCACCAGCCGGCGGACCATCCGGTCATCCCCACCATGCCCGAAAGCGAATACCTTCGCGGATACATTGTCCGCGTCGATTGAGGCGAACGCCGGGGGCCGGCGCCCCCTCATTCTTCGTCCGCGGACTCCTCGGAGTCGCCGCCGCCGGCCATCCCGCGGCCTGACTCGAAAAAGCCCTCTTCGGAGAGGATTCGAAGCACGGCCTCGATGATCTTCTGGCGTTCGGGGCCGGAGAGTTTCGGATACTCGGCTGACAGGATTTCGGCGATGCCCGTGCGGGCTTCGGCGACGCTGCGGGCGTCCGCGAGAAGGTCGTCCGCCTGATTGGCGATCGAGTCGACGATGGAATCCGGAGTCATGCCGGTAGTCTGAACCGCGGCTAATTGAGTGCAAGCGTACTGCGATAATGCGCCTCGTTTGCGGGCATAATCCCCTTGCCGAACTCCGGCTTCGGCACGTTATATCGCGACATGATTATTGATCCCCGATTTCTTCAATTGGCCGATGGAATTGCCGGATTTTCGATCGAACTGAAAAAGGGCGAGAAGGTGCTGATCGACGCGTTCGACATCCCCGACGCGATGGTGATCGCACTGATCCGAGCGATCCGGGCGCGCGGCGGTCATCCCTTTGCCCAGATCCACCGCGCCCGGATCACCCGGGAGCTGATGCTGGGCGCCACGGAGCGGCAGTACGAACTGTCGTCGGGAATCGAGCTCCAGCGTATGCGTTCGATGGATGCGTACATCGCGCTCCGCGGTTCGGAAAACATCTTCGAGACCTCGGACGTGCCGGCCGACCGGGTGCAGCTGGTGAGCCGCGCGATGAAGCCCGTGCTGGACCACCGGGTGGGCAAGACGAAGTGGGTGGTGCTCCGCTGGCCGTCGTCGTCCATGGCGCAGCAGGCGGGCATGAGCACGGAGACGTTCGAGGATTTTTATTTCCGCGTCTGTACCCTGGATTACCGCCGAATGCAGCCGGGCATGAAGGCACTGGCGGACCTGATGACGAAGACCGACCGTGTGCAGATCAAAGGCCCGGGCACCGACCTCCGGTTCTCGATCAAGGGGATCGGCGCGCGCGAGTGCGGCGGCCAGCGAAACATTCCGGACGGCGAGGTGTTCTCCTGCCCGGTGCGCGACAGCGTCGAGGGCGTGGTGCAGTACAACGCGCCGACCGTCTACCTCGGCTCCTCCTTTGACAACATCCGCCTCGTCTTCAAGAAGGGCCGGATCGTCGAGGCCACCGCGAACAACACGAGGCGGCTGAACGAGATCCTGGACAGCGACGAGGGCGCGCGGTACATCGGCGAGTTCGCGCTCGGGTTCAACCCGCACATCCTCGAGCCGATGCGCGACATCCTGTTCGACGAGAAGATCGCGGGCTCCTTCCATTTCACTCCGGGCCAGGCCTACGAGGGCGTCGGCAACGGCAACAAATCGCAGGTCCACTGGGACATGGTGTGTATCCAGCGGCCTGAATACGGCGGCGGGGAGATCCTCTTTGACGGCAAGCTGATCCGCAAGGACGGCCTCTTCGTGCCGGCCGCGCTCCGCAAGCTTAATCCCGAGTACCTGCTGTCCAAGGCCTGAGGGCGGAGGGCGTGCCATGGAGCTGCGATCGTTCATCGAGGCCCTGCCGAAGACCGAGACGCATCTGCACGTCGAGGGCGCGCTGCCCTACGAGCTCCTTCGCGAACTCGACGCCGCGCGGTTTCCGGAGGATCCCGACTTCCGCAGGCGGGACCACCGGTACGGCAGCTTCCCGGAATTCGAGCAGACTCTGCTCGAGCATGCGCTCCCATGGTTCACGTCGGCGGAGCGCTACCATCTCGCCGCCCGGCGGATGTTTTCCCTGCAGGCGGCGCAGAACATCCGGTATGTGGAAACCAGTTTCCACCTGCCGGTCACCGAGTTCATCGGGGTCCCGGGCCCTGAGATCATCGCGGCGATCCTCTCGGCGGCGCCCGCCGGGATGACCGTGCGCGTCTTCGCTGGGATGCCCCGCGACGCCTACAAGGGCGCGTTGCAGCGCACGATCGACGACCTGGTGCACTGGGATGACCTCGCCGGCGTTGACCTGCACGGATTCGAGGTGATGCCGACGGAGACTTGGACGGCTCCGGTCTGGCGTCGCGTGCGCGATGCGGGGAAGGTGACCAAGTGCCATGCAGGCGAGTTTGGCGGCCCCGAGCGCGTGCGGGAGGCGATCGAGGAGCTCGGCGTGCGCCGGATCCAGCACGGCGTCCGGGCGATCGAGGACGAGTCTGTCGTCCGCCTTGCGGCCGGTGTGGGGGCGACCTTTGACGTGTGCCCGATCAGCAACGTGCGCCTCCGCGTGGTGCCCTCGATGGCGGAGCATCCCCTGCGACGTCTCATCCAGGCGGGGGTTCGCTGCACGGTCAGCACGGACGACCCGCTCTGCTTTGCGAATTCGCTCGTTGATGAATATCTGGCCCTTGCGGCGGAGGCCGGCTTCGGGCGACGGGATCTGGCGGCGATCGCGAGGTCCGGTTGGGAGGTCGCGGATGTCGACGGGGCGACCCGGAGGTCTGCGCTGGACGCGATCGATCGCCTGGTAGGGGCGAACGGTTCGGCCTGAGCGGAGTGTGCGTGCGAGATTTTGCTTTTTAATGAGGCAGGATTCCCAATGCTGACCCTTCCGCGGGCCACCTGGCGCGCGGTCCCGTCATCATGAACGTTCCCTTCCTCGATCTATCGATCCAGCACAAGGCACTCCGCGAGGAGATCCTGGCGAGCCTTGCGGCGACCTACGACGCCACACGTTTCTGCCTGGGTGCGGACGTCGAGCGCTTCGAGACGACGTTTGCCGCAAAGCTCGGGTATCCGCGCGTGCTCGGCATGAACAGCGGAACGTCCCCCCTGCACGTCGGATCGATCGTCGGAGGGTTTGGCCCGGGCGACGAGGTCATCGTCCCGGCGTTCACCTTCATCTCCTCGGCCTGGGGTGTGAGCTACACGGGCGCCAAGCCGGTGTTCGCGGACATCGATCCAACGACCTACAATCTCGACCCCCGGAGCGTCGAGGCCTGCATCACGCCCCGAACGAAGGGGCTCGTGGTTGTCCATCTCTTCGGGCAGCCCGCGCCGATGGACGAGCTCATGGCCATCGCGAAACGCCACAACCTGTTCGTGGTCGAGGATTGCGCGCAGGCCGTCGGTGCGCGTTACAAGGGTACGCCCGTGGGCCTCGTCGGCGACTGCGGCACGTTCAGCTTTTATCCGACGAAGAACCTCGGCGGGTGTGGCGAGGGCGGCGCGTTCACGTCGCGCGAGCAGGCGGTGTTCGACCAGGCGAAGCTCCTTCGCGTCCACGGAATGGCGCGCCGGTACCACCACGACATGGTGGGATTCAACTACCGCATGGACGGATTCCAGGGAGCGGCGCTCACGGTGAAACTGGCGCATCTCGACGCCTGGACCTCCCGCCGCCGCGCGATCGCGGCCCGCTATCGGCAGGGCATCCGCCTTGCGGATGTGGGCGTGTCGGTCGAGCCGACCTATGGCCAGAGCGTATATCATCAGTTCACGATCACGCATCCGCGACGCGACGCGTTGCGCGAGCATCTGACCCGGCGGCAGGTGGGCACGGATCTGATTTATCCCGTTCCGCTGCACCTGCAAAAGGCCTATGAATCCCTGGGTTATTCCAAGGGGACCATCCCAAACGCGGAGCGCGTTTGCGAAACCTGTGTCAGCCTGCCAATCTTCCCTGAATTGGCCGACGAACAGGTCGATTACGTCATAGACTCGATCAACGCATTCTGACGCGCCCATGGACCTGACGACGGGAGTACTTGGAACCGCCACTGAAATGGCGGAGGTGGCTGGATTGTCCGTTTATCTAAACCGATGAGAAACGGCGTCAGCGTGAAGGTCTGTGGCATCACGTCCCGCCAGGACGCGGAGGCAGCGTACGCCTGCGGAGCGGATTATCTGGGGTTCATCCAGTATCCGAAGTCGCCGCGTTTCGTCCCGCCCGAGACCGTGCGCGCAATGCTTCCGGACCTGCCTCCGGTGAAAAAGGTCGGGGTCCACGTGTATTCCTCGATTGATGAACTCGAGTCGTACACGACGGTGGGCTTCGACTTCATCCAGCTTCATTTCCCGAACGACACGCCGTTTTTCGAGGCTGCGCTCTGGACGGAAATCCTGCCGCCCCCACTGCTCTGGATGGCGCCGCGGATTCCTCCGGGCAAGGAACTCGACCTGGCGTTCCTTCCTCTGGCTGATCATTTCCTCATGGATACGTATCGGGAGGGAGTCTTTGGCGGGTCCGGCCAGGTTGGCGACTGGGCCGGATTTTCCCGGCTGCAGGGGCTCTACCAGAAGATCCGCTGGGTGCTCGCCGGCGGACTTTCGCCCGAGAACATCACCACCGCGCTGGCGGAGACGAAGGCCAAGTTCGTGGACGTCAACAGCGGAGTCGAGTCTGCTCCGGGTCGCAAGGATCCCGAAAAGCTCAGGGCCTTTTTCGACGCCATTGGCCCCGCCTGAGGGTTGGCGCCGTCAGGGCACCAAGTCCATCACGGGAAGCGGGATCTCGTATTCGCGGCGGCCGACGAGGAACGCAAAGGTGATCCGTTTCGATTTCTGGACGAGGTCGGCGTAACGCTGCACGCCCCATTTGTCCACCGGCTCCTGGTTGATCCTCGTGATGAGATCGCCCTCCTCGACGCCGGCCCTGGCGGCGGGGGAGTCCGCGATGACCCCGATGATGCGCCAATAGGCGCCGGCCTTGGCGACGCTGAAGCCGGCGCTCCGGAGCGAGGGGAAGGTGATTGGAAGCGTCGAATTGCGATAGAAGGTGACCTGGTTGCGCTTCTGGTCGAAGGTCACGACGAAGTTTTTCAGCACGGCGCCGCCGATGGCGGGAAGCTCGCTGGTGATCTCGGCGACCGGGTGGTCGAGGCGGTACGCGCCGAGTAGGATCGTCTGGTCGAGCCGTGCGACCGTCTGCTGCACATCGCCGGAGACGGTCGCCACGAAGGGTCCCGGCCGGGGCGCCTGGTCATAGACGAAATCCATGCCGAGCGGATTGAGCCGAAGGGTGCTGTCGCTTCCGGAGTCGACGAGGGCGAAGAAGGTCTTGTTGCCCAGGCCGAGGGGAATGATGGGGACGTGTTGGCTGTTGTTGAAGTGAATCGTCGAGCCGGGCTGGAGGGCGGAGGCCGAGCCGGTTGGCGCGAGGATCATCCTGTGCTCCGGGTAGTCGAGCGTCAGCAGCACGTTGCGGAAGAAGGGGAATCCCAGGATCCCGTCAATCGGGACGCCCAGGTGGAGCGAGATGGCGGAGCAGTCGTAGATGAGCGCCGGGGTGTTCTCGAAGCGGGCGTCGCCAAACTCCACGTTTCGCAGCATCACGGCGGGGAGGTTTGACGTCGCACCGTCGGACGAACGGACGGGCACGGTCAGGTCATCGCCGGTCTCCCGGTCGTGCATGGGCACACCGTAGCGGCCGGCGAACAGGGGAGAGACGAGGTTTGTGGACGCGCCGGTGTCGATGAGGAAGTGATACGGACCGCGGCGGTCCCATTTGGCGGTGACGACCAGGTACTGGCCGACGACCTCGCCCGGCACGACGATGAGCGGCGAGTTGACGATCGTTCGCTGCGGATGGGGCGTGTCGCGGTGGAAAAACCACCAGGCCCTGGCGGCCGTCGGCGCCAGGGCGAGGCACATGAGGGCGAGAAAAACCCGGATCGTGTGTCGCAGCGAGAGCCGTCCTCCGACGGCATTCTCGGGGGCGCGGCGACGCACGACGCGGGGGTGGCGGGTCATTGCGCGGGCTTCGGGAGGCGGGCCGCGAGGATCAGGGCAAAAAGGGAGACCGCGGCTGCTGCGGCATACAGGCTGGTGCCGGAGGCGCCCCAATAAATGAGGCCGGCGACGATGGGGGTGATGGCGCGCGAGAGGGCGCCGAGGGAACGGAACACGCCGATCGCCTTGCCTTGCTCGGAGTTGGATGCGTGCAGGGAAATGAGGCCGGAGGTGGCCGGGTTGACAAAGCCGGCGCCGATGGCGGCGAGGGCAATGCCGAGGTAGAGCATGCCGGTCGATGAGGAGAACCCAATGGCGACGAGGCCCAGGAGCTCGGTCAGAAGCCCGGTCCTCAGGATGGAATTCTCATTCGATTTTTTGAGCATCCGCCGCACGAGCACGCCCTGGGTGAGGATCGAGCACACGCCGAGGTAGGCCAGCAGGACGCCGTTTTGCTTCGCATTGTAGTGGAAGCGATCGGCGGCGAGGTAGGTGAGCGTGACCTCGAGGCTGACGAAGGCCACCGAATGAATGAACGCGATGAGGTTGATCTTGCGGATGACCGGATTGCTCAGGTCGTAGATTGCACGAAGGGGATTTCGCGTGCGTTCGGCGGAGACCCGCTGGCGGTGGGCCTCGTCGAGTGGCTCCTTGAAACGCCGGCCGATCCAGACCAGATTGACCACGCTGAGGATCAGCGAGAGCAGGGCGGGGAAGGAGAACGGATTTAGTCCGAAGGCCGTGCAGCCGGCGAGCGGGTTGAAGCGCATCGCGAGCGCGCCGATCATAGGACCGGTCACGAGGCCCAGTCCGAATGCGGCGCCGACGAGACCCATGGCCTTGGAGCGTTCCTCGCGCGTGGTCACATCCGCGACCGCGGCGGTGGCGACCGAGATATTGCCGCCGAAAATGCCGCCGATGATTCGGGAGAGCACGAAAAGCCAGAACGAACCGCTGAACACCCAGACCAGATACCCGAGAGCGGTACCGCCTACCGTCCAGAGAAGGACAGGACGCCGGCCGCGGTGATCGGAGAGACTGCCCCAGAACGGCGAGAGCAGGAACTGGAGCAGCGAGAACAGCGAAGCCACCACGCCGCCGAACAGCACCTCGACATAGACCTCCTTGTTGCCGACCAGGTGGGCCGTGGAGACGCTCGCCGAATAGAGGTATCCGAGAAGTCCCGACTGCCCTTCCGTGCTCAGGTAATGATGCAACAGGTCCGGCAGGAGCGGAAAGATGATCGAGAAGCCGACCAGGTCTATGTACAGCGTCAAAAAGATGACGCCCAGGGAGAGTTTGCGTACGGGCGGTTTGGGCGAGTTCACGTTCGAAATGGGATCGGATTACTTGCCGTAGCGGGACTCGACGGCGGCCTCGGTCAGTGGCTCGTACGAATGATTCCAGAGCTTCGTGTTGTGGCCGAGATCGACGGCATCCCTCACGACGCGGAGTGCCTCGCGGAGCTGGACGTCAGTCTTGCCGAATGACTCGTTCGAGTCGGCGTCATCGAAGTCGTCGTCCCCCGAGTTGTCGGACTTGTCCTTTGCGATCTTCGGTTTGGGGGGCTTCGGCACGAGCCGGACCTCGGTATAGGCGTAGGCGTTCTTCTCGAGGGCCTTCGCCTCGGCCTTGCTGGCCTTGCGGAATGCGGAGTTGTCGGCCTTCTCCTTCTCACGTTCGGCGAGGTTCAGCGAGACGAGCTTCTTTTCCTGCTGGTCCTTGAACCAGTTCACGGATTTGCGCAGGTAGGCAAATTCGGGGAGCGTCTTCTGGCGCTCGAGGCTCATCGATTTGAGGATGCCTAGGACGCTGGGCGGGATCGGTGCCCCGTCGTAGAAGCTGCTCGGAATCTCGTCCCAGGCCAGTGCGTGCGGCAGGTCACCTTCGCCGATGGGAAGGTAGTCCTCGTAATCGTTGATCACGATGTCGGGCGTCACGCCCTTGAGCTGCGTGGAGGCGCCGCTGGGCAGGTAGAACTTCTGGATCGTCAGGCGCACGGCGCCGGTTTTCACCGAGGCGGGAAGGTCGGGCGGCAGGAAACGGCGGATGTCGAAGATATTCTGGACGGTGCCCTTTCCGTGCGTGGACTTGTCGCCGATGATGATGGCGCGACCGTAGTTCTGGAGGGCGCCCGTGACGATTTCGGAGGCCGAGGCGCTGCCGCGGTCGACGAGCACCGCGAGCGGGCCCTTGTAGGCGACGCTCGGGTCGTCGTCGCTGTCGACGTCGATGCCACCGTTGTAATTGCGGACCTGGACGACGGGCCCGTGTCCGATGAACAGGCCGGTGACGTTGATGGCCTCGGCGAGCAGACCGCCACCATTGTTGCGAAGGTCGAGCACGATGCCCTGCACGTGGGCCTCCTTGAGGCGCTTGATGAGTGCGGCGACGTCGTTGCTGGCGCTGATGGTCTGGCTCTTGCCGTCGTCATTGAAGCCGCCGTAGAAGGCGGGCAGGGAGATGACGCCGATCGGGACGGTGGTCTTGCCGTCGTCGGAGGGCACCTGGAAGACGGCGCCGAATGCGCGGGCGGAGTTCAGCTTCACGACGTCGCGCGTCAGCACGATCTCCTTGCGAGCGGAGGCGTCGGTGGTGTTGGCGGGCTGGACGATGAGCCGGACCTTGGTGCCCTTGCCGCCGCGGATCAGGTTCACGATCTTGCGCAGCTGCATGCCGATGATGTCGACGGGCTCGCCGTTGCCCTGGGCGACGGCGATGATCTTGTCGTTTGGCTTGAGACGGTTGTCGAGGTCGGCGGGACCGCCGGGAACGATCTCGCGGACGACGCACTTGTCCTCGTCGAGGCTGAGCACGGCGCCGATGCCGACGAGCTGGAGCTTCATCTGGATGTCGAAGTCCTCGAACGACTCGGCCGAAAGGTAGGCGGAGTGGGGGTCATAGAGGCCCGCGAAGCTGGTGAGGAAGGTCTCTGCGATCTCGGTATTGTCGATTTCGGATACGTTCTTGAGCATCCGCTGGTAGCGTTTGCGGACGATGTCCTTGGCCTGTTCGAGGGTCTTCTTGCCGAGCATCTCGGAGATGATCTCGAACTTCAGTCGGCGGCGCCAGAGGGCGTCGGCCGCGGCCATGTTCTCGGGCCAGTCGGACTTCGAGCGGTCGATCCGGTAGAATTCGTGCGTGTTCAGGTCGATGGGCTTGTCCAGCTCCTTGAGCACCCAGGCGACGCGGTCCTGCATGCGCTGCCGGTAGAGGGCGAAGATCTGGTAGGCGACGTCGATCGAGCCGAGCGAGCGCATGTTGTAGTACAGCGTCGGGCTGTAGCGCTTCTCGAAGTCGGTCTTGTCCGTGCTGAGGAAGAAAAGCTTCTGGCCGTCGATGGCGGACATGTAATCCGGCAGGACGCGGATGTAGTCGCTGGGCTGGACGGCGTTTCGGTTGTAATGGACCTGTTCGAGCAGGGCCAGGAAGGTCTGCACCTCCTCCCGCATTTCCGCCGAGGTGTGGCCGACCTCGGCGGTGGCGCCGAAGGCGAAGACAGGCAGAACGAATACAAGGAACGTGAGGACAGCGCGGCGGATGGGCGATAAGTGAGCCATTGGGTCTCTGTGTGATCTCCGGGGAGAAAATAGGTTTCGCAACGAAAAACGGCTCCGGGGAGCTAGTTGCGACTAAGCAAATCCTTCGCGTCGTCGAGGGTCTTTTTCTCCTCGGGCGTGAGCGATGCGAAGCCCTTGCTGTTGATCTTGTCGAGGATTCGGTCGACTTCGGCCTTGAGCTGGTCGCGTCCGGTGAGGTTCACCGTGAAATGGGTCTTGCCCGGCGGCGCGGCCTTCGCGGCCTTCTTCACCCACTCGGGCGGAATCGCGGAGGACGCTGGTTTCGGCCAGGGAATCCGCAGTGGCACGGGACTCACCATGACGCGGTAGAACGCGAGCGCCGCCAGCATGCCACCGATGTGCGCGGAGTAGGCGATGGCGGCGGTGTGGCCGAACAGCTCGAAGAAGACGAAGCTGAACAGCTCGAGGAAGCCGATGGCGTAGCCCAGGTATTTCGCCTTCGGCAACGTGATCGGGAAGAAGAGAAGCAGGAACGTGATCGGACGGTCTGGATACATGCAGACAAACAGCATGAACAGCCCCAGCACGCCTGCGGACGCCCCGAGCAGTGCCCCGCCCGTGCTCCAATGCACGACAGACCACAGGATCCCTCCGCCCAGCACGGAGACCAGAAATGCCGCCAGAAAGAGCCGCCGTCCCAGCACCGTCTCGAGCTCCCGGCCGATGAAATAGAGCCCGAGGATCGAAAAGAGCAGGTGCAGGAGGTTCTCCGGATCGTGGAAAAAAGCGTAGCTCACCAGGGTCCAGATCCGAAATCCATGCAGCCCCCGGATGCTCAGGTACATCGCACCGGCGAAATCCGAGTAGATCGAAGGGTAATCGCCAAGCAGCCGGAGCAGAACGTTTTGGACGATATAGCCAGCCACCAGCGAGCAGATCAGCCAGATGAGAATCGAGGTCTTCTCCGGCTCGTAGTCCGAGCGCATGTAGCTTCTATAGGAACCCATTTGGATCGAAAGTAGGCAGACGCATCCCAAATACAAGCGTTCCCGCCTGCAGAAGAAAAGCACCCCGCTCGGAGCGGATTTACTCCCGCGAGCCCACTTGACAATCGGGGGGGCGACCGGATTTTCTTCATGGCACCTATGGCAAATAAAGCTGAAAAGTGGCCCGTTAATGTGCCGGGCAAATTTTACGTCGATCAGCAGTGCATTGACTGCGATCTCTGCCGCGAGACGGCTCCTGCGTTCTTCTCGCGCAACGACGACGGAGGTTATTCCTACGTCTCGAAGCAGCCGACCACCGAGGAAGAAATCGCCCAGTGCACCGAGGCCATGGAAGGCTGCCCGGTCGAGGCGATCGGCAACGACGGAGACTGAGTCTCCTCACCTCCTTTTCGACTCAAACGTCCGGCTGGTCCCAGCCGGACGTTTTTTTTGGGCCTATTGTTATCAGACATTCGCGATGTCCTTAACATTTTGGCTGGTTTCGATCGTCAAAGGGCTTACAACCGCCGTTTCCATGAGAAACCTGTGCAGTGTCATCGCCCTGGCGGGCATCACAACGGCGGCCCTGGGTCAAAGCGATCCGGTCGTGAACCTGGAGCCTGTATCGGTTTATTCGATTCAGGTCGCGAACCAGGATCCGGTGGGGACTTTTGCCACGCCGGTCTCGGCGCTGAAATTCGATCCAGGCGTGGACGTCCAGGCGCGCAACGGCGCGGAGACGCAGGCGGACGTGACGATTCGCGGCGGCATTTTCGAGAACTCGGGGTTCAAGATCGGCGCTGTGTCCGTGTACGACCCGCAGACGGGACACTACCTTGCGGAGATCCCGGTGGCTCCGGCGATGCTGACGGCTCCAAAGGTTCTGACGGGCGTGGCGGACGCGGAGCAGGGGTTGAATGCCAATGTCGGCACGATTGCCTACGGTTGGCGTCCGATCACGGAAGCCGGCGAGATGTCGGCGGCCGGGGGCGAGTATCACAGCGACAAGGAGGAATTCTATCAGGGGGCGACGCACGCCCTGGGCGATTCGGCGACGCTCGGCGCGGACGTCGCGTTCGCGCATTCGGCATCTGATGGCTCGATCCCGTACGGAGACCACAAGTTCTATCGTTACAATGCGAGGCTGCAGCTGCGCAGCCGGGCGGGGCAGACGGACCTGTTCGCCGGGTATCAATCGAAGTTCTTCGGATGGCCGAATCTCTACACGCCGTTCAACGTGGACGAGACGGAGGACCTGCAGACGGTGTTTGCGACGCTGAACCATCGGGTTGAGCTCGGCGGTGGCGATTTCCTCGAGGCGGCGGCCTACTGGCGCAGGAACAAGGACAACTACGAGTTCGATCGTTTCATTCCGGGTCTTTACAACCCGTACCAACATACGACGTGGGTCACGGGCGCCGGGCTTTCGGGCCGGTCCACCCTCGGCGCCGACGCGCTGGTGTTGAACTTCGATGCACAGGCGGCGATGGACGCGCTCGAGTCGACCTCGCTGGTCTTCGGCCGGTTCAGGCATCGCGACACGCTGAAGCTGGTGCTCGTGCCGGAGAAGACCTGGGCCCTGGCGGACGGCAGCCTTCTGGACGTGAAGGCGGGAGCGACCTACGACGACACGAACAAGGACGGTTCGGCCGTTTCGCCCGTCTTCGAGATCGCGCGGACTGTCCGTGCGCCGGGGCGTGGCGAGACGCGCGTCTATGCCAGCGTGACGGGCACCTCGCAGGTCGCGACCTATACGGCGCTGGACTCGAGCCCGAACTCGGGACTGTTTCGCGGCAATCCGAATCTCGGACGCACCCGCTCGGACAACTTCGAACTCGGCGCGAGCACTCCGCTGGGCGCTTGGTCGGTCCGAGGTGCGGTGTTCTGGCGGGACGATCACAACCTGGTCGACTGGACCTACCTCCAGGGCGTTTATGCGCGGACCGCCAATGCGGTCGACGTGAAGACCGCAGGCGTCGAACTGGTGGCGTACCGGTCGTGGCGTTGGGTGGATCTGAACCTCGGCTACACGGCCTTGACCAAGGACGCCAACTACGGCTCGGCGGCGGTCGATGCGAGTTTCTATGCGCTCAACTACGCCCGTCAGCGTCTGACGGCGGCAGTGGTGGCGCGGCTGGGCGGCGGCTTCGAGCTGCGGCTGGACAACGAGGCCCGTATCCAGGAACCCAATTCGCTGCGCACCTCGCCGAGCGACGTCGTCCTGAGCGCTGTGGGACTTTCGTACCGTCCGGTCTGGCTCCGGAGCCTCGAACTGACGGCCCAGGTCGACAACCTTTGGAACACGAACTACCAGGAAGTCCCCTCGGTGCCTTCGGCCCGCAGGGCCTGGATGCTGGGCGCGCGCTACGGCTGGTGACCCGGGCGGGGCGCTCATTCCGCGCCCCGCCGTCAGTTCATCCTATCTGCCTGGCTGGGACGCAGCCCGCGGGGCGCGAGACTGCGCTCCCTTGAGGATCGAGTAGACGGTCGGCGTGGCGATCAGCGAGAGCAGGACGGAAATCACGAGTGCGCCGATGACGGAGACGCCGAGCGGCTGAAGCATCTGGGCGCCGGTGCCGACGCCCCAGGCGAGTGGGAGCATGCCCAACGCCGCCGCGAGCGAGGTCATCAGCACGGGGCGCAGCCGGCGCAGGCCCGACTGCACGAGGGCCTCGATGGGATCGAGACCCTGGTCGAGCAGCTGTTGGTTGTAGTCGAGCACCAGGATGCCGTTCTTCGCGACGATTCCGACGCCGATGATTGCGCCGAGAAACGAGACGATGTTCAGCGAGATGCCGGTAAGCCACAGGGCCGCGACTGTTCCGAAGAGCGCGAGGATCGCCCCGAAGACGATCGCGAACGATTCGCGGAACGAGCGAAACTCGATCAGCAGGACGGTGAAGACCAGCAGGAGGGCGGCGCCGAGCACCGCGACCAGGTTTCGGAACGACTCCTGTTGGAGCCGGTACAGGCCACCGTATTCGACGGACCCGGGCGGAAGCCAGGCGTCGTTCGCGAGCGTGGCCTTGATCTGTTTCATCGCGCTCCCGAGATCCCGGCCCTCGAGGCGCGCGGAAACTATGTCGTACTGGCGGAGGTCCTCCCGGTTCAGCTCCACCTCGTCGGCCTGGAGCTGGACATCGGCCACCTGATCGAGACGCACGATGACGCCCGAGCGCGTGCGAAGCGGGAGCTCCTTGAGCTGGGCCACGGTGGAGACGGACTTGGGATCGGCGAGTACCCGGATGTTGACGACGCGGTCGCCCTGCAGGACGTGGGACGAGACCTGTCCCAGCAGGGCCGTGTTCACGGTGTCGGCGATGTCCTGGACCGTGAGCCCGTAGCGTTCAGCGTCGGCCGGCCTCACGCGCAGGTTGATCGAGGGACCGCTGACGGTGAGCCCATCGAAGGTGTCGACGACCCCGGGGATTTTCTGGATCTGCTTCTCGACGCGGCGCGCGGTCTTCTGCAGCCAGTTCATGTCGGGGGAGTACAGCTTGATCTCGATGGGATCGGGGGCCATCTGGAGGTCGCCGATCAGGTCGTCGAGAAATCCGTGAAAATCCCAGCGGATTGATGGGAAGCGCTCGTTGAACTGGTGGCGCATCGCCGCGAGCACCTGTTCGGTCGTGTGCGTTCGATTTGCCTTCAGCTTGATAAGATAGTCGCCGACGTAGGGCTCGGTGATGAAGGGACCGAGCTGGGTGCCGAGGCGGCGCGAATAGCTTTCGACGTCGGGGTTGGCCCGGATGAGCTTTTCCGCCTGGTCGAGCACGCGCGAGGTCTCCGCGAGACTGGTGCCGGGAAGCGCGGTGTAGTCCATGACGAAGCCGCCTTCGTCGAAATCGGGCATGAAGTTAGATTCAAGTTGTCGATACACGAACACCCCGGCGACTAGCACCCCGACGCAGGCGACAAACGTGAGCCAGCGGTGGCGCAGGGCCCGGCGCACCGCGAATTCGTAAACATGGAGAATGCGTCGGAACAGGAAGCCGCCTTCCTCGTTGTGCGAGGCGACGCCCGCCGCCTTTGGAGGCCGGATGAACCATCCGGCGAGCGAGGGAGTGAGGGTGACCGCAAGCGCCAGGGAGACTAGCAGCGCCACCGTCATGGTCAGGCCGAGGGCGCGGAAGAAGACGCCGGCCATGCCGTTCAGGTAGGCGAGGGGGAGGAAGACGACGACGGGCGTGAGCGTCGACCCGACGAGCGCGTGGAGGATCTCGCCAACCCCTTCCTGGATGCCGTCGAGCCGGGGACGGCCCGCGGCGATTTTCGTGTAGATCGACTCCACGACCACGATCGCATCATCGATCACCAGGCCGATCGCAGCGGCGATTCCCCCGAGCGTCATCATGTTGAAGCTCATGTGGGTCAGGTGCATCGCCACGAGTGTGATGAGCACGGTGATCGGGATCGTGACGATCGCGGTGAGCACGCTCCCCCAGTTCTTCAGGAACAGGAACAGGATGAGGAACGAGAGGATCAGGCCGAAGACGATGGCATCCCAGACGCTGCCAACAGAGTCGCGGACGAACTGTGACTGGTCGTAAAAGAACGCCAGGTGCATGTCGGGCGGCAGCTGACTCTTGAGGCTGCGCAGTTGCGCCTTCAGGTCGCTCGCGATCCGCAGCACGCTGCTGTCGGGCTGGCTCTCGATGTTGAAGAGCACCGCCTGGCGGCCCTGGGCTGTGACGACCGTGTAGCCGGGTTCGGGTCCGACCACGACGCGGGCGACGTCCTTCACCAGAATCGGATGGGTGCCCCGGACTGCGATCACGGCGTTCCCGATGTCGTCGGCCGAGTGCACGCGTCCGTCGACGGTCGTGAGATACAGATGGTAATTTTCGACGAGCATGCCCGCCGCGGCGACGAGGTTGTTCTTCGTCAGGGCATCACTGACGTCCTGCAGCGACAAGTGCGCGGCCTGGAGCTTCAGCGGGTCGACGACGACGTGATATTCGGGCGCGTGACCGCCGAGCAACTCAACCTTGGCGACCCCGGGGATTTTCAGGAACAGCGGTTTGATGGTGTACGTCGCCGTGTTCCAGAGATCCATCTGGGTGCGTGTCGAGCTGGTGAGGCTGATGCCGATGATGGGATAGCTGAGCGAGAAGGCGACGCGCGACACGTCGGTGGTTGCGGTGGGCGGCAGGTCGGAGCGGATGTCGGAGAGGTGCCCCATGACGTAGAGCTCGGCCTGCTCCATATTGGATCCCCAGCCGAAGATGACGTTGACGATCGCCGAACCGCGGGTGGTGGAGGAACGCACCGAGACAACCCCGGGAATGCTCTTCATCGATTCCTCGATGGGCCGGGTGATGGTCGCCATCATCTCCTTGGCCGGCATGATGCCGTTGCCGACCATGACCACGATCCGGGGAAAGGGAGTGGCCGGGAAGACGGACGACGGTGTATTGAGCGCGGAGAATACGCCGGCGAGGCAGAGTGCGAAGGCGATGAAACCGATGGAGACGGCATTTCGTGTCGCGAAACGCCCGAGTGCGGACTTTTTGGCTGAACTCATGCTGGGTCGGCCGGGTTCAGGGTTTCACGATGCGCACCTGCGTCTTTGCCGGCAGCCCGTAGGCGCCGACCGTGACAACGGTGTCTCCCTCCTTCAGTCCGGCACCGCGGACCTCGACCAGGCCGCCGTCGCGAAGACCGGTCGTCACGGGGACCTGCGTGGCTTCGGACCCGTTGACGAGGTTGATCACGCTTTTTCCGTCGACGTGGGTGACTACGCTGGCCGCGGGGACCGCGAGGACGTTGGAGTGTTCCTCCGTGAGGATGCGAAGCCGGACCGTGGTGCCGTCTGGAATGTCCGCATTCGCAGGAAGCGCGGCGCGGACAGTGACGGTGCCATCCATGGGATTCACCGTCGGGCTCACATAATCGAGCGAGGTCGACACGGAGTGCGTGCCCGCGATCTCAACGCTTTGCCCCGGCTGGAGGGCCGCGGCTTCGGAGGCGGGAATCTCCGCAGACACGGCGAGCCGTTGGAGATCGACGACGTCGGCCAGCACGGAGGTGAGATCGACCGCCTCACCGGCACGGGCGGACAGATGAGTGACGGTGCCGGAGAGCGGCGCACGCACCTGAAGGAGAGCGAGACGGGCCTCGGCCGAGGCCAGGTCCGACTCCGCCTGCTGAAGGGCCTTGAGGGATGTGTTGTGTTCGGCGAAGAGTTTCCGCTGGCGGGCGAGCGTGTCGCGGGCGCTCCGCACGGCAACGACTTCGACCCGGTCCACCAGTTCCACGAGGAGCTGGCCGCGTTTCACCTGGGCGCCGTCGGACACCAGTACGGCTTTCACCACGCCCGGTGCGGCCGGGGCCAGCCGGGCGGAGGCGGCCGGCCTGCCGTCGGCGGCGGGCGCAGGAGCCACGGAGCCGAAGGCGGTCACGTAACCGTGGAGCGTGGCGCGCGTGACGTTCCCGACCTCGACGGTCACGATCGTCGGGACATTGTCGTCGTCGGACGCCGCGGCCGGTCCGCCGTGGTGTATCCACAGATAGATGCCGCCGGCCAGGATCAACACGACGAGTGCGGTGAGGACTTGCTTACGGTTCATGAGAGAAAGGAGCGATGGGATGAGTGGAGGTTTCAGCCTGGCCAAGGACCCGCGCAGGCAGGATGAGCGGGCTTTCGGTGGCGGTCTCTAGGCGGCCGAGCGCCTGCTCGGCTCCGAGCAGCGCGTCGAGATGGGCGCTGGCCGCGTTGTCGTATTCGATTTCTGCTGACGCCACGGTGAGCGGATCCACGTCGCCGGCCCGGGCCCTCTGTCGGGCGGATGCGAGCTGGACGGCAAGTTCGTGCATGAGGCCGGCGCTGGTCCTGACCTGCGCCACCGAGTCGCGGTAACCCGCCAGCGCAAGGGACGCCTCGTTGATCGCCCGGGCCTGGATGGCGACGAAACGCGCCGCCGCGAGCCGGCGCCGCGCGCGAGCCTCGGCGATCGGCCCCTGATTTCGGTTCATCAACGGAATCGGGAACGAGACGCCCAGGGTCCATTTGTTGTCGGTCTGATCCAGCTGGTAACCGGGACCGAGGTGAATGTCGGGATACTGGTTCGCGATCTCCAACTGGAGTGCGGCCTGGCTCGAGGCGTAGGTTGCGAGCGCGCTGCGGACATCGGCGCGATTCAGAGCCACGGTGCGGCGAATGTCGTTCTCGGCTGGCGGTGGCGGCAGCCGGTCGATCCCGACGAATGACAGGTCGACGTGCCGCAGGGCGTCGACGGGCAGGCCGATCGCATCGGCCAATGTCCCAAGCGTCTCGGTTTCGTGCTGACGCGCCTGCTGGAGCGCGAGTGTGTCGCGGTCGAGCGCGATCCGGGCCGGCGTCACATCCGCGCGGGAGACCTCACCCGCCGCCAGTTGACCCTCGAGCAGATGAACCAGTTGCGTCTGGGCGGAGACCAGCCGCGAGAGGAGGGCGGCACGCGCGCGAGCATCGTGGAGGTTGACGAAGGCGGTCCGGACATCCGTGCGGACCTTCCAGATCTGGCCGATCCAGTCCCAGCGGGCGGCTTCGGCATCCGCTCTAGCCTGGCGCATGCGGTCGCCGCGCTTGCCGGCAGTCTCGATCGGAATATCGAAGGAGATGTCCGGGATCCAGGGTGGCGGCTTGGTTGAATCGTATCCTAGCGACGGAGACGCCGTCGGATTGGGGCGCTGGGCCGCGGTGAGGCGGGCGGCGCGGGAGACGCTCCATTGAGCGCGTGCAACGGCGAGGTCGGGCTGCTCGTAAATGGCGGCCAGGGTCAGGTGATTCAGATCCCACTGCGGCAGGGGCCACAATGCGGGCGAAGTCGGCAGGGCCTTCGCGACGAACGCGTGCAAGCCCGCGTCGGCGAGCGTTCGGGAGGTCCAGTCTTGGGCGGTCGCCGACGGATTGATGGGCTTGGGCTGGTAGCGCACGCAACCGCCGGTGCCGAGGGTCAGGAGGAGTCCCGAGAGCGCGGCGAATGCGAGCGCGGCCCTTTTTGGGGCCGGTCGGAGGACCCATCCAGAACGGCGTCCGCCGGCTTCGGGCAGATTGTCCGCGGGATTGGAGAAGGAGGAAGACGACGGCGGGTGGTGCGGCATGAAGCGTGATGAGATGGGCGTCGAGGCTCGGCGTGAGTACGGGCGGAGTGTAGCGGCTCGTCGATTACGGAAACATTACCCGTCCGATCCAAAATTGCACGGGCATGGCTGGACTGCCCCGGCATAATGTTGCCATAATGCTGGTTCCCCTAGAATTGGCTCCCATGCAAACCCCACATCCCCGCTTCCGCCGGGCACAGGGTCAGGTCGCCCGTCGTGCTGTCGCCTTGATTGCCCTCCTGCTCGCGGCCGGGCTGCCCGCCTCGCTGGCCGCCTCGTATCGAGTTGCGCGCACGATCGACGTCGGTGGTGACGGTGGTTGGGATTATCTGAGCGTCGATGCAGCGACGCATCGACTGTATGCGGCGCATGCGACTCATCTGGTGGTGATCGACACCCGGTCCGACCGGGTGGTCGGTCGCATCGACGACACTCCCGGGGTGCATGGCATCGCCATCGACGCCGCGCAGGGCCGTGGCTTCTCGAGCAACGGTCGGGAAAACACGATCGGCGTGGTTGACCTGAAGACGCTGCACGTCACGAACCGAATTCCCGCAGGTCGGAATCCCGACTGCATCCAGTTCTCCCCGGCGACCAACGAGGTGTACGCCTTCAATGGTCACAGCAACTCGGCGACGGTGGTCGACGCGACGACTGGGAAGGTTGTGACGACCATGCCCCTGCCGGGCCGGCCCGAGTTTGCGGTGCCGGATCCGGTGAGCCCCGACCTCTACCTGAACCTTGAGGACAAATCCGAAGTGGCGCGCATCGATGGTCGGGACCACCGCGTCGTCAGCGTCTGGCCGCTTGCGCCGGGCGAACATCCATCCGGTCTCGCCTTCGACGCGGTCCACCGCCGGCTGTTTTCGGGCTGCGAGAACGCGCAGGTGGAAGTCCTCGATGCGGATACGGGTCGCCTCGTGGCGACCATTCCCGCGGGTCGGGGCATTGACGCGGTGGGATTCGACCCGGGCACGGGGCTGGTCTTTGCATCGAATGGCCGCGATGGCACCCTGACCATAGCCCACGAGGACAGTCCGGACCGTTACACGGTTGTCCAGACATTGAAGACTGAGCTCGGCGCCCGCACGTTGGCCGTGGATACGGACTCGCACAAGGTGTACCTGGCCACGGCGAGCTTTCGCGGGGGCAAGCCGGGCTGGCGCAATATCGAGCCGGGAACCTTTCACATCCTGGTGGCCGAACTGAGCCCTTGAGCGGGGCCCGCATCCGAAACAGTCTGGGCCCATGCGCGTACTGCTCGTCGAGGATTCGGCGCGGTTGAGGAAAACCGTGAGCATGGCCCTGCGGCGGTCGGGCTTCTCCGTGGACGCCGCCGAGGACGGCGAGGAGGGGCTCTGGCTCGCGCAGTCGCACGACTACGACGCGATCGTGCTCGATCTCATGCTTCCGAAACTGGGAGGACTCGAGGTGGTGCATGAATTGCGAAAAAGGGGAAAGGCCACGCACATCCTGATTCTCACCGCGCTCGACGCGGTCGAGGACCGGGTGGCGGGCCTGAAGGCAGGGGCGGACGATTACCTGCCAAAGCCATTCGCCCTGGAGGAATTGATCGCCCGCGTGGAGGCGCTCTGCCGCCGCGCCTACGGGAGCAAGCAGACCGTGCTCCGGGTCGCGGATCTTGAGGTGGACACCGGAGCGCGCACGGCGCGCCGGGCGGGCGTGGCGCTCGAACTCACGGCGCGTGAGTACCAATTGCTTGAATACCTGATGCGGCGCAGGGACGAGGTGGTGTCCCGCTCGGAGATCGAGGAACACATCTACGACGGACACGTGGATCCGATGAGCAACGTGGTCGACTCGGCCGTCTGCGTCCTCAGGAAGAAGATCGTCGCGGGAGGATCGGCGGCGCCCCTGATCCACACGCGGCGCGGCCTGGGGTACCTGCTTGGCGAGGGCGAACGTCGATGAGATCGATCCGGCGCCAGTTGACGCGGGAAATGCTCGCGAGCCTGTCGATCCTGCTCGGAGCAGGGTTAGTCGCGATCGGCTTCACGGTTCGCACCCGCCTGACCCATGCGCTCGACGCCACGCTGCTGGCGCAGGGCCGGGCGGTGGGTGCGCTGACGGAATATGAAGGAGGACGCATCCAGTTCGATTTCTCCCAGGATTTCCTGCGCGAATACGACGGCCGGAGAGCCCGGCACTACTTTGAACTTTGGACGACCTCGGGAACGGTGATCCGACGATCGCCGGCGCTGAGGGGGGCGGATCTCGAGCGCCCGGCGACAATCGTCGAGGGGCGGCCGCGATTCTACGATTTGACCCTGCCAAACGGTCGGCACGGACGCGCCGTGTGTCTCCGGCTGAAACTGCAGGAGACGGATCCACGAACGGACGCCTCCGAGCCGGGTCGGACCACGGTGGACCTGGTGGCGGCGATCGACCGCGGCGAGCTCGACGAAACGCTGAGCGGTCTCATCGCTGCGGTGGCGGGCATCGGGGTGCTGATGGCGGCGGCCGTGCTTGTCCTCGTGCCCCGCCTGTTGTCGCGCGGCCTTTCGCCACTCGAGCGGCTTGGTGCAGATGCCTCGACGATCGACGCCCATACACTGTCCTTCCGTTTTGAAACCGCGAAACTGCCGATCGAGCTGCAGCCGATCGCGGACCGGCTCAACGAACTGCTGGCGCGGCTCGAGGCCTCGTTTGAACGAGAACGCCGGTTCAGCGCGGACCTCGCCCATGAACTGCGGACGCCACTTGCCGAACTGAGAAGCCTCCTGGAATGCGCGCTGAAGTGGCCCGAGTCGCGCGAACCGTCGACGGATCAGGAGGCGCTGGAGATCGCCCGGGAGCTGGAGAGCCTGGTGGGGCGCATGCTGGCGATTGCGCGTGGCGAACGCGGCAGCCTGCAGCTGGTTCGGGAGCACACTGAAGTCGCCCCGTTTGCCGACGAGTGCTGGCGGACTCACGAGGCTGCAGCTCGCGCCCGAGGGATCACGTTGAGGTTTGACGTGCAGCCCGGGGCGGTCGACACGGACCGGACGCTGTTTCGCTCGATTCTTTCAAACCTCTTCGAAAATGCAGTGGCCTATGCCCCGGCGGGATCCGCTGTGGAGGTGTGGGGCGGCCCGCGCGGCGAACGCTTCATCCTGCACGTCGCCAATCCTGCCGGCGAACTGACGGACGACGATGTCGCCAGGCTTTTCGACCGTTTTTGGCGCAAGGATGCGGCGCGGAGCGGGGGACGGCATCTCGGACTCGGACTCAACCTGGCTGCGACGTTTGCCGATGCGATGGGTTGGACCATCGCAGCCGAGACCGATGCGCAGTCGCGGCTAGTGATGACGCTCGGTATGACACCGCTTGTCCGCCGCGCGCGGTCCGGCGGTTGAGCCGCCGTCGGGTTCATCCGGCGGACTGCACGGCAAGCCCCTGCCCGTAGGCATCCGAGCGTCGGTCCAGGAGCCCGCGCAAGACGTCGACGAAATTCCGGAGCAGCGCCGAATTCTCGCGTTCGTTCCAGACGGCGCAGATCGCGAACGAGGGGCAATCCGTGCGGACCGCGTGCAGCCCAAGCCGCTCGGGGAGCGTGACGGCCGTGGGCATGAGGGCGATGCCGTAGCCCGCGGAGACACGACCGAGCACGCCTTCGAGTGTGGAGGCGCTCCGGCCGAAGGTCGGGGCAAAACCGGCCAGGCGGCAGGAGTGGGTGACGAAATGGCGATGACTGTGATCGGGGCTCTCCGTGCAGATCCAGGTTTCGTGCCGGAGGTTGCCGAGCTTCACCTCTGACAGGCTTGCGAGCGGGTGGGTGGTGGGCGAGACGACCATGACCTCGGACCGTTGCACCACCAGGCGCCCGAAATCGGCCCCCGGGGGAATGGCCTCCTCGGGCACGAAGCCGAGGTGCGCCTTTCGGGAGCGCAGTGCGTTGATGTGATCCTGCATCGGCGATTCGCGAAGATCCACGTCGACGCGGGGAAACCGGCGCCGGAACGCGGCCACCGCGCTGGGCAGGAGGTCCATGGGAAGGCGCCAGTCCGTGCAGATCAGCAGCGTGCCGCCGGCTCCGTCGTGTGCATCGCGGACCGAGCGAATGGCGCGATCGATCTGGGCGAGCACCCGGTCGCAATGCCCGAGGAAGAGCCGTCCCGAATCGGTCAGGCGAACATGGGCATGATTGCGATCAAGGAGAACCGTGCCGAGTTCGTCCTCGAGATCGCGGATCTGACGGCTCACGGCGGGCTGCACCACATGCAGTTTCTCCGCCGCCCGGCTGAAGCTGAGCGTTTTAGCCACGGCGGAGAAATAACGCAGGTGCCGGAGTTCCACGGACCGCATCATGTCAGTCGGCGGCGGGGAACTCAAGCGGCGGCCGGCGGGATCGGTGGACGGTCCCGGGCCGCGATGAGCAGGTAAAACGCAGGGACGATGAACAGCGTGAACAGGGTTCCGATCGACATGCCTGCGGCGATCACGAGGCCGATGCTATACCGCGCCTCGGCGCCCGCGCCCTTTGCGAAGACCAGCGGGAGGACGCCCAGCACCATCGCAGCTGTAGTCATCAGGATCGGACGCAGCCGGACACCCGCCGCATGCTCGACGGCCTGGCGGGCGGTGTATCCTTTTTGAGCACGCAGCTGGTTGGCGAATTCGACGATCAGGATGCCATGTTTCGTGATGAGCCCGACGAGCGTGATGAGGCCGACCTCCGTGTAGATGTTGAGCGTGGCTGCCCCTAGGTAGATGAAGCTCATGGCGCCCGCGAGCGAGAGCGGCACCGACACCATGATGATCAGGGGATCGCGGAAGCTCTCGTAAAGCGCACTCAGGACGAGGTAGATCACGAGGAGTGCCAGGAGAAACGTGGTGAGCAGGGAGCCGCTCTCCTGTACGTACTGCCGCAGTTCTCCGCCGTAGTCCTTCGAATACCCCTGCGGAAGGGTTTCGTCCGCGGCGCGGTTGAGCCAGGTCAGCACCTGTCCCATCGTGACTCCGGGCGCGGGCAGGAGCGAAAGCGTGGCGGCATTGAGCTGTTGGAAGCGGCGCAGGCTGCGCGGTTGGACGGTGGGTTCGATGCGGGCGAACGTCGACAGCGGGATCAACGTGCCGCGACCGGTCGCCACGTAGTAGTTGTCGAGCTGCGACACGTTGAGGCGGTACGCGCGCGAGACCTGGGGGGTGACCTTGTACGCGCGGCCGTCCATGGAAAAGCGGCTGACGTAACCGCCGCCGAGCATCGAGCCGAGGTCCGCGGACAGGCGCTGCATGTCGACGCCGAGGGCGGCGGCCTTCTCGCGGTCGATGGTGATGTCTCCCTCCGGCTGGTCGAACTTCAGGTTGTTGTCCCCGTAGACGAACAGGCCGCTCCCGAGCGCCCGTCCGAGGAGGGCGTTCGAGGCGTCGAGCACCCGGCTGTGGTCCTCGGTCGATCCAACGATGAACTGCACGGGCATTCCCGCCGGCGCGCCGGGCAGTGCCGGAGGCTGGAACCCCACGATGTTGGCACCCGCGATGCCCGAGGCGATGCCCTGGAACACCCCGAGCATCTGCAGCGTCGAGCGCTGCCGCTGGCTCCAGGGCTTCAGGACCCAACCGATGAACCCGGCGGACGGGGTGGGCGGTCCGCCCGAGGGATCGAAGCCGATTGCGGAGAACATCGCCTGCGTTTCGGGGAGCTTCCGGATGGATTCGTACACCTGGTCGGTGTAGCGCACCGCATGCTCCAGCGACGCGTCGGGCGCCGCGAAGGCGATGCCGATGACGAATCCCCGGTCCTCCGCGGGCGCCAGCTCCGAGCGCGAGCCCCGGACGAACAGCACCAGCGCCACCAGTACGAATCCGGCAAACAGATACAGCGCCGAACGCGCGTTCAGCGCCTTGTCCAGCAGATGCTCGTAGGCGCCCCGCAGGAGGTCGAACCCGCGGTCCAGGATCCCCGCCAACCCGCGGGGACTCTCGGTCGGGGGCAGCAGGCGGGAGGACAGCATCGGAGAGAGCGTCAGCGCGACGAACCCGGAGATCAGCACCGCCCCGGCGAGCGTGAATGCAAACTCCCTGAACAGCGAACCCGTCAGGCCGGTCTGGAATCCAATCGGCGCATACACGGCCGCGAGCGTGATCGTCATCGCGATCACCGCGCTCACCAGCTCCCTGGCGCCCGCCACCGCGGCGTCGAATGGCGTGTGCCCCTCTTCGATGTGACGGTGGATGTTTTCCACGACCACAATCGCGTCGTCGACGACGAGGCCTATCGCAAGGACCATCGCGAGCAAGGTGAGCAGGTTGATCGTGAACCCCATCGCGATCATCAGCACGCAGGCGCCGACCAGCGACAACGGGATGGCCACGACCGGCACCAGCACGGAGCGCACCGTGCCGAGGAAGAGATAGACGACGATGATCACGATCAATGTGGCCTCGACCAGCGTCTTGATGACCTCGGTGATCGACTCCCGGATGAATTCGGTGGAGTCATACGGCACGGTCATCGTCATCCCCCCGGGGAGCAGTCCGCGGAGTTCGGGGAAGAGGGCGCGCACGTTCCGGACGACGTCGAGCGAGTTGGCCGTCGGGAGCACGGTGATCCCGATGAAGGTCGTCGCCTTGCCGTTGAACTTCAGCGCGCTGTCGTAGTCCTCGGCCCCGAGGGTCACGTCGGCGATGTCGCGCAGGCGGACCGTTTCGCCGTCGTGGCGGCGGACGATGATGTCGCCGAATTTGGAGGGGTCCCGAAGGTCGGTGTTGGCGGTCAGGTTTACCATGATCATGGCGCCCTTGGTCTTGCCGACGGCCGCGAGCGTGCTTTGGCGGCCGATGATGTCGCGCACGTCCGCGGGGCTGAGTCCCAGCGCGGCCATGCGGTCGGGCTTCAGCCAGATGCGCACGGCGAAGGTGCGTCCGCCGAGGATCTCGGCGCTCTGGACGCCCGGCACGGTGGCGATCTTGGGCTGGACGACCCGCAGGAGGAAGTCGGAGATCTGCGTGGTGTCCATCGTGTCGCTCGAGAAGTTGAGGTACATGGCGGCGGTGGTGGCGCCGATCGACACGTCGAACACCGGGTCCTCCGCGCCCGCCGGGAGCTCATTGCGCACGCGGTTCACCTTGGAGGTGATCTGCGTGAGGGCTGCGTTGGAGTCGTAGTTGAGCCGCAGGCGCGCGCGGATGATGGAGACGCTCGGGCCGCTGGCGGACTCGAGGTAGTCGATGCCGTCGGCCGACGCGATCTCGCGCTCGAGGGGCGTGGTGATGAACCCGCGGACGAGGTCCGCGCTTGCCCCCGGGTAGACCGTGGTGACGGTGATCTCGGCGTCGCGTGTTTCCGGATACTGTCGGACGTTCAGCTGCCGGATCGCGACGAGGCCGGCGACCAGGAGGAAGACATTCACGACCGTGGCGAGCACGGGCCGGTGGATGAAGCGGTCGGTGAGTTGCATGGCTCAGCCCTCCACGGGCGCCGGCGCGGGGTTGTTGTCGGGAAGCACGGCGTTGTTGATCCGCACGGGGATTCCGTTGCGCAGCTTCATCTGGCCGGTGGAGACGACCTCCGCGCCCTCGGTCAGGCCATCGAGGATGGCGACCTGGTCGCCGCGTCGCGGGCCGGCCTTGACGAAGCGCTGTTGCACGACGGTACCGGCCGAGGTGTGCTCGACGAGATAGACATAGTCGCCGTAGGGACTGTGCGCGAGGGCCGTGGCAGGGATCGAGAGGACGGCAAGGGACTCGGGGAGCGCGACGTCGACGGAGGCGAACATGCCCGGGCTGAGGAGGTGATCGGGGTTGGCCACCCGGGCGCGGATGCGGAGATTCATCGTGTCGGTCGACACCTTGGGGTCGATCGCCTCGATTGTGCCATGGAAGGTCCGGCCGGGTCGGGCGTCGATGGAGATGGCGACGTCCATGCCGGGTTTCACGCGGGCGAGCTCCTGCTGGGGCAGCCCGAAGTCGGCGTAGATGGGGTCGAGCGACTCGAGCTGGACGATTTCGGAACCTGCGGCGAGGTACTCGCCGAGACTGACGCGCCTGAGGCCGAGACGTCCGGCGAAGGCCGCGGCGATGTGTTTTTTGGCGAGTCGGGCGTGAACCTCGTTCACCGCCGCCGCAGCCTGGTCGCGGGTGGCGCGAGCGGCGTCGAGCTCGGCCTGGGGGTTGGAGCCCTGGGTCCTGAGCTCCTCGGCGCGGGCGAGGCTGATGGAGGCGAGCCTGAGCGAAGCCTCCAGACCCGCCAGCTGGGCGCGCTCGATGGAATCGTCGAGCACGATCAGGCCGGCGCCGGCGGCAACCGACTGGCCCGATTCGAACTCAATCGAAGCCACCACGCCCGCGACCTCGTTGCTGACGACGATGCCCTGGGCGCTTCGAAGCGTGGAGACGGCGTGCAATTGCACCGACCAGGTCTCGCGCTGAGCGGTGGCGGTGCTCACGGTGGGCGGCGGCGGGGCGGTCATTGCGCGGGCCGCCATCGACGCGCGAACCTGGAGGTATTTGACCGCGAAGATGGCGCCGAAGATGAGCAGGCCGGCGGCGACGAGGAGTATGGCACGTTTGTTCATGGAGAGAGTGGGGCGGCGGCCTCGAGTTCAGGAGCGACGAGCGCCGAGCAGCATCGGCCCAGCCGCAGCGCCTGGCCCGGTGGCAGCGTGTCGGCCGCCTCCGAAAGCTCGCAGAGGAACCGCCAGAGTTGCCGGTCGCTCGCCGTGCGGCCCTGGGCGGTGAGCCGGACCTGGACGAAGCGCCGGTCGGCCGCTCCGTGCGTGCGTTCGATCCACCCGCGTCGCTCGAGCAGGCCGAGACTACGAGTCACCGCGGTTCGACTGCACCCTGCATACTCGGCGAGAATGCCGGGCGTGCATGGGGTCGGATGCAGCGAGAACAGGACGACGAGGATCAGGAACTGGGCCTCCTCTGAGTGACAGGGCGGGATCGAGGGCCAGATTCTGCGATGCACCGACTCTGCGGCCGCGAGAAACTCGAGCATCGCTCCGCAGCGCCGCTCATCGACTCCGGGCCTTTGGCGGGCCATCGAGAGCAGCGTGTGGTGGACGAGTCCTCCGCGTTGAAACATGGGGTCGTGACGGTCGCCCGGGTTTGGTTCAGGACTGGGGTAGTGCCGGCGGCCGATGTGCAAGGATACCCCAACGCGGCGCAGAGCGGAAATGCTTCGTTTCTCTCGCGGTTATCACCCAAAAGCATCATCCCCGGTCGCAGCCGGGCAGGGGACCGCCGCGTCGCTCCAATTTGAATTTTGCACTTTTCGGGCAATCCCTTCCTTCTGGGAATCCCGCGCGTCGCACCGCCTCGCGCCTCATGCCCATGAACTTCAATCGCCTCCTCGCCTGTTCGCTTCTCGCCATGACCCTTGCCCACGCTCGCGCCGCCACTGAACGCCTGTACATCGGAACCTACACCCGGGACAGCTCCAGCGTCGGAGTGTACACGCTCACGATGGATACCGAGACTGGGGCGCTGTCCACCCCGCGGCCGGCGGCGCAGCTGCAGGATCCGACCTTCCTTGCCCTCAATCCCGTCAAACCCGTCCTTTACGCAACCAGCCATGTCGCGGGCCCCGACGGCTCCCAGATCGGCGCGTTGACCGCCTTCTCGATCGATCCGGTTTCGGGAGACCTGCGTCCTTTGAACCAACGCGAGATCGCCGGAAAGAGCGCGCCGTGTTACGTCGTGGTCGACCCGACCGGACGTACCGTGCTGGATACGCAATACAACGAGGGGATCGTGGCGTCATTCCCCGTGCAGGCGGACGGCAGCCTTGGGCCGATCGGCTCGCTCGTGCATCACGCGGGCAAGCTCGGGCCCAACAAGGAGCGGCAGGACCATCCCCACGCGCATTCCTTTGTCGTCTCACTCGACGACCGCTTTGCCTTTGCCTGTGATCTCGCGATGGACCGCCTGGTGGCCTACCGCCTGGATTCGGCCCGCGGTACGATCGTGCCGGCGCCCGAACTCGACGCCTTGGCGAACCCCGGCGCGGGTCCGCGTCACTCGGTGTTCTCGAAGGATGCGCGGTTCCTCTACGTGGTGACGGAGATGGGGGGCACCGTGCAGGTCTTCTCGTACGAGGCCGCCACCGGCAAACTCAGCCCGATCCAGACGGTCAGCGCGCTGCCCGAGGGATTCAAAGGCCTCAACACCTCGGCGGAAATCTGCATCAGCCCCGATGGCCGCTTCGTCTATGCCTCGGACCGCGGCCCCGACCTGATCGCCCTCTTTTCGCGCGACCCGCAGACCGGCCTCCTCACGCGCCTCGAACAGGTGCCCTGCGGCGGAAAGCATCCGCGCAACTTCGCACTGTCGCCCGACGGACGCTGGCTCGTGTGTGCGAATCGCGACACGAACAACCTCGCGGTCTTCCGGGTGAACCGCGACACTGGGCGTCTCACGCTCGTGTCCAACGACACCCAGGTGCCGAAGGCCGTGTGCGTGCTCTTCGTGCCCCCGGCGAAGTCGTGAGGCTGCGAAGAAATCGTACGCGTACAACTGCGTCCAGGTGCCGTTGATGACTGGTTCGACCCTGCGGCGCCGACCGATATTTTCTCCTCGATGGCCGGCGCCGGCTGGCAATCCTTCCTCCATTCATGGCTGATTTCCTAGAGACCGCCCGCCGAGACAACGTTGACCGCGCCTTCCTCATCGGCGTGCAGACGACCGACATGCCCGAAGGCGAGGGGGCGGAGCTGCTCGGCGAACTCGTGGAGCTCGTCGAGAACCTCGACTACGAAATCGCGGGCCGTGTGCTCGTGAACCTCCGCG
Source organism: Opitutaceae bacterium (assembly GCA_027310745.1). Classification (GTDB taxonomy): domain Bacteria; phylum Verrucomicrobiota; class Verrucomicrobiia; order Opitutales; family Opitutaceae; genus MWDT01. The sequence continues at coordinate 28,065 of DAIDAF010000003.1, read as the reverse complement.
CGGCGACGCCGGCCATGCTGCTCGGCAAGGGCAAGGCCGAGGAACTCGCCGCGCAGGCCAAGGCCTCCGGCGCGCAGTTGATTGTGTTCGACGAGGAGCTGTCACCCGCCCAGCAGCGCAATTGGGAGGAGTTGACCGGTGTGGCCGTGATCGACCGGCAGGAGGTCATTCTCGAGATCTTCGCCGACCGCGCCCGTACCCGCGAGGCCATCCTCCAGGTGGCGCTCGCCCGGATGGAGTATTCGCTGCCGCGCCTGACCCGCGCCTGGACCCACCTTTCGCGCCAGCGCGGCAAGGGCGCCATGGGCGGCGAGGGCGAGACCCAGCTCGAACAGGACCGCCGCATCGTCCGCAACCGCATCGCCCACTTGAAGGAACAGCTGGCCGAGGTCCGCCAGCAGCGCGGGGTCCAGCGCAACCGCCGCCTGCGCGTGCCCGTGCCGACCGCGTCGATCGTCGGCTACACCAACGCCGGCAAGTCCTCGATCCTCAATTCGCTCACCGGCGCCCACGTGCTCGCGGAGGACAAGCTGTTCGCCACGCTCGATCCCACCACGCGCCAGCTCCAACTGCCGAACAACCAGAAGCTCCTCGTCACCGACACGGTCGGCTTCATCCGGCGACTCCCGCACGGACTGGTCGAGGCCTTCAAGGCAACCCTCGAGGAAGTGCTCGTGGCGGATTTCCTGATACACGTGCTCGATGTCACGAATCCCAACGTCGAGAAGCACCACGAGACTACGCTCGCCGTGCTCAAGGAACTCGGGGCCGAGGACAAGCGCATCATCACCGTTTTCAACAAGGTCGACGCCGCGACGCCCGAACAGATCGGCCACGCCCGCCGCTTCGCCCCCGGCGCCCTGCTGGTGAGTGCGCACACGAAGGTGGGGCTCGAGGAGCTCATGGAGCACTGCTCCGAACTGATCGCGAAGGAATTTTCACTGGCCGAGCTGTTGATTCCGCACAACCGCTACGATGCGATCGCGCGCCTGCACGAGTCCGGCTACATTCACGACCAAGAGCACCTTGACGAGGGCATCCTGATCCACGGGCGATTCCCTCCGTCGCAGGCGGGGTTCTTCGCCCCGTTCGTTCGCCGCCAGGCGTGAGGCCGGACGGTGCATGGGTGCCGACCGTTCAGCTCTGTGAGTCGTAGACCTGAAGCCGGGCGAAGTACGGCTTGAAGGCCTCGACGAAGGCCAGGTGAATCGGATCCGCTTGATAGGCGTCGTGCGCGGCGACGTCCTTGCACACAACCGTCAGCGCGACGTCGAAGGACTTGTCGACCACGGGCCGATCCGGCACCGGAGCGGGTGAGCCCACGAAGACGGCATCGACGCAGCGGATGGCCTTGAGCGTTTCAACGCCCAGACGAAAACTTGCGCGCTGCGCGTCGTTGAGCCCGGGTTTCAGCCAGAAGTATACGGAGTGTACGAGCATGATGAATGAAGGATGGAGGTCGGAAGTCGGAGGTCGGAGGACAGCGGTCAGAGGACAGATGTCAGAGCACAGGCGGCGGAAGTGGAGGGACAAAGGTCAGAGGACAGAAGACAGAGGTCAGAGGGCTGAAGTCAGTGGACGATGGGGGCGGGAGCGGAGGGTGTCGCGTCGGAAGTTTTTGGAAAATCGAAAAAAATCAACGGGAAACAGCGGCGCTGAGGTGATTATAGATCCTATTGATTACGAATTGTTTGTTACTAAATTTAGTTCACCTTGCGCGCGATCCGTCGAGGGTGGTTGGAAAAAATCGGAACTGAGCCGCTTGCATTTTTGGCGCTGTGGTCCGTAATTTCGGTCGTCGTAACCAATCCATTCCTTCCATGACCACCTACTTTCAGATCATGACGCCGTCCCGCCTCATCGCCGCGATGTGGCGCCGCGCCATGATCTCCACGGTGGTCGCCGCAAATCATACGGCACTTTGTGCGGTCGTCTCCGTCTCCTCTAAAGACGGTCGCCGCGTCCGCCAACCAGGAAGTGGATCCCTCTGAGCGATAATCCGATGTAACGCCCGAGCCCACTTCCAACCGGAAGTGGGTTTTTTGTTTCCGACCAAGAAGCCGCTTCCGGAACCCGAGTTCTGAGGAACTCGTTCCATTTCCGAGCGGCTTCAATGCTGAGCCCAGGCAAATCAGCCAAGGTCCGAATCAAAATCCCCGGCCGTCCAATCCGGGTGCCACAGAGGCGCCCGACAGGGACGAAGGTGCGCGACGGCGCCGCAATGCGACGCCTCCATCCGGCTCCGCCTGCCCATTCCTTTTCCATCCACGGTCACTGAGGGCGGACGGGAGAGAAATCTTCTCCCGCCGAGCGACCTGAGCCGTGGTTTCCTTTTCAACGGACAGGGGCGTTGGCCCTGCACGCCGTCGCGCACCACCGGGGAAAAATCTCTCTTTTCCCATCCACATGAATGCGCCCACCCAAACCTACGAAACTCCCGATGAGATTGCGGAAGTGTTGCCGGTCGTCGATGCCGTCATGGCTTCGCTCGACCGGCGTCTCCCGATCCACATCTCCCGCGACGACCTCGCCAGCGCGGGCAAGCTGGCCCTGATCGAGGCGCTGCGCCGTTTCGAAGGTCCGACGCGCGAGGCACGCGCCTACTGCTTCACCCGCGTCAGGGGAGCAGTGTACGACGAACTCAGGCGGCTCGATCCGCTCTCGCGGCGCACGCGCGCCCAGGTATCGCTCGTGCAGCAGGCCCGCACGTCCCTGGAGGCCAACCTCGGTCGACTGCCGACCGATGGCGAGATCTCGCAGGCGACGGGCATGGCTCTCGACAAGCTGCGCCAGCTCGACCGGCTCACCACGGCGACCGCCCTGCGTTCGCTGCAGGAGGAGAACGCCGAGGGCGAGCCCCTGCACCAGGTCGCGGACGTCGACACGCCGTGCCCGTCGCAGGTGGTCGAGGACGAGGACCTGGCCGAGACCGTCCAGGACGCCCTAGAGCGCCTCCCGCGGACGCAGGCGTACGTCGTGCGCCGGTATCATTTCGAGGATGCGACGCTCGACCAGATCGCGGGCGAGATCGGAATTTCGCGCGAGCGGGTTCGTCAGCTCAAGGTGGCCGCGGAGAAGAAGCTCCGTGGAGACCTGCTGTTGATGGGCCTTTGGCACGCCAGAAGCGCGGCGGCCTGACTGCCGCTGTAACAGGGGAACAAGCGCGCGGCCGGTTGGCTTGGGCCAGCCGGCCGCGTCGTCTTTGGGCGCCGCCTCAACGCACCTGCTCGAGCGGCAGCTCGTGGAGACGAAGATCCGGGTTCTTCTCCATGAAGTAGCGCATGGTCCAGTCGTTCGGAAACAACACGATGGTGTTGTCGTGACGATCCGAGCCGAAGCTCACTCCGCTGGCCACGACGAGCGAGGAAAGGTTGGCGAGCGACGGGTGCGGCTCGATCCAGCGCATGAGGGTCCACGAGGCGGCCTCGAGACGCGACTCAGCGTTGTATTCGCTCTTCAGGCGATACTGGACGACTTCAAACTGGAGCGGGCCGACCGCGGCGAGGAGCGTGGAGCCCGGAGGTGCATGGCGGGCGTTGAACGACTGCACGACGCCCTCCTGGAGAAGCTGCTCGAGACCGGCGCGGTATTTTTTCGAGTCCGAGGGATTCGGATTCGAGATGTACGCGAACACCTCGGGCGGAAACCGGGGAATCTCGTTGAAGTGGATCGTTCGATCCTCCGTCAGCGTATCGCCGATGCCGAAGGCGTCGTAGCCAACCAGCCCGATCACATCGCCGGGCCAGGCCTCGTCGACGGTCTCGCGCTCCTGGCCGAAGAGCTTGTGCGAGGAGGAGAGGCGCACCGTCTTTCCGGTCCGCTGGTGGGTGACGACCATGTCGCGGGTGAAGCGGCCGGAGCAGACGCGAAGGAACGCGATGCGGTCGCGGTGCTTCGGATCCATGTTCGCCTGGATCTTGAAAATGAATCCGGAGAATTTCTCGTGAGTCACCGGAATCTCGCGCAGGTCCACGGGCGCGGCTTCTCCTGAGATCGGTGCCGAGGATGCGCGACGGGCCGCGGGAGGGACCGAGTCGTGCAGGAAACCGTCGAGCAGGAGCTGCACGCCGAAATTGTTCACGGCGCTTCCGAAATAGACCGGGGTTTGTTTGCCGGCATGCACGGCCGCCAGGTCAAACGGATGGCCGGCGCCATCGAGCATCGCGATCTGCTCGGCGACCGTCTCGTACACGGCCGGATCCAGTTTCTCGCGGACGAGCGGATCATCGAGTCCCGCGACGCTCTCGGGGGCACGGTAGGCGCCGCCGGGGACACGTTCGAAGAGGTGAACCTGCCGCGCGCGCCGGTCGTAGACGCCGCGGAATTCCGGGCCATTGCCCAGGGGCCAGGTGATGGGACAGGTCTGCAGGCCAAGGACCGTCTCAAGTTCGTCCAGCAATGCGAGCGGGTCGCGCGTGGGACGGTCGCACTTGTTCATGAACGTGAGAATCGGGATGCCGCGCCGGCGGCAGACCTCGAACAGCTTTCGCGTCTGCGGTTCGATGCCCTTGGCGGCATCGATCACCATCAGGGCCGCGTCGACCGCGGTGAGCACGCGATAGGTGTCCTCGGAGAAGTCCTTGTGTCCGGGCGTATCCAGCAGGTTGACCGCGTAGCCCTGGTAATCGAACTGCAGGACGGTGGAACTCACCGAAATTCCGCGCTGCTTTTCGAGCTCCATCCAGTCGCTCGTCGTCGCCCGTTGGTTTTTTCTATCCTTAACGGCTCCAGCAAGATGAATCGCATTCCCGTAAAGCAGGAACTTTTCGGTGAGCGTCGTTTTTCCGGCGTCGGGATGGGAGATGATGGCGAAGGTCCGGCGCCGGGCGATTTCCGTGGAGGCAGACATGGCAAAGGGATGACCAAAGCGGCGAGGGTGGAGGCTGGAAAGCTCAAAGTCACCCGAGGTCCACGGCGGATCGTGAGTCGAATCGCTGGCTGTCAGTTTGATTGTTAAGCATTTTACACTTAATTCGTAATAATCCGCATTGCCGAGGGGAGGTAATCCCGATGCCTTCTGTGTAACGTGTCGATATAGTGCTCATGACAACCCCGGTTATGACCCATCCCGTCCTCTTGATTTCGGCCAGCGTATACACGCTTGGCATAGTGGTCTTCGGACTTGGCATTCTCCAGGCCCGCAGACTTCGCCGGATCTCGTCCCGGCACATCGATCTGCATTCCTGAACCGCACCTGAATCCCGTCCGAATTTCGGAGGCCCGCCATGATCAGCAACGCCACATCCAATTCCACGTCCAATCTCTACACCGCGCCGCTGGCGGGCGTTGAGCGGGGCGTGCAGAAGATGGACGAGGCGAGCGGGAAGATCGCGGCGGGGGATCTGAGCCCTACGACCGTGGGTTCGGACATCGAGGCGGCGCGTTTTGTGCAGGCCAACGCAGTCTCCCTGCGCACCGCCGATCGCATGGTCGGCACCCTGATCAATACGGTGGCCTGATTATCGGGCCTCTCTGCCAGGACCCGCCCGGACAGCTCCCTGACTGGCGTCTGTGGTCTTGGCATGGGTCCTGCCTGAATGGGTGCATGCAGAGATCAGTCGGCCCATGTCAGCCTGAGAGCACGGTTCCAGAAGACGAAGAATCCTGCCGGACTTCGTTGGAACGATTCCGCGGCATTGTCCAAAACGCGGTCGAAGGGATCTTTCAGTCCACCCCGGATGGCCGGTATCTGCTGGTGAATCCCGCCTTGGCGCGAATGTACGGCTACGAGTCGCCGGAGGAGATGATTCGCGGCATTGAGGACATTTCTCGGTCGATCTATGTGGATCCTGCGGCTCGAACGGACTTCAAGCGAAGGATGGAGGAGGACGGGGAGGTGCGAGGGCTGGAATACCAGGTCCGTCGACGCGATGGTCGGCTGATATGGATATCTGAATACGCCCGGGCCGTGCGCGACGACCGGGGAAGCGTTAGCTATTACGAGGGGTTTGTTCAGGACATCACCAAACGGAAGGAGGCCGAGGCGGCATTGACGACCGCCAAGGAGGCCGCCGAGGCCGCGAGCACCGCCAAGAGCCAGTTTCTCGCGGTCATGAGTCACGAGATACGGACTCCAATGAACGGAGTCGTCGGTATGACCTCCCTGCTTCTCGATACGTCGTTGTCCGGAGAGCAGCGGGAGTTCGTGGAGACCATACGACGCAGCGGCGACGCATTGCTCGCGCTGATTGATGAGATACTCGACTTCTCCAAGATCGAGGCGGGGCGGCTGGAGCTTGAGACGGTGGAATTTCCAATTCGTCAGTGCATCGTGGAGGCGATCGAACTCTTCGCGCATTCGGCCCGACGAAAGGGCTTGGAATTGGTGTGCGAATTCTCCGACGACGTGCCGATTTGCGTGGTGGGTGACTCCGCCCGGCTTCGGCAGGTCGTGGTCAATCTCGTGGGCAACGCCGTCAAGTTCACCGAAGCAGGTCAGATCGCGATTTCAGTATCGGCGGCTCCGGCGGGCGACAACCCACCTCTGCGATTGCACCTGCAGGTCGTGGTTTCGGACACGGGCATCGGCATACCCAAGGCGGGTCTTGAACGCCTCTTCGAGGCATTCACCCAGGCGGATTCCTCCACCACGCGGCGGTACGGCGGAACCGGGCTGGGCCTGGCAATCTGTCGGCGCCTAGTGCGGCTCATGGGTGGCGAACTCGAGGTGACGAGCGAGGAGGGGCGGGGATCGAACTTCCGATTTTATGTTGAATTGGGCATTGCATCGGATTGCCCGCAGGCTGCGCCCATTGAAACGACCTCCCTCGAAGGAAAACGGCCTCGTACGAAGCCACCGCAGCCGGAGCCCGTAGATTCAGGGGTGCGGATTCTCCTCGCGGAGGACAACCCCGTGAACCAGCGGGTGGTCTTGTCCATGCTCGCCCGCCTGGGCCACCGGGCAGATGTCGCGAGGAATGGCCTCGAGGCGATCGATGCGCTCGAACGTCGGGAGTATCATCTCGTGTTGATGGACGTCCAGATGCCCGAGATGGACGGCCGGGAGGCGACGAGACGACTGAGACAGGTTCGACAGAGTGGCCTTCCGTGGGTGGTCGCTCTCACCGCCGACGCCTTGCAGGGCGACCGGGAGCGCTGTCTCGAGGCTGGCATGAACGACTATGTCACCAAGCCGGTCACGCTGGGTCGACTTAGGGATGCGGTCGGGCGGGGATTGCAGGCCATTGGCATGAGGGCGTGAAAATGCATGCAGGGTTTGACGCGCCCCCGGCGCGTGGCTGACTTGCCGGCCAATGAGTGAAAATCCCTTTCTTGAGACCGCCTTTGAACTGCCCTGGAGTCGGCTGACCGCAGATCAGGTGCGTCCGGGAATCACCGAGGCGCTGGCGCGCGCGCAGGTCGAGGTGGACGCGATCGCGACGCTCGATCTCGGCGCGGTGACCTTTGAGAACACCTTCCTGGCGCTGGAGCATGCGACCGAGACCCTGGGCGTGGCCTGGGGAAAGGTCTCGAACCTGCAGTCGGTCGCGGACAGCCCCGCGCTGCGCGAGGCGCACAACGCGATGCTGCCGGCGGTATCGGCGTTCTATGCGCGGATCCCGCTCAACGCCGCGCTTTGGGAGCGCCTGAAGGCGTATTCGGGATCCGACGACGCGAAGGCGCTGACCGGAGTGCGCCGCCGCTTTCTGGAGGAGACCCTTGCCGACTTCCGCCAGTCGGGTGCGGACCTCCCGGCCGACAAGCGCGCCCGGCTCGAGGAGATCCAGGCCGAGCTTTCGCAGCTCACCCAGCGTTATTCCGAGAACGTCCTGGACGCCACGAACGCGTGGCAGCTGATCGTGGACGACCCGGCGCGTCTGGCGGGAATTCCGGAACGCGGTCGCGAGGCCGCGAGGCGCGCGGCGCGCCAGAAGGGGTTCGGTACCGACGAGCGTCCCGCGTGGCGGTTCAGCCTGCAGGCGCCGTCGCTCGAGCCGCTGATGACGTATGGCGAGGACGCCGACCTGCGTCGCATGGCCTGGCAGGGCACGGCCCGCGTGAGCGGGCTCGCGCCGTACGACAACACACCGCTCATCCGGCGGATCCTGGCGCTGCGCGCGGAGAAGGCCTCGATCCTCGGGTATCAAAACTTCGGAGACCTGGTGACCGAGCGCCGCATGGCAAAGAGCGCCGGCGCGGCCCTGGCCTTCATCGAGGACATCGAGCGCGGCGCCCGCGCGGCCTTCGAGCGGGAATGCGCCGAGCTCGAGGCGTTCAAGGCCGCGCAAACCGGCGCGGCGCCCGGGCGCCTTGCACCGTGGGACCTGGCGTTCTGGGCCGAGCGCCTGCGCAAGGCCAGCTACGACTTCGACGACGAGGCGCTGAGGCCGTACTTCCCGATGGATCGGGTCATCTCCGGCCTGTTTGAACTCGCTTCGCGCGTCTTTGGGCTGCGCATCACGGAGCGTGCGCCGGGTACCGTCGACGTCTGGCATCCCGAGGTCCGCTTCTACGACGTCCACGACCGGCAGGGGCGGCATATCGGTTCATTTTATGCCGATTGGCATCCCCGCGAATCGAAACGCGGCGGCGCCTGGATGAACTACCTACTCACCGGCGGGCCGACGCCCGACGGGGGGCGCGCGCCGCATCTGGGGCTGATTTGTGGGAACATGACTCCGCCGGTCGACGGCAAGCCGGCCCTGCTGTCGCACCGCGAGGTGGAGACGGTCTTTCACGAATTCGGACACCTGCTGCACCACCTGCTGGGCGAGGTGGAGATCCATTCGCTCAACGGCGTCAACGTCGCCTGGGACTTCGTGGAGCTTCCCTCGCAGATCATGGAAAACTGGTGCTGGGAGCGGGAGAGCCTGGATCTGTTCGCCCGGCATCATGAGACTGGCCAGCCGATTCCCGAGGAGTTGTTCAGCCGGATGCGTGCGGCGCGCCAGTTTCGGGCCGGTTGTGCGACCATGCGCCAGATCCAGTTTGCCAAGATGGACCTGCTGCTGCATCTGCGGGCGGGCGAATTCGGCGCGGGCGACCTCGAGGCCGCGGTGCGCGCTGCGATCGCCGATACGATCGTGCCCACGGAGCCGCCTTCGCCGACCATCGTCCGGCGATTCACGCACATCTTCGCTGATCCCGTCGGCTACGCGTCGGGCTATTATTCATACAAGTGGGCGGAAGTGCTGGAGGCGGACGCCTTCACGCGATTCCTCAACGAAGGCCTCTTCAGCGAGCGCGTCGGCGGCGAATTCGTCGAACACGTCCTGAGCAAGGGCAATTCGGAGGATCCTGCGGTGTTGTTCCGCCGCTTCATGGGTCGGGATCCCGACCCCAAGGCGCTGCTGGTCCGGGCGGGGCTGGCGTGAGTCGCGTGGCCGCGAATCGCGCGTTCGGGCGTCTCCACGCTTGAGCGCGCGGCGGCGCACCCCAGAGTGGCGCGTGCCATGCCGCGCGAGACGCACGTCATCCCCTGGACCCAGCCCCTGCTGCCGCAACTCGCGGCCTGGCTCTGCGCAGGGCAGGTCTCGGCGCCCTGGGATTTGTCGGATGTCGCGGTGGTCGTGCCGACGCGCCAGGCCGGGCGCCGGCTTAGGGCTGTGCTGGCCGAGCGTGCGCGGGAGAAGGGAACGGGCATCCTTGCGCCGCACATTGCCACTCCCGAGTGGATCGAAGCCGTGGTCGCGGCCGATGGTGGACCCTCCCAGCCCGACCAGTTGGCGGCCTGGGGGGAGGTGCTGAAGGCGCTCGATCTCGATGAGGTCAGGGCGCTGGTGCCGGTCGACCCGCCGCGCCGCGACGGCGCCTGGGCGCTCGGCTTTGCGGAGCAGTTGGCGCGCCTCAAGACCGAGCTGAACCGGGCCCTGATCGATTTTCACGGTGTCGCGACGCGCACGTCCGGGACGGATTACGAACCCGAGCGGTGGGCGTCGCTCGCGTTGATCGAGGACCGCTGGCGGGCGAGGCTGGCCGAGCGTTCCTTCGAGGATCCGTTCCTTCGGCTCGCAAGGGTGGTGGATGAGGTACCGCCGCCTCCGGATATCCGGCGGATCGTAGTCGCCGCCGTGCCGGACCTGTCTCCTGTGGCCGAACGGATACTCGCGCGCTGGTCGGACGGTTTGCCGGTCCAGGTGGTCGTGCACGGAGCGCCGGAGCTGTCGCTGCACGATGCCTGGGGACGGCCCGCGACCGACAGTCCGCGCCGTCCGTTGAAACTCGACGGTCCCCGCTGCGCGATCCGCTCGTTGAAGGATCCGGCTGAGCTGGCCCGGCGCGTGGCGGGCCTCGCCGAAGCATACACACGGGCGCCGTCGAGCCTGTCGATCACGCTGGCGGACCCGAACCTGGTGTCGACGGTGGCGGCCGAGTTCGAAGCGCGCGGGCTCGGGCACCACGATCCCGCCGGACGACCGCTGGCCCGGAGTGCGATCGCCGCAACGGTCCGCACGCTTGCCGGCCTTGCGGGCGAGGACGGACTTGGGGCGGCGCACCTGCTGGCCCGAAATCCCGCGTTCTGCGCGTACGCGTCGGGGCGTGCGGGCTGGTTTCAGGGACCGGTGGAGTTCTCGGTTCAGCTGGATGCGCTCGCGGTGGCACGCCTTCCTTCGGGACTTGGTGCTGCGATCGAGGCCGCACGGGCGGAGGGAAGGGACGGCCTGCGTCAGGTGCTCGAATGGTTCTCGGCGGCTGCGGCCCGGTTTCGGCGGGAGCCGTTTTTCCGAACCTTGTCGGATCTGGTCGCCGAGGTGCATGCGGACGCCCGCGTGGATGCGGGAGCCCTGGAAGAGGCGGAGGCCGCGGCCGCGCTGGCCCGCGAGCTGGCCAGCCTGGCCTCGGTCGAGGCGCGGCATGCCTCGCTACCCGGCGATTTCTGGCCGGCGCTTCTGGGGCGGCTCCTCAATTCCCTGCGCCTGTATCCAGCGCGTCCCGACGAGGCCTGGGACCTGCAGGGCTGGATGGAGATCGCGTTCGACCCTGCGCCGCACCTGGTGGTGGGCGGTTTCAACGAGGGCTCGGTGCCCGAGACGACGCAGGGCGATCCGTTCATGCCGGAGACTCTGCGGCGGCACCTTGGCCTGGAGAGCAACGACCGCAGGCAGGCTCGCGACCGCCTCCTCCTCGAGGCAGCGGTGCGCTCACGCTCCGAGTCGGGCCGCGTCGACATCCTGGTCCCCAAGCTCGGCGGCGGGGGCGATCCCCTCCAGCCTTCGCGCCTGCTGTTCGCGTGCTCTGACGAGGAACTCATTGCCACCGCGAGATACCTGTTCGAACCCCTGCCGCCGCCCGAAGCGAAACCACCGCGGGTCATTCCCTGGCGACTCAAGGCGCTCCCCGCGACGCTGCCGCAAAGCCTGTCGGCGAGCGCGATCAGGGCGTACCTGGATTGTCCGTATCGCTATTATCTGGAGTACGGCCTGCGCGCGCGGCCGCTCGACACCGAGAAGCGCGACCTGGACCCGACCGACTTCGGCACGCTCTGCCACGCGGCCTTTGAGGCGATGGCGAAGGATTCGGTGATGTGCGAGGTCGAGGACGAGGCGATGCTGGCGGAGTTTCTCGTGTCCCAGCTCAACGCCGCCGCCGCGGAACGGTTCGGCCGCCTGGGTTCGTTTGCCGTGAAACTACAGCTTGAGGCTGCGGCAGCCCGGCTGCGGGCCGCGGCAACAGTCGAGGCGGCCCAGCGGGCCGAGGGGTGGCGCACGGTGGAAACCGAGCGCTCCTGGAGCCTGGAAATCGGCGGGTTCCGGTTTGGAGGCGTCATCGATCGCATCGACCGCCATGCCGACGGCCGTATCCGCGTTCTCGATTACAAGACCGCCGACAAGGCAAAGTCTCCCAGGGACACGCACTGGGCGACCGTGCCAGTGGCGGCAGACCATGTCCTGCCCGAGGCGCGCCTCGAGGTCGAGGGGCGCGCGCGCCGATGGACCGATCTCCAGCTCCCGCTGTACGTGCTCGCCACGCGGGTCATGACCGGGGTCGAGCCGGCTGCGGGTTACTTCATCCTTCCGAAGACCAAGGAGGAGACCGAGGTGCGCATCTGGGAGGAACTCGGCGCGGATCGACTCCGCGAGGCGGAGTCCTGCGCCGTCGCGGTGGCGCGTGCGATCGCCGCGGGCCGCTTCTGGCCGCCGGCGCCGCGCCGGACCTGGGACGAGGCCTATGAGGCGCTCTTCCCGGAGGGCATCGAAAGCGCGGTGGAGCCTGGTCCCTTCGCCATGATGGAAGGGAGGCGGACGTGAGCCGCTTCGGACACGAACTCATCGCCGCAAGCGCGGGCACCGGAAAGACGTACCAGCTCACGGTACGGTATCTGCGGCTGCTGTTCGCCACGGGTGAACCCGAGCGGATCATCGCGCTGACCTTCACGCGAAAGGCGGCGGGCGAATTCTTCGAGAAAATCTTTCACCGCCTCGCATGCGCCGCGGCCGACCCCGCGGAAGCCTCGGAGCTGGCACGCGACATCGGGCTCCCGGTGGACAGTGGAGCCTGCCTCCGCCATCTCCGGCTCCTGCTCGACCGCCTTCACCGCCTGCAGCTCTCGACCTACGACAGTTTCTTCTCGCGCGTCGTGCGGGGGTTTCCGTTCGAGCTGGGACTTGGGGCGCCGCCCGAACTCATCGATGACCATCAGCGCGCCGAGGCGGTGCGACGCGCCCAGGCGGAACTGCTCTCGCTCGAGGGGGAGGAGGAGCGGCTGCAGGAATTCTGGCATGCCTTCAAGCGGGCCACGATGGGCCGCGAGGAAAAGCGGACCACGGACCTGCTCGATGCGTTCATCGAGGAACACCAGTCGCTCTACCTCGAGGAGCCCGACCCGGCGCGCTGGGGAAATCCGGCGGCCATCTGGCCGGAGGGGTGTCCCTGGCGGGAGACGGGTGACGATCCCCGTCAGCTCGCGGCCGCCTTTTCCGACGCGCTCCCCTGGGCTACGCTTAGTGCCGCGCAGTCCGGCGACTGGCGGGCCTTCCTGGACGCACTGGCCGAGTGGCGCCCGCCCGCGGAGCTGCCTGCGACCGTGCGCAAGTTCGTGGTGAAATTCCTGGAGGTCCTGGCCGACCTCGATCGCGGAAGCGCGCGGATCACGGTGCGGAAGAGGATGGATCTCACACCCGAGCTCTGCGACCTCGGCGCCCGACTCGCGCGGACCGGGGTCTGGATGGAACTCGCGCCCCGGCTTGTCGCGACGCGCGGTATCCAGGAGCTCATCACGCTCTTCGAGCGCGTCTATCGCGACGACGTCCGGAGCCGGGGCTGGCTCACGATCGGGGACATGACGCGCCTGCTCTCGGGGGTCGGCGAGGCGTCCGGGCTCGAGGACGAGGAGCTACGGCGCCAGATGACATACCGCCTCGACGGGGCGTTCGATCACTGGCTCCTGGACGAGTTTCAGGACACCAGCCACGCGCAGTGGCGGGCGATCGCGGGACTGGTCGACGAGGTGATCCAGGACCCCGAGGGGCGGCGCAGTTTCTTTGCCGTCGGCGACACGAAACAGTGCCTGTACATGTGGCGCGGGAGCGACGACAAGCTCTTCGACCGCGTGTCGGCGGCCTACGGCGCGGCGCTGGAGCAGCGGAAGTTGTCGGAATCCTATCGCTCGACCGGTCCGGTGCTCGCGATGGTCAACGGGGTCTTCGGAGCCTCGGCGGCGATCGCCGAGGTGTGTGGCGAGGAGGTCGCCGCACGCTGGTCGCGCATGTGGACCGATCACCGCAGCGCCGCGACGCTTGCGGCGAAGCCCGGCTATTCGTGCTGGTTGCTTTCCGGGTCGGACGACGAACCGCGGCGGCGCGACCTCCTCCGGCTGCTGCAGGGACTCGATCCGCTGTCCCGCGGATTGTCGGTCGCGGTCCTGACCCAGACCAATGCGGATGCCGCCGCGTTGGTCGATTACCTCAGGAGCCAGGGGCTCCCGTGCTCGCTGGCGGCCGAAGTGCGGCCTGGCCGCGACAACGCCGCATCGGTTGCGCTGCGGTCCTACCTTCGTGTGGCCGCCCATCCCGGCGACCGACTGGCATGGACGCACCTGCGCATGACGCCAGCGGGTGAAGAACTCGAGCGGCGGCATCGCGGGCCCGAAGGCCTGGCGGAGCAGGTCCGCCGGAGGGCGTCGGCGGCCGGCATGGAGGGCGTGGTGGCGGATTGGATGCGGATTGCCGCGCCGCATTTCGGCGAAGGGAATCGATTCTCTCCGGCCCGCATGGCCGAGTGCGCCGCCGCCGCGCGCGAATTCGACGCGGCCGGGGGGATCGACATCGACGCGTTCGTGCGCGAACTCGACGCCCTCGCACTCCGCGAGACCGACGTGCCCGGGCAGGTTGCGATCATGACCGTGCACAAGGCCAAGGGGCTCGACTGGGACTTCGTGATTCTGCCGGATCTCGAGGGGAACAGCCTGCGCGAACGCCGCCGCTCGATAGCGGTGAAACGCAGCGCCGAGGGGACGGTGGAATGGATCCTCCAGACCCCGCGAAAGGACATCGCGTCGGGCGATGCGGTGCTCGGCGCGCAGATTGCCGACGCCGAGGGTGACGCAGCGTTCGAGCAGCTGTGCGTGCTGTATGTGGCGATGACCCGCGCCCGGCTGGGACTTTTCGTGCTCAGCTCCGATCCTGCCCGCACGAAATCGGCCAATTTCGTCACCCTCCTTGGCCGGGCGCTCGGTCCTCAGCCCCGCGACCGCGTGATCGGGGGGCAGACTTTCCTCTGCGCCTGGGAAGAGGGCCAGCCGGCGGCTGCCGAGATGGCGAGGCCCGGGCGTCCTCCGGGGCGAGCCCTGGACTGGCAACTGGCCCCGATACCGGAAGCCGAACGCCCGAATTTCCTGAGGCGTTCACCGCTGCGTCCCTCCGAGGAGCCCGAAGGCGGGGCGCGCCGAGTGCTCTGGAGGGCCGATCACGACGCGGAGGACTTCGGCATCGCGGTCCATGCGGTGCTCGCGCGAATCGAGTGGCTTCCCACAGAAACGTCCGCGCGGTCGGGCGCGCTTCAACCGGTCTTCGCGTCGTGTGGGGAGTCGGTCAGGACCGCCGTCGAAGGGCTGATCCGGTCCGCCCCCGGGATCTTCGCAAAGCCGGCCGGACGCTCGGAGCTCTGGCGTGAGCGTGCGTTCGAGGTGATGGTCGGGGAGACCTGGATCAGCGGGCGCTTCGACCGCGTGGTGATCCGCCGCGACGACGCTGGGCGCCCGGTGTCGGCGGTGGTCGCGGACTTCAAGACTGGGCGCGGCGCCGACGCACGCCGCCACACGCGGCAGCTCGAGGCCTACCGGCAGGCATTGTCGCTCCTCATCGGCCTGGATCCTGCGACAATCGAGCTGGTGGTCGTGGCACAGGCTTGACGCCTGCATCACGTTGCGCGCCGAATGCAACCCCGCGACCAGCCCTCCCGACATGCCCACGCCCGTATCACTGCCACCCTCCGGCGAGCCACCGCCCGAGATTGCGATTCCGATCCGATTTGAAGGATCCGCCGGTGAGCCACGCAACCTGGGGCTGACAGGGGAGGGCAGGCTCGTCATCAGGCCGGAGGGCCCGATTTACGTATTCGAAGGATCCGTACGCTCGGCCTTCTCGACCCGCCGGCGCGCGCTGCAGTACCGGGCGTCGGACATCTGGAACGTGGGTGTGGCCGGAGCCCGCGTGCAGTTCCAGTCCTCGCGGGCGGGAGGCAGCAGCGCCTGGTTCATCTTCTATTGCGCCTCGCCCGAACAGGCGCTGGCGGTCGCCCGCATGATGCCCTCCAACCGGGAACCGGACCTCGCGGCGGCTGCGGATTTCCGCCGCAAGCTGTGGGGCGCGCAGTCCACGACCGGCCCCGCCCGGGTGTCGGTGACCAACGTCATCATCGCGCTCAACATCCTGGTTTTCGTGGTGCTGGCCGGGTTCTTTGGGGCCGGATGGCTGGAGCCCGGCAGCATGCGACCGTACATCCTCTACGGCGCGAACAACGGCGGCGCGACGACCGACGGGGAGTGGTGGCGACTCCTCACCTCGATGTTCATGCATTTCGGCGTCTTCCACATCGCCTTCAACATGTGGGCCTATTTCCAGGCGGGCCACCTGGCGGAGCGGTTGTTCGGCAAGGTGAATTATCTTCTTGGATACCTGGCGGCCGGCGTCGCGGGCGGGTTCGCGAGCATTTTCTGGAACGGCGACAAGGTCTGGAGCGCGGGGGCCTCGGGCGCGATCTTCGGCGTCTACGGGCTGATCCTGGGCTACCTCGTGCGCGAGAAGCGCCGCTTCCCGCAGGGGGTGTTCCGCCCGATGATCCGCAGCACGATCGGCTTCGCCATCTACAACCTCATCTTCGGGTCGGTTTACCAGGGGATCGACAATTCCGCGCACGTGGGCGGATTCGTCATGGGCATCGTTCTCGGCCTTGCCATGGCTCTGCCGATCGACGGCCCCGAGCGCACGCGGCAGTTGACGCCCCGATTCCTGGTGGGCGCGCTGCTCACCGTCGCGATGGTGATCGCGGGGATCACCTTCACACCGCGCTTCAACTACCACTTCCGGGAGGAGCTCGCCTGGAGCGACGCCATCACGCCGTACCTGAGCCAGGAGAAGGACATTGAGACCCGCTTCAGCCAAGTGGTCGCCGACTACCGCCAGGGCTCCCTGACGGAGACCGAGCTGGGCTGGGTCTCGTCGACCTGCATCCCGTTCTACTCCCAGTGGCTCGACGCGGCGCGCGCACTGAAGCTCACCCCGGGACTGGAGACTGCAAAGCGCAGGGAAAAGGTGGACCGGATGGTCGCCCAGCAGCTGGCCGGCTGCCGCCGGTTCCTGAGACTGGCCTCCGACCGGAGGGAGCCGGGCGAAATCTGAGCTCCTGCGGTCAGCCCAGCACGGCCTTCAACACGCGGGCCAGGTCTCCGACGCGGTAGGGTTTTGTCAGATACGCACAGAACCCAAGGTCGAGGAAGCGCCGCGCCATGTCCTCGTTGTCGTAGCCGCTGGCGGCGATCGCGCGGACGTCGGGATCGATCTCCCGGAGCGCCCGGAAGGCCTCCTCGCCGCCCATTCCGCCGATCACGGTGAGGTCCATGATCACGACGTCGTAGGGCCTGCCGATGTTGAAGTAGGAGCGGTAGAGTTTGATGACCTCCTCGCCGTTTCGCGCGATGTCGTGGGCGTATTCGAGGCTCTGCAGCATCGAGTCGGTGATGGCGCAGATCTTCGGGTCGTCGTCCATGAACAGGATGCGGCCGGTGCCATAGCGCAGGGTGGGGGCGCGGCGCGCCTGCGCCTCGATCGGCGCATCCGCCACGGGAAGGTAGATCGTGAAGACGGTGCCCACGCCGGTCTCCGACGACACGCCGATCTGGCCCCCGTGCTTGCGCACGATCGAGAGCACCGTCGCAAGCCCGAGCCCGGTGCCGTGCTTCTTGGTCGTGAAAAACGGGTCCCAGATGCGCTCGAGAATCTCCGGCCGGATTCCGCTGCCGTTGTCGCGGACCTCGAAGCGCACGTAGTCGCCTGCCGTCAGCCCCTCGATCTCCCCCTCGGCGAGCGTGACCGGCTCCGCGGACAACGCGACGGTGCCGCGGTGAGGAGCGGGGGGCATCGCCTGGATCGAGTTGACGATGAGATTTTGAAACACCTGCAGGATCTGGGAGCGGTCGACCTGAACGGGAGGTACGGTATCCGGGATCTCGAGACTAGTCTGGACCGTGGCGCCGGCGGCGGCGATGCGCAGGGAGTCGGTGAGGATCTCCCGGGGGGCGACGACGCTTCTCGCGCCCGATCCACCCTTGGCGAAGCTCAGGAGCTGCTTGGCGAGCGCCTTCGCGGTCATGCAGGCCTGCTCACTGTCATCGAGCCCGCCGGTGTCGCGCGCCGTCTTAGCGAGCGAGATGCCGCCGAGGATCGTCGTCAGGAGGTTGTTGAAATCGTGGGTGATTCCGCCGGCGAGGAGGGCGAGCGCCTCGAAGCGGTTGGCCTTCACGAGCTCCTCGGGCGTGAGGGTCATCTCGTCGGGATTCCGGAAAACGATCACGACTCCCTCCGCGACCGGGCCTTCGCCGTAGGCGGCGCGGGCCGTCCAGGCCAGGGGAATGGGAGGCTCGCCGGCCTTTGCGGGGGCGAGGGCGTGCTGCACGGAGAGCGGAAGCGGCCCCTCCGAGGCGAGCGCCATCTCGCAGGGGTCGTCGGGCAGGAGCTTGCCGGTTGCCGCATGGACGAGCCGGAACACCTCCGGCACGGGCCGCCCCTCGATCGCCTCCTGCGGTCGCCCGAGCAGCCGGCGCGCGGCTTCGTTGGAGATCACGATACGCCCCCGTGCGTCGGTCGCCAGCACGCCCTCCGCGAGGCTGTCGAGAGCGGCCTTCAGGATCGACTCGGGCGTCCCGGCGCCGGCAGCCCCCGGGGCGCCGGCTTCGGCGCCCGCGAAGGCGTACCCGACGAACCGCGTGAGGTCGCGGGTTCGTGAATACGAGCGGCGCCCGCCGAGCGTCACCGGCACCCAGCGCCCCTCCCGGTGCCGCAGGCGCCCGGTTCCCGCTGCGGCCCCGGCGGCCGAACCACCGAGAGCGCCGAGCCAGTAGGCGAGTCCGCCCTCAGCGTCCTCGGGCGGGAGCAGGCCCACCAGCGTGGCCTCGTCGGACGGAAGTTCGTCGGCGTCGTAGCCGACAAGGCGCTTGAATGAATCGGACAGCCAGACCTCGCCGGTCTCAAAATTCACGTCGAACAGCCCCAGCAGACTCTCGCCGCCGAGTTCCCTCATGCGGTCGTCGGCGGCCTGCGTCGCCTCTTCGAGCTCCTTGCGGTCGGAGATGTCCATCATGAAGCCGCAGGCGCGTCCGAGCGATCCGTCCTCGCTCGTCACCTGTGCGCCAGAGGCGGACACCCAGACCCAGTGCCCCAGGCGGTGTTTCATGCGAAATTCCACGGAGAACGGCCGACGTCCGGCGCCGGCAGTCCGGCGCGCCATCCTGTCCGGCGCGGCCCCGGAGTCCTCGGGGTGCAGCAGGTCCGTCCAGGTGGCGTAGTCGTCCGCCAATTCGGCCGGGGCGTAGCCGAGGATCCGTTTCCACGTTGCCGTGAACACGAAGCGGCCGGCCCGGAAATCGAGGTCGAAAAACCCGGCCTCGCCACTCTCAACCACGATGCGCGCAGCCTCGTCCAGTGCGCCTGTCTGCGCGGCGGAGGCGGGTTCTGTGGCCGGACGCAGCGTCGCGAAACGGTTGCCCGTCCCGTCATCGGAGGCGGAGATACCCAGGAACACCCTGTGCGTGCCGGTGGGATCCTTCAGGTCGAGCGCCTGCTCGCCGGTCGCCTCGGCGGCACCGACCAGCGCCTCCCATTGGGCTGCGAGAGCCTCGGGCTCGTCGCTGACGACCTCGAACTCGAACAGCGAGGCAAACGCCCGCCCACGCAACTGGGAGCCCTGCGGGTGCAGGAGCTCGTCGGCGGCCGCGTTCGCGAGCAGGATGGTTCCCGCGGCGTCGATCAGAAGCACCGCCGGCGCCGGCATCGGGGGAGTTGGACCGGAAGCCCGTTGGGTCACGAAGACGAGTATGGCGAATCTGGCGACGGCCGCAACGGGGGAACGCTCACGAGTTCAACCAGGCCTTCACCCGGCGCTCGAGGAAATCGATGTACGGCGCCTGGTCGTTGAGGCAGGGAATCTGCTGGAACCACTCGCCGCCCGCCTCCAGGAACGTGTCTTTCCCCTCGACTGCGATCTCCTCGAGCGTCTCGAGGCAGTCCGCCACGAAGGCCGGACTCATGACCAGCAGCCGCTTCTTCCCCTTCGAGGGCAGGTCCTTCAACACCATGTCCGTGTAGGGCGAGAGCCAGGGCTCCTTGCCGAGGCGCGACTGGAACGACACGGAATAACGGTCGGCGGGGATTCCCGCGCGGGCGACGAAGGCGCGCACGGTCGCGAGGCATTGCGCGCGGTAGCAGGTCGACTGGACCGGCGAGGCGATCTCGCAGCAATTCGCCACGCAGTCGCAATGTGCGTGCGAGCTGTCGGCCTTTCGAAGATGGCGCACCGGAATGCCGTGAAAGCTGAACAGCAGGTGATCGTGGGGCTGGCTGAGGTGCGGCGCGGCGCTGGCGTAAAGCGCCTCGATGTAGTCCGCGTCCCTGTAGAAGGGCTGGATGCAGTCGACGCGCACCGTCGGCCCCTGGCGCGCGAACTCCTCGTAAACCTTCACGACCACCGTCTCCCAGCTCGACATCGCGTACTGCGGGTATTGAGGCAGAAGATACACGTGCTCGACCCCGGCGGCGACCAGCTGCCCGACGACGCTGGCGATGGACGGATTTCCGTAACGCATGGCCAGCGCCACAGGCACGCCGCCCTCGATCCTCTCGCCAAGGCGGTCGCGCACCTTCCGGCTCGTGACGATCAGCGGCGACCCCTCCGCGGTCCAGACGGACTCGTAGGCGTGCGCCGACTTCGAGGCTCGGAAGGGGACGATGATGGCATTCACCAGCAGCCAGCGGAACGGCTGGCCCGGCTTGTCGATGACCCGCTCGTCGCCGAGAAACTCGCGCAGGTAGCGTCCCACGTCCGCCGGGGACGTCGATTCGGGCGAGCCCAGATTAACGAGGAGAATGGCGCGTTTTGACATGGCCGTAGTGGGTCCAAGATGCGGGGGCTTGTCAAACGGCGGCCCCGCCGCACGCGCGCAAGGATCAGTTCGCCTGCGGATGGATCCGCTCGCGGTAGGTCGTGGGCGACTCGCCGGCGACCCTTCGGAACACGCGGTTGAACTGCGAGAGTGACTGGAACCCTGCCTCGAATGCCGCCTCGCTGATGCGCTTGTGCGGGTTGAGGAGCAGGTTCTTCACCTTCTCCACCCGGACACGGGCGAGGTAATCGGTAAAGGTCATCCCGGAGGCCTTCTTGAACATCTTGCAGAAGTAGAACGCGCTCATGTTGACCGCCTTCGCGACCTGCTCGAGCGAGAGATCCTCGTCCTGATGCTCGTGGATGAAGGTCCGGGCGCGCGTGATCTGCGGCGACTCCGAGTGTTCCTCCTGGACCGCCAGCTGATTGGCGAGGGCGGCGAGATGCTGGGCGAAGATGGAGAGCAGGCGAATGATAGACTCGTGCTGCTTCGGGGTGAGGACGCGCGATTGGAAATACCGTTCCTCAAGGGCGGTAACGTCGATCTCGGTCCCGAATTTGAGCAGCTGGCGGGTGGTTTTCGCGAACTGCCGCTTGTCGGGCTGGTGCAGCAGCACCTGGCCGGTCTGGAGAAAGGCGACCACATTTTCGCCCACACGAATCGGCACCGCCGAATCGCAGAGCCCGGCGAAGCACCGCAGCGTCGACGGTTCGACCCCCGAGTGATTCTTGAGGCTGGCCTGATGCTGGAGGCAGGCCGCGCAGCTCTGGTTCGTGCCGGCCATCAACGCGCAAAATGGATTTTGCTTCGGGTCGTTCGCAAACGGCAGGCCCCAGCCGTCGACGGGCTGCAGGCTGATCGGAAGGCCGGTCGTCTCGCGAAATGCCTGCTCGTAGTCCCGATAGATCTGGGAGGTCCGCAGCTGCTCCACGAACTTGCGGCTCCGTTTGTTATCTGAGTCGGACGAGGTCATCGGCGAAGGGCCCGTAATGGATGCGATCACAACGGCGAGTATCCAGAGCAAGAAATGCATAGCACGGCAAGCGTCCTTCGCCTGCGGAGATTGCGAATTTCACCCAGGCACACCGCCGCCTCGATAACGGCTTCTTATTGAAGATAACCTGCACTTGCTGCCATTGTTGACTGTCTTAAGCGTCATGCGAACCTGGCCCATGCTCGTGTTGCCGAAGCCCTTCCTGCCGGGCCGCCTTCCGTGCGAACTGAAGACCGGACTGGGATACGCCTGCACCCTGCGGGCGCTTCAGCCCCGCGATGTGGGACGGCTGACCGAATTCTTTCGCTCGCATTCGACGGAGACCCTGCGCAACCGGTACGGCTACCACCGCGCGGACCTGACGCCCGAGCGCGCGGCCAGTCTGGTCGCAGCCGACACCGAGCACGGGACCGCGCTGGCGCTGGTCGAGGGCAGGGGGGCCGCGGCGCGCATCGTCGCGATCGGGCGCTTCACGGTCGGAGACGATCCGCGCGCGGCGGAGCTGGCGTTTGTCGTCCACGAGGAGCGTCGGCGGTACGGCATGGCCACCGTCCTGCTCGAAGCGTTGTCGGCGCTCGCCGGCGCCCGGGGCGTGGAGCGGTTCACGGCTCAGACCCAGGCGGATAATTTTGGAATGCTCAGCATCTTCATCAAACACGGGGGCCGCGTGCGACGGATCGAGGGCACCGACGGCATCGAGGTGGAGTTGCCGATCGCCGGGTGTGTCGCGCCGGGGCCGGCGTGAGCGGGACTCGTCGGCAGCGTCCGGCGGATGGGGTGCGCTTCGGATCGCAACAAAGGCTTGCCAGAACGGCCCGGGCTCATTCGTTAGAGTCCCTCGTTTGAAACCCGCCCGCTGTTGAATCCCTGACGCCCCCTTTGCCCCGCCTCATGTACGCTCACCCCACCATCAAGGACGTCGCCCGGGTTGCTGGCGTGCATTTCACCACGGTGTCCATGGCCCTGCGCGGTCATCCGAGCATACCGGCGGCAACGCGTGAGCGGATCATCGCGGCGGCCAATCGCATCGGGTATCAGCGCAACCGGGTCTTTTCGGCGCTGAGCAGCCAGCGGCGCAACCGCCAGGAGGAACAGTTCCGCCCGCGTCTTGCATATATCGCCAACCGGTCGCCGGCCAGCGGCCTGATCATGCGCCCGCATCATCGGATGTTGATTGAAGGCGCGCGCCACAGGGCCGCGGAACTCGGATATGAACTCGACGTGCTCAGCGTGGAGAAGGGCTACTACAATTCGGCCACGCTTCACGCCTATCTCCAGGAGCACGGCATCACCGGCCTCATCATCGGCGCGTTCGAACCGGATCGCGAGTCGGTCGAGCTCCCGTGGTCGGACTACTCGGTCGTGAAGGTCGATTCGCGCCACATGGATCCGGCCTCCAGTCTCGTGTCGATCGACCAGATGAACGGCGTGCTCGACGCTTTCGCACGCCTGCGCTCCCTGGGCTATCGTCGCATCGGTCTCGCCGTAGGCGAAAAGGACGAGGAGATGACCGACGGGCTCCACCATGCCGGCCTCCTTCTAGCCCAGAGCGAGGTGCCGGTGGCCGAGCGGTTTCCACCCTTGCTCTTCCCGGCGGGCACCCTGATGGCGGGCGCCGTTCCGCTCATCCGCGCGTACATCGCGGAGCATCGTCTCGACGCGCTGATGTGCAACTGGACCAACATCCGCGACATGGTCGTGCAGGCCGGCTACGCGTGCCCCCGCCAGGTCGCCTGCGCCTGCCTCTGCCTGCCGCGCCCGTCGCCGGCGCTCGCCGGCATCGTGTCCAATCTCAACCTGGTCGGCGAACGTGCCGTGACGTTGCTCGCCGCCCAACTTCGCGTCGAACAGCGCGGCATCCCGGCGGTGTCCTCGCGGACCTATGTTCGTGGCAACTGGTGCGACGGCGACTCGGCCACGCCCAAGGCGAAATCGAAACGGAAATCCTGATCATGCCAAGGCGCCCCACCATGTCCGACGTCGCCCGTCTCGCCGGCGGCGTGCATCCCTCGACTGTCTCGCTCGCGCTCCGCAACGATCCGAGCATCTCCGAGGCCACCCGGCGGCGCGTCCACGCCGCGGCCGAGAAGATCGGCTACCGGCCCGATCCGCTGCTTGATGCCTTCAATACGCACCGCAAGGGCGTGCTGCCCCAGAAGTCGGTTCCCGTGATCGCATTCGTCTCGGATGTGCCGAATCGGGAGACCTTCGACGCGACCCCGCGACTGGTCTGCTATTGGGAGGGCGCCCGCGCTGCCGCAGACGTCCTGCACTGCAAGCTCGAGCTCTTCCTCCTCAATCGGGGGCAGCTCACGCCCGAGCGCCTGAACAGCGTGCTCAGCGCCCGAGGCATCGTGAGCATCGTGGTCGCCGGGCTCACTCCCGAGACGACGCGACTGGCCTTCGATTGGAAGGACTATTCCGCCGTCAAAATAGCCAGCCACCACCTGAGCGAACCCTCCTATTCGGTGAAGACGGACCTGCGCGATTCCGCACGCCTGGCGTGGAATCGGCTTCGCGGACTCGGATATGAGCGCATCGGCATGGTCTGCGCCGCGGATCCGTCGATGTCGTGCGCGGAACTCTACCGCGTGGGATTCCACCAGGCCGAGCTCGTACAGAAGGCTCGCATTCCGGTGCTCGATCTCCCCGAGGGCTCCCGGCCCGCCGTGCTGGCGCGCTGGATACGGCAGCACAAGGTGGATGCCGTCATCGGCTCGGGAGCTGCCGTGGAGGTCCTGCTTGAGGAGGCGTCGCCCGCAAAGGACCGTCCCGCCTTTGCCTGCCTGGACGTCACGGGCCTTCCGCCGCGCGTCGCGGGCGTGGTTCCCGACTATCGCCGGGTGGGCGAGGAGGCGATCGAACAGGTCGTGAGCCTCATGCGCTCGAACCTGCGCGGCCTGATCGACACGCCGTCGTGCACCTACATTCCGCCTTCGTGGCGCGACGGCGCGAGCGCGCCCGCCAAGTGCGCTTGAAGCGGAGCGGGAATCCCCGCATCGCACGCCGTTCTGCTAATCCCTGCCGCCGGTCATCCGCCGCCACAGCCGACGTCCCAGCCAGATCGCGAACGCAAGCGTCAGCACCAGATCTATAATATACACAATTGGACCGATCCGGGGCCCCAGGTAGTTCAATGCCATCGCCCCGATGGTGATCAGGCTCATCACCATGACCGCAATCAGCAGGCCGGATCCAATCAATGCGCCGGGAGCCACGCTCCGTTGGCGGGCTGTGCCGAAGGCAGAGAGGATTGCCAGGATGATTGTTGTCACAAGGAGGAGCGAAACCATGGGGATTGGGACGGTAGTCAGCTCGTGTTTGCTGGGGCGTCGGGTCAATTCAAACTGAGCTGCGCGTCCCCGTGTCGCTTATGCGGCTTCGGGAACCCGATTACTCCACTCTATATTGAATCCAAACCGGCGCCGCTGCATATGGCCGTCCAAGCCCCAACGACGGGGGGCCCCGATTGGATTGAAAAAATCGGGATTACATCTTGCGCCAGCGAGTTGCGCCGCACACAAAAAATAATCCCCACCCATGAAAACACATACCACGCTATCCTTGGTTTCGTTGGTCGTCGCCACTGTCTTCGCGCCGGCCTTGAAGGCACAAGTCTCGGCTCCGATGCGGGAACGCATTGAGGCCTCCTATATCATCGCATTCGGGCGCGAACCTTCCTCGGGAGAAATCGCCTATTGGGCGCGGCAGAACCCGTCGTCGGTCGCGGCGCTCGTGGCCAATCACCGCAATTATCTTTCCCGCGATGCAGGCACGCATCGGGCGACGATCATTCGCGCCTATGAAGACGCGCTCGGTCGGGATCCAACCCCCGGCGAAATCGCCTACTGGTTCAGGGGCAACGACACCTACGAGCAGCTCATGCACAACCATATCGCATGGTTGGGCGGAAATCCGGGCCAATATGACCTCGTTATCCGGCGTTCGTATATGCATGTGTTCCATCGTCAACCGAACAGCGGCGAACTCGCTTATTGGAAGCGCCAGGGCGTGCTGTCGTACGTGATGCTGGTGGCCTGCCACGAGGATTGGGTGCGCCGCAACGGCGGACGTATGCGCACAGGCGGCGCGCTGGTCATGTCGCCCAACACGCCCGGTCTAGTCACCGTGCAGCTGGCCCCGCAGATCGCAAATGAAGCCCGTGCCGCCGCCGGAGTCATTACCGCCGGCGGAGGTAATGTCATCGCGGCCGGTGGTGGCAATGTCATCGCGGCGGGCGGCGGAAACGTGATCGCAGCCGGTGGCGGCAATGTCATCGCCGCCGGCGGCGGGAACTGAGCCGCCATCCCAGCCCCTCGGTTCTCCAGCCGCCCGGTCGCGGCTGGAGATCACTGCGGAAGACCCCGATCGCGACACGAGTTGTCGCGATCGTCGATTTTGGACAACCCGGTCCGGTGTGCGCGCAGGCGACCGCACGGAGGGAGTTCACTTCCAGTATCGGGCGGTTTCCTTGTCGCTATTTTCGGCGCTGGAGACCATCGGTCCCTCCCATTTTCCGAATTCGTCCTTGTAGAACATGTATTTCTCGGTGACCTCACGCACTGTATACAGGGACTTCTGAGTGGGATCGTCGTTGGTTCGCGTGGTCACGCTGAACGACGCGAGGACGGGATAGACGGTGGTGCCGCCCGGAATACCGTAGATCTCGTATTGTCCTGCCTTGTGAGGCTTCGCGATGAGGATGCTATGAAACGCAATCGTCACCCCGCCTCCGTCGCTGCCGGGGTAGAGTTTGTGGACCTGGGCGACGACGACCTCCTTGGGAAGTGCGACGTGTTCCTTCGCGTGGCAGGCCGCCAATGAAACGAACGACAATAGCGAGACGATGAGCGGGAGCAGGGTATGTTTGTTCATGGGATAATATTACCGGCCAGAACGTCATGAAGGCTTTGCACGACGTCAAGTGGCGGGCCTCCCATGGTGCAGCGGTTATTTGCTGGCCTATTCACGCTGCCAGGGCTGCCCTCACTGCCTGGTCCGCTCGATCCAGTGGTCCTGGCCCGCCGCCGCATCGCGCGTGCGGCGCTGGCCGGGTAACGGCCGAATCGAGCCCGCCGTCTTTGCTCCCGTTCGACGCCATGGAAGACTCCATCCTCAACCGAATCCCGCGTCTCAGCGATTCCGAGCTGCAGCAATTCCTGCATCGGCATGAATCCTACCGCCGCGAGGTCGTCGAGGCGGCGGCCGCCGAGCTGAGGAAACGCGGCGTGGAGGTGCCCGAGGCGCAGCTCACGGCGATCCGCGAGGCCCTTCACGTGCGGGATACGGGACGTGCACCGCTGTCGTCGGCCGAGGAAGCGCGGCGCTCGCAGTTCCTGCGACGGCTGTCCCGCAGCGTCCTGATCGTGGGGTTGGTCGCCGCGGCGACGATCTTCGCGCTCGCCAAGCCCGAGTCTCCGAATCCGCTCGGCGACGAGATGGATCAAAAAGGCACCGTGCGCGACCTGGAGAAGATCGGCGGCAGCGTCAACAGGCTGGCGGTTCAATACCAGAACGACTTCGACAGCCTCTGGCACGGACGTGCGCTCGCCGGCACGGTCGCGGCGCTCACGCTGATTTCCGCCGCGGGCCTGCGGTTCGCGGCCGGCCGTCGGCAGGAGTGAGAGGCGGGGGCTGCGGCGCGGGCGTTCCCCCGACGGCCTTCGCTGACCGCTGCCGAATCCGCCTGATCTCGGCGGCGGGGATCCCGAGCGACTCCAGAAAATCCTGATGCGCCTCGGGTGACTGGGTTTCGAAGGCGGCATGCCACTCCATCATCTGGGAATCGGTAAGCCCGACGGTCCGGAGCAGGGCCACCCAATTCTCCTTGGTCATCGAGCGCGCGTCGCGGTCCTTCCTGCGCCCCAGTTTCCGCAGGAGCGCGAGTGCAATCTCCTGTTGGGAACGCAGGCCCGCGATCTCGAGATTCAGGACTTTGATCCGCTTCTCCAGTGCGCTGGCGACCGCGGATCCGGTCGGTGCACCACGATCGAGGAGGACGCCGATTTCGCGCAGCGCGATCCCGGCTCGCCGGTACTCGCAGAGCAGCGCGAGGCGGCGTTCTTCCTCCTCCTGGTAGAGTCGGTAGCCCGCCGCCGTGCGATAAGTCGGGCGGACGAGTCCCAGCCGGTCGTAATAGAGCAGGGTGCTCCGGGAGAGGCCGTACTTGCGGGCGATGGCGCTGATGGCGAGCATGGCGGTCCAGTCAGTGAATCGGCGGGACGGGAAACCGTAAAGCGTTCACGGCAACCCGTCCGCGCCGAAGGTTACTCAGCCTGAATTCGGCGATTGAATGGAA
This sequence comes from Opitutaceae bacterium, assembly GCA_027310745.1. Taxonomy (GTDB): domain Bacteria; phylum Verrucomicrobiota; class Verrucomicrobiia; order Opitutales; family Opitutaceae; genus MWDT01. The sequence goes on along the minus strand of DAIDAF010000003.1, from coordinate 240 downwards.
CAGGCAACGATGGGAACGAAGGACAAACTGCTTACTACAGAGTTGAGCTGTGATTGCCTCGATCGATTCACCGTTTGGGTGAGTGGATTTTGGTTTGGTGTGTGATTGCCTCGATTTGGTGGACAGAGAGTTGAGTTGTTCATCAAGCTCCCGGAGTTCCCGGCCTGCCTTTACCCGTAAGGGTGGCCGGGAACTGGAGGGAGCTTTGTGAACAACTCAACTGGGATGAGGCTGCGCAGC
>DAIDAF010000002.1:0-21399 GCA_027310745.1 Opitutaceae bacterium | reverse complement strand
CCCTGCCACCCCTCTGCCGAATACAGAGAGGGGAAGGGGCTCCGCCCCTTCCCCTTCACCCCATCCCAAATAGATTTTTTATCCACCAAACCTCCATACCACCGATCCACATTTGCTGAACTTGACGGACACAACTTCAGACCAGCCCCGAAGGCCCGGGAGAAATGGCGAAGGACGGAAGAATGATTCGCAGGGATGAAGGGGATGGGAAGAAAACGCTGAAAGACTGAAACGCTAAAAGCTGAAATGAGAGTGCGACGGTGATCGATGTGGAGTGCGGTGGCCCGACACCGCCCTCGACGGGCGGGCCTGACCGCCCGCGGAGCAGGTTTCGGAATCCGAAACCTGCGTCGTCCGTCGATCCGAAAAACAGGCCGGGAGGTAAAGCCCCCCGCGCAACAGGCTTCGTTGTGCACGGCACAAACTATGCCCGACGGCTATCGGATTCCGATAGCCAGGGCGGAATCGTGATTCCGCACTCCAGGTTAAAGGCTCCCCGATTTCAGCGTTTCAGCTTTTCAGCGTTTTAGCGTTTTCTTCCCATCCCTGTTAATTCCCCCCGAACTTTCCGCTCGCGGCTCGCGCGACTATCCTCGCTCACGCACCGAGCGCGTCGCGCATGGCGCGGATCTTCAGTTCGGTTTCGGCGTACTCGCGCTCGGGATCCGAGCCGGCGACGATCCCCGCGCCTGCGTAGAGTCGAGTGACTTTCCCGGCGATCAGCGCGGATCGGAGACCGACGAAAAATTCGCCATCCCCCCGGGCATCGATCCATCCGAGGGCACCTGCGTAGAGTCCGCGGGGAAAGCCTTCCAGTCCCGCGATCAGCGGCACCGCGGCCTCGCGCGGCGAGCCGCCCACCGCCGGCGTGGGATGCAGTCGCGCCAGCGCGTCGAGCAGGCGCACGCCCGGCGGAAGCGCGGCCTCGATCGGGGTGTGGAGATGCTGGACGTTCGCCAGGCGCCGCAGCACCGGGCGCGCGGGAGCCTCGAGTTGAAGCCCCAACGGCGCCAGGCGCCTGAAAATAGAATCGGCGACCACGCGGTGCTCACGCAGCTCCTTGTCGTCGCGCAGCAGCGCATTCCCCAGCGCGGCGTCCTCGCTCGCGGTCGCTCCGCGGCGCGTCGAACCCGCAAGCGCCTCGGTCGTCAGACGTCCCGCGCGGACCCGCAGCAGGCGCTCGGGGCTGGCTCCGATGAAACTCGCACCCGCGCCGTTGCCGACCGAGAAGGCGTAACACTCGCGGAACCGTTCACGCAATCCGTTCAAGGCCCGGAGCGGATGAAACAAGCCTTCGCCGTGCAGATCCTGCGCCCGGGCGAGCACGATCTTCTCGACCACGCCGGAGCCGATGCGACCCAGGGCGCTGGCCACCGCCTCGCGATACCGTCCCGCCCCGCCCACCTCCTCCACGCGACGCACCGGCGCCACCGCATCCGCGGGGAACTCGGCGTGCTCGTAGTCGAAAACCCTGAATTTCGCATGCGCCCGCCAGACGCGCTCGACCAGCGGGCGGACGTCGTCGCCCGGTCCGACCAGCAGATTCGCCGTCGCCACGGTCGCTCCGTCGCGGCATCCCACCTGCCAGCGCGGCACGAAAACCTGGACCGCCGGAAACGGTTCATCGACGCCGGGCTGGTCCAGAAACGTGAAGGCCGTGAAAAACTGGGGCCCGCCAAATGCGCCGTCCACCGCGCCCACTGCCAGGGCATGCGCGAGGGTCTCGTCGATGAACGCCTGGCACGCGGCAAACCGGCCCGGTCCCGACGCGCGGAAGCTGAGCACCGCCTCGGCGCCCGCGACGGCGAGCTGCTCGGACGGTTTCTCCACGTAGAAATGGAGCTCACCCGGCTCGAAGATCGACTCCAGCACCGCCAGCGGATCGAGGCTGTCGACCGCGACCGAGATGCTCACCAGTTGCGGCCGCTCCGCCCGCTCGGCAATGCCACGGCACTCGAGCAGGAAATTCGCGAGCGCCTCGTGCGAGGCGTTGGCGATCGGATCGACCGGCAGGATTCTCATGCGGGTTTGGCTGCCGCAGCGGCAGGCTGGTGCCGCGGGAAGAGGACCAGCGAGGCCTGCACCTTGCCGCCCGATGCACGGCCATCCCAGGCCAGCTCGGCGCGCCAGTCCTTGCCGGGCGCGTATCCGATCGCCTCGTAAATGCGCGCCGTCGTCGTGGGCATCACCGCCTGCAGCAGCGAGGCCGACAGCCGAAGCGCTTCGGCCATCGTCGCGAGCGAGGTGCGCAGGCGGGCCTGGTCGGCGGCTTCCGTCGACTTGCCCAGCTTCCATGGCGCGCGCTTCTCGATATAGGCGTTGATCGCCTTGATGAACGTGAAGGTCCGCTCGAGCGCGTTGTGGAACTGGAAACCCTCGCACAGCGGGATGACCTCCGAGCGCGTCTTCTCCCAGAGATCATGCAGCTCCTTCTCGGGCTCCTCGACCAGCTCCGCCTTCGGCACGACGCCACCGCCAAAGCGGTTGGTCATGTTGAGCGTGCGGTTGACAAGGTTGCCCAGGTCGTTGCCGAGATCGCTGTTGTAGCGGATCAGGAAAAGGTCCGCCGAGAAATCGCTGTCCTGGCCCACGTTCATCTCGCGGATCAGGAAGTACCGGAACGCGTCCGCGCCAAACTGCTCGATCAAATCGAGCGGGTTGACCGCCGTGCCCGTGCTCTTCGACATTTTCTGACCGCTCTGCAGCCACCAGCCGTGCGCAAGCAGCGCCTTCGGGGGCTCGATGCCACAGGCCTTCAGCATGATCGGCCAATAGACGGCGTGCGGCGGCACGAGGATGTCCTTGCCGATGACGTTGAAGTCCGCCGGCCAATACTTCGGATCCGGCGCGCCATCCTTCCAGATCGCCGACACGTAGTTGAGCAGCGCATCGAACCAGACGTAGGTCACATACCCCTCGTCGAAGGGCAGCGGGATTCCCCACTCCAGGCGCTCGCGCGGACGGGAAATGCACAGGTCGTTGAGCGGCTCCTTCAGGAACTCGAGCACCTGCTTCTGCCGGTAACGCGGAAAAATGAAGTCCTCGTGCGTCCGGAGGTAGTCGATGAGCCAGTCCTGATACGAGCGAAGCTTGAAGAAATAGTTGCTCTCGGTGATCTCGGTGACTTCGCCGAAGATCTCCGGCCACGAACCGTCGGGCAGGCGGTCCTTCTCCTGCAGGAATTGCTCCTGGCGAGTGCTGTAGAAGCCCTTGTAGTCGGCGCGATAGATCTCGCCCTTGTCGAAAAGGCGCTGCAGGAGCTCGCGGACAACGGCCTTGTGGCGCGGCTCAGTCGTGCGGATGAAGTCGTCGTTGGAGGCCCCCAGGCGCGCGCAGAGGTTGCGAAACTCCTGCGAGACCTCGTCGCAGAACGCCTGCGGTTCGACGCCCCGTTTGCGCGCGCTCTGCTGAACCTTTTGTCCATGCTCGTCGACGCCGGTCAGAAAACGCACGTCGTCCCCCATCATGCGACGAAACCGCGCGATCACGTCCGTCAGCACCTTTTCGTAGGCATGACCCAGGTGCGGCGAACCATTCACATAATCGATGGCAGTCGTGATGTAGAAGGACTTCATGGAGTGAGTCTGGAGATCAAAACGGCACATAGCCGAATGTCGAAAAGAATGCTTCGGCGCTCGGAAAACGCAAAAGCCCAGCAAGAAACGAATCCCTGCGCACTCCGTTTGACTCCACCGTCCCCATCGCCACCGTGTGCGGCGTGTTCTTCGCCTTGCGAACGAGTCAACCGACGTCCCGGCAACGCCTGACCGCGCTGTTTGCGGTCGCGCTGGTGCTGGCGCTGTCGGTGCTCTCCGCAAGTCCGACCCTGCACGCCTGGCTGCACGGCGAAACGCCGGCGGCCCTTGCCGGACACCCCGCGCCCGGCGACCACGGCACCACCGGCCACAGCGACCGGCTGTGCGCGGTGACGCTCTTTGCGACGGGCGTGCTTCTGGCGACCCTGTTGATCCTGGTCGCCCGCTACGAGGCGCGCGCCGCGGAGCTCATGCCGGTGCCGATCGAGTGCCGCCTTCCGCGGCAGCGACCCCACCGACTGCCGCCCCACTGCGGCCCGCCCCAGGCCTGAGAGAGCCCTCCCCGCAGTAACGGCTGGCGCAACGTCGCGCCACCGCCTCCCCGCGCATACCCCGGCACGTCGCCGGACTGCGTATCCATCCCGTCCGCACAGCCCTCTCTCGGCATGTCCAACTGGTTTTATTCCACCACCCTTCTCCTGCTCGTGGGCGTCACCGCCCAGGCCCAAACCGCCCCCGCCGGCGCCGGCGATCCCTCCACAAACGCCGTCCAGATGGACCGCTTCGTGGTCTCCGAAACTCTCGATCAGGCGCGCGAGGCAATCGTCCCGAATCTCGGCGCCACGCAATACGCCATCGCCAGGCCCCAGATCGACGCCTCGGCCCTGGGCGCCAACCAGGGCTTCAACCAGGTGCTCCTGCGCGTGCCCGGCGTCGCCCAGGATTCCTACGGCCAGGTTCACCTCCGCGGTGAACACGCCAATCTCCAGATCCGAATCAACGACGTGATGCTGCCCGAGGGCATCAGCGGCTTTGGCCAGGACCTCGACACGGCGTTCGTGCGAAGCGTGTCGGTCGTCACCGGCGCGCTCCCCGCGCAATATGGCTTTCGGACCGCCGGCGTGGTCGACATCCACACCCTTTCCGGAACTTCGTCCGGACACACCGGAGACCTCACGCTCATGGGCGGCGCTTTCGGCTCCCTGAGCGCCAGCGTCTCCGCCGCCGGTTCGTCCGCCCGGACCTCGGACTTCGTCACGGCCAGCGCCGAGTCGAACGATCTCGGAATCGAGAATCCCACCGCGTCCCGTTCCGCGCTCCACGACCACACCCGCCAGCTGAAGATGTTCAACGACCTGACCTGGCTGCTCGGCCCCACCCGGCGGCTGACCTTCATGGCCGGCGGGGCCTTCGCCACGTTCCAGATCCCGAACTCGCCCGGACTCGCTCCGGCCTACGCCGTCACCGGCCACGCCGTGCCCGCCTCCGCCGCGCTCGACGAGAACCAGGCGGAGGACAACGCCTACGCGATCCTCACGTATCAGACTTCCACCGACGCCTTCAGCGCACAGGTCTCGGCGTTCACGAGGTACAGCCTGACCGACTTCAGGCCCGATCTGGCGGGCGACCTCGCCTACAACGGAGTGGCCAGCCGCGTCCACCGCGACGTCGTCGTCAACGGCGTCGAAGCCGATGCGCGGCGCCCGCTCAGCGACACGCACACGCTTCGCGCCGGGTTCGTCGTCACCGCCTCCAACGCCTCTACGGCCACCGACACGGCCGTGTTTCCTGTCGACGCCCAGGGCGCCCAGGCCTCGTCCACGCCGCTGTTCGTGGCCGACGGTGCACACAAGCTCGGCATGCTCGCCGGCGCCTACGCGCAGGACGAGTGGAAACCCCTGGAGGGCCTGACCCTCAACGCGGGCGTGCGCGCCGACCTGTCGCACGCCTACGTCGACGAGTCGCAGCTCAGCCCGCGCCTGAACGCCGTTTACCGTATCGACAACGTCACGACGCTTCACGTCGGCTACGCCCGCTATTTCACGCCGCCGCCCCTGGAACTCGTCCAGACCACCGACATCGCCCGGTTCGCGGGCACCACCAACGCCCCAGCCGTGAACGCGAGCTCCCTCGTGCTCGCGGAACGCGCCGACTATTTCGATGCCGGTGTCAGCCGCCAGTTGAGTCCGGGGCTCACGGCCACGGTCGACGCCTACGACAAGTTCGCCTCCCGCCAGCTCGACGAGGGCCAGTTCGGCGCCGCGTTGATCTTCTCGCCGTTCAACTACCGGAAGGGCCACATCCAGGGCGTCGAATGCAGCCTCGATTACCAGGGCGGAGCCGTCTCCGCCTACGCCAACGCCGCACTCAGCCGCGCCACCGGACGCGACATCATCTCCGGCGAATTTCAGTTCTCGCCCGACGAACTCGCCTATATCGCCGCCCACGACGTGCACCTCGATCATGATCAGACCCTCACCGCCTCGACCGGACTTTCCTGCAAGCTCGATCCCAGGACGCTCTTGTATGCGGAAATTCTCTACGGGAGCGGCCTGCGCCGCGGCTTCGCAAACACGAGCCACCTGCCCGCCTACCACCCCCTCAATCTCGGTGCCTCCCGGTCCTTCGCCGCGGGCGGCGGTCGTCTCGTCCGCGTGCGGCTCGATCTCGTCAACGTCTTCGACGAGGTGTACGAGCTGCGCGACGGCTCCGGCATCGGGGTGGGCGCGCCGCAATACGGTCAGCGCCGGGGGCTCTACGGCACCGTCACGCTCGTGTTCTGAATCGTGACTCCCGTCGCCGGACCACGCCCGGAGATCCGGGCGCAGGCGGCATCAGGGATCCTTCGCCGCCGAATCCGGCGTGCCTGCGACTCCGGACCCCGGCGCGGCTCCCCCGTCGGGCCGCAGGGGCGTGGGGTCGATGCCACGAATCCGGGCATCCCGAAACGCCTGTGCGACCAGCGGGTGCGCGCGCAGTCGAGTCAGCAGTTCCGCGTCCCCCTGACCCACGATCGTGCCCACCTCCGACAACAATTTCGCCTCCTGCAGGCCGAGCCCCTGGAATTCACGCACCAGCGCCTCAAGTTTCGGGAGCTCGAGATCGACGGTCACCACGCACAGGGTCGCACGCGGATCCGGGGGGGGCTGGGGGGCGCTCATCGGTTGCAAGCTTACTCGGAATCCCGGTGTTCGCGACACAGGAAGTTGCGTGCGTTTCAGGACGGCGCCTGGACCAGGCCCGCCCCGACGTCCTCGGACGAATACGGCAATTTCGCGGAGGCCGCCGTCATCGCGGCCCACAGCGAGCGTCCGCCAAGCGACGGCGACGACTCCTTCCAAAGCGCCGCGACCCCCGCGACAAACGAGGTCGCCATGCTGGTGCCGTCCGCCGTCTGATACGTCGCCTGGGGCCACGTCGACCACATCGCCGCACCGGGTGCGGCCAGGTCGATCTGCGGTCCGCCGGCCGAACCCCGGTTCGATCGAATGTCGACCGAAAGATCGGTGTCGAGCGCGGCCACGGCGAGGACCGAGGGCGCGCTGGCTGGAAACGATACCGGCGAAACCAGCGCCGGCCTGGCGCTTTCGTTGCCCGCCGCCGCGACGATCAGGCAGCCACGCGCCAATGCACGCGACGCCACGGTCTCGAATCCCGCGACCTGCGCCGGATCGTCGTCCTGCCATCCAAGTGCGAGGCTCACCACGTCGCAGCCCTGCGCGAGCGCCCAGTTGAGCCCCGTCAGCACGTCGCTGATCCAGCCCTGGCCGTCGTCGCCCAGGACCTTCCCCACGTACAACGACGCATTCGGGGCCACCCCGTACCGAGGCCCCCGCGAGGGCACCGCCGGTCCGCCCACCAGGCCCAGGCAGTGCGTTCCATGGCCATACAGGTCGCCGGGCGATGGGGCCCCGTTGAAGACCGCCGTCGCGACCGGACGCCCCGCGAAGTCCGGATGCGCCGAGGCGTAGCCGCTGTCCAGGACCGCGACCTTCGCGCCCCGCCCCGTCCATCGGCATCCTCCCAGGTTCAACGCCGTCCTCGCCCAGGTCTCCGTCGGCGAGTCGCCCAGGGCGACCGCGACCGCGTCGACAACCGATGGATACGCCCGAACCCGCCGGTCTTCCAGCACCGCAGCTCCCGGCACTTCCGAATAGTACTTCGCGACTTCCTCGCTGCGCTCCGCGTCGGCCACCACCACGCCCACCCTCCTGAGCGTGCGCACACCCGCCTCGGGCGCTCCCGCACGCGGGGCCTCAAGGCGGCTGACATCCGACATCACGTCCAGATGCATGTGCCCAAACGCCCCCTCGACGTCCGGCAGCGTCGTCCGCTCGTAGTCGTCGGGAAGGATCACCACCACGCCCCGTCGTTCCGCGCTCATCGACGCCTCCCCGGGATTCAGTTCGCGCGCTCGGGCGTGCGAAGCCTCTCGGAGGTCGACCGGGTCACCACTCCCTCCGCGTAGATCCGTCCGTCAGGAGTCGCCACCTGGTACGCAATGGATACCAGCGCGTTCGCGTAATACCGCTTTTGGAACGCAAACGTCTTCTGCACCGTGCTCTGCGGCTGTTGCACGATCTTCAGGCTCACCAGCCGCAGCGCCGAGGCGTCCGCCCGCGACGCCATCGTCCCGGAGTCGCCCGGGAAACAGAGCGACTGCAGCAGCTCGGCCTTGATGAGCGCCACCAGCTTCGGGACGCCGTTCGAATCCGCCACCCCCAGGCCCGCAATGAACGACTCGAGCGAGCTGCGCTGCTGGGTGAACTTTGTCTGCCAGGCGGTGATGACATCGACGATCAACTGCGCGTCCGCGACCTGTTTCCCGACGGTCTCGCCCTGCGCCTTGTTGGCCGCAATCTGCCCCTCGAGCGTCCGCTTCTGTTCGGTCAGCCTCGTCCTAGCGGAGGCATCAGCCTCCTTCGCGAGCGAAGTCTCGACCTCCGTCAGCTTCGCCTGGAGCGCCGTCGCCGCACCCTCGACCTCGGCGGCCTCCGCCTTGAACGTCGCGAGGTTCGCCTGTGGGCGCCTGAGGTAGGTTCCGATCTCTTCGAGCGCATCGCCGAGGGCCGCATCCAAGGCGATCAGGCGCTCCGATGCCTTCACGGTCTTCAGCGTGTCGAAGCCCTGGAATTGCGCGTAGGCCGCCGCATCCACGCTGGGATAGACGTTCGTGAGTCCCGCCTCCTGCGCAAACAGCGTCGTGGCGGTGCTCGCAGGGTTTGACGCCGTCCCGGCATGTTCCGTCGTATCCGCCCGGAAGAACCCGAGCAGCGTTCCGACCGCCCCTGGCAGCGCCGCAACGAGGCTCGCCACCGCGCCGATCGCCATCTTGGTCGACACCAGTCCTGTCACGCCAAGTCGGTTGAGAACTGGCTCCGAGAGTCCGACGCGCTCCGGACCTCCCCGCTCGGCCGCCGCCTTCGCGAGATCCGTGATCGCGGTCTCGCGATCCGCCGCATTGAGCAGGAAATACTGGTAGGCGTACGTGTCCACGGGACCCGGTATCGAATCCACGAACACAACCGTCTTGTCGCGCAACGAGGGCCCGATCGTCCTGGCCACTTCGCCGCATGTCGCCCCGAGGGCAGCCATCGAGAGCCGCGTGGAGGCTGGCGTGGCCTTGAAATCGTCCGAGACCGACTGGCTTCCCGAGGGAAGTTTCGACGCCGCACCGGCAAGCGTGTCGACCGCATCCACGAGCGCCTTGTCCCGGGCATCGCGCTCAGCTTTGGCGGCTGCCGCCGCGGCCGTCGCAGCCGCGCCCTTCTGAGCCTCGAGATCCGCCTGGGCGGCGAGGTTCGCCTTCTGTGCAGCCAGCAGTGCGGTCTGCGCGGCGAGCAGGGCGGACTGATCCTGGAGTTGCTTGATCGCATCGCCGGTCCCCGGCGACGTGGCGGAGGTGTCTTGTGCGTTCATGGGCATGGCGGTGGCTAGGGCTAGGACGGCAGTGCATGTGAACTTCCGATACGAAGTCATGGCAGGGTCGTGGTTGTGTTCCGGTCCGACCGCGGTGCGTCTGCGCTCGCGCAGCGCGCGACAGGCTGGCTCGGAATAGTGGATACACAGCGCTGGGTCCTCATCGAACCGATACGCTGCTGGGGCAGGTTCAATCGTGGGTGCTGGGGTGGACAACGCGCCGCCCTCCTGGGGTGCGCGGCAATGAAAACTGGCTGACGCCAATTTGCATTATTTCGCTACACCCTCAACAACAATCAAATAACCCACCCACGAACCCTCCCGCCGAGGTATCTCTTAGACGTTCTGCTCCAACCACTCCGCAAGCCTGCGCCACGCCCGCGACCGGTGGCTGAGCGCGTTCTTGGTCGCTTCGCCGAGCTCCGCAAAGGTCTGCTCGTGCCCCACCGGGACAAACAGCGGATCGTAACCAAACCCCGCCCCGCCTGCAGGTTCGAGGCGCAGCGTGCCGACACAGCGGCCCTCGAAATGACGGACCGTGCCGTCCGCTCCCGCGAGGCAGAGCACGCACACGAAATACGCCCCGCGCCTTCCCGGCGCCACCGGCCGCATCACCTCCACCAGCTTCCGGAGATTGGCCGCGCTGTCGCCCTGCGGTCCCGCATAGTAGGCCGACTCCACCCCGGGATGCCCCCCGAGCGCGTCCACACACAGGCCGCTGTCGTCGGAGAGCGCCCAGGCGCCGGCAGGCAGGCGCGGGAGCAGCGCCAGCGCCTTCTTGGCCGCATTGCCCTCAAAGGTCCCCGTGTCTTCCGACACCGCCGGCATCCCGCCGACCTCGCGCGCGGACAGCACCCGGACCCGTTCCCGAATCCGTGCCGATGATCCGGATACGAGGGCCTGAAATTCCTGCGCCTTGTGCGCGTTTCCGGAGGCAAGATAGAGGTCCATGCCCCGTCATCGCGCCAAATTTTCCCGCGACGCGCAAGCGCCGGCCGCGCTCCCCCCTGCCTCAGGCGCCGGCCCGCCTCTCGTAACGCGGCCGCCGCGACGGCTCGAAGAGAAGCCCGGGCGCACACGACGGCCCCGCCACGCCCCCATCCACAGGAATCACGCAGTCGCACAGGGCCATGATCTCGTCGGGGTCGTGCGTGACGTACAACATCGACACGCCAAACTCGTCGCGCACTCGCCCCAGGTAAGGAAGCAGGCGCAGCTTCAGGCTCGAGTCCAGGCTCGCGAACGGCTCGTCCAAAAGCAGCAGCCGCGCCTGCGCCAGCAGTGCCCGCCCCAGCGCGACGCGCTGACGCTCGCCACCGGACAGCGAGCGCACCGAGCGCTCCGAGAGCCCCCCGATCTCGAGGACCGAGGTGATGTGCTCGAAGGTCAGCTCCGGCAGCCGGTCCACGACCCGACGATAGCCGTAGAGCAGGTTGTCCCTCACGGAAAGATGCGGAAACAGCGCTCCGTCCTGCGGCACGTATCCCATCTTTCGCGACTGCGGCGGGACATGCACGCCCGTCGCGGCGTCCGCCAGCACCGTCCCTCCGATCTCCAGCCGGCCCGCCGCCGCGTGCCGCAACCCGGCGATCCACTCGATCAGCGAGGTCTTCCCGGCGCCCGAGGGTCCGTAGAGCGCCGCCACGCGCGCCTCGCACGTGAACTCCGCCCGCAACCGGCGTTCGCCGAGCGGAAGCTCGAGTCCGGTCACCACGATCCGGTTCATGTCCGCCCCCTCCGCAGCAGCGCCTCGCTCGCCGCCAGCGCCGCGAACGAGAGCGCCACCGAGACCGCCAGCAGCTTCAGCGCCGCCGAGTCGTCTCCCAATTGCACGAGGTGGTAGATGCTCGTAGCCAAAGTTCCGGTACGACCCGGGATGAAACCCGCGAACATCATCGTCGCGCCGAACTCGCCCAGCGCGCGCGCAAACGCCAGCACGCAGCCCGCCAGCACGCCGCGCCGCGCGAGGGGAAGCGTCACCGTGAAAAACACCGACCAGGGCCCAGCCCCCAGCGTGCGCGCCACCTGCTCCATGCGCGGATTCACCTCCTCAAATGCCACCCGCGCCGCACGCACCAGCAGCGGAAACGCCATCACCGCGGTGGCGATCACCACCGCCTTCCAGGTGAAGACGATGTCCACCCCGAGCCCGCGCTCAAAGAACACCCCGAGCGCGCCACGCCTTCCAAACAGCTTCAGCAGGATCAGGCCCGTCGCCACCGGCGGCATCACCAACGGCAACGCCACCACCGTCTCCAGCACCACCTTTCCCCGCCACCGCCGCCGCGCCAGCAGCCACGCCAGCCCTATGCCCGGAGGCAGGATCAGGAGCGTGCCCAGCAGGGCAATCCCGACCGTGAACAGCGTGAGCTGGAGCGTGCCCGGCATCGCCTCACCGAACCGACGGCATCTTGAAGCCGTATTTCACAAACACTGCGCGGGCCGTCTTGCCCGCCAGAAATTTCACGAGCGCACGGCCGCGTTCGGCCTGCGCGGCGCCCTTCACGACGGCCATCGGATACTCGATCCGCGGCGCCAGGGCCTCCGGCGTTTCAAAGGCCACCCGGGCGTGCTTTGCGATCGCCGCATCCGTTGCATAAACAAAGCCCGCGTCAGCGTTGTCCGAATCCACCGCCGCAAGCACCGCGCGCACGTTCTCCAGGGGAACGAGTTTTCCGCGCACCGCCTCCCACACGCCCGCCTTGCGCAACACGTCGCGCGCATACGTGCCCGCCGGCACCACGTCGGGATCGCCGATCGCAATGCGCGCGATCCGGCCCGATTCGAGATCCTTGAACGAGGTCGGCCCGCCCGCCGGGGCATCCGCCGGCACCACCACCACCAGCACGTTCGCCACCAGGTTGCGCCGCGTCGCCGGCTCCAAAAGCCCTTTAGACTGCAGCAGGTTCGCCCGCAGCTCGTCCGCCGAGATGAACACGTCGGCCGGCGCGCCCTCCTCGATCTGACGCGCCAGGGTGCCGGAACCTCCAAAATTGAACACCAACGTGTCCCCCGTCAGCGCCTTGTACCGCGGAGCCAGCTCCGTTAGGGCGTCCGACAAACTCGCCGCCGCGAAGACGTGGATCTCCACCGCCTTCGCCGAGATTCCCAACGCCGCGACAATTGCCGCGATCACAAGCACGCGTAGCCGTTTCATGGAACCGCCAGCATCTGCCATTTCCAGCCCCCGTGAACAGCAAAAACCCAAACCTCGACCTCCGCCTCCCATCGCCGAATAGTGCCCCCCGCCGAAAGACCGATCAGAGACCGCTCGAAGCCTCGCACCACTCACAATCCGGCCCCGCATCCGACCATCACCGCCCCGCCCGCCGACTTCCGACATCCGACCTCTGTCTTCTGCCCTCTGTCCTCTGACCTCCGACTTCCGCCCTCCGACCTCCAGCATCCGACCTCCGACATCCGACTTCCGACCTACCAACCGAAGGCTCCGATCCAAGCTCACGCGGAGACTCAGAGACGCAGAGAAAACGGACTTCTGTCTTCTGACCGCTGCCCTCTGTCCTCTGTCCTCTGACCTCTAACTTCTGACTTCCGACCTCCGACTTCCGCCCTCCGACCTCCGCCCTCCGCCCCCATGCTCCCCGGCCTCCTCCCCTTCCTTCCGCTGCCCAGCCTCATACTGATCATCGCGCGCCGGGCCGGGTCGTGGACGACGGCTGTGATCGGCGCCTTCGTCGCCTGGGGCGCCGCCCTCTACACGGTCTCCGAGACGCTTGGACGCTTTCACGCGCTGACGCTCGTGCCCGTAGTGACGTTCTGGATTCTCACCAACGCCGTCCTGCTCTTCCAGGCCTGGCGCGATCGCTCCGCGCGGCCGCTCCCCGCACTCACCTGGCCCCGCGATCTGTCCGGCTGGTGCGTCGCCATTGCGATCGCCCTGCTTCTCCTGTCGACGCTCCTTCGCGGCTTTCTCTCCGCGCCCAACGCTCCCGACGTCGAAAACTATCACCTGCCGCGCCAGGTCATGTGGCTGCAACAGGGAAGTCTCGACCACTTTCTCACACCCAACGACCGAGAGCTGATGATGCCCCCGCTCGCGGAGCTGATGCAGGCGCATGCGATGCTCCTGAGCAGAGGCGACCACTGGGCTGCCTTTCCCCAATGGCTCGCCTACGTCGTCGCCATTCTGCTCGGTGCCGCCCTGGTGAGGGAACTCGGAGGTTCGCCACGCGGCGCCACGCTCGGAGCCCTGCTGGTGGCCACGCTGGCCCCCGCCTACCACCAGGCCAGCAGCTCCAAAAACGACCTCCTGCTCGCCACCTGTCTCGGGTGCGCAGTGTGGTTCTGGCTCCGGCTTCGACGCCACGATCGCTGGCATGCCTGGCTCGGCCTGGGGCTTTCCGCCGGCCTGGCCCTCGGCACCAAGAGCACGGCCGTCCTGTGGCTCACTCCACTCGCGTTCGCCTGCCTTCCCCTCGTCATTCACCGGCCCGGACGTGCCGCGCTCGCCCTCGCCTGCGCGGTCGCTCTCCCGCTCCCGCACGCCCTGCGCAATCTCGCCTGGTACGGCACGCCCCTCGGTATCCACAAGGCCGAGGACGGCGGCGCCGAGGCCTGCGAACGTCTGTCCGCCGGCACCGTCGTCTCCAACCTGTTGCGCGAGGCGGGAGACCAGTTCGCCACGCCGTCGCCGGCCGCCAACCGCCTGCTGTTGTCGGCCGTCTTGAACCTCCACCACTGGCTCGGTCTCGACCCCGAAGACCGAAAAACCACGTTGTGGACCACCCGCTACGCGATCGTCTGGGCGCCGAACGTGGAGACCCTCGCCACGGACCCGGTCCTCGTGGTGCTGGCGCTCGCAGCCGCCGCACTGGCCCTCCTGGGCTGGCGACGGATTGACCCCGCCGAGCGCGCGCTCTGGCCGGCCTTCGCCGCCATGGTGGTGCTGTTCGCGCTCGCGATCAAATGGCAGCCCTGGATCACCCGCCTCGAGTTGCCCAGCTTCCTCATCGCAGCCGCGCTCGCCGCACGCGCACTCGATCGGCTTCCACCCTGGGCGCCGGTCGCTGCCGGGCTCGCCGCCTTCGCCGTCTGGATCCCCGCCGCCGAGACCGCCACCCGTCCCCTCTGGACCGAACCCACACTCTGGCAAACCACCCGCTGGGCCGACTATTTTCGCGTCTCGCCGGCTGATGAGGCGGTCACCAACCGAAGCGTCGCCCTCATCGAACGCGCCCGCGTGCACCTGCTCGAAATCGACAACATCCACAACGCCCCCTACCCGGCCATGCGGCGCCTGCTCGACTCCGATCCGGTCCGCATCCGGTTCTGGGGCTGTCTGCCCCAGTCGCGCAAGGTGCCCCCGGATGCGATATGGGCCTCCGCGAACCACCGCGAATTGCCACTCTGGCGCACGGTGCCCGGAGCCCGCGAGCGGTACCGCGCCGTCGGCAATGCGTATCCATGGGTTCTCTACCTCCCGGCGTCGCGGGTCGGCGCCCTCGCCTCCGAAGCGCTTCCCGCCTTCATCGGCTGGACCGCCTCCCGCGGCCTCGGCGGACCCCGTGCCCTTTACGAAAGTCCTGCCCCCTTCTACGTTCGTGAAATGGAAGGACCGCGCGTCATGGCGGGATTCATTGCCGACGGCGGTCGCCAGAGACTCCAGTTTTCGCTCTACGCTGCCGGTCAACCCATGCATCTCACCCTCTCAGTCGACGCCCATACCACCAACTCCGCAAATCTTCCCGCCTCGACAAACTGGCTCGACGCCGCCTTCGCCTTGCCGCCCCTTCCCCCGGGACCTCACGTGCTCTGGCTCACCCTCTCCCCCGCTCCCACCCACGCCCCGATCTTCCGCCGCTTCCGCCTCCTCAGCCCCTGAGCGCTGACTCTATGAATTTCGGATAGACGTTGAATGCGGAATCTCGATTTCGCCTTCGGACGCGAGTCTCGACTCGCACCCCGCTGGCGCGTGACGCCAGCGAACGCCAGCCACAGCACGAGCCACACCCAGTAGCCGAGCAACGAACAGAGGGCGGGACGTCGAGTCGTCCCGTCCAAAGCGGAGCCGAGGCTCCGCACTCCAAAAATAGGCCCCCTCTGTCCCCTGCCCTCCGACCTCCGCCCTCTGTCCTCTGACTTCTGTCCTCTGTCCTCCGTCCCCCGACCTCCGACATCCGACATCCGACCTCTGTCTTCTGACCGCTGCCCTCTGTCCTCTGAGCTCTGCCCCCCGACCTCCGACGTCCGACTTCCGACCTCCGACATCCAGCATCCGACCTCCGACCTCCGACTTCCGCCTTCCGACATCCGACTTCCGACGTCCGCCTTCCGACATCCGCCCACCTCTTGACACCCTCCCGCCCGAAAGCGACCGTTTCTCCCATGTCGCATCCGCAAGAGCCCTTCGATACCATCGAGTCAGCGATCCAGGATATCGCCGCCGGAAAGCTCGTCATCGTCACCGACGACGAGGACCGCGAAAACGAAGGCGACCTGATCATGGCCGCGACCAAGGCAACGCCCGAGACGGTGAACATGATGATCCGCTACGGTAGCGGCATCGTCTGCGTGCCCACGGTCGAGCACCAGCTGAAGCACCTCGGGCTCGGCCCCATGGTCGCGCGCAATCGCGAGGTTCAACGCACCGATTTCACCGTCAGTGTCGACGCCGCCGAGGGCATCGCCACCGGCATCAGCGCCTACGACCGCACGCGCACCATCCACATTCTTGCCGACCCCGAGGCGCGCGCCGAGCAACTCGTCCAGCCCGGCCACGTGTTCCCACTTCGCGCCCGCCCAGGCGGCGTCCTCGAGCGCGCCGGCCACACCGAGGCCGCTGTCGACCTCGCAACCCTCGCCGGCCTGCCCCCCGCGGGCGTCCTGTGCGAACTCGTCAACGACGACGGCACCGTCAAACGCCTGCCCCAGTTGATCGAGTTCAAGAAGCAGTTCGGGCTACGCCTCGTATCCATCGCCCAGCTGATCGAATACCGCCTCGCGCGGGAGCAGCTCGTCGAGCGCATCTGCACCAAACCCTTTCCCTCCGCGTACGGGGAATTCACCGCCCACGTGTTCAAGAGCAGCCTCGACGGACGACACCACCTCGCCCTCGTCATGGGCAAACCCAGCCCCGAGCCCACCCTCGTGCGCGTGCACAGCGAGAATCTTCTCAGCGACGTCTTCCAGGCCACCGGCATGTCCAGCCACCACTCGCTCACGGCCTCCCTCGAGGCGATCGCCCGCGAGGGCCGCGGCGTGGTGCTCTACATGCAACCGCTCAACGCCGGCGACGCCATGGTCCAACGGCTCAACGCCAAACCCGGCGAGTCCATCCCCGCCATGGGCCTGCGCGACTACGGCCTCGGAGCCCAAATCCTTCGCGCCGTCGGCCTCGGCAAGATCCGGCTGCTGTCCGGCAGTCAGCGAAAACTTGTCGGACTCGACGCCTACGGGCTCGAGATCGTCGAACAAGTCAGCGTCTGAGCCGAAAACCCGGTTAACAGGCGTTCATTTTCGAACTGCAACCCGCTGATCATCAGCGGGCCTTGGAACTTTCCGATCTCGCCCGAAACCGTCCGGCCCCGGAAACGGTCAATTCCTTCATCATGAAAACGCTTCGTCTGGCCCTCCCGCTCGCCGTCCTCGCGTTTTGCGCGCCGGCTTCCACCGTCTTCGCCCAGGACGCCTCCACCTCCCGCGACACGCTCCTCGGGGCGATCGCCGGAGCCATCATCGGACACCAGAACGGCCGCACCGCCGAGGGCGCCCTTATCGGCGCAGGCGCCGGCCTGGTCGTCAATGCGCTCTCCCACAACCAGGGCAACGACAACGGTCACATGACCGGCGCCCTGCTCGGCGGCGCCGCCGGAGCGATGATCGGCAAGCACAACGGAAACACCGCCGCCGGAGCCTTGGTCGGCGCCACCGTCGGTTACATCGCCTCCGACGCCAGGCCCGTCACCTACAACGCGTCCTACAGCTATGGATACCCGCGGGACCGCGACTGCTACGAAGCCCCCCGACGCCAGGTGATCGTCGTCCAGCCCCGCTGCGTCGAGCCGCAGACCGTCGTCTATTCCGCTCCCGCCTGCGCCGAACCCGACACCGTCACCTACGTGACGCCCGGATACGAGGCGCCGGCCCGTGTGGTCGTGGTCAATGCGCCCGAACAGGTGATCGTCGTCCGCCAGCGGCCCGCCGTGATCGTCCGCGACCGCGGCTACGTCGTGGTCCGCCGCCGCGATCGCGACCGGTGGCATGACCGCGACGATCGGCGCGACCGCGATTGATCGCACCCCACAGTTTTCTAGGCGGCCGGATTTTCCGGCCGCTTTTTTGTGCCCCTGCAACGAGAAGGTAACGACCACTCCGGACAGGATTGAACAGAAGGCAACGAAGGGAACGAAGACCGGGCAGGAGTTAGAATATGGGAGCTGGGAGGTAGAATGCGGTCAGCGGCGGCGGCTTGGCTCGATGTGGAGTGCGGTGGCCCGACACTACATTCCACACTTCTAGCTCCTAAATTCTAGCTCCTAAATCCTCTCTCCCCCATCCCCATCCCTGTGAAGCTCCGCCCTGGCCAGCTCCTCAGCCGTTTCCTCCGCTCCCTCAATCCGTCACGTCGAGTTCCGGCCACTGCGCCAGTTTCCGATGCAGCGTACGCCGGCTGATGCCCATCAGTTCCGCCGCCCGGGTGCGATTGCCACGCGCCTTGATCAGCGCCTCGCGGAGGAGTCTGCGCTCATTCTCCTCGACTGAGAGCGTTGCCGGAGCCGAAGGCATCGCCAGGGCAACCGAAGGCGTCGCAGCCACGCCCGAGCCGGCCGCCGTCGCCCCCGAAGGCACAATCGCCGGAAGAAGCGTCGTCGAACGATATTTCGGCTCCAGGTCGTATTCGGTCAGCTTCCCGCCCCGGTGCAGCACGACCGCATTCTCCGCAAAGTTGCGCAGCTCGCGGATGTTACCAGGCCACGGATACGTCTGCAGGGTCCGCAGCGCGCCGGGTTCGATCGCCGGGGGCTCCGTCGCGTTTTCCGCCGAAAAGACTCGGATGAAGTGATCCAGCAGAATCGGAATGTCATCGGTCCGCTCCCTCAGCGGCGGCATCTCGATGCGCACGACGTTCAGCCGGAAGAAAAGGTCCTCGCGGAATTTCCCCTCGCGCACCATCCGCTCGAGGCTTCGATTGGTCGCGGCCACCAGGCGCACGTCGAGCTCGATCGGCTTCGCGCCGCCCACGCGCTCGATCGACTTGGTCTCGAGAAACCGGAGCAGTTTCACCTGCGTCGACGCCGAGATCTCGCCGATTTCGTCCAGGAACAACGTCCCTCCGTCCGCCATCTCGAACCGGCCCACCCGGCGCTCGACCGCCCCAGTGAACGCGCCGCGCTCGTGGCCGAAAATTTCGCTCTCCAGGAGATTCTCCGCCAGCGCCGCACAGTGCACCGCCACAAACGGTCCGCGGGACCGCGGGCTCGCCTGATGAAGCGCCTGCGCGATCAGTTCCTTGCCCGTGCCCGACTCGCCCTCCACCAGGATCGTCGCTTTCGAGGGCGCCACCAGCCGCACGCGGTCCAGCGTCTCCTTCAGCTTCAGCGAATGCCCCACGATGTGCTCGAAATTGAATTTCTCGTCCAGTCGCTCGTGCAGCCGCTTCACCTCCACCTCGAGGGTCTTGCTCTTCAACGCCCGCTGGATCAGCAGCTCCAGGCGCTCGATGTTCACCGGCTTCGTCAGGAAATCCACCGCCCCGCGCTTCATCGCCTCCACCGCCGATTCGATGCTGCCGTAGGCCGTCATCATGATCACCGCCGGCCGGTACGTCAGCGCCAACGCCTTGTCGATGACCTTCAAACCCGATTTTCCCGGCATGCGCAGGTCCGTGACAATCACGTCGAACTCCTCCGCATCCATCAGGTTGAACGCCTCGTCCGCGTTCGCCGCCACCGTCACGTCATAGTTGTCCAGGAGCGCCTGTTGAAGGCCCTCCCGGGTGTGCTTCTCGTCGTCGACGATGAGAACACTGGGCTGCATGGGCCGGCATTAGACGCGGAGTGCTCGGCGACCGTCAAGGCCGGAGGACTCCCCTCCCCGTCGCAGCCGCGCGACCTCCGGGTGCCGAAATCCTTCTGTTCAAGCGACGTATTCTCCGTTTTGTTGCAGGTTGATCGATCCGCCATGGCCTCCAAACGACATCCCTCCCTCGATCGCGTGCTTGGCCGTCTGGATACGCTCGACTCCGTCAATCTGGCCAATCTCGTCCAGCGGCTGGCCCGCGAGCGCACGCTGTTCGAGGAGATTTTCAACGCGCTCCAGGAGGGCGTGCTGGTCATCTCCGCGACCGGCGTCATCGACTACGCCAACGCCGCAGCCCATCGGCTCATCGGCCTCGGCGAAGGCGAGCTGGCCGGCGAAACGCTCTGGCGGCTCGTCCCCGGCCTCCGCCCCTCGATCGAACCCGCCCTCGACGACGACGAGGGCGCCGCCGCGCTGCCCGTCGTCGCCCGCGAATTCGAGCTCACCTACCCGGAGCCACGCACCGTCCGGCTCTACATGGTCCCGTTTTCCTCCGCCGGACGAAACGCCCCGCGCCGCTTCGCGGTGATTCTCGGCGACATCACGCGCGAGAAGCAGACGACCGAGCGCCTCATCGAAAACGAGCGCACGTCGTCGATCTTCCTCCTCGCCGCAGGCGTCGCCCACGAGCTCGGAAATCCGCTCAACTCGCTCACCATCCACCTTCAGCTGATCGAGCGCCGTCTCCGCAAGCTCAAGGCCTCCCGCGACACCGAGGCCCTCTCCGAATCGATCGCCGTCTGTACCGAGGAGGTCCGGCGTCTCGACGGCATCATCTCCAATTTCCTGGAGGCCATCCGACCCAAGCCGCCCGACCTCGCCGAGACCAGTCTCGTGGAGGTGCTCGACGAGGTGCTGCGTTTCCAGCACCGCGAGCTCGCCGACCGCGGAATCACCGTCGAGGCCGAGACGACGGCCGACCTGCCGCTCGTCATGGCCGACCGCAACCAGATCAAGCAGGTCTATTTCAACCTGGTCAAAAACGCCATGGAGGCCATGCAACCCGGCGGCCACCTACGAATCCGCACGCGCTTCGACGACGAGAACGTGTATCTGCTCATCGGCGACACCGGCTCCGGCATCCGCCAGGAGGACCTCGTACGGCTCTTCCAGCCCTACCACACCACCAAGCGCGGCGGCTCCGGGCTCGGGCTCATGATCGTCCGCCGCATCATGCGCGAACACGGCGGCCAGGTCGGCATCGAGAGCAAGGAGGGCGTCGGCACTGTCGTCACCCTCCAGTTCCCCCGCAAGGACCGCCGCGTCCGCATGCTCTCCGCCCCCGATCCCAGGACGGACTGATCGCTCGACTGAATTTTAACAGGGATGGAGGGGAAGAAAGGGATGTCGAACTCCAGAGTGGATTGAACAGAAGGCAACGAAGGGAACGAAGAGGGGGGTAGCAGTTAGAATTTAGGAGCCAGGAGCTTGAATGAGCTCAGCGGCTGCGGCTCGGTTCGATGTGGAGTGCGAGGTTTTACCTCGCTTTGTTACGGGAGGCTCCGCCTCCCGGCGCGAGGGGTGCAACCCCTCGTCAAAGGCGGTGAGAATCACCGCACTCCACATCGAACCCCGGCCCGCTCAGAGATCGGGCCCTACCACATCGATCAGCGACGCACTCCAATTTCAGCTTTTAGCTTTTCAGCATTTCAGCGTTTTCGTCCGACATCCTTTCCATCCCTGTGAATCCAACGACTGCTCCAGACAGGATTGGAACAGAAGGCAACGAAGAGGGCGTAGCAGTTAGAATTTAGGAGCTAGGAGCTTTGTGATTGCCTCGATTTGGTGGACAGAGAGTTGAGTTGTTCATCAAGCTCCCGGAGTTCCCGGCCTGCCTTTACCCGTAAGGGTGGCCGGGAACTGGAGGGAGCTTTGTGAACAACTCAACTGGGATGAGGCTGCGCAG
>DAIDAF010000040.1:0-40818 GCA_027310745.1 Opitutaceae bacterium | reverse complement strand
AGCAGACGTGCCCACAACCCCGAGGCGCACCAGCGGCGGAATCGCGTGTACACCGAACTCCACGGACCAAACTGCCTGGGCAGATCGCGCCAGGGAATCCCTGTTCGAAGTACATACCAGATGCCAGTAATGAAGGGTCGGTCATCCTTCGGCGGCCGACCGCCTCTGTGACAATCTGCCAGATCCCGTTTCCGGGTCGCGTCAGATCAATTTTTTTAGCCGCTCCCACAGCGGCTCCGGCAACTCGAAACGATCCACATGCAACATAGCGCAAGCTACGTTTCATCAAGCGCCTAAATGTTCCATCGAGGTTTGAAAACACTGCCTAGGTAAAATGACTATTGGAGTAGCAATCCTGACACTGAATGCCGAAGCGCAATTGGCCGGACTTTTGAGAGCGTTGAAATCAGAGGAACAGAAGATGGATATTTTGGTTTTGGATTCCTCGTCTACTGACGCAACGATGTGTATCGTTGAAGAATCCGGGTGTGCGAGATTTCATAGGATCGATCGAAAGGACTTTAACCACGGAGCTACAAGGGAGTTGGCGCGGCGATTGCTGAATACTGATATTGTTATTTTACTTACTCAAGACGTTGTTTTACTGCCTGGAGTTGTGAGTGCGTTGGTTGAGCCTTTGGTGTGTCGCCGGGCGGATATTGCATATGCAAGACAATTACCACATGTGGGTGCGGGATTGCTCGAAGCATTTCCAAGATTATACAATTATCCTAGCGAACCACAGAATCGATCATTAGAAGATGTAACGCGCTATGGAGTGTATACATTCTTTTGTTCCGATAGCTGTGCCGCATATCGAAACGAGGCGCTCGAAAGAATCGGCGGATTTCGGGCGATTTTGACTAATGAAGATTACTTTGCAGCAGCGAGAATATTGCGTGTCGGCGGACG
The DNA here is from genome assembly GCA_027310745.1 of Opitutaceae bacterium. Classification (GTDB taxonomy): domain Bacteria; phylum Verrucomicrobiota; class Verrucomicrobiia; order Opitutales; family Opitutaceae; genus MWDT01. The sequence goes on along the minus strand of DAIDAF010000040.1, from coordinate 39,906 downwards.
TATAGAGTATGTTTCGCGAGCTGAAGTTAGGCATTCTCATTGTTATTCACTTTGGGAGGAATTTGTGCGATATTTTGATACAGGCTTTGTAAGGGCTCAACATCCTTGGGTGAATTCGTTGGTGGGGAATGCGGAAAATCGTGGCGCTGGTTTTGCGTTCGAATTTCTGAGGGCAGTTGGAAGGTCGGAACCATTGAAAATTGGATACGCATTTTTTCAGTTGTGTGTAAAGTGGCTGGGGTTTAGAATTGGCTATATTTCCTTTCGGTTTGCTGGTGCTTGGTGTCGTTATTTCTCTTCCCAGAGATATTATTGGGAATCGGAGTATGTGAATCTTGAGACTGTGGACGATTAAAATTTATGAACAAAAATATAGTATTGCTTGGTGGTAGCGGATATGTTGGTGGTCGCTATGCCTCACTATTGAAAAGTCGTGGGTATGGAGTGATTTCTATTTCAAGATCCGATCTCGGGAGGTTGGGAAGTCATGGTTTAGCTGCCGCGCTTACTGATGCTGGTGCATGTTTTCTAATAAACGCTGCAGGATACACTGGGAAACCGAACGTAGATGCATGTGAATTGAATCGAGCAGACTGTTTGTACGGGAATTCGGTCTTGCCTGGCTTGGTTGCACAGGCATGTGTTGACGCAAATGTTCCATGGGGGCATATTTCTTCTGGTTGTATATTTAGTGGTGCGGGTTCGGGAGGGAAGGGTTTTAAAGAAGAGGACGAAGCAAATTTTTCGTTTCGTACGAACAACTGCTCGTTTTATAGTGGAAGTAAGGCGCTGGGCGAGGAAGTAATCGCTGGCGTAAAGAATGTTTATATATGGCGGCTCAGAATCCCTTTCGATAATCTGGAAAATCCACGAAATTATCTCACGAAGTTGATGCGATATGACTGTCTCCTTGAGGCCCGCAATTCGATTTCGCAACTCGACGAGTTTGTGACAGCGACCTTCGCATGCTGGGAGAAACATGTACCTTTCGGAACTTATAACGTGACGAATCCTGGTTCGGTCACGACCCGGGAGGTAGTCGAGATGATCAAGAAGAGTGGCGTCTGTAAGAAGGATTTTCGATTCTTTGAGAGTGAGGAGGAATTCATGAAGATTGCTGCGAAGACACCCCGTTCGAATTGTGTCTTGGATTCATCGAAACTGGCATCTGTCGGGATTTCAATGACGCCAGTCCATGAGGCGGTGGAAAAGGCCTTAGTGAACTGGGTGCCTGCGACGGTCTGAACCTTGCAATCAAAGTATTGGCGGTTTCAGCGGGGAGGGCATTCAGCCCTTTCGCCTCATTCCTCTAACCTCATTCCTCTCTTTTCATGAATCTCCTTGTAACCGGCGGCTGCGGCTTTATCGGGTCCAATTTCGTTCGGCAGCGGTTGATGAATACCGATAAGGAAATCGGTACGCTCGTGAATCTCGATGCGCTGACTTATGCGGGTAATCCATCTAACTTAGCGGATTTTGCCACCGATCAACGCTATTGCTTTGTCCATGGCGATATCGGCGATGTCGAATTGATGTCCCGTCTGCTAGAGGAGCATGCGATTGACGCGGTCGTTCATTTTGCGGCGGAATCGCATGTGGATCGCTCGATCGATTCACCAGAGCCGTTCGTGCAGACGAATGTAGTCGGAACCCTGCGACTTTTGGATTGCGCACGGCGGTGGTGGAAATCGTTGCCAGCAGATAGGCAGTCAATCTTCCGCTTTCTCCATGTATCGACGGACGAGGTTTATGGGACCTTGAGACCGCAGGATCCGGCTTTTAGTGAAGAAACGCCGTTCGCGCCAAATTCTCCCTACGCGGCTTCGAAGGCGGCGAGCGACCATTTGGTTCGGGCTTATCACCATACGTACGGGATGCCTGTATTGACGACCAACTGCTCGAACAACTACGGACCGTACCATTTCCCCGAAAAGCTGATCCCATTGATGATCCTGAACGCTCTGGATGGGAAAAGCCTGCCCGTTTACGGCGATGGATTGCAGATTCGAGACTGGTTGTACGTCGAAGATCATGCCGCGGCCATCTGGTTGGTGCTGAATCAGGGACGGGTGGGGGAGACTTACAATGTCGGTGGTCTTAACGAACAGCCGAATATCAAGATTGTGCAACAAATCTGCGCTTTGCTAGATCGCAAATTCCCACGGCGGGACGGGAAATCCTATACGTCCCAAATTACGTACGTCGCCGATCGTCCTGGGCATGATCGCCGCTATGCGATCAATTGCTCCAAGCTCCAAAATGAATTGGGGTGGAAACCGCGGGAGTCGTTTGCCACTGGCCTCGAGAAGACCGTAGATTGGTATTTGGCCCATCGTGATTGGGCGGATGATATTACAGCTACGCGGTATGCGCGGGAGCGGCTGGGAGCCGCCCCCGCGGGCAATGGGAGATAGGCGTTAGGTGCAAGGTAGGCGAGAGGCGAGAGGCACGAGGCGAGAGGTACATGGGAGGCGAGAGGCAAGAGGCGAAAGGTTAGAGGCGTATGAGTAAGGGTGGATTCAAAAGTTTGCTCGTTTGGCAGAAGGCGCAGGAGCTTGCCGTCGCAGTGTACAATGAAACAGGACAGCCCGCGTTCTCGCGCGAATACGGATTGGTTGATCAGATGCGCCGTGCCGCGGTCAGTGTTTCCAGCAACATCGCCGAAGGAGATGAGCGGAGCAGCGATCGTGACTCCGTGCGATTCTTCTTTATTGCCAAAGCCTCGATCGCCGAACTCCGTTCTCAACTTGACCTTGCTGCCCGTGTTGGACTGCTCCCAAATGACCGATTTGCGTTGCTTGATACAGCCAGCGATGAAGTCGCCAAAATGCTTCGCGGACTGATCAAAGCCCGCTCTCCCAATGAATAATTCAGCTCATATCCCTCACGCCTCTTCCCTCTCGCCTCATGCCTCGTCCCGCAAAGGGATCGTTTTAGCCGGCGGCTCCGGCACTCGCCTGTACCCACTGACGATCGCCGTCAGTAAACAGCTGATGCCGGTATACGACAAGCCGATGATCTATTATCCGCTGTCGGTGTTGATGCTCGCTGGCATCAGGGAGATCCTGATCATCTCGACTCCCCAGGACCTGCCTCTCTTTGAACGCCTGCTTGGCGATGGCTCCAATCTAGGCCTTCGTCTCAGTTATGCAGTTCAGCCGAGGCCGGAGGGCTTGGCTCAGGCGTTTCATATCGCCGGGGACGTGGGATTCATGAATGATGAACCGGCGGCGCTCGTATTGGGGGACAATCTATTTTATGGGCACGATTTTGTGAGGTCACTCGAGGCCGCTGGCTCGCGGACTGACGGAGCGACCATTTTCGGGTATCATGTGGCGGATCCCACGAGTTATGGTGTCGTCGAATTTGCTCCGGACGGGCGTGTGCTCTCCTTGGAAGAAAAGCCGGCACAACCGAAATCAAACTACGCCATCCCGGGTATCTATTTTTACGATGCCGACGTGGTGAAGCTGGCCCGTAGCTTGAAGCCTTCAAAACGTGGAGAACTTGAGATCACTGATCTGAATCGACTCTATTTGGAGGCTGGAAAGTTGCAGGTTGAACTTCTGGGCCGCGGCACCGCTTGGCTCGACACCGGCACGCATGATTCGCTGCTCGATGCTGCCCAATTTGTTCAAGTGGTCGAAACGCGCCAAGGATTGAAGATCGCGTGCCTTGAGGAGATTGCGTGGCGGGCTGGCTGGATTGACCGCGCAACGCTCGACACAAATGTGGCACGACTCGGAAAGTCGAGTTATGGCGCCTATTTAAAGCAATTGGTCGAGGTATCTCAGACCTGAGTCTGCCGCTTTTTTGATGAAAACGCTGATTATTTTTGGAGGCACAGGTTTTATTGGGATGCATTACGCGGCGATCGTACTGCAAAATGAATCTGAGACACAGATCATCGCTGCGGATATAAAGTCCTTCGCTGGTCCGTTTTATGAGCGGGTATTGCGTGCTTTTGTGTCAGCGGGCCGACTCCGCTGGGTCTCGTGCGATGTGCGGCAAACAATCTCGTTGGACGTGGTTGGATCCAAGGGCGACTTGATCGCAAATTTTGCGGCGATTCATAGGGAACCCGGACATGAGGAGAACGAGTATTACGACACTAATCTACCAGGAGCCCGGAATGTATGTGAGTTCGCCTCGCGGGTGGGGTGCAAAGAGATCGTGTTCACTAGCAGCATTTCGCCTTACGGCCCGACTGAGGAGACCAAGCATGAGCAGTCGCCGCTGACGCCGGAGACTCCGTATGGAAAGTCGAAGAAGCAGGCGGAGGAGATTCACCGGGCGTGGGTGGCCGCCGAACCGGGGCGGAAGCTGCTGATTGTGAGGCCTGGGGTCGTGTTTGGAGAAGGGGAAGGAGGGAATGTGACGCGGCTCGTGCGCGCCGTGTCGAAACGATACTTCGTCTACATGGGAAACCAGGGCGTCCGGAAGGCTGGTGGCTACGTGAAAGAGCTCTGCAACGTGATTCAGTTTGCGCGGGAGAAGCTGGCCGCTTCATCGGATCCAACCCTGACCGTGAATTTCGGGATGTATCCGACGAAGACCCTGAAGGAATTCGTCGATGCCATTCGGGCCGCCAACGGACAACGGGGGATTATCCCCTCGGTGCCGCGCTGGGCGATCATGAGTGCCGCGGTGGTTGCGGAGCGGCTTGGTAAGTTGGTTGGCAAGCAGGTTGGCTTGAGCCCGAAACGGGTTCGAAAGCTCTACCGCTCGACCAACATTGAGGCCCGGTGGCTGCACGAGAACGGGTACCCGTATCGGTATTCGATCGAGGAGGCGTTCAAGGATTGGAAAAAGGACCGCCCGGAAGACTTTCGATGAAATGCTGAAAGCTGAAATTCGGACAATTTGAAAATCGGAGATTCGAAGATTCGGAAATTGGAGACGGAAGAAGCTGACGGCTAATATTCCGAATTGTGAATGTCGATGAGTCTGAAAATCTGGAATATCAGACTGCAAACCGATTTTAGATTTCCGATTTTCCGAATTTTAGATTTTCAGAGTTCAGAGTTGGACCCCTGTCCGGATGCGATGGGGCATAGCTGTGCCCGGGCGTCGAAGGTCGTTGAAGTTTAGGGTTTAAGTGGGAACCGGCGGCTGTTCAGCTCGCGGGGAGAGTCCTCGATATTCGTGATGAGCAAGTTCTATCAATTTGTCGGTTTGCTCGGGTTATGCCTGATTGTGAGCGGAAGCCTTTTGGCGGAAGGGGTCGGGTTTGATTCGGGCGATTTACAGACGGCCGCCAAGTGGGTGCTCGGTCCGCCAGCAGAAGCGGTTTCGAAGGTCCCGGGAAATGGCAGGTGGCTGCGTCTGAGGGCCGGAGAAGATTTTTCGATATCCGCATCCGCTGCGAACCTCGCTCGTGTGCGAAAGCAGCTGGGAGATCTACACCGTGCAGGTTGGAAACTCTGCGTGATCGTGCAGTGGGGAAATTGGTCCAGTGGAACCCGGCCCGGAGGACACCTCCCGGTGGATTTGACCGAGGCTTACGATCGATTTCGGCTGATCGGTAAGCTGTACGGCCCCTGGGTCGATGCGTGGGAAATTGACAACGAGCCCGATATTGGATTCGTGCCCGAGAATGCGGAGACCTATGCGGCGTATCTGAAGACCGCGTACGCGGCGCTGGGAGCGGGCGATGCCCGCTGTTTAGGTTTAGGGTTTAAGTTGAAGCCGGACGACGCTGTCACGTCTGCGCGGGGCGCGGGGTCCGATCCTAAACTTCAACCTGCAACTTCAACGATCACTGCGCAAAGTGCAGTGATTATGGCTCCCCTGTCGCTGCCGCCGGGGCCGTGGTTCGAGACGTTTTTGCGCAACGATGGGCTGGGCTACACCGACGGGTTCAATTTCCACTACTACGGCTACGCCGCGGATTTGCAGGGGGATTATGAGATGTTTCTTTCCGCCGTGGGCGGGAAGAAACAGAGAAGCGAGAATCTAGAATCTAGGAGCCAGAATGGTTCCAGCGTGGCGGGCGATATGGAGTGCGGTGATCCTCACCGCTTTCGACGAGAGGTTTCACCTCTCGCGCCGGGAGGCGAAGCCTCCCGTGCAAAGCGAGGTAGAACCTCGCACTCCACATCTGAAACCTCCGTCCCGCAAGGGCGGGACTCTCGTCTTCTTCTAGCTCCTAACTCCTCACCTGCCCTGAGCGGAGCCGAAGGGCTCCTCGATTCTTCATCCCGCACCTGGCGTCCCTTTACCCCGTTCGACTTCGGTCTCTCCAAGCCGGCGCCGTGGATGTCACTCATCGGTGCGAAGGTGGGAGCCTGGGAGGCGTCGCCGGCGCTGGCGTATTTGCTCGGTTCGCGGGCATCGACGTGGCCGAGCAGGGAGTCGAAGCGTTGGGTCGTGACGGTGCCGCGGCCGTCGCCGGTCGTGATCGACGTGATCGGCGCGGATGGGATGCATCCGTTCAAGCAATACAGCGGATACTGGATCGAAGGCGAAGTCGGCCACCCCGGCTCCTACCTCGCCCGGGCCTCGGTGGTGGTGTACAACTTTTCGGATGAAACGGTGAGGGGGCGACTGGTCTTACCGGAGCAATTCGTGAGAAGAAGCGAGGAGCCCTTCGACTCCGCTCAGAGCAGGCGGGGAGCGAGGAGCGAGAATGAATCTAGAAGCCTTTCCGGGAAGGAAAGGCGGGTGATTAATATGGAGTGCGGTGACTTGGCACCGCCCTCGACGGGCGGGCCTGACCGCCCGCTCAGGAGAGCGGAGGTTTCGGAATCCGAAACCTCCAGGCGCAAGTCGAGCCTCGCGTCCAAAGGCGGAATCGAGATTCCGCACTCCATATCGATCAGCTCTGTCCCGCCTGCGCGGAACCGCACAAACACCATTCTCGCCGCAGGCCCTGAGCCTGCCGAATGGGCTTCTCGCTTCCCGCCTGCTCTGAGCGCAGTCGCAGGGGCTCCGAATGCTTCGTTTCCTTCGTTATCTTCTGTTCAAACCAAATCCCTTCCGATCTTCATGACCGAGTTCGGCTACGCGTCGTTGTCGAAACGGGAGTCGTGGTCGATCCAGGGGCGGGTGCGGCAATGGGAGTGGTTCCGCGACGCGGTCGCGCAGATTCATCAGCTCGGGATCGAGGGGGCGATGGCGTTCTACGTGCCGCCGTATTTCGAATCGGGGCTGTTTGAGTTCGGGCTGGCAATCGATCCGAGAATTCAGAATCCAGAATTCCGAATACAGGAGCTCGAGGCACTCGAACCTAAGCCGGTTGAACAGAAGGCAACGAAGGTAACGAAGATTACCAAGGCGGAGTTGGAGGAACAGGCGCGGGCGCTGGCCCGGCAGGAGGCGGAGCTGCGGAAGCAAGCCGCCCAGGCGCGCGAGAGGAGCGAGGAGTATCGGAGGGAAAGAAGCGAGGAGCGTCCCGAAAGAATCCAGAATCTAGAATCTAGAATCCCGTTCGGCAGGCTCAGGGCCTGCGGCGAGGGGGATTCCGGCGGTATTTCCGGGGCGGAAAGGAGGAACGATATGGAGTGCGGTGATTCTCACCGCCATCGACGAGAGGTTTCACCTCTCGCGCCGGGAGGCGAAGCCTCCCGTGCAAAGCGAGGTATAACCTCGCACTCCACAGGGAACACTCTGCCTCTAAAAACTATGGAGTGCGGTGGCTCGACACCGTCCCGCGCATGCGGGAACGCGAGGCCTGTCAAGATCTTGAGCGGAGTCGAACGGGACTCGCGCCCGGAGGTTTCGGGGGCCGAAACTTCCTCCCCCGCGGGCGGTCAGGCCCGCCCGTCGACGGCGGTCCCGCAGGCGCGGGACCGCACTCCACACCGAACTGACGCTGCGGACAACGCGAACGGCGGATTGGGACAATCCGCCCTACCGGCGAGCACCGTCCCGCAGGCGCGCGACGCTGCTAGCACCATTCTAGCCGCAGGCCCTGAGCCCGCCGAATGGGCTCCTAGCTCCTCGATTCTAGATTCTTCTTCCGCTTCCGTCCTCACCCTCGCTCCGCATTCCCGGACGGTCATCCCCGTGTGGGTCGCTTTCGACGCGCGGCGATTTGTCGGACATGAGATCGAGATCCGGTTCGTGCCGCAGCAAAGAAGCGAGGAGCCCTTCGACAGGCTCAGGACCTGCGGCGAGGGGGATTCCGGCGGTGTTTCCGGGGCGGAAAGGTGGAACGATATGGAGTGCGGTGATTCTCACCGCCATCGACGAGAGGTTTCACCTCTCGCGCCGGGAGGCGAAGCCTCCCGTGGTTCGTTATTGAGCAGTGCGGAGCCTCGGCTCCGCTTTGGGTCGCGAGCCTCGGCTCGCAACGTCGAGGACCGGCAGATTCCGAAACATCTGTGCGGGCGGTCGAGCCCGCCCGTCAAAGGCGGAGCCGAGGCTCCGCACTCAATAGTGGGTCATGCTGCGGACAACGCGAACGGCGGAGTGGGACAATCCGCCCTACCGGCTAGCACCGTCCCGCACACGCGGGACGCTGCTAGCACCATTCTAGCCGCAGGCCCTGAGCCCGCCTCTTCGCCGAAGGCCCTGAGCTTGTCGAACGGGCTCCTCGCTTCTTCTATCTGGGCTTCCCGGCTCTGGCCGGATGCGAACGGGATGCGGTGCCTTACGGTGGCGTCGCTGTCGCGTCCTGCCGCTGCATCCGCGGTCAATCGACGCACGCTCGAGGCGCTGCCGCGGGTGCGCGAGGAGCCTCCGCGGCTGGCGAGTGGACCAGGATTCGCCACTCCAGGCGTGAAGATCGAGGCGCTGCCGGACGGCTGGAGGATCACGGTCGAGCGTGATGAGCCCGATCCCAAGAGCGGCTATGGCGAGCTCTATCCCTGGCTGGCCGAGATTCCCTGGCCCGACGGTCAGGCGTTCCCCGCCGGTTCGTTGCTCTCGTTCCTCTATGCCTCGCCCAACGCCCGCCCGGAGGGTGCTGGATTTGATTTCCGGATACGCACCGCCAACGGCGACCTCTTCGGTGTGATGCCTCCGCTCACCGCCCATCCCTACGCGCTGACGTACCTACAGGCCCGGGGTAACTTCACACCGGTATTCTATGGTCGCATGAATCTACCCTGGCGTTTTCAGGACAACCGCCCCGTCGCCCTGGTCTTCCAGCTCCGCCCCCGCCACCTGCCGGCGGTCTATGAGTTCCGTTCCCCGCGGCTGGTTCGTTATGAGCGATGATTTCTGAGGAATCTAGGAGCTAGGATTTAGAATCTAGAATGATTCCAGCGTATCAGGCAGTTCCTCCCATTTTCCCTGTGACGCGCGGTAGAATCTCGCATTCCACGGCGACTGCGAGCGTAGCGCTTCCTCCATTCTCGCTCCTAGCTCCTAACTCCTAAATTCTTCCTCCGGAGCCTCACTTTTCTTCGAATTCCAGCCAGCGGATCAGGCACGGCCAGAGGGTGCACCAGGTGACGATGATCGCGGGGTTCTGGGCTTCGAAATCGACGTAGCTGTGTATCATCGTCAGCGCCAGGCCCAGCGCGAGGATCCAGAGTGGGGGATGGCGCCAGACGGCGTTCTTGATCAACTGGAAGCCCCAAAAGCCCAGCATGCCGATCAGGGGGAGCAGGCCTAGAATGCCCAGCTCCGCTGAGAACTCGGCATAGTCGTTGTGGGCGTGATGCCAGAACATCCGGATCACGCCGTTGGTGCTGCCGGTGATCAGCGGATACCGGACCTGATAGGTCGGAAAGAGAAACCGGAAGGAGCCCAGGCCGTGGCCCAGCCACGGGGCATCGCCTGCCATTTGCCAGGTGGCCTTGGCGGCGACTTCGCGCATGACAATTGAGTTGGTTTTGTCCTGACGGAAGAGCTCCTCGGCCTTGGACCAAGCCTCGCCTAGGCGGAGGCTGCTCCCGGCGATGAGCAGGAAGGCAATCAGTATGGCCAGCAGGGAGAAGGTGACGATCGGATTTGAGCCCGACGAGCGTTTCCGGATGAGGTGAATCACGAACGTGACACCGAGGACAATGAGGTAGCCGACCAGAAGGAAGGTGGCTGCGCGGGAGTAGCAGAGGATCTCGGTCGCCCCGAGAATCATGCCGAGGAAGAGGAAGACGCCCGCCGGAGTCGATTTCAGCATGCGGCGCTCGGTGCGCGCGAAGTGATAAGCGCCTATGGCGGCGCAGACGGCGATCATCAGGTTGAAGTACTCGCCGGCGTGGTTCTTGTAGATGAACGGGCCGACGAAGTAAGGAGTACCATAATATAGGGACCAGTAAATCCGACCATTGCCTGCGACGCGCTCGGCGATTGAGAAGAAGGCGAGGGCGGTGGCGTTGATGACCAAGATGGTGAGGAGCAGGACGGCACTCCGGCGGCGGGTGAGGCCGACCCAGGCGGCGCAGACGGTGAGGAAGGCGGCGAGGTAGGCGATGACCGCGATGAGCGGCGGAATCTGTGACCAGGGCACGCCTGCGATCCCGTGGGGCAGGGCGTGGTGGTAGGGGATCGCCTGCATCCACCAGGACTGGCCGGGTCCGTGGACGAAGTGCCAGGCGGGGTTGAGCATCTGGACACCGACGTAGCCAAAGAAAACCAGGCCCAGCCAGAAGACCGGGAATCGAAGGAGCTTGGGCCACATCATCAGTGTGAACGCGTCGTCGCCGCGGGCGTCGGCCTCGTAGTGGCGGGGGAGGAGGGCGACGACGAAGGCGAGGAGCGCCAGCCCGAGGCTCACGACCTGGGTCCAGGTCAGTTCGCCACCGATGGCCCAGGGGAGGAAGATCAGCTGCAGGGCGATCAGACCGATGAGCTGCCGCTCGCGTGGATGCAGCGGGGCGTTGCGCGAGGTGTGGGCGCGGAGCCGCTCGAGCGGACGCTGACGGCGCAGGTATTCGGAGTGAGGAACGTTGTCTGGTGATTCCACAGGTGCCCGACGCTGGTTGGCCTTTGCGCCGAGGGCAAGACGGACGGTGGAGGGAAAATGCTAAAAAACTGAAAAGCTGAAATGCTGAAAGCTAAAAGCTGAAATTGGAGTGCGTTGCCAATCGGTGTGGAGTGCGGTGGCCCGACACCGCCCTGGACGCGAGGCCTGACTCGCGCCTGGTAGGGCCGGATCTCCGAGCCGGCCGGGTTTGGGGATCGATGTGGAGTGCGGAAGGGATAACGCTGAAAGGCTGAAAAGCTGAAATTGGGAGTGTCTTTACCTGGAGTGCGGAATCACGATTCCGCCCTGCGCGGGAGGCTCCGCCTCACGGCCCGGCATCCGGATTGGCGAAAGACGGAGGTTGCGGATTCCGAAACCTGAGGGCGCGAGTCCGGCCTCGCGTCCAATAGCGGTGTCGGGCCACCGCACTCCATATGAATCGGCGACCCACTCCAACTTCCGCGGCTTCGCCGCCCCCAAAAAACCCAATCCATCCCTTTCATCCCCTTTATCCTTGTGAATAATTGATCCCCTCCATCCCTGTAAATATCTCCCGTCTCCCGGTCCCAGCACGAGATCCGGCCGTCAGGCGGGTAGCGTCGCGCCGGGGCGAAAGGGGTTTATAACGGTCACGCCGTCGTAGGCCTGACCGTCGTTAAGGTCCTCTGAATAAACCACAGTCGCGGCCAGTTCCTTCGCGGCCGCAAGGATTGCCGCATCCCAGTACGAGAGCTGGTAGCGTTCCTGGATCCTGATCGCCAGATGGACGAGGCCCGTAGTCAGCGGTGCCACGGGGAGTCGTTCGAGGGCATCCAAGTACAATTCCGCAGCTGCAATCGAAAGCGGGGGCTGGAATTTGCGGGTGGCGACAACGAAGAACTCCTGGAGCACTTGGGCGCTCGTCCCAACCGAATCGGCCAGGAGAAGGCGTCGCGCGATGGCGGTCTTGGCGGCATCCTCCGATCGAGCGGACGCCGCATAGGCGACAACGTTAGTGTCGAGAAAGTATTCGGCGGTCATAGAGGTCATCCCGCGAGCTCATCTGGCCCTGATTGTTGCCAACCGCCGCAAACGCCTTCTCGAAGAGGCGTCGTCGGACCTTTTGGGGATCCTCGCCGCTGGCGTAGGCCCTGAGGCTCTCGGCGGCGACCGCGCTGATCGTGGTGTCCTGTTTCGCCGCCGCCACCCGGGCCATCCGGTAAATGTCGTCAGGGACGGAAAGGGTGACATTTCTCATGAGTGTGATCCTGTGAAACTGTGAAACTGTGTCAATCCTGGAGGGGGATGGGGAGAAAATGCTAAAACGCTGAAACGCTGAAAGCTAAAATGAGAGTGCGGCGCTGACTGATGTGGAGTGCGGTGGCCCGACACCGCCGTCGACGGGCGGGCCTGACCGCCCGCGGGGGGACGCCGGTTTCGGAACCCGAAACCGGCGGGCGCGAGTCCCGTTCGACTCCGCTCAGGATCTTGACAGGCCTCGCGTTCCCGCAGGCGCGGGACGGTGCCAGGTCACCGCAGTCCACATCGGAAAGCGGAGCGGCGCCAATTTCAGCTTTTCAGCGTTTTCCTTCAGCCACCACACTCCACACTTCTAACTCCTAAATTCCAGCTCCTAACTCCTAACACGCCCTCAGCTCAGCGCGCGCTTGATCAGCTGCTCGGTGGTCGCGGAGGCGCCCAATGCGAGGGCGGCGCGGCGGATGGCCTGGTCGGCATCCGCCGCCTTGTAACCGAGCGCGGCCAGCGCGGCCACGGCGTCGGCTATGCGGGTGTCGGTCTGCTGCGGCGACGCCTCGTCTCCGTCCGCTGCGCTCGTAAGCGCACCGGCCAGACCCGTGCCGCCCAGCTTGCCCTTGAGCTCAACCACCATGCGCTCCGCCGTCTTCTTGCCGATGCCCGGACACTTCGCGAGCGTGGCGATGTCGCCGATGCGTATCGCGTTTTCCAACACGGGCAGCGAGAGCTTGCTCATGATGGTGATGGCCACCTTCGGGCCCACGCCGGTGACGTGGTCGATCAGCAGGCGGAAGAAATCGCGTTCTGCCACCGTGGCGAAGCCGAACAGCGTCTGCGAGTCCTCGCGGTACACGACGTGCGTGTGAAGCTTCACCGAGGTGCCCGGCGACGGTAACCGCTCGGCGGTGGTGACGGGAATGTGCAGTTCATACCCCACGCCCGACGTCTCGACGACGGCCGTGAGCGGAGTGGCGGAAACGAGGGTGCCGGAAAGCGTGACGATCATGGGTGGAAGGCGGGGGCCGGCTGAATACAGCTAGAAGTTAGGAGCTAGGAGCGAGCACCTAGAATTTAGGAGCTAGAATTTAGGAGTCAGGAGGAATCCAGCGTATGGAGTGTGAGGTATTCGAAGACCCTGAGCCTGTCGAATGGGGACCTCGCTTTGCTTTCGGAGTCCGAAAGTAACCACGGCAAAGAACCAAACGACGACGGGTTGCACGGGAGACTCCGCCTCCCGGCGCGAGCGGTGAAACCTCTCGTCGATCGGCCTCCATTGTGCAGCGCACAGCCTTTGCCCGATGGCATTCGGGTGCCGAACGCCAAAGCGGTGAGGAGCACCGCACTCCGTCGCGCTGGATTCATTCTAGCTCCTGGATTCTTCCGAAGGCTCACCTCAGACCGAGGACGTCCTGCATGTCGTAGACGCCGGGCTTTTGATGGACGGCCCATTGGGCGGCTCGGAGGGCGCCGCGGGCGAAGATGGAGCGGTCGCTGGCCTTGTGCACGAGTTCGATGCGCTCGCCGAGCGCCGCGAACATGACCGTGTGGTCACCCACGACGTCGCCGCCGCGCAGCGCATGGATGCCGACTTCCGAGCGCTTGCGCTCGCCGGTGATCCCCTGGCGGCCGTGACGCAGGGCCTCGTCGGTGAGCTTCCGCTCCTCCAGGATGATGTCCAGCAGGCGCGAGGCCGTGCCGCTGGGGGCGTCCTTTTTGAACCGGTGGTGCATTTCGACCACCTCGGCGTCGTAATCGTCGCCAAGCACCGCGGCGGCGCGGCGCGTGAGCGCGAAGAGGAGGTTGACGCCGACGGAGAAGTTGCCGGCCCACACGCAGGGGACCTGGGCCGCAAGTTTGAGCAGCTCCCGCTTTTCCTCGGCGGAGTGGCCGGTCGTGCCGATGACGATCGGCTTACCGTGCGCCACCGCCAGCTCGAGGATCGACCGCGTCGCGGCGTGGAAGCTGAAATCCACGACGGCGTCGCAGCTGGAGATCGAGGCGGCGGCGTTGTCGCCCGTGTCGCAGGCGGCGCCGACCGTGATGTTCATCTCGTGGGCCGCGGCCGCGATGGCCTGGCCCATGCGCCCCTTGGCGCCGTTGAGGAGGATGGTGAAGGACATGACTGATCGACTCGTGGTTGAATTTAACAGGGATGAAGGGGATGGAAGGGATGTCGGACGAAAACGCTGAAAGGCTAAAAACTGGAACGCTGAAATCGGGGTGCAGCTCCTGTCCGATGTGGAGTGCGGTGGCCCGACACCGCACATCGAATCAAGCCGCCGCCGCTGAGGTCATTCTAGCTCCTAACTCCTAGCTCCTAACTCCTAGATTCTAACTCCTGCCCCCTCTTCGTTTCCTTCGTTCTCCTCTGTTCAACCCGTCTGCCGAGGCAGGCTTACTTTCCCAGCGCGGCCAGCACCTTGAGCAGGGTGGCGCGGGTGGCGTCGGTCATCTCGCACAGCGGCGGGCGGACCTCGTCGCTGCCGATGATACCGGCGCGCGCGAGGGCGACCTTGACGGGCACGGGATTCGGCTCGATGAACAGCGCCTTGAAGAGCGGGTAGAGCTTGCGGTGCTGCTTGAGGGCGGCGGTGAAATCGTGATCGAGGGCCGAGGCGACCATGCGCGAGACCTCGCGCGGGAGGAGATTGGAGGCGACGCTGATGACGCCGGAGGCGCCGAGCGCCATGAAGGGGAGGGTGAGCGAATCGTCGCCGCTCAGGATGATCATGTCGTCGCCCAGGGCCTGCCGAATCTGGTCGACGCGGTCGACGCTGCCGCCGGCCTCCTTGATGTATCGGACGTTCGGGTACTTGGCGCGCAGGCGCTCGATGACGGGCACGCCGATCTCGATGCCGCAGCGGCCGGGGATCGAGTAGAGCACGATCGGCTTGTCGGTGGCCTCGGCGAGGGTGGCGAAGTGGCGGTAGACGCCCTCCTGGCTGGGCTTGTTGTAATAGGGGGCGACCACGAGCATCGCGTCAGCGCCGGCGGCGTCGGAGAGCTTGGTCAGCTCGACGGCCTCGGCCGTGGAGTTGGACCCTGTACCGGCGATGACGGGCACGCGTCCGCGAGCGTAGTCGATCGTCGCGCGGATGACCTCCATGTGCTCGGCGTGGTCGAGCGTGGGCGACTCGCCCGTGGTCCCGACGGGCACCAGACCGCTCACGCCGCCCTTGATCTGGTGATCGACGAGCTTTTTGAGATCACCGAAATCGACCTTTTGGCTCCGAAACGGAGTGACGAGCGCGGTGATGGTACCGGTGAGCGGCTTGAGTTTCATGGGTTCGAGTGGTGGGAGACGAAGTTAACCTGCTGAAAAAGCAGGCTGGATGGGCGTTTGCGCAATGTTTTTCTCGGGGATCAGGAAAGACAAAATTAGCAGGGATGGTGGGCGGACTGATTATTCACAGGGATGGAGCGGAAAAAGCTGAAACGCTGAAAAGCTAAAAGCTGAAATTGGAGTGCGGGACGGAAGAGCTGAAAGGCTGAAAAGCTGAAAGCTAAAATGAGAGTGCGGCGGTGTTTGATATGGAGTGCGGAATCACGATTCCGCCCTGCGCGGGAGGCTCCGCCTCACGGCCCGGCATCCGGATTGGCGAAAGACGGAGGTTTCGGATTCCGAAACGTCGTACGCGGGCGGTCTGGCCCGCCCGTCGAGGGCGGAATCCCGTTCGACAAGCTCAGGGCCTTCGGCGTGATTCCGCACTCCGAGGTAAAGGCACCCCGCTTTCAGCTCTTCAGCGTTTTCCTTCAGCGTCCGCATTCCACACTTCTTGCTCCTAAATTCTAGCTCCTAACTCCTCTTCATCCCATCCCGTCCATCCCCTTGATCCCTGTTAAATCCCCCGGCAGGCGCCTGGGGGGCTCGCGATTCAAAGACTGTAAAATTTCATGCTTTTTATGTTTTTCATGGCGAAGTGAGGGCAGGTTTCGGCTAACTAACGGTACTCCAACATGACCCCGCACACGGAAATTTTTAACGATCTGCTCCGGCTGGCTGTCGAGAGCGGAGCCAGCGACGTCGTCGTGAAGTCCAACAAGCCCGGGTACGTCCGGCTCTCCGGGCGTCTGAAGCCGGTGGACATGGATCCGATTGCGCCGTCGGAGGCGGAGGCATTTGTGGAGGAGCACATGCCACGGGTGTTTCGCGAGGCCTGGACGCGCGAGAACCAGGTGGACTTCGCCTACTCGGCGGAGGGAGTGGGGCGGTTCCGTGTGAATGCCTTTCACCAGCGCGGCCTGCCGAGCGTCGTGTTCCGACACATCAAGAATCGCGTGCCCTCCTTTGAGGAGCTCGGACTCCATGGCGACGCGCTCACGCGACTGTGCCAGGGCAAGGATGGCATCGTGCTGGTGTGCGGCGCGACGGGGTCAGGAAAGAGCACGACGATGGCGGCGATGCTCAATTGGATTAATCAGAATCTGGACCGGCACGTGGTGACGATCGAGGATCCGATCGAGTACACGTTCATCGACGACAAGTCGGTGTTTCAGCAGCGCGAGGTGGGACTGGACGTGCCGAGCTTCGAGTTGGCGATCAAGTCGGTGCTCCGACAGAACCCGGATATCATCCTGATCGGCGAGATGCGCGATCGGGAGACCTTTGAAACGGCGATCAGCGCGGCGGAGACGGGGCATCTGGTCTTCTCGACGATGCATGCCTCGACGGTGTCGCAGGCGATGACGCGCCTCTTCGAGTTCTATCCGCCCGAACAGGTGGCGCAGGCGCGGCGCCAGGTCGCAGGATCGATCCGTGGGATCGTCTGCCAAAAACTCGTACCGAAACTGGAGGGGACGGGACGTGTGCCGACCAATGAGATATTGAATGCCGACTCGACGGTGAAGAACCTGATCCTCGAGGGACACTTCGACCGCATCCAGGGCGTGCTGGAGAGCGGCGTGGATTCGAATAGCTACTCGTTCAACAAGGATCTGTATCGCCTGGTCAAGGCGGGCCTGGTGAGCAAGACGGAGGCCCTGCGTTACTCGCCGAATCCGCAGCAGCTGGAGATGAATCTGAAGGGAATCTTCATCAAATCGGCGGTGTGAGGGGGAATGAGGAGCTAGAATTTAGGAGTTAGGAGCTAGGAGGATTTTAGCGGCGGTGTTTGGCACTGTGGAGTGCGGAAGGCAAAAAGCTGAAATGCTGAAAAGCTGAAAGCTAAAATGAGAGTGCGGCGTTGACTGATGTGGAGTGCGGTGGCCCGACACCGCCGTCGACGGGCAGGCCCGACCGCCCGCGGGGGGACGCAGGTTTCGGAACCCGAAACCTGCGGGCGCGAGTCCCGTTCGACTCCGCTCAGGATCTTCGACTGGTCTCGCGTTCCCGCAGGCGCGGGGCGGTGCCAGGTCACCGCAGTCCACATCGGAGAGCAGACCGCCGCTAAGTTTCATGGAGAGCGGCGATCATGGCGGGTTTGGACGAGGGGCACTGCCGCTCGCCTTCCGTAGCTTAAAGTTCGTCGCAGAATAATGTGGAGTGCGGTGGCCCGACACCGCCGTCGACGGGCGGGCCTGACCGCCCGCGGGGGGACGCAGGTTTCGGAACCCGAAACCTGCGGGCGCGAGTCCCGTTCGACTCCGCTCAGGATCTTGACAGGCCTCGCGTTCCCGCAGGCGCGGGACGGTGCCAGGTCACCGCAGTCCACATCGATCAACGCCGCCGCCGCTGAGCCCATTCTAGCTCCTAAATTCTCACTCCTGCCCCCTCTTCGTTCCCTTCGTTTCCTTCTGTTCAATCCGGATTGGAGTCCTCCATCCCTTTCATCCCCTCCATCCCTGTTGAATCCGTCGTCCAGGGTTTGTTGGGTGCAGCTCCCTCGAGATCGCGCGCTGCGATATAAGGAATGCGTATGTTTACTATTCAGGCTGAGCATTCTCTGGTTTTCCCTGTGCATGCCTTGCCTTTTGGGCTGTTTTGCTTGAGCCCCCGGCCCGTCGCTCCGCAAACAAGGAACGCTTACTTATGTTGCAAGATCTGATTATCGGAATGGCGGGATCGGGCGGCGACGGAATCGTATCCGCGGGTGAGTCTCTGATCAGCGCTTCGGCCAAGGAAGGTTACTTCGCTGTCCTGACGAAGAGCTTCGGTTCCCAGATTCGTGGAGGCGAGTCGTCCTGCCGTCTGCGCGTGGCCACCCAGCCCGTGCTCAACCCCGGCGGCGCCCTCGACGTCGCTGTCGTGCTCAATTGGGAGGACTTCCTGCGCTTCGGCGGGGAGCTTCCCTTGGACGGTGACACGGTGGTGATCTACGAGAGCGCGACCAAGGTTGCCCCGGAGGCGGTGCCGCTGAAGGTGAAGCCCGCGGCGATCATCCCGGTGGCCATGCAGGACATGGCGCTGAAATCGGCGGGCGTGCAGCTCGCCAAAAACAACGTGGTGCTCGGTTTGATCGCCGGCTGGTTTGGCCTGGCGGAAAAGAGCATCCTGGCCGGCATCCGGAAGAAATTTGCGAAGAAGGGTCCCGAGGTTCTGGCGGGCAACGAGCGCGCCTTTGCGGCCGGCCTCGATTACGCCCGTCT
The DNA here is from genome assembly GCA_027310745.1 of Opitutaceae bacterium. Taxonomy (GTDB): domain Bacteria; phylum Verrucomicrobiota; class Verrucomicrobiia; order Opitutales; family Opitutaceae; genus MWDT01. The sequence continues at coordinate 21,290 of DAIDAF010000040.1, read as the reverse complement.
CAATCCGCTCCCCGTCGACCGCCGCATCGGAGCCCCGACTGGCTCCAATCACGGACCGAAGGTCCTGACCGACGGCAACGAGATGTGCGGTGCAGCCGCGATCTTCGCGGGCTGCCGTTTCTTCGGCGGGTATCCGATCACGCCGGCGACCGAGATCATGCAGTACCTTCAGCGCGAGCTGATGAAGTACGGCGGCTCGGTACTGCAGGCAGAGGACGAGATCGCGGGCGTCGCCTCGGCGGTCGGTGCGTCTTTCGCGGGTGTGAAGTCGATGACCGCCACGTCGGGTCCCGGCCTGTCGCTGAAGACCGAAGTGCTCGGTCTGGCCAGCGTGGCCGAGCTCCCGCTTGTGTGCGTCGATGTCCAGCGCGGCGGTCCCTCGACGGGGATGCCTACGAAGCCCGAGCAGGCGGACCTGTTTGCGGCGATCTTTTCGGCCCATGGCGATACGGTGCGCCCGGTGCTCGCGCCGGTGGGCGTGGCCGACATGTTTCCGGTGACGGTCGAGGCCTTCAACATCGCCGAGACCTATCAGACCCCCGTGCTGCTGCTCTCCGACCAGGAGATCGCGCAGCGCAAGGAGATCGTTGAGCCGGTCGACACGACAAAGCTGCGGGTTGAGAACCGGCTGCTTCCGACCGAGCAGGAACTGGAGAACTACTCCCGCTTCAAGCAGACCGAGTCGGGCATCAGCCCGATCAGCTTCCCTGGCATGCGCGGCGGCAACTACCTCGCCGCCGGCATTGAGCACAACGAGAAGGGATCTCCGACCGTGAATGGCGAGACCCATGCGCGCATGAACGACAAGCGCCTGAGCAAGCTCGATCCGCTGAAGGAGCGCCGGGACCTGTTCGTCATCGAGGGCGACGAGGATGCCGAGCTCGGAGTGATCGGCTGGGGCAGCATCGCTGGCGTCGCGATGGAGGCCGTCCGCGCCGCGCGCGCCGAGGGCATCCGCGTGAAGCTGCTCGTGCCGAAGCTGCTGTATCCGGTGGCTGAATCCGTTTACCGCGGGTTTTTCGCCTCGCTCAAACGCTGCCTCGTCGTCGAGCAGTCGCATCAGGGCCAGCTTCACAAGGTGATCCGCATGTGGGTCGACACTCCGCCGGAGTTTCTCGCCTACGCCAAGAGCGGCGCCAATCCGATCTCCCCTGAGGAGGTCACCGCAAAGCTCCGGGAGATGGCCCGCCGCTGAACCCTTCCATCGAAATCAAGACCCCTTCGTTCCCATGAGTGTCGAGTGTGCCTGTCCCCCGATCGATCCCACGGTATACACCGCCAAGGATTTCCGCAGCAGCCTCAAGCCGATCTGGTGTCCCGGCTGCGGCGACTACGGCGTCGTGACCGCGCTGTATCGCGCGCTGTCGGCCATCGGTCGTCCCCCCCACGAGATCGCCTTCATCTCCGGCATCGGCTGCTCCAGTCGTATCCCCGGATACACGACGGCCTACGGATTCAACACCGTGCACGGCCGCGCCCTGCCGATCGCGCAGGGCATCAAGATGGCGAAGCCCGAACTGCTCGTGCTGGCCGCGGGCGGCGACGGCGACGGTTTCTCCATCGGCGGCGGCCACGTGCCGCACGCGATCCGGCGCAACCTGGACATCACGTACCTCGTGATGGACAACCAGATTTACGGGCTGACCAAGGGCCAGCTCTCCCCGACGAGCGCCCGGAGCACGGTGACCTCCTCGTCGGTTTACGGAAGCATCGAGGAGCCGGTGAATCCGCTGCTCTACGTGCTCGCCTATGGCGCCGGGTTCGTGGCCCAGGGAGTGCCGGCGGACATGGACGGGCTGGCTAAGTTGATCGAGGAGGCGATCCGGTATCCGGGTTTTGCATTCGTCAACATCCAGTCGCCCTGCGTGACCTACGGGCAGGAGGAGAACCAGATCAAGTCGCAGAAGGCGAAGATGCAGAAACTGGCGGACCTGGGGCACGATCCGAGCAACCGCATTCGCGCGATGGAGCTGGCGTCGGAGTACGGCACGAAGCTGTACACGGGAGTCTTTTACCGAAATCCGAATCCGCCTGAGACCTATGAGACGGCGCTGCGCCGCATGCAGACCGCGCTGGCCTCGAAGGCCAAGCCCCTCGACGCCCTGCTCACGCCGGAGAAGGCGTGAGGGGGACGGAAAAGCTGAAAGCTGAAACGCTCAAAGCTGAAATTGGAGTGCGGCGCGGATCGATGTGATAGGGCCCGACCTCCGGGCGGGCCGGGATTGAGGGATCGCCGCCCGATGCTGCGCCCCTCGAAACCCGCCGCGGAATCGACGCAGCGGCCGGCTCGGAGAGCCGGCCCTACCACGAGGAGGAGCCTCGTCATTTCAGCGTTATCCCGCAGCCGCAGGATGCCCGGTAGGGCCCGATCTCTGCGAAAGCCCACCCTGAGCGGAGTCGAACGGGCGGTCGGGCCGGGATTTGGGGTATCGATGTGGAGTGCGGAATCACGATTCCGCCCTTGGACGCGAACCTCGGTTCGCGCCAGGAGGTTTCGGATTCCGAAACCTCCTCCGCGGGCGGTCGTGCCCGCCCGTCGATGGCGGTGTCGGGCCGCCGCACTCCACACTTCTAGCTCCTAAATTCTAGCTTCTAACTCCTCCTCTCCCCATCCCTTCCATCCCCTTCATCCCTGTGAATCTGCATCGGTTGTTTTGACCTGTGCTTACTTCGCGATTCACAAATCGCCCGGAGGCTCCTTGTGTTTCGGCATGACTGCGATGGCCAACGACGAACTCCTGATGGATCGGGCACTGGGGCTTGCTCGGCGCGCCTGGGGTGACACGCATCCGAATCCGATGGTCGGTGCCCTGATCGTCGAGGAGGGGCAGGTTGTGGCGGAGGGCTGGCACGCGCGCGACGGAGGACCGCACGCTGAGCGCGTCGCGCTCGCGGCCCTCGGCCGCGCACCGAAGCCGGGCGCCACGATGGTCGTGACCCTCGAGCCCTGCTGCACGCACGGACGGACCGGCGCGTGCACGGAGGCGATCGTCGCGGCGGGCATTCGCCGCGTGGTCGTCGGAGCGACGGATCCCAATCCCGACCACGCCGGACGCGGCCTCGAGGTGTTGCGGGCCGCGGGCATCGAAGTCGTTTCGGGCGTGCGGGCGGCGGACTGCGCGGACCTCAACCTGATTTTCAATCACTGGATCACCACGGCCCAGCCCCTGTTCGCCGCCAAGGTGGCGACGACACTCGACGGGAAGATCGCGTGCCGAACGGGTGACTCCAAATGGATCACCAACGAAGCCTCGCGCGCCGACGTGATGCGCTGGCGCCGGCTGTTTCCAGGCATCGCAGTGGGCGCCGGGACGGTGTCGCACGACAATCCCCGCCTGACCGCGCGGCTCGAAGGGGCGGAGGAATACAGCCCGTGGCGGTTCATTTTCGACGGGCGTCTGCGCACGGTGGTCGACCGATCCATGCCCGGCGTGTACACCGATGAATTCCGCGAACGCACCATCGTCGTCACCACCGAGCATGCGGGCGAAGGGTACGTGAAGAAGCTACGCTCCTGGGGCGTGAAGGTGTGGGTGTTTCGCTCGCCGACGCAGCGCGTGCCACTGGCGGAGTTTCGGAAGCGCTGCGCGGAGGAGCGGATCACGGGAGTCTATTTCGAGGGGGGCGCGGAGCTGGTGAGCGAATTCCTGCAGCAGCGCCAGCTCGACTACCTGTTTCATTACCGGGCGCCGATCCTGCTGGCCGACGAGAAGGCGAAGCCCGCATTCAGCGGCCTGCGGACGGAGAAGCTGGCGAATGCCGTGCGCCTGGCGGACGTGCGCCACGAACATTACGGCGACGACTCCCTGGTGCGAGGGCGCGTCGTGTATCCGGAAAAGCTCTTCGTCGACGAGACGACCTTCAGCCTGTCGAGATGACGGGATCTGGCGGACGTTTTTAACAGGGATGGAAGGGATGGGGGGGAGGAGTTAGGAGCTAGAATTTAGGAGCTAGAAGGGTGGAGTGCGGTGGCCAAAATCCTCCTAGCTCCTCACTCCTAAATTCTAGCTCCTCCCCCCATCCCTTCCATCCCTGTGAGTAAACCCCGTCAGCTTTCGGTCGTCGGGGGTTTCCACGAACGCAAGTCGGCGGCGAGGTAGCCGAAGCCGGGGAAATCGTTGAGCAGGCGCCGTGGGTCGCGGCGATGGCGGGCCACTTCGCGCAGGGCGCAGGTGATCTCGTAGTCGAGTGTCGGGCGGTCGGTGCCGTACACGCGCCACTTCAGCTCTGCCCGGGAGTAGGGGGCGCGTCCGGTCCGCTGACCCTCGAGCCAGGCGGCTTCGGTCACGGTCTCGTCGCGACCGCACAAATACCAGGCCTCGATCGCGGGCACCGCCACGCCCACGGCGCGCAGCAGGCGATGCCGGCCGTCAGCTGTCGGCAGCTTCTTCACCGTCTGACGCACGACCGCCCGCAGCTTGCAGATCCGGCATTGGGGGTGGAAATAGTCGGGGCGCTCATGCTGCTCGGTGTGCACGACGGAGTCGTCCGCATCGACCTCGACCAGGACGCCGTCGGCATCGGTATTGAAATGCAGGTGACGCAGCACGGCGGGCAGCACCTGCGCGACGGACGGCCAGCCGCGCGCACGGAACCCGGGATTGAGGAACTCCACGGGGCCGTCGACGACGGCCTCCGCGAGCACCCGGAGCGCGGCCTCGTCGGCCGGGGATTCGCTGAGAATCGCGAGCTTCATGCGCGAAGCCGCGAGTCAGGGGTGGGCCGGTCTGGATCCGGAAGGAGCGAGGGGCGCGAGCGGGGTGCCATGGTCCGAGGGGAACCCCGCTTCACGGTTCAATCCGGACCTTGCCGGGCCGGATGTCGATCTCCTCATCGGGCACGCCGCCCAGGATGCCCGCATACCACATCTCGCCGAGCGAGCCCTCCTGGAGAAGCTCGTTGAGATCGGGCCGGTCGATCAGCCGCTCGAAGGTTGCCGCCCGGCCGCGCTTGTGGGCGATGACAACCTCTTCCGGATGGTCGCGAAACTGGTCGAGGAGGTAGGGAGAGTGGGTGGTGGCGATCACCTGAACGGCCTCGCGGTGGAGCGAAAAGGCGTCGGGGTAGCTCAGGCGGTAAAGCAGGTCGCGGGCCTGGCGAAGCATGCGCGGGTGGATGCCGCGGTCGAGGTCCTCGATGCAGACGATCGCGGGTGGCGCGGGATCGTAGCCGAGCACCAGGAGGCCGAGCAGGTAGAGGTTTCCCTGGGAGAGCCCGTCTGCGGGGATCACGTCGCCGTCCTCGCGCAGGACCATGGCGAGCTCGACCTTGCCATTGCCGGCGTCGCGCAGCTCGATGCGTGAGAACTCTGGCATGAGGCGCACGGCCTCGCTCTCGATGGCCGCGTAGGCGTCCGGATTGGATTCGCGGCGGGCGGCGAGCACGGCGGCGAGGTTGCCTCCGTTGGTGATCAGCTCGGCGTCGCCGGACCGGGGGCTGGGCATGGCCATCGCGTAGTGATCGAACAGGTACACCCGGACATCCATGAGCTTGGAACGCAGCTCATCCCAGGCTCCGGGCGGAGAGCTGGACACATTGAGCTGGTCGCAACGGGACTCTGACACGCCGCACAGGTGGGCCTCGACGCCGTCGAAGGGTGGGATGAATTTGAATACGAGTTCGGGACCGGTGCACGCGGCGCCCGCGCCGGGCGGTTCGCTGGAGAGAGGGAGCTGGGCGAGATTGCGAAAGCGCAGGATCGCCTGGATGAGGCTCGATTTTCCGCTGCCGTTCGGACCGATGATCAAATTGAAGGGCTGGAGCTGAAGACCCGTGGCCCGCAGCGCCTTGAAGTGGCGGAACTGAATCGAGGCGATCACGGGGATAGTCTGGTGCCGCCACGGCGGTTTCTCAACCTCGAAGGGGGGGATTCACAGGGATGGAGGGGATGGGGGAGGAAAAAGCTAAAACGCTGAAAAGCTGAAAGCTAAAATGAGAGTGCGGCGTTGACTGATGTGGAGTGCGGTGGCCCGACACCGCCGTCGACGGGCGGGCCTGACCGCCCGCGGGGGGGACGCCGGTTTCGGAACCCGAAACCTGCGGGCGCGAGTCCCGTTCGACTCCGCTCAGGATCTTGACAGGCCTCGCGTTCCCGCAGGCGCGGGACGGTGCCAGGTCACCGCAGTCCACATCGGAGAGCGGAGCGGCGCCAATTTCAGCTTTTCAGCGTTTTCCTTCAGCGTCGTCTAGCTCCTAAATTCTAGCTCCTAACTCCTCTTCCCTCCATCCCTGTTAAAACAGAATCCGTTTGCGCGATGCGCGGGGCGGAATCCAATCTGGGGCCATGTCTCAGAAGTTTGTAGTCATCATTGCCGGTGGACGCGGTGAGCGGTTCTGGCCCCAGAGCCGGACGGCCCGTCCGAAACACCTCCTGCCGATCGTCGGCGACAAGCCCATGCTCTCCCAGACGCTCGATCGCGTGCGCGCGGTCGTGCCGGCGGAGAACACCTTTGTCATCACCAGTGCGAGCCAGGAACAGGCCGTGCGCGAGGTGTGCGCGAGCCTCCCCGATGCGAATATCGTCGCCGAGCCGGTCGGCCGCGACACCGCTGCGGCGGTGGCCCTGGCGGCCGCCGTCGTCGGCAGCCGGGATCCCAACGGCGTATTCGCGGTGTTGCCTGCCGACCACGTGATCCAGGACCGCCGTTCGTATCAGGCCGACCTGCGTGCGGCGTTCGCGGCGGCGACGGCCGAGGGGGTGATGGTGACGATCGGGATTCGACCCACGGAGCCTGCGACGGGGTTTGGATACATCCGACGCGGCGTGTCGTGGCGCGCCTTCAACCGGCGCATGTTCTATTATGCGAGCCGGTTCGTGGAGAAACCCAACCTGGGGACGGCGAAGAGCTACCTCGAGTCGGGCGATTATCTCTGGAACGCGGGCATGTTCATCTGGCGTGTGCCGATCGTGCAGGCGGCGCTGCGCAAGCATGCGCCCGAACTGGACGAGGGCCTCGCGCCGGTGCGGCAGGCGCTCGCCCGCGGACGCAATCTCGCCCCGGTGCTGCGGCGCGTCTATCCCGGCCTCAAGCGCATCTCGGTTGACTACGCCCTGCTCGAAAAATCCGACAACGTCGTGGTGCTGCCCTCGTCGTTCGACTGGGACGACGTGGGCGCGTGGCCGGCGGTGGCTCGCCATCTGCCCGCCGACCCGCAGGGAAATGTGATCCGCGGCCGCGCCGTCGTGGAGCACGCGGGTGGGAACATCCTGTATTCGAACGACGATCACCTGCTCGCGGTCCTGGGTGCCGACAACCTGATCGTCGTGCACACCCCTGACGCCACGCTTGTGTGCTCGAAGGAGCGAGCGCAGGAGATCAAGACCCTCCTGAAGCGCCTGGAGGCCCAGCCCGGATCGAAGCGCTGGTTCTGACGCGCCATGCGCTGCATCGGCATCGACTACGGCACGCGGCGCATCGGCCTGGCCTTTGGTGACGACCTGGGCCTGGCCACGCCGCTGCCGGCCGCGGTCGATGCCGACCCCGCGAAGCGCTGGGAGGCGATGCTCGCCGCAATCCGTCAGAAACGCGCGACGGACCTGGTGGTCGGGTATCCGTACAACATGGACGGCTCAGCGGGTTTCAAGGCGAAGGAAGTCGACGCCTTCGCTGAGCGCCTGCGAGCGGAAACGGGATTGCCGGTTCATTTCGTCGACGAGCGGCTCACGAGCCGCGAGGCGGAGGGATCGATTCCCGCGCGAAAACTCCGCGAGATCCGTGCGAGCGGCCTGATCGATTCGCGGTCGGCGGCGATCATCCTGCAGGATTTCCTGTATCAGCACATCCCTCCAACCCTCCCGCCCGACGATGTCTGAACAGTCCCAAGGCACGCACGGCGCGAAGGCGGACGACGGCTCCCGGTCACGCCGCTGGGTCTGTGTCTGCGCCTACGACGGCACCCCGTTTTCCGGGTGGCAGAGCCAGCGCGGAGGGAACGCGATCCAGGACGTGATCGAGCGACGGCTTGCGACGGTGCTGAAGGTGGCGGTGCGGATACATGCAAGTGGGCGCACCGACGCGGGCGTTCATGCGAAGGGGCAGGTGTTTCATTTCGACGCGGACTGGCGGCATGGGGCCGCGAAGCTGGCGGCTGCGTTGCGCGCGGGCCTGCCTGGGGCGATCCAGATCCGCTCGCTGCGCGAGGGGCCGGCTGGGTTTCACGCGCGGTTTTCGGCGACCGGCAAGACGTACACGTATCGACTTTTTCTCGGCGATCCGGATCCGTTCACGCGGCCCTATGTCTGGGCGCTGCCGAGGAAACCGGAACTTGCCCGGATGCGCGCGGCGGCGAGCGCTCTCGTGGGGAAACATGACTTTGCTGCGTATTCGGCCTTCAACGGGAGTGAGCGGGAAACGACGGAGCGGACTCTCCGGCGCCTGGATGTGGCGGTGCGCGGTCGAAAGGTGACGATCACTGCCGAGGCGGATGGCTTCCTCTACAAAATGGTGCGCAGCCTGGTCGGTGCGGTGGTGGCCGCGGGCGAGGGAAAGCTGAGCGTCGAACGGATTCGACAGCTCCTCGTTGAAGGGCGCCGCACGGCCGAGGTGCAGACGGCGCCTCCCCAGGGGCTGTTTCTCGAGCGAGTGGATTACGGACGGGCGCGGGGAAACAGTGATTAACAGGGATGGAGGGGATGGGGGTAGTGGGAGGAGCTAGAATTTAGGAGTTAGGAGCTAGGAGGAAATTAGCGGCGTTGGTCGATATGGAGTGCCTAAGGGAAAACGCTGAAACGCTGAAAAGCTAAAAGCTGAAACTGGAGTGCGGCGCTGACTGATGTGGAGTGCGGTGGCCCGACACCGCCATCGACGGGCGGGCCTGACCGCCCGCGCGGGGGACGCCGGTTTCGGAACCCGAAACCTGCGGGCGCGAGTCAGGCCTCGCGTTCCCGCAGGCGCGGGGCGGTGCCAGGTCACCGCAGTCCACATCGGAGAGCGGAGCGGCGCCAATTTCAGCTTTTCAGCGTTTTCCTTCAGCGTCCGCATTGCACACTTCTTGCTCCTAAATTCTAGCTCCTAACTCCTCTCTCCCCATCCATTGCATCCTGCTGGCCTCAGGCTTGTTGGCTCCGGACCCGCATCGGGTGCCGGAGAACTCACTTTCCGGCCTGCTTGAAGAAGTCTGAAATCTGGAGTTCTTGGGAGAGGCATGGATTTAAGTGTTCCACATCATTCCGCGTCGCAGGCGGTCGTCCGAGAAGGCGACGCGGTGCGTTGGTGGGAGTGGCCGACCGTGTTGTCGCTCGACGCGCCGCTGGTGGCTGTCTGCTGGCAGGCGCTGTTTGCGCGGATGGCGGGAGTGGCTGCGGGAGTGGGGCAGGCCTTCCTGCTGGGCGCCTGCGTTTGGCTGATCTATGCGGCCGATCGGTGGATCGACGGCATCCGTTTGCGCGACGGTGAGGCAGCGACGTCGAGGCACCTCTTCTACGCACGTCACCGCTGGAAGATCCTCCCCGTGTGGCTGGCTGTGTTTGTGGCGGGAAGCATTTCGGTGTGGACTGTGCTGACGGCGGCGCAGCTCCGGGCGGGCCTGGCCCTGACCGGTCTCGCAGGCGCCTACGTCGTCATTCACCAGGGGATCCATCGCAGCCGGCTGAGTGGGGTTCCCAAGGAGGTGCTTGCCGCCTCAATCTTTGCGGCGGGCTGCGCCCTGTGTCCGGGCACCCTCGCGCTGACGCGCCATGTCGTTGGGTTCATTCCGGCCGTCGTGTTATTCGCCTGCCTCTGTTTTTCCAACATTGTGATGATCGCCTCCTGGGAAAAGGAAGTGGACCGTGCGCAGGGGAGTCCCTCGCTTGCGCTTCAGTGGCGCTCGGCTGGCGTGGCCGCGCGTTACCTGGCGCTTTCGGTGGTGGTGCTCGCACTGGGAATGTTTTTCTACGATCACGAGAACGCGCACGGGGCGTTCCTGGCGCTCGGTGCGAGCGCGTTGCTCCTGCTGGGCGTCGATGCGCTCGAGCCGCGGTTTGGCTCCCGAGCGGCGCGGGTCATCGCCGACGCTGTGCTGCTGGTGCCGCTGCTGATTTTCCTGCGCCTCTGAGGAGGATTCACAGGGATGGAGGGGAAGGGGAAGGAAAAGCTGAAACGCTGAAAAGCTGAAAGCTGAAATTGGAGTGCGGCGTTGCTCGATATGGAATCACGATTCCGCCCTGCGCGGGAGGCTCGGCCTCCCGGCCCGGTATCCGGATCGGCGAAAGACGGAGGTTTCGGATTCCGAAACCTCCTCCGCGGGCGGTCGAGCCCGCCCGTCGACGGCGGTGTCGGGCCACCGCACTCCACATCGGACAGCGGATCGCCGGCCGATACGCGATATGCGCCCCGTAACCTGCCGCGGATCAGGCGGAGCGGCCGGTTGGCCCGTTCGGCACGGCTCAGGGTGCGCATTCGCAGAGAACCGGCCCTACCACGATGCCAGCCATCGTCTATCAGCGGCCGCCACGGGCCACCGCACTGCATATCGGACAGCGGCTGCAATTCCCCCCGCCGCACGGGGCGGCGGGGGAAAACCGACTGAACCATCACTTTCCGACCACCGGCCAATCGTCGGTGCGGAAGGGGACGGCGGGGAGACCGGCGCCATTGTAGAGCGTGGCTTCGGGATTCGCCTGCCAGGCATAGCGCGCTGCGACTGGCTTGGGCACCTCGGGGCAGGACACGATCACGCTGTCGCCCTCGATCTTTGCGGTGGCCCAGTGCCAGACGTGATCGGCGCCCGCCACTGAAAACTCACCCAGCGTCGCGCCGTGCACGGCCAGGCCGCCGTCCGCGTGCGCGAAGTTCAGTTTCAGGGCGCCGGGCAGGTGCTCGAGTCCTGAATACACGGGACCGGAGCAAACGACCGCCTTGTGATAGGTATGCGCCAGGGCGCAGAGCGCCAGGCGCTCGCCCACGGGCTGCTTGAGCTTTGGGTGGATGTTGTCGGCCTCGCCGGTGTCGACCGTGACCGCCAGGGCGCAGTTGGGCACCGTGGCCGCGACCTGGGCCTGGGCCTCGCGCAGGTCGGTCCAGCCGTCGTCGGTCGGGGTCGCGCTGTGGTGCATGAACCGGGGCAGGCTCACGATGTAGAACGGGAAGTCGCCCTGGCCGAACAGCGAGCGCCAGTCGCCGATCATCCCGGTGAGCAGTTCGCGATAGCGATTCGCCTCGAAGGTGTTCGACTCGCCCTGGTACCAGATGGCCCCGGTGATCGCCAGGGGTGCGACCGGTTCGATCATGCCCTGGAAGAGCACGGCGGGCATGGTGGGGAAGTTCTCGTCGTCGAGGGGAAGCGGGTGGGGCGGACTGGCGTCGACGCTGAGCTTCGCGACCCAGGGACCGGCGAGGGGCAGGACCTTGCCGTTGCCGAGGACGAGTTCGACCTTGTCGGGCTGGCGGAAGCCGCGGCCGGCCAGCTTGAAGATGCGAACGGCGATGAGATTGTCACCCGGGTGCAGGACGCCGGCGCCGATCGGATAGACGCGTGGGTTGTCGACCCAGGAACTCGCTCCGGTCCAGTGGCCGTTCACGTAAACCGTATCCATTTTGTCAACGACACCGAGGTGGATCATGGAGGTGCCGGCGGGCAGCGGATTGGGAAGGTTGATGTGCAGCCGGAACCAGGCGACGCCGGGCTCGTTGCCGAGTCCCAATTCAGCGAAGCCATTGGCGAGCGTGACGGGCTTCCAGTCCTTGTCGTCGAGAGACGGAGCGCCCCAGGTGGCGCCCTTGCCGCCGACATCGTAGCGATCGAGCCAGTGCATGAGCAGGCTGCCGTAGGCGGGGGCGCCCTCGGCGCGGAGCTGGTCCATGGCGTCGAGCTTGGCGGAATAACCGCCGACCTTGCGGAGAGAGGCGGGGCTCATCCAGGACTCGACGGGCGTGCCGCCGACGCAGTCCTGTATCAGGCCGATGGGGACGTTTAGGTCGTGCTGCAGCTTGCGTCCGAAATAATAGGCGACGGCGGAGAAGCCGCCCCAGCCGGGCTGGGCGATGGTCTCGGGTGTGCAGACGCGCCAGGCGCCGTGGACATTGATGGCGCGGCCGTAGGAGACATGGTTGTCGACCATCAGCAGGCGGATCTCCGGATGGTTCGCCTCGCGAATGGCCTCGGCGCCGTTTTCGCTGCCGCCCAGCCCGAACTGCATGTTGGATTGTCCGGTGCAGAGCCAGACGTCGCCCACGAGGACGTTGTGGAGGACGACCGTTTTGGGGCCGGAGATGGTGACCGTGTAGGGACCGCCGACGGCGGGCGGCATGAGGCGGGCCTCCCAGAGGCCGCCGGCGCCTGCGGTCCCGATGGCTTCATGGCCGGCCACGGAGACATGGACGACGGTGCCGGGTTTGGCCCAACCCCAGAAGGTGTTGGGTTTGCCGCGCTGGAGCACCATGTTGTCGGTGAACACAGTGCTGACGAAGGGGCGGTTCTGGCGCTCGGCCGCATGGGTGCACACGAGCGAGGCCACGAACAGTCCGGCCAGGAGGGGGAGGGATCGGAGCATGGAATACATGATTGGATTGGGTGCCGGCGCCTGGGGATGAGCCGTTGTGTGCAGAGTGTCGTCTCGCGGCGCCCTGCCTCTCAAGCGCCAGGTTACTCTTGCTATAGAGTTAGAGAGCGCTGCCGGAGGCGAGGGAACGAGGATTCACAGGGATGAAGGGGATGGAAGGGAAGGGGGACTCCAATCCTGATTGAACAGAAGGAAACGAAGGGAACGAAGAGGGGGTAGGAGCTAGAATTTAGGAGCTAGGAGCAACAATGAGCTCAGCGGCGACTTTGATTGATGTGGAGTGCGGAATCGTGATTCCGCACTCCAGGTTAAAGGCACCCCGATTTCGACGTTTCAGTTTTTCAGCGTTTCCTTCCATCACCTCCATCCCTGTTAAGATCGCAGCCTGAATTTTTTACATCTTCTCGACTCGCTTCCGGTTGCGCGGTTCGAAAAGGGCGTTTTCTTCTGGCATGGCCTCATCAGATGCGATCACTCCGGCGCAGCCCGCGGCGAATTTCGACATCGTCGCGAGGCCCTATCGGACCATCGAGTGGATCGTGTATGGACCGATGCTCGAGGAGGCGCGGTTCAGCCTGCTGGAGCGTTGGGCGAACGCACGCCGGTTGCTGCTGCTGGGCGACGGCGACGGCCGCTGCCTGGCACGGGTGCTGAAGATTGCGCCCGAGGCGACGGTGGTGTCCGTGGATGCGAGCGCCGCCATGTTGCGAATCGCGGCGGCGCGGCTCACGCCCGAGGAGCGACGCAGGGTCGAGTTCGTGTGTGCGGATGCGCGGCTCTTCCGAATGGACGAGTCGAGTTTCGACGGGATAGGGACGCTGTTCTTCATGGACTGCTTTGAGGACTCGGACGCGCGGAAGCTGGCCGTTCAGCTGCGTCGGGCGTTGAGGCCGGGTGGGATCCTGATCTACGCCGACTTCGAGGCGACCGGCTCGCGACTTTCCCGGTTCTGGAAGCGAAGCCTCATCGGCATCATGTATGTGTTCTTCCGGGTGAGCGCCGGGCTGCGCACCCGTGCGCTTCCGAACGTCGCTTCCGCGCTCGAGGCGGCCGGGTTTACCGAGACCGAGCGACGGACCTGGTGGCGCGGTTTTGTCCGGGCGGCGTGTTATCGAGCGAGCGAGGGGATCGGTGGAAGAAGTTGATAAAAGGTAAAAAATATCTCATGAACGCCAGGTTTCATGAGGGCTCAACTTCTGGACATTGCGAAGGGTGTGGCGGACGTGTTCTTTCCGCCTACCTGCTTGCATTGTGGTGAGATCGTCGAGGAGGAGTCCCCGCTGCGCAACGTGTGCCTCCGGTGCGGGCGGGAGATCCGGCGGGTGGAGGCGCCGTTCTGCAGCTGCTGTGGGCATCCATTTTATGGAGACGTGGATGGGGAGCGGATCTGCCCGCACTGCGAAGGGCTGCATCCGGTCTTCGGAGGCGGGCGGACGGCGGTGTTGTTCAAGGGGCCGGCGCGGGCGCTGATTCTCGAGCTGAAATACCGGCGCGGCCTGCGGGTGTTGGGCGACATCCGCAGCATTTTTTCGACCTCGGATCCGGTGCTCACGTGGGTGCGGGGGGCGACGCTGGTGCCGGTGCCGCTGCATCCGAGAAAGCTGAGGGAGCGCGGGTACAACCAGACCCAGCTGATCGCCGAGGCGCTGGCCCGGGCGGCGGGCTGCGACACGCGGGTGAAGCCGCTTCTCCGACGGGTGATCGACACGCCTTCGCAGACGGCCTTTGACCGGAGGGCTCGCCTGTCGAACCTGCGCGGAGCCTTTGCGGTGGCCCGGGGCGTGGCGGTCGAGCGGGGACAGCGTTACGTTCTGGTGGACGATGTCTTCACGACGGGGTCCACGTTGAATCGCTGCGCGCAGGCGCTGCGCGACGCCGGTGCCGATACGATCGACGTCGTCACCTTCGCCCACGGTTGAGGGGCGGCGGCGTGCGGATTGGCGCAGCCGGCGACCAGGCCTGCGGGTCGTCTCGGCTGCTGCGCCCGGGAGGCGGCGACGGGCCCCGGTGGCGACGGGTTTTCGGCGTGGATTCCCGGAGTGAATCGCACTAAACTCGGGCATGATCCAGCGACTTATCCTCTCCTTCGCATTGGGCGCGTTGTCGCTCTTTGTTTTTCTGCTTGGAGCCGAACCTTTCGACGAGCCGGGACCCACTCCGGCGATTGCGTATGTGTCGGGTGGATTCGTGGTCTTGGTGTACAGCCTGTTTGCCCAGTTCTGGGTGGCGCCCCGCGGCAAGCCTGGACTGCGCGGGAAGGTGGCGACGCTGGTGGCGATGATGGTTGCGGTCGTCGGTTGGATTCCCCTGATCGAGCGCGGCCAGCAGACGGTCCTGGCGGTTCTAATTGGTGCGTGCGCCGTGGGCGGTACTGTCGGCGCAGCGCTGGCGGGGCGCGCCGGGTGCCATGCGGCGGAACCGGCGGCGGCGGATCGGCGTGACACCCAACGCAGGCGGATCCGGATTGCGAGCGGGCTGGCTTACGGCGTTGCGGCTGTGCTCCTGGTGGTGGTCATCCCGCTGGCGCAGCTCCTGGCCGCCGAGGCCTATCCCCCGAAGGCGTCGTTGTCGCTGCCCTTCGTGATCTGTGCCGCGTTGCACGTCGTCGTGGCGACGATGCTGGTGGTGTCGTTGCGTCGACTTCCCGAGCGAGGGCCGACGGTCGATCATCTCGTGGTGGCGAGCGTCTTCGCCTTTGTGCTTGGAACGGCGATACTGGGGGCTGCTGCCGCGTGTTGGTCGTTTGCGAGCGTGATGGGTTCGGCGCTGCCCGTGACGTTGCTTGCCTGTGTGCTGGGGGATGCCGCCGCGACGGTGATGTTGTTTGCGTCGGCGCTGGGCGCGGATGCCGACGCGCCGGCGGGGTCCGGAGTTGAACCGAATCACGGACGGTGAGCCCCAAACCCCCCAATTGAACCACAGAGACATCCGCCTTCGCCAAGGCTACGGCGGACAGGCGGAGGGCACAGAGTCAGAAAACACAGTGAGAGACTGCCCAATGCCTCACCTCGAAGGTGACTGGGATTGGAGGTGGAAGCACATGCCGGAGGAGAGGGCTCGGCGGTGGGTGGTGGCGAGCTTGGGGGGCTAAACCCAAAACACAGGCAGTCCCCAATCTTTGGTGTAGACCCCTTGACTGGGGTATCGCCCGCCTACGCCTTGCGGACTACGGCGGGCACCTTTTCGATTCGAAAAGGATGTGTGCAGAGGTGTTTGGGAATGCCGGCGATGGGGGGGCGAGTTGGAGAGGCTATCGCCCGTCTACGTCCTGCGGACTACGACGTGGCACCTTTTCGATTCGAAAAAGATGTATGCTGTGCTGGTGGCGTATGCCGGAGGAGAGGGCTCGACGATGGTGGGAGGGCGAGCTTGAGGTAAAACGCCCGCCTACGCCTTGCAGGCTACGGCGGGCACCTTTTCGATTCGAAAAGGTGGAGGCGCGGGCCGGAATTGAACCGGCGCATAGAGGTTTTGCAGACCTCGGCCTTACCACTTGGCTACCGCGCCCTGAAAGAGCCGCGCACCTTGCTGAAATTTTTTGCGCCGCGCAAGGATGATTTCCATCAGTGCGGGTTTCTCTCGACGAGTCGCTTACACGCCCGCCGTCGCTGCACGCAATGCCCCTCTTGGGCGGGAGGTTATGCGTCACTCCCCGGTGGCGTGGTCGAGCGTCCCTGCGCGTTTTTCGGGGCGCGACTCGCATCCATTGACGGCGGCTGCCGCTGCACCGACGGACCGGCCGCCATCGCAGTCAAACGTTGGTAGCAGGTCGGACACATGCCGTGCGTCAACCTGGGGAGGACGGGTTGACCGAAGAGATGTAGGCGCTGGACGGCCTCCTCGATTTCGACCCACTCGTCGTCACCCACTTTGACCTGTTTGCACCAGCTGCAAATGGTGACGAACGACTCGCCGCGCCGGGTGTCGGCCTCAAGGAGCGCGACGGGCGGTCGGGGCGTTTCGGCGAGCGTTCCGTTTTCGATCTCGAGCATCCCCTCCTGATCTCCGTCGAAGGGGCGAATCCGAACGTAGGCGTCGCGCCGTAGTGTCGGGGTGTCGCAGCGGAGCGTGAGGCAGATTTCCCGTCGATCCGTTCGGACTCGGTCGAAAATGAGCCGGAAGACGTGGCGTAGGTTGGCGTCGGAAATGGTATCGAAGAAGTCACCTCCGAGCTTGCCGCGTTCGCAGGCGACATCGCCCTGCGAGTCGAAGCTGATGATCTTCGACTTGGCGTCGATCAGGTAGCGGAGATCGATGCGACTCATCGCAATTCATCCTAAAAACCGCAATTGAACCACGGAGACACAGAGGTCACAGAGCCTGAAGTTGAGGCAAGGCATGGAATTGGCGCTCACCTCGAAGGTGAAGAGGTTCGGATATAAGATTTTCACGTAAATGCCTTTCTCCGTGTTCTCTGTTCGGTCTCCGGGGTTGAATTTCGGTTTTGGGATTCACGCACAAACACGGCACGCGCCGACGCGCCGGCCATCGAGGGCGGGACTTCCGTCGTGCGCAGCGCGGAAGGCGGGGGATCGATGACGTCAGGCTATGCTGAACGCCGGAAAGGTCAATGGGGGCCTACTCGTGCACAAGCCACTGGAGGCATGCTTCGGAGCCGGGGTGTTGGGCGAGCCGCCGTGCCAGAGGGTGTAGCCAGGGTTCGACCTCGCGGTCCAATTGCCAGGGCGGATTCACGACCAGGAGCCCGCACCCACGCATGCGGAGCGGCGAGTCGTCGCCGGCGACCGAAAATTCGACGGCCCAGGTGGCGGGGAGTGGGAGGGCCCGGAGGCCGTCGAGAAAGGCGTCGTTGCGGGCGCGCTCGGTCAATGGATGCCAGACGGCGAAGGTCGCCCCGGGCGCGCGGCGTAGTCCTTCGGCGAGGGCGTCGAGGATGCGCTCGTATTCATCCTGGGCCTCAAAGGGCGGGTCGATGAGAACCAAGGCACGTCGCTCGGGCGGAGGCAGGAAGGCGCGGATGCTCTTGTATCCATCGAGTTCCTGGACCGAGGAACGCAGGGCTCGTGGAAGGGCCCGTCGGAGCCCCGCGAGTTCGTCCGGGTGCAATTCGCAGAGGCCGAGCCGGTCCTGCGGGCGGGCGAGGGCCAAGGCGATCAGCGGCGAGCCGGGATAGTGCGCAGGAGCGTCGGCCTCGGCGGCCGCTCCACGGCCACGGTCGAAGGTGCGGACGAGTGCTACATAGTCGGTCACTGCCGCAGGAAGGTCCGTCGCCCCCCACAAGCGTCCAATCCCCTCCGGCCACTCCGGCTTTCGGTCGAGGCTCTCGCCGCGCGACGCCGCAGACAGGTCGTAGAGCCCGCGCCCCGCATGGGTGTCGAGGTAGAGGAATCCCTTTTCCTTTCGCTGCATGCCGCGGATCAACTGGATCAGCAGGACGTGCTTGGCCACGTCGGCGAAGTTGCCCGCGTGATACTGATGTCGGTAATTCATCCTGGATACGGCGATTGAATGGAACAGAAGACAACGAAGGGAACGAAGAACAAACAGTTCACCACAGAATTGAGAGCGGTGGGTTATTCACCGTTTGGGTGAGTCGATTTTTGCCCGGTGATTTCGTATAATCACTTGGTTCGGCCGTCTATGTTATCTTCGTTTCCTTCTGTTAACTGCGTTTTCCAGGTTCATGGCGCGGTCGCTCAGAACACGGGCACCTTGACCACGCTCTTGCGCACGAGGGCAGGGCTGGACGCGGTGCGGAGGCAGGGCATGTGAGCGTCGGCCGGGAAGAAGATGGCGGCCTCGCCGGGGCCGACGAGCAGGCGGCTTCCCGCATCGGAGGTTTTGTAGAACAGGAGGTCCTTTGCGGGCGTGAGATCCTCGTCGACGACGAGACTGCCGACATCGCAGACGCCCATGATTTCGGAGCCCTCCGCCACGGCCTGGATGTCGATGTAGGCGCGGTGCGATTCCCAGCGGCCCTCGCTGGCGGGTTTGGTGAGGTAAACCTGCTCGAGGGCGAAAACGCCTCCGCCGAGCTCGACGCGCTGGGTGTCGCCGGCGGCGATTCGTCCCAGCCGCTGCCGGGCTTCGGAACCGGGTTTCAGGAGATCCTGCAGGTAGGCGAGGCCGATCCGGAGCGAGTCGTTGCGGGGAGCCTGGGCGAGGAGCGTGGAAAGGGTGCCGAAGAGGGCCATGGCGATCCATCACGACCAGGCGGCAAGGCCCCGGCAAACGAATTCCATGTCGGGCGTGCGGCGCGTTCAGTGCAGGGCGAAGGGGTTGGAGTTCTTGTCCTGATTCGCGGGCTGGCTCGGGATGTCGAAGAGACCGGGCTCGATTGGCGGATTGGGCGCGATGCTCGCAAGGTCGGTCTCGTGGAGCTTCCGGTGGTCGGCGTACGTGGAGATCGTGAAGGCCATGAGGACCCCGCCGACCGGCCGGAAATCGGAGAAGCGGGTTTCGATAGGCACCTCCCGGCCGTCGGGCAGGAGACGCATCCGGACCTGACGGACGATCAGGTAGGTGTCGGGGTCGAGCCAGAGCTCGAAGGGCGTCGAATTGGCATTCGAGACATGGATACGCAGGTAGGTCTTGCCGCCGACCGTCAGCGATTCCATGGCCTTGAGCGTGTAGCCGCGCTGGGCTGCCTCGTACAACGGATCGTAGAAGTCGGCGTCGGCGATGAATTCGTTGGCGGCCAGCGAGTCCATCGTCGAAACCGTCTTGGTCTGCGCGTGGTCGACGCACTGCCAGGGAGCGTCCTTTCCGTTGTAGCCCTGGGTGCTGATGAGTCCGGGGGTGCGGGTTTCGACCCAAACGTGGTTGGGGGCCTGTGCGACCATGGTCATCGCGATGGTTTGGCCGGCGATCTGGATGTCGCCGGTGGCGCGAAGCGAGGTGAGGGCTTTCAGGGCCTCGTCGCCGCCGATCGCCGCCACGTGGATCGCGGCGATGCGGTCGGCCTGTTGGTCGGCGAAACCGTGTGAGACGAGCAACAACCCCAGGAGGAGCCAGCGGAAGGACATGCCCCACAAGGAAGGCGGCGGGGGCGAAAAGCCAAGCGAGAGTTTGCGCTGGCCAATCGGGGGTCTTGTTCGCCATTAGGTCCGGGCATGGCGACGGAATTCGGCTGGTGGAACAAGGACCCCGAGGAAGGCAAGTATCAGGTCGTTGCGGAAGTGCACGGCGGCAACGTGTCGTGGACCCGCAAGGGAGGGCATCACAATCCCTGGCTTACCCACACTCCCTCCGACGCGGATTGGGACCGCCTGCTCGAGGAGGCTTCCCGTCGGGTTCCGCGACGCCTGCTTTCGCCAAAGCAGTTTGCGGAGATCAAGGCCCTCTGCGACCGCCGTGAAAGCTGAGCCGGCCTCCGGGAGGCGGGATCACTCGCCGATCTCCAGGGCGACGCGCGGCCAGAGGTAGCGGAAGGACTCGGCGTAATCGTCGGGCCGGTCGAGAACGCCCCGGCTGACCTCCGCGGTGGAGAACCACTCGCCGCGGTCGATCTCGGCGGGGTCGAGGGTGAAGGGGCCTTCGTGGACCAGGCGGTAAATCCACACGAATTCCCAGCCGGTCTCCGCGCAGGCGCGCAGCCGGAGCCAGCGCTGCGGCGGTTCGGACACGGCGATGCCGATCTCCTCGCGCAGCTCGCGCACGGTCGCAGTGTCGTAATCCTCCCCCGCATCCAGGTGGCCGGAGCACGAGGAACACCAGGCTCCCGGGGCAGAGTCCTTGGACATCGACCGCTTCTGCAGGAAGATCCGCCCATGCGAGTCGAAGACCAGCACGTGGATGGCGCGGTGGAGCAGGTTTCGGGCGTGGACTTCGCGGCGGGTGGCGCGACCGATGACGGCATCGCGCTCGTCCACCACGTCGAAGAGTTCCTCGGGGTTCTGACCGGCCTTTACATTGGCGTCCATTCGTGTCCTCTCGTGTGCCACAACACGCCCGATTGTCATGCCCAAAATCGAGATCAACCAAGTGGCCGAGATCCTGAAGCGAAACAAGGCCGATCCGTCGCTCTTGCGCGCCGTCGTCGAGGAAATGAACCTGCTCGCGCGGGCTGCCCAGGAGGATGAGAAGCCGCCGGCGGTGAAGAAGCAGTTCGTGATCCTCGTGTCGGATCCGGACGGGCATTTCCCGAAGCACGATTTTGCGGGCTGGGTGCTGCAGATTCCGGATACCGAGAGCCCGGTGACCACCGTGGAGCGCGTGATCCGGGCCTCGTACGAGTTCAATGCCACGAAGAAGGGCAGGCTGCTCCCGGTGAAGACCGTGGGCGAGGCGATCGAGAACGTGCCCGCAAAACATTTCAAGGAGACGGAGGTCTGGGTGAAGACCAAGACGCCCGTGCTCGTGCTGACGACGGACAACCTTATCCCGAAGGACAAGACCGGCGGCGGTCGCGCAGGCGACGCCGACGAGGATGAGGACGACGAGTGACGCGGAGGGAGGTCGGAGGCGTGAAGCCAGAGGTCTGAAGTCTGAAGTCGGAAGTCTGAAGTCGGAAGTCGGACGTCGGAGGGCAGAGGACAGCGGTCAGAAGACAGAAGTCCGTTTTCTCTACGTCTCTGAGTCTCCGCGTGAGCTTGGATCGGGGCCTTCGGTTGGTAGGTCAGAGGTCAGAAGTCGGAGGTCGGAAGTCGGAGGTCGGAGGTCGGACGTCGGAGGGCGGAGGGCGGGCGACAGAGGTGACCATCGGCGATCTGAAGTTGTGTCCGTCAAGTTCAGCAAATGTGGATCGGTGGTATGGAGGTTTGGTGGATAAAAAATCTATTTGGGATGGGGTGAAGGGGAAGGGGCGGAGCCCCTTCCCCTCTCTGTATTCGGCAGAGGGGTGGCAGGG
>DAIDAF010000030.1:0-13721 GCA_027310745.1 Opitutaceae bacterium | reverse complement strand
TCTGGGGCATGCTGGCCCTGGTGCTGCTCGTGGTCCTGAACATTATGTTCTGGTAAACGGCATTCCCTCAAACCCCTGACGTGCTGCGATCATGAGCGAAAACAAATCCATTCCCATCTGGTTCTTCATCGGCCTGCTGCTGTTTGTCTATGGCATCCTCTGCCTGGGCGCGGGCATCGTGCAGTTCTCCCATCCGCCGTCGGTCGAGATGCCCGACATGCATGCGACCTTCTGGGGTGGTGTCGTGCTGTTCCTGGTGGGCGGCACCTACACCCTGGTTTACTGGCCGCGCAAGAAGTAGGGCGGCCATTGAGTCGACTCCCGGGCGGGCTTGGACGCGAATGAGCGTCCGCCCGCCTTTTATTTTAGACAGACCTCTCGGGGCGGAGGCCTCCGGGGTGGGGGCGGCGAAAGACGATGGAGCAGCTTTGCCAGAATTCCCTGCGGCGGTCAGCGCCGACGCTGAGGGGGCGGCGGATGGGGGCCAATGTGCCGTTGAACTGGAGCATATGAATCCAGCGTGCCCCTCCATCGCCGAGGAGAAGTTCCTCGCGGGCTACAACTGTGCCCAGGCCGTCCTCTATTCCACCGCAGGAAATTTGGGCATCGAAAAAAACACCGCCCTGAAGGTTGCGTGCGGTTTCGGGGCTGGGTATGGGCGCGCGCAGGAGGTCTGTGGCGCGGTCAGCGGAGCCGTGATGGCGATTGGCCTGAAGCATGGGCGCGGGGAACGGGAGGAGAAGAGCCGCACGGAGGACACCTATCGCCGCACCCGGGAGTTCATCGCGCATTTCAAACAACGCCACGGATCCATCCAGTGCCGGGAGCTGATCGGCTGCGACCTGCAAACCCCGGAGGGGCAGCAGTCCTTCAAGGACCGGGACCTCCTCCACACAACCTGTGCACGGTGCGTGCGAACGGCGGCCGAGTGGGTGGCCTCGGCATCGTGACCAACGCAACCGGCGGATGCCTGTGCGGCGACGTGCGCTATCGGCTGAGGGCCGAGCCGATTGCGCTCTATTGCTGCCACTGCACGGAGTGCCAGACCACCAGCGGCTCGAGCTTCGTCATGGCGCTTAGGATACCGTACGGTGGACTCTCGGTGACCAAGGGCAGCGTCCGGCTGTGCGAACGTGCGGAGGCAGGTGGCATCGCCCGCAACGTCGGCCGCTGCCCGAGTTGCCTCACCGCTCTCTGGAGCGAACGTCTCGAGGGGAGGGCGTTTCAGACCGTCTATGCCGGCACGCTGGACGACTCCGCCAACCTGCAGCCCGTCGCCCATATTTGGATCCAGGACGCCCAGCCCTGGATAAGGTTCGACGAGCGAACCCTCCGCTTCAGCCAGAGCCCGCCAACCATGCAGCCGATCATCGACGTTTGGCGCCAACGGCAGTCTCCGAAACAGGGTTAGATACGAATCGGAAAGCGACGGCTCAGTCAGAGACGAAGAGGAGCAGGTCACTGACGGCAGAGGTCAGTTGCCAAAGGTCGGTCGGAATAGCCCGAAGCTCAGGTCTTCGTTAGAGCGGGGGCTCCGTCTTTGGACGGGAAGTCTCTACGGCCCGACGCCCGCGTCTGGCCCAGCCGCATTTGGACGGGTGCAGTGGAGGCCCGCCGTGGATCGCCAATTGGATTGAGTCGGAATGGGTGTGGAGCCATACTTGCCGGATCCAGCAGGCGAACCCGTCCGCGACGGCGCTACCGAGAGACCGGTCCCATCCGGTCCACGCCACCGTGGATGAAGCGAACCTAACCAGAGGTAACCATGAATACCGACCGGATTGCGTTGCGTCCGCGGACGCGCGCTCTCATTGCGGCGCTGGGCATGATCGTGCTCAGCGCGTGTTCCCGTCTCGAATACGTCAAGGTTCCGACTCCGACCCAATACGCCGTATGGAACGACGAACTGCAGAAGAAGGCCGACTCGATGAAGGGCGTGCGGTATTACCTGCCGCGTCCGTTTCTCGTCCTGAAGCAGTCGACTCCCGTCGCGCAGCGCACGGCCTTGGTGAGTTTCCATTGGGACGCCTCTTCCGGGGCCTACCTCCTGGACCTGCCGGCGGCCAACACGCACTGGGTCGCGAAGATCGCTCCGACCAAGCTCTCGATCACTCAGGCCCTGGCGAGCACGCTCTCGACCCGGGCGCCTGCGGTTGTTGGAGGAGCAGCGAGAGGATCGAATCAGGGGGCAACCAGCGAGGCGGCCGCCGACGCCGGGACTGCTGCAGCCAATGCTGCGGCGGGCTCGCTCACGGGACCGAACACGGCGCCCGCCGCCCCGTCGACTCCGTCGGAGCTCCACGCGAGCACGGGATATATCAACGGCACCGACCCTGTCACTCGGCTCGGCGACCGGTTCGACATTGTCTACCTGCCCGACTTCGAGGAGCAGTACGTGATCCAGCCTCATGCGGGGCTCGGCAAGGCGGAGATCGAGACGCGCCTTCGCAACGGCTGGGCCGCGGAGACGTTCTCCCAGTCGGTGGACAACTCGAAGCTCATCCCGTACGTGATCGATCAGGTGTCGAAGGCTTCAACGGCGGCCGCCAATATCTTCACAACTTGGGCTCCGCTCGCCGCCGGTCTGCCTCCCGGGTCGACGGTGCCGCTGCAGGCGCTAGCGACAAAAGGCGGACAGCAGGGCGCCCTGTCAGGGGAGGAGATCACTTCGGCTCACAAATTGCTCGGCGAGGTCCTGGTATTCAAGATTGCAGAGGTTCGGATCGCCCAGCCTGGCTTGTACCCCATTCTCAAGCCCAGGGAAATCCGCCAGTGGCTCGGCACCCAGGCTCCGTCCGGCACTGATCCGGACCTCGTGTTCGATACCTTTGTCATTTCCGCCAACACCCCGTGGGTGCGGCCGGATGTAACGTTCATCCCGTGCCCTCCCTTCACGATGGTTGGCTTCAATACGACCACCGAAGTGTTCCTGTCCCCCGCTACGGAGCGCATCGATGTGGCCTCGGGCGGAAACGGGCAGACGCTCCGGAACGGCGGCGATGAGGCCGGAAACGGAATCCGTCCAGCCCAGGCGCTCACAGGCCTGCGCGAATTGCTCTTTGGGAGTTCAAACCCCGCCACTCAGGAACTCTGGAATGGCAAGTATTCGTCGATCGATCTCGCAGGCAGCGATGTGAGTGCGGCGGATGATCCGAAATTCCAGACCGAAGTCGCGGTGAAGCTGAAGGGGGCTCCGCCGACCCAGGCCGATGCGGAGGCTTTGATGCAGCTCCTCGTCGCTCGTGCCAAGGCGAATAGGAAAGACCTGAAGGGCTGCCAGGCCTCCGTGGCCGCGGAGACTACTCCCCAGGTCGCCATCATCCGTTTTCCGGACCCTCCTCCGACCGTCTACGGCGCACTCAGGGGAGACTCGTGACATGCAGACTCGAGGGGCAAAGGCCCGGCTTGGGACGCCAATGGCGCTCTCCGGGGAGTTGGAAGCGGCTCTCGCCTGCGCACGCGAGCGATTTGGCACGTGGCCCGACATCCGGGGCTTTGGGTTCGGACGGAAATTCCTGCAGAGGCAGCGGTGCTTCCGGAAGAGCCGCGGCGTTGGGCCGCTGTGTCTGCACGTCTTTGTCGGCCGGAAGCTCGCGGAGCCTCCCCCCGGATACCGGCTTCCCAAGCGCCTTTACTACCGAGTGCCGGGACGCACGGCGAGAAAGTCGATCGAGCTCGACGTGGTCGCACTGGGCAAGGTCGAGCAGCAGGACGGGACGAGGAGGTTGACGTCGGCCGGGCCGCTGTGTGTCGGGCGCTTGTTTGGCTTTGAGCCGCCGCCTGCGGGCGGAGCGCCGGGGCAGTATGAAATCGGAACCGCGGGCGCCCTGGTGTCGGACGAAGAGGAGAACGTCTACGCCGTCTCATCGGGCCATGTGTTCATCAACACGGGCGCCCCTTCATGGAATCGCCCGAGCTCCAACCTGCTGTTTCATCTCGTGGGACGCACCTGGGCACTGCCCCCCGAGAGCCTTCAGCCCGCGAGCCTCGGTGTGCCGCCCACCCTGGTGGACGGCATGGCGATGCGACTTCCCGCAGCGGCCGCGCCCGACCCTTCTCTCTCGGGGTGGCCCCGGCTCTTCCGCGGTGAATTCGCCTCAGACGCCGATGTCGCCCTGGCCTTGAGTCGCCCTGCTGACGGCGCTTTCGTGTGGGCGGAGCGCGAGGGCGCCAGCACGCAAATACCCGTGGATCTCGTGGGACACGGGCATTTCTGTGAGATTCCGGATCTCTGTCCGGGAGTGAGAAACATCTATCCGTATTTCTGGACGTATCATTTTCCCCAGGACACTGGTGGCAATCCATGGACCGTTACGCTCGGCGGGGACAGCGGCTCCGGACTCTACGTGCCGGACGCGAACGACCCCAGGGTCCCGAAGCTGCTGGGGTTTCACTTCGCCATTCATCGCGGCGACGGCAACGCCTGGATCGGCACGGCGATCCCGGCGGAGAACTTCATCGCTGCGACGCTGGGCGAAGCCCGATTGCACTGGACCTGAACCCCGCCGACCCCCGAGCGATTGGGATAGAGTGATACCCTCGTTTTGTTCCGAACCGACCGTCGATGGAGCGAGCTCATTGATGGTTTATCCCCGGCAATTGACGTACCATCACCGTCAGCCCGATTTGTGTCTGAAGCGGCGCCGAACGATTCGCTGAGGCGGTTTCAGGTGGCCCGAGATTTCTAAAGTGTGCGCCCCACCCGCGTCCATTGACCGGCGCCCCCGCCGACGCACACCCAGCGCTGAAAACGGCTCTCCATGCGAAAAGGTGAATGGTAAACGTGTCCCCTAGGATCGTTTCGTCTCTCCCTCGGGTGGCCTCCGCGTCGAAGGAGCGTTTTGATTTTTGGCCTTTCCGCATCTAGGATTCGGCGGCCGCCACACGCGAGCGATGCGCATCCCTTTCCGACGCCGCCCGCTCTCCAGCGCGACCGCCAAAGCCAATGACCACACCAGCCTCACGGGTCACGATTCACATGGTTGCGAGCCTCGACGGGTTCATCGCCCGAAAGGACGGACGCGTGGACTGGCTCGAGACCGCGGACGACTACGCCGCGGGGGAGGCGATGGATCCAGCGTCCATCGCGTCCTTCCTCGAGTCGATCGGCTGCTACGTCATGGGCTCGAGGACCTACGAGACGGCGCTGGACTTCGAAGCGAAAGGATTCGGGTGGGCGTACGGCGACAAGCCGGTGTTCGTGCTCACGCGGCGCATCTTGCCGCGGACACGTGCAACCGTGGAGTTCTGCGACGGTGACCTTGCGCGCCTCGTGAACGAACGCCTGCGCCCCGCCTATGGCAGCATCTGGGTTGCGGGTGGCGGCTCGCTTGCGGGCGCCTGCCTCCGCCTAGGGCTCGCCGATGAAATCCGCTACTTCATCGTGCCCGTCCTGATCGGGGAGGGGATCTCCTTCTTCGAGTCCCTCCACCGCGACATCGCCCTCCACCTGGCGGAAATCAAAGCCTACAAGAACGGCATGACGGCGCTCCGTTACGACGTGCGCCGAGCCCCAGCGTCGCCACACGTCCCGAAAAGCTGAGCCGAGGCTCAGCACTCAAAAACAAACCGGTCGCCGTCTTTTATGGAGTGCGAGGTTCAACCTCGCTGTGCACGGGAGGCTTTGCCTACCGGCGCGAGGGGCGAGACCCCTCGTCGAAAGCGGTCCCGCAGGAGCGGGACCGCACTCCACATCGATCCCTCGGCACCGCCGCTCCACCGTACGGCATTCACGGTAGTGCCTGATCGTCCCGCCTCAGCCCGGCAATCTGCCCGCGAGGTGGGCTTCGAGCGTGGAGATAAGCGGCGCGATGTCCTTCTGGACCACGGCCCAGACGATCGAGAAATCGACGGTCCCGTAATCATGCGTGATCCGGTTGCGAAGGCCGCGGAGGTGTTTGAATGGGATGGCGGGCAGGATCGCTTCGGTGTCCTTGTCGATCTTGGAGGCGCATTCGCCGATCACCGAGAGACGCAGCGCGACGGCGTCGCGTTTTTCGTTGTTCGCCGCGAACGCCTCGTAGGTCACGCCTGAGGTGTAGTCGCGGATCAGGCGCGCAGCCTCCAGCATGTCGTAGAGGGTGGTGTCCTGGGATATTGGAGACGACTTAGGCACGGTAGATCACCTTGGCGTCGGACAGGATTGAGGCGCGTCGGTAGGGGTTGGTCATAGCCTCGACCGCGTCGCGGGTCAGCAGATGAACGGGGGTGCCGACTAACGCCGTCAGGTCCTGCTCGAGAGCGTAAAACGACAGGCCGGGGTTCGTGCCGAAAGTGGCGATCAAATCCACATCGCTTCCCCGCCGTGCTTCGCCGCGGGCCACCGATCCGAACACCTCGAGTTGCACGATGCCGGCCTTCCGACAGGCATCCGCCAGCAACCGGCCCAGCTCTTCAGGCGAGGGCGGCACCCGAGGCCGCCGCGGCGCGGGTTTTTGTCCGGAGCGCACGGCCTCCCAATACGCAGCAGCCTTGGCCCGATTCGCGGCCGTCTTCGCCGCTGACCGCGCCCGCCCGCCCCTGCGACTGAAAGTGGCATGATCCATCGAAAATATACTAACCGCTTAGCATAACAGGTCGAGCAAAATGGTTGATGTAAGAAATTAATAGGAAGAGCCTAACAAATAGTGTTGGAGGGGTAATTAGGAATTAAATTCCGACGTTTCGTCCAGCCAAGGTAAAAGGTAAAACGTGATCTCCTCGGGCCGGCTGAGCAAAGTAACAAGGCCTATGTTACTGGACGATTTTTGAGGTTACTAAGGTGGGTACTCATGGTTGTCCCTTTGTCGTTCACGCCGTCTCGCCGCTTCTGATCGCCACATGTTCGGCGATATCTACGAGAAGCTGCTCAAGGACCTCCAGTCCGCAGGCAATGCCGGTGAATTCTACACGCCACGCGCTGTCACTCAGTTCATCGTCGAGCAGGTAAACCCCACGCTTGGCGAGACCCTCCTCGACCCGGCCTGCGGAACCGGCGGCTTCCTCGTGTGCGCCATCGAGCACCTGCGCAAGCAGGCCAAGACCGAGGCCGACGAGCGCCTCATTCAGGACTGTTTCTCCGGCATAGAGAAGAAGCACCTTCCCCACGTCCTCTGCATGACCAACCTCATGCTCCACGGCATCGACGTGCCGTCCAATGTTCGCCACGACAACACCCTTGCTCGTCCCCTGCGCGATTGGGGTCCGAAGGAACGCGTGGATGTGATCGTCACCAATCCTCCCTTCGGAGGCATGGAGGAGGATGGCATCGAGTCCAACTATCCGAACGAATTCCGCACCCGGGAAACCGCCGACCTCTTCCTCGTGCTGATCATGAAGATCCTCAAGGCCGGTGGCCGCGCCGGTCTGGTGTTGCCCGATGGCACCCTCTTCGGCGAAGGCGTCAAGACGCGCATCAAGGAGGCCCTGCTCACCGAGTGCAACCTGCACACCATCGTCCGCCTACCCAACGGGGTCTTCAATCCCTACACGGGGATCCGCACCAACCTCCTTTTCTTCACCAAGGGCACGCCCACTAAGGAAGTTTGGTACTACGAACACCCGTACCCCGAGGGCGCCAAGAGCTACAACAAGGGCAAACCTATCCGCATCGAGGAATTCGAGGCCGAGCGCGCCTGGTGGGGGATTGAGGCCGACGGTTTCAAGGGCCGCGTGGAAAACGAGCAGGCCTGGCGTGTCTCCATCGACCAGATACGAGCCGGTAACTACAACCTCGACCTGAAGAATCCCCACCGCCCTGACGAAGGGGTGGGGGATGTCGACCACCTCCTGCCCGAGTACGAAAAGCTCCTCGTCGAGATTGCCTCCACACGGTCCAAGCTGAAGGCACAAATTCTGGAGGCGCTTAAGCGCTGATAGCGAAAACTCCTGGATCATGCTTGTCGCAAGCGGATCAGGCAAAAGGCGGCTTGCTTTAAGTAAAACGCGTATTGCTTATCGCAACGCCCGTTGCCACAATTTTGCTTAACACAAGCCGATCACGATGCATCCATTTGAACCCGAGACGCTTCCGCCAAGAGAGATCGATTTTCTGGCCCTGATGCCTGCGGCTGGAAAGGCAAATCGGGCTATCGCCACCCTGGATGGCCTGTTTTACGGAATTCCCAATCCCAATGTCTTGCTGGCTCCGTTGACCACCCAGGAAGCCGTTCTGTCGTCGAAGATAGAGGGCACGCAGGCGGACTTTCAGGATGTCTTGAAGTTCGAGGCCGGGGAAAGCCCTGCAGACGTTGCCCAGCGCGAGGACATTCATGAAATCATCAACTACCGCAACGCGCTTGGGCTCTCCGTTAAGCTCCTTGCGGACCGTCCGTTCTGCCTCAACTCGCTGCTCCGGTTGCACGAGGTGCTGATGGACAGTGTGCGGGGGTACGACAAGGCCCGGGGCCGCATTCGGACCACCCAGAATTGGATCGGGAAGCCCAACTGCCCGATCGAAGAGGCCGTTTTTGTTCCTCCATCGCCGCTTGTCCTGCAAGAGCACCTCAATCGCTGGGAAGCCTACTGGCATTCGGATGCCCCGGACGCGTTAATCCAACTGGCCCTCGTCCACGCCCAGTTCGAAATTCTCCACCCCTTCCTCGATGGCAATGGTCGCCTCGGGCGGATGGTCATACCGCTCTTTCTCTACGAAAAGAAAATCCTGAGCCGCCCCTGCTTCTATCTCTCCGCCTTTTTCGAGGCCAGGCGCGATGACTATATCGCTCTGTTGCGCGACCTCGGCCAACCGGGCAGTTGGACCCACTGGTGTGCCTTTTTTCTTGAAGGCGTCACCGTGCAAGCCTCGGCCAACACCGAAAAGGCTCGGGCAATACAGGACCTTTACGAACGCCTCAAAACACAGGTGATCGACCTCACACACTCCCAGTTCGCCGTTCCGTTGCTCGACTTCATATTCGAGCGCCCCATCTTCCGCAGCAGCGACCTCACGAAGCTGGAGCACATGCCCAGTGCTCCGATGGTTGCCACCCTCCTCGGCAAGCTCCGCCACAGTGGCATCCTTCACACCATCCGTGAAGGCGCCGGCCGTCGGCCCCATGTCCTGGCCCTCGCTGAGCTCATCAACCTATGCGAAGGCAGGAAAGTTCTGTGAGGCGATGCCGAGCCAAGCTGAAACAGGAACTCCACCGCGCCCCGACCGACAGCACCGGGACCTCAGAATGAAGATCGAGACCTTTATCGAGAAGTTCGACCTCTTCGCTGATACGCCGGATGCGGTGGCGAAGATGAGGGAGTTGATACGGCACCTGGCCATCGCGGGAAAACTCGTCCACCAGGACATCAGCGAGGGGACAGCACTTGATTTACTCGATCAAATTGCTGCTCACAAATCAGCGTTGGAAAAGTCAGGACAACCTCGTGGTCGAACGGCTGTCGTTCCAGTGCCCGCAGACGACGGCGCCTACGCGCTTCCAGCATCTTGGATTCGGGTGCGATTTGGAGAAATCGTTGTCAACCGTGATGGCGAGCGCATCCCGGTCAGTAAGGAAGAGCGCGAAACCAAGGCCAAGACATACGATTACTACGGCGCTTCGGGCGTAATCGACAAGATCGACAACTACCTCTTCGACAAGCCGCTCCTACTCGTCGGTGAAGACGGAGCTAACCTCATTAACCGCTCAACACCCATTGCTTTCATCGCTCGCGGAAAATACTGGGTAAACAATCACGCCCACGTGATTGACGGAATCTCAGAGGAATTCCTGCGCTTCATCGAGCTTCATATAAATGCAATCAATCTTGAGCCCTACGTCACCGGTTCGGCGCAGCCGAAAATGAATCAGGCCAAGATGAATAGCATTCTGATTGCCCTCCCGCCTCTCGCCGAGCAGAAGCGTATCATAGCGAAGGTGGACGAACTGATGGCCGTGTGCGACCGCTTGGAGGAGCAATTGAAGGACCGGGAGACCCGCCACGCCGCCTTGTCCCGCGCCGCCCTGGCCCGCTTCGCCGAGGCACCGACCCCGGCCAACCTCCACTACCTCTTCCACGAAAGCTTCGCGATCTCCCCCGCCGACCTCCGCAAGACGATCCTCACCCTCGCCGTCCAAGGCAAACTCGTGCCGCAGGATCCCAGCGACGAACCGGCGGAGGTGTTGGTTGCTCGCATCGCGGCAATGCGCCGGTTGAAGAAGGTGAAGGAATACGCTCCAGTTTCTCAGGACGAATCCCCGTATGATGTTCCATTATCGTGGTCTTGGGTTCGGCTCGGAAACATTTCGCTCACGAGTGATTCCGGCTGGAGTCCGCAATGTCATTCCGAAGCTCGTGAAGGAGAGAACTGGGGTATTTTGAAAGTCAGCGCTGTGTCTTGGGGAGTTTTCAAGCCCGAGGAGAATAAAGCGCTTCCGCTTGGCATGGAGCCGCGACCAGATTGCGAGGTTCAACCCGGCGATTTCCTTCTCTCACGAGCCAACACGGAAGAGTTGGTGGCCCGAAGCGTTGTTGTGGATAAAACGCCGCCACGCCTGATGATGAGCGACAAGATTGTTCGCTTCACGTTTTCGGATGAAGTCGAGAAAGGCTTCGTCAACTTGGCCAACACTTCGGACGCATCGCGAGCCTACTACGCTCGCAACGCAGCGGGCACGAGTAGTTCGATGAAGAATGTAGGGCGTGAAGTCATGTGCAATCTCCCCATCCCCCTTCCCCCCGTCGCAGAACAACGCAGGATCGTGGCGAAGGTGGACGAACTGATGGCATTGGTCGATACTCTGGAAACCCAA
The DNA here is from genome assembly GCA_027310745.1 of Opitutaceae bacterium. Classification (GTDB taxonomy): domain Bacteria; phylum Verrucomicrobiota; class Verrucomicrobiia; order Opitutales; family Opitutaceae; genus MWDT01. The sequence goes on along the minus strand of DAIDAF010000030.1, from coordinate 2,997 downwards.
CTCGCCACCGCTCGCCGCACCGCCGAAGCGCTCCTCGCCGCAGCCGTCGCCGAACTCACTTCCCCATGAGTATTCCCACTCGCTTTTCTTATCATTTCTATCCCGTAGGTCAGGGCCTTTTTTCCTCCGGAGCGATCTACCGGCCCGATGACAACAAGCCCCGCTTCCCATGGGTCTCCGGATATCTCGAAAGGAGATGAACCGCGCCTTGGAGTCAGACCAGTAAACCAGTATGGCCTTCACCGAATTCGAAGTGGCAGCGCACGCCGCGCTGATTGAAAAACTCTTCTGGTCGAAGCGTCGTCCGCCTCTGCACATCCGCGACCAGATGAGGGAAGGCCAGCGATTCACCGAGCAATCCATCGAGCTCTTCTTCGTGCGGCCGGTTTTCAATGATCCAACGCGCTTCACGGAGGAGAAGATCGCCAAGCTGACCTATGTCCGAAGCTCAGATCGCTGGCGCATCTTCTGGCAACGCGCCGACCTCAAGTGGCATAGTTATCCTCCCTGCCCCGAGGTACCGAGTCTCGCCGAAGCCCTGCGCGTCGTGCATGAGGACGCCAACGCCTGCTTCTTTGGATAATCATTTCCCCCATGCCCATCCCAACCTTTGATAAACTCCTGCGCCCCGTGTTGGTGCTGGCCAGCCAGAAACCGATTTCGCGGCGTCTGGCCCATGAAGCCTTGACCACCGAATTCCGCCTTTCCCCGGAAGAAGCCGCTCAGACTTTGGCGAGCGGGGGTTTGGTGATGAGGAATCGTACCGGCTGGGCTTTCACCTTCCTGACCAAGGCTGGGCTCATCGAAAAATCCGCCCCGAAGTTCTACACGGCAACCCAACGGGGGCTGGACTTCCTCAAGGCGCATCCCAGCGCCATCACCGTCAAAGATCTTGAAGCGATTCCGGGCTACAACGAAGCCTGGGAATTGGGCAGCGCGAAGCGCCGGGAACGACAGCAAGGGAAGGCACCTGACTCCGAACCCACGTCCGAAGGCCACGCGACTCCGCAAGAGCTCATCGAGCGTGAAGTCGGAATCCTCCGCGCGGAACTTCGCAGCCGACTCATCGAGTCCATCCTCAGCCAGACCCCGGAATTCTTCGAACGCCTGGTGCTCGATGTTCTCGTCGCCATGGGCTACGGCGGCACTCGCGAGGACGCCGCCGAGCACGTGGGGCAGAGCGGCGACGAGGGCATCGATGGTCGCATCAATCAGGATACCCTCGGTCTCGACCAGATCCTTGTCCAAGCCAAGCGCTACCGACCCGACCGCAAGATCGACCGCAAGGAGGTCCAGGCTTTCGTCGGCTCTCTTTCAGGGCAAGGCGTCACGAAGGGCGTCTTCATCACGACCAGCAGCTTTCAGGACAGCGCCCACGAGTTCGTCGCCCGGGGCCTGAATACGAAGGTCGTCCTCGTCGACGGCGAAATGCTCATCGACCTCATGATCCGCCACAGAATCGGAGTCCGCGTGCTCAAGACCTACGAGATCCACGAACTGGATCAGAACTATTTTGAGGACGAAGGTTAGAATCATATACTGGGACAGGCCGCTGAAGAACAGACGGCATGTCCCCTGCGATAACGAAGCTGTGACGGTGCGAGGGTAGTGCTTGATCGGGTAGGAAGGCAGGTGCCTGTACGGCGGCTCGCGCCACGAAGGAAGCGGGGCCCGGACGCGTCCGCCAGCGCCAGGACGGATGCCAAGCCATGAGCGCGGCGACATCCAGAACCGGCGCAAGGACTTTGGCCAACAGGTTCATGGGGTGCGCCGGTGATGACGTCTTGTCCGATAGCGGGCTGGCTCCTCAGTAACCTGTAGAGGCTCAGCCGGCTCCGGCTCTATCACGACCCGGACGCGCGCCTTCAGGGCGGTGGCGACGCGGCGGAGCATGCTCAGCGAGTGGCCTTCGTAGCCAGGGGACTCGAGGCGGCTGATCTGCTGCTGGGAAGTCTTGAGCAGGGCGGCAAGCTGCCGCTGCGAGAGTCCGGCCTGCTCGCGCAGGGCGGCAAGTTGCAGGGCGACGTCCCAAGCTTCACCCGCCCGCTTGAATCGCGCGGCGAAGGACGGGTCCTTGAGCTGCTGCTCCAGATAACGGTTGAAGTTGGTCTTTTTCATGACGCCTGCCTCCTGAGCCAGTCGGTCCGACGAGCTGCGGGACCCGTGGGGTGAGAATCGTTGAAGCCGTCGAGAAAGTTGCGCACCGGGCACCGTCCATACTGAGCTTTGCAAAAGGCTACGGTGAACTCCGTAGTGAAGAACATCAATATTGATGTGAATCGGGCGTGGTGGACGGGTCCGTGCCGCCGTTGGGTGTAGAACCCGTTTGGAATGTGGCGATCGGAAGTCGCGAGACTTCGCCGGAAGGTTTAAAAGGGCAGCGAGTAATCGCGGTGTCCATTTGGTGTCCGATTTTGGCGACCAACACGCCTGGAGACGTCGATCAGCCTTTGGTGTAGACCCGCGATCAGCCCTTCGACGGGCTCAGGGCAATTTAAACAAAAAGCCCTCGGAATCTTCCGAGGGCGTTCTGCTTAAATTGTGTGCAGGGCTTGGATTTGAACCAAGGATCCCGCGGTGGCGGGATTATGAGCCTGACGAGCTGGGTTGAAGGCCGGTTAACCGATAGAGTCCTGCTCCACCTTTCTGGCGTTTGAGAAGGTTTTCGGGCTTTCGCGCGGCCGAGAGATCCATTCCGCCTTTGGACCAGATCAAGGCCCAAGGTCCTCGTGTACTGGTCCACGTCGACTCGCCGTCGTTGTGTTGCCGGATACGACGAGCGACATCATCGCTCACGCCAATGTACAGGCGCCCGTTCGGATTTCGGACGATGTAGACGCTGTACTCACTCATGGGGCTAGCCTGAATATTGCATGAAATAGGTATCGCGTGTCCCTCAAATCTCTATCATTGATAGAGTTGCAAATAAAAAACGAGGTGACACGCGATGAAAGAATCCAAGGTGCAGAGGCTTGAGTTTTCAAGAACGAATCGGCG
>DAIDAF010000021.1:0-39731 GCA_027310745.1 Opitutaceae bacterium | reverse complement strand
CTACATCGAGACCTTCTACAACCCGAAGAGGCGCCACAGCTCGCTCGGGTACCTCTCACCTGTGGCGTTCGAAAAACTAACAGCGAAAAACCAAATCAAAGCGGCTTGATTCGCTGTCCATTTTATCGAGGCAAGCCCAGCCAACCCTGACGCTATCTCACTAAACCGTACTTCGTTTCCTTCGTTGCCTTCTGTTCAATGGATCCGGTTCGTCAGTTCGGCAGAGTCGCCGGCGCGGGGGGCGGCGAGGCGGGCATGGGCTCGAGGCCGTGGTCGATCGTGACGGGCACCGAGCGGAGGGTCAGCGTCGCGGGCGGAAGGCCCTTGCGGGTGGCGGTGACGGTGATGACGCCGGGTTGGAGCGTCGAGCGGATCGCCACGCGGTTGATGCCGCATTCGGTGTTCAGATACAGGTTGTTCGTCGAATCGACGAGGCCGGCGTTGAGGCCGCCGCGCCAAATCACGGGGCCGCTCACCGCAAAATTCACCCGGCTTTCGTCGGTCGGACAGCGGCGGCCCCGGGCGTCGACGACCTCGAAGTCGATGAGCGCCACGTCGGAGCCGTCGGCTTTCAAGCCGCCGGGGGCGGTGTGAAGGGTCAGCCGGAGCGCCGCGGGTGGGCCGGCCGTGACGAGCTGCTCGCGGGCGACGGCCACGCCCCTGCGGGTGGCGATCGCGGTCAGGGTGCCGGGTTCGAAGGCGACCTTCGGGAAGGCGTAAATGTATCCGTCGACCGGAGTCGTGACGGTGCCCAGGCTGCGGCCGTTCACGGCAAGCGTGACCGCGTCGCAGTGGTTGGCGGCGACGTAGACCGTCTTCACGGTGCCCGCGGGATAGGTCCAGTGCCCGATGATGTGGAGGTCGGGGTTGGGATTCTGCATCACTCGGTACACGTAGAATGCCTCCTTGGGCAGCCGCACGCCATCAACCTTGCCGCTCACGCGCAGGACCGCGCTGCTTTGCTGGCGGCCGTCGGCGTCGGAGTCGGACCAGTAGATCGACGCGTAGGCGGACCACTTCGAGTGCGCGGGATCCGGGTTGTCGATGCGGTTGATCGAGTATTCGTGATACCGTTTCGCGGCCTGCAGGCAGAACGACTCGGAGTTCAGGTCGTAGGTGTCCTTGGGTCCCTTGTGGAAACCGAAGTGCGGCGGGGAATAATTGTCCCAGATCCCTCGAAACGCCTCCTCGCGCAGGTCCTCGCACTCGATGAGCGGGGCGCGATCGCGGCGCTCTGCGCTGTAGCCGCGGAAGATGGCGGTGCGGTTGGGCAGCGAGTCGGTGCGCGGATCCTGGCCGATCATGACGCCGTAGTATTCGGCGATGTCGGTGGTGGCCGCGGCCATGGCGTTGTCGTCCCCGTGCCGCACACCCATGACGCGTCCGCCGTGGGGGTCCCAGGTCTTTCGGAGTGCGACCATCTCGCGCATGTGGTCGGGGCTGATGACCTGGTTGCCGGCCTCCCAGAACAGGATGCTCGGGTCGTTTCGGTAGGCGATGATCGTGTCGCGCATCACCTCGACGCGTTGCTCCCACTGGCGTCCCTGGACGTCGTGCTCCTTGTCGCCCGCGGGGCAGACCTCGACGATGCCGAAACGGTCGCAGGCGCGCACGTCGACGGTCTGGGGCGCGGTGTGCATCCAGCGGATGTAATTGGCGTGACTGGCGCGGATCAGCTCCGCGTTGGCGGCGTGCATCCAGTCCGGATACGCCTGCCCCAGGCCGGCCCAGTCGTCGACCGCGCGCTGGGCGTAGCCGGTGAGCCACACGAAGCGGCCGTTGAGGTAGACGCCTCCGGTGCCCGCACCGCCGCGGAAGGAGGTGGCGCGGAAGCCGGTGCGCGTGTCGCAGGAGTCAACCACGGCGCCGTTCACCGCGAGCGTCGTCCTGACGGTGTAAAGGTAGGGGTCGTCCACGTCCCAGAACCGGGCGTGGTCGAGCATTCCGGAGGCCGAGAGCGTGCGCGTCTCGGCGGGGGCGAAGGTCGCGGACTGGCCGTCGAAGCGGGCCCGGACCTTGCCGGCGTCGTCGAGGATGGAGACGGACAGTGCGATCGTGGCCGGCGCGCCGGAATCGTTGCGCACCTGGGATTCGACGCCCACGCCCGTCCGGTGTCCGGCCAGGTCGATGGATTCCGGATACACGTAGACGCCCGTGGTTTGGAGGCCATCGTAGACCGGGAAGGTCTGATAGATCGGGCCGGTGATCCAGAGCGACACGTCGCGGTTGATTCCGCCGAAGTCGGGATTGAAGGCCTTGGACTCCCACTGGAATACGACGCCTGAGGACGCCTCGCGGTAGGTCGTGCGGTTGTCGACGCGCACGGCGATTACGTTGTCGGTGTCGCCGAAATGTAAATACGGCGTGAGGTCGAGCCCGTAGCGCGTGACTCCGTTCTCGTAGAGCCCGGCGCGGGTGCCGTTGACGTAGAACTTCGCGGCCTGGCGGAGTCCGTCGAGAATCAGGAAGACCCTGCGACCGCGGGCCGACGCGGGAAGGCGGAAGTGCTTCCGGTACCAGCCGATGCCCTGGTAGATGCCGACGTCGCCGCTCGAGTGGTTGATCAGCTTCCGGTACGAATCGACATCGTTCCACGTGTGGGGCGTGCCGACGTCGGCCCACGATGAGTCGTCGAACCCGGGCTTTTCCGCGCCGGGCACGTCGGTGCGGATGAATTTCCAGCCGGGGTTGAAATTGTATTCGACGCGGACAGGCAAGGCTGGCTGGGCCGTTGCGGCACGGACGGGAAGGACAGCGATCAGAGCAAGGACGGCGGCCGCAAACGCGGAGCGGGGCAGAAGCTTCATGGTAATCCAAATGACGCAGTTAAATTTGAACCACGGAGACACAGAGAACACGGAGTGAGGCAGTTCCTGGTAGGTTTTGTATCGAATCTCTTTCGCCTCCGAGGTGAGCGGCGGTTCCGCCCTTTGCTTCGATTTCAGGCTCTGTGATCTCTGTGTCTCTGTGGTTCAATCCTCACGGCGCGGGTTCGAACTGCGTGCCGCCGCCGCGGGTGGTGACCCGGGCGCCGAGGTGCGTTCTGAAGCGAATCATCTCCGCGCCAGCGAGCAGGACGGGGCCGTAGCCGTGGGCCGCGAGCACGCTGGTGGGGCGCCGGTAGTAGAACATCGGGTCGAATCCCATGCCGGTGCCGATGCAGGTGCCCTCGACCTGGCCGCGCTCGTTGACCTGGCTCGCGACCGCGTTCCAGCCGACCGAGGCGACGGGACCGTAGGCGTTCGGGTCGAGCCAGCCCTTGTCGATGCCGTGGGCGATGGCATAGACGAACATCGCCGACGCCGAAGTCTCCAGGTAGGAGTCGGGCCGGTTGAGGAGCTGGTGCCAGAGACCGGAGCCGGACTGGACCGCCGCGAGGCCGGCGATGTGCGCGCGGTATTGTGCAAGCACGGCGGGCCGGGCGGGGTCGTTTTCGGGCATCACGTCCAGCAGGCGGCACATCGCGAGCGCGGCCCAGCCGTTTGCGCGGGCCCAGTAGAAGGCGGGGTGAGGGGTCATGCCGCTCACCCAGCCGTGCCGGTAGAGGCCGGTCTCGGAGACGAACATGCGGGCGGAGAACTGCCGGATCTGCCGCGCAGCGTCATCCAGCCAGGACCTGTCGTGGGTGAGCGAATACATGTCGGACAGCGCGGGCACGCCCATGTATAGGTCGTCGGCCCAGAGCGTGTCGGGCATCGGGAAATGCCGGGCGAGGGTGCCATCGGGCAGGCGGTATTGGCCGGACCTCACCCAGGCCATGTAGGTGTCGATGCGCGGACGGAGCAGGGCCGGATGGAGCCCGTGGAGCGAGGCCTCGATCATGGCGGCGGCCATTGCCCCACAGTCGTCGAGGGCCTGGGGATGAAGGACGGTGGACATCGCCAGCCAGCGCTGGGTGCGGGTCATGCCGGACTCGTCGAAGGGATGTGCCTGCACGTCGGCGGCGACCTTGGCGATCGCGGTCAGGCGCTGGTCGACGTAGCCGGCGTAGCGCCGGTCGCCGGTGATGTCGGCGACGTGCAGCATGCCCGAGTAGGTGACGCCCCATTCGTAGGTGGTGAGAAGGAAGTCGGTGGGCGCGAAGGAGACGTTGGGCGGAAGGTGGTCGAGGTCGTCCACGGGCCGGCCTGTCGAGCGGTCGACCACGCGGACCGGTGATGCCGTATCCAAATATCCCAGGACGCGATCGAGCACGGCCTTGATCTGGGCGGGACTTTCGGGCTCGTAGGCGACGGAGCCGACGCGGGCGCCGGGGACGTGGGTGGACTTCGCCGCGAGTGTGGGCGCTGCGCAGAGGACGGCGAGGGTGGCGGCCGACGCGAGCGAAGACAGGAGGCGGCGTGCGGACCGGGTGGCGGGGTGCGGTCGGGGATGCATAGGGACAGGCAGAGGCTAGGGTTTCGCCCGGCGCGGGGACAACCGGCCGGGGATTCGGACCGTCCGTTGGAGGACTGGATTGAGCGCGGGCGGGCGGCGCTCAGGGGACCGCGGTGAGGACGATGTCCGCGGAGCCCAGTCCGGGCGAGGTGGCGTGCACGGTAATCGGGCCGTCGGTGGCGGAGGCGCGGACCATCGCCACGCAGCGGCCCTGGAAGGCGCGCCGCTCGGAGGCCTGGAAGGGTTCGTGACTGGTGTTGTCGGCGCTGTCTACCGCGACGACCGAGCCCGGACCGGAGGCGGAGAACGTGATCTCGTTGGAGGCGGCGGGAACAGGGACTCCGTTCGCGTCGGTGACGACGGCGGTGACGGTGGCGACATGGTTCCATCCGGGGGCGAGGCGGCTGCAATCGACCGAAAGGTGGATGCGCGCGGGGGCGCCGGCCGTGGTGAGGTCGGATTCGGCGACCACGCGACCGCCATCGCGGCCGACGGCGCGGAGCGTGCCGGGCGAATAGGGAACGGACCAGGCGCGCGGCGCGAGGTCGGCGGGGCGTGATTGGGCGCCGAGCGAGCGTCCGTTGAGGAAGAGCTCAACCTGGTCGCAGTTGCTGTACACCTCGACCTGTTCGTCGTGCGGGGCGGTATTGGTGGGAGTCCAGTCCGGGAAAAGCACTTGGCGGCGCCAAGCGGGGATCGCAGGCGCCTTGCCGTAGCCGGGGTCGGTCGGGGGCGGGGCGGCGTGGGCGACGCGACGGGCGACGTACAGCATCGGGTGGCTCGCCCACCAGCTGGCGAAGATCATGCCGTCGGGATGCGGATAACCCGTGCGGTCGAGCAGGCCGGAGCTGTTGGCGATGCCTGGCCAGGCGTGTGCCTCGCCGAGGTAGTCGATGCCGCTCCAGATGAACTCGCCCGAGTAGGCGGGGTTGTCGCGGACCGCGAGCCAGGAGGAGAGCTCGTGATTGTTTTCGGTGCCGATGATCTTGCGGGAAGGCTTCGCGGCGTGCGCGGCGAGCAGTTCGTTGAAGCGGTAGTTGGTCCCGACCACGTCGAGCATGTCGGCCAGACCGTCGTCGTAGTCGTGGCTCACATTGGGTCGGAACAGCGCCTGCGTGACCGGGCGGGTCGGATCGACCTCGTGATACACACGGACCAACGAGGCGAGGATGCGCTTCGCGAGCTCGGTGTGGGGCGTATCGTGGATTTCGTTACCGGCGCTCCACAGGATGACGCTTGGATGGTTGCGGTCGCGCATCACCATGTCGCGCAGGTCGGTGAGCGCCCATTTCTCGAAATGGAGGTGGTAGTCGTAGGGATTCTTCCCGACGGTCCAGCAGTCGAAGGACTCGTCCATGACGAGGAAGCCCATGCGGTCGCACAGATCGAGGAATTCGGGGGCGGGCGGATTGTGGGCGGTGCGGATGGCGTTCACGCCGAGGGCGCGCAGGGCGGCCAGGCGGCGGGCCCAGACCGAGAGGGGGACGGCGGCACCGAAGGCACTGCCGTCGTCGTGCAGGCACACGCCCTTGATCTTGAGGTTTCGCCCGTTGAGCCAGAAGCCCGTGGCGGCCTCGAAGCGGGCGTCGCGGATGCCGAAGGGCGTGGTGACGTCGTCCAGCACCGCGCCCGGGGCGTCGGCAGATTCCAGGAGGGTCACAGCCCGGTAGAGCCGGGGGGAGTCGACGTCCCAGAGTTCGGGACGGGCGAGGGCGAGCTCCACGCCGAGTTCTGCGGAATTGCCGGGAGCAACGGCCTGCGCGGGGGAGACGGCGCGGGCGGCGAGGCGGCCGGCGGGGTCGAACAGGAGTTCCTCGAGGCGCACGGTGCGCTCGGCGCCGGACTGATTGACGGCGGTGGTGGCGACGTGGATGGTCGCGCCGGTCTCGGAGACGCGGGGCGTGGTCACGACCGTGCCCCAGTGTGCGAGGTGAACGGGATCCTTAATGACCAGCCGAACGTGGCGGATGATGCCCGCGCCCGGCGCCCAGCGCGAGGCGGGCTCCTTGGAGTCGTCGACGCGCACGGCGATTACGTTGGCCTGTCCGGCGGGCCGCAGGGCGGCCGTGAGATCGTAGGCGAAGCTCACGTAGCCGTAGGGCCGATGGCCGAGGTGCTCGCCATTGATCCAGACGTCGCTGTTGGCCATCACGCCGTCAAACTGGATGGAGACCCGGCGGCCTTCGGAGCCTGGCGGCAGGGTGAAAGTCTTGCGGTACCAGCCGATCCCCGCGGGGAGAAACGCGCCGGCGGCGCCCGTGGGGTTTGACCTGTCGAAGGGCCCCGCAATGCTCCAGTCGTGGGGCACGTCCACGCGTGTCCAACCGGAGTCGTCGAAACCCGGGGCCTGCGCGTCGGCAACGTCGCCGCGGACGAAGCGCCAGCCGTGGTCGAAGCCGAGCGTGGTGCGCGCGGACGGTGCGGGCGTGGCGGCGGCGGCGGGGGCCGCGCGGAGTGCGGGTAAAATCGGTAGGGACAGGGCCGATACCGCGAGGAGTAAGGCGGTTGCGTGTTTCATGGGGGATAGGAGGCGTAATTGAACCACAGAGACACAGAGATCACAGAGGCGGCCATTGGGAGTTCTTTCCTATTTCCACCGCTCCGTGAATAAGCGCACGGGCAGTCGACACTTTGAGTTAAGGCTCTGTGCTCTCCGTGTCTCTGTGGTTCAAATACGGTGTATCGTTCAGCTTCGTTTGGCGGGTTCGTGGTCGGGGGCGAGTTCGAGACGCAGGTAGTCGTATTCGATGCCGCTGGTCGGATTGCCGCCGGGAATGGTGAGCTTAAGGGTGTTGGCGCCCTCGCGCAGCGCGGAGGCGGGGAAGATCACGTCGTGTTCGCTCCACAGGCCCTGGATGCCGTCGCGGTTGATCACGGCGTTGTAGCGCAGGTCGTCGAGTTCGCCGACGGGGCGGTCATTCACGGTCACATACAGGTGGCGCGTGCCGATGCCGCAGAGGGCGAGGCGCAGGATGGCGCGTTCGGAGCGCGAATCACCGAGAGCCGCGGACGTGAGTGTGAAGTGGACGGTCCAGGTGGTGGACGTGCCCGGCTCGCGGCCATTGATGTCGTCGGCGGGGGCGCGCGGCACCTGCTCGAAGTTCCAGTCCTTGCGGAAATCGCTTTTCCCGATCGTGTAGTCGACGTCTTGGGGAAACCACTTCGGATACTGGAGGTAGAGCCCCCAATGGCGGTAATCGTCACCGTGGAAGAACTCGCGGGCGCTGCGGTTGGGGATGCCGATGTCCCAGAGTTGACGGCCGTAGCGCACGGGGTGCCAGACGATCCGGCCGACGTCGAGGTGTTCGCCGGGCTTGAGCGTGATCTTTTCGCTGGCGAATTCGCCCAGTACGCCGTCGGCGATCGCGTGGAAGACGTAGGTGCCGGGACGGACGTTCGGAATCGTGAACGGCTGATTGTCCGATGTGCGTACCCAGAATTCGTAGTGCTTGGCGTCGGTTTGCCAGCCCACGCGCACCTCGGGGGGCGTGTGGCCGAACCGGGCCCAGCCGGTGGTGGTGTAGTCGGGGGCGGAGAGTCCGACGAGCATCGAGGTCGGGTGAAGGCCGGGTTCCTGTGGATCCTCGACGGTGATCCGGCCGGTGACGACTGCGCGCTGATCGGCGTGCGGGTAGTCCACGCCATTGACCCAGGCGTAGGGCCACTCGTGCGTCTCCGAAGCGGCCTGGCGCAGGGCGTCATGCCAGAGTTCCTGTGGACCGGTGCCAGCGTTGCAGTAGATGAGCATGGGGCCGACGACCTTGGACCAGTCCTCGCCCTTGGAGATCGGGCAGAACGAGCCGCCGTAGTGGGTGCCGCGCCAGTAGTTCAGGAGCACAGGATCCGGCGAGTTCGAAAGGTCGAGGTGTCCGGTCAGCTCGACCTTGGTCGGGCCGCCGCTCAGATATTCCATCGATGGATTGATGAACCACAGCCCAATGTGTGCGTCACCGGCGGATACGGCGCCCGCGGCTGCGACCGGGAAGGCGCGCGTGCTCGACCAGCCGTAGGCGGGGGTGTCGAATTGCACCGCGGTGTAGTCGTACTTGTGTTCGACCTGGCCCTTGTAGATTCCGGTGTTCAGGCGCCGCGCCTCCTTCATGTTGAGCGGGGTGCCCTCGACCCAGTCGCGGGGGGCGAGCATGCGCTTGTTCACCTCCGCGTTGATGGTCATCCAGTCGAAAATGTCCGGATTCAACTTGGCCGCGAAACGGCTCTCGCCGATGTGGTCGGCCGGGTAATCCGCGGGATGCGAGTAGATCGCGTACGTGTACACGCCGCTGTCGTCGCGGCCGAGCGCGTAGCGCAGCTCGAGGTCGCAGCGGATGCCGCCGCCCGGGGCATTGGGGCTGAGCATGCGGCCTTCGGAAATACCCTTCACGGAGACCTCGGCGCGCGCTCCGCCGTTGGCTGCTGGATCGATCGTGACGGAGTCGATGACCTTCGGCGCGCGCCCGGTGTTTTGCTCCCAGTAACCGGCGCTGTAACCGGAGTGGTGGCCGAACAGCTCGAGACCGCGATACTTCAGGGACACGAGATTGCCGGTGTGTTTGTCGACGATCGCGGTGACGTACGCGTTGGAAAGGACGTAGTCGGAGCCGTCGTCGCGGAGCGTGACGCCGGGCTGGGCCGAGCCCGCAGCCGGCGCCGCGGCGTGGACGGCCGGGGCTGCCAGGGCGGCGAGCGCGAGGAGTGGGATGAGTCGAAGCATGGGGGACGTGGAGACTGGAAATGCGGGTCAGGGAGCAGCGGGAACCAGAGGCTGCGCGGGGCGGAGCGTCACGGGTCCGACGAGGCCGGAGGTGCGCACGGGCCAGCCGGAGGCGTCGAAGGGCTTGTAGTCGCGGTTCACGAAATTGATTTCGTAGAAACGCTTCCATTGGACGTGCCGGCGGTCGAGATCGCGTACCCGGTTGGCGGCGACATTGGTGACGTCGACCTCCAGGATATTGCGGCCCTTGCGGAGCGCGCTGCCGACGGGGATCTCGAACGGCGGGCACCAGAGTGTGCCGAGGTCGCGGCCGTTCAGCCGCACGCGTGCGCTCTCCGCGACGCGTCCGAGCGACAGGATCCAATCGGGAGCCTTCGAGGGGTCGGCGTTGAACGTGTGGGTGTAGCGGGCGGTTCCCGCAAACCGGTCGGCATCGGCGTTCCCGCGGCCGGTCCAGGGCTCGAGCGAGGACGAGCGGAAGTCGGGGGGAAGCACGGGGCCGCCCTCGAGGAAGTGCACAGACCAGTCGCCGTTGAGGACGGTGGGCGCGGCGGATTCGGCATGCAGGTAGGTCCAGGGCCGGGTCGCTGAGAATCGCTCGGCGGCCGACGGGCCGTAAAGGCGGACGATGATGGACTGGGCGGGGGCCAGCTGCAGGTAGACCTCGGGCGCGTCGGTGGGACCCCGCAGCGCCGCCCGACCCTGGTGGTTGGCCGCGAGTGGATCGAGCAGGAAGGCGTACGCCGCCGGGCGGGACAGACGGACCCAGCCGTCGACCTGCGCCTTGTCGGTGTTCACGATGAAATAGTCGGTGCCATCGGGACGTGCGCGCCGCACGCAGTGCAGATGGTCGGCGATCATCGACTCCGGCGGGATGGCGGCCTCCGAGAGCAGGCGGTCGGCGGAGGCGCCAGTATAGACGGCGCCGGAGCCGACGGCAGTGCGGCCGGAGTGCAGGGCGAGCGAGCCGACAAGCTCCCGCATCCGGGCGCGACGGGCCTGGAAGTCGTGGTATCCGGGAACATCCGACGGCGGGGCGTCCTCGAACACGACCGTGGCGCCCGCGCGGGCGAGATCGACGAGCTTCTGCATGGTTGAAACCGGCATGAAGCGGCAGGGCGGTACGACGATTGCGCGGTAGCGGTTTCCGCCGAGCACACAGACGCCGTCCGCGACCTTCGCGCCGGCGAGCAGGTCGTCGGTCACCTCGTCGTAGGACCAGCCCTGGTTCCAGAGCGCCATCGCCGTCCGGTAGAAGGGACTCCCGTGCATCCACAGGCCGGGCGTCGTGAACTGGATCACGAGCGGATCCCGGTCGGCGCCCGGGGCGCCCTTTGGAACGCCCGGTGGGGGACCGATGTGCTGCCAGAAGTCGGCGACAGGGAAGTAGAGCAGCACGTCGTTGTCCGGCTGGCCGCCCTGGAGGATGGACTGGCAGCGGGTGGCGTAGGCGTTGAATGCGGGCAGGTCGTGCCAGATGCCGCCGTTGGGGCCGAAGTTGACCGCGGCGTAGAACAGCCAGCCCGGCCAGGGGGCGTCCGAGGGCGAGTACGGGATGCCGTGGAAGAACATGTGGTTGATGCCCGCCAGGAAGAAGGTGTCGACGATCGGCTTGAGCGAGGACAGGGGCACCTGGAAATGTTCGCCGAGCCAGGTGAAGGTCTCCGACGAGGCGAGGCGCTTGCCGGTGACGTGCGCTGCCGACGAGGCGAACTTCATCATCGGGATCTGTGCGGAGGAGCCGCCGCCGAACGAACCCTCGGTCTCCGGGATGTCGGCGGCCGCGTACACGTCCTCGATGTTGGCGGGAGCACCGTGGGCCTGTTCCCGGGTAAGACTCCCGTGGCCGTGGCTCCACGCGGTCCAGTGGGCGACCCAGGCGAGGTGAAGTTCCGCGAGCGTGCGGCGGTAGTCCTCTCGGACGCGCGCGGCGATGGCGGGATCGCCCCGTCCGTCGAGATCGGCCAGGTGGTGCGACAGATCGTAGCCGCGTCGGCGGGCGAACTCGGCCAGGAGGTCGGGCGTCCAGTCGGCGCCGAAATATTCAAACGAGTCGTGAAACTCGGCGCGCGGCGCGAGCCCGTCGTACGTTGAGAAGGCTTGGTTGAAACGGGCGAGGTAGGTGTCGAGCGATGAGATCGAATAGGGATCAATGACGTAGCCCTGCCCGCCGGGGGCGGCGCGCTTGACCTGCTGGATGCCCTGTTTGACGACGAGGCGCGGCTGCGCACCCGGCGTATTTGGGATGATGATGCGTACGGACTCCGACGCCTGGTTCTTCGGAATCCACGGGCCGCCCATCGGCCAGCCGGTGCCGGTGGTTAGGTCGACGCCGAGGTCGAGCCGAGCCGCGGTCCGGGTGGTGAAGGCGAGCATCTCCATCCACTTGGGCGAGAGGTAGGGGATGAACCGGGACTCATAGCCCTTGGCGCCGTAGATCGGGCAGATTTCCACCCCGCCGATGCCCGCGTCGTGAAACTGCGTGAGCATGCGCGAGAGGTTGGGCTCGTCGACGGCGCTGCCCAGCCACCACCAGCGGGTCCAGGGGCGCGTGGTATCGGTGACGGTGGGCCAGCCGAGACCCTCGGGGGAGGGCTGGGCGGAGGGCAGGCCGGCATGCGCCAGGGGAAGCAGCGCGAGGGTCGCGCAGGGGAGCAGGTGCGTGAGTTTCATCTTAATAACCGCGGTTGAACCACAGAGACACGGAGGTCACAGAGCCTGAAATCGAAGTGGGGGACGGGAGTGGCGCTCTCATGGGAGGATCCGAGGGAGGAACGGTGGGAAGACGACCATGTGTGTTTGAAATTCAACGACACCGGTCGCTGTGGAGAGTTTGAGGAGGGAGAGGAAACTACCGGCCGACGCCGAGGTAGTTGCCGTAACCGACGACGAGCGTGGAGACGATCAGCGTGAGGATGCCGGCCGCGATGAGGCCGTGGGCCTTCCGGCTGGAGCCCTTCCACTCGTGCAGGAACCAGCCCCACATCGTGGAAAAGATGATGATGCTCGCCATGTGGAGCGTCCAGCTGCTGAAGGCGAACTTGCCCATCTGGGTTTCGCCCATCGTGTAGAAAAAGAACTGGAAATACCAGGTGGTGCCGGCGAGCGCGGAGAACAGATAATTCGGGAGCCTGGGAATGCGCAGCTCGGGCGTCATGGGAGCCGCAGCGGCGGCGGCCCCGCCGTGTTCGCCGCCCGCCGCGCGAAGGCCCGCGTGCTCGGGGCGCGCGTGGCTGGCGAGGTACTGGTATCCGGTGCGGTTCCGGAAATTCAGGATGGCGCACCAAATGAAGTTCGTCGTGAAGCCGCCCGCGAGCACCACGACCAGCTTGGGCAGGCCGGTCCAGATCTTGTCGGTGCCCGCCGCGAGCGAGGCGTCGGCGATCGGGTTGCCGGCGGTGAGCGCGAACGCAAAGCAGGCGCTCATGATGCCGGAGAAGGTGGCGACCAGGACGCCCTTCCGAAAATTGAACTCGGCGATCGCCTTCTTCTTCTCCTCCTCGGGCATCTCGCGCTCCTTCGTATAGCCCGCCAGCGCCGCGATCGCTATGCCGAAGATGCAGATGGCGACGCCCGCAAGCGTCACCTGACCGGCGCGCGAGGCGGCGATCTGCCCGATGGACTGGGCCACCGGGATCGACGGGGCGAAGGACTTGAAGATCGGCGGCAGCAGCGTGCCGAAGGCGGCGCAGTATCCGAGTGCGACGCCCATGCCCAGCGACATGCCGAGGTAGCGCATCGTCAGGCCGAAGGTGAGTCCGCCGAAGCCCCACAGCGCCCCGAAGAAGTAGGTCCACCAAAGCGTGTCGGCCGATTGGTGCAGGATCACGCCGACGAGGTTATGCGTGAGCAGCGCGCCGAGGATCCAGGGACAGACGATCCAGGAGAAGACGCCGCCGACGAGCCAGTAGGTCTCCCAGGACCACTTTTTGACTCCGCGGTAGGGGACGTAGAACGAACCGGAGGCAAGACCTCCGAGCCAGTGGAAGCAGACGCCGAGGAATGGATTGGGGTTCATTGAGGAAGGGGTCTCACTCGCGGTCGACGGCCGGGGCGTCAACGTGGTCGCAATGGCTCCTGTTGACGGGTTTTCCGTCGGAGGTGTGGAAGCGCACGCCGGACATCGTCCAGTCGCGGGCATAACGCACGAAGCCCGCCTGCGCGCCCTCGGCGTCGATGGAGCGCCAGGTCACCGAACCGAGCGGCTTCTCGGGCAGGCCGGAGGCGGTGAGGATGCGGCGCGCGCCGACCGCGCGGACGTTCTCGATGGTGACGTCGTGGATGTAGGGATAGCCGCGCTCGGGCGGAACGACGGGTTCGGCGACCACGCGCCACATGGCGGGGACATGCTTCATGCCCGCGGGAATGGTCACGTTGCTGTAGGCGGGATTCCAGTCGAAGGTGAACGTGAACGGGTAGGGCACGTTCGTCAGGGTGATGTCCCGGATCAGCACGTCCTCTACGCCGCCGCCTCGGTTTCGGGTGCTCTTGAAGCGGAGTCCCTCGCTGGTGCCGATGCCCGTGTCGCGGTAGGCGACCACATGGCGGATCACGCCGGCAGTCTCGCTCCCGAACGACACGACCCCGCCCCCGCGCCTGCAGACGTTGTCGCGCACCACGACGTATTCAGTGGGCCGATTCACACGCAGTCCGTCCGCGTCGCGGCCCGCCTTCAGGCAGATGTCGTCGTCGTTGTTGTCGATGTCGCAGTGCTGCACGAGGACGTAGCGCGAGGAGTCCACGTCGACGCCGTCGGTGCTGGCGCCCTTGACGCCCTCGGACATGAAGTTGTCGGCGATCGTGATGCCGTCGACCGTGACGTGATCGCAGTAGGTGACCTGCACGGTCCAGAAGCCCGAGCGCCTCAGGTGGAGTCCGGAGAGGGTGACGTCGCTGGATTTCCAGACGGTGACGAGGCGCACGCGCTGGCAGTCGTAGTCGGCGGCCCAGCGGAGGCCTCGCCGGTCGTAGGCCTTGCGGAGGTCCCAGAACTTCCTCCACCAGTACGGGCCGTTGCCGTCGGCGGAGCCGGGCCCCTCGATGGCGACGTCGTGTTGGCCGTAGACGTTGAGGAGCGCGGCGGGCCAGACCATCTCGATGCCGCCGATGCGGGTGGGGAGCTGAGGGTAGGCCTTCTCGTCGGTGGTGGCGAGGAGCGTCGCACCGGTCTCAATACGAAGGCGCACGCCGCTTTTCACGAAGAGTGCGCCGGTGAGGTAGCGGCCTGCGGGGATGATCACCGTGCCGCCACCGTGTGCCGCGCAGGCGTCGATCGTCCGTTGGATGGCGGCGGTGGTGAGCGTGGTGCCGTCGGCGACGGCCCCGTAGGTCGCGACAGAGAAGACGGGACCCGCTGCAGGCGCGGACCGGGCGCCTACTTCGCCGACCCAGGAGGGCAGGGCTGGTTCGGCGGCGAAGAGCGAGGACAGCGTCAGCGCCAGGGCGCCGAGCACGAGCGTGGGTTTAATCACCATAGGGTTTGATCTGCGCGGCTCTCGGGCTGGGAGGGACGTCGAACGAGGCAAAGGAGTCGGGGTGGCGTGGGTCGAAGGTGCCTGCGTCGGATTTCAGGAAGCCGGCGAGCGGCAGGTGGTTTTCGCGGATTCCCGCGACGATGCAGCGCGCGATTTCATAGGCGCCGTAATCGCTGTGGTGGGTGCCTTCGCGCTTCCCGTTTGCGAGGGCGAACAGGTTGACCGCATCCGCGGGACCGAGCGTGTTGTAGAGTGTCTCGCTCATCGCGTTGAGATCGATCAGCGCAGTGTGCTGCTCGCGGGCGACCTCGCGCACGGCGAGTGGAAAATCGCCAAGGGAGTTCACGATCCGGCCGTCGGGGCCGAAGGTGCGGCGGCTGACGGGCGTGACCAGGACGGGCGTGACTCCGTGCGCGCGGGCGTCGGCGACGAAGTGTTCGAGCTCACGCTTGTAGCTGGTGAGGGCGCCGATGCCGGGGCCGCGCTCCTTCTGGTCGTTATGTCCGGACTGGATGAAGAGGTAGTCACCCGGCTTCATCAGCGTATCGAGCTTTGCGAGGCGGCGCTCGCCGATGAAGCTGCGCAGGGACTCGCCGGATTCGGCGTGGTTGGCGATGGCGACACCGGGTCCGAAGAAGTAGGTGAGCATCTGTCCCCAGCTTGCGTAGGGCTCGTAGGGCTGGTCGCACACCGTGGAGTCGCCGGCAATATAGACGGTGGGCATCGGTGGGGCGGGGCTGATCTCGACGGCCTGGACGGCGGCGGTGGGCCCATCGAATTCGAGCGTGATGCGGTTGTCCCAGTCCCAGATCTCTCCGGTCTTCTCGCGCGGCTTCAGGCGCACCACGCCGCCCCCGGCGATTTCGGGGCTGCGGACGTTGACGATGAAATGGACGGTCCTGGAGGCGCCGGCGGCGGTGAGCAGGTGAAGCGCCATGAGCCGGCGCAGCTCGGCCTTGATTGTCGTGTCCGCGGCGCGGGTGGGCGAGCCGACGGTGACCGCGACGTCATAGTTCCCCTCGCGAGGCACGCGGGCCGAGAA
The DNA here is from genome assembly GCA_027310745.1 of Opitutaceae bacterium. Lineage (GTDB taxonomy): Bacteria > Verrucomicrobiota > Verrucomicrobiia > Opitutales > Opitutaceae > MWDT01. The sequence goes on along the minus strand of DAIDAF010000021.1, from coordinate 24,127 downwards.
GTAAAAGCCGGGTGCCGAGCCGGGTGCCGCAACGCCAAGATCGTAGCCGTAGCCTGTCCTGGCGTCGTAGGCCGTGCCTCGCGCGACGTGGATGGCCCCGGCTGCACAGGGTTGCGATCCAAGGCAGAAACGCCACAGGGGAGAGGCGGAGAGCGCAGCCGGCATCAGGGCCAGGGCAAGGAGCAGACCGGGTCGGTTGACCATGGTGGAAGGGGGACAGGGTTGGATCAAGTTGCCCCGGGCGGACTGTTCCGCAACCTGCCGGGTCTCGGACAGTCCGAGGTCCTGTGCTGGCGTATCGAGGATTAGGAGACAATGTCCCGTGGATGCCCCGCGGCGGGCGTTGCCGGGCCACCGCCTTGTCCTCGCCCGAATGTAACGAGGTGTAGGTAAAGTTAGGATACGCGATTCATCGCGTCACCGAAATGCCTGTCGCAACATGATGGAGGGTGAATACTAACAAAAACATTCGAAAGTTTGATTCTTCCCCGGATGATCGCACCGGGAGGCGTTTGTCGGACTGTCCGTAAATGCGGGGTTTTGCAGAAACCCCGATCAGGTCCGACGTTTCGCCCTGCCCTGTTAGCACAGGTGTCGCCGGTTGTGGCCGGCGTCCGCCTGTTGTCCCCACATCCCCACCTACCCAACAAACCGCATGCTGTTTAGCTATCGGAAGCACTCATGAAACCACCCCGTCCCCTGATGTCACTATTGTCGAGCGACGTTCGCCGCGTGTCTGCGCTCGCGGCGTTGTGCTCGTTGACCGCCGCATCCGCCCTTGCCCAGGCCAAACCCGCCGACTCGACGGCTGCTGCGACGCCGGCGCCCGCGTCCTCGGGCTCCACCAAGACCGCCTCGAATGCCGAGGATGACTCGTCGGTGATCCGACTGACGCCGTTCGAAGTGAACGCGTCCAGCGACCACGGCTATTTCTCGCCGACGACGCTGGCCGGCACCCGCCTGAACAACAACATCGCCGACATCCCGTCGTCGGTCACGGTCGTCAACCAGCAGCAGCTGCTGGACACGAGCTCGTGGGACATCAACGACGTGTTCCGCTACGAAGCGAACACCGAGGGTGCGAGCACCTACACTCCGATCGCGATGGTGCGCGGCAATGTGGCCGACGTTCTCGCGACCCAGCCGCAGACCTCGGGCAATCGTATCCGCGGTCTCACGACGGCCGACCTCGAAGTCGACAATTTCTTCTCGCTGAACCGCATCCCCTTCGACAGCTACAACACGCAGTCGCTCGAGGTGGACCGCGGTCCGAACTCGATTCTGTTCGGTACCGGCAGCCCCGCGGGCATCGTCAACCAGACCCGCGCGCGCGCCGTGCTCGATAAGAAGACCGGCAGCGTCACGCTCGTCGGTGGAAGCTGGGGGACCTACCGCCAGAACTCCGCCTTCAACATCCCGGTCATTCCGCACAAGCTGGCGATCTACCTGGCTCAGGCCTACACGAACCAGGGCTTCAAGCAGAAGCCCTCCACGGATATCGCCCGCCGCCAGTACGCCGCCTTCACCTTCGTCCCCTTCAAGAACCAGAAGACGAAGCTCACCGGCAGCTTTGAATACTACAATCACGACCAGAAGGATCCCAACGGTGTCACGCCCGTCGATTTCGTGACGCCGTGGCTGCAGAGCGGACGCCCCGTTTACAATCCGCTCAACGACATGGTCACGTATCTGGACACGGGTGCGACGACCGGACCGTACGCGCTCGCGAAGAACTACCCGAACTATGCGGGCATTCTCCAGACGGACATGGGCAAGGTCGGCTCACCTTATTTCATCCCCTCGCTCAACTACGCGTCGACTGGCCACGACTTCATGTTCGTGAATCAGGGCCAGATGGAGAACTTCTATCGCGGCCAGCAGACGGGCTTCACGGTGACTGGCTTTGTGCCGCCGGTCGCCTCCATGACGTCCCAGCAGCTCATGCTGAATCAGGAGAAGGTCACGTGGTCCGTGCCGCTCCCGACTCCCACCGCGTATCAGGTGTGGCAATATCCTTCGGTCACCAGCAAGAGCATCTACGACTGGAGCACGGTTAATCTGAACCCGATGGCTTACGAGCACACCGAGGCCAAGACCTATTACCTCGATCTGCAGCAGGAATTGCTCCCGAACCTGAATCTCGACGTGGGCTGGTTCCGCCAGGAACTCAAGCAGTTCTCCGACTCGCCACTCTCGCAGGCGAACGCCACGACGATCTATGTCGACACGAACCAATACCTCCTCACCGGCCAGGCCAACCCGCATCTCGGCCAGCCCTTCGTCGACGGTTACGCGAGCGACATTTTCGAGTCGCCGGAGATCAACAACAACTTCCGCGCCTCGCTCGAGTATGAGCTCAACATCCAGGACCACGTGCCGAACTGGCTGAAGTGGCTCGGTCACCACCGCCTCATGACGGTGCTCTCGCAGCACGACGATTCGCGCAACGACCTCCGCTACCGCGAGTCGATTGTCGGCGGCGATCCGAACTACCTGCCGTCCGCGACCACGCTCAACCAGGCCACGGGTTACGGCTATCCGGTGCACAACACCGCGGTCGAGGCCTGGTACTACCTCGGCACGGCCTCCAACGGTTATGGCTTTGGCAACGGATCCCCCGGCTCGAGCTCCCGTCCGCCTATCAACAGCCCGATCACGCTTCCGATCCAGACCTACAACTACGCCAACAACAGCTGGCAGACCACGAGCATCAACATGCAGTCGGTGCTCTTCCCGACGGGTGGCCGATCGGAGAACGTTCAGGACACCAAGACCTACTTCTGGCAGGCCTTCCTCTGGAACAATCGCATCGTTGGTACCTTCGGCATCAACGACGACTTCGTGAAGAGTCGTCAGAACGTGTTCCCCACGAAGAATCCGGAATCGTATGAGTACACGAACGGGTTCCCGAATTACCAATACTGGAACAACATGGGCGCCTGGAATCGCGACAGCGGTCGCACCACGACCACGGGTCTCGTCTTCCATCCCCTCCAGCACTGGGCCTCGATTGATCGCGCCGCCGCCAACGGCAGCTTCCTCGCCGGCCTGGCCCGTTCGTTCAGCCTGACCTTCAACCGGTCGAGCAACTTCAATCCGCCGCCGGCGTACTACACCGACTTCTTCGGCAACCCGCTCGCCAAGCCTCAGGGCACCGAGCGCGACTACGGCTTCGAGATCGCCACGCCGGACAACAAGTTCTTCCTGCGCGCGACCTGGTTCCGCACCGCCAACCAGAACCAGTTCGTGGGCAATACCTCCAACGCCCGCGCCCGTTATATCGACAGCGAGCTGAAGAACTGGGCGACCGCGGTCGTCGAGGTCCGCCACGGTGAGAATCCCTCGGATCCGAGCTTCGGCAACACGTCGGTCTACCCGATCACCCAGCAGATGCAGGACGAAATCTCGTCCCTCATGGGTCTGCCCTACACCTTCGGCGGCAACGTCGGCGAGAAGGGTCAGTTCGTGAATCCGTACGAGACCGAGGACGGCATCGCCCGCGGTATCGAACTCGAGCTCACCTACAACCCGACGCGTAACTGGCGCATGAAGTTCGCCTGGGCGAAGCAGAAGACCATCCTCAGCAACATCGCCAGCCAGGCGGCCGCGTGGGTCAATTACCGCATGCCCAAGTGGCAGGCTTATGGCGCCACCGACCTCACCCAGGTATACACCCGCTCGAGCGGTCGCGCGATGTACCTCGGCAACTTCTGGCAGGGCTACGGCTACGACGGCAACATCTACCAGAATCATCCCTACGGCTGGAACACGACGCAGGATTATTTCAACGTCGTCGTGAATGCCCAGCTCGCCACGGACCGCGCCCTGAACAACACCCAGGCCACCAACCAGCGCGTGTACTCCTGGAGCTACCTGTCGACCTACGATTTCGATCGCGGTCGCCTCAAGGGCCTCTCGGTCGGCGGCGCATTCCGCTATGACGGCCGGGCGGTCGCCGGTTACTACGGCGACACCGCCAACCTCAGTCCCTCGGGCAAGGTTTTCCAGCCCGACATCAACCAGCCGATCTACACCCCGCGCCAGATTCACATCGACGCCTGGATCGGCTACCGTTTCCGCATGCCGTGGGCTGGTCATGGCGTGCAGGGACGTGTGCAGCTCAACGTCGCCGATCTGACCCAGAACGGCCGCCTGCTGCCGGTCACGTACAACTTCGACGGGTCGCCCGCCGCGGAGCGCATCATCGCCCCGCGCAAGTTCACCCTGTCGACGACCATCTCGTTCTGATTTGTTCTGATTAGTAGGGGAAATGCGCCCGGGTTTCGCGGAGGGGTCCGCGGGACCCGGGCGCTGTCTTTTCAGGTCCCGGCCAAAGGTATCACCAAATTGGTGACATTTTCAGGGATCCCCTCCGTGTGCGGACTGTCCGATGCCGGACCCTCCGCCCGGGGATTGAACTGGGGACGCTCCGCCCCATTGTTTCGTCGACCCTCGGACGCCCCTCCCCACAACCCCGTCTCCCCCGCCCATGCGCATCGGCAGCCTCAGCATCCTGGATATCGCCATCGTCGTCGCCTACCTCGGGGCGGTCCTCTACATCGGCAAGCGTGCCGCCGCAGGCAACAACTCGGAGGACGGCTTCTTCCTGGCGGGCCGCAAGCTCGGCAAGCTGTATCAATTTTTCCTGAACTTCGGCAACGCGACGGAGCCGTCGGGCGCGGTGAGCACCGCGAGCTTCGTTTACCAGCAAGGCGCGTCCGGCTCCTGGCTGTCGTTCCAGACCGTCTTCATGAATCCTTACTTCTGGTTCATGAACGTGTGGTTCCGCCGCGCACGGCTCACCACGGTGTCGGACCTCTTCGAGGACCGCTTCGCGAGCCGGCGCCTGAGCATGTTCTACGCGGTTTTCCAGATCCTGGTGGCCTGCGTCTTCCTGGGCTTCGCGAACGTCACCGCCTACAAGATCGCCTCCTCGCTCGTGGTCAAACAGCCCGCCGAATGGACCGCCCAGGAGCGTGCCTCGGTCGACGGTTACAATGAGATGAAGCGGCTCGAGCATGAGGCGTCCGCGCACACGATCACCCCGGCGGGGCACATCCGCCTGGAAATCCTCCAGGACCGCGACGCTCGCGGCCAGCTGCACAGCTACATCACGCTGCTGCCCGACTTCCTGTTCTACGGCGTCTTCGCCGCGGTGGTCGGCGCCTATATCGTCATGGGCGGCATGTCCGCCGCCGCGGTCAACGAGGGACTGCAGAGCGTGCTCATCATCGTCTTTTCCGTCCTGCTGATCCCCGTCGGCCTGCACGCCATCGGGGGCTGGCACGCGCTCGGGGCAAAGGTTCCCCGACGAATGTTCGACCTATTCGGCTCGGGTGCCGCGGGGCAATTCTCCGTCTGGAGCCTCGTGGGAATCCTGCTGGTGAGCATCGTCCAGAACGGCGGACTCAGCCATAACATGGGCATCTGCGGTTCCGCCACGAATGAGTTCTCCGCGCGCAGCGGCGTCTCGGGCACCTACCTGAAGCGGCTCATGATCATTCTCTGGGTGTTCGCGGGCCTCATTGCTTTCGCGATCTTCGGCGCGAACGGGCTTTCGGATCCCGACGCCACCTGGGGCGCGCTTTCCAGCCGCCTGCTCGGACCCGGGCTGATCGGACTCATGCTCGCGGGCGTGCTGGCGGGCACGATGTCCACCCTCGCCGCCAAGGCGCTTGCCATCTCGTCGCTGTTCGTGCGCAACGTCTATCGCCAGATCTGGCCCGACATCTCGCAGAAGCAGGGTGTGTTCTACGCCCGTTGGACGATCGTCGTCGTGCTCGCCCTCGGCGCCGTCTCGGCGTGGCTGATGGGCGATTTCCTGTCGATCGTGAACATCGTGCTTACGGTCAACGTGCCCTTCGGCGCCTGCGTGCTGATGACTTTCTTCTGGCGGCGCCTGACCACCCCGGCCGTGTGGGCCTGCGTGGTGCTGTCGACCGTGACGATTCTCGTCATCCCCTGGACCGCGTCGAAGTTTTCGGTTCTCAGTCACAACCAATCCCTGACCGTGATGGCGCCCACGCCCTCCGGCGAACCGGCAGGCGTGTATTTCGCCACCGTGGTGCACGCGAAGGCCAACGACCTCGCCAGTCCGCTGATCGGCAGCGGACGCTTCGACTTCGAGTGCTGGCTGCTCGGGAAGACCGGCGTGAACATCGCCAGGCTGACGCCGAGCCAGCGCCTGACGCTCCAGTTCTTCTTCGACGCGTTGTTCCCCTTCGCGGTGCTGTTGGTGGTCAGTTGGATCACGCCCGTGACCGACCCCGCGCGCGCCGCCCAGTTTTACGGCAAGATGAAGACCCCGGTGGGCGCCACGCCCGAACTCGAGGTGCTGGCGGTCGAGGAAACGCGCCGCAATCCGGGACGCTTCGACCATACGAAGCTATTCCCGCGTTCGAATTGGGAGTTCTGCAAATGGGACCGCGTGGACACGATCGGCTTTGCCGCGTGCTGCGCCGCCTCGTTCTCGATCGTCGCGGTCTTCGTCCTGCTGCTTCACTGGGCGGCGCACTGAGACCGGAGGCAGGGGCCGAATCGCGCGGACACGGAGCACACGGAGGACATGAAGACCGGAGGTCAAACGTCGGCGCGTCCACATGGGCCTGGACGGGTATTCCCTACGCTGCTCCTGCTGCTACTCTGGCTAGCGTCCCGGGTTTTCCTTCCCGAGGCGGGCGCGACCCCTCCGTCTGATACGGCGTTCCTGTTCACCTATTTCACGGGCCAGGGACGCGACGGCCTGCACCTGGCCTGGAGCGCCGACGGCCTCCACTGGCGGGCGCTCAACGGCGGACGCGCCTGTCTCGCCCCACAGGTCGGGCGGGACCGGCTGATGCGCGACCCCTGCGTCGCGCGCGGGCCGGACGGCGTTTACCACCTCGTGTGGACGACCGGCTGGTGGGACCGGATCATCGGCACAGCCTCGACGCGCGACTTCATCACGTGGACGCCGGAACGTGCGATCCCGGTGATGGCGTCCGAACCCACCGCGCGCAATTCCTGGGCGCCGGAGGCCTTCTGGGACGCAAAGCGCGAGCGGTTCCTGATCTTCTGGGCGTCCACGATTCCCGGACGTTTCCCGGCGACGGACGGCTCCTCGGAGCAGGGGCTCAACCACCGCATCTACTGCACCACGACGACGGACTGGGTCCAGTTCTCGCCCACGCGGCTGTTCAGCGACCCGGGCTTCAGCGTCATCGACGCCACGATCTTCGAGGGCGCTGGCGGGCGCTTCCACATGATCGCCAAGGACGAGACCGTCCATCCTGTGGCGAAGCGCCTGAGGATTGCGACCGCCGTCGACCCGGAGGGGCCGTGGACCACGTTCTCCGCGCCCTTTACCCGCGCCTGGGTCGAAGGACCGACGGCGATCCGGGTGGGGGACGAAACGGTCGTCTATTTCGATGTGTACCGAGAACACCATTACGGCGCCATGCGGTCGCGCGATCTGGTCCACTGGGAGGATGTCACGGACCGGATCGCGGTCCCGCCCGGGGCGCGCCACGGGACGATGATCGTGGTGCCCCGCTCCCTCGTCGACCGCCTGCGCGCGGCGCTCCCGGAGGCACCCGGAGCCTGAGTTTCGCTAGAACCCAAGAAAACAACCATGAACCCACTGCGCTTCACACGCCTTCTAGGCACCGCGGCTCTCCTGGCAATGACCGGGCTGGGCCTGCACGCAAGCACCTCCATCCACGATCCCGATCTCAAGCACAACCCACCCCCGGGCGATTATCCCCACAACCTGCGGCTCCCGAGCGTCTTCATCGCCAGCGATTCCACCGCGGCCAACTATGGCGGTCATCCGATCCAGGGCTGGGGCGCGCCGTTTCACGACTACTTCGATCCGTCCAAGGTCAACATCGTCAACCTCGCCCGAGGCGGACGCAGCAGCCGCACCTACATCACCGAGGGGCTGTGGGACAAGCTGCTCAGCCAGGTGAAGGGCGGCGACTACGTGCTGATCCAATTCGGACACAACGACGCCGGGGCCATCAACGCCGAGCCCCCGGGCTCGAAGATGCCGCTGCGCGCCCGCGGCTCGCTGCCCGGCATCGGCGACGAGTCGGTCGCCATCGACAACGTGCTCACCGGCAAACACGAGATCGTTCACACCTTCGGCTGGTACCTGCGGAAGATGATCCGCGATGTCCGCATGCGGAGCGCGACGCCAATCATCCTCTCGCTGACCGTCCGCGACATCTGGAAGGACGGAAAGGTCGAGCGCGGCGCCGGGCATTACCGCGAATGGGATCGAGAGGTTGCCCAGGAGGAGGGCGTGGATTTCGTGGATCTGACACGTATCGTCGCCGACAAATACCAGGAGATGGGAGAAGCGAAGGTGAAGACGCTCTTCCCGCGTGACCATACGCACACCGGGATTGAAGGAGCGGACATCAACGCGGCGGCGGTCGTTTCGGGACTCAAGGGCATTCGTGGCGGCCCCTGGGATCATTGGCTCTCCGCCAAGGGCCTCGAAGTGCCCGCTGATCCGCTCGTGTGGTTGAACCTCCCCGAGCCGGCCAACCCAAAGATTCCCACGCTGATGATCATCGGCGACTCGACCGTGCGCAATGGCCGCGGCGACGGACGTGGCGGCCAGTGGGGCTGGGGCGACGAGCTCTCGCCGTACTTTGATCTCTCGAAGATCAACGTCTGCAATCGCGCCGTCGGCGGCACCAGCAGCCGTAGTTTCATCAATCTTGGCTTCTGGGAGCGCGTGCGCACCCTGCTCAAGCCCGGCGACTTCCTGCTCATGCAGTTCGGCCACAATGACGCCGGTCCGCTCAACGACACCTCCCGCGCCCGCGGCACGATTCGCGGCGTCGGCGACGAGTCGGAGGCGATCGACAACCTGCTCACGAAGAAACACGAGGTCGTCCACACCTACGGCTGGTACCTGCGCAAGTACATCCGGGAGGCCAAGGCCATGGGCGTCACTCCGATCGTCTGTTCGCAGATTCCGCGCATGATCTGGAAGGACGGGAAGATCGTGCGCTCCGACAATTCCTATTCGGGTTGGGCGCGCGAGGTCGCGCAGCAGGAAGGCGTCGCGTTCATTCCGCTTAACGAGCTCATTGCGGAGCGCTATGACGCGATGGGCCCCGAGAAGGTGCTGACGATGTTTGGCGACCCGCACACGCACACCAGCCTCATCGGCGCGCGGCTGAACGCGAGCATCGTGGCAGGTGTGCTGGCGAAGCTGCCCGGCGATCCGTTCGCTCCGTACCTACGCAAACCCTGAGAGGCCCAGTCCTCAGCGTCCGGGCCGGGAGGCGGAGCCTCCCGCGCAGGGCGGAATCGTGATTCCGCACTCCACATCGAACCAGAAACTCACGAACGCAGAGTGCCTCTCGTTACATCCGTTTTGGAGTGCGGAACCTTGGTTCCGCCTTTGGACGCGAGCCTCGGCTCGCGCCCGGAGGTTTCGGATTCCGAAACCTCCTCCGCGAGCGATGGAATTCCACGACTCGTTCGAGTTTGAGTGTGGAGCCTCCCGAAGGCCCTGAGCCTGTCGAACGGGGCCTCCGTCCCGCGCCTGCGGGAACGGGACGTCTCGACGTCCCGCCCTTCGGTCGCCGTTCAACAGAGCGCGTGGTCCGAGAGGAATGGCAGGTTACGTGCGGACGCTGACGGTTCTCGGCGAAACGGCCGGGAGGCGGAGCCTCCCGCGCAGGGCGGAATCGTGATTCCGCACTCCAAAACGCTGACTACATTCTCGATTTCCGCTCCTCGCTGCTCGCGTCTACTTTTGAGTGCGGAATCTTGATTCCGCTTTCGACGGAGCGCCTCGGCGCTCCGCCCCGATCGGCGCCGCGCGGAGGGCGGCGACAAAAGCCTTCAAGGTTGTTTGGACGCAGCCGCTCCACCTGCCCGCTTCTTCGGTGCGGCTGTGCGCAGGGTGGGGCCTTCGACCAGGCGGGCGGGGATCGTCGTGAGCGAGGCCTCCGGGGGGACGCCAAATTCGTTATGCAGGAGCTGCCCGATGACGAGTTCCGCGGCACGCGCGCCGAGCTGCGGCGCCTGGAAATCCAGCGCCGCGCAGTCGCCATTGGTGCGCAGGGAATTCAGGCACACGAAGCCGTGGGTCTTCGGAGTCTTCGCTCCGCACTCCTTCATCCAGCCGAGCGCGTCGATCTTGTGCCCGATCACGACGTCCGGGTCGTATTTCTTGAACCACGACGCGAAGTCGTCGCGGGTCACGGACTTCAACCGCAGCACCGGCACGGCGTCGATGCCGGGCAGGTAGCGCTGGAGCGCCAGGAAGGCGCCCTCCCAGCGGAAGTGGAGGCGCTCGTCGTGCGGAATCTCCATGTACAACCCGGGCCTGTGGTAGCCGCGCTCGTGGAGCGTCTGCAGCAGCGCGATCATCGAGCGATAGTGGTCCGAGCAGACGCAGTGAAGCGGCGGGTGGTTGATCAGATAGTCGATGTACACGCCCGTGTACCGCGGCCAGCTCAGCGCGGAGAAATCGGGGAAGGCGAGCACCGGCAGGATCACCAGGCCCTGGATGCCGCGTGTGTGCAGGATCGTATCCAAACGGTTCAGACGCACGCCGTCCGGGCTCGTCTGGAAGCGCTCCACCTTGAACCCCAGCCGGTTCGCGCGCTCGGTCACGCCCTCGAACACGCTTTCGTTGTACCGCTTCGCATGGTCGGTCTGCGGCCCGTCGATCATCTCGATCGCCCCGATCACGCCGCGGAACTTCTGTCCCGAGGAGCGCCGCAGGTGCGACATCACCGCCGCGGTGAGGGGATTTCGCTCGTAGCCGGCCGCCTCCGCCGCCGCACGCACGCGCTGCACGGTCTCGGGGTTGACGCGCGGCGAGCCGCGAAGCGCGTCGGAAATCGTCGTCCGTGAAAGGCCCAGCGAACGAGCCAGGGAGCGCAGGGTGGGGGTCGCCATCGGATGAACGGAAGACGATTGCCGAATGAATTCCGGAATCAACGGAAAACTCCTCTGTTCCTCTTCCCTTTTGGAGTGCGGAATCACGATTCCGCCCTGCTTTCGGAATCCGAAAGCGACCGGGCATGGTCTGTACGAAGCGCGCTCCGTTCACAGTCGGCACCGCTGGCGCCTTTTTGCGTTTTTCGTGGCCATAACCTTCAGGTGGTTTGCCTGCGTCTTTGCCGGGTTGTGCAACTCCTCCCCACGCCGGCGTCATTCGGACTGTCATGCAGTCGGGGACGTGGCGGCGCCGCCGCTGCCGGCTAGCCTCCCCGTGCATCCTTTTTACCCCTCCCCACTCCCAGGACTGCCTATGATCCGCAAAGCTTTTGTCATGTCGGTGAACCCGGGTTCCGAAGCCGAATACGAGCGCCGTCACAATCCCATCTGGGCCGATCTCGAGGCCGAGCTGAAATCCCACGGCGTCTCGAACTACTCGATCTTCCTGCATCCCGGCACCCGGCAGCTGTTCGCGTATGTGGAAATCGAGGACGAGGCCCGTTGGGCCGCGATCGCCGCGACCCCCGCCTGCCAGCGCTGGTGGAGGCACATGGGTGACGTGATGCCCAGCAACCCTGACGCGAGTCCGGTCTCCGAGTCGCTTCGCGAGGTCTTTCATCTCGACTGACCCGGCCGGTCCCACGCTTTCCCCAGAAGTTCCACCTCCGGATCCGGGCCCCGGACCCGGTATCCCCGAAAGACGCCGCTTTTCAGCCATGTCGAACCCAGTTTCCCGTCGCGAATTCGTCCGCAGTGCCGTTCTGGCCGCCGCCGGCACGCGTCTCATGTCGTCCCTCGCCACCAGCGCCGCCGCCGCGGAAACCCCGCGCGCGGTCGGACCCTCCGCAGGCCGTGCAGGCAGCGCCGATGTGCGCTGGCTCGACGGGGCGCCGCCGGCGCTGTTTGGCGGCGCCACCTGGGGCATGCCCTGGCCGCGCGGTCGCATGCCCTCGGGAACACCCCTGGCGCTGAAAACGTCGACGGGCGCGGAGGTTCCCGTGCAGTCCTGGCCTCTCGCCACCTGGCCGGACGGTTCGCTCAAGTGGACCGCCCATGCCGTGCCTGCGGATCTTCGCTCCGCCGAAGACGGATACGAGGTGGTGCCCGGCAATGCCGCAGCACCCACCACTCCGCTGCGCGTGCGCGACATCGAGGGTGCCTTCGAAATCGACACCGGCGTGATCGTCGCGCGCGTCGCGAGATCCGGCCGCGTGGTGCTTCCGTCCGTGACACGCGGCGGCGTCGAAACCCTTCGGAATGGCAGGCTCGTGATGCTGAGCCAGGACGCCCCTGACGACGGCGCGAGGCCCGTGGCATTCGAGGGTGAGATCCTGCGCGCGGTGCTGGAGCAGGACGGACCTGTTCGGGCCGTGGTGCGGCTCGAGGGCCGGCACGCTCCGACGGGGCCGGGTCGCGCGTGGATGCCGTTCATCGTGCGCCTCTATTTCTACTCGGGAGCCGAGTCGATTCGCGTGATGCACACGATGATCTACGACGGTGACGAACACCGCGACTTCGTGCGCGGGCTTGGCCTGCGGTTCGAGGTCCCGCTGCGCGGAGAGCTCTACGACCGCCACGTCCGTTTCTCAGGCGAAGGCGAGGGACTCTTTGGCGAAGCTGTTCGGACGGTCACCGGACTGCGGCGCGACCCGGGCCGCGAGGTCCGCGAGGCGCAGATTGCGGGCGAGGCGACGCCACCGCTTGACACCTGGAGCCCGGCGGTGTCGGAGCGCCTCCAGTTCGTGCCCGCGTTCGCGGACTGGAGCCTGTTCCAATCGACGGCGGACGGCTTCGAGATTCTGAAGCGTACGAAGACGGGCTGCACGTGGTTGAACTCCGCGCGCGGACGCCGGGCAGGCGGCCTGTGTTACGTCGGTACCCCGAAGGGCGGAGCCGCGATCGCCATCCGGAATTTCTGGGAGAGTCATCCTTCCGAACTCACTATCGCGGGCGCGACGGACGCCGCGGCGGAAGTGACCGCCTGGCTGTGGTCGCCCCGCGCCGGGGCCATGGATCTGCGGCCCTATCATGACACGATGGGCGAGGAGACCTACGCCGAGCAGCTCCAAGGCCTCGACATCACCTACGAGGACTACGAGCCCGGCTTCGACCGGCCCGAGGGAGTGGCGCGCACGAGCGAGCTCTTCATGTGGGCGCTGCCTGCGACACCCTCGCGCGAGCGGCTCGCACACATGTCGGAGTCGGTCCGCAGGCCACCGGTGCTTGTCACCACCCCCGCCTGGCTGCACGGCTGCGACGTCTTCGGAGGTCTCTGGGCGCCCGAGGACCGCTCCACCCCGGAGCGCGCCGCGCTCGAGGACCGGCTTGCCTGGAACTTCGCCTTCTACGAGGGACAGCGCGAGGAGAGGCGCTGGTATGGATTCTGGAACTACGGCGACGTGATGCACACCTACGACGCGGACCGGCACGAGTGGCGGTACGACGTGGGCGGATTCGCCTGGGACAATTCCGAGCTGTCGCAGGACATCTGGCTGTGGATGTATTTCCTGCGCACGGGCCGGGCGGACGTGTTCCGGTTCGCGGAGGCGATGACCCGGCACACGGGCGAGGTGGACGTCCATCACCTCGGCCGGTTCGCGCCACTGGGGTCGCGCCACAACGTGCTGCACTGGGGCGACAGCGCGAAGCAGCTTCGCATCAGCACGGCCGCCAACCGTCGCTACTACTTTTACCTCACGGGCGACGAGCGCTTCGGAGATCTCATGCGAGAGCAGGTCGAGGCGGTGCGCACACTTGCGATGATCCAGCCCGGCCGGAAGGTCATGCCGCCCAACCTCGTCTCGCCTCCGGATCCGCACGCGAAGGGGGCCTACGTGGGCTTCGGCACCGACTGGGGCTCCCTCGCGGCGGCCTGGCTGACCGAGTGGGAGCGCACGGGATCGGGTGAGATCCGCGACCGCCTGCTGGCGAGCATGCGCTCGATCGCGGCCCAGCCGAAGGGATTTTTCACGGGCGGTGCCTGGATGGACTTCGACACCGGGGCGTTCCGCCGATCGACCGACGACCGCCCGCACGCCTCGCACCTGAGCGCGGTCTTCGGACTGGTCGAGATCTGTGCGGAGCTCGACCAGCTTTACGCCGATCCGGCCTTCAGGAAGGCCTGGCTGGAGTATTGCGAACTCTACGACGCCTCTCCCGACGAGCAGGAACGCGTCCTGGGTCCGGGGATACACGACCACAGCCTCAGGCAGGCGCACTCGCGCCTGACGGCGTACGCCGCGAACCTGACGCACAATACCGGCCTCGCACGCCGCGCCTGGGACGAGTTCTACCACGGCGATCGTCACGGACCCGGCCCCCTGCGCACGATCCGTGTCGAGGGCCCCGCGGTGCTCAGGCCGGTGGACGAGGCGCCTTGGATCTCGAGCAATGGCACCGCCCAATGGGGGCTCGCCGCGATGGAGTGCCTGGCGCTGATTGGACCCGAGATGCCGCGCTCCGGCGGGGGAGGAGCCTCGTCATGAACGGGATCCTGTACTCGATTTTGACGACACACCCGAGTGTGTCGGTCGATTCGGACGGTCTGAATTGGAGCCGGTTGAGGTCGGCCCCGTCCTTTGTGATCAAGGGAGACCATGAATTTTGCTCCGCACCAAAACGATTTTTCTGCTCCGGGCTGGCCCGGGCCCGCGCGGCGGCCTTGAGCCTTTCGGATCGCATCGCGATGCCGGATGCGGAGTACCCCTGTCCTTAACCAGCTTCCCCCATGGGATTTTATTTCGAAGACCATCTGAGCATGTTCGCGCAGGCGCACATGCGGACCACGATGACCCTCGACGCCATCGCGCGGAGGTTCCGTGGTCAGAACCCGCCGCAGCCGCCCACCTTCCGCGCCTATGCGAACGTGGGGATCGTCCGGGGCAAGGACTACCGCTACTGCGCGGACTTCAACCGCGAGTTTCCCAAGGCCGCCAAGGGCTCGTTTGTCTACGCCTGGGCGCGGATCTGGTCCGACGGCTGGTCGGAGCTCAAGTTCGACCTCTCGGTCCACTGTCCGACGATCCTGTACCGCAACCAGCAGCGGATCTTTGCCTCGACGATCGCCGAGGAGCGCAATCCCAACGCCCGGCATTCCGTGCGCATCGACCTGGAGCCGGGCTGGAACCATCTCGTCCTGCGCTTCACCCGGACGAAGGCGGGCTTCGGCGGAGTGTTCGGCACCTGGCTGGGCAAGCATCCATACTATTTCCTGATGCCGACCGACCGCCGGGCTGGGCAGGAGGGCTGGATCTATTGCGAGCCGCAGGCCGCCGAGCTGCCGTTCATCCCGGGCAAGGGCATGACCGAGCAGGACACCGGCATCACCTGGCTGCCGGATCCGGCCTGGCCGGCGGCGCAGCTTTCCCAGGGGCAATGTCGCCGCATTTTCGGCCTGGTGGAGGGCGCGGTTGCCGAGGGCTGGACGCGCGGTGCGTTCATGAAGCCCGGCCTCGGCCAGTATGAACTCAGCGGTTACAGCCTGGGCCCGGTTCGCATCTCGATCGCGGGCCGGATCGTCTTCGAGGCCGCAGCCGCCGGGCGGTTCTCGCTTGGCGTCCACGTGCCCTTCGGCTGGCACGACGTGCGGGTCCAGACCGAATGCCAGGGCCGCGACTGGGGCTTCGACCTGGAGCTTCGCGGCGAGGACGGTCCCGTCGTATTCTCCAGTCCCTGTAACCTGCAGGGTCCGCCGCTGCCCTGGATCTACGCCGGTCCCCTGGCCGCGGGCAAGGCGCTCGACCTGACCCGCAGCCCCGATCTCCTTCGGCTGGTGCCAGGCATGGACGGCGACACCTACTGGCGCCTGGACGCGCCCGGACTGTGGGTGCGCATCTACAATGAGAACCCACTGTATGGCCGCTGGAACTATCCGCTCGGGGTCACGCTCTACGGCCTGCTGCACAGCGCGAAGCTGATCGGTTCCGACGAGACCCGCGCCTACATCGTCGAGCACATGCGCTACTGCGCGGACACCTTCGGCTACGCCCTCTGGGACCGCCGCCAGTACGGCGGCGCGACCAATGTCCACCACCTGCTCACGAGCATCGACAGCCTCGACGACTGCGGCTCGTTCGGCTCCACGTTGCTGGAGGTCATGAAGGAGGCCGAGGTTCCCGGCGGCCGGGAGATCGTCGACTACGTGGCCGACTACATCGCCAACCGCCAGGTGCGCCTGCCCGACGGGACGTTCTTCAGGAAGAACCTGATGCACACCTTCCACGAGAACACACTCTGGGCCGACGACCTGTACATGAGCGTGCCGTTCCTGTGCCGCTATTATCAGCTCACGGGGGAGCGGCGGTACGTGGACGACGCGGCGCGCCAGTTCCTCGGCTTCCGCCGGCTGCTCTTCATGCCGGAGAAGCGGCTGATGTCCCACGTCTATGACTTCACCCGCAACCTCGCCACGGGCGTGCCGTGGGGACGCGGGAACGGCTGGGTGCTCTTCGCGCTCACCGAACTGCTGGCCGTCCTTCCGGAGGATCACGAGCTTCGGACGGAACTCGTCGCGATGTTCCGGGAACACGCCGCGGGCGTGCTCGCCCAGCAGGACGCCTCGGGCATGTGGCATCAGGTGCTCGACGAGCACGATTCGTATCCGGAAACCTCCTGCACCTCGATGTTCGCCTGTGCGTTCGCGCGCGGTGTCCAGCGCGGCCTGTTCGAGGACCAGGGGCCCTACATCCTGGCCGCGTTCAAGGCCTGGGAGGCGCTCAACCGGATCTCGATCGACCGCTGGGGCAACGTGCATGGCGTGTGCCGGGGCTCCGAGTTCTCATTTACCTCCGAGTATTACAAGCGGGACCTGCTCTGGAACCTCAACGACACGCACGGCATCGGCATCGTGCTCCTGGCCGGAGTGGAAATCATCCGACTCACCCAGCACCTGCAGGCCACCGCGAAGCCCGGCAGAGCGCCGTCCGCGGGCGAACCGCCGGCGACGGGTCCTCATCCGCGGAAGGCCGCCGCACCGAGTCGCTGACACCCGGTCGGCTCAGGCGTCGCGGTACGCCGCGCGCATGAAGGCGACCGTGTCGGCGATCGTGTCCGGGGACGTGTTCTCAAGGAGAACATCGATCCCCGGTTTGTGCTCGCGCACCCAGCGGAGGACCTTGCTGTAATCGAGTTCACCCGTTCCGGCGGGAAGCTCGACAAACGCGCCGCCCTCCGCGGAGAAATCCTTGGCGTGCACGATGCAGATGCGGTCGCCGAGCAGCGCATGGGCCTCCTCCAGGATCTCGTCCTGGCGCGCGCAGTTCGTGGGCCAAAGCAGGTTCACCGGGTCGTAGATCACCTGGAGGTTGGGCGAGTCCACCTCGTCGATGAGCCTACGCAGGCGTTGCGGCGACGAGATGACGTAGCGCTCGACCGCCTCGATGCAGACGAACACCCCGAACTTCTCGGCTTCTCGGACGAGTTCCCGCACGCCTGAGAGCACGATCTGGAATGCCTCCTCGCCGCCGTTGTCCGGATGCCGCGAGAAGTCCGCGTTGAGCGAACCCGTTTCGGTGCCCACGACGCTGCAGCCGAAGTCGCGTGCGAAACGCAGGTAGGCCTTGAAACGCTCCAGCTGCGGTCTGCGCCGCGATTCGTCGCGATCGCCGAGATTGATGTAGCAGCCGAGCACGGCGATGCGGATGCCGCGCCGGCGAAATGCCTCCGCCACGCCTGCCGCGAAGCCCGGGCTCAGGCGGCCCTCGTCGAGGTCGAAGCCTGCGAGCGCCTTCGTCGGCGCAAGCTGGATGGACTCGAGTCCGTGCGCCGCGATGCGCGCGGCCAGTTCATCGACGGGAAGTTTTCCGAAATCGTGGGCTCTGACACCGAGTTTCATAACATTCAAAATTGGGAGGGAAAATTGAACAGAAGCCAACGAAGGGAATGAAGAACGCTCAGTGGTTCAAAGCCGGTGGCATCGAACCGTAGTCTGAAAGGCGACAAGTTCAGATGGATCGTCATCCGAACCGGTCCTGCCAACGATCGCTCGGTCAGACAACCGACGCTTCGTTACCTTCTGTTCACTGTGTTTTTAGTTCATTGGGCGGGAGGGCCGAGGTAGCTGGGGGTGAGGCCGCCGAGGTCGATCAAGAGCTTGTCGATGACCACGCCGGGCTGCAGGCCGTAGACGTGGAGCACATGGCCGCCGCGTTTCGGCACCTCGAGCGGCACGGAAGCCTCCCGGACCTCGCCCAGCACGCCTTGCGCCCAGGCGGAGCCGGACTGGGCGTCCTCGAGCACGACGAGCCGGGGTGGCTGGTTGTCCAGAGCGACGGCCACGCGAAGCTGGCGGCCCGAGATCGGATGGGTAGGGAGAAACTGGATATGTAACGTGAAGAGCCCCGGGCGGGGGATCTTCAGAGCGTAATCCATTCGGGGCGCCTCGTCCGCCGCCGAGAGCGGCAGGGAGGGCGCTGTGAAGGGGATCACGGTCGCGGCATCGCCCGTGCGCCCCAGGCCAGGCACGGCGGTCCACACGGCTCCGCCGGCAGGCATGGATTGGGTGAAATGTCCCCCGACGACTGCGACGTAGGTTCCGGACCGCGGGGCGGGGACGGCGGCGCGGGGAGCGGGCGGAGGCGTCCAGCGCGCGATGCGCATGGAGGACCACTGGCCGTCGGCGGGTTCCAGTGCCAGGATCCGGTTCCACTTCCCGCCTGCAATCACCTGGTTGTACTGATGGGTCAGGTCGACCAGTTGTTGGTCCGCCTCGCGCGCGGCCGCAGTGTCGCCACGTTCGCCGAGGAAGAAACGCTGGTTGGCAAGCGCGGAGCCGACGACCGGGTATTCCACGAGTTCGAAAAACGCGTTTTGAAGCCGGGTCGGCATCCGGATCCCGATCGCCTGGACGTCGTTCACAAGTCCCGCATACGCCGCCAGCCTTTCGCTCACCTCCTCGTCGGTCAGCGTGCTGGGCATTCGCGGGGTTCTCGGGAGCCACCACTGCAGCTGCTCGGGCTTTCGCTGGAAGTTCAGGAGGTAGTATTCCTGCAGCACCGCGGCGATTGCGGGGCCCTCGTCGAGCCCGAAGGTCTGCGTCGACCACTCGCGCAGGTAGTCCGGCTGTGCGTTGGCGCCCCAGCGGCGCGCGTCCCAGGCGAGCTCCATGAAAAACTGGAGCGGGATCTCCGCCGGCTTGAGGTCGCCGACGTTCACGATCCACATGCGATCGGCGCCCAACTGGAATGACTTCTCCATCTCCTCCCACACGAGCGCGGGTGGCGTGGAGCAAAGCCACAGATAGGCCATCGGGCGTCCCAGGTAGGAGAGATGATAATACACGCCGAAGCCCCCGCTGCGCGCCCGGTCCGCCGGTGTGGTGTAGTTTCGGAGGTAACCGTAGTTGTCGTCCGGCCACACGATGGTCACGTCGTCCGGCACGCGCAGGCCCTTGCGGTAGAGGTCGAGCACCTCCTTGTAGGCGCAGAACATCTGCGGCACGGCGCCCAGGTCGGGGTTGACGTAGTTCGCCAGGAGGGAGCGCTGGTCGGCGAAGACCTGCTCGAGCACGCGGATGCGCTCGGCGTCGGTCTTAGGACCCTGCATCGCGGAGTCGTGGATTCCCCGCATTCCCACGGTGTAGATGTTTTCGTACCGTCCGTTTTCCCGCACGCGCCGGGCCCAGTAGTCGAGCACCTCCTTGCGGTGCGTCAGGTAATTGTAGTTGCCCGGCGGCGCCGTCCACTCGCCGACGTTGTCGCGCAGCATCGGCTCGGCGTGCGAGGAGCCCATGACGATGCCGTACTGATCGGCAAGCGCCTTGTCTTCGGGATAGGCGTTGAAGGGTTTTGTGCCCGGATGCATGGCGGGCCAGAGGGTGTTGGCCCGGAGGCGAAGCAGGAGTTCGAACACTTTCGCGTAGGTCTTGGGTCCGATGTTGCCGGTCGCCGGATCGAAGGTGTGGGAGGCCCATGGGCGAAGGCCCCAGTCCTCGTCGTTGAGAAAGATGCCGCGGTATTTGACCGAGGGCGGTCCGAAGCGGTGGGCGCCCGCCGCGATCGTGAGATCCTGGCGTTTGCGCGGCGGCAGATCGTCCCACCAGTGCCAGGGGGAGACGCCAATCGCTGACGAGAGTTCGTACAGCCCGTAGATCGCCCCGCGCCGGTCACTTCCCGCGATCACCAGCGCCTGCGGGCAGCCGGGGAACGGATCGCGCACCGTCTGGATCTGGTAGCTCTCCCAGGCCCCCCGCAGGCGCCCGACGTCGATGCTCCCCTGCGCGGCGAGTCGGTCGAGCAGCGCGCTCCGACCCACGACCCCGACGAGAACCGTCGGACCGGCGTCCGTGGCGGGAAGGGCATGCTCGAGCGCGGGACGCACCCCGGCGACCGATGCGATGTCGCCCCGCACGTCGTCCGCGGCGCGGGACACCGCGGGATCCGCGGTCGGTTCGAGCAGAAACGCCGCCGCCCGGCCCTCCTTCACGAGTGGAAAATCGCCGGGCTTGGGTTCGGGCGAGAGCAGGGGAGCGGCGCGGAGCGTCAGCGCGACGGAGGTCAGAAAAAGCAGGAGTGCGGCACGCATGGCGGAATCATTCGCGCGGGGCATCGGGATCCGCCGGTGGCTCGAGGTCGACGTAGGTCGGCGCATCCCGGTCGCAGCTGAGGCGCCCCCCGGCCTCATGCAGCTCAACCACCTGGATGGAGCTCCGGCGCCAGGCGACGGTATCCTGTTCTCCGGGACGGGGAGGGTGAGTCCGTCCGGGTTGGGTGAAATAGAAAAGCCAGGCGCGTCCCCCGCTTACCACCACGCCGGGATGTCCGCCGACCACGCCGTCGTCGGCTCCCCGGCCCGGCTTCGCGAGAAGGTCGTCGTGCTGGGCGTACCAGTGCGTGAAGTCCGTGGACCAATACACGCCGAGCCCGTGCCAGTGGTCGATCAGCATCCAGTCGCGCCCCTTCCACGTGAAGATGAAGGGGCCCTCGCCGGGCCGGTGGCCAAGGCCCTCGCAGCGTCCACGGTCGGTCCAGTGCGTCAGATCGGGGCTGTCGGCATAATAGATGGATTTGTGGTCGGCCTCGTTGTTGTACCACAGCCGCCAGGTGCCGTCCGGCAACGCGTGGACGCAGGGGTCGATCACACGGTCCGACGAGAGGTGCAGCGCCTGGGCGTGGCTCCAGTGCACGAGGTCGGTGCTGGTCAGGTGGACGATGGTTCGCGGATGATGCCAGTCGGCAAAAATACCCGGCACGACGGCGAGGAAGAGGTGGTGGACGCCATCGCGCGAGGTCGCGATCTCCGGCGCCCATTCGGTCGGGTGATCGCTCGCGAGCGAGACCGGCAGGTCGATGTCGGCGGTTCGTAGGTAGGTCCACGTGGTGCCGCCGTCGGCGGATTGGGCGATGCCGATCTTCGTGCCGTGCACCCAGGTGACGCCGGGCAGGCCGGGAGCGTTGGCCCGGCGGTTGGTGTAGAACATCCACCAGCGTCGGACTTGGGGATTCCAGACCACGATCGGGTCGGCGGCTCCGTCGAAAATCGGGTCCCGGTAAAGCGGCTTTGGTGCGGGATTGCGCGCATCGGTGTCGGAGGGGGCAGGGGCTGCGGGCAGACAAGCCGGGGCAAGGAGTGCCGCCGCGAGCAGGGTCAGGAATAACTTCATTGGGGGAGAGGCGTGGAGAAACGCTCGCTGCGACGATGAGCCCACCCGGCAGTGGCTCAAACGTCGCGCATCCGGACGGTCCGACCGGCTAAGGGTTGGCCGGCGCACGGGCATGGGCCTTGGCTGGAACCGTCCCCGGCACCGAACCCCCGGGGACGACCCCTCCGATGAAAGACCTGCCCCCTCGTTCCCCGGTTGGAAAAACCGTCCTCGCCGCGGCGACCGCTGCGCTCGCCTGCTTTGCCGCCGGCCCGAGCCGGGCCGCTGTGGCCGAGCCACCGCCGGCCACGCGGCTGTATCACGGCGTCGCCTACTATCCCGAGCTTTGGCCGGAAAAGGACGTCGACCGCGACATCACCGAGATGAAGAAGCTCGGCATCAACGTCGTGCGCATGGGCGAATTCGCGTGGGCTAAGATGGAACCCGACGAGGGGCGCACGAACTTCGATTTCTTCCGCCGGGTCATGGACAAGCTTCACGCCGCCGGGATCGGCGTCGTCCTGTGCACGCCCACGGCTGCGCCCCCGATCTGGCTCACCTATGAGCATCCGGAGCGGTGTTTCGTGGACCAGGAGGGGCACGTGATGATCCACGGCGCCCGCCAGCATGCGTCCTACGACGATCCGGCGGTGCGCGCGGCGTGCTTCCATATCGTGGAGGCGGAGGCCAGGGCTCTTGGACGCCACCCGGCTTTGATCGCGTGGCAGATCGACAACGAGCTGAAGTGCCACGTCGCGGAGGATTTTAATCCGTCGTCGATCCGCGCCTGGCATGCCTGGCTTGCGAAGCGCTACGGCACCATCGACGCGCTCAACGCGGCCTGGGGAACCGAGGTTTGGAGCGAGCGCTACCAGGCCTTCGACCAGGTGCCCGCGCCGCTGCGCACGCCGTTCCTGCACAACGCGTCGCTGAGCACCGCCTACCGCATGTGCTCGCGCGAGCGCATCGCGGAATTCATGGACGACCAGTCCGCGATCATCCGTCGCTACTCCGATGCGCCCATCACGCACAACATGTCCCGCGGATTTTCGATCAACGTGGAGCGCATGTGCCAGAATCTCGATTTTGCCTCCTTCGACGACTATCCCTCGGCGGACCAGTGGAAGAACCTGGTGCTCGACTGCGATCTGTTCCGCGGTGCGAAACCCGGGCTTCCGTTCTGGGTGATGGAGACGAGCGCCATCCACAACGGGTCTTTGGTGAACTACGCGACGACGCACCCTCCGGGCTTCCTGGTGGCGGAGGCGGTGTCCTGCTACGCGCTCGGAAGCGAGTCGTTTTGCTACTGGCTGTGGCGTCAGCAGCGCACGGGCGCGGAGCTGCCGCATAGCGCGATTGAGAGCGCCTGGTATGAGCCCACGCTCGGGTACGGCGAGGTCAAGAAGGTGGACGAGGCCCGACGCGAACTGCAGCCGCTGCTGATTGCGAGCCGTCCGGCGCCCGCGCAGGCGGCGGTGACCTGGTCGGACCTGGGACGGGCGATGCTCCAGACCGAACCGCTCGGCGGTCGCCGGGGCGAGCCGGTCGACTATGAGGCGGGTTTCGCCGACTGGCACAACCTCCTCCTCGACGCGGGCCTGCACCGCGGCGTGAGGTTTGAGGGGGCTTCACTGGACGGACTCAAGCTGCTGGTCACGCCGCTCATGCCCTACGTCAGTCCTGAATTTCTCGGCCGCATCGAGCAGTTTGTCCGCGGCGGCGGAATTTGGATCTGCGGACCGGTGACCGGCACACGGACCGCCGAACACACCGTGCCGCTCGACGGCGGCCTCGGCGCGGTCGGAAAGCTCGCGGGCGTGGACGTCGTCTATTCGTATCCGATTTCGGATACCGGTGGCACGGGCGAGGCGTTCGGTCTCAAGGCGACGCTGGGCGGCTGGTGTTCCGTGCTGAAGCCGGCCTCGCCGGACACCCGGCAGGTGGGAACCATTGGCGGCGAGTGGGCCTCGGGCCTCGGCTTCATCACCGAGCGCAGGCTGGGCGCCGGCGCGATCGTGGTGATCGCCGCGCAGCCGGAGGGTGCGGCGGGACGCGCGCTGCTCCTGCGGGTGATCGACCACTATGCCGCGCAGGCGGGCGTCACCGAACGTTATCGCACGACGGATGGCACGATCGTGTGCCCGCGGGTGATGGGCGATGGAACGCGCCTGTGGATTGCGGTGAACATGGACGGCCGTGGCGGCGAGATCACGCTCCCGGGGCCTGCGGTCGACGCGCTGTCTGGCAGCGCAGTGCCCGCGGGTGTGGTGAAGCTCCCGCCCTACGGCTGGCGCGCGTTGAAACTTTAGGCGCGCCGGACGGCTCGGCCGCCCGGCCCGGATTGGGATCGTCTCCGTATCGCGACGACGGAGGCTGGGCGCCTAGAACGACAGGTCGGATGCGTAAGACGCGCGATCGCTGGCAGAGGTCAGCTCGTTCCACACCGACACGCGGAAGGGATTTCCGCCCCCGAAGTTGGGCGGCGGTTGGATGGATGTGGAGTGCGGTGACCTGGCACCGCCGTTGACGAGCGGGCCTGACCGCTCGCGGGGATCGGGTGGAGGTTTCGGAATCCGAAACCTCCAGGGCGCGAGTCGGGCC
>DAIDAF010000009.1:0-85736 GCA_027310745.1 Opitutaceae bacterium | reverse complement strand
CACTGGTGTCCAAAACAGGGGTTAAAAGGCGGTTTTTGAGGTTGGTTTCGCTCTGAGTGAAGTTGGAGGACGGAAACAAGGTTGGTCGGTTGGGCTGCTATCCAAAACAGAACTCACGTTGCGGTTCGGGCGGTCGTTCGGGGGGCGTGTCAAAGGGGCGCTCCAACCAAGTCCAAAGGTCGCGATATGTAAACAGGTTCCAGCGCAGAAGAGCGACCATGTGTGAGAGAGCCCAAGCGCAGCGTGAGCGGAACTGAAGATACTTCACCAACAGGATCGAGGTGAGTGCTGTCCAAATCTGGATATGCACTGCATTGGCGGAAGTCCCAACGAAGGTCTTTATTCTGAGGTTCTGTTTGATCGCCTTGAAGAACAGCTCGATCTGCCAGCGCTCTTTGTAGATGGCTGCGATCATTTCCGCAGGCAGGTCCATGAGGTTGGTCAACAGATCCATCGTCTGCTGTTTATCTTCCCGCCAGATGCGCACCAATCGATATCGGCCGAAGATGGTCCGCCCTGCTGTGAGTGCCTGAAACTCTATCTGCGCATCCAGTCGCACAAGCCCCTCCTCTGCCGTGCGGGGCTCGCCCATATAAAAGTATTCCGCATTACTTTTTAGCCGGGTAACAAAGCCGATCTTCTCCTCGCTCCAGCACTCAAAAAGCCGGTAGTCAATGTAGCCTCTGTCGATGACCACGATGCTGCCAGGAGGCAGTATCAGTCCTTGCGCTACACTGACATCCGCAACCTTGCCCTCGCTGATATGGGCAAACACCGGCAGGTATCCATCGTGGTCCAGCAGCAGATGCAGTTTCACAGCCCCTTTGGCCCTTCTGAATCGCGCCCAATCGAACATGCCGGCGCATAAATCGATCACCGTGGAATCCAGACTCAAAAGCGGGCTGTCAAAGTTGAAGCGGTGTCTGCCTGCCAGTTCCTGGCATTTCTTGAGCATGATATAGAACACTTCCTCAAAGAGGGCCGCGGGCCTGGTCTTGTTGGCGTAACTCAAGGTCGATCGCGCCGGGGATGACTCCACTCCCAAGTGCCGCAACTTGCCCTCGCAACAGGCCAAACCCTCCTCGATTTCACGCAGGGATTTGGCCTGCGCCAACTGACAGAACATCATCGCCACAAACTGATCCCAACTCCCAAATCCCTTGCTGCGTTTCTGCGAGCCGGTCCTCTCCACTGCCTCTTCGAATGCTCTTCGATCTATCAGATTTAGGATTTGGCTAAACAGGCTTGCACATCTAGGCCTCATGTCGGCCGCGCTGGCTTGGATGGTGTTTTGTTTTTTCACACCTCAATTCTTCATCCTCGCCCCCGCGGCTCCATCTTTTTCAAACCTGTTTTGGACACCAGTGCAATAACCGGGCTAGGGGGTCAAACCTTGCTGTTTGTGGTCGGCTGGTCGGATTTTAGGGCGGATGCGGCTGACCCGGGCGGCATAGGATTGGGCAGGTGACCCGGTCTGTTGGGGTTCCGCCGTGGACGCCCTGACGCGCCCCCTTCCCTCTCACTCAACGTCGACTGTTTTTGAGTGAACGGGGCGTTGAGTCGGGGGCCGGGAAGCGGTTAATGCGGGCTCATGTTTACCCCTTTCCGCGTGTGTGTGCTGCTGGCGGTTGTTTTTGGCTCGAGAGTGTTTGGCGCCGAGCTGGCCCTGACGGTGAAGGACCAGGATTACCTCAATGCCCGCGGGTTCAGTGTCTTCCTCTACGACAACACCTACCACCCGGTCTTCGTGGATCAGAAGGACGCGGCGATGCAGCTCATCCTCCACGACCAGCGGATCGCCACCAACGGGGACGTGCGGCTGATGCCCACACCGGAGCAATGGGATCTGGTGGCCACGCTCAAGGGGCGCCACATCGACGAGGCCCACAACCGGCTCTCCGCGGATCTCGCGTTTCCGTCCTTCGGGCTGAGCTACACCCTCGTGGTCTCGGCCGAACCCGGCGGGATCCGGGTGAGCGTGAATCTCGACAAGCCGCTGCCGCAGGAGCTCGTCGGGCGCGCGGGCTTCAATCTGGAATTCCTTCCCTCGATCTACATGGGCAAGGCCTACCTCGTCGACGGCACCCACGCCGGCATCTTCCCGCGCACACCCGAGGATCCGATGATCAAGGTGCTGCCGCTGGCCGATGAGCCGAAGAAGGCGTACTACCTGGAGGCCTGGGACAAGGCCAAGGGCTACACGCAGCCGCTGCCGTTCGCCGAGGGCAGGACGATGACGCTGGGCGTCGACGACAAGCTGGCGCGGGTGAGCGTCATGTCGGAGACCGCCGACCTGATGCTGTTCGACGGACGCGACCGCGCGCAGAACGGCTGGTTCGTGCTGCGGTCGCTGATCCCCGCGGGGAAGACGACGGACGCCATCGTGTGGCACATCCGGCCGGACGTGATCCCGAACTGGACGCGGCCGCCGATGATCGCACACAGCCAGGTCGGCTACGCGCCGGGGTTTTCGAAGGTGGCGGTGATCGAGCTCGATCCGCATTTCCGCGGCCCGAAGACCGCCCAAGTGCTGCGCCTGATGGCCGACGGATCGTACAAGCCGGTGTTCGAGGGGCCGATCACGCCCGCGGTGCCCTGGCTGCGGTATGTGTATTCGAAGTTCGATTTCACGCCGGTCAACGACCCGGGCCTGTACGTCATCGAGTACGCGGGCCGGCGCACCGCCGTCTTCCCCATCGGCAAGAACGTTTACGCGAACATCTGGAAGCCAAGCCTGGACCACCACCTCGCGGTGCAGATGGATCACGTATCGGTTCGCGAAGCCTATCACATGTGGCACGGCGTTTCGCACATGGACGACGGCCGCATGGCGCCGGTGGTCGGCGAGCAGTTCGACGGATGGAACCAGGCGACGGCGACGGACGGGAAGTACAAGGGCGGCGATCACATCCCCGGGATGAACGTGGGCGGCTGGTACGATGCGGGCGACTTCGACCTGGAGGAGCCCGCGCAACTCAAGGTGATCCAGAGCCTCGCCCTGGCGTATCGGGAATTTCACCTCAACTACGACGAACTGACGGTGAACGAGACCACGAGGGAGGTCGAGATGCACCGTCCCGACGGCGTGCCCGACGCGGTGGAGCAGGTGAAACACGGGGCGCTCTACATCCTGGCGCAGTTTCACAACATCGGCCACGCGATCCGCGGCACGCACGAGCCGGACCTGCGTCAGTACACGCAGATCGGCGACGGGGCGTCGAAGACCGACGGCCGGATCTACGACCCGAAGCTGGGGCCGAACGAAGTCCGGGGCGATTATTCCGGCAAGCCGGACGACCGCTGGATTTTCACGACCAACACGCCCTACTTCCAGTGGAACGCCATCGCGGCGCTGGCGGCGGCGGCGGACGTGTTGAAGGGCTGGGACGATGCGACCGCCAAGGACTGCCTAGCGACGGCGATCAAGGCATGGAACGACGAGAAGCTTCACCCGACCAAGACGCCGCCGGGCTGGCATTTCGGCGGAAACGCCCCGGCGAGCAGCGTGCTGGCGGCGTCCGAGGGCGTGGTGCCCGGGAGCGCTCCGAAGAAACCCGCCGCGACCGTCGCTCCAGCCGCCGGCCCGGACCGGGCTGATTTTGCCGCCGCGCTGGAATGGCCGGCGGCGCTGGAGCTGACGATCGCCACCCACGGCGCCGAGCCCTACCGGTCCCGACTGCAGGCGTTGTTTCCCCGGATGATCACCCCGCGGGAGATCGGCCGGGACGGCTGGACGGCGGTCAGGGCCCTCCCCTACCTGGACCCCGGCGCGAAGGCGCAGATGCGGGAGGCGGTGAAGACCTACGTGGCGGACCTGGATCGTCAGCTGGCGGCCACGCCCTTCGGCGTCCCGCCGAGCCTGCGGCCCTGGGGCGGCTCGGGGGCAGTGGTGGACATGGCGGTGCGCATGTACTTCCTGCACGAGGCGTTTCCGGATCTGGTGAGCCCGAAGTACACACTACGCGCGGTGAACTACATCCTCGGCACGCATCCGGTCTCCAGCACCTCGTACGTCGCGGGCGTCGGCACGGTCTCGAAGCTGATGACTTACAGCAACAATCGGGCGGACAACTCGTACATCCCAGGCGCGGTGATTCCTGGATACGTGATCATCAAGCCGGATTTCCCGGAGTGTATTGATAATTTCGGATACC
Source organism: Opitutaceae bacterium (assembly GCA_027310745.1). GTDB lineage: Bacteria > Verrucomicrobiota > Verrucomicrobiia > Opitutales > Opitutaceae > MWDT01. The sequence goes on along the minus strand of DAIDAF010000009.1, from coordinate 81,582 downwards.
TCTGGTTCGAGGACGAAGCGGTGGTTGCCGGATCGGCCAACTGGGTGGTCGCCGGCAACGCCGCGGAGGCGTTGGTGAAGGAAGCCCGGCGATAGACGGCCCGCAGGACGGTCGGTAAAGCCGTCCGTCCCCCGAGGCACCCAACCGTGCTGCACCGCGAACGGTGCAGGGTCCGACGTTTCGGCAAAGTCAAAATACGGTCGCCCGGCATACGCTCGCGGGCCTGACCCCGCACCCATCCGGATACGTCGCTGGAGCCAACCCTAGCCTGCGCCAATACCCGGTTCGTCCCCTTCGGATCGGCCGAATCCGCAGACAGCGGCCGGCCGATTTCCGGATGATTCATTTCACGAGGAGGCTCATAGTGTAATGACTTGGGGATGCACTTACGCGGATATGATTTCGTGGGGATTGTAGTGGGCGGGTTGTTTCACCTTGAACCAGATGGCGTAGAGGGCGGGCAGGAACAGGAGCGTGAGCAACGTGCCCGCGCCGACGCCGCCTATCAGCACAAAGGCCAGCGCGCCCCAGAACGACGACTGCGTCAGGGGAATGAAGGCCAGCATAGCCGCGACGGCCGTGAGCACCACGGGACGGGCACGTCGCACCGTGGATTCGATGATCGCCTCGTAGTCCGAAAGGCCGGCCGCCTTGTCGTGCTGGATCTGATCGATCAGGATAAGCGTATTTCGAATCAGGATACCCGAGAGCCCGATCAGGCCAAGGATCGCATTGAAGCCGAATGCCTGGTTGAAAAGAATCAATGTTGGGACGGCGCCCACCAGACCCAGCGGGCCAGTGGCAAAGACCATGAACATCGCCGAGAATGAGCGCACTTGAATCATGATCAACGCCAGCGTGATGAGGATCATGACGGGAAACAGCTGCACCAGTGCCTTGTTGGCTTTGGCGCTTTCTTCGACCGAGCCACCGGTGTCGATCCGGTAGCCGTCCGGAAGGTGGGATTTGAGCGTTGCGAGCTGAGGTAGCACCTCGGCCGTCACGTCGGGCGGTTGCACTCCGTCCACCACGTCGCCTTCGACGGCGATGTAGAGTTCCCTGTTGTAGCGCTTCAGGACGGCATTTTCCATCCGAGGTTCGATGCGGGCAATCTGCCTCAGAGGAATCGAGCGCCCTTGATCGTTGCGAACGATCACGTCACCAAGCGCGCCGAGACCGTCCCGTTCGAGCTTCGGGCTTCTGACCACGACATCGACGATGCGAGTGCCGCTGCGCACCTGCGACACCGTTGCACCCTGGAGGATCGCCTGAAGCTGGAGCGCAACGTCCTGGGGATTCAGCCCGAGCAGGTGCAAACGTTCTTCGTCGAAAGCAAGATGCAGCATGGGCGTCTTGTCTCCCCAGTCCAGATGCACGTCGCGGAGATGCGGATTTTTCTCCATGACTTTCCGGACATCGTTCGCGATGCGACGGATTTCATTCAGATTGTCGCCGGTCACGCGGAAAAGTACGGGATAAGGCACCGGCGGCCCGAACAAAAACTGCGTGACGCGCACGCGGGCCTCCGGGAAACGTCCGTCGGCCACCATCGCGCGAATCTTCCTCTTGAGGATGTCGCGCTCCTTCGGGCTCCTGGTCTGGATGACCACTTGGGCGAATCCAGGATTGGGCAGGGCCGAATCGAGCGACATGAAGAACCGTGGTGCACCCGCTCCAATGTAACTCGTCACGTGCTTCGCTTCGGGCAACGCAAGCATGGCCTGCTCGATGTGATGAACCGTGCGCTCGGTCTTCGCGAACGCCGACCCGTCGGGGAGATTGATCTCAAGGGTCAACTCCGTGCGGTCCGAATTGGGGAAGAATTGTTTCTTAACAATCGTCATACCAAACACCGCGGCGCCAAAGAGTCCCGCGGTGATTCCCAAGGTCAGCCATTTGTGGTTCACACAGGCGCGGATGAGACGACGAAACCGTTCGTAGTTCTTCGTGCCGTAGATTGAGTGGTGGCCGCCAACCTTCACCGGAATGTTTGGCAGGAGTTTCACACCCAGGTAGGGAATGAAAATTACGGCGACGAACCAGGACACCAGTAGCGAAAAGGCCACGATCCAGAAGATGTTGCCCGCGTATTCGCCAGCCGTGGAGCGAGCGAAGCCCACCGGAAGAAAGCCGGCGATCGTGACGAGCGTTCCCGTGAGCATCGGTGCCGCCGTGGACGTCCAGGCGAAGCTCGCCGCCTTCACACGGTCCCACCCTTCCTCCAACTTAACGACCATCGTTTCGATCGCGATGATTGCGTCGTCGACCAGAAGACCGAGTGACAGAATCAGCGCACCCAGGGTGATGCGGTCGAATTCCCGTCCGGTCACGAGCATGATCAGGAATACCGCGGCAAGCGTGAGCGGAACAGACGCCGCCACCACGATCCCGACGCGAAAGCCCAGAGTGAGCAGACTGACCAGAATCACGACCCCAAGCGCGGTGAAGAACTTCACCATGAATTCGTGAATGGCCTCCTTGATGACCGAGGCCTGGTCGGAAATATGCGTGAGGGTGATACCCGCGGGAAGCTTCGCCTGCAGGCGGCTGACTTCCGTCGCGAGATCCTTGCCAAGGGTGAGGCCATTGTAGCGCTTGTGCATCACCACACCCAAAATCAGGGCGGGTTCACCACCTTCGTGGATCACGTAGGTGGGCGGGTCCTCGTAGCCCCTGTGGACGTCGGCCACGTCTCCGACGGTCAACGTCCTGCCGGGCACCGCCAGAGGTATGGATTTGATCGAATCCACATCCGAGATGGCGCCATCGACCCGAAGGTAGACGCGCGGCCCATCGGCCTCGACGAAGCCGGACGGAGTGACGTCATTGTGCTTCGCGATGGCGCTGAACAGGGACTGGGCGCTCAAACCAAGCGTCGCGAGCCGCCGATACGAGATATCGACATAGATCTTTTGATCCTGCTCGCCGAGAATCTTCACCTTCTGCACGCCTGCCACGCGGGTCAGCCGCTGGCGCAGGCGTTCGGCCTCCTGCACCAAGTCGCGTTGCGGGAGATCAGAAGCCTTGAGCGCGTAGAGGGAGAAGAAGACATCGGAATATTCGTCATTGAAGATGGGTCCGAGGACGCCATGCGGCAAAAACCGCGCTTCGTCGGTGAGCTTTTTCCGAACCTGATAGAACTGTTCGGGCACGTCGGCAGGAGGCGTGTTATCCTTCAGGTAAACCTTCATCGTCATCAAACCGGGACGAGAGGTCGTCTCCGCCCGGTCGTAGTGCTCGAGCTCCTGCAGGCGTTTCTCCAGGCGATCCGCCACTTCGTTCTGCATTTCCTGAGCGGTGGCGCCCGGCCACACGGCCGTAACGGTCATGACTTTCACCACAAAAGTCGGATCCTCAGCGCGCCCGAGCTTGTTAAACGCGAGCACACCGGCGCCCGCGATCGCGATGAGAAAAAACAAGGTGATGGCCCGCTCCCGGACCGCCAGAGCGGAGAGATTGAAGCGGCTCATTTGGCCCCCTTCGAAGAAAACGTCTCCATACGCACGGCTTCGCCTGCATTCAGGAGTTGGGCACCGAGCGCCACGACAATGTCGCCGTGCGCCAGCCCGCGACTGACGAGCGCGGTCTCCGTCCCAAGTTTCGCGATCGAGACCGCGCGCCTATGCACCGTCGAAGTCTTTGGGTCGACGACCCACACCGCCGCGCCATCACCATGATCGATCAAGCTGCCGAGCGGAATCTCCACCATCGGCCGCGTCGCGTCTCCGGGGCCGGCAACGCAAACCGTGACCGTGGCGCCGAGCGGAAACTGCGCAGGGTCGCCTTCAAGGACATAACGAGCCCGATAGGTGCGTGACACAGGATCGGCGACCCCCGAAATTTCGCGCAACTTCGCCGGCACGGTTACCGCCGGGTTCAGATAGAGTCGCGCCGTCGCCTCACCCTGGCGAATTTCCTCCAACGAACCCTCGGGAATATCGACTGCAGCTTCGCGCGCACCATCCCGTGCGAACACGGCCACCGGCTGACCTGCAGCAACGACCTGACCGGGATCGGCCAAGGTAGTCGTGACGACACCATTGGAGTCCGCATACAGCGTCGTATAACCCACCTGATCCGCGGCCAACTTCGCCTGCGCGGCACTGCTGGTTGCTGCGGCGGCCGCGCGCTCCAACACGTCGTGCGACTCGGCGCGCTTTTCCACCAGAACACGCGCACGTTTGAGCTCGAGGCTCGCCTGTTCCTGAATGGCTTGTGCGGCTTGCAGCGCGAGTTGGTAGTCGGTCGGATCGAGCTTCAGCAAGGGTTGCCCCTTTTTCACCGCATCGCCGGCGTTCACCAGTCGCTCGACGACCTTTCCCGCGACACGAAAGCTCAAATTGCTCTCGAAGCGGGCGCGGACGACACCGGTGTAGTTGCGCTCCGAAGACCAGGTGGGATGAGCCGTGTCGATCTTCACCACATGGACCAATGGCGCTACGGGTGCGCCGGCCTTCGACACGCCGCGGCTGCAGCCGAGCAACCCGAAGCCGGCGACGGCGCCCAATGCAAAGAGCGACCCGTGACGACCCAGCCGCGTTCGGCTGAAAGGCGCCCGTCGGGCGTGAGCAGGTTTCGGAGGATAGGTATGGGTACAGATGTTCATAATCTAAATTCGGTCGGAAATTACGGTTGAAGTGAGGCCACCTTCGCGGAGGGATTTTTCCATCCGCCGCCGAGCGCGCGAATGAGCGCGACCCGGGTGATCAAACGCTGCCCTGCCAACGCCGCAGCGCTGCGCTCCACCGTCAGGACGGTGCGCTGCGCCTCGATCACCTGGAGGTAGCTCGTTCCGCCGGCGAGGTATCTCTCTTCGGCGAGCTTCCTGACTCGGCACGCACTGGCGACGGCGCGCCTGATAGCGTCGGACTGCTCCGACACGAGCTGCGATGCGCTCAACGCGTCCTGAACTTCGCCCAAGGCCGTCAGCACGTCTTGCCGATAGCCCGCGAGCGCTTGCTCGTAAGCGGCTTGGCTGCGTTGGTAGTTGGCGCGAATTCGTCCGCCTTGGAACAGCGGAAGATAGATGCTCGGGGTGAGCGCCCACGCCCGACTATCGTGCAGAAGGAGGTCGCCAAGTTGGGCGCTTGCGAAGCCCGCGCTGCCCGTCAGCGAAATCGCCGGAAAGAAGGCGGCCTTTGCCACGCCGATTTGGGCGTTGGCTGCGCGCAGGTGGTTTTCCGCAGCGGCCAGATCGGGCCGACGCAGCAGCAACTCGCTCGGCAAACCGACGGGAATAGGGGGAAGCGATACATTGACCGGCGTGCGCGGGTCGACCTCGAACGCCGGGGCCGGCCGGCCGAGCAAAACGGCCAATCCGTCTTTCAGCGCGGTGCGACGATCCGCGACCGCGGCCACATCGGCCTCGGCGGTGGAAACGGCGATCCTGGCCTGCTCGACAGCGAGGTCGCTCGCGCCACCCGCATCGCGCCGTGCCTCCACGAGGGACAGCATCTCGGTCTGGAGTTTGAGCATGTTCGCGACGATGCGGGCTTCGTCGTCGGTCGCGGTAAGCGCAAAGTAGGTCGACGCTGTTTCGGCCGTAACGGCAAGACGCATGGCATCGGCCAGATCCCGGGTCGCGGCCAAATTGGCCTGCGCGCTTTCGTTGAGCCGGCGTACGCGTCCGAACAGATCCAGCTCCCACGACAGCGTGAGCGGTAGTCGATAGGTTGTGGTGAGGCTGTTCGGAAAACGGTTGGTCGTCGTCTCGGAAGTCTGCTCACGCGAGACCATACCCGTTGCGCCGACAGCGGGGAGATAAGAGGCACGTGCCGCGCCGGTGAGCGCGCGCGCCTGCTCCACGCGCGCCAGTGCGACCTTGAGGTCCTGATTTTGCTTCAGCGCTTCCTCGATCAACCGATCGAGCTCCTGATCGCCGAAGTCCCGCCACCACTCTCGCTCCACCCGACCCTTGACCGTGAGTCGTTGATTGGACGTCGCTCGGTAGGACGCCGCCATCGGAGTTTCGGGGCGGTGATAGTCCGGGCCCACCGCTGGCAGAGCACATCCTGCCAGCAGCATCACCGCCACCAGCCCTCCGCCCAGCGCGAGGCGTGAAATTCGCGACGAGTCAGCCGGCGTCGCGTTGGTGGTGTCGCCGCACGCCTGTGGACGGCGACAGAAGGAAACGAGAGAATTTGGGTTCATGAACAGGCCGAATTGATGCTCGATGCGGGACTCATCCGTTCATCGCCTGCGACATGGCGGCTTGGTGCAGCCATCGCGGGGTCGCCCAGGTGAACGCCACGAGGAATTTGTTGCCGAATCCGGGGACGACACTCATCCGTCCATTCCTCAGTGCACGTATCGCTGTCCGGACGACAGGTGCCGGCTTCATCATCAGAGGCTTTAGGATGGGCGTGATTTTCATCTTCGACGCCGCCGCAAAGCCCGTCTCAGAGGCGCCCGGGCAGACGGTGGTTACCGTGATCCCCTCGCGTTTGAATTCCCGGTGGAGCGCTTCACCCAGGCGCAGCACATAGGCTTTCGCGGCCGCATAGACCGCAAAGCGCTCCACGCCCTGATACGCCAACATGCTCGCGACAAGCAGGATCTTCCCCCGGCGCCGCTTGCGCATGTCCTGTGCGAAGACGTGAGTGACCGCCGTCAGACTTGCGATGTCCAACTGCACCATCGCGAGCGCTGCATCGAGTGGGGTCTCGGCAAACGGACCTTGCAGACCGTGGCCCGCGTTGTTGATCAGCACGTCGACTTCAATTCCTTTGGCATCGAGTCGTTCATGCAATCGCACCACCGCCGTGATGTCGGAAAGATCGACCTGCTCGACCACGACTTCGACGCCGTGCCGCCGGCGGAGCGTCTCGGCCAACACCTGAAGCCGGTCCAAACGACGGGCGACCAAAACGAGCGAGTGCCCTTGTTCGGCATATTGCCGCGCGAATTCCTCGCCGAAGCCGCTCGAAGCTCCCGTGACGAGCACCCAGGATTTTCCGCTGGGATTCGGTGAAGCGGTCTCTTGATGAAACGGGCGTGACAAGCACGTATCGCCGGTGTGAAGAGGCTGCGACCGGTTGGCTTGGATCGGATTTTCTCGGGACATGATGTGTTGTGTCAGTGCGGTGGTTTCGGTGTGGCGACGGCGAGCGTCGCAGCGGAGTAAGTTCACAAAGGAAGGTTGAGCCGGGACGGCTAGGTGTGCATCTGCACACTATGTTTATGTCGCTCCCTTGGGACGGGGTTTTCAGTTTCTCAGAGCGGTTGCGACCTTATCGAGGTCGGCAATCAGAGCGGTCCAACGTTCTTCTCCGAGCACCTGGACTGCGGCACGCTGAGCAGACTCCCACGCGGGTGTGAGTTTTTCGATCTGCTTGCGGCCTTTCGCAGTGAGCGACAGTTCCACTGAACCGCCATGCCCGCCCCTTTCGATGGACACCAAGCCGGCCCGCTTCAACGGACGGAGATTCCGCAATAGCGTCGTACGCTCCATGGCGAGGATTTCGCTCAGATCGGCCATCGTCGAAGGGCCGGTGGCGTGTAACGCCGAAAGAAGCGCCCCCTGGGTGCTGCGCATCCCGTGTCGGCGAATCTCCGCATCGAAAAATTGCGTCACCACCCGAGCGACTCGGCGGAGATTGAAACACACGCAATTCTGACGGGCAGAGAAATCGAGCTTCTTGGACATGCGTGTGTATATGCACAGCTCAATTATCCTGTCAACCCGTCTTTCCGGTCGCCCCCCCCTCTTTCGGGGCCGATCCAAGGGAAGAAGCCTCAACTCATGATCGTACAGGTTGGGAGGAAGCTGCGGTGGTTTCTCCGGCGACGCGGCCGATCCTAGGGCGAAAACCTTTATGTTTGTGGTCTTGGTTTTCATCGCGGACGCGGACTGGTGGGCCGGGGTCTGGGCCACTTGATTCGGGTGTCGGACTCTCCGAATGGACCTGCCACTTCCCCCACTCCCGAGTGGAATACGGGGAAAGGTCGTTCTCATCGTTTCGGGACCTCATACAGGAAGGCCCGCCCCCGGCGGCCGGCCGGAGTTGGATCGACCTCGTTCACCCGGTGGTAGGGCCAACACACTCGGTCTCTTCGTCACCCGCTGTTTGAGACAATCGCCGAAGCCAGGTTGATACGGTTTCGCATTCTGATCCCCCAACGGGAGCCTTCGGTCGACCGATCTAGGGTTTGTCGATCGGGCGGGTGACAAACACCAGAGCGGCGGTCCACGCAATCGCTGCGCAGGAGAGACCATGGATAATCCCCATGGGAAGCAGCTGCCGCATGGTGCCGAGGTCGACGTGGTGAATGGGTGCAAGCCACACATCGAGGCGCCAATTCAAGATCGCCAGAAAGACCAGTCCGCAGAAGGAAACGTAGAGGTTGCCCGCCTTGGTTTCGTCCATGGAGGCGGGCCTGTGCCGCATGAGCAAGAAAGGGGCGGCTCCGAGGAGGAAAACCACGCCTGTGATTCCGAGCGACACGGCTCGGTCGCCGGACTGCCACGCCAGGAAGATCAGAGACCAGAAGACCGCAGTCAGGAATCCCGCAGTGACCGCGATCCGCTTGCCCAGCGAGGCGGGTGGTGTCGGGGAGGGCTTGACGAAGCCCTCGGCGATCAACTGGCGCCGGAGCGCCGTCTTCCCGCGGATCAGAAACACGATCAGGGAGACCGAAACCATCGCGAACACGAACCAAAGTGCGACCATCGGAGCCGTGGCCAACCAGTCTCCGCGGCGATCCAAACCCTTCAGGCGAACCAGCGAGCTGACGCAGGGCATTGCGACCAAGAAGAGGCCCACACAGAGCCAGAGGACGATGGTCCAGCGGACGACAAAACTTCGCTCCTGTTTCGTGGACGCCTGGGTGACTTCGGACCACGACATGCCGATGGCCGCAAAGAAGCCGAGCATGGGCGCGATCCAAACGGTGAGAAAGCCGAGCAGACCGGTTTTGGCGGCGACACCGCCCTTGGCGGCACCGAGGGCGATCGCAGGTCCCGTAATGCCGAGGAGGGGGAGGGCCGCTTGAACCCCGTGCATGAACTGCGGACCTGGATTGCTGCGCAGGAGGGCGGACTCGATGAATTCCAGCATGCGCTCCTGCAGTTGCTGACGTCCCCGACTCAGCCGCTGCATGACCGCTTCCGGGCTTAGATTGAGCGCCTCGGCCACGTGCTTCACCGACTTGTGATCACGGTAATAGAGAACCAAGGGCTCGCGATAAATCTCGGGCAGGCGTCCCACCTCTCGCCAGAGGATGCCCATCTCCTCATTGCTGATTGCCTGGGCTGTGGGCTGCGGGTCGGCGGAGGGCAACTCCAGGGAATCGGCGAGCGGCGTTGCGCCGTGGGCGGGTTGCCGGCCCAGACGCCGACGTTCGCCATGGATCATGTTGCGAGTGATGCCGCAGAGCCACGAACAAAGCCGGCTGGGATCGCGCAGATCACGCAGCTTTCCCCAGGCTTCGACAAACGCGTCCTGTGCGAGGTCTTCGCTCCGGGCGCGGCTGCCCGTGGCGCTGTAAGCGAGCGCGCAGACGAGCGAATGATAACGTGTCACAATCTGGCCGAAGGCCTCGCGATCGCCCGCCAGACTCTTTTCGACGAGTTCAGTGTCGTCGCACTCGGTGGTGGATAGGGAGAGTGTTGTCATTTCCCTCATAAGTGGTCGAAACGGGTCCGAACCTGACAGGAAATCGACCGGAGAGAACCGCCGGGACCCTAAAAAGGCCGCTACGGGAAGTGGAAGATATCGCAGGACCTGCCTTGGGACCACAGCGAAATATCCACCGGAAGATCCGAACGGTTCGTGAACTGGGCCAATCCGAAGGGGGCGAACCTCAATATTCGCGGTCTTGGCCTTCATCAGCGCAGCGCTGACTCGCTTTGGTGGAGCAGGCTGGTGGGCCTGGGCCAATTCATTCGGGTGTCGGACTCTCCGAATGGGGAGGCGATTGCCTGACATGCCGGGGGCTCGGTAGCTTCGGACTTTCAGTTCTGGCGTCGCGGGGAACCAGGTGGCTGGTTTTCGGCGGCATGCCCCCACCCTTCAACGCAGAGTCTCCCACTCGAATGATGAACCCCACTTGGAAATCCCGTATTCTCGCTGTGTTTACCGGCCGCAGAGGCCTCGTGTCGATGGTCGCGGCGGGCGTGTTGTTCACGACGCCGGTGTTTGCCGGCCCGAGCGCGGCGGCGCCCGAGCATTGGGTTGCTACCTGGTGCACAAGCCCCTCGCTTCCGCGGGCGACGGAGCGGGAGCGGGTGCGAGATCACTTCGTTTTGCACGACGCGACGCTTCGGGAAATCGTTCACACGAGTCTGGGCGGCTCGGAAGTGCGGGTGCGCCTCGCCACGGCCTTCGGGACGGTGCCGGTGCGCATCGTTTCGGCGAGCGTTCTGTCGCGGTCCGGGACGCTTCGTCCGTTGACCTTCGCGGGGAAGGCGTCGTTCACGATTCCGCCCAATGCGGTGGTGGTGACGGACCCGGTCGCCATGACTGTTCCGGCGGACTCGGACCTCGCGATCAGTCTGTATGTCGAGGGGCCGGTGGACGCGGCGGCGATCCATTACGCCGCGAGCCAGATCTCGTATCAGGAACCCGGCGACCAGACCCGGTCCGCGGCCTGGCCGGGACCCGGTGGCGGGACGCCGTTTCCGCGCTGGGCCTTTCTGGCGGGGGTCGACGTGAGCGCGCCTGTCTCGGCGGGGACGGTGGTCGCCTTCGGCGATTCGATCACCGACGGCGTGCACTCGACCGTGAACGCCAATCGCCGCTGGCCGAACGATCTCTTTCGCCGGCTGCAGGCCGCAGGCATCACCGACCTCTCGGTGGTGGACGCGGGGATCAGCGGCAACCAGCTGATTCATGACGCGGCGCCCAGCTCCGGCGTGAGCGCGCTGTCCCGTTTCGACCGCGACGTCCTGGCCCAGCCGGGTGTCCGCACGGTGATCGTCCTCGAGGGCATCAACGACATCGGCCACGCCGCGCCCGGCAGCCTCCGCTCCGAGGAACTCATCGCCGGACTGGCGCAACTCGCCGAGCGGGCTCACGAGATGGGACTCAAGCTCTACGGCGCGACGCTCACGCCCGACGGCGGCGCGAAGCGCGGGTATTACACCGCCGAGACCGAAAAGATCCGGCAGGGGTACAACGCTTGGATACGGACGACGCCGCTGCTCGACGGCTATGTGGATTTCGACAAGGTCACGCGCGACCCCGCCCACCCTGAGAATTTCCTCCCGGCCTACGACAGTGGCGATCATCTCCATCCGAATGACGCCGGGTATCAGGCAATGGCCGAGGCGATCCCGTTGTCGTTCTTCCGGAGGTGAACGGCGGAGATCGGAGGTCGGAAGTCGGAGGGCGGATGTCGGAGGTCGGAGGTCGGAGGTCGGAAATCAGAGGACCGTTTTCTCTGCGACTCTGAGTCTCTGCGTGAGCCTGGATCGGAGCAGGAGTCATTGGTCGATTGGGCGGAGGTCGGAAGTCGGAGGTCGGATATCAGAGGTCAGTGCTCTGCGACTCTGAGTCGCTGAGTGAGACTGGATCGGAGCCGACGTCCGCTTACGCCACGGCTCTGTGGATCAAATCCCCTCACCTGAGCAGACCCGAGAGGGCGGCGGATTTAGCTAGGGAGAAGGCGGAGTGGATGGTGATGAAACCGTCGCGGAGTTCGGCGGAGCGCAGCACCTACCGGGTGCCGGCCGTTGCTCGGTTGCGAGGCGACTGTTTTCGCAAGAGGGCAAGTTCAGCGGCACGGGCTTTTCGGAAGCGGCGCTGACGCTCGGCGTTGGTTTTTCGCTTTTCGTCGAGCGTCTTCGCGGGTCGGCCGGCACGCAGGCGCAGGGGGAGATCCACCGAGGGGGTGAACAGGTTGCGACGCTTGAAAGCCGCGGGGGCATGAGCAAGGGCAAGCGCACGCAGCAACGGACTGTCGCTGCTTTCGTCGAAGACAGGATCAAGGGCGATGCGTCCGGGCGCGAACGACCAGGCGGGGGCGGCGCGGCGAACCTTTTGGGCCAGGTATTCGGCATAGGCAGCCAGCCACGCGTCGGCCGCCCTGCCCTGCGCGAACCGAGCCCGCAGCCGCGGCGGTTCGTCGGCCACTGCAGCCAAAACCTGGGCGCGCGACGACGCCCGGCGCAGTTGGTGCAGCCAGTCGCGAAGGTTCAAACCGAACTCGGTCAGCGACGTTGATCGCTCAGCGACTTCCTTCAGGGATTTTGGACGTGTGATCATTGCGTGCGACGAAGAGCCTCCCGGACCACCTCCCGGGCTTCCGCCGAAAGAGCATCGCGTGGGAAATACCTGTCATGAATGGCCTCGGCCTCTTCGACCGACTTAATACCCATTTTCCGAATCATGAACCGGATGTCGCCGTAGTCGCCGGCATAGCCTGGCAAGGGTGGCCGACAGGCGCGGAGTTTCATCGCGAGCAGGTAAGCTGCAGTCGGTACAACCACGCGGAGTCCCTCGCCAAAATCATCGTGCGGCAGGCGGCGTTTGGCCTCCTTTTCCGCCAGGAATTGCCTCACGTCATCGTTCAGCCAGTCGTCGGGCAGCCCGAGCTCGGCCGCGACTTTCGCCGCCAGTTTCCGGCCGATTTCCTCGGGCCTGCACACGGCATCCACATCCTTGGTCGCGTCGCGGGAGCCGTAGACGAGCGTGAACACCGCGCCGCCGTACAGGGAGAGTTCAAGTGTGACGTTCTGCTGGCGCGCAAGTTCGCCCAGACGTCGGAGCGCCTGGGTGATCCGGTTGCGGCTGAGCGATTCGTATGGCACGATAAAACGTTACGTAACGTTTTATCGTATCGCAAGCCTGCACTTTCCACGGCTATGCAAAGCGGGCCTTCCCTAGCGGTGCGGCGACGAGCGACCGAACGGCGGAGGTCGGAGGTCAGAAGCCAGAGGTCAGGGGTCAGAGGTCGGATGTCGGAGGTCGGAAGTCGGAGGTCAGAGGACCGTTTTCTCTGCAACTCTGAGTCTCTGCGTGAACCTGGATCGGAGCAGGAGTCATTGATTGGCAGGGCGGAGGTCAGAGGTCGGATGTCAGAGGACAGAGGAAAGAAGTCAGAGGTCAGTGTGTCGGACATCGGAGGTCGGAAATCAGAGGACCGTTTTCTCTGCGACTCTGAGTCTCTGCGTGAACCTGGAACGGAGCCGACGTCCGCCTACGCCACGGCTCTGTGGATCAAATCCCCTCACCTGAGCAGACCCGAGAGCGCGGCGGATTTGGTGAGGGAGAAGGCGGAGCGGACGGCGAGGAAACCCTCGAGCAGTTCGGCGGGAGCGCCGGCACGCGGGAAAATCATGGCGAGCTCGGCGCCGTCGAAGCGGACCTGCGCATCCACGCCATCGACGCTGAGCAGGCAGTGGGCGCAGTCGGAGGGATAGTCCACGCGCAGGCGCTCGGGGTCGTCGAGATCCTCGACCGCGTCGATCACCGCCTCGACGGGTGCGCCCTTCGTGAGGCCGAAGACCAGGTCGGAGAAGCGTCCGGAGAACAGGTCCGTGCAGGCCTCGCCCTTGAGGAAGTCGAGTTCATGGACGCCGTCGAGGGTGAGGCGGCGGCAGTAGGTCGCGGGGTCGCCGTCGTCGAAGGCGTAGGCGATCTCCAGGGAGAAATCGCGTGCGGCGAGCACGGCCTGGCCGGGGGAAAGGTCGAGGGCGAGATCCTTGCGCTTGTAGGCGCAGGTCGCGCGCGCCTGTTGGAACAGGGTTTCTGCCTCCTCCTGCAGCTCGTCTGCGCAGAGTTTTCCGAGGAAGGCGATGGTCGCGGGCGTGACGGCGTCGGGCAGCGTGTGCTGTCCCTTCCTGAAGCCGCGCAGGGTCTTCACGGGGCCCGTGGAGCGGCCCACAAAACGCAGGCTCTCCACATAGGCGGTTGAATCGCTTCCGGACGTTGCCATTCGAGATCCGGAGCCTGTGGACGCGGCGCAGCGGGGAAAGAAGATTCCGGCGCGAGGAGCTCGGGCGGCGGTCAACCTGCGGCGGGGCCGGCCTGCGGCGCTTTCGTCACGGGAGGCGTCGCGGGGGCGGCGAGGAAGCCCGCGAGCAGGCCCGAGAGGAAGCCGCCCAGGTGCGCGGTGAGGTCGGTGTTCACGCCCGCGGAGCCGAAGAATCCGAGCAGAGACAGGCCGGCTGCGATCGGGATGAAGAGCCGCCGCCAACGGTGATACGAGCCCACGCGACAGGCGGAGCGGGCCGCCGCGCCGGTGAGCAGGCCGAGCCCCGCAAACACCGACGTCGAAGCCCCGAGCGAGCGGTAGTCGCTGCCGTAGTGCGCCAGGACCGAGAAAAGGTTGCCCGAGACCGACGCGAGGGCGATCAGCAGCCAGCCGCGCAGGCGTCCGAAGGTCGGCAGGACCGTGGCGAAAACGAAGATTCCTGGGAAAAGGTTGGAGCAGAGGTGGGCGATGTCGGCATGCAGGAACAGCGCGGTGGCGGCGCGCCAAACCTGGCCGTGGTCGAAGACCTCGCGGGCGTCGAGCAGGCCGGCCTTTCCCCAGCGCACGGGCAGGCGTTGCTGCATCCAGAAGGACGCCATGACCGCGAGCGCCCAGAGCAGAGGGGTGACGAATTCGAGCTTCATCGCGCGCGGCGGCGGTGGCGGCGGTTCGAAGACGGGCGGCCAGGAGAGGCTTTCGCGGTCGAAACAGTCGAGGTGCCACCGCGCGTGTTCGACGGCCGAGGGTTCGACGTAGAGCTTGAAGCCTTCCATGGTCGGCAGGAGCCAGCAGGGGTGTCCGACCGCCACCACGACGAGCCCGTGTTCGAAGGCGGCGCGCTCCGAGGAGTACACGCCCACCTCCGTGAGATCGGCGGGGACGAGTCCGCCGTTTTCAGGGGGAGCGGGATCGGAGGGCGTCATCGGGGGCTCCATTTCGGGTCAGGGGCCGCGGGGAGGCGAGAGCGGATTCCGGAGGGCGGACGTCGGAGGTCAGAGGTCGGGGATCGGATGTCGGAGGGCAGAAGCCAGAGGACAGAGGTCAGGGGGCAGTGGTCGGAAGTCGGAAGTCAGAGGTCGGATGTCAGAGGGCGGAGGACAGTCTTCTCTGCGTCTCTGGGTCTCTGCGTGAGCCTGGATCGGAGTCTTCGGTTAGAAGGTCGGAGGACAGAGGTCAGAGGTCGGAAGACAGAAATCCGTTTTCTCTGCGCCTCTGAGTCTCCGCGTGAGCTTGGATCGGAGTCTTCGGTTGGTAGGTCGGCGGTCAGAGGTCAGAAGTCGGAGGGCGGACGTCGGAGGTCAGAGGTCGGAGGTCGGAGGGCAGAGGGCAGAGGGCAGAGGGCAGAGGACCGTGTTCTCTGCGACTCTGCGTCTCTGCGTGAGCCTGGATCGGAGCCGAGGGACCGGGCTTCGTTGCGCTTGGCGCAGACTATGCCCGATGGCTTTCGGATTCCGAATGCCAAAAGCCCCGGGCGGCGGGCGCTCCGGGGCTGGATGAGAACGACTGAAGCTGAAAGTGACGCGTCAGCTGCGGCGGAAATCCGCCTCGGTCAGCGTGTTCACATTGCTGCTGGGTTTGCTCCAGTCGATCTTCTGCGTCGGATCGAGGCCGTCGAGGTACTTGTCCATGACGGTGTAGCCGTCGTGCTGGAGGTCCTCGGAGGCGAGGTTCGGATCATTGACGTCGAGGCCGTATTTGACTTTCCACCACGTCGGGATGCCGTCGGCGCCGACTTCGGGGTCGGGCGTGCCCTTGTATTCGGGATAACCGCCGACCTGGTCGATGTTGGTGATGATGCCGTTGCCGGCGACGCCGATATTGTTCTTGGCGAGGCCCTTCATGGGGTGGATCGGCTGCTGGAGGCCGAGGCCCCAGACCTTGCCGATGCGGACCATCTCGACGACGCGCTTGTCGACCGCGTCGCGGTGCGGAAGGGTGTCGCCGGCGCCGGCGAGGACGGCCACGAAGGCCTGCTGCGCGGACTGGATCGTGACCGGCGGCATTGGGAAGGGCTGGTCGACGCGGACCTCCCCGATGATCTGCTTCAGGCGGGTCGCGTTGTCGACCATGCCCTTGGCGATGCTGCCGTTGGCGAGCACGTTGGGCGCGAGTTCGAACTGCACGCCGCCGTTCCAGTTGTCGGCGGTCACGGCGGGATAGCCCTCGACGTAGTTACCGGCGACATACGCCTTGCCCCAGCGGCTGACGGGGTCCTTCTTGCTCCAGCTTTGCGAGGGCTCGAGGATGCGGAAGCGGACGTCGCTGTGGAGCGTGGCCGGGCCGGGCTTGTAGTAGTTGTTGATGAAGTTGTAGCGGCTGTTGCGGTCGCCGCCGTCGACGGAGCGGTGGCGCCAGTTGAACAGCACGTTGTTCACGAAGTTGAAGCTGTAGCTCATCGCGACACTCGGGTTGCGGGCGGTGTTGCACGCGAAGAGGTTGTGGTCGAACATCGAGTTCTTGCCGCCCCAGTCTCCGCCGAAGGCGTGGTTGTAGGTGTTGAGCGCCTCGCTGCTGATGACCCACTGCATGGTGACGTTCACGGCGGGCAGCTTCAGTGCGCGCTTGGTGCCCGGCGGGGTGTACATGTGGCGGTAGGTGTCGATGTTCTGGTCGAAGCCCCAGGAGGCGGAGACGTGGTCGACGATGATGTTGCCAATCGGGTTGCCGTAGAGGGTGCCGTGGCGGTCGAAGATATCCATATTTCCGCGACGCAGGCGGATGTAGCGGATCACGACGTCGTGGGCGTCGTCGACGATGCCCTCGCCCGCGATGCAGATGCCGTCGCCCGGGGCGGTCTGACCCGCGATGGTGATGTAGGGGGCCTCGATGAAGATGGGCATCTTCAGGTGGATGATGCCGGCGACGTTGAACACGACGATGCGGGGGCCCGCGGCCTCGCAGGCCTCGCGGAGGGAGCCGGGGCCGCTGTCGTTGAGGTTGGTGACGACGTACACCTTGCCGCCGCGTCCACCGAATGAATACATGCCGCCGCCCTCGGCGCCCGGGAAGGAGGGGACTGTGGCCTGGGGGAGGTCGCCGGGTTCGGAGGCCCAGGGGATGAAGGGTTTTCCCTTCTTGGCCCAGGCCTCGATGACGGGCGTGTCGCGCTTGATGACTTCCTGTTGATGACGATCGATCGCCTTGTTGCGGGCGACGACGGAGCCCTCGGGAATCGGCCAGTTTTCACGGGCGCCGAGCCGGGCAAGGAAACCGACCGACAGCGCGAGGGCGGCCGAGCCGCGGAGGCCCAGGCGCAGGGCCCGGGCGAGGGGTGAACGGGGGGATTGAATCATAGAGCGTGGACAACTTAGTCCAAGTTTTGAGAAAATTCTTCCCATAAGGACGCCAATAATCCCCGAATACTAATGCCTTTCCCGGGGAAACGGGGTCCTTCCATCAATTTGGGGCTCGCCGCGGACGCGGCCCGCCGGATGGACTCGGCGCATGGACACCCGTTTTGCGCGGAACTGGCTTCGACTCGAGGGACTTGCCGTATTCGGAGCCGCGACGGTGGTTTACGCTCACCTGGGGCTGGGCTGGTGGTGGTACGTCGGGTTGTTCCTGGCGCCGGACCTTTCGATGTTGGGATACCTCGTTGGAGCGCGGGCGGGGGCCCTGGCGTACAACCTCGCGCATACGACGGTGGGCGGTCTGCTGCTCCTGGCGGTCGCGGCGGCGACCTGGCCGCACCCAACGCTGGCGCGCGCCGGGCTCATCTGGTGCGCACACATCGGCCTGGATCGCGTGCTCGGTTATGGACTCAAGTCGCCGGTGAATTTCGGGGAGACCCACCTCGGGCGCGTCGGCAAGGCCCGCTGACACGCGGCGCATTCAGACGCGCACGGTGGTGCCGCGGGCGTCGGATTCGAAGCATGCGTCGAGGACGCGCTGGATCGCGGCGCCCTGGGCAAAGTCGGGCTGCGCGATCGCCCCGGTGCGGATGGAGCGGATGAAACGCGCGTGGTTGGTGGGCGTGGGTTTCACACGCACCTCGCGCCAGCGCGGACCGTGGACGTCGCGTCCGGCGCAGATCCGGTAACTGTCGGTGGCGCGTTCGGAGTCGATCTCCACGGTGCCGAGCGAGCCGGAGATCTTGAGGTAGAGCCGGTTGACGTGACCGCAGGCCCAGCGCGTGGTGTGGATGGTGCCGAGGGCGCCGTTTGCAAACTCGGCGGTGATGACCGCGGAGTCGTTGGCATCGAGCCTGTACTCGCCGATCCTATCGCCAGGGGCCTTGGAAAACGTCTTCAGCCTGCAGTGCACCGAGCGGAGCGGACCGGCGGGATAGGTTGCGAAATCGAGGATGTGCACGCCGACGTCCCCGAGGACGCCGAGGCTTCCGTGCTGTGTCGACAGACGCCAGAGCCAGGCGGGCCCGGTGCGCCAGTCGCCCCAGATGCGGCTCACGAGCCAGGATTGGAGATAACTGGCCTCCACGTGACGCAGCTCGCCGAGCCGGCCCGAGGCGACGACGGAGGCGACGCCCTGGAGGGCCGACCAGTTGCGGTAGCTGAAATTGACCATGGCGACCGTGCCCGACCTGCGTGCGACTGCGGCCATCTGGCGGGCCTCGGCGTGGCTGGTGGCGAGCGGTTTCTCGCAGAGCACGTGCTTTCCGGCCTTCAGGCAGAGAATCGACAGCGTCGCGTGCGCGGCATCAGGGGCGACGATCGACGCGGCGTCGAAGTCGCAGCCGGCGAGCAGTTCCTCGGCCGAGTCGAACGACTCGGAGATGTCGTGCCGCCGCGCGAACTCGCGCGCCCGCTCCCGGTCGACGTCCGCGGCGGCGACCAGCCGGCAGCCGGGGACGGCGCGGAACAGCTTCACGTGTTCGTTGGCCATCCCACCCGTGCCGATGAGCGCGACGCGGACGGTGCGGGGTCTGGGATGAGTGGGGGACGTCGGCATGAGTCTAGATTCGGCGGAAGGATTGAACGGAAGGCAACGAAGGGGAGCTGGAATTTAGGAGCTAGGAGTTTGAATCTAGGAGTTAGGAGCTGGAATCTAGGAGGAATTCAGCACTTTGGAGCCCTTCGACTACGCTCAGGACGGGTGCGGAGCCAGTGGGGCTGGATGTGTCGTCAGGCTCGGTCCTGTCAACCCTGGCGCGTTATGCGCGGCCAGTGCTTCGTGGCCCTCTGTTCCACATCGGTCGATTCAACGATACCCGATGGACTCGCGCGAGGCGGCCTCGGGATCGGGTGGGAGCGGCTCGAGCGGGGCCGTGTTCGGGCAGACGTCGGGGATGCGGACGGCGGAGTGGGCCCAGCGCACGGCGTTGGCGAGCACGAGGCGCACCTGCGGGTGGTGGTAGGTTGGATACGTCTCGTGGCCCGGGCGGAAATAGAACACCTTGCCCGCGCCGCGCCGCCAGGTCGCACCGCTGCGGAAGACCTCGCCGCCGGTGTACCAGGAGATGAACACCAGCTCGTCGGGTTCCGGGATGCCGAAAGGCTCGCCGTACATCTCCTCGGTGGGGATCTCGAAATACTCCCCCAGCCCGCGCGCGATCGGATGCGCGGGATTCACCACCCACAGCCGCTCCTTGTCGTTGGCCTCCCTCCACTTCAACGAGCAGGTCGTGCCCATGAGCGCCTTGAAGATCTTCGAATAGTGGGCGGAGTGCAGCGCGATCATCCCCATGCCCTCGAGCACGCGGGCCTTCACTCGGGCGACGACCGCGTCGGACACCTCGCCGTGGGCCATGTGGCCCCACCAGATGAGCACGTCGGTCGACGCGAGCACCGCCTCGGTGAGGCCGTGTTCCGGCTGGTCTAGCCAGGCCGTGCGGACCTCGAGCCCGTCCTGCTCCCGGAGCGAGGCGGCGATGGTCTCGTGCATGCCCTGTGGATACAGCGCGGCGACGCGCGGATTGGACTTCTCGTGGCGGAATTCGCCCCAGACGGTGACTCGGATCGGTTGGCTCATGGCGGACGTGGATGTCCGCGGGACCGACCGCGGACGAACCCCAAGACCATGGGCGACGATCCCCGGTCCGGCAAGTCGGCGCACCCGAACCTCGAGCCGATTTTCACCGCGAGCCGCGCAGCGGCAAGGGCTTGGATCTAACCACTCAAATGCGCACTTGCGTATTCAAGTAATCGCTTGATTAGTTGGATTCGTGACGAAACGGCAGTTATTCGACGAATTCGCCCGGATCGGGCAGGCGCTGGGAAGCGGTGCCCGCATCGAGCTGCTCGACCTGCTGTTTCAGGCGGAGCGGACGGTGGATGAGCTCGCGAAGGAGACGGGCATGTCGGTGGCAAACGTGTCGCAGCACCTGCAGGTCCTGCGGCGGGCGCGAATGGTGGAGGTGCGGCGTGAGGGGCTCCATGCGCACTACCGGCTGGCAGGGGACGAGGTTTACCAGATCTGGTCGGCGATGCGGAGCTTCGGCGAGCGGCGGGTGCACGAGGTGCGCGCGGCCCTGGACGAATTTCTCACGACGCGGGAGAACGTGGAGGCGGTGAGCGCGACCGACCTGGTGCGGCGACTCAAGGCAGGCCAGGTGACCGTGATCGACGTGCGGCCCGCCGAGGAATACCGGGCGGGGCACATCGCGGGTGCGATCTCGCTGCCGATGAGCCAGCTGGCGTCGCAGCTCGGGCGCCTTCCGCGCCGCCGGGAAATCGTGGCGTATTGCCGAGGCCCCTACTGCGTGCACTCGGATGCCGCCGTGAGCCTGCTGGAGAAGCACGGATTCAAGGCAAAGCGTCTCGAATTCGGCCTGCCCGAGTGGCGGGCGCGCGGATTGTCCGTGGCCTCGGGGCCCGAGTAAGGGCCGACGTCGCACCGCTCCCCTTCCCTTTCCTCATGAATACCACCAAACCCCTCCGTTTTGTGATCATTGGCGGCGTCGCCGCCGGAGCTTCGGCCGCGGCCCGTGCGCGCCGCCTGGATGAATCGGCCGAGATCATCCTGATCGAGCGCGGCCCGGACGTCTCGTTCGCGAACTGCGGCCTGCCGTACTTCATCGGCGGCGAGATCAAGCAGCGCGAGGCGCTCGCGGTCCAGACGCCCCAGACACTCAAGGCGATGCTGAACCTCGACGTGCGCACGGGCACGGAGGCGGTGGTCATCGACCGGCCGTCCAAACGCGTGCAGGTGCGCTCGGTCGCGAGCGGGGCCACCGAGTGGCTGGGCTACGACAAGCTCCTCCTGGCGCCAGGCGCCACTCCGCTCCGGCCGCACATGCCCGGAATTGACGATCCGCGGATCCACACCCTGCGATCGCTCCAGGACATGGACCGCATCCATGCGGCCGCAGCGAACGCGACCCAGGTGGCCGTGATCGGCGCCGGGTTCATCGGCCTGGAGATGGCGGAACAGTTCATTCGCCTCGGAAAGAAGGTCACGCTCGTTGAGGTGCAAAACCAGATCCTTCCGCCGCTCGACCGGCCGATGACCCTCCTGCTCGAGGACGAACTTCGCCGCCACGGTGTCGAACTAGCCCTGGGCGACGGGATCGCGGGCTTCGAGCGGGGAGCGCAACAGGTGACCTGCCTGCTGAAGTCGGGCCGCCGGGTGCCGGCGGACCTGGTGGTCCTCTCGATCGGAGTCCGGCCCGAGACCGGACTCGCGCGCGACGCGGGCCTGGCGCTCGGCGAGCGCGGACACATTCACGTCGACCAGTTCATGCGCACCTCGGATCCCGACGTGTACGCCGCGGGCGACGCGATCGAGACGCACGACCACGTCGGCCGCATGCCGACGGCGGTGCCGCTGGGTGGACCGGCGAACCGCGAAGGCCGGCTGGTTGCCGATCACATCTTTCGTCCCGCGCAGGCGAAGCCCTTCCCCGGCATGCTCGGGACGGCGATCGTCCGCGCCTTCGATGTCAGCGCGGGCCTGACTGGCTGGACCGAGAAACGCATCAAGGCCGCGGGACTCCCCTACCGCACGATCACGGTGAACGACAACCACCACGCGGGCTATTATCCCGGTGCGAAGCCGATCATCCTGAAGCTCTGCTGGGACCCGCAGACCGGCTTCATCCTCGGTGCGCAGGCGACGGGCATGGCGGGTGTGGACAAGCGCCTCGACGTGATCGCGACTGCGCTGGCGGGCGGGCTGACGATCGACGACCTCGCGGAACTCGAGCTCTCGTACGCGCCGCCCTTCGGCTCGGCAAAGGACATCGTGAACATTGCGGGCTTTGCGGCGGTGAACACGCGCGACGGCCTCTTGGATCCGGTGGAGACGATTCCGGTCGATCCAAACATCCAGGTGGTCGACGTGCGACCAGCGGCGCTGGCGAAGGCGCATCCGGTGCCGCATGCGGGCGTGATGAACATCCCGCTGCCCGAGCTGCGCAAGCGCAGTGCCGAGCTCGATCCGTCGCGGCCGGTGGTGACGGTCTGCGCGCTGGGCAAGACCTCGTATTTCGCGGCGCGCGTCCTCTCCCAGCGTGGTTTCAAGGTGAAGTCGCTCACGGGCGGCCTTCGCGCGACCCACGATCCGCGCACGCCGGCCAAGCTGCCTACCCCGTAGGCGGCATGGGAGTCCGGCTAGGGAAATTCCAGCCGGACGCCTGCGGCGCACTGCACGCATCGGCCCGGAAACTCGCTCCAAAAGCGGGCGACCGCGCCGATGCCGGTGCAGTGGTTGGGGCCGAAGCGCCGCACCCCAAGGCGGCGGAGCGCGGCGAAAGTCTCGTCGAGCCTCCGCGCGTCGGCGCGCTCCAGGTGCATACCCCCGAGCACCGCGTGGAGGGGCGCTCCGCGGGTCAGCATCCGCACATGATCGAGCGTGTTGACCACACCAGCGTGCGCGCAGCCGAGGATGACGACGACGCCGTCGCGGCTTTCAAAGTACAGCGCCTGATCGTCCAGAATGGGATCCGGCCGGGTCAGCTCTTCGTCGAGGTAGAACGGCCCTCCGACGTCCTCGAAATCGTTGGTCCGTGGAATCTCGCCGGTGCACCAGAGTCCGGGCACGACCTCGGTGGGCTCCCGGGTGAGGATCACCCGTCGGGACCCGGACACGAACCGGCGCGACTCCAGGAAATCCACGCTCAACCGCCGGCCTTTCGCGCCGCCATCCGAGCCGGTGAAACGCCGGGCGACCGCATCGGGATGCAGCAACAGGGAGGCGCCGGGCGCCGCGTCGAGCGCCTGCTGAAGACCGCCGACGTGGTCGGCGTGCCCGTGGCTCAACACGATCGCATCGGCGTTCGCGAGATCCACGCCAAGGCGGCGTGCGTTCGAGTCGAGCGCGAGTCCCTGGCCGGCGTCGAAAAGCACGCGATGCGCGCCCGTGTCGATCCACCAGGCGAGCCCGTGCTCGCCGAGCACGCCCATGCCGCGGGCCGTGTTTTCACAAAGGATACGCAGGGTCGTCATGACGCCAGGACTCCGGTGCAGGGCGGCATATCAGTGGGAACCACAGCCGTGGTGCGAGTCGCAACCGTGGGAGCCATGCCCGTGATGCCCCCCCTCGCAGACGCCGGCGCCGAGCACGAGGCCGCCGTCGAGCCATTGCCGCACCAGCGCCGCGGGATCCCGGACCGGGGCACCCACGATCACCTCGATCCCCGCCTGCGCCAGGCGTTCGCGAGCGCCGGCGCCCATGCCGTTCGCGATCAGAAGCGCCACCCCGCCTGCGCGCAGCCACGCCGCCCAGGAGCAGGGACCACCCTCCGGCGGTTCGGCGACGACCGAGCGGAGGAGGATCCGGCGTTCGAGGTCGACTTCATAAATACCCACCCGGGCCGCTCCGCCGAAGTGCGGCGAAAAGGCCCCGGAGTCGTCGAGAGGTACAGCGATGATCATAGGCTTGAATTGCCGCGCCCTGCGCTCCACCCGGGAATTCGGGCAAGCGCCGGCGCGTTCGTTTTGAGCTTATGCTCATAACTTGGCTGGGAATCAATCACGGAAACCACGATGCCGAAATCCAGAATCTAGAATTTAGGAGCCAGGATTTAGGAGACTTCAGCACTGTGGAGCCCTTCGACTACGCTCAAGACGGGTGCGGTGGCCCGACACCGTCCCGCGCCTGCGGGAACGGGCGGGCCTGACCGCACGTGGGAGAACGCAGGTTTCGGATTCCGAAACCTGCGGGCGCGAGTCGAGACTCGTCCCGCATGGGCGGGACGGAACCCCATTCGACAGGCTCAGGGCCTTCGGCAAATTCCGCACTCAAAAACGGATGTAGCGAGAGGCACTCTGCGTTCGTGAGTTTCTGGTACGACGTGGAGTGCGGAATCACGATTCCGCCCTGCGCGGGAGGCTCCGCCTCCCGGCCCGTCCGCCTTCGCTTACGCTACGGCGTGACGCCTTTCCGATTCGGAAAGGCGGCTCGGAAAGGCATCCGGCTCACTCGGACCGGAGAGTGGCGTTGGGGTCGACACGGGTGGCGCGGCGGGCTGGCACCCAGCAGGCGACGAGGGTGGTTGCAACGAGCACGGCCGACACGGCCGCGAGGGAACCGAGGTCGACGCCGTCCAGGCGGGGAAGCAATGCACCCAGGAAACGGCCCAGGACGCCCGCACCCACCAGGCCGAGCACGAGTCCGACGGCCACCAGGCGCAGGCCGTGCCTGAGCACCAGGGCCAGCACGTCGGCGGGCCGGGCCCCCAGCGCCAGGCGGATGCCAAACTCGCCCGTGCGCTGGACGACCGTGTGGGAGATCACGCTGTAAAGCCCCACGGCGGCGAGAATCAGCCCGAAGACCGCGAAGCCCCGGAGCACCTCGCCAACGAGGAGCAGATTGCCGTGCTGGGCATCGATGAACTGGGGCACGGTCTGGATCTGGTCGACCGCGAGATCGGGATCCACCTCCGCAACCGCGCGGCGCATTTCGTCGGCGAGCGACGCGGGCGCGTGGCCCCGCACGACCAGGTTGGCCCAGGCCCAGGGCTCGTCGACGAGCGGCTTGTAGATCTGCAGGCGCGTGGTCGGCCTGGACAGGCTGGCCGCCATGTCGACATCGCGCACCACGCCCACGATCTGGGCGGTGGTGATGTATCCGCTGTCGTCGGACGTGATCTTGTGTCCGAGCGCGCTCTGGCCCGGCCAGAAGCGATGCGCGAGGGCCTCGTTGACGATGATCGTCAGCGGGTCGCTCTGCTTGAGGTCGGGCGGAAAGTTGCGCCCCTCGAGGAACGGGATCCCTAGCGTGCGGAAGTAACTCGCCGTGACCATGACGTGCGTCGCGCGCGGCGCCTGGATGTTGGGGCTCGGGGTCTGTCCATCCACGTAAATGGGCCGCTCGCCGGTGTAGCTTTCGAGTGGAAGCGAACTGCACACCGCAGCGTCCTCGACACCCGGCATCGCGGCGAGGCGTTGTTCGATCTTGTGGAACAGCGCGTAGCGGCTCGGCTCGCTCTCGAAGCGCGATTCGGGAATGGGCAGTCCCGCGGTGAGAATGGCGTCGGTGTCCCAACCCGTCCTGCGCTCGAGCAGGCGGGAGAATCCGCGTTCCATGAAGCCGGCGCCCGCGAGCAGCACGAGCGCGAGGGCGACCTGGGCAACGACGAGGGCGTTGCGCACGCGATGGTGGCCGCGGCCGACGGTGGATCCGCGCGAACCCTGCTTGAGCGACGAGTTGAGATCCACCCGCGAAGCGAGCCAGGCGGGCACGATTCCGAAGGCGACGCCGGCAGCAAGTGACAGCGCGGTGGTGAGGGCCAGCACGGGCGCGCTGAGCGCGAGGCTGAGGTTGGCCCCGGACGCGGCGAACAGGTTGGTTTCGAGAAACCGGTTGAGCGCGGCTGCGACGCCGATGCCGACCACGCCGCCCCCCAAAGCGACGACGGTGCACTCGACGAGCTGCTGCGCGATGAGCCGGGCCCGCGTGGCGCCGAGCGCGGCGCGGATGGCGAGATCGCGCAGTCCGGACGTGGCCCGGACGAGTTGGAGGTTGGCGAGATTGGCGCAGGCGATGAGCAGGACGAAGCCGGCGAGTCCGAGGAGCATCCAGTACATCCTCCGGGTGCGGGCGTCGGTCATCGCCTCGCGCAACGGCAGGACGCGGTAGTGCAGACCCGCGTAGCGTTGGGGGAACTTGCGGGCCTGGTCCGAGGCAAGCGAGCCAAGCGCCGCCGCGACCTGGTCGGAAGTGGCCCCGGGAGCGAGCCGCCCCACGAGATCGAAGGCCTTGTAGTCGCGACTCGTCAGCTGGTCGTGCGTGTAGTTCAGCGGCCGCCAGAGCGAAGCATCCCCCCACAGGGCGGGATCGTCGCAGCTGGGCGGCATCACGCCGATGATCGTCACGGCCTGCCCGTCGAGCCGGAGGGTCCGGCCAAGGACGTCGGGCCGGCCGTCGTAGCGCTGCTGCCAGAAACGGTAGCTGAGCAGCACGACCTGATTCTTGCCCTGCTTCGTCTCCTCGGCGGTGAACGGCCGGCCGAGCACGGGATGAATGCCAAAAGTGTCGAACAGGTCCGCCGATGCCGCGACGGCGCCGAAGCGCTCCGCGGGACGTCCGCGTTCCGCGACGGAGTAGAAGGTCGGCCACAGCGTGGTGAGCGCCTTGAGAGGAAGCGTCTGGCTGTGCACCTCGCGCACCTCGGCCTCGGCGAATTCGCGAAGGTCGCCGTTGCGCGTGGCGGCGAGGATCCGGACCAGTTGCTCCGGATGCGGGAAGGGCGCCGTGCGAAACATGACGGCGTCAATGAGGCTGAACATCGATGCGTTCACACCGATGCCGAGGGCCAGCGTGATCACCGCGACCACGACATAGCCCGGGGAGCGGCGCAGGGAGCGGAAAGCCGCGACGAGGGAAGTCATTGGGGTAACGAAAGCGAAGGGGATGACGTTTCGGCCGGGCGGCGGCGCGAGGGGTCGCGCGCCGCCCGGGGCGGAGGCCGGGGCGGCTCAGTCCCAGATGGGACGCCAGTTCTTGGGGTAGGAGGAAAGCGTGTTGAGCGACTCCATTTCCTGAGGGCTCAGGCGGTAGCCGACGGCGCCGAGCGATTCCTGCAGCTGGGCGGCGGTGTTCGCGCCGACGATGGGCGAGGTCACGACCGGATTGGTCAGCAGCCACGCGAAGGCGGTCTGGGCGACGGTCTTCCCGTGCGCGGTCGCGATCCTCTCGAGTCCGTCGACGATCGCGAAACCGCGGTCGTTGGCGTAGAGGTCGCGGACTTCCTGGGCGCGGATGCTCTTCACGTCGACGCCGCGGCGGTACTTGCCCGTGAGGAAACCGCAGGCGAGCGGCGAATACGGCATCACGCCGAGCCCGTGGTGGCGGCACAGTGGCATGGCCTCGATCTCGAAGCCCGCGCGCTCCATCAGCGAATACTGCGGCTGGTAACTCACGAAGCTCGCGCGGCCGTGGCGGTCGCTCTGCCAAAGCGCCTCCATCAGGCGCCAGGCGGGATAATTGGACGCACCGATGTAACGGACCTTGCCCGCGCGAACCAGATCGTCGAGGGCGGAGAGTGTCTCGTCGATCGGCGTCTCGAGATCGGCCCAGTGGCACTGGTAGAGGTCGATGTGATCGGTTTGCAGCCGGCGCAGCGAATCCTCGCAGCAGCGGATGACGCGGGCGCGTGAGAGCCCCTCCCCGTCCGGACCCTCCCACATTTTTCCGCGCACCTTCGTGGCGAGCACGATGCGGTCGCGGTTGCCCCGCAGTTTCATCCAGCGCCCGATGATCTCCTCCGACTCGCCGGCGGCGGCGAGGCCGCGCGGCCCCCACATGGTATAGATGTCGGCGGTGTCGATGAACGTCCCGCCCGCGGCCACGAAGGCGTCCATGACCGCGATCGAGTTGGCCTCATCCGTTGTCCATCCGAATTGCATCGTGCCGAGGCACAGTTCCGAAACCTTCAATCCCGTGCGTCCGAGTCTGCGGTAATTCATGCCCCCAAGCCTTGCGGCGCATCCGCGGCGATGTCACGTGCTTCCCCGGCCGAGAAGGTTACAACATTAGAGCAAGGTCCCCGCGGACCGCGGGCCCCGGCCTCGGGTGCGGCCCTGGCGTCGATGCCGCGGAGAACGGCATTCTGCAGAAGGAACGAATTATCCCGTCCCTGGCGCAGCAGAGCTCGTGGACGTGCGCTTCGAACGGAGTCTGGCCCTGAACGCCCATGAAACGCCCTGCCGCCGGCATTCGAAACGCGCGTCGTTTGCGTTTTTCGAGACCGACATTAGGCTTCGCTCATCACCACCAGCCCCATGTCCGTCCCTTACAAGCCAGCCAATTACAACACCCTTTCCCCCTATCTGGTCGTCACAGGCGCCGACGTAACGATCGAGTTTTTAACGCAGGTATTCGGAGCAACTTCGCTCGACAGGTTCCCGGATGAGAACGGTCGCGTCCTACACGCCGAAGTCCGCATCGATGACACGGTGCTGATGTTGAGCGACGAATTTCCTCCCAACTGGCCGTCCGTCGGTGGCCACGTGCACGTTTACGTGCCCGATGTCGATGCAACCTACGAAAAGGCGCTCAAGTTCGGAGCCACTTCGGTTCAGGTGCCGGCGAAAGGCCCCGACGAGAACAAGCGCGGGGCGGTGAAGGATTCCGGCGGCACCACCTGGTGGATTTCCACCAAGGTCGAATAGGCACAGCCTTCCAACGGCGGAAGGGCGCGGAGAAGATCAGTTCAGGGATGGACGCTCCCTGCCCCAGCCGGCACGGAGATCCGTCCAACGCAGGATAACAACCTGACGGGCATCGCCGACCCGAGGGCCGGCATCGTGCACAGGTTTTCCGTTGACCCAGAGATAGCCCGCGGGCTGGTTGATCCCGCCCCGACCGCCAGCAGACCAGTCGGAGCCGGCAGTCCCGCCGCAAACCAGCCCCCCCAACCAGCCTCGCGCGGTGCCCCTGCGCCGTCGCCACGCCCCCTCATGAACCTGTTTCGCTCCCCACTCCTGTGGATCGCCGCGGTCGCGGTCGCCATTGCAGCCGCCGCGTATTCGTTCACGCACTTCACCCGGGCGTTTCCGACGCTGAACCAGCCGGTGACCATGGACCGGCAGGCTGCGGTGCGCGCGGCCGAGGTTCTGGCATCCAAGTACCACTGGAGTCCGGGCAAGGACGCCCGTGCGGCGGCCCAGCTCACCGACAACTTCAATCTCACCAGTTTCATCGAGCTGGAGGCCGGCGGAAAGGCGAACCTCGCCGCACTCGTGGCTCACGACGAGCTCGTGCCGGACCGCTGGCTGGTCCGCATGTTTCGACCCAAGGACGCCTCCGAAACCGTAGTCGAGTTCTCGCCGCAGGGGACCTTTCTCGGCTTTGGCGAAAAACTGCCGGACGCGCAGCCGGGCAAGAACCTCGCCGAGCCGGAGGCGCGTGCGCTCGCGGAGATCCAGGCGAAGGCAATGGGCCTGGGGCTGGCGGGCTTCAAGCTCGTCGCCTCGACCGACAACCGGGTCAGCTCGGGCCGCATCGACCGCACTTTCACCTACGAGCGGTCCAACCCGCACCTCGGCACAGGCCGGGAGCAGCGCGTGCTGGTGGTGCGCGGGGACCGGTTCTGCGGCTTCGGCCAGGGGGTGAAGATCCCCGATGAGTTCTTCAGCCGGTTCTCGGTGATGCGCGCCTCGAACACGAACATGTCCATCGCCTCGTGGACCGCGATCGTGCTGATCCTGATCCTGGGCGGAGTCGTCGGCGGACTGATCTACGTCGGCCGGACCTCGCGCATTGCCTGGCGGGGACCGCTCCTCCTGTCGGCGGTGCTGGGCACGACCGCCGGGCTGAGTGCGTTCAGCGCGTATCCACTTCTTTGGTTCGGCTACAACACCTCGACCCCGGGCACGAGCCTCGTGCTCCGGTTCGCGATCTCGCTGGTGGTGCAGATCGCGGCCATGGCCCTCTTCGCCCCGGTGTTTGCAGCGGCCGAGGGACTGTCGCGGTCCGCCTTCCCCGGGCATCCGAGGATCTGGAACGTCCTTTCCCCGCGCGCGGCGGGCACACGGCCGGTGGTGGGTGCGATTATCGGCGGATACCTGCTGAGCGTGATGATGTTCGGCTACGACCTGTTCATCCAGATCGTCGGCGCAAAGCACCTCGGCTGGTGGGTGCCCTCGCAGACGCTCTTCAGCCCCGCGCTGCTGTCGATGCAGCTTCCCTGGGCGCCCCCTCTGCACAACGCGCTGTTCGCGGGCGTGTTCGAGGAATGCCTGTTCCGGGCGGTGCCGCTCGCGTCGGCCGTGATCCTCGGCCGGCGTTACGGGCGGAAGGGCCTCTGGATCATCGGCGCGCTGGTCCTCGAGGCCTTGGTCTTTGGTGCCGCCCACTCCAGCTATCCTACGATGCCAGGATGGGCCCGCATGGTGGAGCTGCTGATCCCGGCGCTGGTGTTCGGACTGCTCTACCTGAATTTCGGACTGCTGCCCGGCATGGTGATGCACTTTTCGTACGACGTGCTGTGCATGGGCCTGCCGTTGTACACGGCGCATGTCCGCGGCTCGGTGCCGAACTCCCTCGTGTTGGGCGGCCTCGCGCTCGCCCCGCTGGCCTGGGTCACCTATTGGCGGATACGCGCCGGCGCCTGGCGCGAGCTTCCCGACGACCTCCGCTACGCGATTGCGGCGGCGCGTCCGCCGGCCCCCGCAGCCCCTCCCATGCTCGAGCCGCCGCGCGCTCCCGACGGGGCCTTGTCGCCCGGGCAACTGCTCCGCGTATTCTGGATCGGGGTCGCCGCCCTGGCCGTCTGGGTCGTGTCGATGCACACCCATCCGGACTACCCGCCGCTCACCATTGGCAAGTCGCGGGCCATCGCCGACGCGCATGCCGTCATCGCCCGCGAAGGGGTCGATCTGGGTGCGCAATGGAAGCCGCTCGCGCGCGTCCAGTACCAGCCCAAGGCACCGGGCGACTTCGTCTGGGAACGGGCCGGAAGCACGACCTTTCATCAGATTCTCGGAACCTACCTCACGGTCCCGGGCTGGGAGGTGCGCTTTGTCCGCGACACCGTCAAGCTGCCCGATCGCATCGAGGAATATCGGGTCCTGCTGTCCGGCTCCGGCGCCGTGCAGAGCATCTTCCACGTCGTGCCCGACTCCCGCGCCCTGCCGAGCCTCGACAAGGCCGCCACACAGCGGATCGCCGAGGCGCAGCTCACCCGGGCTTTCGGACTGCATGCCTCCGCCCTCACACCGGTCTCGGCCGACGAGATCAAGCAGCCGAAGCGCAGCGACTGGGCCTTCGTGTGGAAGGACCCGCGGATCAAGCTGGGCGACGGCGAGGCGCGCGCCTGGGTGCGGATCGCGGGCAACCAGGTCGCGGGCTACGGCCGCTTCGTCTTTGTGCCCGAGGCGTGGATACGCGCGAAGTCAGCCAAGGACCTCCCTCACAGCGTCACCGCCGGGATCCTGGGGCTCCTGATGTCCGCCGGCGTGGGCGCCGGCCTGGTCGGCATGCTCATGCGCTGGAAGCGCCGCCCCTTCGCGATGAAGGCCGCGTTGTCCGCCGGCCTCCTGATGGCCGCGGTGACGGCCATCCAGACCGGTGTGAAACTTCCCGAAATCATCGCGACCATGTCGACCGCGGAGACCCTGCAGGTGCAGACGATCCGCTCCCTCGTGATCGCGGCCGTGTCCGTCGTCATCGGCGCCGCCGGCATCGGCCTGCTGGCCGGCGTCGGCGCGAATCGCACCGTGGAGGCCGATCCGCGCCGCCTTCGGAGCGAATTCCTCGCCGGGCTCGGCGCCGGCTTCGTGGTGGTGCTCGCCAAGCGCGGCATCGACCTGGCGCTACCCCACTGGTTTCCGTGGTCCTCGGGAATCGACGGCGCCGATGCGGGCATTCCGTACCTCGGCAGTTTCTGGATCGTGGGCATCCTGATCACCCACTCGCTTCTCGCGTTGAGCGTGCAGCGGTCGGTCGACGCCGTGGCACGGGACCTCAGGCTGCGCTTCGCGATTTTCGCCGGCTTCGGCTTTCTCGTCGGCGCGATCAGTCACGAAACCACCTGGACCGGCATGCTCGTCGCGGCCGCGGTGATGGGCCTCGCCTATCCGCTGCTCGACCGGCTTGTCATCCGAAGCCATCCCTCGGTCATCATCGCGATCTTCACCGCCCTGGGGATCGGCGACGCCCTGTCGGGCATCCTCCTTCCCGGCCAGCCGCGAGCGCTGGGCGATGGTCTGGTGGGCATTGCCGCGGCCCTCCTGGTCGGCTGGTTGCTGTTCCGCTGGATGCGCCCCGGGCCGCTGCCTGCGCCGACGGTTGCCGTGCCCGCACCGACCGTGATCTCGGGAACCACCGAGGCCGCGGGCTGACGTCCGACGTCGAACCCGCGTTCAGCCTGCAGACCGCGCGAGCGCCGCGGCCGCGTCTGCGAGTCGGGCGGCGTGGGCACGCGTCGGCATCTGCGGCGGAAATGCGTGCGGGCCGGCCAGCAGTGCGGCCATGCGCGCGAAGGGCGCTGGCGGCTCGGCAATCGTCGTGCGTCCGAAGACGCCCCAGACCGGCCGCCGCAACCGGCGCGCCAGAAGCGCCACGCGCCAGGGCCCCTTTCCGGCGAGGGTCGTCTCGTCGAGGCACCCCTCGCCCGTCACCATGAGGTCGTGCGCAGCAACCTTGCCGGCCAATCCGGTCAGTCGGCTGAACACGTTGAAGCCCGGCTCAAGCTTCGCCCCCAGGAAAGTCATGAACCCGTAGCCGCATCCCCCCGCCGCGCCGGCACCGGGATCGGTCTCGTGTCGCAGGCCGAGATCGCGCGCGACGATCCGCGCGAGCCGCCGCAGGCCCGCATCGAGCACGCGCACCTCCGCGCGGATCGCGCCCTTCTGGGGGGCGAACTGAAAGGCGGCGCCGTTGGCACCGAAGAGCGGGTTGGCGACATCGGTCGCCGCGATGATGCGTGCGCGGACCGGCTGCGACGAAGGTACGACGCGTGCAAGCTCGGTCAGGCCGCCGCCGTTCAGGGCCACGGGAGCGCCTGTGCGATCGAGGAAGCACCATCCGAGCGCCGCCGCAACACCCAGGCCGCCATCGTTGGTCGCGCTTCCCCCGAGGCCCACGATCACGGTCCTCACTCCGGACGCAAGGACCCGCCTCAGGACGAGCCCCGTGCCGTAGGTCGAGGTACGCAGCGGGCGCCGCTTCGACGCCGGCAGCTGCTGCAGCCCGGAGGCCGAGGCAAGGTCCAGCACGGCCGTCGTTTCGTCGCCGAGCAGACCCCAGCCCGCCTCGCAGGGTTCGTCCCAAGCGTCGACCGTGCGTGCGCGGTGCCAAACGCCGCCGGTGGCGCGCGTGAGAAGCCGGGCGAACCCCTCGCCGCCGTCGGCCAGCCCGCACTCGGTGATCTCCGCCTCGGGCCAAACCCGCCGCAGGCCCCGCGCGATGGCCCGTGCCGCCTGCACGCTCGTCAGCGTGCCGCGAAACTTGTCGGGCACCACGAGCACCCGCCTCGGCGGACGAGGCCCCGATGCCTGGCGTGGGGAGCGCAACGCGTTCATTCGAAGCGCGGAGCCTAGCTGCTTCCCCGCCCGCCCGGCAATGCCAGGTTCGTCCCGCGCGTGGATTTCAACCATGCGTTTGGTGATCCGCTCCATTGAACTCGCCACGCCATTTCGGGTATAGATGGTGGTTCGTCGGTCTCCGCCGCCAGCCTCCCCGCACCGGCCCGACCGACGCCCCCCTGTTCAACCATGATTTCCATGACCCGATTCCGTTCCCTTACCAGGCACCTCGCCGCGCTCGCGGCGGCCGGCCTCGTCCTCGCCACGGCAGCCCACGCTGCCGGGCAGTCGTTCACCCTCGACGGCCCCTCGCCAGGGCCCGCCTTCGACGGCGTCGGAGCCGTCTCCGGCGGCGGCGGCACCTCCGTCCTGCTCAAGGATTATCCCGAGCCCCAGCGTAGCCAGATTCTGGATATCCTCTTCAAGCCGAAGTTCGCCGCCTCGATGCAGACGCTCTACATCGAAATCGGCAGCGACGGCAACGCCACGCAGGGCTCCGAGCCCACGCACATGCGCACGCGCACCGACCACAACTACCGCCGCGGTTACGAGTGGTGGCTGATGTCGGAGGCGAAGAAGCGCAACCCAGCCCTGACCCTCGACGCCTGCGCCTGGGGCGCCCCCGGCTGGGTCGGCAACGGCAATTTCTGGTCGCAGGACATGTGCGACTACTACGTCGACTGGGTGAAGGGCCTGAAATCCACCTACGGTCTCACGCTCGACTCGATCGGCTGCCGCAACGAGCGCGGCGTCAATACGGACTGGGTCAAGGAGTTCAGGAAAACCCTCGACGCAAACGGACTGGCCTCCCTCCCGATCCACGCCTTCGACGATCCGGGCAACGAGCACATGTGGGACTGGATTCCCGACCTCGCGAAGGATCCCGCCCTCAACCAGGCGGTGGCCATCGTGGGAAACCACTGCCTGACCCAGGCCCCCGAGCCCGCCGCCGTGCGCGAGACGCTCCGCAGGCTCCACAAGAAGGTCTGGAACACCGAGGACCACGTCTACAACGCCGACGGCGCCTTCTATCCCGACGCCTACTCCTGCGCGCTCGGCGCAGTCCACCGCTTCAACGTCAACTTCATCGACCACGACGCCACGAAGATCGTGAACTGGTACCTCGTCGGCTCGACCTACGGCATCGAACCCTACGCGGACCAGCCGCCCGCGATGTACGCGAACAGCCCCTGGAGCGGACACTATGCGTTCAAGCCCATCATCTGGGCCTACGCCCACTACGGCCAGTTCACCCAGGTGGGCTGGCACTACGTCGAAGGCGGCTGCGCGCACCTCGCCGGAGGCGGCTCGGTCGTCACGATGCGCTCTCCCACCGGCGGCGACTACAGCGTGATCGCCGAGACGGCCGGCGCGAAAGCCCCGCAGACCCTCCACTTCACCATCGACGGCAGCCTCTCGCACAAGGCCCTCTGCGTGTGGCGCACCACGCGCGAGGCGGAGTTCGTCCGGCAGGCCGACATCGCTCCCGACGCGAGCGGCGTGTTCACGGTCACGCTGGAGCCCGACGCGATCTATTCCCTCTCGACCACCCGCGGCCAGCAGAAGGGCAGCTTCGCCGACGTGCCGGCCGACAAGCCGTTTCCCTTCCCGTACCGCGATGATTTCGACCATTACCGGGTCGCGAGCAATTTCGGCTACCTGCCGCACTACACCGCGGACATCGTCGGCGTCTTCGAGATCGCAAATCGTCCCGACGGCCACGGCAAGTGCCTGCGCCAGGTCGTGAATCATAAGGTCACCAGCTGGGCCCCCGAGTGGAAACCCTACACGGTCCTCGGCGATGCCCGCTGGACAGATTACCAGGTGAGCGCTGACATCTCCTTCGACGACGGCGGCTGGGCGGGCGTGATGGGCCGCGTCTGCCTCACCGGCAACGGCTGGGACAACGATCCCAATGGCTACTACGCGCGGCTCGGCGCCGACGGCGCCTGCTCGATCGTGCTCGCGAGCGACCAGATCAAGGGCACCCGCGACCGTCCTCTCGCCATGGGCGTCGTCCCCGGCTGGAAGGCGGCCGGCTGGCACACGGTCATGCTCCGCTTCCAGGGTGCGAAACTCACGATGCTCGTCGACGGCCAGGCCGTGCTCACCGCGAACGATCACACCTACCCCGCCGGAATGGCCGGCCTGATCACCGGAGGAAACCACGATGCGCGTTACACTGCGTTGTTCGACAACCTGACCGTCAATCGCGTGGACGGCGGCCCGGTGCCGCCGACGGTCTTCGCCCAGGATCGGACGCCGATCTACTGAGGCCCGTCCCGCAACCTGTGCCGGAGCCCTGCTGCGTTCCGGCACAGACCACGCGGGGCACCGAATCCGGGTCGCCGACGCCCCGGATTTCTCCTATCAATGTCGGTTTCTGACGCGCGAGCGGACTTCTGGCGCTTTCGACGGCGACTGCTATCCTCAGGACCGCCTCGCAACGTCGTCCCGCCCGCCCCGCGCTTTCGCCTCCAATTCCTGGCGTCGAACCGCGCCGGCAGACCCGCCGCCGCCACCCTCTCCCTCCTCCAACGATGCCTCCCTTACGCCGCCTCCCCACCGTGCTCCGAGCCCTCGCGGCCTTCTTCGTCCTGGCGTCCGCCGCGCTGCTCGCGCGCGCCGAGACGCTCGACTTCAGCGCCGACTGGCGCTTCCACCGCGGCGACCTCGCAGGCGCGCAGGCGCCGGGGCTCGACGATGCGGCCTGGGACCTCGTCACCCTCCCCCACACGCCCCGTATCGAAGCCCTGGTGACAGACCTCGGCGCGCACCGCCAATGGGAGGGCATCTGCTGGTACCGGAAGTCCCTCACCCTGCCCGCCGACGCGATCGGGAAGATCGTCACGCTCCGCTTCGACGGAGCGATGAACGCCGCCACGCTGTACGTGAACGGCCGCGAGGTCGCCAGCCATCTCGACGGATACCTGCCGTTCGACATCGACCTGAGCCGCTTCGCGGAAAAACCCGGCGCGCTCGAACTCGCCGTCCGACTCGACAACCGGCACAGCGACATCACCGGACCCAAGCCTCTCGACCAGCTCGATTTCCAGACCTACGGCGGTCTCTACCGACGCGCCTGGTTGCGCATCGAACCGCGCCTGTACATCACCGACCCGAATCTCGAGGACACCCCCGCGGAGGGCGGCGTGTTTGTCACCTACCCCACCGTCACCCAGGCGTACGCGATGGTCGCGATCCAGGTCGACGTCCGCAACCGCACCGGAGCCCCTGCCGGATTCGGACTGCGCGCCGTGCTCACCGATCCCAACGGAAAGCGGGTCGCCAGCCGTAACTCCAACAATCTCCAGCTCGCCGACGGACACCACGGGACATTCAAGATCGACCTCGGCGTCGGACAGCCCCGGCTGTGGAGTCCGCTCTCTCCCGCGCTCTACCACCTCCAGGTCGAACTCCTGTCCGACGGGACAACGACCGACCGCCGAAGCCTCGACATCGGCATCCGACGCCTGTCACTCGAGCCGCACGCCATGTCCTTCGACGACCACCCGCTGTTCCTGCAGGGGGTCAACCGGCATCAGGAATACCCCTACATCGGCAACGCCGTCCCGCCCGCCGCCCAGGCCCGCGACGCGTGGCTGATCAAGGCGGCCGGCTTCGATTTCGTGCGGTTGTCGCACTATCCCCAGAGCCCCGCGTTCATGGACGCCTGCGACCGGCTCGGGCTCGCGGTGATGCCCGCGATCCTGGGCTGGCAGTACAACCCGGCGACGCCGGCCTTCGAGGCCAACCGCATCGCCGCCGTGCACGCCCTCGTCCGCCGCGACCGCAATCACCCGAGCGCGGTCATGTGGGAGACCTCGCTCAACGAGACGCCGATGACGCCGGAGTTCATCGCGCGCCTCGACGCCGCTGCACACGAGGAGTACCCGGGCGAGCAGATGATCACGGCCGGCTGGATCAAGGGCTTCGACGTGAAACTCACCGCGCGCCAGCACGGGAGCACGAAGGAGTTCGAGCACGCGACCTTCCCGTGTTTTGTGAGCGAATACGGCGACTGGGAGTACTACGCGATGAACGCGGGCTTCAGCCAGGACAAGTGGAGCGGCCTCAAGCAGGCCGACCGCAGCTCCCGCCAGGCCCGCGGCGACGGCGAGGTGCGCCTGCTCCAGCAGGCCACGAACATCCAGGAGGCCCACAACGAGAACCTCGGCACGATGGCCTTCGGCGACGCCTACTGGGTGATGTTCGACTACAACCGCGGCTACGCGCCGGACCTCGAGACCTCGGGCGTGATGGACATCTTCCGCCTCCCGAAATTCAGCTATTACTTTTTCCAATCGCAGCGCGATCCAGACCAGAAATTCCCGGACGGGATCGGCGGCCCGATGGTGCGCATCGCGAGCTGGTGGACCCCGGCGTCGCCGCTCGACGTGCGCGTGTTCAGCAACTGCGACGAGGTCGAGCTCTTCCTGAACGGACACAGCCTGGGCCGCCACAAGCCCGATCGCGACCGCATCTCGACGAACCTGCGGCACCCGCCGTTCACGTTCCACATCCCACGCTTCGAGCCCGGCGAGCTGCGGGCCGTCGCCTATCTCCACGGGCGTGAGGTCGCGCAGCAGGCGGTTTACACGCCGGGCGCGCCCTTCCGCCTGGAAGTCTGGTACGAGAAGGCCGGATACCCTCTCGAGAGCGGCGGCGACGTGGTGATTATCCACGCCCAGGCCGTTGACGCGAACGGCACGGTCGTCCCCGAGTTCCACGACCCCGTGACCTTCAAGGTCGAAGGCGATGCAACGCTCATCGGCGAGAATCCCATCCCGGCCGAAGCGGGCATTGCGAGCATCCTCCTCAAGAGCGGCGACACCGCCAAGCCCCTCCGCCTCCGCGCCACCGCCGGCGGCCTCGGCGGCATCCTGGAGGTCAAGCCCCTCGCGCCGAAGGCGGAGTGAGCGGGCGCGGAGTCACCCGCCCGAGCTCTCCTGGACGAAACGTCCGTATCCGCCTTGGAGATTTCGTCTCAGAGTGACGGTCAAGGCGAGGCGGTGCCAAAGGCGTACCAACGGAAAGGTGGGCGGCCAGGGAAAGTCCGCCGACTCTCCGGTAAGTGACAAGACGGTCACCTCGATGCCCGCCTTCTTCCAGGGGAGCAGCGCGTAACGGAGGTCGTCGCCCAGCGGAGTCGCCTGATCTCGAATCACCGCGCAGGACCTGATCCCGTTTTCCAGCAACTTGCCACCCGAAGGAAAATCCGAGGGGAAGAGCGCCGATCGGTTGTCGAAATGCCGATGACTGGACAGCTCCCGCCCGACACCGGATCGGGTGAAGTCCACGAGAAACGCCGGCAGCGCATCCCGCGAGACGACCCATTCTCCAAGTTCCCGGGCGCCTCGGATCAGCGCACGCTGGGTCCGCATTGTATCCACTCGGTGGAGATACAGCGACGTCTCCGCCGTGCACGAGGCGAAGACTGGAATCGGCCGGTACCCGGCCGCCCGTGCGAGCCACAATCCCAGGGACACCGAATCCGGACCCGGCAGGTCCACCAGAACGGCTTGGCCCGGCTTGATCGGCAACTTCTCGCCGCTGACAGGAGGGGGCGCCTCGTCCGAGTCATCCCGCTCGCACAGGATGTCCATGGTGGCGAAGGGCACGGGCTTCACCCATGCGGACCAGGGGGAATCGGCGGGCGCCCAGGTTCGATAGATCGCGTGTCGGTCGTACATGGTTGGTTCAGTCTCGAATCAGTACAGCAAGGTCCTGTGCCATGAAATCTATGGCCGGACGCCGCGAGGCGCGTCCGTAGATCCCAGCTGCTCGTCCGTCGATCACGTAAACTCCAAGGCACACATGGACCGGACCCTCCGGGCCATCGATTGGAGCCGATTGGAACTGATCTTGGACAATCCAAGATCCGGGCCGGAGCAGCGAATCGGCCATGGACGCCAACCAACGGCCGGATCCCGACCAGGCACGCGACACGACGACGTCACCAGTATTGCAATACGCCGTCTTCCGGATGCACGGGGATGAGGAATCGAACGCCGCCCGCCAAGGGCTGCGCGTACGCGGCAGCAGCCTTCGCCAGGTTGGCATCGGCGTCGCCAGCCTGGGCCAAATGACGGGAAGGCGTTTGCTCTCGCTCAGCGCAGATGTCCCGGGATTGCAGACGGGCGTCCGTCCTCCGCGAAAAAGTCCGCCCCACTCGCCCTCCCGCAACCGGGTCACCCACTCGGCCTGGAAGAACCGGTACACAACGCCGGCCTCCACCGCCTCGCCACCCATATCCACCCAGGCGCAGCCATCGCGCCACAGGACATGATCCGGATGGGTTCGCACGCTCTGAACTCCGAACTCCCGCAACTTCGCCGAGACGCCCGACACGACTTGGTGGTCCTCCAGATACCCCGGCGCCGACAGCAAGGCCGCGCACTGCCCCGGCCCCACCGATTTGGCCAGAGACTTCGCCAGCACGGCGAGCGGATCGCCTGCCGCGCGAAGCCCGCGAAATTGCACCTCCATCAGAGCGGTAAAGGTCGACGCTTCGTTAAATCCGCCCGGCACATCGCTGTTCACCTCCGAAATCCTCCACCCGGCAGCCGTTGGGTGAAAGTCGAAGCGCATCACCCGCGTCGCGGATGGCGTCCATGGTTCTCTCCGGCCAAGCACATCCCGCAGACGAGCGGGCACTCCCAGGTACCTCCACAATTCCGGCCGCTCGGCCACCTCAGCCTCGGCGTCCAACAACTCCCCGGCAAGCGCCTCAGCCTGGACCGCTAGCGTCCGCCATGTTCCCTCTGAAATCGTCATCGCATAGGGCGCCAGCACCGCTGTATCCCCCATCTGGATATCCCACTTGTGGCCGGTCAGCGCCATGGTCGCCACGATCTCACGGTACACCCGGGGCTCGAGCGGATCCGTGCACGCCGGTTCCGTCGTCGAGCACTCCAACGTGGATACGTCCTGATTCATCTCTGGTGGGGCCACGACTCGCCACAGGCGATCCGTGAATTTGGGGACAAACCCCTCGCGTCCTCGGAGAATTTTCTCGAGGCGACGATCAGGTGGACAAGGGAGTGAACTTCCATCTCCGGCTGGTGGGCCCGCAGCATTCGCGATCGCTCGTGTAGTTCAAGCGCACATTCGGGTGATCCGCGCCTTCGGCGACCGACCTGCCCGTGATGTCATTCTAGAAAAAAGAAGAGCCGTCGATTGCAGGCGACGGCTCTTCGCGGTGCTCCGGAGCCGGGGGGACTTCGGAGCTTCGATCCAGAAAGGCGTGGCGGTCTTACGATCCGGGCGTCTCGTGCACCGGGGCGTGCTCGGGCGCTGTCTTCAGCGAGAAGACGATCGGCACCGCGATTCGCGTGTTCACGGGCTTGCCGGCCTTCTTGCCGGGGCTGAAGGTCCACTGGCGAACCGCTTCGAGCGCTGCGGCGTCGAAGGCATGGTTCGTCGAGGTCTTTACCGCGGCCTCCCGAACGATGCCCTCCCGATCGATGACCAGCTCGATCACCACCGTGGCGGTCTTTCCCTGCTCCTTGAGCTCCTTCGGATAAAGCGGACGCTGGGCATGCCGCAGCACGGGAACCTGGTCGAGTTGGTCGACCGACAGGCCTCCGTCCACCATCGTGGGCGCAAGCTGGTAGGCCGGTTGATCCGATGATTCCTTCTCGGCAGCCATGAGGGTTGCGAAGCCGACGAGGCCGAACATCGAGACAAGAAGAAGCGAGAACTTCATGAGTGAATCCTTTTGAGGTTGATGGTTCAGCACGGCTTCGATGCGGGTTCGCAGACGAAACCGTGACATTCCGGACACCCCGGGGAGCTTCAGCCCAAGCGCAAACCGCGTGGCCTTGAGCAGGCCGCTCGCATAGACCGCGTTCGCTCCGGTCACCCGAAGCACGCCGTCGTCGCAGGCCCGCTCGCTCTCCCAGCGCAGGCGCCGGTCGAGCCACCACACGAGCGGATGAAACCAGAGGAGCGCCACCGCGCCGGCCTGCAATAGCCGCACGAGATTGTCGCGACGCCGCACGTGCATGAGTTCATGCAGCAGCACGGCATCCACCTCCGCCTCATCCATCGCCGAGAACAGTCCCTCCGGGACCAACACTCTGGATCGAAAAAGTCCCACCACGCCCAGCCAGGCGCCATCCTTCACGGCATACCCGCGCACGGCCCCCGGGCGCAGTCCGGCCCGCTCCGCCAGCGCATCGAGGCGCGCCTGCTCCCCATCTCCAAACAGAATCTGACTGCGTTTCACGGCCCGCAGGCCGCGCACGAGTCTCGCGACACCCACCCAGGCCACCGCCGCACAACCGACGGCCCACAGCGCCGCCACCAGCCACGTGACGACCAAACCCTCTTGGCCGCCCGTCGCCCCCGCGCCCGAAACGATGAACGCCGGCATCGTCACCTCGCCAAGCCGCGCCGCCAGCCAGTTCCCACCCGGGAGCCGTGACGCGACGGTCGCCGCGAGAGTCGCCAGCCAACTCGTCGGCACAAAAAACCGCGCCAGCGCGAGTCCGCCCAGGACATGCCGCGCCTTCGCCGAAAGCCCCGGCACTGCCACGATTAGGAACGCCGCCACCAACCCGAACCACGTCGCCTGCCAGAGGTGCAGGGCGAGCGAGCGAAACACAGGATCATGAAACAGGATCATGGCGGACCTCCTACTTCTTCCGCGAACCTTTCGCGTCCTGGATCATCGCCTCGAGCTGACGAAGCTCCTTCAGGCCGATCTTCCCCGACTCCACCAGGTGGGCCATCACCGGCTCCGGCGTGCCGCCCAGCC
Organism: Opitutaceae bacterium; assembly: GCA_027310745.1. Classification (GTDB taxonomy): domain Bacteria; phylum Verrucomicrobiota; class Verrucomicrobiia; order Opitutales; family Opitutaceae; genus MWDT01. The sequence continues at coordinate 39,540 of DAIDAF010000009.1, read as the reverse complement.
TCCGCAAGAGTTCCTCGACCAGCGTGCCCACCGTGGACTTCTGCGTGATGGCTGGGGCAAAGACGTGGGCGTTGCCCACCTTCTTAACGCGCGTCACCGCGCCCTTCGCCTCCAGGCGATAGATTATGGTCTGGACCGTCGTGTACTCGGGCCGCCGGTCCTCCGGCAGCGCCTCCAGCACCTCCCGCACGGTGGCTTTTCCAAGTGTCCAGAGAGGCCGCATGACCTCCAATTCGAGTCGAGACAGGGTGACGGTGCCTTCCTTCATTTGATCTCCTATTGTTGTGGTCACAAAAACTACAACTGTAGTAATTGCAAGCTCGTTTTCGGCGCGGGATCGGAAGTGAAAAAGGGCGGGCGTCGTTTGCGCGCGCCGATGGCTTGTGCGACGGTGGCTGCCCTTCCATTCGTGCGCCCTCGCCTCCAACTCATCCTCATGCTCTCTCTCTGCGTCGCCGCCACCGGCGTGCAGTGGGATCTGCTCCAGGTCTTTGCCTGGGGACGGATGATGGCCGAGCACGCGCAGCGCATGCCGCTCACCGAGGCGGTGTCGATGACCTTCGACGGCGAGATGTGCGGGCTCTGCCGCATCGTCGCCAAGGCGGGGAAGTCGGACCAGTCGCGCACGACCCTGCCCAATGACGCCGTGAAGGACCGGATGCTCCTGCTCCTCGGGAATCCGCCCCGGATCGTGCTCGGAGTCCCGGCCGCGCCGCACGGGCGCCCTGCCGACCAGACCGTGCCCGCGAGTGACCGTGCCGAGCCCCAGGTGCCGCCCCCACGGTCCGCGCTGGCCTGATCGTTCCTCCATTCCGCAGGTCCGGACCCGCACCGCGCGCAGCGACGCGCACTCATGCGGTTGAGTTCGTATCCGATCCCCGATGACGGCCGGCCGCGGCTTCCAACCCAACGTCCCGGCACGCACACGCGCCCACCGGGACACCCATTCCCGCACCCATTCATGTTTTCGCGCATTTCCTTTGTCCTCACCACGCGCGGCCGCACGGCCGCCGCGTCCTCCCTCGCGGCAGCGCTGCTCGCGGCCCTCTCGCCCACCGGCGTCCGTGCCTGCGCCTGCGGCTGCGGCATCTTCGAGGTCGGCACCAGCTCCATGCTTCCCACCACCACGGGCGGCATGCTGACGGTGACCGACGCCTACCAGAACCAATCCCAGGACTGGAGCGGCTCCTCGCGCGCGCCCGCCGGCGACAACGCCGACCGCCGCATCGCCACGAACTTCCTCACGATCGGCGCCCAATACCTGCTCAATCGCTCCTGGGGGCTCGAGTTGTCGATTCCCTACGTCACGCGCCATTTCGAAACCGTCGGCGGAGCATCCGGCAACGACCTCGTGAACCTCCACTGGAGCCAGCTCGGCGACATCCGCATCCAGGGCGTCTACACCGGGTTCTCGCCCGACCTCTCCACGGGCCTCACCTTCGGCCTGAAGCTTCCCAACGGCTCGTTCACCCACAACGACGCCTACGACGACGTCGACCGCGACACCCAGATCGGCACCGGCAGCACCGACCTCCTGCTCGGCGCCTTCCATCGCGGCAACCTTGGCTCGGCGCCGCTGTGGCAGTGGTTCGCCCAGGGCGAGATCGACCAGCCCGTCCTCATTCGCGACGGATACCGCCCCGGCGTCGAGGTCGACGCGTCATTGGGTGTCCACTACGACGGCTGGCGCATCCATGGCGTGCAGGTCACGCCCATCGCTCAGGTCCTGGGCTCCGCGCGGGCCAGCGACAGCGGCATCAACGCCGCCGTACCCGTCGCCTCGGGCTACCAGCGGGTGCTGCTATCCCCCGGCATCGAAGTGGACCTGTCGAGCGTGCGCTTCTACGCCGACGTCGAACTGCCCGTCTATCAGCACGTGACCGGCGACCAGCTCGTCGCGCCCGTGCTCTGGAAGTTCTCCGCCAGCTACCACTTCTGACCGAGCGCCGATTCCGCCAGCGGACTTGATCGTGAGGGGCCGCTCCGCTAGAAGGAGCGACCCCTTCCGTCATGCCCAAAACCGTCTCGTTCACCCTTAACGGCCGGCCCGTGAGCCTGACCGTCGATCCGGAGCGCACCCTGCTCTGGGTCCTTCGCACCGACCTCGAACTCACCGGCCCGAAATTCGGCTGCGGCATCGGCCAGTGCGGCGCCTGTACCGTCCTCCTCGACAACCAGGCCGTCCGCTCCTGCAGCGTGCCCGTCCAGATCCTCGACGGTCGCACGGTCGTCACCATCGAGGGCCTCGCGCGCGGCGACGAACTCCATCCGGTCCAGAAGGCCTTCATGGAACACGACGCCCTCCAGTGCGGCTATTGCACGCCCGGCATGATCCTCACCGCCTGCGCCTTTCTCCATCGCAATTCCACCCCCACCCGCAACGAGGTCATCGAGGCCATGGACGCCAACCTCTGCCGATGCGGAGCCCACACGCGCATCATCGACGCGATCCTCGACGCCGCGTCCGCTATGAAAGGAGCCGCCGCCTCATGAACTCCTCTCCCGCCTCCCCTGCCCGCGACGATCTCATGCGCCCGCCCAGCCGCCGCGAATTTCTCGCCCGCATGGGCGCCGGCGTCCTGATCTGGGTCGCCCTCCGCGCCGAGCTCCCCGCCGCCGAGTCCGAGTCCGCCGTCAAATCCACCTACCGCCCCGAACTGCCCAAGGACTTCAACGCCTTCCTGAGCATCGGGGAGGACGGCCGCGTGACGTGTTTCACCGGCAAGATCGAGATGGGACAGGGCCCCATCACCTCGCTGCCGCAGATGCTCGCCGACGAGCTGGATGTGCCGCTCGACCAGGTCGACATCGTCATGGGCGACACCGAGCTCTGCCCCTACGACCAGGGCACCTGGGGCAGCCTCACCACGCGCGCCTTCGGCCCGCACTGGCGCGCCGCGGCCGCCGAGGCCCGCGCAGTCCTGGTCGAACTCGGCGCCGCAGCGCTCGGCGTGCCCGCCGCCCAGCTGGTCACCCGCGACGGCCGGGTCGTCGACTCCCGCGCCCCCGAGCGCTCCGTCACCTACGGCGCGCTCACCAAGGGCAAGCGTATCGAGCGCCACCTCGAGGTGAAGCCCGACCTCAAGAAGCCCTCCGAATTCAAGATCGTCGGCAAGCCCCTGCGTCGCCGCGATTCCCTCGAAAAGGTCACGGGCAAGGCCCGCTTCACGGGCGACCTCCGCCTCCCGGGCATGCTCTACGCCAAGGTCCTGCGCCCGCCGGCGCACGGCGCGCGCCTGCTGCACGCCGACACCTCGGCTGCGCGCGCCCTGCCCGGCGTGACGGTCGTGGAATTGCCCGACCTCGTCGCCGTCCTGCACCCGTTGCCCGACCAGGCCGAGGCCGCCCTCGACAAGGTGAAGTCCCGCTTCGCGCCCTCCGACTCCAAGCTCGACGACCGCAACATCTACGACCACCTCGCGTCGTATCCGCTGCCGGAGCGCGTCACCTCCCAATCCGGCGATCTCGCAGCCGGACGCCAGGAGGCCGTGCGGCACCTCGACGCCGTCTATCTCAACGCCTACGTCGCCCACGCCGCGATGGAGCCCCACACGGCGCTCGCCGAAGTGGGTGCGACAACCGCGACGGTCTGGGCCTCCACCCAGAATCCCTTTGGAGCCCGCGAGGAGATCGCCAAGGCGCTCGGACTGCCGATCCTCTCGGTGCGCGTCATCACCCCCTTCGTGGGCGGCGGCTTCGGGGGAAAGTCGGCCAACGCCCAGGCCGTCGAGGCCGCGCGCCTCGCCAAGGCCACGGGACGGCCCGTCCAGGTCATGTGGAGCCGCGAGGAGGAGTTCTTCAACGACACGTTCCGCCCCGCCGCGGTCGTGACCGTCCAGGCCGGACTCGATGCCTCGGGCCGGATGGTGTATTGGAATTTTGAAGACCGGTTCGGCGGCGACCGTGGATCGGACCTGCTCTACGACGTGGCCGACCACCGCATTTCCGCGGTGGGCGACTTCTGGGGGCCGCGCGAGGCGCACCCCTTCGCCGTCGGCGCCTGGCGGGCGCCGGGCTGCAACACCAACGCCTTCGCCCGGGAGTCGCACGTCTCGCGCCTCGCCGAGCTGGCGGGCGCCGATCCAGTGGAGTTCCGCCTCCGCCACCTCACCGACCCGCGCGCGCGCCGCGTGCTCCAGGCCGCAGCCAAGGCCTGGGGCTGGACCCCCGCCATCGGACGCAGCGGCCGCGGGCTCGGCGTCGCGATCGGAAAGGACTCCGGCACCTACGTCGCCACCATCGCCGAGGTCTCCGTCGATCCCGCCTCAGGACAGGTCCGCGTCAAACGCTTGCTCTGCGCCCAGGAGATGGGTCTGGTGATCAATCCCGAGGGGGCGAAGATGCAGATGGAGGGATGCATCACCATGGGGCTCGGCTACGCGCTAACCGAGGAGATCCGGTTCAAGGCTGGGGTGATCGAGGACACCAACTTCGACTCCTACACCCTGCCTCGTTTCTCCTGGCTGCCCAAGATCGAGACCGTGATCCTCGACGCCGAGAACGACCCTCCGCAGGGAGGCGGCGAGCCGGCCATCATCGTCATGGGCGCAGTGCTCGCCAACGCGATCTACGACGCCTGCGGCGCCCGGCTGCTCGAGCTGCCGATGACGCCCGAGCGCGTGAAAAAAGCCCTCGAGTCAGCGAAGTCCGTCTGAACACGACCGACGCAGTCCGCCGGCCGGTTCCAGGGGCATCCCGCGGCTGAGGATGGCCGTGTGCCTGTTCGCGGGCGCCCGACCGTTGCGGATCGGCGCCAGCAGCGACGACATCCCATGGGCTCGAATTCGCATCCGTCACAATGCCCTCCGACACATCCGGATGCCCTGGGTCGCCCCATCGTCAAGAAGGGCTTTTGCTTCCAACGATGTTAATGGACGCGGTTCCCCATTTGCATTGACGTTAAATCGTTATTAGCATCTCTATCCATTTTTCGGTATCGCACCTACTGATTTGCTAATCGCGTCACAACAGAGACGGAAATCGACTCAAGCCAAGATTGGCATTCGTCCGATGTTATAATTTCCATAATTTGCTTTTAGATAACATATCACAAGATCAATTTTAAACTTTTGCTCGAGTTTAGTTCTCAAAATTGCATTACTTTTCTGAATTTCATCTCAGCATATAAAGTTTACTTATTGTGTATAAATGATTCCATGGCCAATTTGAGCCAAAATTTCACTATTTTCTTAAATCATTATCCATAGGCTGTTTCTGTTATTCCGGTTGGAGATCCTAAAGGCCTATGCAATAATTCTAAATCCAAGAGCAATAAAACTCATCCACATTGGAGCCTCCGCTGTGTATGCTGTCTCCTCCCTTGGACTCGGCCTCCTCAAGTTCCAGCCATGTGGGTGCCCAATCCTCCTCCCTGACAAAGGTCGCCCCCCTAATGGGCGAAGGTACTAGTTCCCTAACACCTCTATGAACCGTTAACCCACGTACTGGCGTGACCCACTTCGTCACGAACTCGGCGTATGCTCGGCTGATCAGATTTAACGCTACATCCAGCTGGCCCGCCCCCTCCCCTTACCGCCGCACGAAGCGACTCGATCTGTTCGTGTTCGGCGGTTTCACGATAATTGGACGCGCATCAAAAGCCCGTCCGAATTGATCGTCTGCCCTCCCCCACTGCCCGTTGAAGAACGGGCCTGCCAGTCTGTAAGTCCCTGAATTTCCGTCCCCTGACGGATTCCCCCCATACTAGACAACCCAAACCCTATGAACATGAGGAAATCGAACCTAGCGAGGAAGCGTGCCCTTGTCGCCGCCTCCTCTCTTCTCGCCCTGGCGGGCGTCTCGCGCCTTCACGCGCAAGCAGCGCCAGCGGCCGACCAGACGAGCTCCCAGGATGCCTCCGGCACCTCCGGAGCAGACGATCAGGCGATCGTCCTGAGCCCGTTCACGGTCTCTGCCCAAAACGAAGGCTTCCAAGCGGTGGATACCCTTGGCGGCGCCCGCGTGAAAACGAAGCTGGCCGACACTCCCTCGGCCATCTCCGTCGTGACGAAATCATTCCTGCAGGACACGGGCATCACCAATGCCCAGCAGCTGCTGGTTTACACGACCAACACCGAAGTCGCGGGATTGAACGGCAACTACTCCGGTGTCGCCTCCCGCGGCACCGGCGTCAGCAGCAATGCCGAGGCCGGCCGCCTGCTGAATCCCAACATGGCCAACCGCGCCCGCGGTATCAGCGCCATGGATAACACGAGGAATTACTTCGTGAGCGAAATTCCGTGGGACTCGTTCGACATCGACCGCGTCGACATCTCCCGCGGCCCGAACTCGTTCCTGTTCGGCGTCGGAAGCCCGTCCGGTATCGCGAACTATTCCACCAACCAGGCCATCTTCAAGGACAAGGGCTCGGTGGAGTTCCGCATCGGTGGCTACGGCAGCACCCGCGAGGCTCTCGACTACAACAAAGTGCTCATTCCGAGACAGCTCGCCCTGCGCATCGACCTGCTGAACGACGATACCCAGTATCGCCAGAAGCCGGCCTTCAATCATTCGGAGCGTGCCTATGCCGCGCTGCGTTACGACCCGAAGGCGCTGAACACCGAGAACAACCAGCTGACGATCAACGCCAATGCCGAGGCCGGCCGCGTGCGGTCCAACAACCCGCGCGAACTGCCTCCGATGGACTTCATCACGGGCTACTTCGCCGGATGGGGCCTCAACAAGGCGGGTTATGATCCGTTCCTCTTCGCGGGCAGCCAGATCGCCGGCGTCGGCGCCTATCCCAACCAGTCGCCCTGGCTCAACGGCCAGGATTATCACTACATCTGGCCCGGCCCCGGCGCCGCTTACTGGTACGATGCCTCGTCGGGCAAGCAGCTGCAGTCGATGACGACCCTCAATGGCAACAACAACAACAATGCCATTCTGCTCCCGCAGGCCAATGCACTCTACACCACGGGCTTCGCCAACTATGCCGCCGCCGTGAATCGGGTGTACCCCAACATGTTCCCCGGCGCCTACGCCGGTACGGTGACGTACAACAACAAGTCGCTGATGGATCCCTCCATCTTCAACTTCTACGACAAGCTGGTCGACGGTTCGAACAAACAGGAGTGGCAGAACTGGAGGACCTTCAACCTGACGCTCAATGACACCATGTTCGATGGACGACTCTCCTTCCAGGGCGTCGTCGATCACCAGGAATTCGACGAAGGCCAGGCCGGCGTGTTCGGATATACCGAGCCCTGGATTTCGGTCGATATGGACGCCTACCTCGTCAAGTCCCCGACTTGGCTGGGCAACGCAACCGTCAATCCCAACGTGGGCCGGCCGTTCCTCGCGAGCGACTTCGGTTCCGGGGACAACAGCGCCCGTTACGTCCACGACAACTACCAGCTGCAGGTCAACGGCGACCTCCGCGCCGAGGACCTCTTCGGCAAGGGGCAGCTGAGCGAAATCCTCGGCCACCATTCGATCACCGCTCTGGTCGGCTCCTACACGACCAAGATCGACAGCAAGGCCTGGTCCGGGTACGCCACGGATGCGGCCTTCGGCCACCTCATGGGCGATCCCACGGGCAAGATCACCGCCAATCGCGCGATCTCCTGGGTGTCCTATGTTGGACCCAGCCTCATCAACGCGTCGTCCGCGTCCGGGCTGAATCTCAGCAACCTCGGCAGCACCATCATGCCGACCAGCGGCGTGATCCAGCACTTCGTTCCCACCTGGAACGCAACCGGCGTGGATCCGACCGCGGCTTGGACGAATCCTTCGCCCCTCGTCACGGATCACAATGCCACCCAGGCAGGCAATCCCGCCAACTACGTTGGCTGGACCAACGTGCCCGTCAATGTGCTCAACTGGCAGAACAACATCAACGACCTCTACACCTCGGGCAACAAGACCGAGCAGAAGCTGAAGTCGGCGGCGTTCATGTACCAGGGGCACATTTGGGATAACACGATCGTTCCCGAGTTTGGCTGGAGGCGCGACACGCTCACGCAGCGTTCCGCCAACGCCCCGCTCGATCCCAACACCTCGGTCGCGAGCATGAACTACGGGATCACGGGCAGCGGCGATCGCACCGTCACGACGTCGACCAGCTACGGCGTGGCCGTCCACCTGCCGAAGTCCATCCGCGGCAAGTTGCCGCTCGGCACGGACCTCAGTGTCTTCTACTTCCGTGGCAACAACGAGACGCCGAAGGTGCGCTACGCCTTCGACACCACCCAGCTGCCCAACGAGAAGGGCAAGACCGACGACTATGGCGTTCAGATCGATACGCTCAATGGTCGCGCCACGATCCGTCTGACCTTCTACAAGACGATCGACCAGAATGCCCAGGTTGGTTCGGGCGCCGCGGATCCCTTGGGGAACAACGGCTACTACATGTACCTCCTGCCCGCCTGGGGTGCAGCCGACGCCGCGGCAAGCGGTCAGGCTATTCAGGCTTGGCCGAACGCGCTCAACGATTGGGGATTCACCAATCACCCGGATGATTCGAGCAACACGATTCACAATCTCCAGGTGGCCGCAGTCAGCGCTTGGCAGGCGAATTTCGCCAAGTACTTCCCGCAGTCGTTCTTCGACGCCTACGGCATGGGAGTCAACGTGAACGCCATCACCACTGGTGATTGGAAGAACGTTTACAACCAGCCTAACGCCAACCCGATCACCTTCCCCTGGAACATCGCCAACTCGGGTAGCGGCAGGGTCAACGGATCCTTCCCGATCATCACCCAGGACATCCAGTCGAAGGGCTTCGAACTCGAGGCCACCGTGCGCCCGGTTGCCAACTGGGACCTCACGTTCAACGTGTCCAAGACGGATGCAACGCAGACGAGCCTCGGCGCGCAGGACTCCGCCTTCATCCAGAAGGAATACGAGTTCTTCAACGGCCCCGCCGGTAATCTGCCGCTCTGGGGATTCTGGAACGGCGGCGTCGACACGACGACCACGCCGTATTCGCTCCCGCCGACCAGCACGCTCCGGGGTTACTTCCTCCAGAACATCTGGTCCGCCTATCAACTCCAGCTCGCTCAGACCGGCACCATGCAGCCGGACCTCGCTCGCTGGAGCTTCAAGACCATCACGAACTACACGTTCACCCATGGCCACCTCAAGGGCTTCTCGGTGGGCGGCGGCTTCCGCTGGTCCTCCAAGCCGATCCTCGGCTACGGCATCACCCAGATCACGGACGCCCTCGGCAACCAGACCTGGATCATGGATGCGCAGAAGCCGCTCTACGGCACCATCGACAAGCATCTGGACCTGTGGGTTGGCTATGAGCGCAAGCTCACGTCCAAGATCGATTGGAAGATCCAGTTGAACGTCACGAACGTCGGCGATCATCCTCACCTCGCTCCCGCCAGCCTCGAGCCGGACGGCAGCTGGGCTCAGGTCCGCATCGTCGACGGTGCGTCCTGGTTCCTCACCAATACGTTCAAGTTCTAAGCTGGGGCGCTCCGGCGCACCAAGCCTGACCTGATCAGATTCCAAAGGCGCCCGGTTTTCCGGGCGCCTTTTTTTTGCGCCGCATTCGGCCTAAATTCGGCGATTGAATGGAACAGAAGGGAACGAAGAACAAACCGCTTATCACAGAATTGAGAGCGTTGATTGATTCACCGGTTGGGTGAGTGAATTTTGGCTCGGTGATATCATGTAATCGCTTGGTTTGGCCTTCTTTGTTATCTTCATTTCCTTCTGTTCACTGCGTTTTTTAGGTTCGGACGCTCCAGCGATCGTCCGGATTGCCCCCGCTTGGGCCCGCAGCGAGCATGCCCGCCTTCCCCGCCATGCCCCACTCGCTTCCCGCCGCCCTCGCGTTCGCCGTGGCCTGCGCCGCGGCCCACGGTCTGCCGACCCCGGCCACTCCGGCCCATCCTATCCCGGTCTCGATCCAAGTCGACGCGAGCCGGGCCATCGGCCCCATGACGCCGATCTGGCGCTTCTTCGGCGCCGACGAGCCGAACTACGCCACGATGAAGGACGGCCGGCGCCTGCTCGCCGAGCTCGGTTCGCTCGACCGGCAGCACGTCTATTTCCGCACCCACAACCTCCTCAACACCGGTGACGGCGTGCCCGCGCTGAAGTGGGGCAGCACCAACGCCTACACCGAGGACGCCCGGGGCCGGCCCGTCTACGACTGGACCATCCTCGACCGCATCTTCGACACCTACTTCGCCCGCGGCGTCCGGCCCTACGTCGAGATCGGCTTCATGCCCGAGGCGCTGTCCATCCACCCCCGCCCCTACCAGCACGCCTGGCGGCCCGGCTCGCCGTACATGGACATCAGCACGGGTTGGGCGTACCCGCCGAAAGACTACGCGCGCTGGGGCGAACTCGTGTATCAGTGGGCCCGGCACTGCGTCCAGCGCTACGGAAAGGCCGAGGTCGAGCGCTGGTACTGGGAGACCTGGAACGAGCCCAACGGCGCCGCCTACTGGCACGGGACCCCGGAGGAGTTCTTCAAGCTGCACGACATCGCCGTCGCCGCGGTCCGACGCGCGCTGCCCTCCGCCCGCGTGGGCGGTCCCGACGTCGCGGGCAGCGGCGGCGCCTTCATGGAGGCCTTCCTGCGCCATTGCGCCGAAGGCACCAACTATGCCACCGGCGCACGCGGCACGCCGACCGATTTCCTCTCATTCCACGCGAAAGGCCAGCCGCGCTTCGTCGACGGCCACGTGCAGATGGGTATCGCCTCCCAGCTCTCGGGCACCGCGAAGGGCTTCGCCATGATCGCCGCCATCCCGGCCTTCCGGCATACGCCGATCGTGATCGGGGAAAACGACCCCGACGGCTGCGCCGCCTGCGTGGGCCCCCAGCTCGACTACCGCCGGGGCACGCTCTACTCGAGCTACGAGGCGGAGGTGATCGCGCGCGACTACGCGCTGGCCGACGCCTACGGGGTAAACCTCCGGGGCGCGCTCACCTGGGCCTTCGAATTCGAGGACCAGCCGTTCTTCGCCGGACAGCGCGTGCTCGCCACCGCCGGCATCGACCTGCCGGTGCTCAACGTGTTCAGGATGCTCAGCCTCATGGGCGGAGAGCGGGTCGCCACCTCCAGTTCAGCCGGCCTGCCCCTAGGCGCCATCGTCGCCCACGGCGTGCGCGGAGCCCCCGACATCTCCGCACTCGCCTCCCTCCAGCCTGGCCGCCTCGCGGTCCTGGTCTGGTATTATCACGACGACGACGTGCCCGGCCCCGACGCCAGGGTCCACCTGTCGCTCGACCACCTTCCTCTCCCGTCCGGCGCGCTCCATCTGACGCAGTACCGGATCGATGAAACCCACAGCAACGCCTACGCCCTGTGGCGGAAGCTCGGCTCGCCCGCCGCGCCAAACGAGACGGAGTATCGCCGTCTCCAGGACGCCGGCCGGCTTGCCGTTCTCGCCGGCTCACCCGCGATGGTAAACGCCGACCAGGGATCCGCGGCCCTGGATTTCACCCTGCCCCGGCAGGGAGTCTCGCTCCTCGTCTTTTCCTGGACTCCCTCGCGCTGAGTCGGCCTCACAGGCCCGCGAGGCGGCTGCGCAACGATCCGTTCCTCACCAGCGGTGCCACCGCCGCTCGCGCCAAGCGCTCAGCGGACTCGTCGAGCTGCGCTGGCGTCGGCTCCGGAGGCTCCACGCCCGAACACGCGCAACCGGACTCGTTGGCCGCGAGCAGCTCAGCCGCCGAACGGATCGCCTCGGTCGATGCCGCGTCGCGCAACTGCGCGGCCAGCTCCGAGATCCGGCGCCCCCCGGCCAGCGACGCCAACACGCTACGATCCCCGTCCTCGAGACCCGCATCGACCGCCTCCAGCCACTCGGCCAGCATGAGCACCGACGTCGGCACGGGATTCCGCTCCACTTCGTCCAACAGCGAAGCACCCCGTCCGCGTCTTCCGGCTCCGCCCGCTTTTCCCTTCGTCGCCATGCCGACAGACTGGACCAGCCCGCCGCCCAAGGCAATCTGCCGAAATTCACGATCTCGGGATCCGCTGCGGCAACCGCGGGAATTTCCCTCTCGCCTCGGAGTCCAGTCGTGCTGATTCCGATTTCATCACTCATCGGATTTCCTTTCGAAAAAACGCAGTGAACAGAAGGAAACGAAGGCAACTAAGGCATGAAGGCACGTCGCTTAAAAAAACAATTCGAATGAATACGATTCGCCCTGATGTAAAAAAAAGAGCACCTTGGATTTCGTGTTACGCGGCTTGGGCTTCGTGACCTTCGTTTCCTTCTGTTCACGTCTCCTGCTTAATCTAGGCTCATATCTTCTTTGCCTCCGTTTTCTGTTCACTGCGTCTTTTCGATGACATCGGACTTCTCCTTCCTTCCCGACATCCAGGCTTGTGTGTTCGACGCGTACGGCACGCTGTTCGACGTCACGCGCGTCGCGCGGCTCGAGGACGCGGCCCTGGGTGACAAACACGCGGCGCTGTCGGAGCTTTGGCGCGCGAAGCAGCTGCAGTATTCCTGGCTGCGCGGGCTCGGGGGGCGTCACGCGGACTTCTGGCAGGTGACCGGCGAGGCGCTCGACTTCGCGATGGCCGCGCTCGGACTCGAGGATCCCGCGCTGCGCGAGCGCCTGATGAACCTCTACCTTCGCATCGACGCCTACCCTGAAGTCAGGGGCTCGCTCGAGGCCTTGCGTGCGTGTGGGCTCAAGACCGCCATCCTCTCCAACGGCACGCCGTCGATGCTCGCGGCGGCCATTGAAAATTCCGGCCTTGGCCACGCCCTCGACCAGGTCCTTTCAGTCGAGCGGGCCGGGGTCTTCAAGCCGCATCCGTCCGTGTATCAACTCGCCGTCGACAGCCTCGGCGTTCCGCGCGAGCAAATCTGCTTCCTCTCGTCCAACGGCTGGGACGCCTGGTCCGCCAAGGCCTTCGGCTTCCGGGTGCTTTGGTGCAACCGCACCGGACAGCAGCCCGAGACGCTCCCGTGGACGCCCGACGGCGAGCTGCGCGACCTGTCTGTGCTCGCGCAGCATTTCGCCGCCGTCAGCTGAGCCACTCAGCTGAAGCCGAGCACCGGGTGCGGCTCGTAGGGAGCCTCGAGCTCGGCCACCTCGTCGGGCGTGAGTTTCACCGACAGCGCCGCCACCGCATCCGCGAGCTGCCCGGGTTTCGTGGCGCCGACGATCGGCGAGGTGACGCCCGGCCTGCCGAGCAGCCACGCAAGCGCGACCTGGGCGCGGGGCAAGCCGCGGCGCGCGGCCACTTCGCCCAGGCGGTCGACCACGCGGTGGTCGCTCTCCTCAGTCCGCGAATACATCGTGTTGCCGAAACGGTCCGTGTCGGAGCGCTTCGTTTGCTCCGCCTGCCAGGCACGGGCCAGGCGGCCGCGCGCGAGCGGGCTCCACGGGATGACACCGATTCCTTCGGCCCTGCACAGCCCCATCATCTCCCGCTCCTCCTCCCGGTAGAGCAGGTTGTAGTGGTTCTGCATGGACACAAAACGCGTCCAGCCGCGCAGGTCCGCCAGATAGAGCGCCTTGGCAAACTGCCACGCGTGCATCGACGAAGCGCCGAGGTACCGGACCTTGCCCGCCTTCACCACGTCGTGCAGCGCCTCGAGCGTCTCCTCGATTGGCGTCTCCGCATCCCAGCGGTGGATCTGGTACAGGTCCACGTAGTCCATGCCGAGGCGCCGCAGGCTCTCGTCGAGCTCGTGCATGATCGCCTTGCGCGAGAGGCCCCGGCCGTTGGGCTCATTGCGCATGACGCCGTGGACCTTGGTCGCGACCACCACGGACTCCCGGCGGACGTTGCGCTTGAGGAAGCGTCCGAGCACCTCCTCGCTGGCGCCGCTCGAGTACACGTTCGCCGTGTCGAAGAAATTGATCCCCGCGTCCAGCGCCTCCCGGAAGAAGGGCTGGCTGGCCTCCTCGTCGAGCGTCCAGGCATGGCGCCCCATGGCGAGTTCACCGGAGGGCGGCGGGCCGTATGACATGCATCCGAGGCAGAGCCGCGAGACCTTCAGGCCGGTTTTTCCCAGGTTGACGTAGTCCATGATCGTATCGGTTTTGAGGATTCGTTCTCGTTGGAGAGTGGAAGGATGCCCTCGATCGGTCGCGCGTGCAAGCGGCCGCATGCCGTCACGCCCGCATTGCGTCGCGGCGTTTCCCGTGTTCCGTATGCCTCATGTCCACCTCCCTTCCCCGTCTCTACGTGAAGACCGGCTGCCCCTGGTGTGCCGAGGCGATCCAGGTGCTCGAAGAAAACGGCGTGCGTTACGACCAGCGAAACGTGACCACCGACCGGTCGGCCTACACCGAGATGGTGAAGCTTTCCGGGCAGACCAAGGCCCCCACACTCGACTGGAACGGCGAAATCCTGGCCGACTTCGGCGCCGCCGAGCTCCGTCCCTTCCTGAAGCAGCGCGGCGCGCTGCGCTGACGGACCATCAGGCGCCTCAAATGAGTGAGGCACGCCGGTGCCCTTGAACGGGCCGGTTTGGGGACAATCGCGTTGCGGGTCCGGCTGGCGCCGGGCAAATGTGCGGTCCCAGCCGGGCGGCGGCCGTCCCCCGGTCCCCAGCACTCCCCTGTCCCGACGGCCCGGGACGAAATTCCCCCACCGATGCACCCCGCCCGCCGTCTCGCCCTGGTCTGCCTCACCCTTTGCGCCGCCTCACCTCTCGCCGTTCGCGCCGCCGCTCCGAAAGTCCCCGCCTGGGCCTGGCCTGGCACCGCCACCCACGCCCAAGTGCCGCCGCCCGCGGACTTCCATCGCGCCACCACCACCGTCGTCGCCCCCATCGGTGTGTTCGAGGGTCAATCCGACGTCGGCGGCGCCCTGGTGCCCGGAAGTTCGAGCTTCGATGCGAAAACCGGCGCCTACACCATCCGCTCCGCCGGCTACAACATCTGGTACACCCGCGACGAGTTCCGCTACCTCTGGCGAAAGATGTCCGGCGACGTCTCCCTCGCCGCCGACATCACCTTTCCGAACCCCGGCGGCTACGGCGACCGCAAGGCCGTGCTGATTTTCCGACAGGACCTCGACGACGATTCCAAGGAGGTCATGACCGCCCTCCACGGCGCAGGACTCATCCACCTCGCCCTGCGGCCCGAAAAGGGCGCCGACATCCGGGAGGCCTGTCGTATCGAACCTTCCGTGACAGCGGTTCACGGCTCCAGGCCCATCCGGCTCGGGATCGAAAAACACGGCGACGTGTTTTCGCTCTGGGTCAGCCTCCACGGCGAAGCCATGCACCAGGTCGGCTCGACCGCCACCCTTCATCTCAAGCCGCCGTTCTACGTCGGCATCGCCTTCTGCTCGCATCAACCCGTCACGCTCGACACCGCCGTGCTCTCGGACGTCACGCTCACGAACGCGGCCGGCCAGGTGCATTGAGCCGCCGCCGGTAGGTCGCCGAATTTTCGGCGTTGAGCCGGGCACAGGACGGCGGCGAAATGGCGCGAATCGATCCGGATCCCATGGCTGACGCTCCAAAGCCCGTGTATTTCGCGACTCCGGCCGCCTGGCGGGCCTGGCTCGAGGAGCACCATGCGCGAGAGACCGAGCTGCTCGTCGGATTTCACAAGGTGGGAAGCGGTCGGCCCTCGATGTCGTGGCCGGAGTCGGTCGACGAGGCCCTGTGCTTCGGCTGGATCGACGGCGTCAGGCGCTCCGTGGACGCCGCCCGCTACACGATCCGTTTCTCGGTGCGGCGGCCCTCGAGCATCTGGAGCCGGATCAACCTTGCCAAGGCCGAGGCCCTGATCGCCTCGGGCCGGATGCAACCCGCCGGCCTCGCCGCCTACGAACGCCGTCGCCCCGACCGCTCAGGCGTGTATTCCTTCGAGCGCGACCACGCCCAGCTCGGACGCGACGCCGAGCTCCAGTTCAAGGCCCAGCCCCGGGCCTGGGCCTTTTTCAGCCGGCAGGCGCCGTCATATCGCAGGACTGCCGCCTGGTGGGTCATCAGCGCAAAGCGGGCCGAGACCCGGGATCGAAGACTTGAACGCCTGATCGCGGCTTCGGCCGGGGGCCGGCGCTTGTTTTGACATGGCCCCGCCGCCGGCCCGCGCTCCGCGAGCCCACAGGATGCGCGGTTTCCGATGGCGCTGTCCGTGCGATGCGGCAAGCCATTATCTGTAAGTGATTTTCGACCTCGCTGCACCTTCCGGGCCAGGCTAACCTCTGCCCTGTCGGTCCAGCGCCCAACATGCTCCACCCCGAGCCCATATCCCCGCGTCATCCCGTCGTGCGCGCCCTGCTGCCGCTCGCCTGCGTATCGAGCGCGCTGATCGCCCTCTATTCCCTGTGGGCCTGGCATAGCGGCGACTGGCACCGGGCTGCCGTCATCGACCAAACTGTGCCGACCGCGCCCAGCACCGGGCTGTTGCTCCTGCTCGCGAGTCTCGCCGTGTTGCTTCACCTCGGCCCAAGTTTTGGCAGGCTTGCGAGGATCGCGTCCGTGGCAATGAGCGCTGTCATCGCCGCAGTGGCCCTGGTCGTGGTCGCCCAGAATCTACTGGGCCTTGGCTCCCCCTGGGAGGCCTGGTTGTCGGGGCCTTCCGTATCCCTGGGGTCGATACCGCTCGGGCGGATGTCCCCGTTCACCGCCGCGCTCTTCCTGCTCGCCGGGCTGAGCATCGCCGCGCTCGACCCCTCCCTGGGGGAACGGCCGGCCGTCAAGACGGCGGGACGGATCGCTGCCTTGCTGGGGGGCGGATTCGCAAGCGCCCAGGTGCTCGCCTACGCCACCGGGACACCGCTCTTCTACAACGGCAGCGTGGTGCCCGTAGCCCTGCTGACCTCCGCCGCGTTTGTCCTCCTCAATCTCGCGTTGCTGCTCGCCAGCCGGATGGACGAGCCGCTGCACCGCTTCTTCTTCGGCGACCCGGACGCCTCGAAGGGCCGCGAGTCCTTGCTCAATCAGCAGCGCGTGTTCGTCGTGGCCACGATCCTCACCCTGTCGGTCATCACGCTCACCGCCTCGCTCTACCTGCGATTCATGCAGGCGACGCATCGGGAACGCATCGCCGGCGAACTGAAAGACATCGCGGAACTCAAGGTCGCCCAGCTGATGGAATGGCGCAATGAGCGCCGCCGCGACGCCCAGCTGCTGATGCAGTCCCCGATTCTGATCCGGAGCCTCGAGGAGGGCATCCGGCCCGCCCCGGACGCCGCGCGACGACGCGACCTCCGCACGTGGATGAACCAAATCGAACGGACCCAGGAACTCGATTCCATCACGCTGTACGACCTCCACCACCGCGAGTTGCTCAGTGTCTCCAGAACCAGCGAAGCGCCCCACGACGACATCGAAGGCTTCATCACCCGTGCTGAGAAATCGCGGGAGGTGACGTTTGGCGATTTTCGACGCGATCCAGACAACCGCGTGCACCTCGAGATCGCAGCCCCGGTGATGGATCCCGACCAGGGAATCGTCCTCGGAGCGGTGCTGCTGTGCATCGACCCCTCGGTCCAGCTCTACCCGATGGTCGAACGCCTTCCGACTCCCGGAGTCCACGTCGGCACCCGCCTCATCCGCAGGGATGGCGACCGCCTTTGGTACGTCGACCGCTCGGGAATTTCGCGTCAAGGGTCCGTAACCTCGCGCGCGGACAACCCGTTTGCCGTGGCCGCCCGCGTCCTGACTCAGGCTCCAGGGACCGTTGCAGAAGGTCCCGACGACCGGGGTGTATCAGTCATAGCCCTCGGACTCCCGGTATCCGGCTCACGATGGACGCTGCTCGTGGAAGTCCCCCTCTCCGAAGCCTACGCGCCGATGCGCCGGGAAGCATCCATTGTCGCAATCCTCACGTCGGCGCTCCTCTGCGCGGGCGCCTTCGGTGCGGGCCTCTTCTGGCGCCGCAGGAGCCTGTCGATCCTGCACCGCGCATTCACCGCCGAACGCGCCCAGGCCTCCGCCTCGAAGCGACTGGCCCTTGTGATGCAGCACGCCAGCGACGTCATCCTGCTGGCGGATGCCGATGGCCGCATTCTCGAGGCCAATGAGCGCGCCCTCCAGACCTACGGCTATTCCCTCGAGGAATTGCGTGCACTGTCGTTGCGAAGCCTTTCGGCTTCCGAGCCCTCCCGTGAACTGACCGACCAGGAAGGCACCCTCCTGTCGGAGCACCGGCGCAAGGACGGCACGACGTTTCCCGTCGAAATCAACCAGACCGTCCTGGAAATCGAGGGCCAGCGCTGCTCCCTCTGGATCTGCCGCGACATCTCCCAGCGCCTCGACCACGAGCATCAGATCGAACGCCTCAACCGGATCTACGCGGCGCTCAGCCAGGTGAATCACGCGCTCGTGCGATGCCGGGACCGGAGCGTGTTCCAACACGAGGTCTGCGAGGCGCTCGTGGTCCATGGCGGTTTCAAGATGGCCTGGATCGGCCGTTCCGATCCCGTCACCCGCCGCGCAGTCTCGGTCGCCAGTCATGGGGACGAAAAGGGCTACCTGGAAACCATCCGGATCAATGTCGCCGCCCCTCCCGCCGAACGCGGTCCAACGACGGTCGCGCTCGTCGAGGGTCGAACCTATGTCTGCAACGACTTTCACGCCGACCCGAGAACCGCACCCTGGCACGCGCCGGCGGCCGTTTCCGGCTTCAACGCCTCCATCTCGCTCCCCATCCGGGAGGCAGGCCTCGTCACTCATGCGCTCACGGTGTACGCCGGCGAGAGACACTTCTTCGGCGCGACTGAGATCGCCCTGCTTGAGGAGGTGGCCTCCGACATCGGCTTCGGCCTCGACCACCTCACCCGCGACGCCGCTTTTCGCGACACCAGCTACCGTCTGGCGACACTCGTCGACTCCGCGCCTCTCGCGATCGTCGTGCTCGACAGTCGCGGCTACGTCGACCTCTGGAACCCTGCCGCCGAGGTAATGTTCGGCTGGAAAGCCGACGAGGTCCTCGGCAAACCGCTTCCAAACGTGCCCGACGACCTTCGCGAGGAAACCCGCGAGCTGCACGCCGGCCTGCTCCAAGGCGACGCGACGACCGTGCTCGAGACCCGCAGGCGGCGCAAGGACGGCACCATCATCGAGGTCAACGTCTCCTTCGCTTCGCTTCGGGACGAACAGGGTCGGATCGTCCGGACGCTGGGCATGTTCAAGGACATCACTGATCGCAAGCGCGCCGAGTCCGCACTTCGCACCAGTGAGACCCAGTTCCGCGCTCTGTTTGAGAACAGCCTCGACGGCTTCCTCCTCACCAACCCCGAATCGGGCGTCATCCTCCAGGCCAACACCGCGGCGTGCCGGATGCTCGGCCGGACCGAGGACGAGCTGAAACAGGCGCAACGCACGGAAATCGTCGACCACACCGATCCCCGCCTGCCCCTTCTGCTCGCCGCGCGCGAGTCGACCGGACGGGCCGTCGGCGAACTCACCTTCATCCGCGGCGACGGTTCCCGCTTCGAAGCAGAACTCGCATCGGCGGTGTACGTCACCGAGGAGGGCCCCCGGACGAGCATGATCATCCACGACATCACCGAGCGGAGGGCCCGCGAGCGGCGGATCCATGAACAGGCCGCGTTGCTCGACATGGCCAACGAGGCGATCGTCGCGACGGATCTCGAGGGGCGAATCACCTACCTGAACCACGGTGCTGAGCGCCTTTTCGGCAAGGCCGCCGCCGGTCTTCGCGGACACCCGATCACCGAGGCCTTCGCCTCGATCGAGGCCCGCGGCGCCGCCGAGATCGTGTCCGCGTTCACGCGCCCCGGAATCTGGCGCGGCGAAATCCAGGCCCGGAACGCCGAAGGCAACCCCATCGTCATCGAGACGAGCCTCACCGAGCTGCGCGACCAGTCCGGCCAGCCGGCGGGACGCCTCAGCATCAGCACCGACGTCACCGAGAAGAAGCGCCTCGAGGAAAAATTCCTCCGTTCGCAGCGCCTCGAGAGCATCGGCATGCTCGCCGCCGGGATCGCCCACGACCTCAACAACGTCCTCGCTCCGATAAGCATGGCCGTCCCGATCCTGCGCGACCACGCGACGGTCTCCGCCGATATCCGGATGCTCAATACGCTGGAGCGCTGCGCCGAACGCGGCGCCGGCCTGGCGCGGCAGATCCTCGGCTTCGCCCACGGCGTGGGGGGCGAGCCCCGCGTGGTCCAGATCAAGCACTTGGTGCGCGACATCGCCAACGTCGTCACCGAAACCTTTCCCAAGTCGATCACCCTCTCCGACACGGTGCCCTCCGATCTCTGGACGGTGGTCGCCAATCCGACTCAGATCCACCAGGTGCTGCTCAACCTCTGCGTCAACGCCCGCGACGCGATGGAGGGCGGGGGCTCGCTGCAGCTGCGCGCTGAAAACCTGGAGCTCGATGCGTCCGCCGCAGCCTGCCTCGAGGGCGCGAGGCCCGGCCGATGGGTCAGGCTCGAGGTCTCAGACACGGGCACTGGAATCCCCCCCGAAACCCTGTCACGCATCTGGGAGCCTTTCTTCACCACCAAGGGCCCCGACCGTGGCACCGGACTCGGGCTCTCGACCGTGCGCGGCATCGTCGAAACGCACCACGGATTCGTGACCGTCGAAAGCCGGGTCGGCCAGGGCACCACCTTCCGGGTTTACCTGCCCGCGGCCGAAAGCCCCGGACCCGACGAATCCGCAGGGCCCGCAACGCGCAAGGCCCGTGGTCACGGGGAGCTCATCCTCGTCGCCGACGACGAGGAGCCGCTCCGCGAAACCCTCAGCACCCTCCTGACTCGCGACGGCTACCGCGTCGTCCTCGCAGGCGACGGCGCGGAGGCCGCGGAACACTTCAATTCCCGGCCAGACGATTTCTCACTCGTGATCTCCGACCTGGACATGCCCAAGCTCGACGGCATCGCCCTGGGCCGGATTGTACGGTCACTCAGGCCATCGACCCCTATCCTCGCAATGAGCGGCCTGGCCGACGACGGCCGCGTGGCGGAAATTTCCTCCGAAGCCACGTCCACCGGATTTCTCAAGAAGCCGTTCACGGTCTTCGCCCTGCTCGACGCCGTGGAGCACCTCCTCGAGCGGAAGCAGGCGGGCGACTGAACCCCCGAAGCGGAGATTCACTTCGTCGCGGGCGTCAGCACCACCAGGGTGCCACGCCCCTGCCGGGCCATCACCCGCACATCGGTTTCGCCGGGATGTAGGGGCGCTACGATCTCCGCAGGCACCGGATGCGTGCCGCCTTTGTAAGTCCACGACGCCGTCGCTGTCGCCCCGGCCCCGAGCTGGTCGGTCGGAAATGCGACCAGGACCGAAAGCGGATCGTGGCCATAGTTCATCACCATCGCCGTGCACGAACCGTCGGGCTGCACGGGCCCAACCTTCTCAAACAGGCGCCACGGCTGGAGCACCTGGATCTTGACCGCGTTCCCGTCCACGCTCACCAGCAGGTAGTGCTGGAAGCCTCCGTCCTGCGGCGCCCCGTCGCTCGGCGCGCCGCCACCGCCCGTGACGATGTAGCGCACACCATCGTGCACCGAGGCGTAATAGAGGTGTTCGTGACCCGAAAACACCGCCGTGACGTGATAACGCACAAACAGACGATGCACCTCGTCGCGATTCGCCGCGCTGGCAAAACCGGCCCTGGGATGGTCGGGGGTCGGGAAGAGCGGGTGATGTGAAAATACGAAAATGTGCTCGGCGCCACGATTGGCCTCGAGGTCCTTTCGCAGCCACTCGAGCTGCGCCGGCCCGACGCCCGGCGCGCGGTCGGCCTCCTCGGTGTCCAGCGCGATGAAATGAGAACGGCCGTAGTCAAAAGAACCATACAGCCTGCCCATGCACGACTCGTAAACCCGCTCCAGCTCCGGCCTGCGGAAGATCTCGTGGTTGCCCGGCGCGTTGAACACCGGCGTGTCTCCCGTCGCCGCCAGCCGCAGGAAGCCGGCGTACTCGTGGGCCGCTTCCCCCGGCGTGTCGTCCGAGCCGTAAATCGAGTCCCCCGTCCAAAGGGCGAAGGCAGGGCGCAGCAGGCGCGTCTCCGCGAAGATCTGGGCGGCCGTCGGTGGCGGAGGGACATCCCGCGCCACCGAACGGTTGTCGCCGCCCACCACAAAGGTGAACCGGCCCGGGTCCGCAGGGCTGGCCATGACCATTTCGCCCGGGATCGGCAACGGTGACAGCGGGCGATCGGAAGCCGCACGGGCGGCGATCACGAGCAAGGGGAGTCCGGCGAGGAGCAGAAATGGGTGGCGCATGGTGTTGGAGTGCAGCGCCACCATCGCCAGTCCCGCACGCGCTTCAACCGCGCCGCGTTACGATCCGGCAACATCGGCGCCGGCCCCCGGTCGGGCCGCAACCCCGCAGGCGGCCGAAAATGCCGTCGCTCGGGCCGGTTCCCAATTTTGCTCGCCCGTCCTTCGCCGCACCCCTAGTCAAAACTCCTCCAGCCCGCCGCGTTCCAGGCCGACGCGCATCCTTGCCAGCCAGCCTCGTCTCCGTCCCAGCGTCCCCTCTTCCGGCGGCACTATCCACGCAACCCCCTCCAGCCATGATCCTACTCGGATTCCTCCTCGCCGTCGCCATCGTCGCCGGCATCGCCCTCGCCATCGGCGTCTACACCATCGGCCCCACGCAGCGAGGCCTCATCACCACGTTCGGACGCGTCCAACGCCTCGGCAACCAGACGACCGCCGACGACCCGCAATTGCGCTCCCTGCTCGAGTCCGATGAAGAGGCCGCGCGTTATTGTTATCCCCTCGTCCGGGTCATCCCTCCGGGCGGTCCCTACTTCAAGTGGCCCTGGCAGCGGCTCATCAAGATCGACATGACGATCCAGACGACCGACATCACCTGGGATCCCGACAAGCAGCAGGACGCGATCGAATCCGTCACCAAGGACAACCTGACGGTCAACCTCGGAGGCCAGATCCGCTGGCGTCCCGCCGAGCGCAACCTGTACGCGTATTGTTTCGGCGTCCACCACCCTCAGGCGCACGTGATGGGCTACTTCGTGTCGGTCCTGCGCGACCGCATCGCGACCTTCAGCAAGGATGCCGATTCGCAGGGCGTCGAGGGCATCTCGATCAATGATCTCAGGCGCAACCTCTCCACGATCAACCACTATATGGAGGACGCCTGCCGGAAGACCGCCGCCCGCTACGGCGTGGAATTCGACGCGGCACTCATCACCACAATCGATCCTCCCAAGGAGGTCGACGAGGCGCTCGCCTCGATCAACACGACGACCAACAACGTCGCCGCCGCGGTGAGCCAGGCCAAGGCCGACGCTGACCAGCGGCTCAAGATGGCCGAGCAGGCCGTCGAGATCGCCGAGAACGAGGCCACCGCGGAAGCCACCCCGATCCTCGAACTCGCCTCCACGTTGGCCGACATTCACCGCTCCGGCGGTCGGGACGCCCTCGAGAGCTACCTGCGCAATGCCACCCTGCCGCTCCGCGAAAAGGCGGCCGAAACCGTCGTCGCACTCTGACCCACCCCCCCGCCATGAGCACCTCCGCCGTCCAATTTCTCGCAGGCCTCGGCATCGGCGTCCTCTTCGCCGCCATCGCCGTGCCCATCCTCTTCGCCCTGGGCAATGCCTTCCAGGCCTGGCGCGTGATCCCCGAGCGCACCGTCCACGTGTACACCCTGTTCGGCAAGGTGATCGGCACGCTCGACCAGCCCGGCATCAACCTGCCCTTCTCCCGACTCGGGCCCAGGGCCCTGCTCGTGCCGTTCTTCGGCAAGGTCTATCCCGTCCGCACCTGCATCTACCAACACTACCTCCGCGACCAGCTCGTGAATTCCGAGGAGGGCGCCCCGATGGGCGTCGGCATCTGGTACGAGAAGATGGTCGTGAGCCCCGAGGACTACCTGTTCCGCAACTCGGATCCCGCGGGCTCCCTCGCGGCCAACGTCTCGACCGCAGTCATCAAGCAGCTGTCCAATCTCAAGCTCGATGTCCTTCTCGAGGACCGCAATGCGCTCTCGCGCAAGGTCCGCGAGGAGGTCTCACCCACGTCGCGCAATTGGGGATACGCGCTCGGCTCCACCTACATCCGCAAGGTCGCCTTCCGCGACCAGGGCATGATCAAGGAGATCGAGCGCAAGGTCGTGAACCGCCTCCGCCAGGTCACCGCAGGCATGCGCCAGTCGGGCGACAACCAGGTCGCGATCATTCACTCCGACGCCGAGCGGAAGGCAGCCGAGAAGATGGGTAAGGCCCAGGCCGTCCGGCCGCGCATCGTCGGGGAGGCGCTCGCCAAGGTCCGGGAAAATCCCGACGTCGCCGATGCCCTGTTCCGCCTGCTCGACCTCCAGGCCACCCTGAAAAGTCCGGGCAAGGTCGTGCTCGTCCCCAAGAACGGGTCGGGCAACAGTCTGCTGTTGTCCTGCTGATCCTCCTGCGGACCGCGGCGCCCCCTCCCCCGGGGGCCCGCTATAATGAGCGCAGAGCACCGGCGTCGCCCGCCGGCGGGGGGCTTTCTGTAGTCGCTGCCACGGATCGATACGAGTCCGGCTCCGCTTGACGCTTCCGCCACCGGGTGCGTCAAACAGCGGCATCCCTAATCCCCCATGCATCCCACTGAACCGACCTCCCGCCCCCGGCAGCGCCTTTCACCCGCCTCCACGGCCCGCAAGTTCCTGACTCTCGCCCTGCTCGCCGCCGCGCCGGCCGCCTTCGCCTCCGGCTCCACCCCCACCCGAGGCATCGGCGTGTACCCCGGAAACCCTGCCGATTTTGACGGCCCGCGGCTCGTCCCCGAGACGCATGCCTACCGCGACCTCGCCTTCGACCGTCCGGCGTACGCTTCCAGCAACTACGACTTCAACCTGACCGCCCAGCTTGTGACCGACGGCATCGTCGAATCCCGCATGCCGCACTGGCTCGTCACCACCACCAGCACCACGGGCGTGCTTCCGCCCAGCCAGCGCGAATGCCTCGTCGACCATGTCCCCTGGACCGGTGTCGACCTCCCCGCGACGGGCGGCTGGGTCCAGGTTCAGCAGGCCGGCGCCGCCCCGCGCCTCATCGACCGCATCGAGGTCACCGCACTGCCGCACTCCGACAACTCGCAGCCCGCCCCCTGGACCTGCGTGCTGCTCGGATCCGAGGACGGACGCCACTGGACCCAGCTCGGCCGCACTTCGAAGACCGAGGTCCTGTCCGGCAGCCTCTACTCAGGCCCCCGGCTCCTCAAGGCCGACTTCGCCCTGACCGCCGGCAGCCGTCTGCCGTACTGCCGCGTCGAGATCGACGCTCCCTCCGTCGATGGCTGGAGGCTCAGCGCCTTCGACCACGGCAAACCCGTGGAACTCGGCGGGCCCTACGACTTCACCAGCGCCTGGAAAAGCGCGGGCGGAGGGCGGCAGTGGATCGAGGTCGACCTCGGCGCCGCCTGCACCTTCGACCGCGTGACGCTGCACTGGATACGCCGTGCGGCCGCAGGGGAAATCCAGACCTCCGACGACGGGAAGGCCTGGCATGACCTCGAGCCCCTCGTCGCCGACCGCGACGATTATCCCCTCCTTCACGCCGCGTCGGCCCGGTACGTGCGCCTCCGCCTCGACATGCCCGCGGACCCCGAGGGCTACATCCTCAGCGAATTTCAGGTCTTCGGCCGCGGCGGCCCCGTTCCCGTGGCCCAGGCCGCCGCCACCCCGCACGCCGGCGGGCGCCAGGCCCTCACCCGCGGCGCGTGGAGGCTCCAGCGCAGCTCGCTCGTGACACTCGACGGCGCCCAGCTCTCCGAGCCCGGCGTCGACTGCTCAAGCTGGCTCCCCGCCACCGTGCCGGGCACGGCGCTCGTCTCCTACCTCAACGCGGGCGCGCTGCCAGACCCCAACTACGGCGACAACCAGCTCCAGATCTCCGATTCGTTCTTCTATTCGGATTTCTGGTACCGCGACGAATTCGTCGTCCCCACGCCCGCTCCGGGCCGGAAGCTGTGGCTGAAATTCGACGGCATCAACTGGAAGGCCGACGTCTATTTCAACGGCACCCGCCTCGGCAGGATCGACGGCGCGTTCACCCACGCCCGCTTCGACGTCACGGCCCTCGTCCGCCCTGGCGCACCCAATGCCCTCGCAGTCCTGATCCATCGAAACGCCCACCCCGGCAGCGCGCACCTGAAGACCGCCGAGACGCCCGGCAACAACGGCGGCCAGCTCGGCGCCGACAATCCCACCTTCCACGCGTCCATCGGCTGGGACTGGATCCCGACGGTGCGCGGCCGCGACACCGGCATCTGGTCCGACGTCCATATCGACACCACCGGCCCCGTCACGATCGAGCGCCCCTTCGCCACCTCGCACCTACCGCTTCCCGATCGGAGCAGTGCGGACGTCACGGTGAGCGCCACGCTTGCCAACCACACCTCGACACCCGTTCGCGGCGTGCTGCGGGGACACTTCGGCTCGGTCACCTTCGAGCGTCGGGTCGAGGTTCCCCCCAATGGCTCCCTCGCCGTGATGTTTGATCCTGCCACCGATCCCGGACTCCACCTGGTCCATCCGCGCCTCTGGTGGCCCGTCGGCTACGGTCGCCCCGACCTCTACAAGGTGGGCCTGGCGTTCGACGCCGACAACGGCCAGGTCTCCGACTCGACGTCGTTCAACTCCGGCGTGAAGGAGTTCACCTACGCCATGGATCACGGCGCGCTGAAGATTTTCATCAATGGCCGCCGCTTCATCGGCCGCGGAGGCAACTGGGGCTTCTCCGAGTCCAATCTTCTGTACCGGGCTCGCGAATACGACATCGCCGTCAAGTATCATCGCGACATGGGCTTCACCATGATCCGAAACTGGGTCGGCCAGGTCGGCGACGAGGCGTTCTACGATGCCTGCGACCGCTACGGCGTGGTCGTCTGGCAGGACTTCTGGCTGGCCAATCCTTACGACGGTCCGAATCCCGACGACGACGCGATGTTCCTTAAGAATGCGGCCGACACGATCGACCGTCTCCGCAACCACGCGTGCGTCGGCCTCTACTGCGGACGCAACGAAGGCTACCCGCCTCCCGCCATCGACAAGGGCCTGCGTGCGCTCATCGCCAAGAACGACCCCGAAATCCGCTACATCCCGCACTCCGCCGCCGACGGCGTAAGCGGCGGCGGCCCCTACCACCTGATGCCGATTCGGTTCTACTTCGACCAGCGAGCCACCACGCACCTGCACAGCGAACTCGGCATGCCGGTCATTCCATCCATCGACAGCGTGCGCCGGATGATGCCCCGGGCCGACCGCTGGCCTCAGGGCGCCGTGTGGGGTCTTCACGACTTCACCGCTCAGGGCGCCCAGGTCGGCGACGCGCTCCGATCGATCATCGACAAGAGCTACGGCGGGGCCACCAACCTCCGCGACTGGGTCGAGCTCGCGCAGTTCACCGACTACGACGGCTACCGCGCCATGTTCGAGGCCCAGTCCAGGAATCGCATGGGCGTGCTGCTGTGGATGAGCCACCCCTGCTGGCCCTCGTTCGTCTGGCAGACCTACGACTACTACTTCGACACCAACGCCGCCTACTTCGGCGCCAAGAAGGCCTGCGAGCCCCTGCACGTGCAGTGGAATCCGCTCAATGACCACGTCGAGGTCGTCAACTACAGCGCGGGCAACCGCACCGGCCTCTCGGTCGAGGCCCGGATCGTCAATCTCGACGGCTCAGTGCGCTGGGAGAAATTCGCGAAGACCGACAGCCGCGAGGACAGTGTCGTGGCGCCGATCACGCTCGAGTTCCCCAAGTCCGGCCTCTCGACCGTCCACTTCGTCGAACTGCTGCTGCGCTCGAACGGGAAGATCGTCTCGCGCAACACCTACCTGCGCAGCCTCAAGACCTACGAGATTCCCGGGTTCACGCGCGGCTCCACCGTCGTTCCTTCGTATCCGGAGTACGACTTCACCGCGATCCGCTCCCTGCCTAAGACCACCCTCGGCGTGTCGACGAAGGTCGAACACGCGGGTGCCCGCTGGATCCTCACGACGACCGTCGAGAACGCCACCCACACGCCGGCCCTGCTCGTCCGGCTCAAGGCTGTCGGCTCCACGACCGGCGGCGAGATCCTGCCCGCCTTCTACAGCGACAACTACTTCACTCTGCTCCCGGGTGAAGTGCGGGAAATCCGCACCACGGTCGAGGATGCCGACACCCGCGGCGAAACACCACGGATCGACGTGAGCGGTTTCAATGTGACTGCTCGCTGACCCGGCCAGGTCGCCCCCGATTCCCGAGCCGCACCGCGACTTGGTGCGGCTCGTGCGTCGCGGCCATCAATGCCTGGGCAATCCCTTCCAATCCGGAGTGACCGGAAGCAGCGTCGCCAGGCGGATCGCCTCAGGGCTGGCGGACCGGGTCGGCTGCGGAGGACTTCGATCCCTACGGCGTTCGGCTCACTTCGCCTCCGCACGGATCGCCCCCAGCGCACGCGCGAGCTCGTCGTCGAGCTTCTGCACAAACTCGGACGCGTCATCGAGATTACCCTTTCGCGCCGCCGCCTCGATCGCAGCGGCCACCACCGCGAGGTCCTTCGCACCCGCCGCGCTCGAGGCGCCTTTCAACGTGTGCGCGGAATACGAAATCTGCTGCGCGTCACCGCCGGCCAGTCTCGTGCACAGTTCGTCGACTATGCCAGGAACAAAGGCGCAGAACGATGCGACGATCTTTTCGAGCGCCCGCTCATCCCCGCCCAGGCGCGAGAGCAGCCCCGCGCGGTCGAATGCCGTCGACGCCTCCTCCGGAGGCGCACCCTCCGTGCCCGCGTGTCGAATCCTGGGCCTCGCCGCTCCCGTGCCCACCCAGCGCCGCAACACCACTTCCAGCGCCTGGACGGAAAACGGCTTAGCGATGTAGTCATCCATGCCGGCTTCCAGGCAGCGCTCCCGGTCGCCCGCCATCGCATACGCGGTCAGGGCCACGATCGGCACCTCGGGATTCAACACCCGGGATCCCGCCTGGCGAATGCGGCGCGTCGCCTCGAGACCATCCATCACCGGCATCTGCACGTCCATCAAAACCAGGTCGTAGGGCACGGTTTCCAGCGCACGCAACGCCTCCTGGCCATTCGCCACGGTGTCGATGCGCAGTCCCCGTCGCTCCAGGAGCCGCCGCGCCACCTGCTGATTGGCCGCGTTGTCCTCGGCCACAAGCACACGCGCCTTGATTTGAAAGGGCTCCGATGGAGACACGGGCGCAGACCCGACTTCGTTCAGGGAGCTCACCACGCCCACCGCCTGGAGGAGCCCACGAAGCAGCTCGGAGCGAAGGACCGGCTTTGAAACCCAGGCCGCCGCCAACGAGGTCCCATCCCGGATCTCGCGGCCGGGCGCGGCAATCTCCTCGAGCCGCACGACGCGCGGAGACCTGGCCCCAAACCGGTCTATGATCGCACGCTCGAGCGCGCCGCCCCCGCCGGGTAGCGCCGAGTCGATCACCGCCACGTCATACCGGGCCCGCCCCATCGCGTCCATCGCTGCCTCCTGCCGATCGCACGCCGCCACGCGCAGGCCCCACTGCCTCATAAGCGTCGCCAGCGCCTCGCGCCGCGTCGCATTCGCCACCGCGAGCAGGGCGCCCAGCCCACCCAATCCAGCCTTGGGCGGCGGCGCCGGACTCTCCGCACCGTCTGAGGCAATCTCGAGGCGCACCACAAACCAAAAGAGCGCCCCGCCCTCCTCGCGCTTGCGGACGCCGATCGCCCCACCCATCAGCTCAACCAGCTGCTTCGAAATCGCGAGCCCCAGCCCCGTCCCTCCAAACCGCCGCGTGTGCGACGCGTCCGCCTGGCTGAACTTCTCGAAAAGCCTGTCACTCCTATCGTCGGAAATTCCAATGCCCGTGTCGCGAACCTCAAACCGGACCAACACATCCGATGTCCCGACCTCCACCGGATCCACCACCACGTCCACCTCGCCAGCCTCGGTGAACTTGATCGCGTTGCCCACCAGGTTCGTGAGGACCTGCCGGATCCGCCCGGGATCGCCTCTCAGCCGCCTGGGCAGCATCGGCGACAGAGCACACACCAAGTCGAGCGACTTCTCGTGCGCGACCGTCGCCAGCGCGACCGCCATCTCCTCGATCATGTCCACGAGGTCAAATTCCAGGATCTCGAGCGTGAGCCGTTTCGCCTCGATCTTTGAAAAGTCCAGAAGGTCGTTGATCACCCCGAGCAGGGCCTGTCCACTCGAGCGGACCGCCTCCGCGCAATGTCGCTGGGCCGGACTCAGCTCCGAATCCAGCAGCAGGCCGGTCATTCCCAGGACGCCGTTGAGCGGCGTGCGGATCTCGTGACTCATGTTTGCGAGGAATTCGCTCTTGGCGACATTCGCCGCCTGAGCCTCCTCGGCCATGCGCGTCGCAAGCTGGGTCGACTCCTCGAGGCGAAGGTTCGACTCGCGCAGGCTTCGCTCTGCCTCCTGCCGCACCCGGACCTCGCGCACGAGCGTCGCATTGAGCTCCGCCGTCTCGATCGCCATCGCCGCGTGACTCGCCATCGCCACCATGAGATCCGTCTCACGCTGACCGAAATCCAGCCCCTCGGGCCGGTTGATCGCGGTCATCGTTCCCAGCATCCGCCCGCGGCCGATGATCGGGACGACGATGATGTCGCCGCACCGCGTCTCCCTGCGCCGTCTCCGAACCTCGTCGGTTTCGCGCGGGTCCGGCACCGACTTCGGCGAGAGCGCGGGCTTGAGCTCGCGCAGGACCCATCCGCTCAACCCCTGCCAGAGTTCGTCGAACGAAACGTCGACCACCAGCTTCGCCCCGGGGCCACCGCGTACGAAGTGAGTCACCTGACGCGCGCCGGGCCCGAAGATGATCAGCGATACGCGATCGGCCGGCAGTGTCTCAGCCACCACGTCGGCCACCGTCTGGAGCAGGTCGCGAATGTCCAAACGCTCGATGATCGCGCTGGTCACCCGATACAGCGCATGCAGGTCCCTGAGGGAGTTGGTCGGTTCGGTTGACATGGAGTGAGGATCGGATGCCGGAGGAGCCCCTCCGACGGCCAAGCGAGTTGCTGGTCCAGGCCCGCTTTCGCAAGCGCGGATAACATGCACTGTTGCGGGATTCCTCTCCCCGCGCAAGCCGCCGCAGCACAAACGATTCGGGCAAATTTCCCAGGACGAGGGGACCGGCTTAATCTTGCCTTAATCCTCCCGCGAGTAGGCTCACAGGCAGTGCACCCACACTCGCCATGCGCCTGCTGCTCGTAGAGGATGAGCCCGACCTCGCCGCAGGCATCGCCCGGGCCCTGCGCCACGCCGGGTACTCCGTCGACCTCGCCGCCGACGGCGAAGAGGGCCTGTTCAAGGCCCAGGCCGTGGACTACGATGTCGTGGTGCTCGACGTGATGCTCCCCGGCCGCGACGGCTGGTCCGTGCTCGAAACCCTCCGTCGCTCGAAGCGCACCCCCGTCCTCATGCTCACCGCACGGGACAAGCCCGTCGACCGAGTCCGCGGACTGGATACGGGCGCCGACGACTACCTCGTCAAACCCTTCGATCTCGCGGAACTCAAGGCGCGCATCCGCGCCCTGATCCGCCGTAGCGCCAACCAGGCCTCCCCGCTCCTCACGATCGGCGACATCCAGGTCGACCAGGCCTCGAGGCGCGTCACCCGGGAGGGGGCATCCGTCAATCTCACCGCCCGCGAGTACGGAATTCTCGAATACCTCGCGCTGCACCGGGGCGAGCTCGTCACGCGCAGCGACCTCTACGAGCACGTCCTCGACGAAAATGACGACAGCCTCTCCAACCTCATCGACGTCCACGTTTCGAACCTGCGGCGAAAACTCGGACGGGACCTCATCACCACGCGCCGCGGCCTCGGGTACTGCATCGAATGATCCGCATCCGCTCCATGCGCTGGAGGCTCCAATTCTGGCATGGCCTCCTGCTCGCCACCGTCCTGGTGGCCGGCGGCCTCACCGCGTACGAATACGCCCGGGCCGCGATGCTGGGTTCCACCGATGCCGAACTCGACCGTCGCGTCGGATTTTTCGGCCAGCTCCTGCGCGGCGGCCCGCCGCCGCTCAGGCCCGGTCGCGGCGGTCCCGCCGGCGGTATGCCCGAGGGGCCCGGCGGCCGCCCCCGCATGGCGGAACACCTTCAGCGCGCACTCCAGAACCTCCCGCCCGACGAGGAGGCAACCTACTCCCTGGCCAATTCCGAGGGTTGGTACTACGTCGTCTGGCCCCCAGGCGCATCGAAGGCCATCTGCTCCGAGAACGCACCGTCCGACGTCTCCCGGCCCGAATCCGCCGACCTCCGCCATCCGGGCCCGAACCACCGCAACCGCGGCGACGCCCGCGAAGCCTTCCTCGAGCTGCGCCCGGGCGGCGTGGCGCTCGTGGGCCACGTGATGACCGCCGATTACGCCCGTCTGCACCGCTACGCCGGCTTCCTCGCCGCCGGTTGCGCGGCGGTGCTCGCCCTCGGGCTGCTCGTCGGCCGGTGGATCGTCGGCCGCTCGCTCCGCCCGATCCGCGCCATCACCGAGGCGGCCGGCAAGATCGCGGACGGCGCGCTCTCCGAGCGTATCCAAACCTCCGACACCGACAGCGAGCTCGGCACCCTGGCCCGCGTGCTCAACGAAACCTTCGCCCGGCTGGAGTCCTCCTTCGCGCAGCAGGCGCGCTTCACCGCGGACGCCGCCCACGAGCTGCGCACGCCCGTGTCGATCCTGCTGACCCACACCGAAAACGCCCTCTCCTCCCCCTGCGAGGTCGCCGACCACCGCGAAGCCTTCGCCGCCTGCCAGCGCGCAGCTCAGCGGATGCGCAATCTCATCGAATCGCTGCTCGTCCTGGCCCGCCTGGATTCAGGACAGGACCCCGCCCGGCGCCTGAGCGTCGACCTCGCCGTGCGGGCCGCCGAATCCATCGCCCTCCTTCGACCGCTGGCGGAATCCCGGAAGATCACCCTCACGCTCGACCTCACTCCCGCGCCCTGCCTGGCGGACCCGGATGAGCTCGATCGCGTGATCACGAACCTCGCGGCCAACGCAATCCAGCACAACGCCGAGGGCGGCACTGCACGGCTCTCCACGTTTGTTGACGCAGGTCAGGCCTGCCTGGTCGTCTCGGACTCCGGGCCGGGAATCCCTCCCGAACACCTGTCCCACGTCTTCGAGCGATTCTATCGCGCCGACTCCTCGCGCAGCCGCGCCTCGGGCGGCGCCGGTCTCGGCCTCGCCATCGCCAAGGCGATCGTCGAGGCCCATCGCGGCTCGATCTCGGTGCAGAGCGACCCCGGACGTGGCGCCACGTTTACGGTCCGAATCCCCTCCCAGCCACGCACGTCCGCCTGACCTGCCGCCGCGGAGGGTTCCGTCCTCGTCGCATAACGCGTCCCGGTCTTCATGATCGCTTAACGTGGTTTCGTGTACGCTGTGCGCACGATCGCCGCGAAGACCCTCCGCCCATGGGAGGAGCGGCGACAACCCTCAACAAAGGAAACAGCATGAAATCGACCCTCATACTCGCCGCCCTCGCCCTCGGCGTCGGCGCTCCCGTGTTCGCCGCCCAGGATTCCGCCGCTCCGGCCCCCGCCCAAGCCACGTGCCCGGTCACGGGCCTGCCGAGGCCCCGCGTCTTCCGCGCCCAGGCCCTTCCTCCGGGGGTGTGCGCCAGGCTGAACCTCACCGCGGATCAGCAGAAGCAAATCGAAGCACTCAACGCCGACGTGCAGGCGAAACTCGCCTCCATCCTCACACCCGACCAGCTCGCCCAGCTCAAATCCATGCCGCCTCCGCGGCGGTTCATGCGCGGGCCCGACTGCCCTCGCGGCCCCCGCGGCCAGGGATGGCGCGATGGACGCGGCGGGCCCGGACGCCCCGCCATGCCCCCTCCGCCGCCCCCCGAGGACTGAGTCGGAGTCCCTTTCCGGCGCAAGCCGGGTGTGTGCGTCGACGGCGCGATCCCAAACGGATCGCGCCGTCTTTCGTTTTCGTCCGAACCGCTGCTTCGCAGCCCGTCTTGACCACCCGCCGACGCCTGCCTTCATCAGGGGGCCTCATCCGGTTTGCCCTACTCCGGCCGGGGACCTGGCCATCTCCGCCCGCCTCAATGTCCTCCAACCCTTCCTCATTCTGGGACGAACGCTATGCCGCCGGCCGCATGCCATGGGACCAGGCGGCCGTTCCACGCGCCTTTGCCGGCTACCTCGCGCGCGCCGGCGCTCCCGGCCGCGCCCTCGTGCCCGGATGCGGATCCGGCTACGAACTCGGCGCCCTGCACGACGCCGGTTGGAGCGCGGTCGGGGTCGACTACAGCCGTGAGGCCGTGGCACGCGCCCAGGCCCGACTCGGCCCGCTCGCCCCGTGCGTCCACTGCGCCGATTTCTTCACCGAGGACTGCACCGAGGGCGCCTTCGACCTCGTGTACGAACGCACTTTCCTGTGCGCCCTTCCGCCGGCGCTGTGGCCCGATTACGGCCGCCGCATGCGACATCTCCTGCGCCCGGGCGGCGTCCTGTGCGGCTTCTTTTTCTTCGGCCCCGAGGACGAGCCGCCGCCCCACCCGCTCGCACCGGGGGAACTCGAGCGACTTCTCGGCCCCGGATTCGAACGCATCGAGGATGCCCAGGTGGAGGACTCCCTTCCTCTCTACGCGGGCAAGGAGCGCTGGCAGGTCTGGCGGCGTTCCTGAGTGCCCGGCGATTCGATCCTTGCCGTGTGTTCGGTTATGGGCATTAGCTCATTACCTTCACGCATGCCCACGACTCCCGTCACCTTCACGCCCATCGGAATCATCCGCAGCGCCCACGCGGCACCCGAAGCCACGCCCATCCAGCCCGTCTATGCCGCGGACTGCCTGGGCCGGGCTGAATTGTATCCGGAGTATGCCGACGGCCTGGCCGACATCGAGGGCTTCTCCCACCTCTACCTGTTGTACCACCTCCACCGGGCGCCCGCCCCCCGCCTTCGGGTGAAGCCGTTTCTGGAGGACGTCGAGCACGGCATCTTCGCGACACGCGGGCCCGCCCGTCCAAACCCACTCGGGATGAGCCTGGTGCGGCTGGTCCGGCGCGAGGGCCCGGTGCTCCATCTGGCCGGGATCGACATTCTCGACGGCACCCCGCTGATCGACATCAAACCCTACTCGCCCCGGTTCGACTCCGCCGACTCCCCGCGCTGCGGCTGGACCGAACGCGTGCCCGCCGACGAGGCCCACCGGCGCGGCCGCCGCGCCTGCCCGCTGCCTGGCGCCTAGGAACGCGCCCGGGCGAGCGCCGCCTCCAGGGGAGGAATCTGTATCAGCCGGAGCGAGACCAGCAGCGAAACCGCCAGGATGCCTCCGATGAACACCACGACCCCCGGCCAGCCGTCGGAATGCCAGAACACCCCTCCCGCGGTTCCGGCGACGCTTCCGCCCACGTAGTAGGAAAGCAGGTACAGGGACGACGCCTGCCCCCGGGCCGTGAGGGCGCGCCTTCCCACCCAGCTGCTCGCCACGGAATGCGCGCCGAAAAAGCCGGCGCTGAAGAACACCATGCCCGCCAAAAGCGCCCACAGGGGATCTGCCAGCGTGATCAGCAGCCCGCCGATCATCACGCAGATGATCACCCACAGAACACGCCGCCGTCCATAGCGGTCCGCCAGCGCCCCCATTCGCGCCGAGCTGTAGATGCCGCCAAAATACACCGCCGGCATGCAGCCCACCGCCGCCTGGCTCAGATCGTAGGGTGGCGACAGCAGCCGGTAGGTGACGTAGTTGAAGAGCGTCACGAAGCCGCCCATCAGCAGGAACCCCTCCAGGAACAACAGCCGGAGCGCCGAATCGCGCAAATGCACCGAGAATCCCCGCACCAGGGAGCCGGCATTGTGGCGAACCGGGCGAAAATGACGCGAAGCCGGGACGATGCGCCAGAAGATCAGGGTCACGCATCCGGTCAGCGCACCGAGGATGGCCAGCGTCACGCGCCACGAGAGGAAATCCACCAGCACGCCGGCGATCAGCCGGCCGAGCATGCCGCCCAGGCCGTTGCCACCGATGTACAAGCCCATCGCAAACCCAAGGTCCTTCGGATGAATCTCCTCGCTCAAATAGGTCATCGCCACCGCCACAAACCCGCTCAGGCACACTCCAAGCAGGGCACGCAGCACCAGAACCAGGCCCCAGGTCGGAGACGCCACGCTCGCCAGCATGCACGCCGTCGCCCCGAGCAGCGACAGCACCATGACGTTCTTCCGCCCCACCCCGTCCGAGATCGGGCCCACGAACAGGAGTCCGAACGCCAGCCCCGCGGTCGACACGGACAACACCAGGCTGCTCGCCGCCGCCTTGAGGTGGAAGGCATGCGCGAAGACCGGCATCATCGGCTGCACCGAGTATAACAGCGCAAACGTCGAGAACCCGGCCGCGAACAGCGACAACACCGTCCTGAGAAACGCCGGCGACTCGCGCACGATCAACTGTTCATCCCGAATTCCCCCCGGCGTGCTCCCTCCTCGCTCCGCCGCGATCAGCGCCGGCTCAGGCGCGAGAATCTCGCCATCGCGTGGGGTCGGATTCGGTTGTCCCGGGCTGGTTGATTCGGCCATGAGAACCCAAACGGTACCTGCCCGCCCTCGCTCAGCAAGTGGGTTAACGGGCGGACTTTTCCCCCTTGTCCTTTTGCCGCACGGTGCCGTTTCGACCGGGGGCACTTCGAAACGCCGCCGCGCCGCGCACGCCGTTGAACGCAGGAAGGAGTCGTATCCGACCGGCCATGGCCTTAGGCGAATCAGCATGGCCAATTCGAACCTCAAGGTCGGCGTCGTGGGACTGGGCGTGATGGGACGCAACTATGCGCAGCGACTGCACCGCGGCGAAATCCCCGGAGCCGAACTCGCCGCGGTCTGCGTCCGGGACGCGGGCCGGCGCCTCGAACTTGAGCGCGAGTTCCCGGTGCGGACTTTCCTGTCGTTCGACGACTTTCTCCGGAGCGGAATCGACGCGGTCCTGGTCGCGACGCCGCATTTCAGCCACGTCAACCTGGGCGTCGCCGCCCTCGAGGCGGGCCTGCATGTGTTGCTGGACAAGCCAATCGCGGTCGACAAGGCCGGCGCCGAGCGGTTGATCGCCGCCCATCGGGAGCGCCCGCGCCAGGTGTTCGCCGCGATGTTCAACCAACGCACCAACCCCGCCTACGCCCGGCTTCGCGCAATGATCGCCGGCGGCGAACTGGGCGCGCTCCAGCGTATCCAGTGGACGGTCACCGACTGGTTCCGTCCCCAGCACTACTACGACTCGAGCCGCTGGCGTGCCACCTGGGGCGGCGAGGGCGGCGGCGTGCTCGTCAACCAGTGCCCCCACCAACTCGACCTGTACCAGTGGCTGTTCGGGATGCCCCGCGGCGTGCGCGCCTTCTGCCAGTATGGGCGTTTTCACGACATCGAGGTCGAGGACTCCGTCACCGCCCACCTCGAGCACGCCGACGGGGCGACCGGCCTGTTCGTGACCACCACCGGCGAGGCGCCCGGCGTGAACCGCCTGGAAGTCGCCGGGGACGCCGGCCTCGTCGTCATCGCCGACGGCCGGTTCACGTTCAAACGCAACGCCGTGCCGACCTCCGATCTCGTGCGTTCGGCCAACGAGTCGTTTCCGAAGCCGGATTTCCAGGAGTCGACGTTCGACGCCTCCGACCCGGGCGAACAGCACGCGGGAATCCTGCGCAACTTCGTCGCGGCGTGCAGCGACGGCGCCCAGCTCATCGCCCCGGCGGACGAAGGCATCCGCTCCGTCGAACTCGCCAACGCGATGCTCTACTCGTCCGCCACCGCACAGACGATCACCCTCCCCCTCGATTCCGCCGTGTATCGCCGCTGGCTCGACGAAAAGATCGCCGGTTCCCGCTTCCGCCCCGCGTCCACCTGACTTCCGACGGCCACCCGCTGACGTGCCTCCAGCTCCGAGCCAGCCTCACTCAGAGACTCAGAGCCGCAGAGCACTTCGTCGCGAAAATCCGCCCTCTGCCTTCCGACCTCCGACTTCCCTCTTCTGAACATGTCCCGTCCTAGCCCACGTTGACACCTGAGAAAGGAAACCATGAAGCGAAGAGCGGACATCCGATACAGTGAAGCGATGAAGCAGCAGGTGATAAGTGAGCTAGCGAGCGGCAAGTACCAAGGGCCCTCGGCGGCGGCGCGCGCGTACGGGATTAAAGGAGCGTGTACTGTGCAAGGATGGTTGCGGCGGTACGGGCGCACTGACCTGATGCCCAAACAGGTAACCATATCGACGATGCAAGAACGAGACGAGAAGAAGGAACTCAAGCAGCGGGTGAGGGAGCTGGAGCGTGCGCTGGCGGACACGCACATGAAGAGCCTGCTGGACGAAGCGTACCTGCAGATAGCCTGCGAGCGGCTCGGAGTGGACCCCTCCGAGTTCAAAAAAAAACACGTCACGAAGCTGTCCGAGGGGCCAAAGCAGCCGGGAGAGGACAAGCGGTGACTATCCGTGGGTTATGTCGAGTGGCAGGGTTGTCCCGGCAGGGCTATTACCAAAGCCGGCGGCAGCGGGCCCGGCGCGCGTGCGCCGAGGAAGAGATCGTCTCGGAGGTGCAGGCGCACAGGCGCACGCACCCCCGCATCGGGACGCGCAAGCTGCAGTGGTTGCTCGCCCGTCGCGGGCTGCGGGTCGGCCGGGATCGGCTCTACGAGGTACTGCGCCGACGTGATCTGCTCGTGCAGCCCAAGAAGCGCAAAACGCGCACGACCTACCGCGATGAAAGTCTGCCGGTGTATCGCAACCTGTTGTACGAGTTGACGCCCACCCGCCCCAATCACGCCTGGGTAAGCGACATCACCTACATCGCCACCGACGAGGGCTTCGTGTACCTGGCATTGGTGACCGATCTGGTGTCGCGATGCATCGTGGGCTGGAGTGTCTCCGACTCGCTAAGCGCGACGGTGGCGGTCGAAGCGCTGCAAGCCGCTCTGAAGGAGCTGCCGGCCGACCGCTGGCCGATCCATCACTCCGATCGCGGCTGTCAGTACTGCTGCCACGAGTACGTTGCCGTCGCACAGCAGCGGGGTCTGCCAATCAGCATGACCGAGCAGAACCACTGCTATGAAAACTGCTATGCCGAACGGGTGAACGGCATCATCAAGGACGAATACAACCTGGACTCCTGCTTCCGCACCCAGGCGCAAGCCTACCGTGCGATCGAGCAGGCCATCGACACCTACAACCACCTCCGCCCTCACTCCTCCCTGGCCATGCAAGCCCCCAGTGAAGTCCATCGCCGTGCAGCCTGACCAAGGGCGGGGAGGCTGACCGCCTCCCCTGCCTCCCCTCTACCGAATACAGAGCGGGGAAGGAGCTACGCCCCTTCCCCTGCACCCCATCCCAAATATCCTCTTTTTAGATACAACCCACCCAGAAACAACCACCAGGGTGTCAACTTTTGACCAGGACTCGACACTGTCCTCTGACCTCTGTCCTCTGACCTCTGTCTTCTGTCCTCTGCCTTCCGACGTCCGACGTCCGGCTTCCGACCTCCGACCTCTGACTTCTGCGATTCGCCGATCGATAGGGAGCGTGGGACACGGTGTATGCAACAGGGATTCCGCTCGGCAGTTGTGTCCGTCAAGTTCAGCAAATGTGGATCGGTGGTATGGAGGTTTGGTGGATAAAAAATCTATTTGGGATGGGGTGAAGGGGAAGGGGCGGAGCCCCTTCCCCTCTCTGTATTCGGCAGAGGGGTGGCAGGGGAG
>DAIDAF010000004.1:150000-184189 GCA_027310745.1 Opitutaceae bacterium | reverse complement strand
ACTACATCGAGACCTTCTACAACCCGAAGAGGCGCCACAGCTCGCTCGGGTACCTCTCACCTGTGGCGTTCGAAAAACTAACAGCGAAAAACCAAATCAAAGCGGCTTGATTCGCTGTCCATTTTATCGAGGCAAGCCCAGTTCTCGATCCTGGGGTAAGCGGTTTGTGCTTCGTTCTCTTCGTTGCCTTCTGTTCCATTCAATCACCGAATCCAGGTTGATCGCCGGCGCCGCGGCGTCGCGCCGGAACCCCGACTGTCGCGCTCAAGCTCCGGGCTTTGAGCCAGGGAGGTCGCGCTCCGCCGGTTTGGCGGGGGTGATCCTGCGCAGGGTGTAAATATCGCTGTCGGCGATGTCCGCGTGGCGCGCGCCGAGCGTTTCCCAGGGGTCCCATTGCGCGCTGATGAGGCGGCCGCTGATGCCGTCGCTCGCGGCGGAGAGCATCCATTCGGCGCAATCGAGCGCACGCTCGAGCGGCGCGGTCCCGGCTTTTTTGGCCCGGAGGGCGGCCTGGTACTCGGCCTCGCTGACAATCTCGGGACCGGCGGTGAGCACTTCGTCGGTCATCGCGGTGGCGATGGCTCCCGGGGCGAGGGCGTTGATGTCGAAGGCGCCTTCGGTTTCCTCTTCCGAGAGGGTTTCGACGAGGCGGACGATGCTGGTCTTGGCGGCGCCGTAGGCCGCGAAGCGCGGGCGTGCCTTGGTGGCGCCGCCGCCCGAGAGGCAGACGATCTTGCCGCGCCGCGCCGCGGCCCTGAGAGCGGGCGCAAGTGCCCGCAGGGCGAAATAGGTTGCGTCGAGATTCGCGCGCACCGTGGCGCTCCAGAGTTTGGGATCGGCCTTCAGCGCCGGGCCAATCGTTCCCTGGCTGCCGGCGCAGCACACGAGTCCGTCGATCGACGGCCAGACGCGGAGAATTTCCCCGGCTGCCCGCTCGACCGCGTCCCAGTCGGCCAAATCGCAACGGCTCCAACGAAAGTGGTCCGGATGTTGGGCGGCGAAGTCGCCCTGGGCGCGCCGCGCGAGGCCCCACACCGAGTGACTGCGGAGCAGCAGGCGTTGCGTGAGCGCGCGCCCGATGCCGGAACTGGACCCCGTGACGACGATTTTCATCTTAAGAACCGGGAGTGAACCACAGAGACACAGAGATCACAGAGCCTGAAATTGAAGTGACGGGCAGAATCTGAGTTCACCCGTGAGGTGGAAAGGATCGAATCCAAGACGTCCCTGTGACGGCATTCCTCCATGTCCGCTGTGTTTCTGCGGTTCAACACCAGCTGAGTTCTTCAGGTTCATTTGACGCCTCCGGGAATGTGCCACGAAAAACTCAAAAAGCACGAATTAAGCCAGAGGTCGGAGGCCAGATGTCAGAGGTCAGAGGTCAGAAGTCAGATGTCAGAGGTCAGAGGTCAGAGGTCGGAAGTCGGAGGGCGGGAACTAGTGTCAGTGCTGGCTGATCGGTGGGGCCAGTCCGCTGTACCTCTGTCCTCTGTTCCTCTGACTTCGGCTTTCAGCCCCTCATCCTCTCGCCTGGTAAACCCAGGGATTGGCCTCGAGCCAGCGGAGGGTGCGGACGATGCCCTGCTCGATCGTGAGCTTCGGGCGCCAGCCGGTGGACTGGATTTTCTGGGTGTCCAGGAAGATGAAGGGATTGTCGCCAACCCAGCCGCGGTCGCCGCCGGTGTAGCGCAGCTCGGGTTTCAGGCCGAGGGCGGTGTTGATGAATCGGATACTGTCGTTCACGCGCACGTACTCCGGGGTGCCCAGGTTGTACACCTGCGTGTGATGCCTCGCGCCTGCGGCGGTGGCTTGGGACAGGACGTGGAGGATCGCGTCGATGCAGTCCTGCACGTAGAGGTAGCTCTTCCGCTGGGAGCCGTCGCCGAGCACGCGCAGCCAGTCGGGATGTTCCCGGAGCTGCCGGTAGAAATCGAAGACGTGGCCGTGCGTGTAGCGTTCGCCCAGAATGGAGACGAAGCGGAATACGTAGGCCTCGATGCCGAACCCCTCCGCGTAGGCGCTGATCATGCCCTCGCCGGCGACCTTGGAGGCGGCGTACAGGGAGGTTTGCACGGGAAAGGGCGCGTCCTCGGGCGTGGGGATGACGGCGGCCTCGCCGTACACCGAGCCGGTCGAGGAGAATGCGATCCTCCGAATGCCATTCGCGCGCAGGGCCTCGAGCACGTGGAACGTGGCGACCGTGTTCTGTTGCAGGTCCTTGGACGGGTGCTCGGTGCCGAAGCGCACATCGGCGTTGGCCGCGAGGTGAAACACCGTGTCGCAGCCTGCCATCGCGGCGGTCAGCGAGGGCAGGTCGAGCGTGTCGCCGCGCACCATCCGGAAGGCGGGATTGCGGAGCGCGCCCTCGAGAAACCGCTCCTGTCCGGTCGAGAAATTGTCGTAGCCGACCACGGCGACGCCGTCGGCGAGGAGCCGGTCGACGAGAGTGGATCCGATGAAGCCCGCGGCGCCCGTGACAAAGGCCTTTTGCATGGTTGAGTCCAAGCCCGGCGCGTCGGCGCAGGGTTGTCAAAACTCTCTTCGCCCCGCGCCCGGTTGATCCCCGTAGCGACCTGCCAAAATGATCGAATGGATCCCGCGCGCTGCGTGCTTGAGAGGCTGGGAGGGCAGGCCTAGGCCGGGTGGAAATCGGAGGCCGCCGCGTCGGCGCACGCCTCTGCAAACTCAACCCCGCCTGATCATGAAATACCGTCCGTTTGGAAAACATGGATTCGACTGCTCTGAAATCGGCTTTGGCGCCTGGGCCATCGGCGGGAGCTGGGGACCGCAGAAGGACGCGGACTCGCTTGCCGCGCTGCACCGTGCGCTGGACCTCGGGTGCACGTTTGTCGACACGGCGGCGGGCTACGGCGACGGCCGCAGCGAGCGCCTGATCGGCCAGGTCTTGCGCGAGCGCGCCGAGGCGGGGAAGGCCGGCCGGGTCTTTGTGGCCACGAAGACTCCGCCCGCGCCCGGCGAGTGGCCTCCCTCGCCCTATTGCCGCGCGGAGGAGCGCTATTCCGAGGACTACCTGCGCGCGAACGTCGCCACGCGCCTCGCCAATCTTGGCACCAAGAGAATCGACCTCCTCCAGCTGCACACCTGGACCCGCGCGTGGAACCGCAACCCGACGCCGTTCCGGGTCCTGCGCCAGCTCCAGCGCGAGGGTCTGATCGGCCTTATCGGGGTGTCCACGCCCGAGCACGATCAGAACTCAGTCATCGACCTGATGCGCGGGGGCTGGGTCGACTCCGTGCAGGTGATCTACAACCTCTTCGAGCAGGAGCCCGCGGCAGAGCTGCTCGACGCGGCCAGGGCCTGCGGGGTGGGTGTGATCGTGCGGGTTGCCTTCGACGAGGGCGTGCTCACGGGTAAGTTCACCGCGGATACGACGTTCGCCCCCGACGATTTCCGCTCGCGTTATTTCGAGGGCGACCGGCTGGGACGGGCGCTCGAGCGGGTTGAGCGGATCCGCGGAGACCTGGAGGGCACGGGGTACACGATGGCCCAGGCGGCGCTCAAGTTCGTGCTCGCGCACCCGGCGGTGTCAA
Source organism: Opitutaceae bacterium (assembly GCA_027310745.1). Classification (GTDB taxonomy): domain Bacteria; phylum Verrucomicrobiota; class Verrucomicrobiia; order Opitutales; family Opitutaceae; genus MWDT01. The sequence continues at coordinate 180,638 of DAIDAF010000004.1, read as the reverse complement.
CGGTCATCCCGGGTATCCGCACCGTGGCGCAGGCCGAGGCCAACTGCGGGGTGAGCGACCTGCCCGATCTCCCCGAGCCGCTGCTCGTGAAGCTCCGCCGCCACGCGTGGCGCCGCGCCTTCTGGTACGGCGGAAAGTGACGCTCGTCCGACCCTCCCTCAGGCGTAGGTCGAGAACTGGCTGATCAGGTTCTGGTCGACGGCGGCGTTGGTCATCGCAGTCGCAGCATTCGGATCGCTCTGCACGATCGAGGCCCACGCGGACGTGTTCGACGACGTGGGCGTTTGGAGCGACTGGAGCGAGCCGGAGGAGTCGTACACCGCGTTGAGAAGCGGGTCCGACGACTGGGCTCCGAGCAGCGTCTGGTCGATGATGCCCTGGACGGCGGTGCCCTCCGCGCCCACGGTGCCCTGAGTCGGCGTCGGCAGGCTCGGGGCGGTGCCCGATTGGACAAACGAGTCGAGCATGTCGACCGCGTTGTTCGACGAGCTGGATCCGTCCATGGTCGCCAAGACATCGGCCTGTTCCGACAGCGTGGTGGCCGCCTGGACCAGGCTTGGGTTGGTCGTCTGGGCCACCGAAACGTTCGGCACCGGCAGGGTGCCGTAGAGACTTGTCGGGTACGACGATTGGATGGAGCTCATGGCCAACACCAGCAATCGTACCGCCCGGATGCGGGCTTGAGCAAAAAATGCGTTCGTTCGGCCGGGAAAATTGCAAGTATCCGAATGACGGCGACTAGCCGCCGATTATTTCCGGCTCAATGCCTGAGAAACTCCATCGCGTCCGCGGTGCGCCGTCCCACCTTGTCGATGATCGGAGGCAGGGGGTTGCCCGCGGGAGTGGTCACCGGGCGGTTCCGGTTGGCGAACACCGCGCGCACCCGGGAGGCCGCCTGGTCCTGGGCGAGGTTCACGGCGAAATTGAGCTGGCGAGCCGATTTCGTGTGGCCGCCCGCCTTGTCGGGCTCCAGATACCAGCGGATTGGCTCCACGATGTCGGTCGGGAAACCCCAGTACTCGAGGGCCATCGCCGAGATTTCCATGTGCCCGAATCCGGCCCGGGTTCGCTCCATCTCAACCTGGCGCAGGAGGTTGCGCGTCGGAATCCGTACGCCGGGAAGCTGGGCGCAATGCCAGTCCACGAAGAACATCCCGATCATGTAAAGCATGCCGGTCGTGAAGGCGGCACCCAGGTCGTCCTCTCCCTCAAGCGCGAACTCCTCCATGAAGCAGGCCGCGGCGACGGCCCGCTGCCAGATGATGTCGGCCGATTCGTCGTACACCTGGAATCGGCCGCAGAAGCCGCTGCGGAACGCGACAACGACCGCGATGCGATACACTTCTGTGAATCCGAGGCATTGGACGGCGTCGATGACCGAGTGGACCTCCTCGCCCCGGTTCACGGCGGCCGACTTGCATGCGGCGATCAGGCGGGCGGTGAGTGCGGGGTCGTGACGGATGACCTCGATGACATCCTCCGGATTCATGTTGGGATCCTTCACCAGGGCTGCGAGCTTGGGCACGATTCTCGGTGCGCTCGACAGGCGGCTTAGTTCGAAGGTGAGGGATTCGCGGGTGTAAACGGCGGACATGAGTCGGCTGGAATTCGGTCGATGGGAGGTTAGTATCGACGGGATTCCGAGCGGACTGAAATCCGAATCTCCGCCAGGGCTTGCAAAAAAGCGTAAAATCCAGTCCTGGGCTGGGTTCAGGGGGAAACACCCTAGGCCCGGCCGGGCCCGGAAATTTCGTGATGCGCCGGCCTCCGCCAGGCCGTCCGTCGGGTCACTTTCCGGCCAGCAGCGACGTGAGGTTCACGGTGCCGCTTCCGGTGGCTTTCACCTCGAGATGTTCGGTGTCGACGTAGACGTCCAAGCGGGTTTCGAGCCGGTAATTGACGAGTTTGCCGGACATGGCGAGCTGGCGGACGTAGTCGGGCTTTTCGATGGTGAAGACCAGGTCCTGCGAGATCTCGCCCTCGGCCTGCATGCCCACGGGATTGCGACTGTGGCACTTGCCCACGTATTCACCATCAAGGTACAGCTTGTGGTAGGTGTCGGAGGCGCCGACCGCCACGACGTTCTCGTTGACGTAGCGGACCTTGACGGGGATGGAGGCGAGGCTGCCGCCCTTGGCGGGGCCCACCGAGATGACGTTCACCGAGACACAGTTGAGGTCGGTTCCGTTGGCGCATCCCGAAAGCAGAAGGAGTCCGAGGAATGCGAGGCACAGGCAGGACAGGCGGGTAACCATGAGGGCATCGAAACGATTTTTCCCCGCTCGTAAAGCGCCCCCTCAGTATTGATCGAACATTTCCTGGATGGCCACGTGGGAGCGGGAGCGGGTCAGGGCGAGTTTCAGGAGCACGCGGGCCTTCTGCGGGTTGAGGTCTCCGGCGGCTATGAACCCGAAACGGTCGTCGTCGACCTCGACCGAGCGTTCGACGATGCCGCCGCCGGTGCGGGAGGCGCGGACGATCGCGATGCCCCGCGCGGCGGCTTCGGCCGCGGCGGTGCGCGCGTCGGCGTGGAAGTTGCCCGAGCCGACGCCTGCGATGACCAGTCCCTCGGCGCCCGCCGCGGTGGCGCAGTCGATCAGGGTCCGTCCCATGCCGGCATGTGCGTAGATGATCTCGACCCTCGGCAGCGCCGCGAGGCCCGCGACGGAGAAGTTGCTGGCCTCCGTGTGCCGCGTGGCCGGCGTGCCGAACCAGTGGATACGACCCTGGTTCACGAGGCCCGCCAGGCCGCGATTGATCGAGCGGAAGGTACCGACCTGGGTCGTGTTGGTCTTGGCCACGGCGCGCGCGTGATGGATCTCGTCGTTCGCGACGACGAGCGCACCTTGGCCCGCCGCTTCCGGGTCCGTGGCGACGGCGATCGCGTTGTAGAGGTTCATCGGGCCGTCGGCGCTGATCGCGTTGGCGGGCCGCATCGCACCCACGAGGACGATCGGCTTGGTCGACGCCAGCACCAGCGAGAGGAAATAGGCGGTCTCCTCCATCGTGTCGGTGCCGTGCGTGATCACCAGGCCGTCGACGTCCGGCGACGCGAGTGCGGCGCCCGCACGCTCTGCGAGCTTCAGCCACAGGGCGTCGTCCATGTCCTGGCTTCCGAGCTGGGCGACCTGCTCGAGGGCGAGGTCGGCGCGCTCGGCGATCTGGGGCACGGCAGCGACCAGGGTCTCGATCGACAGCGAAGCCGAGCGGTAGCTGCCGCTCCGGCCGCCGGTCTGGGCGCCGGCGATCGTGCCTCCCGTGGCGAGGACCTGCAACCTGGGGCGGCGGGAGGAGGGCTGGGAGTCGGTGCTCATGCGTGGAAGGGGATGGAGCCACCTAAGCCGAATTCGAGGCGCAACGGAAGCCCCGGGCGGCCGGACCCCGGTGTCGTGATTTTTCTGTGACTGCGGTGGCCGATCCCCCATGCTGCGGCCCGATCATGACTCAACCGACGCTCCTCGTCCTGGCCGCTGGCATGGGTTCCCGCTACGGTGGCCTGAAGCAGCTCGATCCCGTCGGCCCCTCCGGCGAGACGATTCTCGACTACGCCGTGTTCGACGCCATCCGGGCGGGGTTCGGCCGGGTGGTCTTCGTGATCCGCCGCGATTTCGAGGAGGCGTTTCGCTCCGCGGTGCTCGGGCGCTACGCGGGACGCATCGGGGTCGATGTCGTCTTCCAGTCGCTCGATGCGCTGCCGGGCGGATTCACCCCTCCGGCGGACCGCGAGAAGCCCTGGGGGACGGGGCATGCGGTGTGGTGTGCAAGGGACGCGATCGACGGACCCTTCGCGGTGATTGGTGCGGACGATTTCTTTGGCCGCGACGCCTTCGAGCGCCTGGCGGTGTTCCTGCGTGCGAGCGCGCTGGCGGGACGCGGTGTCGCCGACTTGTGCATGGTTGGCTACCGGCTCGACCGCACGCTCTCGGAGCACGGGAGCGTATCGCGCGGCATCTGCGAGGTGGGTGCGGACGGTTACCTTGTCCGGATCACCGAGCGCACGGCGATCGAGCCCTCCCAGCTGGGCCGCGGTGACCTCCGTGGGGATGAGGTCGTGTCGATGAATTGCTTCGGATTCACCAAGGCCGTGTTCGCGGCCCTCGATCGGGACCTGCGGGAATTCCTTGCGGCGAGGGGAGGGGAGCCGAAGTCGGAGTTCTACCTGCCTTCGGCGGTCACCGGGATGATCTCGCGCGGAGAGGCCCGCGTACGCGTGCTTCCGACCTCGGCCGAGTGGTTCGGCGTCACCAACCGCGAGGACCGTCCCCGCGTCGTGGCCGCGCTCGGGCGGCTCGTCGACGGCGGGGACTATCCGAAATCGCTGTTTTCGAAAACTAGCGGACGTTGATCGACTGGTGCAGCCGGAACTCCCGTGACGAGGGCCCGACGAGGATGTCGAAGGGGCCGGGCGAGAGCGTCCAGCGCCCCGTGTCTGCGTCGTAGTACTCGAACGACCTCGCGTCCAGGGGCACGCTCACCGTCTTCGTCTGGCCCGGCGCGAGGGTGACGCGTTCGTAGCCCTTCAGCTCCTTGGGCGGCCGCGGGACGGGCGAGGGATGGGGCGAGACGTACACCTCGACCACTTCGGCGCCCTCGCGCCGGCCGGTGTTGGTGATGTCGGCCTTGACCACGAAATCGTGTTCACCCCGCTTCTCGATCCTCAGCCTGCTGTAGTCGAACGTCGTATACGAAAGCCCGTAGCCGAATGGGAACAGGGGCCGGATGTTGTGCGCATCGTAGAACCGGTAGCCGACAAACACGCCCTCGGAGTAGCGCACGACGTTGGTGGGCGACTTGTAGGCCGCGAAGGCGGGCGACTGTGCGCCGTCCTGGATGTAGGAGAACGGCAGTTTGCCCGACGGATTCACCCGGCCAAAGAGGATGTCCGCCAGCGCCTCGCCGCCCTCCTGGCCGGGATAGAGCGCCGCGACGATGGCCTTGGTCTGGGCAATCCAGTTCTCCAGGCGGACCGGCACGCCGCCGTACACCACGAGGATGGTGTTCGGGTTCGCGCGGAGCACCGCCTCGACCAGGGCGTCCTGGTTGCCGGGAAGGTGGAAGCTGTCGACGTCGTGCCCCTCGGACTCGTTGTTTGCGGTGTTGCCCACGCACAGGATCGCGACGTCGGCCTTCTTCGCCGCGGCGACGGCGTCGGCAATCGTGGGCTCGGGAGTCTTGTCGGTCGGATCCTTCCATGCCAGGTGCACGGCGGCGTCGCCGCCGCCCTGGAAATAGTCGATGCGGATCGCGTAGGGCCGCCCGGCCTGCAGGTCGATGCTGCCGGTCTGGTATTCGTCGCCGTGCTGTCCCCAGTTGTCCACTACGAGCTTTCCGTCGATGTAGAGCCGCGAGCCGTCGTCGCTGCCCATGGCAAAGTGGTAGGTCTGCGTCGCCGGCGGGATGAACTGCCCCGTCCAGCGGATCGAGTAGTTGTCGGCGGGCATGCGCGGGTCGGGCTTCGCGTTCGGGAAGACGAAGTCGATCTGCGGGTCGACGCGCGTGAACAACGGTGCGCCCTTGAACGTGGGGTTGGCGAAGTACTCGCCGAGCAGGCCCGCCGACTCTCCGTCCGGCGTGCGAAGGTAGGAGGAGGGGATGATCGCGGTCTTGAACGGATCGAGCCTCACGCCCTCGGCGCAGGTGACGCGGACCTTTCCGCCGAGCAGGCTCGTGATGCCCTCGTAGGGGCTGGTGGTGCGCCACGGATTCACGTGTGAACTTCCGCCGCCGCCGGTCCGTGCGATCATCGCCGAGGGGCCGATGAGCGCGACCGTCCTTAGCTTCGCGGGGTCGAGGGGCAGGATGCCCTTGTTCTGGAGGAGGACGATGCCCTCCTGTGCGATCTTCAGGGCGAGGGCTCGGTGGGCTGCGCTGCGCACGACCGACTCATCGGGCTTCGGATCGGGATTTTCAAAGATGCCTGCCTCGAAGCGCACGCGCAGCAGGCGGCGCACCTTGTCGTCGATCACCGACATCGGAACCTTGCCGTCCAGCACCGCTTGCTTCAGGCGCTCGCCGAACCAGATGGGCTGGGGCATCTCGAGGTCGAGGCCCGCCAGCGCTGCCTTGTCGGCGCTGTAGACCGAGACCCAGTCGGACATCACGATGCCCTTGAAGCCCCACTGGTTCTTCAGGATGTCGGTGAGCAGGTGGTGATTCTCGCTGCAGTGCTCGCCGTTCACCAGGTTGTAGGCTGACATGAGGGCGAGCACGCCCGCCTTGCGTACCGCGGCCTCGAAGGGCACGAGGTGGATCTCGTGAAGCGTGCGCTCGTCGACCAGCACGTTGTAGTTGTTTCGTTCGTACTCCTGGTCGTTGCAGGCGAAGTGCTTCACCGTGGCGATCACTCCCTGGCTCTGGACGCCCTCGATGTAGGGCACGGCCATGCTCGCGGTCAGGAACGGATCCTCGCCGAAGCTCTCGAAATTGCGTCCGCCCAGCGGGAAGCGGTCGATGTCCACGCAGGGGCCGAGGATGCAGTTCTTTCCCTTGGCCTTCGCCTCGTCACCGAGCGCCACGCCGTACTGGCGGATCAGCGCGGGGTCCCAGGTCGCGGCCATGACGATCGACGTCGGAAAGGCCGTCGCTTCGCCGGTGCGCACGCCCACCGGGCCGTCCGACATCCGGATGGGCGGGATGTCCAGTCGGGGCACGCCGGTCGCGTTGAAACCGGTTTGGTCGCCGCCGAGCATGGAGATCTTCTCGTCGAGCGTGAGCCGCGGAAGCAGGTCGTTGATCCGGGCTTCGACGGGTTGGGTGGGGTCGAGGTAGAGCGGCCGGGGGGCCGGAGTCTGCGCCAGCGCGCCGGTGGCCAGCACGAGCGAGACGAGGGTGGTTCGAAGCAATGACATGACGGGTGATTGCGGGGGTGCTGCCGGCTGTGTGGGCTGCGCGGCGAAAGTTGGATTGAAGGTTTTCCGGCGACCGAATTCAAGCGAAGCGTGCCCCCTCAAAGGAGGGGGGCTTTTGCGGGTATTAGGAGGCCTTCCCAAAACGGTAAGTAGGCTTGGTGCCGCGGCCCCGGGCGCTCCGATGCGGATGGGGCCCCGGGGCGGACGTGGCACGGCAATGGCATGGCGGAGGATGACTTAAGCCGGCAGGATCCGGGGCGTGCGCACGCCACGGGCGATTGGTGGGCGCGTGGCAGGTTGGAAACTCTGGCGTGGATTTCGGCGCCGTCCGGACCGCGCGAATTTCGGGCCGCGGGTTGGGGGTTGCCAAGGTTCGGCGGGTCGTGCGACACGCCGGCCTGCCATTCCGGCACAACTCTCAATCCGCGTGGTGCACTCCCTGCGCCACCGAAGCCCTCCGGGAGCCGCAAGGCCCCGTGCCCGAACCAGACTCCCTCAATGAAATTCCGTCTCGCCCCCCTGCTGGCCGCCTTGTCCGCCGCCGTCCCGACCGCCGCGTTGTGCGCCGCGATCGCCGGTGCGCCGTCGCCGGAGGCGGGGCCGCAGAGACCGGCCTGGCTGTCCGACGCCTCGGTCTCGGTCGGGCTGGTCCATGATTCGAGTGTGTTCGGGGTGCAGGCGGAGCAGGCCGCACATCCCGGGTTCGCGGACCGCTCCGCCTGGGTCACGACCGTGGGGCCGCGGCTGACGCTCGACCTGCGTCCCCTGCTTGGTGTCGGGTCCGGCGGACCTCTCCGGTCCTTCACGGCCGGATACGTCGGTTCGTATTCGTTCTTTGATCACGTCAGCGGCGAGGACAACGCGAAGCACACCCTCGTCCTCGGACTCAAGGCCTCCGAGAGCGGCTGGTCGCTGGCGCTGGACAACAGCCTGCTGTTCGTCGACGGAGGGCGCGAGGGGCCGTTTTACTCGACCTACAGCGCCTTCAGCTCCGCGCTGCCCCGCGAGCGCCGGCGGCAGATCCAGGAGCGTCCGAAGCTCAGCTTGCGCCGCGACTTTGGCCCCGCCTTCGTCCGCGCGGTGGCGGCGTCGGCCACCTACGACCTGCTTGTCGACCGTCACAATCCGGTCGGCGCCTACCGGGGGTACGTGAATTTTGTGGATCGCTCCGACGCAAACGCGGGCCTGGATCTCGGGTATCGGGCCGGCAGCGACCGCGCGTATTTCGTCGGCTGGAGGGTGGGGCGGCAGCTCCAGGCCCGCCTGCCCTGGGGCGGCACCCACAGCGACAACACCTACAATCGCCTGCTGGCCGGTTTCGAGGGCAAGCTTCTTTCGTGGCTGTCCGGGAGCGCCCTCGTGGGACCGGATTTCCGCCGCTACACCGATGCTGCGAACCGCGGAATTGCCGGTGCGGACCACACCTGGCTCTATGCCGAGGGCAGCCTGTCGGCCCGGATCGCCGCGGGCGACTCGCTGTCCGCCACCACAAAGGTGTGGCATTGGGTTTCCGGCACCGGGTCGACATCGTATCAGGATGCAACTTACGCACTCACCTGGAAACATGCGGTCGGCAAACGCCTGTCGCTCGAACCCGGGGTGAAGTTCCTGGCCTCGAAGTACGACTACCCCGCGGTCCGCAACGACCAGGCCTGGGCTCTCTCCTGCGAGGCCGCCTGCGCCTTGTCGCGCCGCTGCACGATCAGCGCCTCCTATTCCTGGTTCCAGAGCCGCAGCCGGATCCCCGAGGCGATCGCGCCGGGGCGCGGCGTCGATCTGGATGTCGCAAGTGTTTCGGTGAAGTGGGCGCTCTGAGGCTCGGGCGCGTCCCCGGTCAGCCGGCGCGCCCCAGCACGAATCCCAGGATCATCAGCGCGAGCACGACCGAGCAGATTACGACATAGGCCCGGTCGCGCCGCAGGACAAACACCGTGGCCGATGCGGCCACGCGAACCACCGGCGTGGCCACGAGGAGCAGCAATCCCGCCATCGCCAGGGAATTTCCGCCGCCGTGTGCGATGCCCTCGGCCAGCCGTCCGAGGCGCAGGGGCGTGGCGGAGGCAGTGACCAGGGCGTGCGTCGCCGCGGCACCCGTTCCAAGCCGCCCCGAGAACGCACTCCGCAGGGTGCCGGCGGCTATGAGCACGACGCTGGACCACATCCCCACCTCCAGCACGCGGCCGACGACCGCGTGGAGGTTCGGCTGGCCCGGCCCGCCTCCAGCGTCATGCTTCGAATCGGATTTCGTCGTGTTCATCGGAGTCCTTTCGCGAGCATCTCCACCACGGTCACGGCAATCACCACCATAAACACGCCGCGGATCAGGCCCGGCTGGATCCGGCCCATGAGTCTGGCGCCGGATTTTGCTCCGAGCAGCACGCCCACGACGACGGGCGCCGCGAGGAACGGCAGGACCTCGCCGCGCATGAGATAGATGGCGGCACCTGTCGCGGCGGTGACACCGATCATGAAACTGCTGGTGGCGGAACTGACCTTGATGGGCATGCCCATGCCGACGTTCATGACCGGAACGTTGAGCGCGCCTCCACCGACGCCCAGAAGGCCGGCAATCACGCCCGCGAGCCAGCAAACGGCGAGGCCAAGCTTGGTCCCGCGCACGCGGTACTCGATTCGGCGACGCAGCCCGGGATCGTCATAACCGTCGTGAAGGGCGAGACGGTCGGCCCAGGCGTCGTCCGCCTCGCCGGCCGCAGGCGTCGCCACGGGGCGCCGCCACATCGACCAGCCGGCGTAGGAAAGCACGGCCGCGAAGACCAGATACAGGGCGCGTTCGGGCAGGATCCCGCCCGCGAGCGCGCCGCACAGGGCGCCGACCACGGTGGCCAGCTCCAGCAACATCGCCACCCGGAGATTCGCGAGGCGCTTGCGCACGTAAACGGCCGACGACGTGAGCGAGGTCGCCACCACCGCCACGATCGACGCCGCGATCGCGTGCTTGATGTCGACGCCGAGGATCATCGTCAGCGCGGGCACGACGATGATGCCTCCGCCGAGACCGGCGAGCGAGCCGAGCAGGCCCGCAGCATAGGCGAAGAGAAGGAGGACGAGGCTGAAATGCAGCGGAGACATGGATTCCTACCACGTTCCGTGGCCTCCCGGCCAGGTCCGCGGGAGCATCGGTTAAGCGACAGAAGGGCTTGAATGGCACCAAAAAAATCTCGGTTGCGCGCCGTTCGGGCGTGTCGTCGGAATTGTTAAAAACATCGTCGAATTTGCGATTTCTTGTGAAGTCCGGAGCCGCTATCCTCGGGCCACCTTCCTTCCTTCCCCTCGGTCTCCGGTCCGGTCTCCCCATCCTCCATGCCGTTTTTGCGTATTCGTCGCATGACTTCGCTCGCCCTGCTGGGCGCCGGTCTCTCCGCCGCCATGCTGTCCGCCTCCGCCGCGCCGTCGCCCAATCCCGACGGTCCCGGCCACCCGGCGCTCATGCCGCTCCCTGCACACGTCGAGTTCGACGCCGGATCGCTCGCCGTGGGCCCGGGATTTTCAGTGTCGTACCCCGGTCATGTCGACCCGCGCATCGGCCATGCCGTCGCCCGCGCGCTCGCGTACCTTGGTCGGGCGACGGGCCTGCGCTTCACCGACCCGGTCGCGGCTTCGCCCTCCGACGCCTCGCTCGTCATCGAATGCGCCCGCGCCAGCGCGCCGATCCCGCAACTCGGCGAGGACGAAAGCTACACCCTCGTGGTCGGCCCGGCGCAGGCCAGGCTGACGGCTCCCACCACGCTGGGCGTCCTGCGCGGCCTGGAAACCTTCCTCCAGCTCGTGCAGCGGCAGGGGGCAGGCTGGGGAGCCGCCTGCGTGCACATCGCCGACCGCCCCCGGTTTCCCTGGAGAGGCCTCATGATCGACGTCGCGCGCCACTGGCAGCCGATTGACGTGATCGAGCGGAATCTCGACGGAATGGCCCTGGTGAAGCTCAACGTGCTCCACCTCCATCTCACCGACGACCAGGGCTTCCGTATCCAGAGCCTGACGCATCCCGAGCTCCAGGAGCAGGGGTCGGACGGACATTATTTCACCCAGGACCAGATCCGGACGATCATCGCCTACGCGGCGGACCGTGGCATCCGCGTGGTGCCGGAGTTCGATGTGCCCGGACACGCGACCAGCTGGGTCGTCTCGCATCCTGAGGTCGCCTCGGCGCCGGGTCCTTACCGGATCGAGCGCAAGTGGGGCGTGTTCAACCCCGTCCTCGATCCGACCAACGAAGGCGTTTACCGCCTGCTCGGCGATTTCCTTGGTGAGATGGCCGCGCTGTTTCCCGACCCTTACCTGCATCTGGGCGGCGACGAGAACAACGGCGTCCAGTGGAACGCGAATCCGCATATCCAGGCCTTCATCCGCGAGCATCACCTCGCCGGCGACGAGGGGCTGCACACCTACTTCAACCAGCGGATGATCCGGATCCTGGAAAAACACGGCAAACGCCTCGTTGGCTGGGACGAGATTCTCCAGCCGGGGCTGCCGACCTCCAGCGTGATCCAGTCCTGGCGTGGTCCAGCCGCGCTCGCGGACGCGGCGCGCCGCGGATACTCGGGCCTGCTCTCGAACGGATACTACATCGACCTGATGCAGCCGGCGGGGCGGCACTACCTGGTCGACCCGCTGCCGGCCTCGTCGGACCTCGATGCGGCGCAGCGCGCGCGAATTCTCGGCGGCGAGGCGACGATGTGGTCCGAGTGGGTCTCCCCCGACACCATCGACTCGCGCATCTGGCCGAGGACGGCGGCGATCGCGGAGCGCCTGTGGTCGCCGGCGAACGTGCGCGACGTTGACGACATGTACCGCCGCCTGGCCGTGGTGAGTTCGGAGCTCGCCACCCTCGGCCTCCGTCACCTGAGCAGCCGCGGGGTGATCCTCGCCGACCTAGGTATTGGAAAACTTGATTCAGCCGACGCCCTGGCGCTCCGGGAGTTCGCGGGGATCGTCGAGCCCGTCGAGGGCTACGAGCGCGGCAAATGCCAGCCCTGGATGAATCAGCTCGTGCCCCTGACCACCATGGCCGATGCGGCCGACGCCGACAGCGCATCGTCGCGCTCGTTCTCCCGCTCCGTGGACGTCCTGCTCGGCGGACCGGAATTCGATGCCGCGCGCCTCGCCGCGCTGCGCGCTGTGCTCGAGCACTGGAGCTCCGTCGGGAGCGCGATGGCGGGCCCCGTGGTGAAGACCCTTCCCGCGCTGGCCGATTCCGGCCGGGTCGGCGCGCAGCTCGAGTCGGCCGCCCGGATCGGCCTTCGCGCGCTCGACTCCCTGGCGGCCCGCCGTCCGCTGTCCGCGGCCTCGGCGGCCGACGACCTCAAGGCGCTCGACGCCGACGCGGTGCCCAACGGTGCGGCCGTCGAGATCCCCGCGCTACCGGCGATCCGCCTGCTCGTTGCCGCCGCCCGGGAGCAGTCGGCCCGGTCCACCCTCGGCCCCGAGGCCTGGCGCCGCCGCCTCGACGCGCTCGCGGCTCCGCCCAAGCAGGGGTCCTGAGGCCCGCAATTTTCCACGCTCCCCATGACGACTCTATCCAACGACGCCCCCGCGAGGCGGGGCTACAACCTCTTCCTGCTTCTCGTGGCCGGCCTCGGCGGCCTGCTCTACGGTGTCGACGTCGGCATCATCGCTGGCGCTCTCCCGTACCTCGAGGCCACGTCGGGACTCAATGCGGGCCAGCTCTCCTTCATCGTCGCGGCCGTGCTGCTTGGGAGCGTCATCTCGACCCTGTTTGCCGGGCTGCTGGCCGACTGGATGGGCCGCAAGCGCCTGATGGTGCTCAGCGGCGTGCTGTTCGTTGCGAGCATCCCGGTCATCGCACTTGCGCACGGCTATGGTCCGCTCGTCTTCGGCCGCCTGCTCCAAGGGGTGAGCGCCGGCCTGATCGGCGTCGTGGTGCCGCTCTACCTCGCCGAGTGCCTGGGCGCGAAAAACCGCGGCAAAGGCACGGGCATCTTCCAGTGGCTGCTGACCTTCGGCATTGTCGCCGCGGCGCTCATCGGGATGTATTTCAGCATCCGCGTGGAGGAGGTCGCGCGCACGGGTGACGCCCATCTGCTGTTCGCGTTCAAGGACCGCGCCTGGCGCAGCATCTTCTGGGTCTCGCTTCCGCCCGGATTGCTGTTCGTCGTGGGCAGCCTGATCGTGGCCGAGTCCCCGCGCTGGCTGCACCGCCGCGGCCGCCGGGATGCCGCCCTCGCGGCGCTCCTGCGCTCGCGCTCCGACGAACAGGCGGCCCTCGAGTTGCGCGAGATGGACGCGGCCGCGGCCGCGGAGGCCTCCGCCGCTTCGGCCGCCTCCGGGCGCGCCCGGGATTCGCTGTTCAGCCGCCGCTACGTCGTCCCGTTCGTGCTCGCCTGCCTCATCCTGGCCTGCAACCAGGCGACCGGTGTGAATTCGATCATCGGATACAACACCACGATCCTGCTCCAGAGCGGCCTCTCCGACGTGCAGGCCCACTGGGGTTACCTCATCCTCACGATAGTCAACTTCCTCACCACCATCGGCGCGGTCGTGCTGGTGGACCGCAAGGGCCGCAAGTTCCTGCTCTCCCTCGGGAGCGCGGGCATCGTCGTCTCCCTGCTGCTCGTGGGCTTCGTCTTCCGCCGCTCCGAGAGTCGGCGCGTCGACTGCCGCGCCGCGGTCCAGGCGATGGTGCGCCCCGACCAGACCGCATCCGTGTCCTTTCAGGGCGCCGAGGCCAGGCGCCTGCTGGACTCGGCGGGACCCGCCGGACGCGCGCTCGAGACAGGGCCCAGCACTCTGATCGTGATCTACTCCTATGGCGACTTCCGGGCGGCGACGAATGTCGTGCGCTCCGATGACGCCGCCGCCGGCCCGCTCCAGATCTCCCGCGCGGCCTGCCTGCCTTCGAACAAGGTGGTCGCCTTCTTTTCCAACCCCTTCGCCAGCCTGGACGCCGCCCGCAAGGCTCCGCTCCACATCGAAAACGCGCTCGTGACCCCCATGCCCAGCGAGCGCAGCGGCTGGATCACCGCCTTCTTCATCTTCTGCTTCATGGCCTTTTTCGCGGTGGGCCCGGGTGTCTGCGTGTGGCTGGCGCTGTCCGAGCTCATGCCGACGCGGATCCGCTCGAACGGCATGAGCATCGCCCTGCTCGTCAACCAGGGTGTGTCGACGATCATCGCCGCCGTCTTCCTGCCCACCGTGGGGCGCTACGGCTATTCGACGATGTTCTTCGTGTTCGCAGGGTGCACGGTCGTGTACTTCATCGCCGCGGCGTTCTTCCTGCCGGAGACGAAGGGCAGGACGCTCGAAGAGATCGAACGCCTCTTCGAAAAGCGCGGCGACGGGGAGTCTACGAAATCCTGAGTCCCAGCTCGGCCAGGCGCCGCACGTAACGCGAGCCGATCGCCGAGGGCGAGAGTCGCTCCCGGATGTCGGCTGCCGCGCGCGCACCGAGCGTGCGGCAGAGTTCGCGGTCGCCCGCGAGGCGGACCATGTGGCCGGCCGCGTGGTCGATGTCCGGCTCCGCCCAGGTGCAGCCCCGCTTGTAGGGACCGTGGTCCTCCTGCAGGCGGATGGTGCTCGCCCGGACCGGGCAGCCGTTGCCCTCGTTGACGAATTCGGCGGTGGCGGACCAGTCGGTGGAGATCACGGGCTTGCCCAGTGCCATCGACTCCGCCACCGCAAGGCCGAACCCTTCGGAGCGGTGCAGCGAGACGAAGCTGTCGCAGGCCGCCTCCAGGGCGTACACGTCGACGCGCGAGAGCGTGCGGGCGATCAGCGAGGCGTGGCTCAGCCCGCGGATTGCGTCCTCGAGCTTCGAATACGCGGCCCGGTTGCGCCCGGGATTCTGGGTCTTGATCACAAGCCCCACGCCACGCTCGTCGGGGAAGGCCCTCCGGTACGCCTCGATCACTGCGAGCGGGTTCTTCCGCTCCTGGTATGAGTTGAGGTCGTACAGAAAGAGGAACAGGAAACGGTCGCGGGGAAGGCTGAAACGACTCCTCGGATCCGGTCCGGGCTCGGGCATCTGGATCGCGTGGGGCATCACGAACACCGGCGTGCTCACCTTCGCGGCCACCGCGGCCCGGACGAATTCGGAGGGGCACCAGATCTCGTCGAAGAACTCCGCCTGCGGCACCCATTCGTCTGGAAACTCGGGAAGCTCCCAGGCCCAGTAGCCGACGTTCAGCTTCCCGGTCCGGAATGCCGCGCCGTGGTGATGGTCGATGTCGCGCGCCACCGGCGGGTCGATGTGAAACACGTTCACCGGGTGCGGATTATCCTCCTGCAGGCGCTGGGCGAAGGTTTCGTCCCCGCTGCGGTTCAGGCAGGGGAGCCGCATGTCGATCAGCGCGGCGGGCAGCCCGATCGCGTCGCAGGCCCGCGCCATGCAGCGCGCCGACTCGCCGATGCCCAGTTCGGCGCGCAGCCAACCCACCACGTTGATGCCCGCCTTCGCGCCGCGCAGGCGCTGGCGGAGCGGGGGCTGCGGCTTGGGATGCTTGAACTCCAGGATGCGCTCGTCGTCCGCCACCAGATGCGTGAAGCGCAGGCGGCGGTTGAGTGCACGCGTCCGGTACACCGCATGCCGCTCATGCCACGACCGCGAAAACGGCAGGCGGGACGTGAGCCGGCCGATCAGGCCGAGCCGGTTCGCGCGGTCGATCCCGAGCAGTTCCAGGCGTGCCAGCGTGGGCCGGTCCGGCAGCGCCGCCGGCGCGGGCACGTCCATGCGGAACGGCCCGGGCCCGATCGGGAAGAGCTCCGTCGTCTGTATCCCGTTGACGGTGACACGCAGTCCCAGCTCGCCCTCGGACCAGGGCTTTCCGGGGTCCGGTTTGGCCACGAGCCCGAAGAGGATCAGGTTGCGATAGGGGTAACCGGCGGGAAAACGCAGCGTCGCGAAGCGGTCGATCCAGGGATAGTGCGTCTTGCGGTCGCCGCCCCCGGTGGGACTGATGTCGGGAAACCGCTTTTCGTCGAAGCGGAACCCCTCCTCGCCGTGTTCCGAGGCGGGCGCGCTCGCGTACGGATGCAGCTCTCCGAACAACTCCCGCCACCGCGACTCCTCGCGCCAGATCGTGCTGCGCGCGAGCAGGCGCTGGCGCCGCGGCACCGGGGCCGGCAGTCCCGCCGAACGCAGCGCGCGCAGGAGGCGTTCTCCGCGGCCCAGGCTTCCGGGCTCCGCCTCCCGCAGAAGCGCCTCCGCGGCCGCCTGGCTCAGCTCGCCCGTCCATCGGGTGAACAGGCGCCGGCTGTTGCGTTCGTCGCGAATTCCCGGCGCCCCGCGCGAGGCGCTCACGTGGTGCAGCACGACGCTGTCGTAGGCGATTTCGACCCGCCGCCCCATCGCGCGTAGCCGGAGGCACAGGTCCACGTCCTCGCCGCCGTTTTCGAACGCCTCGTCGAAGCCGCCGGCACGGCGGAACAGCGCCGCGGGGATCAGGCAACACGCGGCTGTGACCGCAAACGGACGCTGCGGCCGGGCGGTGTCGGCGCCGGGCAGCGTTTGGATGTGACGCAGTTTCGCATCCGCCCCGACTACGATCCCGGCATGGTCCACGGCGCCGTCGTCCACCCGGCGCTGGACGTTGCCGACGATGCCGGCCCGCGAGAACGGGCGTGACAGGAGGCGAAGCATCGGTTGCAGCCAGCCGGCCTTCAGGACCAGGTCGTTGTTCAGCAGGGCGAGGAACCGGCCCCGGGCCTCTGCCGCTCCGCGGTTGTTGGCCCCCGCGTAGCCCTGGTTCCGCTCGTTGAGCACCACGCGCATCCGCGGGTCCGAGAGGCCGGCGAGCCAGTCGCGCGTGCCGTCCGTGGAGCCGTCGTCCACGAAGACCACCTCCCACGCCAGGCCGCCGGGCATGGTTTCGACCAGCGAGTCCAGCATCGCCCGCGTCAGCGCGAGGCCGTTGTAGAGCGGCACGATGCAGCTGACCAGCGGCGCACCCGGGGCGCGGGAAGTCTTCGCGTGCGGGTCGTTCACGGTCGTCGTCGGCTCGATCCGGCGCAGTTCTCAGGCCCCGTCGGCGAGCCTGCGCAGGTAATCGGCGTAGCCCGATTTTCCAAGGAAACGCGCGCGCTCGGCCAGAGCCGCCCGGTCGATCCAGCCCGCCGCGAACGCAATTTCCTCGAGGCACGCGATCTTCAGCCCCTGGCGGTGCTCGATCACCTGCACGAACTGTCCCGCGTCCAACAGCGAATCGTGCGTGCCCGTGTCCAGCCAGGCCGTGCCACGGCCGAGCAGCTCCACGTTCAGGCGCCCGCTCTCGAGATAAAGTCGGTTCAGGTCCGTGATCTCGAGCTCACCCCGCCGCGAGGGACGGAGGCTGCGCGCCAGACCGACCACGTCGCGGTCATAAAAATACACGCCGGGGACCGCGTAGTTCGAACGCGGCTTTTCCGGTTTCTCCTCGATCGAGACGACCTTCCCGGTCCCGTCGAACTCGACCACGCCGTAGGCCTGCGGCATCGCGACATGATAGCCGAAGATCGTCGCCCCCTCCGTGCGTGCGGCCGCCCGCGAGAGGGCGCGGGGCAGGTCGTGCCCATAGAAAAGGTTGTCGCCCAGCACCAGCGCGGACAGGCGGTCGCCGATGAAGTCGGCGCCGATGAGGAACGCCTGCGCGAGGCCCTCGGGACGCTCCTGCACCGCGTACTCCAGCCTCAGCCCGAACGCCGAACCGTCGCCCAGCAGGCGGCGGAAGAGCGGCAGGTCCTGCGGCGTCGAGATGATCAGTACCTCCCGGATGCCCGACAGCATCAGGACCGACAGCGGGTAGTAGATCATCGGCTTGTCGTACACTGGCATCAGCTGTTTGGATACGGACAGCGTGAGCGGGTAAAGCCGGGTGCCGGAACCGCCCGCCAGGACGATGCCCCGGCGCGCGGAAAGGGTGTGGGTCGTTGGGACGGTGGGGGGCATGGCGGGTTCGGGTGGGGTCAGAGGCCCGTCGTGCCGAGGCGCTGGCGGGCGTATTTGCGGGATGTGATATCGGCGGTCCAGGCGCGGTGATCGAGATACCAGCCGACCGTCTTCTCGAGGCCGGAATCGAAGCTTTCCCGCGGCGCCCAGCCCAGCTCCCGGCCGATCTTGCTGCAGTCGATCGCGTAGCGCCGGTCGTGACCGGGCCTGTCCGCGACGTGCGTGATCTGCCCCGCATACGAGGCACTGTCCGCGCGCGGGCTGCGGCGGTCGAGGATCGCGCACAGGCTGTGCACGAGGTCGATGTTCGCGCGCTCGCTGCGGCCGCCCACGTTGTACGTCTCCCCGGGTCTCCCTCCGCGCAGCACCGCCCAGATCGCCTCGGCGTGGTCCAGCACATACAACCAGTCGCGCACCTGCCTGCCGTCGCCATAGACCGGCAGCGGTTTGCCCTCGAGCGCGTTGAGGATCATCAGCGGGATCAGTTTCTCGGGAAACTGGAAGGGCCCGTAGTTGTTGGAGCAGTTCGTGGTGAGCGTCGGCAGGCCGTAGGTGTGCCGCAACGCCCGCACCAGGTGGTCGCTGGACGCCTTCGAGGCGGCGTAGGGCGAGTTCGGCGCGTACGGTGTCGTTTCGGTGAACGCAGGATCGTCGGGCGCTAGCGTACCGTAGACCTCGTCGGTCGACACGTGCAGGAAGCGGAACGCGGCGCGCTTCGGCTCGGCAAGGCCCGCCCAGTGTCGGCGCGAGGCGTTGAGCAGGCGCAGCGTGCCCACGACGTTGGTCTGCACGAAGGGCTCTGGTGAGTCGATCGAGCGGTCCACGTGGCTCTCCGCCGCAAAGTTCACCACCGCGTCGATCGCGTGCTCTGCGAGCAGGCGCGCCACCAGCGCCTCGTCGCCGATGTCTCCCGCGACGAACCGGTAGCGCGGATTCCCCTGGAGGTCCGCGAGGTTGGCCGGGTTGCCCGCGTAGGTGAGCAGGTCGAGGTTGACCACCGTGACGCCGTCCTCGACGCCCTGCGGCGGGAGCCCGGCCTGACCGAGGACAAGCCGGATGAAGTTCGTGCCGATGAAACCGCAGCCGCCGGTGACGAGTAGGTTCATGGTCGGGGAAAACTCAGGAGCGGACCCAGGTGGCCAGCGCGCGTTCGACGGCGTCGTGCACGGCGGTCATCCGGATGCCGGCCGCCGCCAGCTTGGACGAATCGAGCACGCAGTTCGAGCGCGGCGTCTTCGCCGCGATGCGCATGAACTCGTCCTCGCTCTTGAAGAAGGTGAAGGTCTTCGGGCAGACGCCGCTCTTTTCGATGAGCGCGACGATTTCGTGGGTCGTGACCTGCCCCGGATTGCAGACGTTGTACGTGCCGAAGGGCACGCGACGCATCCAGCACGCCAGCGTCGCCTCGCAGAACTCGCCCAGCTCCGAGATCGAGTTGGTCGCCTCGAGCAGGCGCTCGTAGCGCATGAGCTTCGTCAGGTAGTTGCGCGGATTGTCCTCGTTGTTGAACGGAATGCGCAGGCGCCAGACGAAGACGTTGGGCCGCCCCGCCAGCACCTCCTCGCCGAGCGCCTTGCACCCGCTGTAGAAGGAGCAGGGGCCGCGTCGGAAGGTGAAATTCGGCTCGTCGTCCTCCCGGAAGCCCGAGCCGTCCGGCCTGGCACCGGAGTAGATGCATCCGCTCGACACATGCCCCCAGGGTACGTCGGCAGCCTCGCATGCCTCTGCGATGAGGCCCGGCAGCGCCGCGTTGCCGAAGAGGCACTCGGCCTTGTGCAACTCGCACGCGTCCACGTTGGGCTTTCCCGTGTACCCGGCCGCATTGATCAGGAACTCCGGCCGGTCGCGCCTCAGCGCCTCCGCGAGCACGCCCGGCCGCGAGTAATCCAGCTCGGCCCGGCTCACGCAGCGATGCGCGATGCCGCGACGCTGCAGCAGCTCCTGGTAAGCCTGTCCAACGTAACCGGTTCCTCCGAGCAGATAGATCATTGCAGGGCGAGGCTACGAGCCCTCCCTCGACCAGAACAAGGGCAATTTCCGCGCAGCCGCCCCGGGGCTGCAGTGCCCGTGCTCCCTGCGCTCAATCCCAGCCGCCACCCAATGCCCGGACTAGCTGCACCGTTCCCGTCAGGCGGGCGCCGTCCACTTCACAGAGGCTGCGCTCCACCTGGAGCGCACTGCGCTGCGCGTCGAGCACGTCCAGGTAGTTGGTCAACCCATGCGTGTAGCGTTCGTTCGCGAGCTGGACCGCCGTGCGGGAGGCACGCAGCGCCCTCCGGAGTGCATCGTCGCGCACCGAGTCCTGGCGCAGCGCCACCAGCGCGTCCTCGACGTCCCCGAGCGCCCGGAGGCATTGCGTGCGGTAGTCCGCGAGCGCGGCCGAAGCCTCGGCCCTGGCGGCGGCAACCTGCGCCTTCCCGCGGCCGCCGTCGAACAGCGAGCCTGTCAGCGTCGGCCCGAGCTGCCAGTAACGGGACGGCTCCTGCAGGAGGGTGCGCAGCGCGAGCGAGTCGAAGCCCGCGCTGCCGGTCAGTTGGAAGGACGGGTAACGGTCCGCAATCGCCACGCCGATGTCGGCCGTCGCGGCCTGCAGCCGCTCTTCGGCCGCGGCGACGTCGGGCCGGCGCTTCAGCACCTCCGACGGCACTCCGGCCGGAATCCGCGGAGGCGACGGCAGGCGGGTTTCCGCGACCAGCGGCGTGAGTTCGGCCGGATCGGTGCCCGCCAGCAGCGCCAGCGCGTCGAAGGTCTGCTCGCGACGGCGCACCAGGTCCGCCGCATCGGCCTGCGAGGTCGCCAACTCGGCCTGCGCCCGCTCGAGGTCCAGGTCAGTCGCAAAGCCTCCCCGCTGCCGTGCGCGGAGGATTTCAAGGTTGTCCGCCTGCACCGCGATGGACCGGGTTTCAATGGACGCCTCGGCCTCCAGCTCCCGGTACAGGAAGTACGTCTGCGCGAGGTCCGCGCATAGCGCGAGCCGCGTCGCCCGAGCGTCCGCCTCCGAGGCGGCCGCCTGGGCCGCCGAGCTCTGGACCTCGCGGCGCACCCGTCCCCACAGGTCCAGCTCGTACGAGGCGCCGAAGCCCAGGTCGTAACTGTCTCCACGGGTTCGATACGAAAGGGGATGCCCCGGCACCGGAATCGTGCGCGTCGCTCCTTCGCTGGCGAGGATGGCCGTGCCGGTGGACTCGGCCGATGGAAGCCGGTCCGCCCGGACCACTCCCAGCCGCGCACGGGCCGCGTCGACCCGCGCCGCAGCGGCTGCGAGGCCGGGGTTTTCCGCGAGCGCCCGCGCCTCCAGGCGGTCGAGTGCCGCATCGCCGAAGGCCGACCACCAGGCTGCGTGCGGGCGCGCCGCTTCCGGAGCAGGCGTCGCCGCGGAGGCGTTGCGAAACGCAGGGTACACGGCTGCGGGTTTGCGATAGTCGGGGCCCACCGCCGTACAGCCGGACAGGGCCGCCGCGGCGGTCGCCAGCAGCAGTCGCACCGCAGAGGGGGAGAATCGTGATTTCATCGCTCCGCCTCCCTCAGGATCCCGCGTCGATGTAGACGTCCATCTGCTGGCCGACATAGATCGGCCGGTCCTTCGGCCTCGGAAACCGGTAGATCACCTGCAGCACGCGCGTGTCGACGCGCTCCGTCGTGCTTCCCGTGAGCGAAACCTTCGGAATCACGTCCGGTTCGATGCGCACGAAGGTCAGCGGAATCGGGTGCGTGCTGTCGCCCTTCACGAAGGCCACCGCGCGCGCCCCCACTCGCACGCGGGGAGCCTCCTGCTCGTCGACGTCGGTGCGGACCTGCTCCTCGTCGATGTTGCCCATCACGATCGGCGCAGGCCCGGCGCCGGGTGACGCGTACTCGCCCGCGCGGATGTTGGACTGAAGGATCGTGCCGTCGATCGGGGCGCGGACCGTCATGCGCGCGATGAGATCCTCGGTTTTCCGGACTTCCGCCCGGGCCGCAGCGAGCTGGGCTGCGGCTACGTCCACGTCGCTCTGCCTCAGCTTGATGTCCTCGGCCGTGACGGCGCGCGGGTCGTTGACGGCCTTGAGGCGTGCCAGGATTTCCTGGACGCGCTCGAGCGTGGCCTCTGCCACCTTCACCTGCGCCCGCTCGGGCAGCAGCGCCGCCTCGAGATCCCGGGTGTCCAGCTGGAAGAGCGGCGCGCCGGCTTTCACCCGATCCCACACCT
The DNA here is from genome assembly GCA_027310745.1 of Opitutaceae bacterium. GTDB lineage: Bacteria > Verrucomicrobiota > Verrucomicrobiia > Opitutales > Opitutaceae > MWDT01. Next base: position 158,704 of record DAIDAF010000004.1, on the reverse strand, counting down.
TGACCCGCACGGCCGTCACGAGCCCGGGCGTGGGCACTCCGATCGTGGTGTTTTCGCTGGAGGCCTCCACGAGGCCGTCGGCGCCGATGCTGTGCTGGAACGGGCTCACCGATGGAGTCACGGGCGGCGGCGGGATCGGCTCGCTGAGGCTGGCCCGCAGCTGGGCGATCAGGAGGGCGCAGCCCGCGATGCCTGCGAGGGCGAGCCAGAAGGAGAGTTTCTTGAAAATGAGCATGTCGGAACCTGGGTTGAAAAGGGTGGAGTCCGCTTCAGTGCCGGCCGTGGGCTGAGACGATCGCTTCGGTCGACTCGAGCACGCGGAAGATCCGACCGTCCTCCATCTCGGCCATGCGGTCGCCGAAGTGGTAGATGCGCGGATCGTGGGTCACGACGACGACGGTGCGGCCGGGGTCCCGCGCGATCTCGCGCAGCAGTTCCATGACCTGCAGGCCGTTCTCGCGGTCGAGCGCGGAGGTGGGTTCGTCGCACACCACCAGGGGTGGTTCGTGGACGAGCGCGCGGGCGATCGCCACGCGCTGCTGCTGCCCGCCGGAGAGCCGCGAGGGCCGCTCGTCGACCTTGGAGCCAAGCCCCACTCGCTCCAGCACCGCCTTCGCGCGGGCGGTCGCCCCGGCGATCGAGTGTCCCTGGATCAGCAGCGGAACCGCCACGTTCTCGGCGACCGACACCGTCGGAATCAGGTTGAACTGCTGGAAAATGAACCCGAGGTGCCGCGAGCGGAATTCAGTCCGCTGCGCCTCCGTCATCGCATGCAGCGGGTAGCCCAGCACTTCGATCTCGCCCGCATCGGCGTGGAGTGTGCCGGCGAGGATCGAGAGCAGCGTCGTCTTTCCGCAGCCCGACGGACCGACGAGCAGGAGCAGCTCGCCCAGCTTTGCCGAGAAGTCGGTCTTGCGCAGCACCGGCGTCAGCGAGTCTCCGCTGCCGAAGCTCTTCTCGATCGAACCGAGGGACAGCGCGAGGCCCGGCGGGAGGGGGCGATGGGTGCGTGGCGGAATGCGTTTCATGACGATGCGACTCCGGGTCAGGTGCGGAAGACGATTGCCGCCTCGATGCGCGCCACCCGGGCGATTCCGATGAGGGCGGAGATCACGCAGATGAGCAGGACCGCCACCAGCGATCCGGCAGGGATCTGCCAGACCAGCAGGAACGGGACCTTGCCGAGCTTCAGGAGAAAATGGCCCATCAGCGCCACCACGCCGACGCCGATCCCGTAACCGATGAGGCCCACCGTCACCGACTGCAGCACCAGCATGCCGCACATCCGTCCCGTGCTCGCGCCCATCGCCTTCAGCGCGCCGAGGTTTTTCATGTTCTCAAGCACGAAGGCATAGAAGGTCTGCCCGGAGATCGCGACGCCCACGATGAACCCGAGGAAGACGAGGGTGCCGATGTTGATCGGGATGCCGGTGTTGGTGACGTACCACCAGACCGTCGACCACATGAACTGGTTTTCCGTGAACACCCGCAGGCCCGTCGCCTTCGCGATGCGGGCCGCCACCTGGTGCGGGTCGAGGCCGGGTTTCGCCGCGGCGATCACGAAGCTGAGCATCTTGCGCTGCGGCGGCGCGTACTGCATCGCCCGGTCGTAGGTGGTATACAAATACGGTCCGCCCGTGAACGAGCGCGCTGCCTTGCAGATGCCCACCACTCGGGCCTCGTGGTCGTTGAGCTCGAACTCGTCGCCGATCCGGAACTTTCGCCCGTAGGATTCGCCGAGGCGCTCCGCCCCGTATTCGTCGACGATCACCGCGTTCGGGAGGCGTAGGTCCTCCAGGCGCCCCGCCACCATGTGCTCCGGCGCGCCCGCCAGGGTCGTCGCATCAATGCCGATCAGCGTCACCAGCCGCGAGTTTCCGTCGAAGAGTCGCGCCTGCATCATCCCCTGGTAGATCGGAGCCGCCCAGGCCACGCCGTCCACCGACCGCACCCGGCTCACATCCGTGTCCCTCAGCGGCCGCGTGTCGCCGATCTGGTCCACCATCGGATCCGTCACCCAGAGCTCCGCACGCACATTGCGCAGTGTCGACGAGGTCCACGACATCACCCCGGCGAACAGGGCGGCGCCCTGCGTCATCAGGATCGTCGCGAACATGATCCCGCTGATCATCATCGCGTACTTGGCTCGGTCGCCAAACAACATGCGCAGGGCGAGGCGATTCATCGGGAGGGCGGGTCAGATCGCGCTCGCGCGTTTCGAGGTTTCAACATGCAGCCGGTACTGATCCAGGCCGCCCGGCGTCAGCAGGCCCTGGAAATAGAGCCCGACCGCCCGCTCCAGAGCCTGGCGCGGAGTCACCTGCAGGCGCTCGAGGACGTCGGGATCGATCAGGCCCCGGATCACCTGAAACCAGAATTCCGCCGCAAACTCCGGGTCGACGTCCGGCCGGATCGCCCCCTCCGCGATGCCGTCCCGCACCAGCTGGCCAAAAAACCGCGGTATGTTCCGCCGCCGCATGTCGTCGAGCTTCGCATAAGCCCGGGGCGTGTTGCGGCGGAAGTCCGCCAGCATCGCCGGGGACACCTTCGAGAGCACCGTGCCAATCACGTTGATCGCCGCCACCAGCTTCTCCGTGCAGTTGAGCGAGCGGTCCGAGACGATCGCCTCCAGCCGGCCTTGCACGAACCGTCCGAGACCATCGATGATTGCCATCGCAATCGCCTCTTTCCCAGGAAAATGCGCGTATATCGTCTTCTTGCTCATCCCCAGTTCGCCCGCCAGTCCGTCCATCGTGAACGCACTCAGGCCGCTCGCGAAGATGTGCCGCTTGGCCGCATCCAGGATCCGGCCGACCGGACCGGCGTCCGCCGTGGGATCGAATATCGAGGAAGAGGGGGAAGTCATAGGAATGAAGATCCGAAGGAAACGAAAATGGTATTTGAAGTTTCCAATCAAGCCAAAAAATAGCCCCTCTCGAACAAGCGAGAAGGGCTATTGATCACAAACGGCTTTGATACATCAGCTTATCAGAACCCAATGAAGAAACTCAATGGCTACTTTCAGTTCCAGCGGACGCCGCTTTAGCGTTCGCCAAAATAAAGGGGGATGTCCGAGACCTCGTCCTCGAACTCGTTGACCGTGCCCTGCCAGGGGCCCCGGCCAGTGCCCTCCGGATCCGGGCTGCCGCCGACCAGGGCGACCGCTTCGTCGGGCGTCAGCCTCCAGCCAGCCTCGAAGACCTCGCGGGCGCGAAACAACGCAAGTTCGATGCCTTCGTTGGGGTGGGCCACCGTGGTGGTCGCCCCCAAAATCGCCGTCGACTGCGGAGTGGGGAAGAGGGTGTGGTCGAGCATGAGTTTGGGTTTATCTCCTTAATCGGATTAAACCATCTAAGCTTTTACTAAGCTTTGATAGGCGGGATTACTTAGGTCCGATGCGCAGCGCCGCCTCCCTCTGGAAAATCACTTCACCCGCGAGCGCACGATTGCAGTTTCGCCAGCGATTTGCACGGTTTCGGAGCCCCTACGTTCGTTTACCCCGTTCTCGAAGGAACTCCCCATGTCCACGCCCCGCTCCCGCGCGCCCTGGTGGCGCCTGCCGCTCTGGATCCTCGTGGTCGGCCTCTGCGCCGGATCGCTGCTCCATGTGTCCCTCGCCCGCGGCGAACCCGTCAACGCCCTCTGGATCGTCGTCGCCTCGGTCTGCGTCTTCGCTCTCGCCTACCGATTCCACGCCGTGTGGCTCATGGCTGAGGTCCTCACGCTCGACGAATTGCGGGCCACTCCCGCGAAGGCCTGCGAGGACGGCAAGGACTTCGTCCGCACCAATCGTTGGGTCGTCTTTGGCCACCATTTTGCCGCGATCGCCGGCCCGGGCCCGCTCGTCGGACCCGTGCTCGCAGCCCAGTTCGGATACCTGCCCGGTCTGCTTTGGCTGCTCGTCGGCGCCACGCTCGGCGGCGCGGTGCACGACTCGGTCATCCTCTTTTGCTCCGTCCGCAGGCGGGGAAAATCGCTCGGGCAGATGGTCCGCGAGGAGGTCGGCCCCGTCGCCGGCATGCTCGCGCTCGTGAGCGTGCTCGCGATTCTCGTCATCCTCATCGCGGTCCTTGGCCTCGTGGTCGTCCGGGCGCTCGCGCACAGCCCCTGGGGCCTGTTCACAATCGCGGCGACAATGCCCGTCGCCCTCCTGCTCGGCATCGCACTGAGGGTCGGCGGCGGCCGCGGACGCTGGGTCGTCCTCGCCAGCGTGTTCGGCGTCGCCGGGCTCCTGCTGTCCGTCTGGGCCGGGCGCCTCGTGCACGAGGGCTCCTGGGCGCCGGCCTTCACGCTTGGCGGCACCTCGCTCGCGTGGTGGATTATCGGATACGGTGTGCTCGCCTCCATGCTGCCCGTCTGGCTGCTGCTCGCCCCGCGCGACTACCTCAGCACGTTCATGAAGATCGGGGTCGTCGCCCTGCTCGGTGTGGCCGTCGTCGTGCTCGCTCCCACGCTCCGGATGCCCGCGCTCACGCGGTTCATCGACGGCTCCGGCCCCGTCTTCGGCGGCGCCGTGTTTCCCTTCTGCTTCATCACGATCGCCTGCGGCGCCGTCTCGGGCTTCCACGCGCTCATCGCCTCGGGCACCACGCCCAAGCTGCTGTCCTCGGAGCGCGACATCCGTCTGGTGGGCTACGGCGCGATGATCACCGAGATGCTCGTGGGCGTGCTCGCCCTCGTCGCCGCCTGCGCGATGCAGCCCGGCGAGTACTTCGCGATGAACATGGCTGGCCAGCCCGCCGCGGTCGTGTCCACCGTCACCTCCCTCGGCTACCCGGTCACGACCGCCCAGATGGACCGCCTCGCCGCAGAGGTGGGCGAGACCACCATGGTCGGCCGCACGGGCGGGGCCCCCACCTTCGCCGTCGGCATGGCGCGCATGTTCTCCGGCGTGCTCGGCAGCGACGCGGCCGTCTCCCTCTGGTACCACTTCGCCATCATGTTCGAGGCGCTGTTCATCCTCACCACCATCGACGCCGGGACCCGGGTGGGGCGCTTCCTCATGCAGGACCTGCTCGGGTCGGTCTGGAAGCCGCTCGGCGACACAGGCTCCTGGGTCGGCAACACCGCGGCCACGCTCCTGTTTGTCGGCGCCTGGGGCTGGTTCCTCTACCAGGGCGTCGTCGACCCCCTCGGCGGCATCAATTCCCTGTGGCCCATCTTCGGCGTCGCAAACCAGCTGCTCGCCGTCATCGCGCTCGCGCTCGGGACCACGGTGCTGATCAAGATGGGACGCAGCCGCCACCTCTGGGTCACCCTTGTCCCGCTTGCCTGGCTCACCGCCGTCACCGCCACCGCCGGCCTGGAGAAGATGTTCTCGGCCGATCCACGCGTCGGCTTCCTGGCCGCCGCACGCGCTCTGCGCGTTCGGATCGCCGCCGGAGGAGATCCCGTGCACCTCGCCGAGCTCTCCCGCCTCGTGCATACCCAAATGGTGAATACAGCCGTAACCGGCCTGTTCCTTTTCCTCGTCGCCGCCGTGCTCGTCGCCAACATCCGCGTGTGGCTCCTGCTCGCCGCCGGCCGCGGCCCCGCCCTGCGCGAGGAGCCGCGACTCTCCGAATCCGGGGAGGCCGCCTGACCAGTCCGCGTTTTTTCCCTTTGCGCTTCCACCGCTCCGCGCTTCGTGTCGTTGCGATGCTCATCGTCCACGATCCCCGTTGCGCGGAATTCGGATCGGCGCACCGGCCGGAGCGGCCGACCCGCGTCACGGCAACCTCCGCACTCCTGCTCGCCAGGCATCCGGAATGGCGATGGGCCGCCCCTGGCGAGGTGTCCGACGACGTGCTCCTGCTCGCCCACACCCGCGCACACCTTGACCGCCTCGACCAGCCGCTCGATTTCGACGAGGATACTCCGTACTTCGACGGGATCGTCGACCACGCGCGCCGCTCGGTCGCCGCAGCCATGATCGCCATGCAGGCCGCCCTGCGCGGCGGGGAACAATCGTTTTCGCTCATGCGCCCGCCCGGTCATCACGCCACCGCTGGCCAGGCCATGGGATTCTGTTACCTCAACCAGGCCGCCGTCGCCGCCTTCGCGGCCCGCGCTCTCGGCGCCGAACGCGTGGCCGTCTGGGATTTCGACGCACACCACGGAAATGGCACCGAGTCCATCCTCGACGGCCGCCCCGGCTTCCTCTTCTGCAGCGTCCACCAATTTCCAGGCTACCCGGGCACCGGCACCCGCAACACCGAGAACTGCCGCAACTGGGTCGTCGGGCCCCACGGTCCCCGCGAACGTCACCTCCACGCACTTCAGGACTCCTGGCGCCAGATCGTCGCGTTCAACCCCGACCTGGTCGTATTGTCCGCTGGGTTTGATGGTTATGTCCACGACCCCGTCGCCTCACTCTCCTTGGAAATCGAGGATTTCGCCACCATCGGCTCTTGGGTTCGCGACAGCGCCATCCCCGCCACAGGCCTGCTCGAAGGTGGTTACAGCGACGATCTTCCCCTTCTGGTCGACGCCTTTTTGGGTGCCTGGGCGGGCTAGTCTCCCCGGATGCGGTGTTGCACAAGCCTCCCCGAACCCTATTCCTGCACGGTGTTCTGAGATGATTTCCCGTTTTCTTCCGCATCCGGTGCGCCGCCTGTTGGGCGTCAAAGTCACCCCGCGCACGCCCGAGTACCTTCTCGTCGACCAACCCGGTCAGCTCCAGGCCCTCCTGGACGCCATGAACCGTGTCGACGAAATCTCCCTCGATACAGAGGCGGACAACATGTACCACTACCGGACCCGGATCTGCCTCATGCAGATCATGGCCAACCGGCAGATCTTCCTCGTTGATGTACTGGCTCCCGGACTTAACCTCGAGCCGCTGTGGGAGTCCCTCCGCCGCAAGCATCTGGTCATGCACGGCAGCGATTTCGACCTGCGGCTGCTCCACGCAATCTGCGGATTTCGGGCCAAGAGCCTCTTCGATACGATGCTCGCGGCCCAGCTTCTCAATTATAAGCGCATCGGACTGGCCGCCCTCCTCGAGGAGCACTTTGGCGTCGAACTCGACAAGGACGGCCAGAAAGCCAACTGGTCCAAGCGCCCCCTCCCCCAGAAGCTTCTCGATTACGCAGCGCTCGACGTCTTCCACCTCCCCGAGCTTCGCAACCTGCTCCAGCGCGAGCTGCAGCGACACAACCGGCTCGAATGGATGGATCAACAGTGCCGCGCCCAGATCGCGAGCGGCTCCGAGGGCTTTTCGCCTCCCGACGAGAACGACTGGCGCATCGGCCAGTCCGAACGTCTTCACGGCCGCGGACTCAGCACCCTGCATGCCCTCTGGCACTGGCGCGAAGAGCAGGCCCGCCGCCTCGACACGCCGCCATTCAAGGTTTGCAGCAACGATCTGCTGATGAGGATCGCCTTTGCCGCCGAGGAGGGGCGGAGCGAGGCGGACATCCTCGTGAACATCAATCTCGGAAAGCGGCACGGCCGCCTCATTGCCTCGCTCACGAGCGCCCTGCGCTCCGGTCTCGAGCGCGACCCCAAGAACCTCCCCCGCCGCAAACACCAGCGGCACGCCCCGCTCAGCGCTCAGGAGCTTTCGCGCCAGGACCAGCTCAAGGCCCTTCGCGACCGGCGCGCCAAGGAGCTCCAACTTGATCCCACGCTCATCGCCAATCGATCCCAGCTGGCTCAGCTCGCGCGCGAACCCGCCAAAGTCGCCGAAATCCTGCTTCCCTGGCAGGCCGGGCTGCTTCGCGGCCCCGGCGGCATCGAATAAGGCTCACGCCAGTCGTGGAACGGTGATCCGCGGGCCGTCCCGAGCAATCGCCACTCAGGCCCCAATCCTGTGCGTCCCTCCATGCCCGCACGCCCATCCGACTCCAAGGAATTGCTGATCGGCATCGACGCCGGCGGCACGGGCACCCGGGCCGTGCTCGTAGCGCCCGGCGGCACCGTGCTCGGCTATGGCTCCGCCGGCCCTGCCAATGTCAACACGGTCGGACTCGATGCCGCTCTGGCTCAGGTCCTAGAGGCGACGCGCGCTGCCTGGGCTTCCGCGGGCCTGCCCGCGTCTCCTGCGGCGTCGGCCTTCATCGGCGCCGCCGGCCTTCGCGCCTCGGGCTCGCGCGAGCGCCTCATTGAGCGCTTTCAGGCGGCCGGGGCGGTCCGCCCGCGGCACTGCGACGCCTCGGGTGACACGGAGTCCGCCCACGCAGGCGCCCTCGCCGGCTCTCCAGGTATTACTCTGATGGTCGGCACCGGGTCCTACTGCCTCGGCTCCGATAGCTCCGGTCGACGGGCTGAATGCGGAGGGTGGGGTTGGTTGCTCGATGATGTCGGCGGCGGCGCATTCCTCGGCCTCGAGGCGCTCAAGGCCGCGGTCCGGGCGCTCGATGGACGCTCGGAGCCAACCTCCCTCAGTGCTCGCATCACACGGCACACAAACCTGCCCGACGTCCGCTCCCTCCCGGCCCTTATTCAGCGGGCCGACTCCCTTCCGACCCTGCTTGCCTCGCTTGCCCCGCTCGTGCTCGACGAAGCGCGGGCGGGCGACTCCGTAGCCGGGTCGGTGCTCGCGCGCGGCGCTGCCGGTCTGGCCGAACTCGCCGTGACGGTCTCGCGTTCGCTGGCCTGGCAGCAACCTCCCGTGGTTGCCATCACCGGTGGGCTAGGGCGTTCGGGGGAACCCTACCAACCGCTCGTCGAAGCGGCCGTCCTCCAGCGCCTGCCTTCATCGCTGACCCTCCCTCCCCGCCTG
>DAIDAF010000004.1:0-145000 GCA_027310745.1 Opitutaceae bacterium | reverse complement strand
TATCCGAGATGAGTATTCTAAGGCGCGTGGGTTAAATCTCTCTAAGGAACTCGGCAAATTGACCCCGTATCTTCGGTATAAGGGGTGCCCCGTGAGGGGCCGCAGCAAAGCGCGTCAACCGACTGTTTAGCAAAAACACAGCTCTCTGCAAAGTCGCAAGACGACGTATAGGGAGTGACACGTGACCAATGCGGAAAGGTGAAAGCCTAGGGTGCAAGCTCTGGGTCTAAGCCCCCGTGAATGTCGGCCGTAACTATAACGGTCCTAAGGTAGCGAAATTCCTTGTCGGGTAAGTTCCGACCCGCACGAATCGTGTAACGAGTTGACGACTGTCTCGGAGAGATGCCCAGTGAAATTGTAGTGGCGGTGAAGATGCCGCCTACCCGCAGCAGGACGGAAAGACCCTATGCACCTTTACTGTAAGCTGGTATTGTCGCTTGATTTCCAATGCGTAGAATAGGTGGGAGACTTTGAAGCCCCGCTCCAGGGTGGGGCTGAGTCGCAATATGAAATACCACTCTTTGTTTGTTAGGCGTCTAACCTCGTGCCATTATCTGGCCGTGGGACAGTGCTAGCAGGTCAGTTTTTCTGGGGCGGAATCCTCCCAAAGAGTAACGGAGGATTACGAAGGTTCCCTCAGCCCGGTCGGTAATCGGGCTATAGAGCGCATGAGTATAAGGGAGCTTTACTGTGAGACCAACAAGTCGAGCAGTTGCGAAAGCAGGTTCAAGTGATCCGGTGGTTGAATATGGAATCGCCATCGCTCATAGGACAAAAGGTACGCTAGGGATAACAGGCTGATCGCGCCCAAGCGTTCACAGCGACGGCGCGGTTTGGCACCTCGATGTCGACTCATCACATCCTGGGGCTGGAGAAGGTCCCAAGGGTTCGGCTGTTCGCCGATTAAAGTGGTACGCGAGTTGGGTTCAGAACGTCGTGAGACAGTTCGGTCCTCTATCCGCTGTGGGCGTTTGAGACTTGAGGGGTTCATTCTCTAGTACGAGAGGACCGAGAATGACGGACCGCTGGTGTTCCGGTTGTGGCGTCAGCCGCAGCGCCGGGTAGCTATGTCCGGAAGAGATAAGCGCTGAAAGCATCTAAGCGCCAAGCTCCTCCCAAGATAAGGTCTCATTCCGTAGCAATACGGAGCAAGGTCCAGGTAGACCACCTGGTTGATAGGACAGAAATGCAATCGCAGTAATGCGTTTAGTTTACTGTTACTAATGACCTTGAAGGTTTTATGCACACAAAACGCTCGATATTCTTAGGCGTTTATAATACCAACTTACGATCTAGACTATATAATCAGAATTTTCCCTCCATGAGGGATGTCACTTTCCTGGTGACCAGATGCCGGGGGTCCCACCCGTTCCCTTCCCGAACACGGCCGTTAAGCCCCGAGCAGCCAATGGTAGTAGGACGTTAGGTCCCGCGAGAGTAGGTTGTTGCCAGGTTTATGGCCCGAACGACGAAAGTCGTTCGGGCCTCTTTTTTTTACCGGCCCGGAGCAAGGAGCCGCTGCCGTTCGGGTATCGAGAGCTCCTTCCAGGCACCGGGGGCGAGGTCGAGTTCATCCAGACGGAGCGAACCGATTGCCACCCGGACCAACCGGAGTGTCGGGTGTCCCGCCGCCGCCGTCATCCGCCGCACCTGGCGGTTTTTTCCTTCCTCGATGCTCAGGCGGATCCAGCAGTCCGGAACCGTCTTTCGAAAACGGACCGGTGGATCCCGGGGCGGGAATCCCGGATCGCGCTCCAGAAGCGCAGCCCTGGCGGGAAGCGTCCGGTAGTCTCCCAAGTCCACGCCGGTCGCCAGCTTCTTCAAGGCGGGCACATCGGGAACCCGTTCGACCTGAACCCAATATTCCTTTCCGAGCTTCTGCCTCGGGTTGAGGATCCGCTCGACCAAGCCTGGTTCGTCGGAGAGCAGAAGGAGCCCTTCACTATCGGCGTCGAGGCGGCCAATGGGGTAAACCCGCTGTGGCAATCCGAACGCCCCGAGCGTCTTCCAACGCGATCCCGGCTCGGGCGTGAATTGGGAGAGTACACCGTAGGGTTTGTTGAAAGCGATGAGCACGGATCGGGTGGGAGTCCAGATGGCCCCGAAGGATTCGGACTCTCGGGGCGCGCAATCAGGAGAAAGACGTTTGTCTGAGAGATTCCAGCGATTTCCAGCGGCGGGCTCTTGTGGTTTTGACGTCCGCTGAAGTTTTTCCGATCACCAAGGGCATCATGCGTGCGGTGCGAATTCTCTCTGCCGGGCAGCTCGAAGTTGCTGAAGTTCCTGGGCCTAAACCTGTTTATGGCGAGGCAATTGTGACGCTCAGGGCGGCGGCCTTGAATCATAGGGATGTGTGGATCAAGCGGGGCCAGTACGCGGGCGTGCAGTTTCCACTGATTCCGGGATCCGACGGCGCCGGGATCGTGACCGCGATCGGGGACGGCGTGGATTCATCCTGGCTGGGCCGTGAGGTGGTCATCAATCCGTCGTTGGATTGGGGGCCGTCGTTGGTGGCGCAGTCGGAGCGGTTCAGCATCCTAGGCTTGCCAAGGTCCGGGACCTTGGCGGAACAGGTGTCGATTCCCGCGCAACAGCTTGCTCTGAAACCTGCCAAGTTGAGCTTTGCCGAGGCTGCGGCGCTGCCGCTGTCGGGACTGACTGCGTGGCGAGCGGTGTTTACCCGGGCCCGATTGGCGGCGGGCGAACGAATCCTGATCACTGGAATAGGGGGTGGGGTGGCTCTCTATGCCCTGGCATTTGCGTCGGCAGCCGGGGCTGATGCCTGGGTGACCTCGAGCAGCGTATCCAAGATCGCCCGTGCGACCAAGTTCGGCGCGTCGGGCGGATTCAACTACACGCTCAACGGATGGGTGGCTGAGGCGTCGAAGGCCGTGCCCTCGCTGTTCGATGTGATCGTCGATGGCGCGGGCGGTGCGGGTTTTGCCGCGTTGCTGGATCTCTGTGCGCCCGGAGCACGCATTGTCAACTACGGCGCGACCCGTGGAAATCCGCCGGAGTTGCCCCTGCGCAAACTCTTCTGGCGCCAGGCGTCCCTGCTTGGGACCACGATGGGATCCACAAGCGAATTTGGAGAGATGCTGCGATTTGTCGCCGAGCACCGAATCAAGCCTGTGATCAGCGAGGAATTTTCACTCGAGCAGGCCGAGAAGGCGTTCGGCCTCATGGAACGGGGCGACCAATACGGGAAGATCGTCGTGCGCATTTCGTGAACGCTCCCCTCGATTCCAACGAGGAGGCCGGCCGCCGCGGCGACCTCCGGCACTCAAACGTCCCTGTGTCCCCGTCCGCGAAGCGCGAGCGGAGCGTGCGCGGGGGACAGGGCCATCCGGAGGTGAACCCGGCACACCTGCAGCGGATGGCCGAGTTGCGGGAGGCGCTGAGGGCGGAACTGGCGGGACTGCTTCCTGCGTCCGGAGCGATCGTCCTCGAGGTCGGTTGTGGCCACGGGCATTTCCTGACTGCGTACGCGCAGGCTCATCCGGACCGTCACTGCATTGGCATCGACATCAATCTGGACCGTGTGCTTCGGGGTGAGCGGAAGCGCAAGCGGGCCCAGCTTCCGAACCTTCATTTCGTGAGGGCGGAGGCGCAGCTGTTCCTCGACGTTCTTCCGCGCGACATCCGGTTGGCCGAAATTTTCGTCCTCTTCCCCGATCCCTGGCCGAAGAAGCGGCATCACAAGAACCGGATCATGCGGAAGCCATTCCTCGATGTCGTGGCGGAGCGGAGCGCTCCGGGAGTCGCTCTCCGATTCCGCACGGACTACGCCCCTTATTTCGAAGCTGTGGTCGGAACACTCCGGACGGATGCGCACTGGGAGTGTCGGGTGGGCGAACCGTGGCCGTTCGACATGGCGACCATCTTCCAACAGAAGGCCGAGCGATTCGACTCTCTGACTGCGGTTCGCCGCTGAGGAGGCGGGTTTTGGTGGTGATTTTCCGGAATGCTCCGGGCAGAGTGCGGGCCGAATGGCCACGAAAGATCCGTTCCAGTATTTTGGCGAATGGTTTGCCGATGCGAAGTCGGCCGAGAAGTCGGACGCGACCGCGATGTCCCTGGCGACCGCGGATGCTACAGGAAATCCGTCGGTGCGCATGGTGCTTTTGAAGCATGCGGACGAGTCGGGCTTCGTGTTTTACACGAACCTGGAGAGTCCGAAGGCGGAGCAGCTGAAGGCGCGACCGCGGGCGGCGCTGTGTTTTCACTGGCCGGTGCTCGAGCGACAGGTTCGGGTGGAGGGCGCGGTGGAGGCCGTGACCGCGGAGGAGGCGGACGCCTATTTTTCGACCCGGCCGAGGTTGAGCCAGCTGGGAGCCTGGGCGTCGCGGCAGTCGCGTCCGATTGCCGGACGGTTCGTGCTGGAGCAGGCGGTGGCCGCGGTTGCGATGCGTTTCCCCGTGGGTGCGGTCCCGCGCCCGCCCTACTGGTCAGGCTATCGCGTGGTGCCCGACATGATCGAATTCTGGCAGCAGCGTCCCTTTCGGCACCATGACCGGGAGCGGTTTGTCCGGGAGGGTGGGGCCTGGCGGCACGAGTGGCTGTTCCCCTGACTGCGGCGCGGGGTTATTTCAGCTCGAGGCCGACCGGGCAGTGGTCGCTGCCCGTGACCTCGGGTGAGATCCACGCGCGGGCGAGTTTCCCCTTCAGGGCGTCGGAGGCCATCACGTAGTCGATCCGCCAGCCGATGTTGCGCTGCCGCGCGGCGGATCGGTAGCTCCACCACGAGTAGTGGCCTGGGCCGGGGGTGAAGTGACGGAAGCTGTCGACGAAGCCGGCCTTGAGGTAGGCCCGGAATCCGTCGCGTTCCTGGTCGGAGAAGCCGGGGTTGCCGACGTTTTCCTTCGGACGCGCGAGGTCGATCTCCTCGTGGGCCACGTTGAGGTCGCCGCAGAAGACCACCGGCTTTCGTTTCTGGAGGCCGACCATGTAGCCGAGGAAATCGCGGTCCCATTTCTGTCGATACGTGATGCGTGCGAGTTCGGGCTGCGCGTTCGGCACGTAGACATTGACCACGTAGAACTTCTCGAATTCGGCGGTGATGACGCGGCCCTCCGTATCATGTTCGTCGATACCAATGCCGGTGGTGGTCGCCAGGGGCTTCGTGCGGGAGAAGACGGCGGTGCCGCTGTAGCCCTTCTTCTGGGCGCTGTTCCAGGCATGCTGGTAGCCGGCGGCCCAGGTCACGTGCTGCACGTCGCCTGGGGTGCACTTGGTCTCCTGGAGGCAGAGCACGTCTGCGTCGCAGCTGGCCATGAAGTCGAGGAAGCCCTTGTCGAGGGCGGAGCGCAGGCCGTTTACGTTCCAGGAGACGATGCGGAAGGGCATGATTGGATTCAAGAAGGGGAGAACCGCGAAAAAGACAAATCCGGGCCTGCCGGGTGGCGGGCAAAAAAAACGCCGCGAACCAGGTCGCGGCGTTTGAAGGTGAAGGCCGGTCAGACCGGCAGCTGCGGGCGCTTCGAGTCGGGCCAGTCGACGTGGAAAAACTTCCCGCGCGGCTTGTCGACGCGCTCGTAGGTGTGGGCGCCGAAGTAATCGCGCTGGGCCTGGAGCAGGTTGGCGGGCAGGCGGGCGGCGCGGTAGCCGTCGTAGTAGGACAGGGCCGACGCGAAGGTGGGGGCGGGCACGCCGTATTCGACGGCGAGCGACACGACCTTGCGCCAGTTTTCCTGTGCGGCCTTGATGGTGCGGTTGAAGTACGGGTCCAGAAGGAGATTGGCGAGGCGCGGATTGCGGCCGTAGGCCTCGGTGATCTTCTGGAGGAAGGCGGCGCGGATGATGCAGCCGCCGCGCCAGATCTGGGCGATGGAGCCGAAATCGAGCTTCCAGTTGTACTCCTTTTGCGCCTCGCGCATGAGCTGGAAGCCCTGGGCGTAGGAGCAGATCTTGGAGCAGTACAGGGCGTCGTGGATCGCCTGGATCAGGGCCTTCTTGGAACCCTTGTAGGCCTTCTTGCCCGGTCCCTTGAGGATCTTGGAGGCGGCGACGCGCTCCTCTTTCACCGCGGAGATGCAGCGGGAGAACACGGCCTCGGCGATGGTCGGAGCGGGCACGCCCATGTCGAGGGCGTTGACGGAGGTCCACTTGCCGGTGCCCTTCTGGCCGGCGGTGTCGAGCACCACGTCGACGAAGGCCTTCCGCTTGGTCGCGGGGTCCTTCTGCTGGAGGATGTCGGCGGTGATTTCGACGAGGAAGGAATCGAGCACGCCGGTGTTCCAGGAGGCGAAGACCTTGCCGATTTCCTCAGCCTTCATGCCGAGCAGTCCGCGCATCAAATCGTAGGCCTCGCAGATCATCTGCATGTCGCCGTACTCGATGCCGTTGTGGACCATCTTGACGTAGTGGCCGGCGCCGTTGTGGCCGATGTAAGTGGTGCAGGGCACGCCGCCCTTGACGGGCTTGCCGGGTTCCGCGCCCGGGATCGGGCGGCCGGTCTTGGCGTCGACCTTGGCGGCGATGGCCTGCCAGATCGGCTTGAGCTCGGCGTAGGCCTCGGGGGCGCCGCCGGGCATGAGCGATGGGCCGAAACGGGCGCCGGTTTCGCCGCCGGACACACCGCTTCCGATGAAGCGAAGGCCCTTCGCGGCGAGATCCTTTTCGCGACGGATCGTGTCGGTCCACTTGGCGTTGCCGCCGTCGATGATGATGTCGTCCTTGGCGAGCAGCGGGATGAGGCCGTCGATCACGGCGTCGGTCGCGGCGCCGGCCTGGACGAGGATCACGATCTTTCGCGGCGTGGCGAGAGACTGGACGAACTCCTCGAGGGTGTGCGTTCCGACGACACCTCCGGGCGTCGAGGGATTCTCGGCGACGAACTTGTCGGTCTTCTCGGTAGTCCGATTGAAGACGGAAATTTGGAAACCATGGTCGGCGATGTTGAGGGCCAGATTCTGGCCCATCACTGCAAGGCCGATCAGTCCGATGTCTGAGCGAGGCTTGGGCATGAGTGCGTTTGGTTGTAGCAGGTTGTCAGGGGGGCGAGTCACTGGGGCCCCATACAAGGTTCACACGTATCCACAATCCGCCCGTGTCAAACAACCTCAATGTTTTCCTTTGGAGGGAAAGAACGGGGCGATTCGATCGATGAGCGGAGTGAGGAAGTGAGGTTCGTTGCGCTGGTAGATCCAGTTGAAGCCCACCATCGAAAGGAAAAGGCAGATCAGGATCATGAGGATGATCTTGTTCATCTCCCTGATTCGGCGAAGGATCCAGATGCCGCCAACGAATCCGACGATCACGATCGCCACATTGAACCAGAAGGACATCGGCACCTGCCTGAGTTTGTCGATCGAAGCGGAGGCCAGGACGATCATGAGCCCGATATGGGACACACAAGAGGGGCTGACGAGCCGAAAACGGGTGCGGAAAGAGAGGGCATTAGCGGGGTTTCTACGCCGACTGTTCGGGGGCGAATAGACTTGCTATAACCCCTTGGTTATGGCGTGCTGCCGCGGTTCGTTAGAGACTAGTTTCGTTGGCAGCTTCTGGTGAGTCGTCAGGTGAGCCGCGGGGTTCAGTGATGATTTCGAAACCCGGTAGTCGGGAACGGACTGGCAGCATACGGGAATCTACGAGATCATCCTATGGAAAGCACCAAACTCTACGTCGGAAACCTGTCCTTCAAGACCACGGCCGATGAACTTCGCGCGCACTTTGGACAGTACGGCAACGTGGCCGACGTCTTCATCGCACTTGACCGGATGACTGGCCGCCCGCGCGGTTTTGCGTTCGTGACGATGAGCACCGCTGAGGAAGCGAAGAATGCTGCCGAGAAGAGCAACGGCGTCGAGCTCGGCGGCCGTCAGCTGACCGTCAACGAGGCTCGTCCGAAGGAAGAGCGTCCGGCCGGTGCAGGCTTTGGCGGCGGCTTCCGTTCCGAGCGTCGCAGCCCTGGTGGCGGTGGCGGCGGTTTCCGCTCCGAGCGCCGTGGTTTCGGCGATCGTGGCGACCGCGGCGACCGTCGCGGTTGATCCGTCGCGCAACTCTCATTTTCGAGCGGAGCCCTTTGCTGGGCTCCGCTTTTTTTGTCGGTGGAGATTAAAACGATTTTACACCGCTGGCGGCGGCGGGTGGATTGGGAATCGTCCCATGGGCTCCCTTGATCGACTTCGACTTCACCTGAGCGCGCTCCAGGCGTGCGACCGCTGTTCGAAGATGCACAAGCCCGTGGTGGTCGGGCGGCCGGTCCTCAGTCGCATCCTGCTCGTCGGTCAGGCGCCTGGAGACAAGGAGCCTGTGATGGGGCGGCCCTTCGCCTGGACGGCGGGCCGGACTCTCTTCAAGTGGTTCACGGAGTCGCTTGGCTGGACAGAGGACGAAACCCGGGATCGGATCTATTTTGCGGCCGTGTGCCGCTGCTTCCCCGGCAAGAAGCCGGCGGGTGGAGACCGTGTGCCGGACGACGACGAGATTGCCGCGTGCAGCTCCTGGCTTGATGCCGAGGTGCGGCTCCTGAAACCGGACCTCTTGATCCCTGTGGGGAAGCTGGCGATCGAGCGCTTCCTCGGGGAAAGTCGGATGAACGATACGATCGGGAGGTCGTTTCGCGTGACGTGTGCGGACCACGCGATGGACTGCATCCCTCTCCCTCATCCCTCGGGCGCGTCGCCCTGGCACCGGATGGAGCCGGGAATTTCGCTGCTTCGCCAGGCGCTGGGGCTGATTGCCCGGCATCCGGCTGTGGTGGCGGCGGGCGAAGCCAAGCGGCGCGACTGACTCGGCCCGCATTGCATCCACAAGCTGGATGCGGCTGTGCCCGGCGGTGCTGGAATCTGATCCAATTGCTTGAAATGTAAAACCCTGGACTTGCGCCGTGGGCCATTCTGGGTTTTCTAAAAATTGCGGGCTACCAGCCCAGTCCCCTCATGCCTGCCAAATCCATCGTGCTAATCGAAGACGAGACGGTCGTGCGCCACATGCTGCGAATCGCCGTCGAGCAAGCCTCCACTGGAATGAAGGTTTCGGCTGAGTTCGGCGATGGCCGCGAAGGTCTGGACTATTGCCTGGCGAAACCTCCGACGCTTTTGATCTGCGACCTGAGTCTACCGGGCATGCACGGTTTCGACGTGATCAAGGCGCTGCGGGAGAAGCAGCCCGCGGTCCGCATCCTGGTGCTGACCAGCCGTTCGGATGCGACGCTACCGGCGCAGATCGCGGCGCTGGGTGTCCAGGGGTACGTGGACAAGACGAAGCCGCTGCCGACGCTGCTCGAGGCGATTCGTGAGGTCGCGGGTGGTGGAATCTATTTCGCCGCGAAAGGGGTCGCTCCCGAGCCGCTTCAGCAGCCGGAGCATGGTCCCGCTCCGCACTTGCCGGTGGTACCTGGCGCGGATCCGCTTTCGCCCCGCGAGATCGAGGTCGCCAAGATGGTGGCCGAGGGAAACGCCTCCAAGGAGATTGCCGACAAACTTGGCCTGAGTGTGCGCACGGTCGAGAAGCACCGCGCGAACATCATGGACAAGACGGGGGTTCGCGATGTGGCGAGCCTGACGCGCTACTGCATTCACTACGGCCTGGTTAGGCCGTGAGCCCGAAAGTGGTCAGGGCAGCATGATCTGCCCGGACAGGTAGCGAACGGCGTGGCCGGCGATGCGAACGCGATCTCCGGCAAGCGAGCACCAGAGTTCTCCGCCGCGTTTCGAAAGCTGGCGTGCGAAGAGCTGCGATCTCCCGAGGCGCGCAGCCCAGAACGGAGTCAGGGCGCAATGGGCCGAGCCGGTCACCGGATCCTCGGGCACGCCCACACCCGGGGCGAAGAATCGTGAAACGAAATCGCAGTCGCCTGTGCCGGGCGCCGTGACAATGAACCGTGCGGGGGGAATGCGAGCCATGACCGCGAAGTCCGGGGTGAGCGACCCGACGCGTTCGGCGGAGTCGAGCACGCAGAGAACGTTTTCGCCGCACGAATGGCTTTCGACAGGGGCGACCCCGAGGGCCTGCGCGAGAAGCGCTGGAGTGGCGATGGCCTTCGCCGAAGTCGACGGGAAATCGAGTTCGATCCGGTCGTGCTCGGCTTGGCGAACGGTGAGGATGCCGCTGCGAGTCTCGAAGGTCTGAGTCGGGCTTTCGACACCCAGGAGCGTGAACAGCACGTGGGCTGTCGCGAGCGTGGCGTGGCCGCAGAGATTGACCTCCGTGGAGGGAGTGAACCAGCGGAGATGGTGTCGCGCCGGACCGAGGGGCACGAAGAAGGCGGTCTCCGAGAGGCCGTTTTCGGCGGCGATCGCCTGGAGCGTGGCGTCGTCGAGCCAGCGCTCGAGGGGGACGACTCCGGCGGGATTGCCGTGGCCGAGTGAGGTCGTGAAGGCATCGATCCAATGGAAGGGCAGGCTCATGGTGTTCCTTTCTTCAACGGCGCATTGCGGGTGCGCGGGGTGACGGCGGGATGGGCTGTGCGGGCCGGCGCCTTGGTGCGAGCGTAACCGGCGAGGCGTTCGCCCTCGATGCGGCAGAGGGTCCAGGTGGGGTGGTGGCGTGCGCCGAGCGACCGGTAGAAGCGCTGGGCCTTCTTGTTCCAGCTGAGCACGAGCCAGTCCATGCGCCGGCATTTTCGTTTGGCGGCCGTCCTGGCGACGGCGGTCCACAGCGCCCGGCCGACGCCCATGCGGCGATAATCGGGCCTGACGAACAGGTCCTCGAGAAACAATCCGGGCCGTCCGACGAAGGTTGAGAAATTCGGGTAAAAAACCGCGAAGCCGGCGGCGTCTGCGTCGACGAAGGCGAGCAGGCATTCGGCGGCCGGTCGGCCATTCCGCGGAAACAGTGCGGCACGCACGACTGCGGGCGACGCAGTCACCTGATGGGAAAGGCGTTCGTAGGCGGCGAGATCCTTGATGAATGTGAGAATCTGGCGGAGATCTTTTGGTGTGGCGGTCCGGAGGGTGATGCGGGGCGTGGTGGCCATGGCTGCAGTTTCTAGACTTTCTTGTTCCTCGACAAGAGTGGCGCCCTCCGATTGCCTGCGCGCGTTTTTATGCCGTTTGATTGGCATCGCGTTACCCTGGTATGCCAGCGCGCCATTGAAGACGCGCGTTCGGCCGGAGTCATCGGTTCGCTCAATGGGACCTCGTTGACTGCGGGTGCGATTGCGTTGTCCGGCGGAGTCGCGGGGTGGCTGTGGCTTCGGAGGCGGGCGCGTCGGGCGGTCGACCGGGGGGCGCAGGGTGGACGGTGGATTCTTCTTCGCGGGATGATCGACGTCATCCCCGACGCGGCGCTCATTGTGGACGGCGCAGAGGACCTTCTGCTCGTGGCGAACCAAGCGGCTGCAAATCTGGCGGGAACCCGCGGGCATCTGACTGCAGGCGGCCGGCACAGCGGACTCTATCCGGCTGCGGCGCAGGCGCGCATCGGTTCGATGATCGCCTCATCGGTGTTGGGGCGCACGGAAAAGGCCCGGACGCTCCTGCGCTCGACCAACGGCGAGGAGATTCCTGTGGAAGTGCGCACCGCGCCGCTCGATGTCGCGGACCGGAATTTGGTGCTGGTGATCCTGCGCGATCTCCGTCCCGGGATCGCCGTGGAGCAGGGGTTGAGGGAGTCGGAGGCGCGTTACCGTGCGCTCGTCGACGGCGTGCCGGTGGCGGTCGTCGAGAAGGACTACACCGAGCTTGTCGCCTGGATGGATGCGTTGCGGGCCTCTGGGGTTGCGGATCTCGAGGGTCACCTGAAGGCGCATCCTCACGAACTTGCGGAGCAGTTCCGGTGCGTGACGGTGGTGTCCGCGAACCGGATGGCGTTGCAGAAATTTCCCCTCCTTGGCCAGGCGGTCGAGGGCCTGGGGTGGGATCAGCTCAAGGATACCTCGCTGGGCGAGGTGTTCCTGCGGGAAGTGGAGGCGCTGTGGAGGCGGCGCGGTTCGATGACCTGCATGCTCGACCATCGCAAGGGCGACGGGTTTGCCGGACACATGCTACTGCATTGGACGGCGCCTTCCATCGAGGGCTGGCAGGACGGGCGGCACGGGCTGCTGGTGTTTTCGGATCTGACCGAGCTTCGGCAGATCGAGCAACAACTGCGAATCAGCGAGGAGCGACCGCGCCTGGCGTTGCAGGGATTCAATGTCGGGATCTGGGAATACAATTTCGAGACGGGCGAATCCTATTATTCCGAGCGCTGGAAGACGATGCTGGGCTACGAGGTGCACGAGATCGGCAACCGACGGGAGGAGTGGCTCGACCGGATACACCCCGATGACCGGGGGCATGTGGAGCGCTCGCTTCAGGCTCACCTCGAGGGCAGTCATTCGCACTACGAGTCCGAGCATCGGGTGCGCTGCAAGGATGGCAGCTACCGCTGGGTGCTCTCGCGAGGGCGGGCGTTTTTCGACCACAACGGCAGGCCGCAGCGGCTGCTCGGGGCGCACGCGGACATCACGGATCGGCGGTTGAGCGAGGAGGCGCTGCGGTTGAGCGAGGCACGCTACCGCCAGCTTCTGGAGCATTCGCCGATCGCGATCATCGAGATGGACGTAACGCGGCTTGGATCCTGGCTCGAGGCACAGCGAAATGGCGGGGCGCAGGCTCCGGACTGCGAACTCCCTTCGGGACTGGGTGAACACGCGTGGGCGCGCTTGCGGGGCACGAACGAGGCCGCGGTGTCGCTGATGGAGGCGGGCAGCCAGGCCGAGGTTGCCGTTCACTTCGAGGCGCTGTGCAGCACGGATCTGGCTCCACTTCGTCGCCAGGTTGTGGATGCGCTGTGGCACGGGCGGCATTACATCGAGGGGGAGGTGAGTTTTCGCACCCTCGCCGGCGCAAAGGTGCGGGCGGTGTATCACTGGTGGGTTCCGCAGGTCTCGGGGCGGCCGAATCTCGAGGGCGCACAGCTGGTGCTGGTCGACCTGAGCGACATCGTCCGCGCGGAGGACGCACTGGCTGCGGAGCGGGAGCGGTTGAGCGTCACGCTCCGCTCGATGTCGGAGGGCGTGGTGACGACGGATACGGACGGACGGGTGCAGTACCTCAATCCCGCGGCGGAGCAGCTCCTGGAATGCGCGGGCGAACACTGCGTCGGGCGGCGGCTCGGCGAAATCTGCGTCCTCGTTCACGAGCGGACCAAGGCGCCGGTGCGGTTGCCCGACATGGAGACGCTGGCGCAGCTGCGGGAGGCGGAGGTTCCGCCCCAGACGATGCTGGTCGGCGGGCAGGGGCGCACCTGTGTCGTCGAGGGGCGGCTTGCGTCGCTGCAAAAGTCGGAGGGCCGGGCGCTGGGCGCGGTCCTGGTCCTGCGCGACATGACTGAGCGGGTGCGGCTCGAGGCGGAGCAGTTGCGTTCGTCGAAGCTCGAGTCGCTCGGCGTGCTGGCCGGCGGCATTGCGCACGATTTCAACAACATCCTCACGGTGGTGATGGGCAACCTCACGCTGACCATGCTGGACTCGCAGGCGATGACGGCGGCCGGCCGCTGGCTCAAGGAGGCGGAGCGCGGCGTGGTGCGGGCGAGGGACCTCACGCAGCAGCTACTCACGTTCGCGAAGGGCGGCGAGCCGGTACGCACGGCGGTGGCGCTGGCGGACTTCGTGAAGGAGACGGCGGAGTTCGCGCTCCACGGCTCGAAGACGCGCTGCATCTTCCAGTTTGGGCAGGCGCTCTGGGCGGCCGAGGTGGACAAGGGCCAGGTCGGCCAGGTGGTGCAGAACATCGTCATCAACGCGAATCAGGCGATGCCCGACGGCGGGCTTTTGCGCATCAGTTTGGTGAATACGGTGGTGGACGAGGCCACGGGCGGCGCGGTTCGTCCGGGTCGCTACCTGAAACTTTCAATCGCGGACACCGGCACGGGCATACGCCCGGACCACCTTGCGCGGATCTTCGACCCGTATTTCACGACCAAGCCGCAGGGCAGCGGGTTGGGGCTGGCGACCGTGTATTCGATCGTGTGCAAGCACCAGGGTCACGTGGATGTGGAGTCGCAAGTGGGCGTCGGGACGACGTTCCACATCTGGCTTCCCGCGGCGAAGGTGCAGCCGGCTGCGGACCGGCCGGAGCATGCGGGTGCGTCCGGACGCACGGGGCGCATCCTGTTCATGGACGACGAGGAGCCCATCCGGCGCCTCGGGCAGGCGCTGCTCCAGAGCCTCGGCTACGAGGCCAAGGTCGTGCGGGACGGCGGCGAAGTGCTGCGCGAGTTCGACGAGGCGCGCGAGCGCGGGCGGCCCTATGACCTGGTGATGCTGGACCTCACGGTGGCCGGGGGAATGGGCGGGCTTGCGGCCCTGCAGGAGATCCGGCGGCGCGACCCGTCGGCCAAGGCGATTGTGACCAGTGGCTACTCGAGCGATCCGGTGATGGGCGATTACCGGTCGTACGGATTCCAAGGCATGGTTCCGAAACCGTACCGGATTGGGGACCTGGGGCGCACCATCCAGGAAGTGCTCAACGGCGCCGCCTGAGCGGCGCCGCAGCGAAGGTCAGTAGGCGGCGTGAGCCGGAGCTGCGGTCACCTGTCCGCGCGCCTCGGTCATGAGGCTTGCCGCGTTCGAGGTGCCGAGACGTTCGGCGCCGGCAGCGATCATGGCGGTGGCGTCCGCGAGCGTGCGGATCCCACCAGCGGCCTTGATTCGGATGGGCTTGGTTCGCGAGTGGGCCCAGAGGGCGACGTGTTCGACTTTGGCTCCCGCGCTTCCGAATCCGGTGGAGGTCTTGATGAAATCCACGCCGGCATCCTCGCAGAGGCGGAGCGCCTCGAGGATCTGGCTTTCACTGAGGTAGCAGTTTTCGGTGATCACCTTGATCAGCAGCCCCAGCTTATGGGCTTCCGCTGCGAGGGAGGAGAGCTCGGCGGCGACGGTGCCGGGATGGCCGTCGCGGAGTGCGCCGTGGTCCATGACGACGTCGACCTCCCGGGCGCCGGCCGCTGCGGCGGATTGGATTTCGGCGCGCTTCGAGGCGGTGGAAAAGCGGCCGCTGGGGAAGCCAATGACGGTGCCGACGGCGACGTGCGAGCCGCGGAGCACCTCGACTGCGGTCGGGATGCTGGTCGGGTAGATCATGACGCTGGCGCACGAGAGGGCGAGGGCCTCCTCGCTGAGTCGGCGGATGTCGGCGGCGGTGGCGTCGAGACGGAGATTGGTGGAGTCGATGGATGCCGCGAGGCGTGCGGGATCGAGAGTCATGAGGCGAAGGATAGGAGGGCGAGGAGGCGATGCACGCAGGAAAAGGAAGGGGACAGCGGGGTTGACATGATTGGTGCTGGCCCTTCGCCTTGTGTCATCGGGGTGTAGCTTAGCCTGGTAGAGCGCCTGGTTTGGGACCAGGAGGTCGCAGGTTCGAATCCTGTCGCCCCGACCATTTTGAATTACTGACGAATGGGGTGGGCGTTTTCGAATCCGCCCGGACCCTCGAGTTGGAGCCAAAGCCGGGCTTCGCGATGACTTTGGCATCAGCTACCCCCGGCAGGCTTCTGCGCAGTGGTTCATCGTCATCCGGCTTGTTCACAACCGGCGGAGCCAGGCATAGACCGTTGCGAAGCAAGGGATGGACGCGGACTGGGGCGGTCGCGGTAAGGACGTGGAAATGCGGGCGGAGCGATTGCCGGGCTTCGTGTCGCCTGCGGCGCCGACTACGCCCGGCAGGCTTCTGCGTAGTGGTTCTTTAGTGTCCGGCTTGTTTTCAGACCGGCGGAGCCAGGCATAGTCCGTTGCGAAGCAACGACGAAGCCTGGTGCGGGCAGACGGAATCGAACCGACGACACCTGCTTGGAAGGCAGAGGTTTTACCACTAAACTATGCCCGCGAGGCTGAGCGGCTGCATCGGTAGGCGGGGGGGCGGGGCAAGTCCAGCCCGTATTTCCAGCCCTCAGCGCCGCGCAAAAACGTCGGCCTGCTTGGTCAGCTGCTGCTCGAGGCTGCCACAGACCAGGTCGCACAGGTGGTAGATCGACGGGTCCGCGATAGCGTAAAAGACCAGCAGGCCTTCCTTGCGGCGCGAGAGGATGCCCGACGAGGTCAGGGTCTGCAGGTGGCGCGAGATGTTGGCCTGGGTGCCGCCCGTCAGTTCGACCAGTTGGGAGACATTCTTCTCACCTTCAAACAGCGAGTGCAGGAGGCGGAGCCGCATGGGTTCCGCCAGCACCGCAAACCGCCGGGCGATCAGTTCGAGGCCCTCGTCCGGAAGCGAGCGAATCTTGGAGGCGGAAGGACACGAGATGGGATTGGGCGCTGACATTTCAAATATGATCCAATGCGTATATAGTTCGGCTGCGAGCCCAAAAGTCGAGCGTCCAGTGCGGAACTTGGGGTGAAGTCCCCAGGGCGGCGGTCTTTACTTACAGGGATTCGCGAGGAATCGGGTTGCGGGCGGGTGGGCTTTGAATATCTCATCGCCCCATGGCGTTTCTGTCGTCCGCACCCCAGAAGATGGCGCAGCCCCTGCGGGCTCCCTCTGCTCCCGGGCGGCGCACGGGTGTACGTGCGGCCCAAGGTCTTGCCAAGCAAAAGTCACTGGAAAAGAAGGCGAAACGTTATCGCCTGCCGCTCGGCGAACTCGCGATCTTCACGCAGCAGCTCGCTTCGTTGCTCGTTGCGGGTCTGCCACTTGTGCAGTGCCTTGAGGCGAT
Organism: Opitutaceae bacterium; assembly: GCA_027310745.1. Taxonomy (GTDB): domain Bacteria; phylum Verrucomicrobiota; class Verrucomicrobiia; order Opitutales; family Opitutaceae; genus MWDT01. Next base: position 128,422 of record DAIDAF010000004.1, on the reverse strand, counting down.
GCAGGATCAGACTGAGGATCCGTGTTTCAAGATCATCCTTCGGGACGTCCGCCAGGACATCGCTTCGGGCAATTCGTTTTCCTCGTCGGTGAAGAAGTTTCCGCGGAGCTTTCCCTCGCTGTTCATCTCGATGATCGAGGCGGGTGAGGCGTCGGGTGCGCTGGCGGAGATTCTCGGGAAGGTGGCGAGTTATTTCGAGTCGAGCGTGAAGCTCACCAAGAAAGTGAAGTCGGCGATGACCTATCCGATCGCGGTGATCGCGCTGGCGATCGCGCTGGTGAACGTGCTGCTGATTTTCGTGATCCCGGTTTTCGCGAAGATGTTCGACGACTTCGGGGCGAAGCTGCCGACGCCCACGCTGATGCTCATCGGACTGAGCAACTTCATGAAGTCCTACTGGTGGGTGATCGCGATCGTGTGCTTCATCATCTTCAAGGTGCTCCAGCGGTTCGTCGAGACGCCGAAGGGGCGGCGGTTGAAGGACGAGGGGACGATTCGGGCGCCGATATTTGGAAACCTGATACACAAGATCGCGCTGTCGCGGTTTTGCCGCACCTATGCGACGCTGATCCGGTCGGGCGTGCCGATCCTGCGCACGCTCGAGATCGTGTCGGCGGCGAGCGGCAAGGTCCAGGTGGAGGACGCGTGCGTCGAGATCGCGCGCCACGTCAGCCAGGGCGGGCAGGTCTCGGAGGTGCTGGCGTCGAACGCATTTTTTCCGCCGATGATGAAACACATGGTGAAGGCGGGCGAATCGACGGGCAACGTCGATGGGATGATGGGCAAGATCGCGGACTTCTACGACACGGAGGTCGAGGCGACGGTCGCGGCGCTGACGTCGCTGATCGAGCCGATGCTGATTGTTTTTCTCGGTGTGGTCGTCGGTGCGATTGTGATGGCCATGTTCCTTCCGATCTTCCAACTGGGTGCGGTCGCGGGCGGACTGCAATAGGCTGACCGCCCTCGAGACGCTCAATTTTCATACGCGCGGAATCCTTCTGACATGCCCTCCGTCCTGATAGTCGACGACCTGCTCTCGATCCACGAGATGCTCGATGCCGTGATCCAGCCCACCGGTTTTTCCACCGCGTTTGCGACCGATGGTGAAAAGGCCCTTGCCCGTTACAAGGTGGAGCGGTTCGACCTGGTGCTTGCGGACATCGACATGAAGCCGATGGACGGGATCACGCTGCTCAAGCAGCTGAAGGCATACGATCCGAACTGCGTGCTGATCATCATGACGGCGTATGCGAGCACGGAGAGTGCGATCCAGGCGCTGAAGTTTGGAGCCTTCGACTACCTGCAGAAGCCGTTCCGGGTGGACGAGCTGATCGCCACGCTCAAGCGCGGGTTGGAGTTTCGCCAGTTCCAGCAGGATCGGATGAGCGCGGGTCCTGCGCAGGCGGTGAAGACCGCCGAGATCGAATCCCGGCTGATCGGGTCGAGTGCGGCCGTCAAGAAGCTCATCCAGCAGATGAAGAAACTTGCCGGAGTGCGCACGCCGGTGCTGCTGCAGGGAGAGAAGGGGACGGGCAAGTCGACGGTGGCTGAGATCCTGCATGCGAACAGCAATCCGCCCGAGGCGCCGCTGGTCCGAATCGACTGCTCGTTGAGCAGCGAGAGTGATTTTCGGGACGGGCTGCTGGGAGCGAACGGCACCGGGGGCAGCTGGGTGCAGCAGGCGCACAACGGGACGCTTTTCCTGGATCACATCCAATGCCTTCCGCCAGCGATCCAGCCCGAGCTCGTGAGCGTGCTTCGCAACACGACGGTGGGGTTCAGGCTGCTGTGTTCGTCGAACGAGGACCTCGAAAAGCTGACGGACGAGGGCAAGTTCCACGACGAGCTGTTCTACCGGGTGGCCTCGCTTCCGGTGCACCTGCCGCCGCTGCGGTCGCGCGTGGAGGACATCCCGCTGCTGGTGAAACATTTTGCCTCGAAATCGACGAACCCGCTCTTCGAGGCGTCGTTGGTGGAGTTCACGGAGGATGCGCTCGCGGTGCTCAACGCCTATCCCTGGCCGGGGAATCTGGCCGAGCTGTGTCAGGTGGTGACCAAGATCGCGTCGACGACGGAGACGCGGGTGGTGACCTCGCAGCAGCTGCCGATGCGACTGCGCGAGGTGCGGCACTGGCCGAAGCTGGCCGACTATCTGGCGGGTCAGAGGCAGCAGTATGTGGACATGGTCCTGCATGCCTGCCGTGGTGACCGCGTCAAGGCGGCGTCCGTGCTGGGTGTGTCCGAATCCGAGTTATCCTGAGCGGGATAGGCGCCTGGGTGTGGCGCGGGCCTGGTTTTGCGGCGTTGCATTTTGGGTCGGCTCCGCTTCGCTGGGGGATCGGCCCCAGGGCCGCCACCTGTGACCACACGAACTGCGGATGACCCCAAGCGGGACCTTGTCTGGGAGATTGCGGAAGCCGCCACTGCTCCTGTGTTTGGGGACGACTACTTCGGGCTTCTGGTCAGCCGCCTGTCGCATCAGCTCGGTGTGAAGTGCGTGCTGCTGGGCGAAGTCATCAATGACGAGCACGGAGTTCGGTTGCGGACGCGTGCGGTTGTGGTGGATGGCAAGCCGGCTGCGAATTTCGAATACGGCCTGGCGCATTCTCCGTGTGGGGAAGTGATCGGGCGGACGCTGTGCTGGCATGCGGATGGGGTGGGCGTGGCGTTTCCCAAGGATGCGCGGCTGCGGGACCTTGGGGCGCGGGCGTATGTGGGGATTCCGCTGTTCAGCTCCCGACAGGAGCCGCTCGGCCTGTTGGCTCTGGCGCACGATGCGCCGATGCCCGAGGACGAGGAGTTGAAGTCGGTGCTGAAGATCTGCGCGGGGCGCGCGGGCGGCGAACTGGAGCGGGCGCGCATCGAGCTGCGCTTGCGGCGCAGCGAGGAGCGGCTGCGCGCGAGCATCGAGAACACGCCGCACGTGGCGGTGCACTGGCACGACGCCGAGGGGCGCATCTGTTTCTGGAACCAGGCCTCGGAGGAGTTGTTCGGCTGGAAGGCCCAGGAGGTCCTGGGGCGCAACCTGCGTGGAATGGTCTACAGCGACGAGACGGCCCGCCGGTTCGAAGTGTTGCTGGAGTCCGTGAAGGCGGGCCGCGGTCCCCAGGGGCCGGCTGATTTCGAGGTTCGCCGGCGCGACGGCACGACGGGCTGCTGTGAGGCGACGGTCTTCAGCATTCCCGGGGAGCGGGATGGCGCCTGGTTCGTGTGCACGCTGGTGGACGTTACGGCGCGCCGGCAGGTCGAGCAGGAATTGCGGGCGAGCGAGGCGAAGTTCAGGCACATCCTGGCCTCCTCGCCGGTGGCGATGCTCGTAACGGACCTCGGCCGGCGCGTGTTGTCCGCCAATGCGCGGTTTACGGAGGTTTTCGGCTACACGCAGGAGGAGCTGCCGGACTTCGGGACCTGGTGCGGCAAGGCGTATCCGGACGAGGCGTACCGCTCGAAGGTCTGTTCGGAGTGGGACGCGCAGATGGACAAGGCGTTGTCGGGGGGCGAGCGGGTCGGCCCGATGGACGTCGACGCGGTCTGCAAGGACGGGACCGTGCGGCGGGTCCAGTGCAGCGCCGCGGTGAACCTGGACCGGGTCGTGATCGTGTTCACGGACCTGACGGAGCGGCTGAAGCTGGAGGACGAGCTGAGGCAGGCGCAGAAACTGGAGACCGTCGGGCACCTGGCCGGCGGCGTGGCGCACGATTTCAACAACATCATTCAGGCGGTGCTTGGGTTTATTGGGCTCGCGCAGGACCCGGCGCTGACGTCGGATGACCGGAATGCGTTCCTGAAGGAGGCGCTGGGGGCGGCGAAGCGGGCTTCGCAGCTCACGCGTCAGCTCCTGGCCTTTGGGCGCCGTCAGGCGATGCATTTCGAGGTCGTGGATCCGGCGGAGCTGATCGGCAACCTGCTGAAACTGCTGCGCCGGCTGATTGGTGAGAACATCGAGGTCCAGCTGCATGCGGGCGCCGGCGTGGGGCATGTACGCTGCGATCCCACGCAGGTCGAGCAGGTGTTGATCAACCTGTGCGTGAATGCGCGCGACGCGATGCCGGGCGGCGGGAGGATCACGATCGGGATCGAAAAGAAGGTGATCACGCCGAGTTATCGCCAGGCTCACCCCTGGTCGCGGGTGGGGCGGTATGCGTTGATCACGGTGACCGACACGGGGACAGGCATGGACAAGGCGACGCAGGAGCGCGTCTTCGAGCCGTTTTTCACGACGAAGCCCAAGGACAAGGGCTCGGGCCTGGGGCTCGCGGTTGTGTATGGGATTGTTCGCCAGCATGATGGATTCATCCGGCTCTACAGTGAGCCGGGGTTGGGGACGACGTTCCGGATCTATCTGCCCACGGTGGACCTGCCCGAGCCGTCGGGCGCCATGCCCATGCGGCGGCGCGTGGCGGAGGGGGGGCACGAGACGGTGCTGGTGGCGGAGGATGACGAGACGATCCGCATCCTGGTGCGCAGGATCCTGGAGCGGGCGGGTTATCGGGTGATCCTGGCGACCAACGGCGAGGAGGCGGTGTCGCTGTACGAGGCCCAGCGCCAGACGATTGACCTGCTGGTGTTTGACGCCGTGATGCCGAGGTTGAGTGGATTGGAGGCTTACGAACGAATCCGCCGCCTCGACTCGCGCCCGGTGCCGACCATTTTTGCCAGCGGATACAACGATGCCTTCAGCCCGGACCACGCTTCACTGCCTGAGGGGACGATCCTGATGCAAAAGCCCTACGATCCGGAGGAGCTTCTGCAACGAATCCGCGAATTGCTGCATTCACCCGAAACCGGAGCGAAGGTGTAAGCGATTTGAAAAGAAGGCGAAACGGAGCAGCGTTTTTCGGACCTGCTTTCCGCCTTGCTCATGCCGAGCGGCGTCCTTTCGCTCGTCAAAATCTACGCCCATGCCCAAACGCACCGACCTCAAGTCCATCCTCATCATTGGCGCCGGTCCGATCGTCATCGGACAAGCTTGCGAGTTCGATTACTCGGGCACGCAGGCCTGCAAGGCGCTGAGGGAGGAAGGTTATCGGGTCGTCTTGGTGAACTCGAATCCGGCGACGATCATGACCGACCCGGAGTTTGCGGATGTAACTTATATTGAGCCTCTTACGGTCGACATTCTCGAGAAGATCATCGCTGCCGAAAAGCCGGACGCGCTTTTGCCTACGCTGGGTGGGCAGACGGCGTTGAACCTTTCGATGGAGCTTCACCGCCAGGGCGTGCTCAGCCGCCACGGGGTGGAGATGATCGGGGCGAAGCCGGACGCGATCATGAAGGGCGAGGACCGGGAGCTCTTCAAGCAGGCGATGATCAAGATCGGCCTGGACTGCGCGAAGTCGCGCACGGTGCACACGATGGAGCAGGCCCGGGCGGCGGTGGACGAGATTGGCGGCACATATCCGCTGATCGTGCGCCCCTCGTTCACGCTGGGCGGCCAGGGCGGTGGCATCGCCTACAACAAGGAGGAGTTTGAGCGCATCGTTTCCAACGGCCTGGACATTTCCCCGGTGCACGAGGTGCTGATCGAGGAATGCCTGCTGGGCTGGAAGGAGTACGAGATGGAAGTGATGCGGGATCACAAGGACCAGTGCGTCGTGATCTGCGCGATTGAGAATTTCGACCCCATGGGCGTGCACACGGGCGACTCGATCACCGTGGCGCCCTCGATGACGCTCACGGACAAGGAATACCAGATCATGCGCGACGCTTCGTTTGCGGTGATCCGCGAGGTGGGCGTGGAGACGGGCGGTTCGAACATCCAGTTTGCGGTGGATCCGGCCACGGGCCGCATGGTGGTGATCGAGATGAATCCGCGCGTCTCGCGCTCCTCGGCGCTGGCCTCGAAGGCGACGGGTTTTCCGATCGCGAAGATCGCGGCGAAGCTTGCGGTGGGTTATGCACTGGACGAGCTGCGCAACGACATCACGCGCCTCACGCCGGCCTCGTTCGAGCCGACGATCGACTACGTGGTGACGAAGATTCCGCGGTTCACCTTCGAGAAGTTCCCGGATGCGGATCCCACGCTGACGTCGTCGATGAAATCGGTGGGCGAGGCGATGGCGATCGGCCGCACGTTCAAGGAGTCGCTGCAGAAGGCGCTGCGTTCGCTCGAGATCGGGGCCCGCGGCTTCGGCGGGGGCGGACGGCACGGGGACGACGAGCCACCGTCGCGCGACATCATCAAGGCGAAGCTCACGACGCCGAACGCCGAGCGCATCTTCTACATCCGCTATGCGTTCATGAGCGGCATGAGCGAGGCCGACGTGTTCGACCTCACGAGCATTGACCCGTGGTTCATCCGCCAGCTCAGGGAGATCTTTGACCTCGAGCAGGAACTGCGCGGCAAGTCGCTTGCGACGATCGACGTGAACCTCCTTCGCCGCGCGAAGAAGGCGGGATTCTCCGACGCCCAACTCGCGCACCTGCTCAAGAGCGAGATGCCCGCAGTGCGCACCGAGCGCAAACGGCGCGGGGTGGAGACGACCTACCGCCTGGTGGACACCTGCGCGGCCGAGTTCGAGGCGTACACGCCGTATTATTATTCGAGCTACGGCGACGAGAACGAGGTGATGCCGTCGAAGAAGCGGAAGATCATGATCCTCGGCGGCGGCCCCAACCGCATCGGCCAGGGCATCGAGTTCGACTATTGCTGCGTCCATGCGAGCTTCGCGCTGCGCGAGATCGGCTTCGAGACCGTGATGGTGAACTCGAATCCGGAGACCGTATCCACCGATTACGATACCTCGGACCGCCTGTTCTTCGAGCCGCTCACGCTCGAGGACGTGCTGGAGATCTACCAGCAGGAAGGCTGCGAGGGTGCGATTGTGCAGTTTGGCGGCCAGACCCCGCTCAATCTCGCCACGAGCCTGAAGGCCCACGGCGTGAACATCATCGGCACTTCGCCTGAGTCGATCGAGGTGGCGGAGGACCGGAAGCTGTTCGCGGCGATCCTCAACAAACTCGACATCAAGCAGCCCGCCAACCGCATCGCGCTGAGCGAGGCGGAGGCGGTGGTGTACGCGAGGGAGCTGGGTTATCCGGTGCTCCTGCGCCCGTCGTTCGTGCTGGGCGGCCGAGGCATGTTCATCGTGTACAGCGAGGAGGATCTCAAGGGCGTGGTGCGCCAGGTGTTCGACGTGATGCCGGGCAAGCCCGTGCTGATCGACAAGTTCCTCGAGGACGCGATCGAGCTGGACGTGGATTGCATCAGCGACGGCGAGACGAGCGTCATCGGCGGCATGCTCGAGCACATCGAGTACGCGGGCGTGCACTCGGGCGACGCCGCGATGGTGATGCCCCCGCACACGCTTGGAAAGACGATGCTCGAGAAGGTCCGCGAGGCCACCTACGCGCTGGCGCGCGAGCTCAAGGTCATCGGCCTGATGAACGTGCAGTTTGCGGTCAAGGACCACCAGCTCTACGTGCTCGAGGTCAACCCGCGTGCGTCGCGCACGGTGCCGTTCGTTTCGAAGGCGGTCGGCGTGCCGCTGGCCAAGCTGGCCGCGAAGGTGATGGCCGGCAGGAAGCTTGCGGAGCTGGGATTTACGCGCGAACTCACGCCGAAGCACTGGTGCGTGAAGGAGGCGGTGTTCCCGTTCGTCCGGTTCCCGGGCGCGACGATCACGCTCAGCCCGGAGATGCGTTCGACGGGCGAAGTGATGGGCGTCGACGACGATCTCGGCATCGCGTTTGCGAAGGCCCAGGCGGCGGCGAAGCCGGGGTTGCCGCTCGAGGGAAATGTTTTCCTGTCGGTGAAGGACAGCGACAAGGCCCATGCGGTCGAGATCGCCCGCCAGCTCGAGCACCTTGGGTTCTCGATCTACTCGACCAGCGGCACGGCCCGCGTGCTGCAGGAGGGCGGGGTGAAGGTGAACAAGGTCTTCAAGCTCTCCGAAGGGCGCCCGACCGCGGTCGACATGATCAAGAACGGGAAGATCGCGATGGTGATCAACACGCCCAGCGGCATGATCCCGCGGCGCGACGAAAACCAGATCCGCTCGGCGGCATATGCGCACAGCATCTGCATGATGACGACGATCACCGGCGCGCAGGCGGCGATCAACGGCATCAAGGCCCTGAAGCGCCAGCGGGTCGGCGTGCGTCCCATCCAGCATTACGTCGGCAACACGGTGCAGGTCTGAGGACGGCACCGTCTCGGTGCGCGCCCCGGGAATGAGGCTCGACAAGCCCCGGGGTGCGTGTCGATTTCGCTGGAGAAGGAGTCACCCGCCATGTCCGAACCCACCACTCTCGTCGCCCTGCTGCACGGACCCGACCAACCCGGTCTGGTCGCCAAGACGGCGGGCTGGATTTTCGCGCGAGGGGGCAACATCCTGCACGCGGACCAGCATCGCGACATCGAGGAAGGCGTGTTCTTCCAGCGGATCGAGTGGGAGCCGTCCGCCGCGTCGAGCGTGGAGGGCGAGTCCGGGGCGTTTCAGGAGTTCGCGGGCGTGCTGGGAATGCAGTCGCGCGTGGCGGTGTCGACGCGCAAGCAGCGCGTGGCGCTGTTCGTATCCAAGGCGGACCATTGTTTTCACGACCTGATCCTGCGGTGGCGGGCGGATGAGTTTCCCTGCGACATCGTGGCGGTGGTGGGCAACCACCGCGACCTCGAGTCGGCATCGCAGGCGTACGGGGTGCCGTTTCACCACATTGAGGTGAACGCGGAGCGTAAGGTGGAGGCAGAGAACCGCCAGTTGGAGCTGCTGCGGGCGCTGGACGTGGACCTGGTGGTGCTGGCGCGGTACATGCAGGTCCTGTCGGCGGATTTCCTGGGGGCCTTGGGGCGCCCGGTGATCAATATTCATCATTCGTTCCTTCCGGCCTTTGCCGGTGGCAAACCCTACCATCAGGCGCACAGGCGCGGCGTGAAACTCATTGGGGCCACGGCGCATTATGCGACCCGGGACCTGGACGAGGGGCCGATCATCCAGCAGGACGTTGCGCGGGTGACTCACCGTCACAGTGTTGCGGATCTGGTGCGCAAGGGGAGGGACCTGGAGAAGATGGTCCTGGCCCAGGCGGTGCGCTGGCATCTGGAGAACCGGGTTCTGGTGTACGGAAACAAGACGGTGGTGTTTGACTGAGCTGGGGGCTGCCCCGCCGAATTTCCGTCATTTACAGGATGAGCGGCGTTTGTTTGCCTGAACGTTTACATCGCAATTCATCACTCTTCCCATGAGCACGCCCGCATCTCCCTCCGACCCCAAGGCCGCTGCGCCCGCCCAATCGACGACGGGCCATACCGCCGAGAATTTCGCGGAGAGCCTGCAGCTGTTCTGGCTGAAGTACAACAAGGCGATCGTGACGCTGTGCCTGGTGGTCCTGTTGGGCATTCTCGGGTACGGCGGTTACGCGTGGTATGCGGAGAGCCAGCAGCGTGCGATCGGCCGCGAGTATGCGGCGGCTGGCGACAACATTCAGAAGCTCCAGGCCTTTGCCGCGGAGCATCCGGACCACGCGCTGGCGGGTGTGGCGTTGCTGCGAGTGGCGGATGAGGATTACGCGAAGGGCAACTACGCCGCTTCGGCGGGCTATTACCAGAAGGCGCTCCCGGCGCTGGCGAAGCAGCCCTTCGAGGCGCGCGCCAAGCTCGGCCTTGCGATGAGCCAGCTGCTCGGCGGCCAGACATCGGAAGGCGTCGCGGCGCTCCAGAAGATCGCGGCGGATGCCACCCAGTTCAAGGCGGTGCGCGCGGAGGCAGCCTACCACCTGCTCCGGCACTACGCGGACATCGGCAAGATCGACGACGCGAACAAGGCGGCCGAACAGGTCTTGCAGGTAGATCCCTCGGGCCTGTGGGCCCAGCGTGCAATGCTGCTTCGCGCCAGCCTCGGGGCTTCGGCGCAGCCGGCGGCCGCGGCGAAGACCGGTGCCGATACCGGTGTCAAGCTGACGATCCCGGGCAACTAAGCCGCCGGTCAGGACGGATTTCCAACAGGGCCCGCCGCGTGATGTGGCGGGCTTTTTGTTTTTTGGCGGTTGCCCAAGTGAACGGCCTGCGGCATGCCTGCCGCCACACCCGGGCCATCATGGAAATGCGTCAGATGCGTTACTTCCTGGCATTGGCGGACGAACTGGATGCCGCGCGGGCGGCGCGTTTGTGCGGGTTGAGTGTGTCGGGGCTGGGGCGGCACATCTCGGATTTGGAGGAGAGCCTGGGGTGTTCGTTGTTTCGGCGGCGGGCGGGGCGAGTGGCGCTGACCGCGGCGGGGGCAGTGTTCTACCGGCGGGCGCAGGCGCTGTTGGCATCGGCGGCGGAGGCCGCCGGCGAGGCCCGTGCCGCGGCCGCGGCGTCGAGGGCCAGGATCAGGCTGGGGCATTTCGGCGCCTGGTGGCGGGAGCGTTATGCTCGGGGGCTGCGGCGCTACGAGGAGCAAAGCCCGGCGACGCGGCTGCACGAGTCGTGTTATGTTCCCGCGGGCGTGCTTGCCGCCCTGCGCGGGGGCGAGGTGGACGTCGCACTGCTGGAGTGGGCCGACCTCGGATTGCGCATCGATTTCAACATCCGCCGGATCGAGTCGCTCCCAGCGTTGGTGGTGCTGCCCGCAGCGCACAAGCTGGCGGGCCGGCGCTCGGTATCGTTTGCGGATCTTCGCGGGGAGGCGTGGGTGACTTGGGACGAGCGCCACTTCCCGGGCCGTGGACACCGGTTTCTGGAGGCGGCGGGGAAGGCCCGTTTTGTTCCGTGCATCGCTGGTGAAGCGGCGAGCGAGGAGGGGATGCTGGAGCGAGTGAAGGCAGGGGACGCGATCGGCACCCTGCCGGCGGGACAGGGGTCGGAGGTGCCGAAGGGCCTGTCATTCGTGCCCCTCCGGCCTTCGCCACTGGCCTTCCCTGTCTTCGTGGCCTGGCGCAAGGATGCCGACCACGAGGAGGAGCTCGACCGATTCGCCTCCGCATTGCTCGAGAGTCGGGGCTGAAGGCGGACGCTTGTATCCAAGAATCGCGGACCCAGTAATCCCTGCGAATGCGATCTGGCGGGCCGCGCGTGAAGTGCAGTTGACAAACTGGCAAAGCCTCGTCCGTTTTAACTAAACGGTTAATCAAATGCCAATCCGCCGTCGCGCCAGACACGCAGGTCCGAAGCCGGACCAGGGGGAACGAACCCGGGAGGAGATCCTGGCTGCGGCGGCCCGTGTGTTCTCGGAGCGCGGGCTGGCGGGGGCGCGGATGGACGGCATCGCGTCGGAGGCGGGCGTCAACAAGGCGCTGATCTACTATTACTTCGGCGGCAAGGAGCGCCTGTACGCGGCGGTCTTCGACGAGCACTTCCGGGAGTTCAACGCCCGTGCCTTGGAGGTCCTGGGCGCACCGGGCTCCGCCCGCGCCGCGCTGCTTCGCTACGTGGAGCTGCATTTCGATTCGATCTCCCGCAGCCGGAACTCGGCGTCGCTGCACCAGCATTTCATGACGGCCGGCCGGATCGTCCAGCCGCTGGTGATGAAGTACGCGAAGCCGCGCGGCGACGCGCTCGCGAAGCTCCTGGAGCGCGGCATGCGCGAGGGCGAGTTTCGCGTCGTGGACGTGCGGCACACGCTGATCTCGATCACGTCGTTGATCGTCCACTACTTCTCGATCGCGCCGATCCTCCGGCAGGTGAGTCCGATCGACGCCTACAGCCCGCAGGAACTCGCGCGGCGAAGGGCAGCCCTGCTCGATCTCATCCGTCACGGTTTGTTCGTCCATCCCGAGTCCCCCGTCCCATGAAACGCAAGCGCATCATCCCCCTTGTCCTCATCGTCGTCGCGGCCGTGGCCGTCGTCGTGACGGTGCTCCAGCATCTCAGGCCCTTCGTGCTCACGGGCATCGTGACGACCGACGAGGTCGTGGTGAGTTCCGAGGTGCAGGGGCGGATCCAGGAGTTGAACGTGCGGTCGGGCGATGCGGTGAAGAAGGGCGAGTTGCTTGCGGTGATCGCGCCCGCGGAATGGCGCGCGGACCTCGCCTACTACGACAATGCGGCGCGCGCCGCGGCGGCCCAGGTGAATCAGGCGCAGGCCGACCTCCGGCTGCAGGAGGTGTCGACCCACCAGCAGATCGCCCAGGCGGAGGCTAACCTTGCGGTGGCGCAGGCGCAGGTTGCGCAGGCTGCGGCGGACCTCGAAATCCAGAAACTCACCTATGAACGCGCGCAGAGCCTGCGCAGGCAGGGGGCGAATTCGGAACAGGACCTGGATCAGGCGCGCACGAGTTTCGACGCGGCGACGGCGCGCCTTGATGCCGCCCACAAACAGGCGGCGGCCTCGGCGGCGGCTGTCCAGATTGCGAAGGCGGGCTCCGAGCAGGTCGCCATGCGCCGGGCGGCGCTCACGGCGAGCCGCGAACTTCTGGCTGCGGCACAGGCGCAGCGCGAGAAGGCGCGGGTCCGGGAGGGATACACCGAGATCCGGGCGCCCATCAACGGGATCGTTGATATCCGGGCGGCGTTGCAGGGTGAGGTCGTCAGCCCGGGCCAAGCGATCGTCACACTCGTGAATCCCGACGATCTGTGGGTTCGCGCGGACATCGAGGAGTCGTACATCGACCGGATCCACCTGGGCGACAAGCTCACGGTGCGCCTGCCCTCGGGGGCGGAGCGCACGGGCACGGTGTTCTACCGCGGCGTGGACGCGGATTACGCGACGCAGCGCGACGTGAGCCGGACGAAACGCGACATCAAGACCTTTCAACTGCGCCTGCGGTGCGACAACCGCGACCGGGCGCTGGCGGTCGGCATGACGGCCTACGTGATCCTTCCGTTCCGCTCCTGACCCGCCATGTCCGACGTCCAAGTCAGGGATCTCACGAAGCGTTTTGGCGAGTTCTGCGCGGTCGACCACCTGAACTTCTCGGTGGCGCACGGCGAGGTGTTTGGCCTGCTGGGGCCCAACGGGGCGGGCAAGTCGACGCTCCTGCGCATGCTCACCACGATCGTGCCGCCGACGGAGGGCACGGCGTTGGTGAACGGACACGACGTGGTCAGGGAGCCCAACGCGGTGCGCAAGGGGATTGGAGTGATTCCGCAGGCATTGACCTCGGACCTGGACCTCAGCGCGGACGAGAACATGCGGATCTACGCGCAGTTGTACGGGATTCCTCCCTCGCGGAGCCGGCGCACGGCGGAGGAGCTGCTCACGGCGGTGGACCTGATCCAGTGGCGCGACAAGCCGCTGAAGATGTACTCGGGCGGCATGCGGCGGCGGCTGGAAATCGCGCGTGGCCTGGTGCATGAGCCGAAGATCTTCTTCCTGGACGAACCGACCACGGGTCTCGATCCGGTGTCGCGCACGGCGGTGTGGGAGATGCTCGCGAAGCTCAAGCGCGAACGCGACCTCACGATCATTGTGACCACCCATTACATGGACGAGGCGGACAAACTGTGCGACCGCATCGCGATCGTGGATCACGGCAAGCTCGTCGCGCTCGATTCGCCGATCCGGCTGAAGGCGTCGATTCCGGGCCGCAACGTGATCGAGGCGAGTTTCTCGTCCATTCCCGAAGGGTGGGAGGCGACGCTGCGGGCGCTGCCCGAGGTGGCGGAGTTGAAGGCCGTGCCCCCGGTGTTTCGACTGTCCTCGAACAACGGCCCTGCGACGATCACGGCTCTCATGGAGGCGACGCGTGCGGCGGGGGTGAGCGTGGCCTCGCTCTCGGTGCAGAGCACGACGCTCGACGACGTGTTCATGCACTACACGGGCCACCAGCTTCGCGACGCGCTGCAGGCGCCGGCGCCGCGCCAGGTCATGATGCGCCGGATGTCCAACTGAACCCTGCGTGCCATGATTCGAATCTGGGCTGTCATCGAACGCGACCTGCGCCGTTTCCGGCGCAGTCCCGCGCTCATCACCATGTCGCTGCTCATGCCGCTGGTGCAGCTGGTCTTCCTCGGCTACGCCTTTGGCGGCCAGATCAAGAACCTGAAGCTCGGCCTGGTTGACCAGGATCACAGCCTCTCGTCGGTGCGCCTCCGGGCCATGTGCCAGGCGGTTGCGGCGAACGCGCGCACGTTCAAGACCTACACCTACGACGACCTCGGGGCGGCGATGCAGGACCTGCGCGACGGCCGCCTGAACGGCGTGCTGAACATTCCGCCGAATTTCTCGCGCAAGCTGCACGAGGGCACCTCGCCGACGGTGGCCCTGATGGAGGACAACACGGATCAGTTTTCCTCGTCGGCGCTGGGGGGCGCGTTGCAGCAGCTGCTCAACGCCTTTGGCGCGAAGGTGCCTGCGCCCAGGCTGGCGACGCAGGCGACGCTCTCGGTCGTCGAAATCTATCCGTACGTGCCGTACATCCAGTACCTGCTGCCGGGCACGATCGTGCTCGCGATCTTCATCTCGGCGATGATCGGCGGCGGCATCATCTTCATCGACGACAAGGCGCGCGGCCTGCACGAGGGGTATCTCGTGACGCCGATCAGCAAGCTCGAGCTGATCCTGGGTTTCAACCTCTCGGGTGTCATGAAGGCCGTGCTCTCGGGCATGGTGCTGGTGACGATCGGCTCGCTCATCGCGGGCATCCCCGATCCCTTCAGCCTGTTTCGGATCGCGCGGCTGTTCCTGATGGTGCTGGCGACGGCGCTCGCGCTGATCAGCATGATGTTCCTGATCGTGGTTCGCGTGAACGATCCGCTGCTGCCGCGTGCGATCTTCGGCATGCTGAACACGGTGCTCTTCTTCCCGAGCGGGGCAGTGTATCCGATCAGCGCATTTCCCGCCTGGATGCGGGCGATGACGACGATCAACCCGTTCACGTATGCGGTTCACGGATTCAAGGAACTGCTCTTGAAGAACACGAGCCTGCTGGCGGTGGCGCCGGACCTGCTATTCCTGGTCGGCTTTTCGGTGGTCGCGTTGAGCATCGCGACCCTCCTGTTCAAGCGGACGCTCTAGGCTCCCGGTGGGGTGGAGAAGCGCCAGGCGAGGATGCGGCTCCGCTTCTGGCCCTGGACCATGGGAATCACACGGTGTTCGGCGGCGCCGGCCCGGGAGGCTGCGTGTTCGAGGGCGGGGAGGTTTTCGCTCTTCGAGACGAGGCAGGTGAACCAGCCGCACAGGTCGGGGACCCGGGCGCTTTCGGCGATCATGCGCGTGGCGAACCCTCGTTCCCCGCCGGGGCAGACCAGTTCGTTGGCGCGTCCGCCAAAGTTGAGCGTGGCCTGGGCGTCGCGTCGGAGCGTGCGGCCGGCGAGGTTCCTGAGTTTGCGCAGCGTGCCGTCTCGCGCCTCGGCGGACGAGGCATGGAAGGGAGGATTGCAGAGGCAGGCGGCAAAATGTTCTCGGGCCTTGGTGACGCCCGCGAACACCGCGCGCGGCGACGCCTGCCGGCGCAGCTCGACCGTCCCGCGGAGGAGCGGATTTGCGCGCACGAGTTTTCCGGCCCAGGCGAGCGCGTCGGCGTCGATGTCGGTGCCGACGAAGGACCAGCCGTAGTCGGCGCGCCCGACGATGGGATAGACGAGGTTGGCGCCGACGCCGATGTCGAGGATCCGGACGCTGGGGCCGTGCGGGATCGGACCGTCTCCGGCGAGCAGATCGGCGAGGCAGTGAAGATAGTCGGCTCGGCCCGGGATCGGCGGGCAGAGGTAGCCCGCGGGGAGATCCCAGGAGGCGAGTCCGTAATCGGCCAGCAGCAGTGCGCGGTTGAGCGTGAGCACGGCTTCGGGATCGCCGAAGTCGATGGTCGGCGTCCCGGTGGGCGAGGGGTGAACAAAGGGTGCCAGTTCCGGACAGGCCCGCGCGAGGGCTTCGAACGCGTAGCCCGAGCGATGTTGGTTTCGCGGGTGAAGTCCTGGCTTTCCGCTTTCGGTCGGATGGGATGGGCGGGTCATGGACGGCTGGCCCGGAGTGTCGCCATGACCCTGCTGCGAGCAATCGCCAAGTCGCAGGCGCCGCCGCGGGGGATCACGATTCCGGCGACAGCGTGAGCGGTTTGCCGGTATAGGTGACCTTGGCGTCGGGGTTCGCGCTGGGGGCGAGTCCGACGCCGTGCCCTGGCGAGACCCATACAATGTGAAAACGGTGGGTCTGCGGCATGCCGGGGAAGCGCCCCTCGCGCCGGCCGATGGTCAGCGTCTGCCGGTGCTCATCCCAGGTGATCGGGATGGTCGCGTAGGCTCCGTGCTCGTAGGCGTAGCCGTCGCCTGAGTCCTCGTAGAGCGTGAAGTGTCCGTCGGCTCCCCGATAGACGCGGAGCTCGATGGGGTCGGCCTTCTCGCGGGTGTATTCCTCGGAGGGGCCGTAGGGGATGATCGAGCCGGCGCGCACGAACAGTGGAAGCGTCCGGATGCTCACCGGCACCGAGAGGGATTGGCCGCCCGACACGACCGCGCCCGTCCAGAAATCGCACCAGTGGGTGCCGGCGGGGAAATACACGCTGCGGGCCTTGGCTCCCGGTTCGGTCACCGGACACACCATGATCGAGGGACCGAAGAGAAACTGGTCCGGAATGTTCAGCACTCGGGCGTCGTTCTGAAAATCCATCACCAGGGGCCGCAGCATCGAGGCGTTCTCGTGCGTGACGCTCCAGGCGTCCGAGTAGATGTAGGGAAGCAGATGATACCGGAGGCGTATGAAGTCGGCGAGGACGGCCTGGGTGGCCTTGGGGAAACGCCAGACCTCCTTGGGTCTTCCCGTTCCGTGCACGCGGAACATGGGGCAGAAGGCGCCGAACTGGAACCAGCGGGTGAATAGCTCGGCGTAGGCGGGGTCCTGGGGATTGCCGCCGAAGAAGCCTCCGATATCGGTGTTCCAATAGGGGATGCCGGACATCACGAAATCGAGCCCTGCCGGGATCTGTTGCCGGAAGACGGCCCAGGTGCCCGTCGTGTCGCCAGACCAGGTGACGGCGGCGTTGCGCTGCTGGCCGGCCCACGCGGACCGGGTGAGGATGAAGACCCGCTTGGCGGACGATTCCGCCCGCTGCCCCTGGTAGACGCCGGTCGTGTGCTCGAGCGGGTAGGCGTTGAAGACGCGCGCGCCGGAACCGGCGGCGGTCGTCACGTCGCGCAGCTCGCCCCAGTGTCCGCCCAGTTCGGGCTCGCTGGCGTCCATCCACCAGCCGTCGATTCCGATCGAGAAGAGATGTTGCGAGAGGAATTTCCAATACAGGCGCCGACCCTCGGGGTTGAAGGGATCGTACCATTTGCCCTGACCCTTGGGGTAGACGTTCGGGTAAACCTTGGGATAGACGGCGCCCGCCTTTTCAAGCGCTGCAAGGTTGGCCAGGCCGAGATCGAAGCGCGGCCAGATTGAGATGATGATGTGCGCGTGCTCGTCGTGCACGGTGCGGACCATTGTCGCCGGATCGGGGTAGCGCGTGGGGTCGAACTCATCGGAGCCCCAGCCGCCGGGACGCCAGTACTGCCAGTCCTGGATGATTCCATCGAGGGGAAGGTGCAGCCGGCGGTATTCTGCCACGACGCCCAGCAACTCCTGTTGGGTTTCGTAGTGCTCGCGGCACTGCCAGAAGCCCCAGGTCCACTCGGCGAGCATGGGCGCGGGCCCCGTGAGCCAGCGATAGCGCGCGACGACGTCGCGGAGCGCGGGGCCTCCGATGAAGTAGTAATCGATCGCGTCCGCGGCTTCCGAAGTCCAGGTCAGGCCGCCTGGAATGGTGGCGCCGGCGTCGACGTCGGTGACTGCCGGGTTATCCCAGAATACGCCGTAGCCGCGACTTGAGAGGAGGACCGGCACTGCGACGTCGCGATTCTCCTGCTGGAGGTGGACCTTCGTGCCGCGGTAATTGAGCGGGGAACCCGGATGCTGACCCAGTCCGTACACGGCTTCGCCGGGCTGAAGGACGAAGTCCTGCCGGCTGCGGAGGGTCGGCTGGCCGCCGACCACCGCAGGCGTGAGGGATTTTCCGCCGTCGTCGGCCTCGGCGAGATAAACACGCCCCGAGAGGTCTGCGAAGCGGACGCTGCCCGTGGAGCGGGCGACGGTCACGACGAGTGCGCTTGTGCGCAACGTGATGTCCTTGGACGTCTCGGCCGCCGTCCACGGGGTCCCGGAAGGACTGGCCACGACGGCGAGCGGATCGGTCGGCGGCAGCGTGGCGGACGGGCCGTAGGTCACCTCGACGATGTCGGGGGTGAACACGCGAAGGCGCAAGGTGCCTCGCTCGAGGCCCAGGGTGAGTCCGTCGCGTCCCTTTTGGATGGATACGACAGGAAGGGGGGCGGCCAGGGCGACGCCGCAGAGCGACAGCCAGGCGAGGATCAGGCGGCAGGGGGTGTTCATCGCGCGCCGGTTGTCGGATCAGGCCCGGATTGGGGCAAGCCGGGCGTCCGTGTACCGTTCGGTCGCGGGCTTGCGCAGGTTCAACGGTGACCCAGAGAATCGTTGGCGGACCGGGCCGGATCGCCACCCTGCGGTGGCCCGGACGCGCCCCGTAGTCCGATGTCCCCCTCGCTCCCCATGAAAATTCTTCGCCTGCTCCCTTTCGTGTTTGTGTGGATCGGCCTGTTGCATGCCGATGACGGATACCGCCTCTGGCTTCGCTACGACAGCATCACCGACTCCAGCTACCGCGCAGCGACGCTCGCGGCGGTGCGTCGTGTCGTGCTGGTGACGCCCACCGGCGCCGATTCTCCGACGCTGGATGCCGCGCGCGACGAACTCACGCGTGGCCTGAGCGGCATGACGGGGGCGGTGCCGACGATTGCGTTTGAGAAGGCGTCCTCGGCCGCGCCGGCCGCACTCGGAACGGAGGGCTACCACCTGCGCTCGGGGTCCGGCACCGTGGCAATCTCGGCTCCGAGCGACGTCGGAGCCCTGTACGGCGCGTTTCGCCTGCTGCGGGAAATCCAGCTCGGACACGACGTCTCGCATCTCGACCTGTCGTCCGCACCGAAGATCGACCGCCGCCTGCTCAGCCACTGGGACAATCTCAACCGTACCGTCGAGCGCGGCTATGCGGGGTTTTCACTGTGGGAGTGGTTCGTCCTTCCCGACTACCTCTCCCCGCGCTACCGCGACTACGCGCGAGCCTGCGCTTCGATCGGGATCAACGGAACGGTCCTCAACAACGTGAATGCCGACCCGCTGATCCTCACTCATCCCTGGCTTAGGAAGGTCGCGGCGCTTGCTGGCGTGTTTCGACCCTATGGCATCCATGTCTATCTCGCCGTGCGCTTCTCGGCTCCCGTGGAGATCGGCGGGTTGAAGACAGCGGATCCGTTTGATCCCACGGTCAAGGCCTGGTGGAGGGCGAAGGCCGACGAAATCTACCGCCTCATTCCGGACTTCGGCGGGTTCGTGGTGAAGGCCAACTCCGAAGGACAGCCCGGGCCGCAGACCTACGGCCGCACGCATGCCGACGGAGCCAACCTCCTCGCGGACGCCCTTGCGCCGCATGGCGGCATCGTGATGTGGCGCGCGTTCGTGTACGACGCGAAGAATCCCGAGGACCGCTGCAAGCAGGCGTACAGCGAATTCCAACCGCTCGACGGCAGGTTCCGCGACAACGTCGTGATCCAGATCAAGAACGGCCCGCTCGATTTCCAGCCTCGCGAGCCCTTTCATCCGCTCTTCGGCGCGATGCCGCGCACCAACGTGGGGCTCGAGGTGGAGATCACGCAGGAGTACCTGGGCAACGGCACGTGCCTGGCGTTCCTTGCGCCGATGTGGCGCGAGGTGCTCAAGTCCGACACCTACCGTCCCGGGCCCGGCGCGACGGTCGCACGCATCGTCGACGGTTCCGCGACCCACCGGCACCTCAGCCTCATGGTGGGCGTCGCCAACACCGGCACGGATCGCGACTGGACGGGCCACCCGCTCGCGCAGGCGAACTGGTACGCCTTCGGGCGACTCGCGTGGAATCACGACCTCAGTTCGGCGGAGATCGCCCGGGAGTGGACGCGCATGACCTTCGGTCCGAATCCCGACATTGCCCGAAAGCTCGTCCCGATGCTGCTTGAGTCGCGCGAAACGGTGGTGGATTACGAGATGCCGCTCGGGCTGCACCACATCATGTCGACAGGAAACCACTACGGCCCGGGTCCGTGGGTCGACAACCTGCCGAGGGCGGACTGGAATCCGGTCTATTACAACCGGGCCGACGCCGAGGGGCTGGGCTTCGATCGCACGGCAACCGGCTCGAATGCGCTCTCCCAATACGCGCCCCAGGCTGCCGCGAAATGGGCCACGCTCGCGACCTGTCCCGACCGGTACCTGCTCTGGTTCCATCACGTCGCCTGGGGGTATCGCCTGCGTTCGGGGCGCACGCTCTGGGACGAACTCGGCCTGCACTACCAGCACGGTGTCGACACGGTGCGTTCCTGGCAGAAGACCTGGGCGAGCATGAAGGGCGAGATCGACCCGGAGACCTTCGACCACGTTGCCGCCCTCCTGAACATCCAGGAGCGCGACGCGTGCTGGTGGCGCGATGCCTGCCTCCTGTACTTCCAGACCTTTTCGCACCGGCCCCTTCCCGCGGGAGTGGAGCCGCCCAGGCACGACCTGGCCTACTTTGAGGCGCTCCAGATCCATTGGGCGCCCGGTAATCCGGGCGAGCTTTGAGTCGGGGCGCCGCGGCAGTTCATCCCAAAAAACGCAGTTAACAGAAGGAAACGAAGATAACAAAGAAGGCCGAGCCAAGCGATTGCACGAACTCACCGGGGCGGAATCGCCTCACCCTAACGGTGAATGAATCAACGCTCTGAATTCTGCGGCAAGCGGCTTATTCTTCGTTCCCTTCGTTGCCTTCTGTTCCATTCAATCGCCGAATTTAAGATCATGGCACAGAGGTCCATCTCACCGGATGCTCGGTTCGAACCGGGTCCGTCCGCCGGCATGGGGATACGGGCGTGAGTATCCGGATTCTGGAGGCAGGCGTTCGAGGGTGACGAAAGGCCCCGGAACCGGGGGCGACGGCGGCGTGGGCCGGGAAGTCGCCGGACCGGGGTCCGGGGCGTTGTCAGGCGCAGGGTGCCCCCGTGGAAATCGCGGGCCTTACGGCGCGCTGAACCACTTGGCGATGATCTGCACGTTGGTGTTCGTCGCGTAGGTCAGGTGGTGGAAGCGAACGTGGATGTTGTTCGAGGCGTCGGAGTAGACGTCGACCGAATACGAGTTCGTGCCCGAGTTTGCGATCGTGGCGATGTTCTGGACGGTCACGCCGGTGTTCCACTGCTGGAAGGTGGCGTACTCGGCGTGGTAGTACAGGCGATTGGTCTCGGAGTTGACGTCATGGGCCTCGACGAGGATTTCCAGATGCGAGGCATTCCAACCGGGCTGGTTGTAGAGCGTGTAGTCGAGCGTGTCGCCCGTGTTCACCGTGTGACCGGTGTAAACGGCGACCTGACGACCGTCATTTCCCGCGGGACCCTGCGCGCCGGCGGGCCCGGTGGCACCCTGGGGACCCACTGGACCGGCGGGACCGGTCGCGCCCGTCGCTCCGGTTGCACCGGTGGCTCCGGTATCTCCCTTCGGGCCCTGGGGGCCTTGCGGACCCTGGGGGCCGACGGCGCCCTGCGGGCCGGTGGCACCCGCAGGACCCTGCGGACCCACCGGTCCGACCGGCCCGACGGCGCCTTGGGCACCGGTGTCACCCTGGACTCCCTGAATGCCCTGGGGGCCTTGCGGGCCCTGCGGACCGACGGCGCCGACCGTGACATAGGCCGTTGCGAAGTCGCTATTGTCGTCGTGGCTCTTCGCGTTTTTGGACAAGGCGAGCAGGTACGTGCCGGGCGTCGGTGCGGCCGGCAGGGAGGCTGTCACCGTGGAGCCCGAGACCGATCCGGGGACGAACGAGCCGTTGAACGAAACGTTCACCGACCCGTGCACGGACGAGCTCAGCTGGGCGGTCAGCGTGGTGCCGCTGACAGACGCATTCAGGATTGCCAGGTTGCCGTCATCGGCACGGGCGGCGGCGATTGACAGACAGACAGCGCCGATAAGGGCGGCGCGGCGGACGAGTTGTTTTATCGGGTTCATTGACGTGTGTGGTTTTCCCGACGCGGCGACGCCCCGCCTGGACCGGAACCCCGCCATGCCGCGCAGGACTCGCCGCGGGATCGTCCCAAGAGACGACAACGGGAGGAGGCTGCCTTGCTGGTGAAGCTGGTTATGCTGGACGGCTGAAAACCGAATCGGAGCCCGGAGGTGAGCCGGTGGTCACCGCAAAGTCAACTAATGCCGAGTATAAATGAAAATTATTGGCAAATTTATAAGTTCCTTACCATCAGATGGCAAATTCATGCCACTGTGCATATCTTGACATGATACAAGGAGCCCGTTGGTGCCGTTCCGCTGGGCCTCTGGATCCCTGACCTCTGCCGCCTGGGCCTTCCCCCCGGCTTGCCGCGCTGCCCAAGGGCGGGGTGGTGCTGTTCCAGGGCGATTCGATCACGGACGGCGGGCGCTGGAGGCAGGGCAGCGACTACAACCACATCATGGGTCAGGATTATCCTAAATTACGCAGTTGGATTTAAACCACAGAGACACCCACCTTCGCCAAGGCTACGGCGGACGAGCAGAGAACACGGAGAATTGCAGTTGGGCGGGAATTTTGTATCGAATCTCTTTCACCGGCGAGGTGAGCGCTGATTCCGCCCCTTGCTTGGATTTCAGCCTCTGTGATCTCTGTGTCTCTGTGGTTCAATTGCGGTATCCAGGATTATGGATACATCATCGCGGCGCTGGTCGGCCGGGGCGCGGGCTCATGGTCCGGGCCTGGCTGAAGGCCGTCGACAGGGCCTGGCCCGCGCGCTGACCGGACGCCTAGGCCGCGGGAAGCTCGAAGAAGCAGGTCGTGCCCTCGCCGACCTTGGACTCCATCCAGACCCGGCCGCCATGCCGGGTGACGATTCGGTGGACCGTTGCGAGGCCGATCCCCGTGCCGGGAAATTCGTGGTCGTGGTGCAGGCGCTGGAACGCCTTGAACAGCTTGTGCGCGTACGCCATGTCGAAGCCCGCTCCGTTGTCGCGCACGAAGCAGATCCGGCGTCCCTCGGGCGCGGGAGCAGTGCCCAGCTCGATGCGAGCAGACGCCTGTTTCGCGGTGAACTTCCACGCATTACCGAGCAGGTTCTGCAGGAGGACGCCGAGGAGGCGAGGGTCGCCGCTGACCTGCAGGGAGTCGGGCACGACGCAATCGACGCGGCGCCCGGGTTCGTGCGAGGCGAGTTCGCCGAGGATGGCGCGGGCGACCGCCGCCAGGTCCGTCGGCTGGCGCGTGAGCTCGGCGCGGTTGATCTTCGCGAGGTTCAGCAGGTCGTCGATCAGCTGGGCCATCTTGTCGGCCGCGGCCACCACCCGCTTCAGGTAGCCCTTGCCGGTCTCATCCAGGCGGTCCGCCTGCTCTTCCAGGATGATCCGCAGAAACCCGTCGATCGCGCGCAGCGGGGCGCGGAGATCGTGCGACACCGAGTAGCTGAACGCCTCGATCTCCTTGTTCGCGCTGATGAGTTCGGCGGTGCGCTGCTCGACCCGGCGTTCGAGCTCCAGGTTGAGGCGATGGATTTCGTCCTCACCGCGCTTTTGCTCCGTGACGTCCTCCGTGAACACCACGATGCCGCCGATCTGGTCTCCCTCGCCACGCCAGGGCCGCACCTCCCAACGCAGCCATTGGACCGAACCGTCGGCGCGCACGAACTGATCCTGCTCGCGGTGCACGACCTCGCCAGCGAGGGCGCGGCGATGGACGTCCTTCCAATCGGCTGAAATCTCCGGGAACACGGCGTAGTGCGATCGGCCGATGATCTCCTGGCCGTGCAGGCCGTAGTCGTCGAGCCACCGGCGGCTCGCGGTGACGTAACGCATGTCCTTGTCGAACATCGCGAGTGCCGCGGGGGCATGCTCGACGAGCAGTCGCAGCCGCGTCTCGTTCTTTCGCAGTTCCTCCTCGGCCGCCATCCTCCGCACATCCGCCAGGGATCGGCGGGTGTCGGACACATAGACGAGGAGGGCCATGGCAGCCATGAGCAGCGCCGAGAGCGCGAGCACCAGCAGGTACAGGCGGTCCTGGGTTGCCATTTGGCGGGTCCTGGCCGCCTGCACTGCATCGTCCAATTGCTCGGACTGTTTTTGGACCTGATGAAACGCGATTCGCAGGGCGATCTGGGTTTTCACCGGCACGGGCCCGACCTCGGGCACGGCGGAGAGCTGGCGGCGCAGTTGCAGCAGGTCGGGTCCAAGGTCCCGCACCGAACGTTGATCCTCGGTCCATCGGGTTGCGATCGCCTCGAGCGAATCCATGCCCTGCTCGAGCAGGGCGATGCCGCGGCCTCGTTCGAACGGTGCTCCGGAGTCCGCGGGCATCAGCGCGTGGAGGAATCCCTCCGCCATGTCGACGCGGGCCTGACGAATCCGTTGGGCTTGGCGAGTCAGTGCCGCCTCGGTCCGCTCCTGGTAGAAATGAAGGCCGACCACCACGCCCGCGACCAGCAGGCCGGCTGCGAGTAGCGCAAGGATGTTGCGACGAAAGCGGTGAGGATCGGTAGGGTTCATCGCGAAGTCTGGTGCGAGGCGACGGTCAGGGTGGGAATTTCGGCCGGCCCGAAACCGAATCGGGCGACGAGCCGACGGTGCTCGGCGCTGCCGACGAAGGTCTGCAGGACGCCGTCCCAGGCCCGTCGAAGGGCCTTGTCGCCAAGCCGGAATCCAAACGCCCCGAAGCCGGGCTGCATTCCGGCAGCAGGCTGGAGAAGGATTGCCTCCGTTGCGCCGTTCCCGCCTGACAAGCGGCGGATCGAGAGCGAGGAGAGCGCCAGTGCGTCGGCCATGCCCGCCTCCACTGCAGCACGCCCAGTCACAGCGTCCGGCACAATCACGAGCTGGGATGGCTTGAAGCCGTGTCCCTCAAACCAGCGTTCCTCGATCGAGCCGGACAACACCGCGAAATGCAGCGCCTTGTCGCGGGCCAGGTCGCTGTCGGGCCCGAGGTGGTGTGGATCGCCGCGCTGGACCAGCAGGCCCGGCCTGACCTGGAACGTTGGAATCGAAAACGCGATCAGGCGCCGGCGTTCGTCGGTGATGAACATGCCCGCGGCAATGACATCGCAGCGTCTGTCGCGGAGCGCGGGGATCAGCTCGTCGAAGGGCATCTGGACCCACTGGATGTGGGGAATTCCAAGCCGTCGGCAGACGATCCTGGCAATCTCCGGTGATTCGCCGGTCACCTGGTTCCCGCTGACATAGGCGAAGGGGGCCTCGACCGCGTATCCAATGCGGATGACACCGCTCTCGCGCAGCCGGACAAGCGAGGCATCCTCCCGGGAGCGACAACCGCCAAGCAGCAGCGCGAATCCGGCGGCCAGCGCAACGATCCAGGAGGCCGGTGCCGCGGGGAACGAAGGGGCGCGCCGGGGAGCGGGGGCCGGGGCGTGTTCAGGCCGAGTTCGCTTTGTGGGAGGCGGAGGCAAGGCGTGCTGGGGCTCTGATGTTTGCCCGGGGGCAGCCCGGGGCAATCCATAAACCGGAATTACGCGGTCGGAATTCGAGGACATTTTCCCGGAACGTCCGGGGGCGCGGGCGCGCCCGGTGTGGGCCTTGTGCCCGGTTCAGTGTTTTCCGCCTCCGCCCAGCTGATCCGGTACCGTCGGGAGGCGGGTGTCCGGTGTCCCGGGGCTGCGCTCAGCGGCGCGGGGGATGGATTCCCAGACATCGTACGCACAGTCCGAATACCATCCGGTGTGGCCCAGGATCCGGGGCATGATGTCGGGCAGGCGGGCGGCAAGCCGGAATCCCGGGGGCGGTGCGTTGAGCTGAGCCCGGGGCGTGATGTAATAGTCCTCGCGCTGCGGATCGGGTTTCTCCCAGATGTGCAGTGTGCAGTCCGCGGCGTTCGTCGCGTACCACAGTTCCTCGGTGCCCAGCACGATGCTGTGGGGACGCAGGCTTGCCTTGAGGAAGCGGCCGACCCGCTCCTGGCTGCGCGCGGCGCGCTGGCGGTAGGCCGCGGCGTCGTTCACGGCCATGAAAAGAAGCGCATTGAGGACCGCCGCGCCCAGGAGCAGCCGTGCGGCCCGGCTCCGCAGAAGCTGCCGCTGCCAGCCGATGCCCGCGGCGACGGCCAGCCAGACGTACCAATAGAGCGGATAGGCGCCGGTTCCCTTGCCAAGGACGAAGACCACCGCGGCCAGTGCGACCAGGAACCCCGCGAGGAGCCCGGTCTGCCGGGTCCGGCGAAGATCCGCCACCCAAGCGGCAAAGCCGGCAAGCGCGGCCAAACCCACGAAGGGCAGGGGGCGGAACTGGTCGATGAAAAGGCGGAGCTCCAGCCAGGGACGCTCCAGGAAGGCCCGGTGCGCGCCGCGCTGCATGACCTGATAATCCCAGAACTGGACGACCCACGCGTGCCAGCGGCCCGTGCAGGCAACCCAGAGCAGCCAGCCGGCCGCGGGCAGCGCCGCAGCCGCCCATAGGACGACCGCCGGGAGGAGCCCTGACTTTCGGTGCCGGGCATAGAGCGCGGCCGCCAACGCGGGTGCCCAGATGAGCAGCACGATGTGGTACAGGCCCGCGAGGCCCACGATCAGCCCCGCCATGGCCGCCCGCGCCACTGAGGGCCGAGGGAAATCCGGATCGTCCCGCCCCGCTGCGAGCAGCACGAGCCAGGCCGCGAGGCCGACGCACACCGCCGCGGGATCCATGCGGCCGGACCGTGCGAGCCATAGCCACAGCGGGTGGGCCGCGAGCAGGAAGGCGGCGATGACCCCGGCGACCGCCGACCCCGACAGCCTCTGCGTCACCAAAAACAACATACCGGTGGCAAGCGCCGCAAACAGCAGCGACTCCCCGCGCGTGACGTAGATCGACAGGCCGAAAATCCGGTACGCGAGCGCCATGGTCAGCAAGTGCGCCGGTGGATGCCAGAGGTAATTGGTCGCGTAGGTCGGATCCTTACCCGCCAGCAGCGGCATCGCGACGGAGCCATGGCTCACCCAGTGCCAAGCCGCGTCGTTGAGCGCGACCTCATCGTGATTGACGATGGGCCACAGGCCGAGTCCGGGCAGGTGGATCAGCAGAACGGCGACGACGAGCGCAGCGAAGATACAAAGGCTCCGGCGTGCCGGGCGGATTGGCGAAACGGGCATTGGGGTGTTCGAAGAATCCAGTGTCGAGGCCGCGCCACAACGCTAAATCCGCCCCGGGGGCGTGTCCGCAAAAACGTGTGCATGCCGGGGAGCGGTGTTTCCGGGGTTTTCCGCTGGCCCGCCGCCGTTTCGTGGCAAGAAGCGTGAGGTGCGACGGAGCGATCCCCTGCGCTCCGCCGAGAATCCCCCTCCATGAAATCCCGTCTCCTCCGTTTCGTCGTCGTGGCTTGGGCCCTGTGTGCGGCCGCCCTCTGCACCCGCGCTGACGGCCCGGCGCCCGTGACCCCCGACGCCACTCCCGAGGCGCGTTCACTGCTCGCCTTCCTGCAGTCGATTTCCGGCCGCTACACGCTCACCGGACAGCACAACTACCCGAACATCGACGGCCGGAATTCAAAATTCGCCGCCCGCTACATCGGGCGAACGCCGGTCATCTTCGGGATCGACATGGGTTTCGCGAAGGCGGGCGATACCGACTCGTATCTGGCGCGCCCCGACATCGTGAAGGAGGCCATTGCTGCGTGGCATCGCGGCGAGATCGTCGCGCTCTGCTGGCATGCGGTGCCTCCGACGGCCGACGAACCCGTCACATTCCGTCCCCTGCCGGACGCCGATCCGAACTGCCTGGCGAGCGTGCAGGGCCGCCTGCTCGACACGCAGTTCCGCGATGTCCTCACGCCGGGCACCGCACTCCACCGGAAGTGGTGCGCCCAGGTCGATGTCATCGCGGGCTACCTCAGGCAGCTTCAGGATGCGCACGTGCCCGTCCTCTGGCGCCCCTACCATGAAATGAACGGCGACTGGTTCTGGTGGGGCGGACGCACGGGAAAATACGGTTCGGCCGCGCTCTACCGGCAGCTGTTCGACCGGTTCGTGAACGTCGATCACCTGCGCAATCTCATCTGGGTGTGGAGCATGGATCGCATCCACAATCCCTCACAGGACTACGCTGCCTATTATCCGGGAAACCACTACGTCGACGTGCTCGCGCTCGACGTCTACGGCAACGACTTCGCGCAATCGTATTACGACCGGCTTCGCTCCTTCTCCCACGGCAAGCCGCTCGCGCTGGCCGAGGTGGGCAATCCGCCCGCGCCGGAGGTCCTGAAGCGACAGCCGCTGTGGACCTACTACATGACCTGGGCGGGCATGGTTCACTACACCAGCCACCGCGACTACGCGCGGATCATGGCGGACCCGCGTATCCTCAACCTCGACGATCCGCGTTACGCCGAACTCACGACGCCCTACCGCAAGGCCTGCGGCCTGCCGCCGGTGTCGGTCGCGAGGCCACCCGCGGACTTTTCGGGCACCTGGATCCTCGACCAGGACCACAGCGATTTCGGCGCCCACGGCATCGCCTTCGCCCCGGCGAAGCTGCGCGTCGTCGAATCGGACGGCACGCTCAAGGTGTTCACGACCCAGATTCGTGAATACGCCGCCGACCTGGTGACCGAGGACGTCCTGAAGCTCGACGGCACGCCCTCGCATTCGACTTTCATGAACGCCCCGCGCGTGACCACCGCACGGTCGGACGCATCCGGGCAGGCGATGGAGTTTCGATCCACGGTTCACCTTCCCTGGGGCCCGCCCGGATCGACCACCACCATCGACGACACCTGGACGCTCCGCGAGGGCGGCCAGGTGCTCTGCATCAAACGCAGCATGACTTCGCCTTCGGGAAACCAGGAAATGACGCTGCTTTTCGACCGACGGTAAGTTCCGTAGTTGAACGGCGGAGACATTCTGCTTCGCCGAGGCTACGGCGGACAGCCCAGGGACACGGAGGCGCGCTCTTATGGGCGCCAGTCGCCCGCTACGCATGCCGCCGACTCCATTTGGCGTCTTGCGTGGCAGATCCTCCATTTGGATTGGCTGCCGCACGGCCCTGCCATGTCCCTTCGTCGGCACCGGCGGGAGGGTTGCAAGCGTGCGTGGGTATCGGCCAAACGGATGATTGTTGGTCATCCTAATGGTGGCTTGTTGGTTGGTGTTGCGATAAATCATCATCAGGAGTCGGAAGGTTGGTATTGGAACGAAGCCAACCATACCGCGTGGGTTCCCCTCCCACGCACCCCCTACGATCCCTAATAATCCGAAAGGAAGTCAGCATGTCTCGTTTCGCTATATCCAATCGCGTCGTTCGTGCGATGGCCATATCCGCATTCGCCGGCGCCGCGGCGGCACTTGTCCCCAGTGCCAAGGCAGGTCCCTCGCAAGTCTACGGCAGTCAGTTCGCGTGGGTGAACAACTTCATCAACAGCACCATAAACTCCAGCTTCGGGACGGGAAGCACGCCGAACATGACGTTCTGGTACAACTTCCCGTCGGGCAACCTCTACGGCTACCCCGCCTGTATCCGCGGTTGGCACTACGGCTGGAATCCCGCCAACGACAACCTGTTCCCGATGCAGCTGTCCGCCGCGACGAGCATCCCGTGCTCTTTCAGCTACAGCTCCGGCGGAAGCAATATGTCCGGCGACTTCGCGTACGACATGTTCCTGCGCTGGGACAACGCGAAGAGCACGCCGCAGCTGGAGGTGATGGTCTGGGCCGGCAACAATTCGTGGCCCATCGGCACGCAAACCGGCACGAATGTCCTTTCCGCGGGCGGATACACGTTCGACCTGTGGGAAGGGATGAACACCGCCGCCGGGTACTACGTCTACACGTTCATTCCCCACGGCACGGCGGGCGTCGGAAGCCTGCCGACTTCGGGCAGCCTGAACGTCGACATGAAGACCTTCTACAATTGGCTCCAGGCCAATCGCAGCGGCAGCGGTCGGTTCAGCAATTCCATGTATCTCGACGTGATCGAGGCCGGGCTCGAAATCACGGGCGGCAATGGATGGGATTGGATCGGCGCGAACTTCAACGCCACGACCGGCAGCTCGGGCGGCGGCGGTGGCGCGGTTGCGAACGGAACCTACCGAATCGTCTGCCGCAACGGCGGCCAGGCCCTGGACGTGTATCAGAAAAACACAGCCAACGGCACCAACGTCGACCAGTGGCCGTACAACGGTGGGACCAACCAGCAATGGCAGGTCACCAACCTGGGCAACGGCGCCTACAAGATCATCGGCGTCCAAAGCGGGCGCTCGCTGGACGCCTATGGTTACGGCGGCTCCGGCGCCAATGCCGACATCTGGGACTACAGCGGCGGGACCAACCAGCAGTGGATCCTGACGCCGACCAGCGGCGGGTACTACCGGATCTCGCCCTCATACAACCAGGGACTGGCGCTGGATGTCGTCGGGGCGTCGACCAGCAACGGCGCCAACGTCGATCTGTATAATTGGAACGGTGGCAACAATCAGCAGTGGAGCTTCCAGGCTCCCTAATTCCCCAGCGGTATCCATTTAGTGGTGCTCGCTCGCCGATTGGCGGGCGGGCACTCAACCCTGAAGTTGGGGCAACCCGGTGAAAAGAACCCGCATCGTCATCGCAGGCGTTCTCTTGCTGGCGGCAATACCGCTGGTTGCGTGGTGGCTGTCCCGCGATCGCATTGCGCCGACGAGCGCGCTTCGAAGCCCGTGGCGACCGCCGCCGGCTGAGGCGCCCCGGGCTGCTGTCACGACGTCCTCCACGTCGCGCGAGCCGCGTCCGGGTGCGGGGGCGGCAATCCCCAGTCCTGCCATGTCCACAGCGCCTCTCATTTCGAGTGCTGCGAACCGGGCGCTCGCATCGATCGCGGACGCGCTGGCGGAAAAGGATGCCCGGCGACGCAACCGGCTCATCAGCGTAGCGCTTGAACAGTGGGCGTCGGAGGACGTGGAAGCCGCAGGGGCCTGGTCGCTGGCGCCCACAGGGCTTCCGCGCAACGTCGCGTTGGCGGCGGTGATTCGCGGAGGAGTTGGTGCCCATCCGCTGGCAACAGCCAGGTACGTGGGCCGGCTTTCGGTGGAATGTCCCGACGAAGCGGACGAACTGGGGCATGATTTGATCTTTGCGCTGGGAAAGAACGGCCTCTGGTCCGCAGCGGCGGCGTGGGCGACAGGCGGGGCGCAGGTCAATCCCGAGTGGATCTCGGACGCCTACGCGCGCTGGTCTGCCGCGCGGCCGGAGGAGGCGCAGGCGTCAGCCGCGGCGCTTGCATCGCCCCCGGCGCGCGAGGCGGCCCTGTCGGCAATCGTACCTGCCAATCCCCGCTCGAGCTGAGCGGAGGGAGGGCATTCGTCCGCCGCGTGTCTCCGTAGTTGAACCACGGAGACACAGAGAACACTGAGAAATGCAGTCGGGCGGAAGTTATGTATCGAATCTCTTTCGCCTCCGAGGTGAGCGCCGGCTCCGTCCCTTGATTGGATATCAGCCCCTGCCTGTCCGCCGTAGCCTTGGCGAAGGGCGATGTCTCCGTGGTTCGATACCGCCTGCCCCGGTTTCCCCGGGGCGCAAAAAAACGCGCGGGCGAACGACGTCGCACCGCGCGCTTGGAAGGGAATGACAGGTGCGCTTAACGGCGCATCTTGGCGGCGATGAGCGAGCGGAGCGCCTCGCGGATGGACTCGGACTCGACCTTTTCGAGCACCTCCTCGAAGAAGCCCGCGACGAGCAGCTCGTCGGCGAGCTTGCGCGGGATGCCGCGGGACTGGAGGTAAAACTCCTGCTCGGCATCGATCCGTCCGGAGGTTGCGCCGTGCGTGCAGCGCACGTCGTTGGCCTGGATCTCCAGGCCCGGAAGCGAATTCGCCTCGGCCTCGTCGGAGAGCATCAGGTTGCGGTTGCT
This sequence comes from Opitutaceae bacterium, assembly GCA_027310745.1. Lineage (GTDB taxonomy): Bacteria > Verrucomicrobiota > Verrucomicrobiia > Opitutales > Opitutaceae > MWDT01. The sequence goes on along the minus strand of DAIDAF010000004.1, from coordinate 96,677 downwards.
CTGGTAGGCGTCGGTCTTCTGGGCGTCCGGCTCCACGATGATGAGGCCGGAGAAGATCGTGCGCGCCTGGTCGAGCAGCGCGTTCTTGTAGAGGAGATTCGAGCTGGTGTTGGGCGCCTGGTGCGTCTGCAGCGTGCGCTGGTCGAACTCCTGTCCGCCCTGCGCGATGGTCAGGGCGAGCATCTCGGAGTGCGCGCCCGGGCCCTGGAGGCGCGAGTGCGACTCGTGCCGGGCCTGGCGTCCGCCGAGGTGGAGGTTGAGCGACAGGATGCGGGCGTCGCGCTGGGCGGTGATCGCGTTGTTCTGGAACGCGAGCGTCTCGGAACTCCAGGCCTGCGCGGCGATGTAGTTGATCTGAGCACCGGGACCGGCGAACAGGTCGTTGACGCCCGAGGCGAACTGCGGGGCGTCGGCCTCGAGCGAGGCGAACACCTCCACCAGCGTGGCCTTCGCGTTGTCTTCCGCGACCACGAGGGTGTGCGGGAAGATGGCGGCGCCCTCGCCGGCGACATGGTGGAAGACGGCGATCGGCTGCGCGAGCTCGACGCCCGCGGGCACGTGGACGAACAGGCCGTCGCGCACGAGCGCGGTGTGCAGCGCGCGGAACTTCTCGGAGCCGAGGTTCGTGTGCTGCTGATTCAGATACTTGCGCACGAGGTCGCCGTGCTTTTCCAGCGCGATGCGCAGCGGCTCGACGATCACGCCCTCGGGCAGCGCGTTGGTCTCGCGGCTCACGAGCACGTTGTTGGCGAACACGAAGCGGGCGGCGCACTCGAAGCCGAGCCCCGCGCCCTGGTAGTCGCTCGGACGGAAGGATGAGGCGGGCTCAAAGCCGTCGAGGGTCAGCTTCGACAGTGTGCTGAAGCGCCACAGCTCGTCGCCGCGCGAGGGCATCGGCAGGGCGAGGAACTGGTTCCAGGCCTCCTTCTTGGCCTCGAGCCACCAGGCGGGCGCGCCGGCGAGGCGGCCCAGGTGCGTGGCGAACAGCTCCGAGTTGAAGCGGCCGTGGACGGATTCGGTGGAAACGGGAATTGCGGACATTGGTTGAAGTCGGATGTCGGAAAAGCGGAAGCTAGGAGCTAGGAGTTAGGAGCTGGAATGGGTGTGCCCCAAAGTCCGGTTGGTTTTGGAAGCGGTGGACTTCATTCTAGATTCTAGCTCCTGTATTCTGGATTCTCGATACAGCGTCAGCCGACGGAGCCTTCCATTTCGAGGTCGATCAGGCGCTTGAGCTCGACGGAGTACTCCATCGGGAACTGGCGCACCAGATCGTTCACGAAGCCGTTCACGGCGAGGCTCATCGCCTGCGCCTCGGTGAGGCCGCGCTGCTGCATGTAGAAAATCATATCTTCGCTCACCTTCGAGACGCTCGCCTCGTGCTGGACGGCGTGCTCCTGGCCGCGGACCGTGATGGCCGGGTAGGTGTCGGTGCGGGAGTTGGTGTTGATCAGCAGCGCGTCGCACTCGGTGTTGTTCTTGCAGCCCTTGAGGTGCTTCGGAATGTGCACGGTGCCGCGGTACGTGGCGCGGCCCTGGCCCACGGAAATGGACTTGGAGATGATGGTGGACGTCGTCTCGTCGGCGGCGTGGATCATCTTCGCTCCGGTGTCCTGGTGCTGGCCGTCGTTGGCAAGTGCGATAGAGATCACCTCGCCGCGGGCCTTCCGGCCCTTCAGCACCACGCCCGGGTACTTCATCGTCAGGCGCGAGCCGATGTTGCAGTCGATCCACTTGATCTCGGCCTCCTCGTGGGCGAGGCCGCGCTTGGTGACGAGGTTGAAGACGTTGGGCGCCCAGTTCTGGACGGTGATGTACTGGATCTTCGCGCCCTTCAGCGCGACGAGCTCCACGACCGCGGAGTGGAGGGTGGAGGTGGAGAACTTGGGGGCCGTGCAGCCCTCCATGTAGGTCACCTCGGAGCCCTCGTCGCAGATGATGAGCGTGCGCTCGAACTGGCCGAAGTTCTCCGCGTTGATGCGGAAGTAGGCTTGGAGCGGATGCGAGACCTTCACGCCGGGCGGTACGTAGATGAAGGAACCGCCGGAGAACACCGCGGAGTTGAGCGCGGAGAATTTGTTGTCCGAGGTCGGGATTACCTTGCCGAACCACTTGCGGAAGATCTCCGGGTGCTCGCGCAGCGCCTCCGTGGAGTTCATGAAGATCACGCCCTGCTTCGAGACCGCCTCCTTGATGTTGGAGTAGGCGGCCTCGGAGTCGAACTGGGCCTCGACGCCGGCGAGGAACTTGCGCTCCTGCTCGGGCACACCGAGGCGCTCGAAGGTGCGCTTGATGTCCTCGGGCACCTCCTCCCAGGTGCGCTTGGGCTTCTGCCCCTGCGCGAGGTAATAGCGGATCTTGTCGAAGTTGATGTTCTCGAGGTCCTTCGTGGCCCAGTGCGTGGGCAGCGGCTTTGAGAGGAAGGTCTTCAGCGCGTTCCTGCGGAACTCGAGGATCCAGGGCGCCTCCTTCTTGACGGCGGAGATGTATTCGATGGTGCGCTCCGAGAGGCCGGTGCCCGCGTCGAAGTCGTACTTCACATCGTAGGTAAAATCGCCGACGGATTGATCGATCCCCAGAACGGGATTCTCCTCGGTGACGTTTTCAGTGGCGAGCGTGTCGGTGTCAGCCATGGCGGATGATGCGTTGGGCCGCGCGCGCGGAGGCGGCGGCGGTTGGAGTTAGGCGACGGCGAGCTCCTTCTTGACCCAGTCGTAGCCCTTGGCCTCGAGCTGGAGCGCGAGGCTCTTGTCGCCGCTCTTCACGATGCGGCCGTCGTACATCACGTGGACGAAATCCGGTACGATGTAGTTGAGGAGGCGCTGGTAGTGCGTGATCAGCAGCACGCCGAGATTGGGACCGCGGAGGGTATTGACGCCTTCGGCGACAATGCGCAGCGCGTCGATGTCGAGGCCCGAGTCGGTCTCGTCCATGAGGGCGAACTTCGGCTTGAGCATGGCCATCTGGAGAATCTCGCAGCGCTTCTTTTCACCGCCGGAGAAGCCGTCGTTCACCGCGCGGGACGTGAATTTGCGGTCGATCTTCAGCAGGTCCATCTCGGCGTAGAGCTGCTTGTAGTACGAGGCGGCATCGAGCTCCTCGCCTTCGCCCAGGCGGGCCTGAAGCGCGGCGCGGATGAAATTGGCGATGGAGACGCCCGGAATTTCGCTCGGATATTGGAACGCGAGAAACAGGCCGGCGCGGGCGCGCTCGTCGGGCTCCTTCACAAGGACCGACTGCCCGTCGAGCAGCACGTCACCCGAGGTCACCTGATAATCCGGGTGGCCGGCGATCACCTTGGCGAGGGTCGACTTGCCGGTGCCGTTCGGTCCCATGATGGCGTGAACCTCGCCCTGACCAATGGTGAGGGACAGGCCCTTGACGATCGGCTTGTCGCCGATGTTGACGTGGAGGTCTTTGATTTCGATGACGGACATGGTGTTGAATGGAAATGGGTTGGGAGATCAGGCGCCGGCGGCTGTCTGGGCCGGCGAGTGTCTGGGAAGGTGGAAGTTGAGTTCAATGACGGCGTCGCGCTGACTCTCGGGCAGCAGCGCCCGCAGCTGGTCGATCAGTGCGGCGGGCAGATTCACGTCGGAGACCTGTCCCGTCGCCTCGTCGTGGAGGTGGGCGTGTTCGTGGAGGTTCGGGCAGTAGCGCGAAGGACCCCGCTCAAGGTTCACCTGCTTGACCAAACCCGAGGATACCAGGGCCTCCAGGCAGTTGTACACCGTCGCGAGCGAGATGCCCGGAAGCTCGGTCTTCACTCGCGTAAAAAGTTCGTCGGCAGTCGGATGGGTTCGTTCAGAAAGCAGGAATCGATACACGACCTCCCGTTGCGGCGTGCTTCTGAGACCGCTGCGCACCAGTCGTGCTGAGATTGATTCTTGATCGATGGATACCATGACTGAGGACATACGCACCAAATTGGAATGGGTCTAAGTTTCAAGTGAGATTTGGAATTATTCCAAAAGATTATGCAGCCCAAGCGTTCAGAAAGGATGTTTTTGGCTGGGGCGGGATCGGGGACCAGGGACGCCCGCCCGGCGAGCCCAATGGTATCCGATTAGTGGTGACGCGGTCCCGCGAGTCCGCGCCGACGGAGCGGGCTCAGCACTTTTACTGACCCTCGCTACGCGACGCCTGCAAGTCCCGGAGTGAGCGGGTGTCGGGCGGCGCCTGCAGGATCTGGAAATTGCCTCCGAAGAGCACGGTGGGCTTGCAGACAAGGATCGGATGTTCACCCTAGGCCGGTCATGATATTGGTCGTGGAAGACAAAGAGGGGGTTCGCCTGATCATCAAGGCTGTGCTGGAGCGCAGTGGTTACCAGACGCTGATGGCGAACAACGGTGAGGAGGCCGTCGCTCTTTGGAACCAGCGCAAGGCGCAGATCGACCTGCTGTTTACGGATGTGGTGATGCCGGGCGGCGTCACCGGCAAAGATCTTGCCGACAAGCTTCGCATTGAGCGGCCCAGCCTCAAGGTGGTGTTCTGCAGCGGATTCGGCGCCGACATCATCGGGCAGGAAATCGTGAGCGCACCAGGTAATTACTTTCTGGCCAAGCCCTTCGACATTGACCGGCTGAAGCAGGTGGTCAGTGAGGCGCTCGCGAGCGCCTGACCGGCCGGATCGGGGGGCCGCGTGATCGCGGGCCCAAAAACACGAATCGCCGCCCCCCCAGGTTCGGGAAGCGGCGATGCGCGGAAGGCTGGTATAGATAGTCCGTCAGTTCACGACGACAGGAACCGGGCCGTGGACCGCCTTGCCGAGGAACACGGTGCGTTTGACGGTGCCTCCGCCGGGCAGGGTGATGGTGAGTTCATACGTGCCGTAGAAGGCGCGGAAGGCGGCGCGGCCGTCGTCGTTGCTCGAGACGGTGCCGTTGCTCGTCCACACGTCGTGGATCAGGTGGGTGATGTCCACGCCGGCCGGCGTGAGCGTGCCGTCCGCGTTCATGAGCGCCGCGTCGGCTCCCAGCCAGTGGTGCTTGGCGTCGAACCCCCACAGGACGAGGGCCTGCACGCCCGGGTGGCTGAAGGAGAGGCGGAAGAGCATGTCGAGCACCTTGGCCCGGCGCTCGGGATCGTGGACCTTGGCGCTGATCTCGGTGATGTGGATCGGCAGGCCGGTGGCGGAATAGAGGCGGTCGAGCGTCGCCAGGAAGGCCTTGGGCGTGAGCGGAGTGCGGAGCATCCAGTCCGGGCGCCCGTCGTTGATGATCTTCGCGTTCGGATTGTCGGTGAAGCGGTCTGTATCATGCGACTGGATGCCGATGCCGCCGACGGGGGCTCCCTCCGCCTGGAGCTTGCGGATTTCCGCGATGTAGCGCTCGGTCTTCTCGGGATTTCCGAGGATGCCGTATTCGTTGACGAAGAGCAGCGCATGCGGATCGATCTTGTGCGCCGTCTTGAACATCCACGGCACGATGTCGTCGCCCAGGCGGCTGCGGAAGAAGTCGCCGTCGAGCATCTCGTTGTCCACGTCCCAGGAAATCACCTTGCCCTTGTAGCGCGTGACCGTGTCGACCAGCCGGCGCTCAACCGCGGCGCGAAGCTGGGCGGGCGTGAGCTTGAGTTGCCACGGCATCGCGAACTTCTGTTTCTCCCAGAACAGGCAGTGGCCGCGCATCATCAGGTGGTGTTTCTGGGCGAACGCGACGAGGGCGTCGGCCTGCGAGTAGTCCTCGTGGCCCTCTTTCACCTCGTCGGAATACCACTTCATCTCGTTCTCGCAGACCAGGCCGTTGAGGTTATCGAGGATGAACTTGCGATACGCCGTGCCGAGGGCGTCCTTCTCCGTGTAGGGCGCGTACGCGATGGCCGTGCCGAAGAGAAACTCGTGCCGGAGGAGATGGTAGGAGACGGTGGCCCCGCGGACGGGTGCACCCTGGGCGTCCAGCACTTCGACGGCGAAGTTGCCCTTGCGGATCTTGTCGATGCGCGCATCGGCGTCGCTGCGCCAATCGGCCCGGAGTGTCGCGCACACCGTGCACGCGAGCAGGAGAATGAGGGAGGATTTCATGGGGTGGGAGGTTGGTCACACGGGCTGTGGCCCAGCCTCCGCCGGCCTTCAACCCACCCTCTTGTCTAATTATTGACTTCCCTGGGCTGGAGCACCGGGAAATCACGCGGACGGCCGCGCCTCACGCCTCGTGTTCGGCGAGCCAGCGCTCGGCCTCGATCGCGGCCTGACACCCCATGCCGGCGGCAGTGATCGCCTGGCGATAGACGTGGTCGGCGCAATCGCCGGCGACGTACACGCCGGGGATCCGGGTGCGCACCTGCGAGCCTGCGGCGGGTTTGAAATAGCCGGCTTCGTCCACGTCCAGCGCGGAGGCGAAGGGGCCGGTGTTCGGCACGTGGCCGATCGCCACGAAGATTCCCTTCACGGGAAGCACGGTCTCGGCGGAAGTCTTCATATTGCGGACCTTCAGGCCGCTCACGCCGCCCGCGTCCACGCCGAGTGCCTCGACGGGCACGCTGTCCCAGACCATCTGAATTTTCGGATGCGCGACGGTGCGTTCAGCCATGATTCGGGAGGCGCGCAGGGAATCGCGGCGGTGGACCAGGTAAACCTTGCTGGCGAACCGGGTGAGGAACAGTGCTTCTTCGCAGGCGCTGTCGCCGCCCCCGATGACGGCCACTTCCATCTTGCGATAGAACGCGCCGTCGCAGGTCGCGCAGGTCGTCACGCCCTTGCCGCCGTACAGTTCCTTTTCGCCAGGCATGCCGGTCATGCGGGGCGAGGCGCCGGTGGCGATGATCACGGACTTCGCGAGGATGGTCTTGTCGCCACAGACGAGTTTCCGAGGCGAGACTGAGAAATCGACCGAGGACACCAGGGCCTGCTCAAAGCGCGCGCCAAACTTGGTCGCCTGCTCGCGCAGGTTGCTCATGAGCTGGAACCCGTCAACGCCCGCGGGAAAACCCGGGAAGTTCTCGACCTCGGACGTGGTCGTCAACTGGCCGCCAGGCAGTGAGCCCTCGAGGACGAGGGGATTCAGGTTGGCGCGGGCGGTGTAGATGGCGGCGGTGAGGCCGGCGCATCCGGTGCCTACGATGACGACGTTTTCGACCTGGGTGGACATGGTGATGGATGGACTTGAAGTATGAAGAAGGGTGAAAACCGTGCCGCGGCAAGGGCGGGATTCGGAAAAGCGAGCGCCCTGGTGCCGCCCCGGGGATTAGCGGTCGGGGTTGATCGCGTGAAGCTGGGCCTTGAGCCAGGGAATCGCGTCGTCGCGATGTGCCTCAAAGTCCTCGGGCAGGACGAGCCGGGAGCGCATGCGGACACGGGAGAAGGGCTTGGGGACGATGAAGCGGTCCCAGCTCTTCAGGGTCCAGAATGAGTCGTATTCGATGCCCACGAGCACCATCGCGGCGCGTCCGCGCCGGGCCACGATCACGGCGCCCGCCTTCAGGTCGTAGCACGGGCCACGGGGACCGTCGGGTGTGATGCCGATGTCGCCGCCCTGGCGCAGAACGTCGATGAGGGCGGCGGCGGCCTCGCGTCCGAGTTTGCTGCTCGAACCGCGCACGCAGGCCAGGCCCGAGGCGGTGAAGAAGGCATCCAGCCAGGCGCCGTCGCGGCTGGCGCTCACCAGCGCGTGAACCTTGCGCTTCGAGCGATAGCGTCGGGCGACCTCGGCGATGACGAAGAGACGGTTGTGCCAGAGGGTGAAGGCGACGGGGATGTCGTAACGATTGAATCCGACGAGGTCCTCGGGAGTGGTTTCCCAGCGGAGCGAGCGGTTCCAGGCCTGAATGAACATTGCCAGCGGCCATGCGAGCAGGCGCCGCCAGCCATAAAGGCGGGCGGCCTGGGGGCGAGTCGGCGACGCGCCGGGCGCTGGGTCAGGGGAATCCACGGCCGCAGATTGCAGAGCGCCCTCGACCAAGCCAAGGGGGATCTGGCGGGCGGAGCGCGGAGGGACGAAGCGAGTAGCGAGAGGCGGGAATCGAGCAGGATTCCAGCTGAATCGCGCGAATGTGGCAGTGGTTTGCCTGGGTTCGAGGCGGTCGCGGAAACGGTCCGCCGCGATTCGCTGGAGCGGCGCCCGAGGGGCCAGTTTTCGTCCCGAACCACGTGACTGTGCCTTGGCAAGCCCGTCGCCCTGGTCTGACCTCTGCTCTCAGCTACCCGCCTGATCCATCGCCTCGCGCAATGGGGCCAGGCGATCCTCGAGGGACATGCTCACGATGTCGGACAGGCTTCGGAAGAACACGACTGCGTTGACGTTCGCGTCCCGCGGGCTCGCGGCCTGCACGCGTTTGAAAAAGGCACCGTTGAGTTCGGCGAGATCGCGGTAGAGTGCGTCCAGCCCGGTCAGTGCGAAGTCGGGCGTGCCACCATCCTTCATGATGAAGTATTGCTTGATGAGGTAATCGCCCACCGTCCGATAAAGCGTCTCCTCAACCGAGGCAAAGGGCAGGTGAAACAGGGCCTGCGACCGCAACCGCGCGACGATTGGGCAGGCGCTGGTGGCCATGACGAGCCCCAGTAATGCATTCAGCCCGGTCTGGGCATCCGTCTCCTTGACCGACGTGCGTTCGGGCGTGGCGACCGTGACGCGCACCTTGGCCACCGAGGTCACGTGTGAGAATTTCTCGAGTATCGGCGCGGCGTCGACGGCCGGCGGACAATGCGAACAGGTGCCAGCCAGGGGACAGTGCGGGCAGCGATGATATTCCAGCCGCGTCCAGTCCGGGGTCTCAAACGGGGGTGGCGTTCCTGCGGCGACCTTCCGGTTGACGTCGACGGAGAAGGACAGCGATTTCCCGTCTGGGAGGTCAAACGTGTAGGTGACGAGTCGCGACATGGATGAAAATAGGAGGGCGCGTGCCTGAACCAAGCACACCTTCCCGCTAAAATCGCCCCGATTAGCCGAAAATGAACCGGGAATTCGGCCGCCGACCCATTCGCGGCGCGCGAACCCGGCGCTCAACTGCGCCGCCCGTGCCCGTCCGTCGCTCGAGTGCGGTGCATCTTCCGGGTGTTCCGCGATACGATAGTCGGAGTCCGGGGAGGTATAATGATAATGAGGATATATTGTTTATTATGATGATGACGATCGGGTGGTGGGGTGCGGGAGTTATTGTATATATATTTAATATATCCGGCGTGCCCACTGGTGGTGGGGTTGTTGGCGGATGCTGGCGGGCGCGTGGTGCTTTGGGGTGGGGTGCAGTGCGGTTTTGGGTGCGGTGGTAATTATTTTAACAACTTATTGAATATCTGTTGTTATATATATAGTAAGTTATTGATGATTAATATGAAGTGTTGTGATTGTTAATATGGGGTTTTGGCGATTGGCGCAATATTTGCGCAACAGGATTCGCGGATATGATTATGTAAAACAAATTTCAAAACTTTATAAAACCGGGTTCGTGGAGTTCAAATGACTTCACGGGGCGGACGGGAAACGCGATAATGCACATTCCCAGCACTGGCCAGGCCCCCGCCACCAGTACCGCCCATATCAATAACCTTACGTCTACCACAGCCCGCACCCACGGGACTGGGTTCACCATTCGGGCAAGCCCGACATGATGCCCCCGCTGCCGTACTCCCCGCCCATGGAACCGTCTCACCGCCAGCCCAATCTCGAATGTCGCGATCGAAGTGATTTAGGATCATTGAGATCCAGCCGGTTCGGATTCTCCGACTCCCTCGGGTGGAGTCATCTTCGAAATCGGTTCCAGTTCTTTCGAATCGAGGTGCGTCGATTCGGCCAATTGTGCGCCTGCCGGACTGCTCCGGGGCGAATCCAGCCATGACGTCGTGCTCCACGGCGACGAGCCAATCCGGCCCGAACGAGTCTTCCCCCGTGTCGCTCCCAAAAGACATTGAGGCGCTCCTTCGCGACGAGGCGTACATGGCGGTGGGGCAGACTCTGGTCACGCAGGCGCTTCACGCGGCGGCGGTGAAGATCGACGACATCCACGACTCTCGGCCGCCATTTGGAATCCTGTCGTCGAAAAAGCGGAGGACCGATTACGAGCAGGCGCTTCGGGCTGCCATGGAGGAACGCACGGCGTTGAAGGGCAGGCTCTCGAAGATCGAGTCGTTGGAAGCCTGGGTCCGTTTGCTGATCAGGCCCCGGCTGCGTGAGTACGTGAGGCGTGCGTCCCCGAGCTTTGCGCGCGGCAAGGAAATCCTCGGCGCTCTCGAACAGTTCTCAGGCCACATTCGAGGCTCTCTCGGTCACGTGCAGGCGACCGCACGTGAGTTGCGCACGCTCTCGCGCCTTCTGTCGGAGCCCACCACGCGAGCCGCCTTGGTTCGAGCGCACGCAGACCTGCGCGAGGCGGCCACGAACCTGGATTGCATGTTCCTGCAGCTGGAGATTGCGGACCAGCGCCTCAGGCGCGCCGCGGCCGGATCGATCTTCTCCGAAGTGGCCGCGCCCACGGTCTGCCTGAGCGCGCAGGCTCCCATCGTGGAGCGCATCCTGAACTCGCCCCAGGGCGATGCCCGCCTGCTGGCGGAAAAAGCAGAGACTGCGCTTCGCACCTTCATCGCCAAGGGCTCCGCAGACCTGCTGGCCCAGGCGGACGCCGCTCGTACCTACGTGACGGCCATCGAGGACGAATACATCGACAACTATTGGAACCAGCTCCGGGTGTTTGCGCAGGCCCACTACGTCGTCGAGGCCGATCTCGACGAGGTGCTCATGGATTTGATCCACCGCCGCCTCAACGAGCGGCAAAACGAAATCCACGCGCGAGACCCGTTCCTGCATGCCCGCTAGGCGCGCTACGCCCCTGCAACCCGACTCCACCTTTCCCCGCCCGACAAAGACTCCTCCCCACCTGAACCCATCCCCTTAACCCACCCTATATCCATGCCAGCGCCCGCCACTATTGGTTACCATATCGTCATCAAAGAATATTCGCTTGTTGTCGCGGTTTCCCGCCTTCAGCAGTCCGGCCTTTTGCTGGAAAGCGTGCGCGAATTCCCGTTGTCCAGCACCACCGAGATCGAGGAGTGCCTGAAGTCCCTGGCTCCTGATGGCCGGTCCGATGGCCTCACCGCCTCAGTGTCGGTCCGCGGCCGGGGCGCCCTCCTGCGCCTCGGGACCGCCCCGGTGTCGGAGTGGATCCGCGAACCCGAGTGCGCGAGCCTGACTCCCGCATTCCAGGCGTCCGCCAGCGTGACCGGCGACGTGAACGGCGTGGAAAAGAAAGGGCAGGGCGCGACGCTTCAGGCCCTGCTGTCCGGAGCGAATCTGGAATCGGCCAAGGCCCTTCTCAAACAATGGAACGTCACCCCCTCGCGCATCACCGTCACCCCGTTTGCCACGGTGGGGGCCCTCGTCTCGTGGCTCCAGAAAGCTGGTGGCACGGTTGCGATGCTCGACCTGGGTGAGACGAGCTCCTTCTGGCTGGTGGCCGACCGTTCGGGCCTGACCGCAATCAGGCCCTCGGTGCTGACGATGGAGGCGCTTGCGGAGATCCTACGTCTGGAGCTCGGCCTGCGGTTCAAGGGGGCCGCCGCGAAGCTGTTCTTCAACGAGCAGTACGACTTCGGCGAGGTGTTGCCCAGAATCGGCGCGCGAATTGCCGAGGCCCTGAAGCCCGAACTCGAGGCCCTGCCCGGGAGCTCCTCGGCGCTTGTATTTTGCGAAGGGCTGCCCGAGCGGCAGGCCTGGTTTGGGGGGCTTCTGGCGGAGAGCCTGGGACGCAAGCGACTCGAGGTCGATGCGAAGGCCCTTTTTGCAGGCGCGGGACTTGCCTGCGGGGTCGGGGTGCCCGCCCTCTCGGAAGTGTGGCTCGGCGCGCTCCAGACGGTGAGGAGCTCCGTGGCTCCTACCAGCATCCGGCTGGCCGAATGGCGGTCGATGGCGGCGTCCTCCTCGGCCCCTGACCAGGAGGCGAAGCCCGCAGCCGCTGCGCCGGCGCCGTCCAGCCCCGCACCCGTATCCAAATCTCCGGCACCCGCGGTCGTCGCCCCCGTTCGCACGGTCGCGTCCGTCCAGGCCCCAGCCGCCCGGCCCGCGCCCCAGGAGGTCGCGACGAAGCCCTCGCCGATGACCGTGATTGCAGGGAAACCTTATGTGCCGGGCTCCAAGGCGGCTGCAGCGGCCGTCGCCGAACCTGTGCGCGCCGCGGCGCCGTCCGCCGTCGCGATTGCTGAGAAACCCGTCCCCGCGCCAAAGCCCGCTGCAAAGGTTCCGGCGCTGGTCATCGCACCGGCGCCGTCGCTTCCCAAGGCCGAGCCCGAGCCTGCGCGGATCCCGCAGCCGAAGAGTGAACCTCCCAAGCCGCCCAAACCGCCCGAAGCTCGGGGTTCTTCGGTCCTCGCCTATCCGTTGCCGGGCAGCAAGGCGTCGTCGGGCCGGGCTCCGAAGGAACCGCGGCAAAAGCCGCCATTTTGGAAGACTGGAGCCGGCATGGCGATCGCAGCAGTCGCCGTGGTCGCGACAGCGGTGATCCTCTGGCTCGTGACTCAGATGCAGTCGGAGAAGGCCGCGATCACCGCGGAAAAAGTGCGGGCTCAACAGGAAACCCAGGCCGTCATGGCCAAGGCGAAGGCGGCCGAGGCCAAGGCCCAGGCCGAAGCCGCAGCCCGTCGTCAGCTTGAAAGTGAAACCTCCGCCAAGCTGGCATCGCTCGATGCCGCCCGTCGCGCCGCCGAAGCCAAGGCCACCAGGGAAGCTGCCGCACGTCTGGCCAACGCGCGGGGCGGTTTAACCGTCGCAACCAACCCCGCAGGCGCCACCGTGAAGGTGGGGTCCATTCTCTCGCAGGCGTCGCCGGCCAGGTTCGACGATCTCAAGATCGGAACCTATCCGGTGGTCGTGTCGCTTCCCGGCTATGACGAGGTCCGCAAGGAGGTGAAGATCCAGGAGAATGCGACCACCGATTTGGGCGTGATCGCCCTCCATCGTCAGACGGGCTCGGTTGAGATCGTATCCACCCCGGTCGGCGCGCACTTTGAGCTTCGGCGCGCCGACTCGGTGAAGCTGGGCGCCCAGCCCAGGCAGGGAGTCACCCCCGCGTCGCTGTCGGATCTGCCCACGGGACTCTATTCGATCGCGATCGATTACCGGGGCGTGGGCCGTCAGACGGGAACCGTCGCAATCGAGTCGGGTGGCGTCGCGAGGTCCAGCTGGGAGTTCGCGCTCGGCGGTATCGAGATCACAAGCACGCCGTCCGACGCCACCGTCTCCCAGGCCGGAAAGGTCCTTGGGCGCACTCCGCTCACTCTGGCCAACCTCCCCGCGGGCACCCAGACCTACGATGTGAGCCGCGCCGGCTACACGACCTCGCAGGTGAACGCGCTGATCGTGAAGGGCGACACCAGGTCCTTGAACGTGGTGCTGGCCTTGTCGGATCGCATTTACCGGCTCAGCGAGCTGGATCACGAGCCCCAGGTGTTGCGCAGCGACAGCCTCAAGCTTCCGTCCTCGCTTTCCACTTCCACGGAATACCGCGCGGTGATCGCGATGACCGTCGGCCGCGACGGAGTCCCTCGCGACCTCGAAATCGTGCGGAGCAGCGACCCGGAGTTCGGCCGGATCTGCAAGGCGGCGGCGGCCGGCTGGCGCTTCAAGCCGGGCACGGTCAAGGGCCGGCCGGTGTCGACCCGCGTCGCGATCCCCTTCGTGACCAACCCCAGTTGAAGGCCCGGCCAAGGCGCGAGGAAGCGCCGCAATCCTGAACCCAGTGAACCTGCCATGATCTCTCGACTTCTGTTGGTCAAATACACCCAGGGAACCTTCACTGCGCGGTCTGCCTGCGTCAGCGAGACGGGCTTCTACTGGCGTTCGCTCTCCGGCATGGACGACGTGCACGCGTCGCTCCAGCGGGAAGAGTTCGACCTGCTCATCGCCGATTGTCGTGGCGTCACCAATACGGCTCTGTCGCTCGTGGAGAGCCTCTGCAACTGGCAGAAGGGGCTTCCGGCGTTCGTCATCTGCGACCGCTGGGAGCTTCAGGCGGTCATTCGCGCCATTCGACTGGGGGTTGCCGACGTCTTCTCGTGTCCGCTCGACGAGAAGGCGCTCATCGCCCAGGCGGCCAGGCATCTTGACAAGAAACATCGTGGACCGATGGGAAGCCTCGAGGCCATCCAGTGGGGCGAGCTGCTGGCGCTGCTCACAGGCGGTTCGGGGGGCGCTGCTTCGACGAACGGGGCCGACGTCGAGGCGTCCTCGTCTGGATCCTCGGCCCTTCGACTGCAGTGCGAGATGCTCCAGCGTGAATGCGAATACCTGAAGACGACCCTCGAGCAGGAGCGCAAATCGAAGCCCGCCAACGGCGTCGCGCCGCTCATCCTTGAGACAGACACGACCGGCACACGCGTGGTGAACGGGGCCGGCCACAAGGACGGCAGGCAGCCCGCCGTCAACGGGAAGGGCCGCGGCACGGTCGAGGCAGGAAAGCCGGCCGCCCCCGAGGCCGGATTCGAGGCGCTACGAAAGCAACTTGCTGCGGCCAGGGAGGAGCTCGAAGCCGCGAAGGCTGCGGGCGACAAGGCGAGTCTGGAGCTGCATGAGCGCCTCGCCAAGGCTGAGGCCGACGCGGCACGGGCACGAAAAGACCAGGCAGAGCTGAGTGCGGGTCAGTCGGAGCTGGCCAACCAGCTCGAGAAGGCGGAGTCGGATCTTGTCGTGTTGCGACAGAAAGGGGCAAAGGCGGAATCCGATCTTCAGCTTTTTCGGAGCAGGGGTGCGAAGGCGGAGGCCGAACTTGCGGCCGAGAAGAAACGGGGAAGTGAGGCCGACCAGCGCGCAAGGCAGGCCGAGGGCCTGGTTGCCGCGGCGAAGGAGGAGGCCCGGCGTGCCGCCGAGCGGCTCGCCGCGGAAACCGCCGAACTGGCGGCCGCCCGCGAGGCGCTCGCCAAGGCCCGCTCGGAGGCAGAGACCGCGCAACAGGCGAGAACCCGCCTCGAGACGACTGGAGCTGCGGAGACTGCTGCGGCCAAGGAATTGAAGGAGCGGCTCCTGAAGTCGGAATCGACCGCGGCGGATGCGGCGAAGGCGCAGCTCGCGCTGAAGGCGGAGCACGAGGCGCTCGTCGGGCAGCTTGAGAAGACGGAGTCGGACCTGGTCTTGCTGCGCCAGAAGGATTCCAGGCAGGAGGCTGAGCTTGCTGCCCTGAAAAAGCACATCGCCGGGCTGGAGGAGCGCGCACAGGCGGGGCAGAAGGCACTGCTTGCGGCTGAAACCGCTCGCGACGGGTTGGGCGGTCAGCTGGAAACCGCGGAATCGGAGCTTCTCGTCTTGAAACAGAAGAGCGCGAAGTCGGCGGCGGAACTGGAAGCTGCCCGCGAGGCGCTGGTGAAGTCTCGGGCGGAGGCCGAGGATGCGCGGAAGGCAAAAGCACAGCTCGAGAATGCCGCGGGCGCTGAAGCCGCATCGACCAAGGAACTCAAGGAGCGCCTTGCGAGGTCGGAAACCGCCATGGCGCAGGCGCAAAAAGCGCAGCTCGCGCTGAAGGCGGAGCACGAGGCGCTCGTCGGGCAGCTTGAGAAGACGGAGTCGGACCTGGTCTTGCTGCGCCAGAAGGATTCCAGGCAGGAGGCCGAGCTTGTCGCCCTGAAAAAGCACATGGCCGGGCTGGAGGAGCGCGCACAGGCGGGGCAGAAAGCACTGCTTGCGGCTGAATCCGCTCGCGACGGGTTGGGCGGTCAGCTGGAAAACGCGGAATCGGAGCTTCTCGTCTTGAAACAGAAGAGCGCGAAGTCGGCTTCGGAGCTGGAGGCTGCCCGCGAAGCACTTGTGAAGTCTCGTGTCGAGACCGAGGAGGCGCGGACGGCAAAAGCCCAGCTCGAGAAGGCCGTGGGCGCGGAAGTCGCGTCGACCAAGGAACTCAAGGAGCGCCTTGCGAGGACGGAAGCCGCCACGGCGCAGGCGCAAAAGGCGCAGCTTGTACTGAAGGCGGAGCACGAGGCGCTGGAGGCCCAATTGGAAAAGGCCGAGTCGGAGCTGGCGGTAGTGAGGCAGAAGGGGACGAAGTCGGAGACGGCGCTGGCCGCGGAGAAAAAGCGCGGCGAGGAAGCCGCACAGCGGGCAAGGCAGGCGGAAACCCAGGTCGCATCGGCCCAGGAGGAAGTCAGGCGCATTGCGACACTTCTCGAAAAGGAAAGCGCCGATCTCGCCGCCGCCCGTGAGGCTTTGAACAAGGCCCGGCTCGCGTCCAAAAACGAACTCCAGGCGGTCACCGAACAGCTCGAGCATTCGGAGTCGGAGCTGCTCCTGCTTCGCCAGAAGAGCTCGAAAATCGAATCGGAACTCGCCGGGGAGAAAAAGCGATTTGCCGACTCGGTTCTACAGATCGCGACGGCCAAGAAGGCCCAGATGGAGGCGCAGGCTGAGTGCGAAGCCGTGGCCGCCCAGGTGGGTGAACTGGAGTCGGCGTTGCTGGTGTCGCGGCAGAAGGCCGACAAGGTGGCCGCGGAACTGGTGGCGGCGCAGAAGCGTGCCGTCGACGCCGAGACGAGCGCGCACGACGCAGCGGCGAAGGCAAAAGCGGCGCAGGAGGAAGTTCGGCGCACGGCAGAGGCGCGGGCCGCGCTCGAGCAGAAGGAAACCGAGGTCGCGCGGCGACAGCAGGAGCTGCGGGATTTCGAGGCGGAACTGCAGCAGATCGAATGCGACCAGCAGACTGCCGCCGCGAATCTTAAGAAGGAGCTCGCCCAGCTCAATAACGCCAAATCGGCGCTCGATGCCGAGAAGGCTGCGTTTGAGGGCGAGTCGACGGCGTTCGTATCCCGCGAGAAGGCGTTGGCGGAACGCGAGCGGCAGTTCGAACTCAAGCAGCAGCAGATTCGGCAGAAGATGCAGGCCCTGCTCGCAGGCGAATGAGCGGACGGCGCGTGGTGCGAGGGTTTCAGGCTCCCGGATCGCAGTGATGGCGTCCGGGGGCATCAGATTCCGAGGCACTCGGACACAGAAGCTGCGGATACTCCGCTGGGCATTCTCATTTGCCTGTCCCTAACGGGAGGCCCTAACGGGTGGCACGGCCCTGTTGGACGGGGGAAGGCCTCGGGGCAGATGCAGGCAACTGTCGGGAGGAAATTGGCCTGTCCCTAAAATCAGGAGCAATTTTTGGACTGGGCGGTTTCTACTGGATACGACGAAAAAGCCGCGGATCGGGAGATCCGCGGCTTGGTGGGATGACGGCGATGCGTCCAGGGGAATCAGCTCGTGAAATGGCGCTCCATTTCGCGCATCTCGGCGGTCTCGCGCTTCGATTGCCAGAGCGCCCAGCCGATGGCCGCCGCGCAGAGGATGGCGATAACGAGGCCGACGAGGCGGTACGAGGTGCCGGAGATGATGTTGTATTTGATCACGATGGCCAGGGTGAGCAGCGAGACCATGTTCATGACCTTGATGAGGGGGTTGATGGCCGGGCCGGCGGTGTCCTTGAGCGGGTCGCCGACGGTGTCTCCGGTGACGGCCGCCTTATGAGCCTCGGAGCCCTTGCCGCCGTAGTTGCCATCCTCGATGAACTTCTTGGCGTTGTCCCAGGCGCCGCCCGCGTTGGCCATGAACACGGCGAGTAGCTGTCCGGTAAGGATCATGCCCGCGAGGAAGCCACCGAGAGCCTGAGTGCCGAGGAGGAAACCGACCGCGATCGGGGTGAGGATCGCGAGGAAGCCCGGGCCGATGAGCTCCTTCTGCGCGGTGTTTGTGCAGATGTCGACCACGCGCCCGTAGTTGGGCTTCTTCTTGCCCGACCAGATGTCGGCGTCGCGGAACTGGTCGCGGCATTCCTTCACGATGAGGAAGGCCGCGCGGCCGACCGCGCGGATGAGCATCGAGCTGAACAGGAAGGGCACGGCGCCCCCGAGCAGGAAGCCGATGAATACCATCGGGTGGGCGACCGTGAGCTTGCCCGCCTCGGTGAGATACTGGCTCGTGGTCATCTGATTGATCTTGTCCTCGCTGCCGACGGCGATGACTGCGATGAACGAGGCGAACAACGAGACGGCGGCGATGACGGCGGAGCCGATCGCGATGCCCTTGGTCTCGGCCTTGGTCGTGTTGCCGACCGCGTCGAGGTCTGCGAGGATCTGGCGGGCGCGTTTGTAGGAGCCTTTTTCCTCGGCCTCCATAGCCTGTGCATCGTAGCCCATTTCCCCGATGCCGTTGGCGTTGTCGGCGACCGGGCCGAACACATCCATGGAGATCGTGTTGCCGGTGAGCGTGAGCATGCCGATTCCGGTCATGGCGACTCCGTAGGCGACGAACAGCGGGGGCGTGCCGGCGTAGCAGAGGAAGGACAGGAGGATGGCGGCGGCGATCACGACCACCGTGGCGACCGTGCTCTCATAACCGACCGCGAAGCCCTGGATGATATTGGTCGCGTGGCCGGTCTGGCAGGCCTTCGCGAGCGATTTCACCGGGGCGTGGGTGGTGTGCGTGAAGTACGAGGTGACCTTGTTCAACGTGATCGCGAGGATGACGCCGATCAGGCAGGTGAGCACGGGGCGCATGTCGGCGTGGGCGATGCCGAAGTTGGCCCAGAACGGCAGTGCGGACGGATTGCCGCCGGGGAAGCCGGCCTTCGCCATCGGATTGAGCGCCAGGTAGGCGTCGTCGAAGCGAAGGTATCCCATGCCGAGTGCGAAGAATCCGACCACCGAGATGGCTGAGCCGATCCAGAAGCCCCGGTGCACGCTCTTCAGCGCGGTGTCCGAGTTATCGTTGGGGCCGGCCTTGACCGTGTAGGTCGAGATGATGGAGCCGAGTACGCCGATGCCGCGAACCAGCAGCGGGAAGATGACGCCCTTGTGGCCGAAGGAGGCGAGGCCGAGGATCATCGCGGCGACGATGGTCACCTCGTAGCTCTCGAAGATGTCGGCGGCCATGCCGGCGCAGTCGCCCACGTTGTCGCCGACGTTGTCGGCGATGGTCGCGGCGTTGCGGGGGTCGTCCTCGGGGATGTTCTTTTCGATCTTGCCGACGAGGTCGGCGCCGACGTCGGCAGCCTTGGTGTAGATGCCGCCGCCCACGCGCATGAACAGGGCGAGCAGGGTGCCACCGAAGCCGAAGCCGAGGAGGGCCTCGTAGGCGCGTTCACCGTACACCAGGAAGATCAGCGTGCCGCCGAGCAGGCCGAGGCCGTCGGTGAGCATGCCGGTGATGGTGCCGGTGCGGTAGCCGAGCTGCATGGCCTCGCCGTAGGATTTGCGTGCCGCGGCGGCGACGCGCAGGTTGCCGGTGGTGGCGAGGCGCATGCCCACGAAGCCGACGCACCAGCTGAACAGGGAGCCCACGAGGAAGGCGCCGGCGCGCCCGAGTTTGAACGCGAGCAGCGGGCTTTGGGTGGTGAAGAACAGGATCACCGTGATGATGGCGATCAGCAGACCGATCTTGCGGAACTGGGCGGAGAGGTAGGCGTCGGCGCCTTCGCGCACCGCGGCGGCGATGTCCTGCATGCGCTGCGTGCCCTTGTCGGCATTGGTGACCTGTTTCACGAGCATCAGCGCGTACACCAGGCCTGCGATGGCGATCGCGAGCACCACGAACAGGGCGATCACCTCGAGCCGCGAGTATCTCGGGTCGGTGAACAGGCTGAAGCAATGGAAGGTGGACTCGGACGCGTGCTCCGCGGCCTTACCCCCCGGCTCGGCGCCGAAGAGCGGTCCGGCCACGAGGGCGGCCAGGAAGCCGACGGCCGCGACGGCCAGGAATCCGGTTTTGGTGCGAGGTTTTCTCGCCCAGGAGAGGAAGGACTGGATCATGGGAGGAGGAATGCGAATGGGTAGAAACGGGGCGCTGGGTTCAGGCGGTCTGGGCGGAGCGCCACCAGTCGTGGTGAGTGCTCTCGAGTTCGGAGAGCGACGGCATCGGGTAGTACTTCAGCTCGCGTCCGGCGCCTGCATAGAAGCCACCCTGGATCGTGCGGTAGAGCAGGGCGTCGCTCACATTGCGGACCGCGACTTTCGTCGGTTTTCCGGGCTTGGCCTGGAGTTCGCGCAGGCAATCGCGCAGGTGCGCGAGGTCCGAGTAGGGCAGGTTGCCGGTGTCGGTGGTGTCCAGATCCGTGGCGAGCGCCCCGAGGGCGAGTTCGGCGAACGCGATCGCGGGCACGCTCACGGGCTGCGTGGGATCGGTGAGGATCGCGCAGAATTCGGAGGGGTCGAGGGTCGACACGACACGCGGGCAGACCGGGCAGAATTCCTGGTAGAGGTGGAAACAGCGGTCGACGACCCGCGGGGCGACGGTCGGCGAAAGGGCGAGCACGCGGCCGTCGTGGGTGGCGAGGTAGAGCTTGCCGAGTGCGGCGACTGGGATGCGCTCGAGCGCGCGATAGATCGTGAGGTAGGTCGACTTGCGAGGCGTGCCGTCGCGGTGGGGTACGCATCGCGTCGCTATATCCCGCGTGGGCAGGGCGTCGCCGACGGCGTCCATGTCCAACTCGAAGTAGACGGCCTGGCCGCTGGAGTGCTGGCGCGTGCCTACTGCGAGGTAGGTGCCGAAGGCCTCGGGGGGCAGATGCGAGGCGATCAGGGCCTCGGGGTTCAACTGGAGGTACAGGTGGGTGCTCATGTTGAGGGGAAAGCAAGAGGCCGGCGCCACGAGGGCGGCCGGCCGTGATGGTGGTCGAGGGGGGTGATGAGGGATCCCTCGTTGTCCGAAGCGCGCCGACAAGCCGTGGCATGCCGCAGCGTGGGCAGCGGCGCTCCGAAGCAGGGGTAAAAACGGGGGAACGCTTTCATGTGACCGACGACCAGCAAATACCGGGACCTATCACGCTTACCATGGAGCGGGGGAGAGGCGCTCCGCACGGCTTGGCAAAGCCTGCGCAATTTCAGGAGGCCTTATGCGCGGCGGTCCGGCAATTAGTCCGGGCTGTGCTCGGGGGCGGCGGGTTGTGTGCGGCAAATGACGGGCCGCCAGGGGGTAGTGCGGCCTTCCTGAAATGGGGCCGAGCCCGCCCGGGAAAGCGGTTCCGGGCGGGCTCGGGCCGAGGCGGGGCTCAGTCTTCGGGCGGGGCGAAGCCGCGGCGCATCACGTTTTCCGCGGTGGCCTTCGGGAACAGGAAGTTCTCGAGGTAACCCGTGCCGCCGGCCTTGGTGCCGCCGCCGCTCATCTTGTATCCACCAAATGGATGCCGTTCCACGACGGCCCCGGTGATGCCGCGGTTGAGGTAGAGGTTGCCCACCTGGAACTCGGCTCGCGCCCGCTCGAGCGTGGAGGGGCTGCGCGAGAACACGCCGCCGGTCAGCGCGTAATCGGCGTCGTTTGCGAACGCAAAGGCCTCGTCGAGAGTCCGAGCGCGCAGCACCGCGAGCACGGGGCCGAAGATCTCCTCGCGGGCGATCACGTGGTCGGGCCTCACGCCCGTGAACACGGTGGGCGGGACGTAGTAGCCGCCCGATGCCGCGAGCTCCGCGGGGAGGGTGGACTGGAAGGCGAGCGTCGACTGGCGCCGGCCGTGCTCGATGTAGCCGAGGATCTTTGCGCGGGCGGCCTCGTCGATGACGGGGCCGACGAACGTGGACGGGTGCGCGGGGTCGCCCACGGGAAGGCTCGCGCAGGCGGCGTTGAACCGTTCCATGAACCGGTCGTGCACGCCGTCGAGCAGGATCAGGCGCGAGAGTGCGGAGCATTTCTGGCCGCTGTAGCCGAACGCGCTGGCGAGCGCGGCGGGGATGGCCTCGTCGAGGTCCGCGTCGGTGTCGACGATCAGCGCGTTTTTCCCGCCCATTTCGCAGACCATCTTCTTGAGGTTGGCCTGGCCCGGCGCGGTGCGACCGGAGACCTCCCACAGTGCGCAACCGACCGAGCGCGAGCCGGTGAATGCGATGAAGTCGACCTGAGGGTGTTCGCAGAGCCTTGCGCCGACGTCGCGGCCGAGACCGGAAACGAGGTTGACGACCCCGGGCGGCACGCCGGCCTCGATCAGGAGGTCGACTAAGACGGCGGCGATGATGGGGGTTTGTTGCGAGGGTTTCACGATCACCGCGTTTCCAGCGACGAGCGGGGCGACGGTGAGGCCGCAGAGGATGGCGATGGGGAAGTTCCAGGGGGCGATGACGGTGCCGACGCCTCGCGGGACCCAGGTCTGGTCGCAGCGTTCGCCGGGCACGGGCTGGGTGATGCGCGGTGCGCCGAGCCGGCGCATCTCGGCGGCGTAGAAGCCGCAGAAGTCGGCGGCCTCGCAGACGTCGCCGTCGGCCTCGGCCCAGGGTTTGCCGGCCTCGAGGGTGGCGAGGGCGGCGAGTTCGAAACGGCGTTCGCGGATCAGCGAGCCCGCGCGCTCGATCACGGCGGCGCGTTCGGCGGCGGGCAGGCGGCCCCAGGCGGGCTGGGCGGCGCGCGCGGCCGCGACGGCGGCGTCGGCATCGGCAGTCGTGCCGCGTGCCGCGAGTCCGATGACCTGGGAGGGCCGCGCGGGGTTGACGGAGGGGAGGGTGGCGGACGCCCGCTGCCGGCGGCCTCCGATCACCAGCGGCCATTCGCGGCCGAGGTTCCGGGAGACCTCGTGGAGCGCCTCCGAGAAGCGGCGGCGCGCGTCCTCGCGGGTGAAGTCGGCGGCCGGCATGTTGGAGAAGGTGCGCGCAATGCGCGGAGCGGCAGGCGGCTCGCCCCGCAGCACGGCGACGGGGTTGCGAAGGAGCAGCTCGCGCGAGGACTCGCCGAGCTGGCTCTGGCGCAGGAAGCCCTCGTTGCTCGTGTTCTCGAGCAGGCGGCGCACGAGGTAGGCCATGCCGGGGAGCAGGTCGCCCACGGCGCAGTATTCGCGGACACGATACCCGAGCTGGCGGAGCGCCTGCTTGAGGTCGTCGGCCATGCCGTAGAGCGCCTGGAACTCGAAGGCGAGCGGATCCACGCCGAGCACCTGTGCGCGGGCGATCGCATGAGCGCAGGAGCGCACGTTGTGCGAGGCGAACGCGGGCGACACGACGTCGGTGTTTTCCAGGAGCCTGAGCGTGAGCAGCTCGTAATTGGCGTCGGTCTCCGACTTTCGCGACCACACGGGCTGGGGCCAGCCCCGCTGGCCGGCGAGGATCGTCTCGCTGTCCCAGTAGGCGCCCTTCACGAGGCGCACGCCAATGCGGCGGTTTCGCGTGCGCGCCCAGGCGATGAGTTCGCGCAGGTCGCGTTCGCACTCGCGCAGGTAGGCCTGGAGGGCGATGCCGACCGCGGGGGCGTGGTGAAACTCCTCCTCCTCGAGGATGGAGCGGAACAGCGCGAGCGTGAGGTCCTTGAGCCGGGTGCTCTCCATGTCGAAGTTCACGAAGGCGCCGGATTGCGCGGCGCGGCGCAGGATGGGCCGCAGGCGGCCCTTGAGCGCCTCGATGGAGCCGGCCGGGTCCGCGGCCTGCACGTCGGGACTGAGCGCGGAGATCTTGACCGACAGGTTGAGCCGGGGCAGCGGCGTGGCGTTGGGGCCGAGGTCGCTTGCGCCGGGTTTCGGATGTTTCCGCACGGCCTCGTCGAAGGCGGCGAAGATAGAGAGATTGCGCTCGAGGAACTGGTCGGCCTCGGACTCGGAGACGACGGTCTCGCCGAGGAGGTCGACCGTGGTGGCGATGCCTTCCCCGGTGTTCTTGAGGAAGCGGTCGATGAGGTCGCCGGGCGTTTCGCCGGCGACGAACTGCCGCGCCATGGCGACGACCTGGGATTTGATCGGGCCCGCGACGAGCCCGGGCGCGAGCGAGGCGGCGCCGAGACCCACGCGGAGCGCGGGGTTGAGCTCGGCGGCGTCCTCGCCGAGGTATTCGCGGAGATGCCGGACGACCTCGGCTGAGGAGTCGAGGGAGGGCAGGACGTCCACGAAGCGAAACAGCCGGGCCTTGAAGTCCGGGTCGCGCAGGGACCACTCCATGAGGCGCGCGTAGACGCCTTTGGTTGAGAAGATGCCCGGTGCCGGATGTTTCGCCATCAGGGCGAAGAGTTCCTGTCCCTTGGCTGCAACGGCGCGCTCGAGCGACTCGTCGACGGGAAGGAAGCCGGCCTCCGTGCGTGCGGTGGGCGGATTATTCATGGTGCGAGCGTAGTGGGCGCCGTGGCGTTTTCCACACCGAAGGGGACGTCGGAACCCCGGACATGCCTCTATCCAGAGACTTGCAATGCCAGGGGTTTGCGCGATTTCGATTCGCGTGCTGGACGCCGGCGCTCGCGCCGGGCAGACCTGTGGCCATGTCCAAGGAACGACTGATCGCCGCGAAGCAGCGCTGGGCCGAGAAACAGAAAGCCTCGGGTGTCCGTGCCCGCGACGTGCGCTCGGCGGACCGTCTTCCGCCCGGGCAGACGATCACGAACGGATTCCCCGTGCTCGATCTCGGCGTGCGACCGGATGCGAGCCCCGAGGCCTGGACGCTCACGATCAAGGGCTTGGTCGAGGTGCCCGTGGTGCTCGACTGGGCTGCTTTTCGGGCGCTGCCGCCGGTCGAGGACGTCAGCGACTTTCACTGCGTCACCACCTGGAGCAAGTTCGACTGCCGGTGGGGCGGCGTCGCGTTTACGACGCTGTACGACCTCGTGCGTCCCGCTCCGGAGGCTCGTTTCGTGTATTTCACGGGAGCGGACGGCTACTCGACCAACGTGCCTCTCGAGACCTGTTTGGACGACGACGTGCTGGTGGCGACGCATTTCGACGGCAAGCCGCTTGCTCACGAGCACGGCGCCCCTGCGCGTGTCATCATACCGAAACTCTATGCGTGGAAGGGTGCGAAATTCGTCAACGGCATTGAATTTCTCGCCGAGGACCGCCTGGGCTTCTGGGAGGTGCGCGGCTATTCGAACACCGCGGATCCCTGGACCGAGGACCGCTACGCCTGAGTGGTCCCGCGTTTGCCGCCTGCGGGCCGTTCGCGCCAGATGAGGTGGGTCAGGAAATAACCGATCACGCCCAGGATCGGGCCGATCACGATCGCGCCGAGGTAGATCGCAATCAGGTTGTCGCTCGTCATCAATGCCATCGGTCCGTGGTGGATCTGGCTCAACAGGGCTGCGGGGTGATCTCCCATCAGCAGTCGTCCGACGAAGAAGCAGGCGGGCACCTGGATGAATGCGGTCGCGGGGTTGGAAAGGTACTGCAGCAGCAGGCAGACGGGAAGGTTGGCGCCTAGGAAAAAGCCGATGCCGCAGGCGATGACGGATTGCAGCGGCAGGAATGGGATCGAGGTGACCGTCATGCCGATGAGCCAGGCGCGGGCGAGGCTCTCGCGGGAGGGAATCCAGAGGTCGCGGTGGAGGAACCGATCGCCGAGCAGGCCGTGCAGTCGACCGCCCCGGAGCTTTCGTCGCGAGATGCCCCAGCGGTTGAGCCGTCTCAGCGTCCACCGTAGATTCATGAAGTCTGCCGAGGCTCACGGCCCGCCACCGGGAGTCAAGCCCCCCGAAACTCCCGGTTGTAACTGCGCAGCGTGGAATCCGTTTGCGGGCAGCCTGCGATCGGGAGTAGTCACTTTCCACTATGCCAACCACGGCTCTGGTAGGAATCATCATGGGCAGCACGTCCGACTGGGACACGATGCAGCACGTCGCCTCGACGCTGGAGCTGCTGAAGATCCCGTATGAAAAGCGCGTGATGAGCGCACATCGCACACCGGACCTGGCCATGGAGTACTGCCGCAGTGCGGAGTCGCGCGGGCTGAAGACGATCATCGCGGGGGCTGGCGGAGCCGCGCACCTTGCGGGCGTCGCCGCGGCGTTCACGGCGCTGCCCGTGCTTGGCGTGCCGATGGAGTCAGCCTCGCTCAAGGGCCTGGACTCGCTGCTCTCGATGGTGCAGATGCCCGGAGGCATTCCGGTGGCCACCTTCGCGATCGGAAAAGCCGGTGCGGTGAATGCCGCGCTCTTCGCCGCAGCAATGATCGGCCTGTCGGATCCCACGGTCAAAGCGGCGCTGGACGAGTACCGCGCCGCGCAGACCCGGAAGGTGCTCGAGGCCAAGCTGCCCTGAGGCAGGTCCGCTGGCGGTTTCGTCGCGCAACGCATCGTTGACCGGTCCGCGGGGCCTTGCCAGTGTCGGGGCTCTGCCATGCCGTCGCCCAGCACGTCCATCGCCGCGGATCCCGTCCGGCAGTTTTCCGTGTTCACCGAGAACCGCGTCGGTCGGCTCAGCGACCTGATCGCACGCCTGCAGGCAAATGACGTGCACGTGATGGCGATCACGGTGCTCGACACGATCGACTCGGCGATCATCCGCATGGTGCTCGACGATCCGGACAAGGCCAGGGAACTGCTGGTCGAGGGGGGATTCGCCTTCCATGAGACGGAGATCCTCGCCGTCGAGATCACGGCCGAAGCCGACCTCAAGGGCGTGCTCGCGGCACTTCTGGAGGCCGAGGTGAACATTCACTACGTTTACAGCTTCATCAAGCGGCCCGAGGGAAAGTCGGCCCTGGTGATCAACGTCGAAGATACGGAGATCGCCTCGCAGAGCCTCAATCATCGCGGCTTCAAGGTTCTGAACCAGCGCGATATCGCGCGCTGACCGCGGGAGGGCCTACTCGATGGCCACGTTTTGGCCGTCGAAGTAGAGGGTGCAACCGCCCACGTGGACGCGGGCATTGAGGCCCGAGCCCGAAGCCGAGACGACGGGCTGGCGAACGCCCGGCGGCTCGACGGTCATGATGACGAAGAAATCGCCGTCGCTCACGATGGAGATGGTGCTGGTCCAGCGTCCCTGCTCGACGCCAAGGCGGGGAGTGGACGGTGAGATGACGGTGGCGGAAAGGGTGGCGTGGTTGGCAGCCACGAGATCGAAGCCGTCCGGCCGCAGATGGATGTCGCGCTCCTCGGTGTGCATGAGCCAGCGTCGGGCGGGTGCGCCGGTGATGTGATCGACGACGGCCATGAGAACCGGCGCCCCGCATTCGCCGGAGTAATCCACCGTCCAGGCGCGCAGGGCGCGGATTCCGATGTCCTGGGTCGGCTCCAGGCGCGGGCTGCGCGGACTGGGGGAGGCGACGGTGTAGACTGCGTCGAGGTTGAGGCTGACCGAGCCGGAGCCGTCGGGCAGGCCTGCGGCGCGCAGCACGCGCCCGGGCATCCAGCCCTGGGTGCCGGGGATCGCGACCACGTTCTCGCGCCGCGGCGACGTCGTATCCAAATCGTCGACATCGCGGTTGCGCTGGACGGCCCAGCGGCCGCCGAGCGCGAGGAGGCGGAACGAGCCGGCGTCGCCGAAGGTGGCCAGGCCCCTGGCGGGGCGGGCGTTTGCGCTGATGGCCGCGACCGCGTCGTCCGCGCCCGTCCAATGGTTGCGAAACACGTAGATGCCCTGGGTCGAGTCGGCCCAGACGTGAGGCAGCAGGGTCTCGGGCTGGACCGGCGCGTCGATGGCACCGCTGCCCTCGAGGGCGAAGATGGCGTCGGAGGGTTTGACGATGTCGAGGCTGCCGTCGCCGTCCGGACCGAAGCAACGGCGGTACGTCCACTCGAGCGCCGCGCGCGAGCCGGCGTCGGCGAGCACGAGCAGGAGGCTTGTGTCGCCTCCGGCGAGAGGCCCTTCCATCCAGCGTGGGCCGGGCACGCGGCCGTCGATCGATGGGGCGAGTCCGAAGAAGGGAAGGTCGGGCACGCGGCCGGGCGCGGCCGGTGGGATCAGGAGGGTGGCGTAGAGCGCGGGCCAGTGCCGCGCGGGCGAGGCGGCCAGCAGGTCTTCTCCGTGATTGCGCCGCCAAGCGACGAGGAAGGCGCCGAGGCCCTGGCTGAGGGGAATGCGAAGTTGATTGAAGCCCTCGCGGGGCCAGCCGTGATCGCCGAGCGAGGCGAGGTAGCGTGCGACGACGCCGCGAACCGCGAGGGCTGCGGCCGCCGCGTCCCTGGGTACGCCCGGATCGCCTTCGATGGCGAGGGCGGCGAGACCCGAGGCGGCCTGGGCGAGGACGAAGTCGCCGCCGGCGGGGGAGCGCGCCGCGCTGTCGGCGGGCAGCACCGGATTGAGCGCGTAGGTCAGCAGTGCGCTTGCGATCGCGTCGCGCCGGTTCCGTGGCCATGCGGCTTGTGCGAGGTCGTAGCAGACGGCCAGGCCCGCGACCTTGGCGGCATGGGTTTCGCAGAGGGGGAGACCCGACTCGGGACCGGTTTCGGGCGTGGCAAGGGATGCCTCGCAGAGATCGAGCGCCCGGGCTGCGGCGGCCTGGTCGCCCTGCCAGGCGTAACGCAGGGCCCAGCCTACGGCCACCTGGGTCCTGAGCCAAGCGGGGGCATCCGCGTTGCGCAGCGTGTCGAGACGCCGGGAGACTTCGTGGCCAAAGGGCGAATCCAGGCGCGAACGGATGCCGGGCACGTCCTCCGGGCCGAAGAACAGCCGAGGGTGTTCGCCGCGATGGAACGATGGGAGTGGTGAGTCGGCCCGGGTGCCCGGACGGAACACGATGCATGCGAGGACAACCAGAACCCAGTGCGCGACGGCGGGCGGGGACAGGCGGGTCGAGCGGGGACGCTGCGACGTGGGGAGGCTACTCTGGGGGAGCATCGCGGACGCGATCATCGCGGTTTTTGTTCCTGCGTCGAGCGCGGGCGACGCGGAAATCCTACGGGTTTTTTCGCCAAAACCGGGATTGAAGCGCCGCGTGGCGCGGTCGATATTGAGCGGAGCATGGATTTACGCCCGACCCCACCCGCGGCCCCAGCAGTGCCGGGGGCGCCCACCTCTTTGGACAGTGGGGCCCCGTTGATGCGGGCGGCATTCGAGCAGGCGTCGGTGGCGCTTCTGGCGTGGAATGTCGACGGGGTCGTGCTCCTGATGAATCGGGCGGCAGAGCGACTTTTCGGCTACCGGGCGTCCGAGGTGGTGGGACGACTCCATGCGTCGACCCTGTTCGATGCGGCCGAGCTGGCGGCGCTGGCCTCGGATGTAACGATCGCGCTTCAACGTTCCGTGTCGCCCTCCGATGCGCTGGTCCTGCACGCGCAGACGGCGCGGCATTACGGACGTTCGCGAGAGTGGACCCTGCGCCGGAAGGACGGCACGCCATTCCCGGCGATGGTGTCGCTCAGCGAACTGCGCACGTTCCAGGCGCCGTTCGAGTGCACGCTCGCCTCGGTGACCAATATTTCGGCCCGGAAGCGGACCACGGAGGCCTTCCTGGCCAAGCAGCGCCAGCTCGAGGAGTTCATCCACCACACGCCGGCCGCCGTCGCCCTGCTCGACAGCGAGTTGTGCTACGTGGCGGCCTCGCATCGATGGATCACCGACTACGGGCTCCCCGACCAGGACCTGCGCGGACGTTCGCACCTGGAAATGTTTCCGAATATTCCCCGTCACTGGCGCGATGCCTACCTGCGCTGCCTGGGCGGCGCGATCGAGCGACGCGACGAGGACCGCTTCATGCGGCCCGATGGCAAGGAGGAGTGGATCCGCTGGGAATGTCATCCGTGGTATCGGGTGGATGGCGACATCGGCGGCATCACGATCTTCTCCGAGGTCATCACGGAGAAATATCTCGCCCAGCAGCGCCTCCGGGCGTCGGAGGCGCAGCTCAACGAGGCGCAGCACCTGGCGCGCATCGGAAGCTGGGAGTACCACATCGAGAGCCGCAAACTGACCTGGTCCAAGGAGACCTATTCCATTCACGGCCTGGCGACTGACGTGCCGGTCGACGTCGACATGGCGATCGGATTCTATGTGCCGGAGCACCGTCAGATCATCCGGGAGTCGGTTGAGCGCTCGATCAACCACGGGCAGGGCTGGGATTACGAACTGCAGATCGACACGGTTTCGGGGAAACGATTGTGGGTGCGTGCGATCGGGAAGGTCGACCTGTTTGCGGGACGCCCGGTGCGCATCTTCGGGACCTTCCAGGACATCTCGGAGCGCAAGCGTTGGGAAACGGAGATTCTCCAGGCGAAGGACGAGGCCCTCGACGCGGCCAGGGCCAAGAGCGATTTCCTCGCGAACATGAGCCATGAGATCCGGACGCCGCTCAATGCGGTCATCGGCATGGCCAGCCTGCTGCTCGATTCCAGCCTCAACCCCGAGCAGCGCGATTGCGCGAGCACGATCCGGACGGCCAGCGAATCGCTGCTCCAGATCATCAACCAGATTCTCGATTTCTCGAAGATCGAGTCGGGCCGGATCGATCTGGAGAGCCAGCCCTTTGCGCTCGCCGAGTGCATCGAGTCGGCCGTCGAGATCGTTGCGCCGACCGCGGCCGACAAGAAGCTCGACCTGCATTGCTGGATCGATCCGGGCGTGCCGGGGATCGTCATCGGAGACGTGACGCGGCTGCGTCAGATTCTCGTGAACCTGCTCGCCAACGCCGTGAAGTTCACCCAGAGCGGCGAGGTCGAGGTCGTGGTGCGCCCGCTGCATCCGGAGGTCGCGCCGGACACGGAGGAGGCGGATCCCTCGGGCATCTCGCAAGTGGAAGTCGAGTTTTCGGTGCGCGATACGGGCATAGGAATTCCGCCCGATCGCATGGACCGGCTTTTCAAATCGTTCAGCCAGGTCGACTCGTCGACGACCCGACAATTCGGCGGCACGGGCCTGGGGCTGGCCATATGCCGGCGCCTGGTCGAATTCATGGACGGGCGGATCTGGGCCGAGAGCATGCAGGGCATCGGCTCCACCTTCACCTTTGTCCTGCCGTGCATGGCGGAGGCTGTGGGCGAGCCGAGTGCACAGGCCAAGCCGCTCGCCGGCCGCCGGGTGGTCCTGATGCTTCCTCCGGGCAACGGCAGGCGCCTGCTGCGCGCGCATCTCGAAAATTGGGGCGCGGACGTGAAGGTTGCGGAGTCGGCGATCGACGCCGTGTCTGCCGTGCAGTCCGCAGGCCGGCTCGACGCAGTCGTCGTGGACTCGGCGGTGGTGGACCACGGCGCGCTGGCGCAGAAAACCAAGCACAGACGCATTCCGCTGGTGGTGATCAGTCCGCTCGGTGAACGCATGGCGGCGATGTCGCAGCTGGACCCGGACGCCAGTGTTTCCAAGCCGCTCAAGCCTCGGTTGCTCTTGGAATCGCTCGAACGGGTTATCGCCCGGGCCTCGGCGGGGCAGCCCGCCGCGGACCCCAAGCCAAGCCCGCCTCAGATTCCCGAAAAGGGGATTCCCGGCGGAGAACAGCCGGAGGTTCTGCTGGCCGAGGACAATGCGGTGAATCAGCGGGTGGCCATGACGATGCTCAAGCGCATGGGCTGGCGGGTGACGCTGGCGGTCAACGGGGTGGAGGCCGTCGAGGCGGTCCAGCGCCGGGATTTCAAGATGGTTTTGATGGACATGCAGATGCCGGAGATGGATGGCCTGGTGGCGACGCAGGAGATCCGCCGGCGTGTTGCGCGCGACCGGCAGCCGATCATCATCGCGCTGACGGCCAACGCCCTCCCGGGCGATCGCGAGCGCTGCCTCGCCGCGGGCATGGACGACTATCTGAGCAAACCGATCCATCCCGAGGAACTGAGGGCCAAGCTCGAGCACTGGACCTTGCGTGTAGCCCAGGGGCGCGAGGAGGGAGTGCGTTCCGCGTAGAGCCGGAGTCGGCTCCGTTTTCGCGTGCCAAACCCGCAGTGCGCGGTCATGGGGTGGAGGATGCACCCTTGTGTCGGGCTCGAAGGCCCTGAGTCAGTGGACGGGAGGGTTTGCCAATGAGAGGGCAGGCCCACGGCCGCGCCGTGCTCCAGCTGATCGCGGCCGCATTCCTGTGGAGTCTCGGAGGGCTGCTGATCAAGACCGTCGACTGGCCGCCGCTGGCCGTCGCGGGCGGTCGCGGCGTGATCGCGGCCGTGTTTCTCCTGCTGACGAATCGAAACCTGCGCTTCACCTTCTCGCCCATTCAGGTGGGGGCGGCCGTCGCCTATGCGGCGTGCACGGCGACGTTTGTGGCGGCGACCAAGCTGACCACCGCGGCAAACGCGATCCTTCTGCAGTACACCGCGCCGGTGTGGATCGCGCTCTTCGGATCCTGGTTCCTGGGCGAGCGGGCGACGCGGGCGGACTGGCTCACGATCGGGGTCGTCCTGGGGGGATGACCCTGTTCTTCGCGGACGGCGGTCTCCAGTGGACGAATACGCTGGGCATCCTGGTGGCGCTTGCGAGCGGCGTGGCGTTTGCGGCGATGACCATGCTGCTTCGGAGGCAGAAGGACGGGTCTCCGGTCGAATCGATCATCCTGGGCAACGGGCTCACGTTCCTGATTGGAATTCCCTGGATGCTGTCGTCACCGCTGCCCTCGCCCGTGGGCCTGGGGGCGCTGGGGCTGCTGGGCGTCGTGCAGCTGGGCTGCTCCTACTGGCTGTACTCGCGGGCGATCCGGCATGTCACCGCGCTTGAGGCGGTCCTCATCCCGGTGATCGAGCCGCTGCTCAACCCGGTCTGGGTGTTTCTGGTGCGGGGCGAACGGCCGTCGCCGTGGGCCCTGGTCGGGGGCGTGCTTGTGCTCGGGGCTGTGACCCTTCGGGGCGTGCATTCGCTTCGGCTGCGTGTGTCGGGCGACCCGATACGCACGGTGGGTCCGTAGAGTTCCCCGCTTGGACGCAGGTGTTTCTACCGCCGGTTAGGGGTTTGCCGGTCCGGCCGGCAGCGGCTACGGTCCCGCCTGATCCCGCACCGGTCCAGATGCCGGAGGGAACCTAAAAATCAACGTTGTCATGGACGCTCCTCGTCTTCCTGCCGGCCTGCGGCGCCGATGTCTCGGGACCGCGCGGCTGGCTGGATTTGCCGCCGCGGTCGCGGGCGTCTGCGCGTATGGAGCTGTCGGAAAACCACCTGCGGGCGCAGGGCCTTCGCTGGATCTCGGAGTGTTTGCCCTCGCGGCGGCGGCACTCGCGGTCGGCGTGCTGTGGCGCCGGGCGAGAGCAGAGCTGAACGGTGCGAGGCGGCGCCTGGAGGAGGCGGCGATGACCGACGAGGTGCTCGAGGGCGCGAGCGTGCTGGTGTGGTCCGCCGACGTGGCGCGGGCATCCGACGGACAACTGCGCTGGCAGGTGACCTCGCGTCGCATCTCCCAGGCCGGGCGGCTGCTCGGCATCGGCGATGCTTTCGGCGCGGCAAGACTCTGGAATCCCGACCGGGTGCCGGATCACGCCGCGATGGAGCGCGTGGTCGCCGGGGCGATCGAGGCGGGGCATTCCGGCTACCGCCACGAATTTCGATTTATCGCCGACGGCGGGCCCGCCTGGCTGCTCGAGCAGGCGGCCATCCATCGCCGGGGGGATCGGAAGTGGCGGCTGCTCGGAGTGGTCACCGACATCACCGAGCGGCACCGCCTCGAGGACGCCGGACGCAAGAGCGCCGAACAGCTGCAGCGGATCCTGGAGCAGACAGACTGCCTGCTGTGGCAGGCCGATGTCTCGCACCTGGACGGCGTGTGGAACTGGAGCTTCGACCTTCCCCCCTCGGGCCTTCGCCGCAGGATCTTCGGAGAGACCGGACTGGCCGATCCCAGGCGAATCTACGCGGGGTTCCAGGTGCCGTCGCTGGCTGAGAACAACCGCCGCAGCCAGGGCTCGATGTTGTCGGGAGCGCCCGGATACGACCAGGAGTTCAAGCTCATCCGCGAGTCGAATGGGGAGGTGTTCTGGATCCATGAGAAGGTGTCCATCTCGAGCCTGGGGCCGGGTCGCTGGCATCTGGCCGGCGTGATGATGGACGTCTCCTCGAGGTACCGTGCGGACCAGGCCCGACGGGAGACCGAGGAACGACTGAACCGGATCCTGATGGGCGTTGACTGCATGCTCTGGCTTGCAGACGTCACGCTCGAGTCCACCGGGGCGTTCACCTGGCGGCTGGCCATCCCGGATTCCCTGCTGTACCGCAAGCTCTTCGGCTACGACCCCGCGTCAAAGGGCAACATCCTGTGGAGCGAGCAGAACGTGCCCGACATGGCCTCGCTTAACGAACGCAGTTCGGCGGCGTTCCTGACCGGCGCGCCCGGATACGAGCAGGAATTCTGTTTTTTCTCGCAGGCGGGCG
Source organism: Opitutaceae bacterium (assembly GCA_027310745.1). Lineage (GTDB taxonomy): Bacteria > Verrucomicrobiota > Verrucomicrobiia > Opitutales > Opitutaceae > MWDT01. The sequence goes on along the minus strand of DAIDAF010000004.1, from coordinate 62,851 downwards.
TGCACTGGCTTCACGAGCAGGTCGCGGTGAAGCCAGCGGGTCCGAACGCCTGGCAGGCGGTGGGCGTCGTTACGGACATCACTGCGCGGCGCACCGCGGAGCGGGAGCTGGCGGCGGAGAAGGAGCGGCTTGCGGTGACGCTTCGCGCGATGGAGGAAGGGGTCATTACTCTCGGCCTCGACGGCACCGTGCTTTATGTGAATCGTGCGGCCGAGATCCTCCTGTCTGTCTCGTCCGACGATTTGCATGGGCGGCTGGTGAGCGACCTGTGTTGCCTGGTGGATGCCACCACGGGAAGCGACCTCGACTGGCCCGTGCGGCCTGTGCTCAGGGACGGCGAGGCGGTTGATCTTCCGGTGGGCGCGGCGATCCGATTGGACCGGCGCAGGGTGGTCGACGTCGAGGGGTGCGTCGTCCCGCTGCGCGATCCCCAGAGCGTCGTTCTTGGCGCCGTGGTCGTGATTCGCGACGTCACCGACCGTCGTCGTCTCGAGAACCAGCTCCAGCGTGCGTCGAAGCTCGAGTCGGTGGGCCTGCTCGCGGGGGGCATCGCGCACGACTTCAACAATATCCTGACCGCCGTGATGGGCAACCTGGGCCTGGCGCGCTCGGAGGTGCCCGCGGAATCGCCGGCGCACCTGTTCATACAGGAGGCGCACCGCGCCGCCGATCGTGCCCGGGGCCTCACGCAGCAGCTGCTCACCTTTGCAAAGGGCGGGGAGCCCGTGCGGGCGGCCGTCGAACTCGCGGATGTGGCGACGGAAGTGGCCGAATTTGCGGTTCGCGGTTCGCGGGTGCGCTGCGAATTCGATTTTCCGGAGGGTCTTTGGCCTGCGAATGCGGACCGTGGCCAGCTCGCTCAGATCATCCAGAACCTGGTCATCAACGCGGTCCAGGCGATGCCGGGCGGAGGCGTGGTGAAGCTCTCCGCGTCAAATGAACTGGTGCCGCTGGGCTCGGCCTTGCCGGTCGTTGCCGGCGACTACGTTCGTATCTCGATCGAGGATACGGGTTCGGGCATTCCGACCGAGGCTCTCTCGCGCGTCTTCGAGCCGTATTTCACGACCAAGGAAACCGGCAGCGGACTGGGACTGGCCACGGTCTATTCGATTGTCCGGCGCCACAAGGGCTGCATCGACGTGGAGTCGGAACCCGGCCGCGGGGCCCGGTTCGTCATCCGCCTGCCCGCGCTGCGCGGCGAGCGCGTGGAGACGGGCACGGTGCTAAGCGCTCCCGCAACCCAGCTTGGCGGCCGCATTCTCATCATGGACGATGAGGAGCCGATCCGGGTCCTCCTCGGGCATGTGCTGCGCAGGGCGGGGTTGGAGGTCGTGTCGACCTCGAATGGTCGCGAGGCCCTCGACGCCTACCGTGAACAATGGGAACGGGGTTCTCCGCCCGATGCGCTCATGATGGACCTCACGGTCCCTGGCGATCTTGGCGGCGCCCAGGCGCTTGCGGAGATCCGGAAGTTCGATCCCGACGTGAGGGCCATCGTGGCCAGCGGTTATTCGAGCGATCCGGTGGTGGCCAACTTCCGGGACTACGGCTTTTGCGCGCGAGTGGTGAAGCCCTTTGATGTCCAGCAGGTGATGCGGGTCGTGGCCGATGTGCTCGCCAAGGCGGATCGGGATGCGGGAGGCTGAGGTCCTGCTCGTTTGCGTGTTCTTGAAACTCAAGTGCTACCGTATGGCGTGATGTCGGGCGGCAATTGACTTTGCATGGGCGTCACTTGACCCGGCCCTCCGGCGTCAGTTTAGTCTTCTCAGCCCATGGCGCACGCAAGCCACCGCCTCCTTCTCCCCATCTTTATGGCGCTCCTTCTCGCACAGCCGCTGTGCGTGCACGCCGGGCTCAGCACGGATTCGCCGTTCATGCCGATTTCCGCGTCCCAGTCGAGTGGCCCGGGACCGGTGCAGAACCTCGAGTTTCGGGGCATTCTGGAGATCGACGGCGTCGACTATTTCAACATCGCCAACCTTGCCACGAAGAAATCCGCCTGGGTTCGGCTCAACCAGCCCGGCGCGCCGTTCGAGGTGAAGTCCCACGAGGTGACGCCCGTCGGCGACGTGGTGTCCGTGGATCAGGGCGGGCAGCTGCTCCGCCTGACGATGATCAGGCCCAAGACGACCAACGCGCCGCTGGTGGTCAATCCCGCCGCCGGGCCGCGCGGTCCGGTGTTTCCGGTGGTGTTGAATCCGACGGCGGCGGACGAGGCGAGGCGCATGGAAGCCTTTGCGGCCGAAGTGCGCCGGCGGCGGCTGCTGCGCCAGCAGCAAGCCGAGCAGCAGCGTCGCGTCGGCGAGCAGGGTCTGAGGCCGGGCGGTGCGGCGCCCTGACCGGATGGTCGTGGTGCCCGGGGTGTAAACCACGTTGCGCTTTTGCGCCGGAATGGGATCCTGCGCCGTTTCCATGACGCCCGCATCGTCCAACCCTGCGACGAGTCCCGCGCCCGGCCCGAGCAACGGCACCCTGATCCGGTGGCTCTTCGGCCTGGCCTGGCGCTATCGCGTGCGCTGCCTGACGGTGCTGGGGCTGCAGATCGTTCTCCTGGTGCTGGGGCTGTTCGGACTCAATTTCACGGGCATCGGCATCGATTTCCTGCGCCACAAGGTGCAGGGCACTCCACTCTCGGAGGGGCTGTTGCCGGCCTCGTTCCTGGAGCATGGGAAAACCGAAACCGTCCTGCTTGTGCTCGGTGGCTGCATCCTCCTCTTTGCGCTCCTGCGTTCGGTCCTCAATTACCTTCACTCCATCACGGTCAACCTGCTCGTGCAGCAAAACCTCGTGGTTCACCTGCGTGGCGAAGTGTATGAGAAGCTGCAGCGGCTGAGCTTTCGCTTCTTCGACGCGAACACGACCGGCTCGATCATCACCCGCGTTACCGGCGACGTCCAGGCGGTGCGGATGTTCGTGGACCAGGTGCTCATCCCGAGCGTGATCATGCTGATCTCGCTCACGGTCTACATCATCTACATGTCGCGTCTGAGCATCCCGCTGACGTTCGCCTGTCTGGCAACCACGCCCGTGCTTGCGGTGCTGTCGGCGTGGTTCTCGCGGCACATCCAGCCGCGCTACGCGGAGAATCGAACTCTTGTCGAGACACTCGTCCAGCACCTCTCGGAGACCATCCAGGGCATCGGGGTGGTGAAGGCGTTTGGCCGGGAACAGGAGAACCGGGAGCGGTTTGTCGCGGCGAACCGGGCGATCCTGGCGCAGCAGCGGAACGTTTTCTGGCAGGTGAGCCTGTATTCGCCGGCCGTCGGCTTCCTGACCCGCTTGAACATGATGGCGCTGCTGGGCTACGGCGGCTGGCTGGTGGTCCAGAACAAGCTGGCACTGGGCAGCGGCATGATCGTGTTCGCGGGTCTGCTCGACCAGTTCTCAGGGCAGGTCAACAACGTGGCCAACATCGTCAACTCGGTGCAGCAGTCGCTCATCGGCGCGCGCCGGGTTTACGAGATCCTGTCGGCGCCCGTGGAGGTGAAGTCCGCGCCAGGCGCGCTGCATTCGGTGCGACTGAGGGGCGGCGTGCGGTTCGAGCGCGTGAGCTTCGCGTACGACGGCATCGACCCGGTCCTCCACGACGTCGACCTCGAGGTCGCGCCGGGCCAGTGCGTGGCGATCCTGGGTGCGACCGGCGCGGGGAAGAGCGTGCTCATGAGCCTTGTCCCGCGGTTCTATGATCCGACCCGGGGACGCGTGTTGATCGACGGGCACGACGTGCGAAACCTGGACCTCGAGACCCTGCGGCGTGCGATCGGAATCGTCTTCCAGGAGAGCTTCCTGTTCTCGAACTCGGTCGCTGCCAACATCGCGTTCGGACACCCCGAGGCGACGCGCGAACAGATCGAGAAGGCCGCGCGCATCGCCGCCGCCCACGAGTTCATCCAGGCCCTTCCGAAGGGCTACGACACCGTCCTGGGGGAGAGCGGTAGCAACCTTTCCGGCGGACAGCGGCAACGCCTCGCCATCGCGCGGGCCGTGCTGCTCGAGCCGCCCATCCTCCTGCTCGACGATCCGACGGCCGCGATCGACAGCCAGACCGAGCACGAGATCTTCGAGGCGCTGGACCGCGCGATCTCCGGCCGCACCACCTTCATCGTCGCGCACCGCCTCAGCACGCTGCGCCGCGCCGATCTCGTCATCGTCATGGACGACGGCCGCATCGTGCAGCGCGGCACCCACGAGGAGCTCATGCGGGTGCCCGGCCCGTACCGGCACGTTGCGAGCCTCCAGCTCGTCGACGCTGCGACGCTCGGCGACGAGACTCCGGCCGCGCCGGGGAACGGAGGCGGGGCATGAAGGATCCGCGCTCGCTTCGGAATTTCATGATCATCCACCGTCCCGCGGTCGACGAGGACGAGGAGGACGCGATGCGTCCGCTGGACTGGGGGCTGATCCGCCGCATGTTCACGTACGCCGCAGACGTGAGGACGCGGGTCCGTGCGCTTCTGGTGCTCACGCTCATCCGCTCGATCCAGCTGCCTGCGCTGACCTGGGTGGTGAGTCTTGTGATCGTGGGGCCGATCGCGCATCGGCACGCCGCGGGCATTGCCGCGGGTGTCGTTGGATACGCGGTTCTCGCGCTGTTTACCGATGGGCTCTTCCACTTCCGGCAGCGGTACGCCCTGGAGATCGGCGAGACGGTCGTTCAGAACCTCCGCCAGGCGATCTTCGACCACGTGCAGGCGATGCCCATGGGGTTCTTCAACCGCGTCAAACTGGGCCGCATCCTCGGGCGGGTGACCAGCGACGTGGAGGCCCTGCGCATCGGCATCCAGGACGTCTTCTTCGTCACGGCGGTGCAGGGTGGCCAGATGCTGTTTGCGGCGGGAATCATGGCCTACTGCGACGTGCCGCTGTTCCTGGTGGTGCTGGCGATGGCGCCGCTGCTGTGGCTCATGAACCGGCGCTTCCACGGGCGGCTCAGCCACCGGTCGCGAGCGACGCAGGCGAGCTTCTCGCGAATCACCGCGACCATCGCCGAGTCGGTGAACGGCATCCGCGTGACCCAGGGGTTCGTGCGCGAGGAGACCAACGCGGGCCTGTTCCGCTCGCTGCTCGCGGACCATTCTCGGTACAGCGTCGCGCTGGCCCGCACCTCGGCGATCCTGCAGCCGCTGCTTGAGCTCAACAGCCAGTTCTTTGTCGCGGTGCTGCTGGTCTTCGGCGGCTGGCGCGTCTCGCACGGGGAGATGACGCTCGCGAGCCTCATCGAGTTCTTCTTCCTCGCGAACCTGTTCTTCTCGCCGATCAACGTCATCGGCAACCAGTACAACCAGGCGTTGGTGGCGATGGCGGGGGCGGAGCGGGTCTTCCGCCTGCTGGACACGGAGCCGGACTGGGAGGAGGCGCCGGGCATCCCCGACCTGCCGGACCCGAGGCCGGTGCGCGCGGGCGTGGAGGTGGAGTTTCGCGACGTGGGCTTCGCCTACGAGGCGGGCCGTCCCGTGCTCTCGGGGGTGAGCTTCCGCGCGGGGGCGGGGCAGACGGTGGCGCTCGTGGGGCACACCGGAAGCGGCAAGAGCACGGTGGTGGGCCTTGTATCCAAGTTTTACATTCCGACCGCGGGTTCGGTGCTGGTCGACGGCATGGACCTGCGCTCGGTCTCCTCGCGCTCGCTGCACCGCCAGATGGGAATGGTGCCGCAGCAGAACTTCCTCTTCACGGGCACGGTGCTCGACAACATCCGGCTGGCGCGCCCGGGCGCGACGGAGGCGGAGGTGCGCGACGTGGTGGCGCGCCTGGGCTGCCTGGACATGGTCGAGGCGCTTCCGCGCGGCCTGCACACGTCGCTGGGCGAGCGCGGCGCCGGCCTCTCGCAGGGGCAGCGCCAGCTCGTGTGCTTCGCCCGCGCCATGATCGCCGACCCGCGCCTGCTCATCCTCGACGAGGCGACCAGCTCGATCGACGGCCTCACCGAGGCGCGCCTGCAGACCGCGCTGGCCGAGCTGCTGAAGGGGCGCACGAGCTTCGTCGTCGCGCACCGCCTGTCGACCATCCGGGGCGCCGACCTGGTGCTCGTCATGGACGGCGGGCGTATCCTGGAATCGGGTACACACCAGTCCCTGCTGTCGTTGAACGGCCACTACGCGAGGCTGCATCGGCAGTTCGCGAGGGCGGACGCGGGGCCGTGATCCGCGGAGGGCCGGGTGTCAAGCTTTCGTAAAGCCCGATTCGCCCCTCGGAACTACGCGATTTTTCACTCGGCAAGAGGGCGTTTTTCGCTCTAGAACGCAGGTCGCTTAAAGTTTAAGCGAATCTCCAATCAACCCAACTATCACAATGGCCAAAAAATCCGCACGCAAACCCAACGCCCAGTTCATGAAGCCCGTGCAGCCTGATGCCGCCCTCGCCGCGGTCGTCGGCTCGAAGCCCCTCCCCCGCACCGATCTCACCAAGAAGCTGTGGGACTACATCAAGAAGAACGGCCTTCAGGACAAGAAGGACAAGAAGATGATCAACGCCGACGCCGCCCTCAAGGCGGTGTTCAACGGCAAGTCGAAGGTCAGCATGTTCGAGATGACCAAGCTCGTCTCGGGCCACGTTTCCTGATTTTTCACTTTTCCACCCGAACCGCCGGTGCGTTCGCGCCGGCGGTTTTTTTGCGTCTCGGACCCGGCTTGCGCGCCGGCGGCGGGGCCGGCAGCGTGATGGGCTCCACCGATGAGTCCGACCGATACGACCACAGCCCGTCAGGGCGGGCACGCGCGAGCGATCGCGATGCTGTTGCTTGCGAACCTGTTCTGGGGGTTGAGCTTCCCGACGATCAAGGCGATGACCCTGGAGCTGGCCCGGCTGGCGCCCGGCAGCGGTTCGGCGTTCATCACGGCCATGAGCGTGGCGCCGCGCATGCTGATGGCTGCGGCGGTGCTGCTGGTGCTGCAGGCCCGTGGCCTGGGGCGGACGACCGCGTTGGAGCTCAGGCAGGGCGTGCAGCTCGGCCTGTTCGCGGCGGGCGGCATGCTGCTGCAGAACGACGGACTGCAGTTCACGGCGGCGTCAACCTCGGCGTTCCTGACGCAGTTCTACGCGATCCTGATCCCCGTGTATCTCGCGGTGCGTCGGCGGCGCAATCCTGGCGCGTTGGTCTGGATCTGCTGCGCGCTCGTGATGGCGGGATCCGCGATCCTGGGGCGCTTCGACTGGCTCGAGTTGAGCCTGGGCCGGGGCGAACTCGAGACGCTGGCCAGCTCCCTGTTCTTCATGGGGCAGATTCTCACCCTGGAACAGCCGCGGTTCCTGGGCAACCGGCCCGAGCGCATCACGCTCGTATTGTTCGCGACCGAGGCCCTGGTGTTTGCGGTCATGGGCGTCGCGACGGCTCCGTCGGCCGCGGCGCTGGCCTTGCCGTGGAGCTCCGCGTCGCTGCTCCTGTTCAACGGACTGCTGACGGTGTTCTGCACGCTCGGCGCCTTCCTGCTCATGAACACCTGGCAGCCGAAAATTTCGGCGACGGAAGCCGGGCTCATCTACTGCGTGGAACCGATCTTCGGCTCCCTCATGGCCCTGGCTCTCCCCGCGCTCTTTTCCCGGATTGCCACAATCTCCTACGCGAACGAGACGCTCACCTGGAGCCTGCTGGTGGGAGGCGCCCTCATCACCGCGGCCAATGTGCTGTTGCAGCTCGCCCCGAGGTTTCGGCGTGCGGCGGCGGCTGCCTGAGCGGCATCATGCACGCGCGGCCGGGGGGCGCAGCGCGTTGATTGAGCCGGCGTCGAGCTGAAGCGTGCGCGTGGGAAACGCGAACGCCAGCTTGTGGTCAGCCACCAGGCGCATGATCTTCAGGTTGATCCGCTCCTTGATCTCGAGGTGCTTCTCCCAGCTCGGGCTGGCCGTGAAATAGATGATCTCGACGTTCAGCGATGAGTCGCCGTAGCCCGCGAAACACACCCAGATGGATTCCGTATGCAGGTCCGGGTCGTCGCGAAGCAGTTTCCGAAGGTCGGGCAGGAAGCGCTCCATCTGCTCGGGCGTCGTGTCGTAGGTCAGCCCGACCGTTTCGTCGATGCGTCGCTGGGGCATGCGACTGAAATTGACGATCGCCTCGTTGGCCACCATGCGGTTGGGGAGCGCGATGAGAGTCCGCGCCGCGGTGCGCACCTTGGTGGAGCGCATTCCGATGTCCTCGATCGTGCCCGTGTGGCTGCCGATCTGGACGAAATCACCGACGCGGAAAGGCTGGTCGACCGCGACGACGAGCGAGCCGAACAGGTTGGCCAGCGTGTCCTGCGCCGCCAGGGCAAAGGCCAGTCCGCCGATGCCCAGTCCGGTGAGGAATGTCTTCACGTCGTATCCAAAACCTTGGATCACCGTCAGCGCACCGACGACGACCGAGAGCACGATGACGGTCTTCTTGATCAGCGGAAGAAAGGCCGCGATGCCCATGCCCTTCTTCTTGGCCAGCTCGCCGAGATGTTCGATCACCGCGTCGATCGTGCGCAGAATGCCCCAGAAGATCACGACCGGGAACGCGATCTTGTATGCGACGTCGACGAGGTGGCTGAGCGGCGCCGGCATCCTGAGGACCTTGAGCGCGGCATAGCTGCCGATCACGAACACCATGCTCTTGAATGGATCCTCTAGGGCCGGGAAGAGCTTGTCGTCCAAGGTCGTCTCGGTCTGCGCAGCGAGGCGCTTGAGGACCGCGAACACCGCCGTCGTCACAAATTTCCTCGTGAACCAGGCGACGACCAGGACACCGGCGAAAATGCTCCAGTGCGTGGCGGTGTTTCCGCCCGTGGTGCTCACGCCGACACGTTCCAGCAGGAGGTCGACCAGCCGCTCGGGCAGGTCGGGGGTCGCCGTCGCGGCAGCGTGGGCATTGGCGGGCGCGGCCGCGGCGGCGGCGTGGGCGATGCTAGCCAGGCTCAGGATCGGTGCCGAGAGGAGGATGCGTCGCAGGGACATGGAAGGGTGTGTCCGGCTTCAATGGGCGTGCGCGCGGGGGGAGTCAACCTCCTGCCGGACGCTTGCATGCCCATAAACGAAAACCGGCGCCCCGCTTGTTTCAGCGGTGGTCGCCGGGTTACGATCGGTGAGTCGAAGGCGTGTTCGACTGGCGTTGGCCGGTCTGACCGGTCGACGCAGCCTTAGTTCACCGCAATTTTCCGAGGTTTGATCGCGGCCGTCTTCGGGAGCGAGACGCGCAGGACTCCATCCTTGAGCTCGGCGTGAATCTTTTCGGCGTCCACGAGGTTGTCGTGGTCGATCACGAGTTCGTAGGGGGCTCCGGCGGTCTCGCGATAGAGCAGGCTCCAGTCGGAGGGTTGTTTCCAGGCGGGCCGGCCCACGATGCGGATCTGCGCCTCGTCCACGGTCAGCTCGAGGTTCTCCTTCGAAACTCCGGGGAGCTGCACCGTGAGGCCCCAGGCCTCCTCGGTTTCTCGCGCCTCGTAGAGAGGCTTGACAGAAGGCTCCGCAGGTTCGGTAGCGGGGCGCTCGTTGCCGGACGTGGAGCGGTTGAAGTTCGGAATCAGGGAGTTGAACAGCGTCATGGTGATGTCCTCCAAGAGTGGGTTGGAATTGGGTTCAGTTGACGGAGATGGTGATCTTGCGCGGCTTGGCCTGCTCGGGCTTGGGCAGCGTCACGGTCAGCACGCCGTTTTCATAGGCTGCGGCGACCTTGTCGGCCGCGACCTCGTTGGGAATCGCGATGGAGCGGCTCAGCGAGACGGATTGCTCGTTTTCGCCGACCTTCTCCTTGCGGGATGCCTGGACGGTCAGCGCGCCCTCGACCATCTCGACCGAGATGTCCTTGCGCTCGACGCCGGGCAGTTCGGCGCGGACGTAGGTGGCGTTGCCGTCTTCGTAGAGATCGACCGGGAAGGACGTTGCGGCGGCCGTCGTGCCGAATCCGGTAAGGGCGGATTCAAACAGCCGATCCATCTCGCTCTCGAGTCCGCTCCAAGGACTGCGACCGGAGAAGCGGAAGGCGGGGGCGAGGCTGCGGGTGGGATAGGTGTAGCGAATGATGTGCATGGTGGTGTCTCCTTGTGTGAGGGTTGGAGGTTGATTTTCACCCCGTGTATTGCACACGGCGTGCCGTTGCGTCGGCGTGGTAACAAAATCCTGGAAATCAACGAGAAATGATTCGATTACCACTGCAACTGCGACAGAGGGCGGGCAAGGTTGGCGCGCTGCTGGGCAATCGGGTCACAGTGCCGTCACTTCGTCGCGCACCGGCCGGCGGCGGGCGCCTGCCGAGGTGATTTCCCGCGTCGTGATGGGTGATTGTAACCACTTGATAAAAATTGAGATAAATCAGATTGATCAGAGGGTCGGCCCACTTCGGGAATTGACGCGGTTTTCCGCGGCTCGTTTCCTGTGGGAATGCACGATGTTCGGCCAGTCGACCCTCGGGTGAAATTCAAGCGCGTGGTTCTCAAGCTCTCCGGCGAAGTCCTTCGCGGTGGAAAGTCCGGGGACCCGATCGACGGCGCGACGCTCGAGCGGATCTGCTCCCAGGTGAAGGCCATTCACGATCTCGGCGTGCAGATGGCGGTGGTGATCGGCGGAGGAAACATCTTCCGCGGCGTGCTCGGCGAAAAGCGCGGTGTCGACCGCACGACGGGCGACTACATGGGCATGCTCGCCACGGTGATCAATGGCATGGCGATCATGGACTGCCTCGAGAAGATGGGCGTCACCACGCGCGTCCAAAGCGCAATCCCGATGAACCAGGTCGCCGAACCGTTCATCCTGCGCCGTGCCGTGCGACACCTCGAGAAGGGGCGCGTCGTGATCTTTGTCGCAGGCACGGGCAACCCGTATTTTTCCACCGATACGACCGCCGCGCTCCGCGCCAGCGAGATCCACGCCGAGATCATCATGAAGGCCACCAAGGTCGACGGGATCTACGACAAGGATCCGAAGAAGTACCCCGACGCGGTGAAGTACGAACAGATCTCTTTCATCGACGCACTGCGCCAGCGGCTCAACGTCATGGACTCGACGGCGTTCTCCCTCTGCCTGGACAATAACATTCCGATCATCGTCTTCGACCTGAACGACCCTCAGGCGGTCTTGAAGGCCGTCACCGGCGAGCGGGTCGGCACCCTTGTCCGGGGTTGATCCTCTCTGGGATCCTCCCATACTCGCCAACTCTCCGGCGAATCATACCTTAACCCTGGAATCACCATGTCCGCACATCCCATCGTCAACGACACGCAGGCCCGCATGAAGAAGGCCATCGACCATACCCTTCACGAATTCAGCACCATCCACACGGGCAAGGCGTCGCCCACGATGGTGGAGAGCGTGATGGTCGATGCTTATGGAAGCCAGATGCGCATCAAGGACTGCGCGGCGATCTCCACGCCCGATTCCCGCATGATCGTCATCCAGCCCTGGGACGCCGGTCTCGTGAAGGCGATCGAGAAGGGCATCCAGATGGCGAACATCGGCTTCAACCCCGTCGTCGACGGCAAGATCGTGCGCGTGCCGCTTCCCGAGATGAGCCGCGAGCGGCGCCAGGAATTTGTCAAGGTCGCCCACAAGCTTGCCGAGGAGGGCAAGGTCCACGTGCGCAATGTGCGCCGCGACATGATCGAGGTGCTGAAGAAGGCCAAGCTTCCCGAGGACGAGAACAAGCGCGTCGAAAAGGAGATCCAGACGATCACCGACAAGGCCATCAAGGACATCGCCGACCACCTCGCCGCGAAGGAGAAGGAGCTGCTCACGGTCTGAGCGGTCCTCCGCCGCGCCGCGCACCGCCATGGCCCGCGAGCCCTCTCTTTCCCGCCCAGCGCGCATCGTCGTGAAGCTGGGCACCGGCGTGCTGACGTCCGGTATCGGTCAGCTCAATACGGAGCGCATCGCGGGCATCTGCGCCCAGGTCGCCGCCTTGCGCGCGCAGGGCAGCGAGGTCGTCGTGGTCTCCTCCGGAGCCGTCGGCCTGGGCATGGGCGCCCTCGGTCTGCCGAAGCGGCCGCGCGAGCTCGCGAAGAAGCAGGCCTGCGCCGCCGTCGGCCAGAGCCGCCTGATGCAGACTTGGCAGGAGGGCTTCGCGCCGCACGACCTCACGGTCGCCCAGGTGCTGCTGACCCACGAGGACCTGCGCGTGCGCTCCCGCTACCTGGCCGTGAAGGAATCGCTCCGGCAGCTCATCGCCTACGGCACCGTGCCGGTGATCAACGAGAACGACACGGTCAGCGCCGCGGAGATCAAGTTCGGCGACAACGACACGTTGTCCGCCATGGTCGCCAGCCTGATCGAGGCCACGCACCTGTTCATCCTTTCCACCGCGCCGGGATTGATCGACATGAAGGGCACCGGGCGGATCGTTCCGGTGGTGGAGCGCATCACGCCCGAGATTGAGGCGATGGCGGGCGGTACGACGAGCGAGACGGCCGTGGGCGGCATGATCAGCAAGATTTCGGCGGCGAAGGTCGCCGTCCGCGCGGGGTGCGGCGTGTTCATCGCGAGTGGCGCCGAGCCCGACATCGTCCCGCGTCTGCTGGAGGGATCCGCGCCGGGCACCTTCTTCGTGCCGAGCGGCCTTCGCATGGAGGCGAAGAAACGGTGGCTTGCGTATTTCCAGCGTCCGAAGGGCTTCGTGTTTGTCGATGCCAACGCGGTGCGTGCGCTTCGCGAGCAGGGGCGGAGCCTGCTGGCGGTGGGCGTCACCGGCGCCGAGGGCCGGTTCGCCGCCGGTGAGGTGGTGAACATTTGCGGGCCGGGTCGGCAGGCCGTGGCGCGCGGGAAATGCGCCTTCTCAAGCGAGGAGATCGACGGGCTGGCGGGACTCAAGAGCGAGGCCATGCAGGCGCTGTTTCCGCAGCGCAGGCGTCTGGAGGTCGTGCATCGCAACGACTTGGTGCTGCTCTGAGCGCGATTCGCGGCCGCTCAGGAGAGCGAGGCGCGCAGGCGTTCGAACAGCTCGTGCGCGCGTTCAGTGGCACGCTGGATGTGGTCCTCGGTGATGCCGAGCACCTCGTCCTTGCGTGCGTCAAACTCCCAGAACTTGCGGTCGCCCGGCAGGGCGTGTCCCGCAGCCCCGACCATGCGTCCCGAGATGTTGAGCAGGCAGGCGAAGCGGTTCTGATAGTCGCTTTGCGACGAAAGGTAGTGATCTCGGATGGCCGAAACGATCTCGGGCGGGAAGCGCCAGTCCGCGAGCACCATGCCGGCGACTTCGGTGTTGGCGACGCCGAACATGACGCCCTCCCAGGCAAGGTAGGTGCCGAAGCGGCCGTGGTCGTACACCTGGCAGCCGGTCAGGCGCTCGGCGACGCGGTCGAGCACGAGCATGCCGATGGTCCGGAGCAGACCCGCGGTGTACGCATGCCTGGCGTCTAGCCCGCATTCCTCGGCGAGCATCTCCGCGGCGAGGGCGCTGAACAGCATGTGTTCGCGCATGGTCTGGGGGCCGACTCCATAGAATTGGAGGGTGCGCTCGGCCAGCCGGTCGCTGGTCACCAGGCCCACCAGACGGTACACCTCGCTGAATCCCACGCGGTTGACGGCGTCGTCGATCGCGCCGATGCGCACGCCGCCACTGCCGCCATAGACCACGCTGTTGCTGATCCGGATGAGGCGGGAGGAGAGGGAGGCGTCGCGCTTGATGAGATCCGACACCTCGTCGAGGCCGACATTCAGGTCCTGAAGGAGCTCGCTCAGGCTGGCCAGCACCCGGGGAGCCGCCGGCAGGGTGCGGGCGATCTCAAAAAGTTTCTCTCGGGAAAAGGCACTGGTCGCTGCCATGAGGTGGTCGTCGTATCGGAGGCTCGCGCCCGGTCTGACGCAAGCTGATTGATCAGGTAAGAATAATTGATGGGTGGACGGAAGACCTCAAAACGAAGCGCCGTTCCGTCCGCAGGCAACTCGGAGGGCACATTTCTCAGGTGCCGTAGAGTCGGTCGCCGAAATCCCCGAGCCCGGGAAGGATGTATTTGCGGGAGTCCAACGCGCGGTCGAGCGCGGCGGCGTGGATGAGGGCGCTGGGATGCACCCGCTCCACTTCGGCAACTCCTTCGGGCGCCGCGACAATGCAGATCAGGCGGGGATCCGTCGCGCCGTTGGCCTTTACCGCGGAGAGCGCCTGGACCGCGGAGCCTCCGGTGGCGAGCATCGGGTCGACGACAAACACGCGCCGGCCCTCGAGGGGCGGGAGCTTGCAGTAATAACTGTGCGCGCGGGCGGTCTCGTGGTCGCGTTCCAGCCCGATGTAACCGACGCTCACGTCGGGAAAGAGCTCGAGGAACGGCTCCACCATGCCCAGGCCGGCCCGCAGGATGGGGACGACGACGATGGGGTGGGCGAGCACCTGGCCCTCGGTCGACTCGAGCGGGGTCTCCACCTGTTTGGCGGCGGTCGCGAGGTCGCGGGTCGCCTCGATGGCGAGAAGCTGGCTCAGCCTAAAGGCGAGGGTGCGGAATTGGGCCGGTTTCGAGGTCTTGTCGCGCAGGTGAGTCACCAGGTGCGAGGCAAGCGGATGCTGGAGGAGATGCAGCGGCATGGCGGGTGCTTGGCTAGTTGGGCGGAGGCTGGCGCAGGCCCCGGGCAGGAGCGAGCTCAAGGTGATACCGGGCGCGGCCCGGCAGCAGCGGCGTGGGTTTGCCGGTGGCCCAGGCCTCGAAGCCGGCTCGGAAGAACGGCGAGAGTGGATTCGAACTGTTTCCGCCCGGCGTCTGCAGGATGCCCTGGGCTTCGCGCCCCGGCTCCACCGCGAGGCGTTCGCTCGCCCCGAAATCCGGCGCCGCCACGCGTGGCATGTCGCGGTCGCCGTCGAGGGGAACCTCGGGCATGGAGATCCAACGGGCCGCGAATCCGGGAAGCAGGGCGGCGAAGGGGTGGACGATATGCGCCCGATTCCGCCGGCCCCAGGTCGCCCGGCCCAGGGGGCGATCCTCGCGGATCACGTCGTCGGCCGCGGCCAGCAGGAGCTCGTCCCAGTCGTGATACTCGGGGGCGAGCAGATTCCCCGGCCGGTGCTCAAGCAGGCTCCAGACCGCCGGTTCGTAGTGGAATTTCCACCACTCGAACTCCGTGTCGCCGCGCATGCACGGGGCGAACACCGGACCGAGGACGCGATGCAGCACGGCGGCCTTGAAGTCGCGGACGAGCGTGTACGCGACGGATGCCGTCACGGCGCGGCCCTCCCAGTGCGACACGAGTTGCCGGAGCCGCGCTCGTTCCGGACTGTCCGCTCGAGACGGGCCGGAGAGCGTGCGGATCAGCAGTGCCCGCCAGCGCTCCAGGTGGAGCGCCCGGTCGTCGAGCTGGATCGCAAGAAGGTCCGCGGGCCCGGCCTTGGCGCCGGCCCGGGCTGCGAGTGCGGCGACGTCCGCCCTGAGCTGGGCCGCCCGGTACGCCGGCTCGTAGCCGCCGTCGCCCAGGAGCGCCAGGGTTCGTCCGCCGAAGAGCCGCTCGTTGGCGGAGCTGAGGTATCCGGAGGGCGGATTCATGATCGCCGGGTGTTCCGAAGGCGGGAGCCAGCCGTCCCAGCCGCGGCGTCCATCGGCCCACGAGGCCGGGAGGCGCCCGTCCAGCCCGACGCGGCGCGGCAGGGGGCCCGCGACGGTCC
Organism: Opitutaceae bacterium; assembly: GCA_027310745.1. Classification (GTDB taxonomy): domain Bacteria; phylum Verrucomicrobiota; class Verrucomicrobiia; order Opitutales; family Opitutaceae; genus MWDT01. Next base: position 47,322 of record DAIDAF010000004.1, on the reverse strand, counting down.
AGCCGATCGATCCACTGCGGTCCGCGGCGATGAAATTGAGCGAGGGCACGCCGCTTCGCTGGGCGATGGCGAGCGCCTCGGCGACGGTGTCCGCGTTGGCAAGGTCGGCGAGGCCCAGGTCGATCACGCGCGGATCCTCCGCGGTCCACGCCAACGCGTAGGGCCGCCCGCGTGCATCGCGCCCGTGCAGCGGTCCCCATACGGTCCAGGGCGTGTCCAGTTCGACGGAGTGCGCGCCCCGGACGCGGATCGTGTCATGGTGGATCACCAAGTTTCGGGGGCCGGCCGGGGTGCGGTAGCGCGTGGTGCTGCCGGGAAGGAAGTCGACCCTCACCAGGTCGGAGGTGTCGGCGAAGCTGTTGGTCATGCCCCAGGCGACTCGACCGTTGCTGCCGGCGATCAGGGCGGGCGACCCGGGCAGCGTGAGGCCCTCGAGTTCGACGGGGCGTCCGTCGCGGCGTTGGTAGTCGATGACCGCCCGGTACCACGTGCAGGGGACGGAGAGCGAGAGGTGCATGTCGTTCGCGAGCAGCGCCCCGCCGCCCGCACTGAAGCGGCCCGCCAGGGCGAATGCGTTGGATCCGGGCGCTTGGGCGGGATTTTCCGAGGGCGCCGGGCTCCACGCGGCTGAGTAGCTGCCCTCCCGGCGCAGGTCGATGTCCGCGGGGCCCGGGATCGGGGGCAGCGGAGCGCGCGAGCCGTCGATCGCGTCGTCATCCGGGCCAAGTTCCGGCGCGAAGAAATCGGCCACCGCCGCCCCGCGCACCTCGCGCAAGCGGTCCAGCGAGGCCTCGTACCGGCCGCTGTCCTCGAGCACGAGGATCATGGAGTAGCCCGACAGCAGGCTGTCGACTGCGGTCCACGGCTTCGGGTTTTCCCGCAGCAGGGCGTATTCCCAGGGTGGAGACTTGAGCGCGTGCAGCCCGGCGTTCACGCCCGCGACGTACGCGTCGATGAGCGCGCGCTCGGACGGTGGAAACGCACGGTAGGCCTGGCGCGCGTGCCTGCGGAACTCGAAGGGGCGGGTCGAACGGTCGAGCGGCAGCGCCTTTGGGCCGACCAGCTCGGCGAGTTCCCCCGCAGCGCGGCGCCGCATCAGGTCCATCTGGAAATAACGGTCCTGGCCGTGGAGCCACCCGAGGGCGCGCGCTGCGTCGAGCCGGTTTGCGGCGCGGATGGTCGGCACGCCCCGCACGTCGCGGTCGATCCGCACGGCGGCGGAGAGACCCTCCAGGTCGATGCGGCCCTCGGTGATGGGAAGGCACGAGGAGAGTCGGTGGTGCAGCAGGAGAGCCGCGCCCGCGGCGAGCGCAGTGCAGGCGACTGCCGCCGTCGCCAGGGTCCTCAGGGCGATCCGTCGGATGGTTCCCATGGCGGCGTACGGCGGCGGGCCGGGTCAGCGGTTGACCGTGGGCGGCGGCGGCGTGCGGCCGTAGAGTTCGCCCAGTTCGCGCAGGTACGAGGCGGTGGCGCCGCTCACGCGCGTGAGCGCCTCGGCGCGATACCGCCACTGCCAGTTGCCCTCGGCGCGACCGGGGGAGTTGAAGCGCGCCTCGCGGCCGAGCGAGAGGATGTCCTGGAGCGGGAGGATCGCCAGGCGCGAGACCGACGCGCAGGCGGCGCGGATCAGATCCCAGCCGATCTCGTGGCCCGGCACGCGCAGGTAGCGCCTCACGTGGTCGCGGGTCTTCTCGTCCGCCGCGGAGTACCACCCGAGCGTCGTGTCATTGTCGTGAGTGCCCGGATACACGACGCTGTTGGGCGAGTGGTTGTGCGGCAGGTAGAGATTTCCGGCGTCGCCCCCAAAGGCGAACTGCAGGATGACCATGCCGGGCAGGCCGGCTCGGTCGCGCAGCTCGCGCACGGAGGGACCGATGTTGCCGAGGTCTTCGGCGATGATCTTCGCGTCGGGGAACGCGCTCCTGACCGAGCGGAAGAAGTCGATGCCCGGGCCCGCCATCCACGAGCCGGTCTTGGCCGTGGGCGCGCCTGCGGGGATGCGCCAGTATTCGTCGAAGGCGCGGAAGTGGTCGATTCGGACCACGTCGCACTGCTCGAACATCGCGCGGAGGCGCGAGTGCCACCACGCGTAGCCGTCGGCCATGTGCGCGTCCCAGCGATACAGCGGATTGCCCCAGAGCTGGCCGTCCGCCGAGAAATAGTCCGGTGGCACGCCGGCCACGGCCGTGGGCTGGCCCGTCGATTCGTCGAGCTCGAAGAGCTGGGGTTTCGACCAGGTGTCGGCGCTGTCCAGGGCGACGAAGATGGGCAGGTCGCCGATGATCTCGATGCCGAGCTCGGTGGCCGCGGAGCGGATCTGGGCCCATTGCCCGAAGAACAGGTACTGGAAGAAGGCGTGCGCATCGATTTCGTGCTCGAGCTCGGCGCGGAGTCCCGACTTGAGCGCGCGGTCGAAGCGGCGCTGGTCCTCGGGCCACTGCCACCAGGCCACGCCGTGGAAGTGGTCCTTGAAGGCGCGGAAGCACGCGTAGGCTTCGAGCCAGCCGGCGTGGCGGCGCTTGAACACCTCGAAGTCGCCGTAGCGCAGCGCCGGACGATTCTGGGTGCGGAAGCGGTTGTGCGCCTTGAACAGCAGCGGCCACTTCAGCTCCCAGACACGGCCGTAGTCGACGCGGTCGCGGTCGAGCGTGGTGAGCGGTTCGAGTTCGGCGGCTTCCAGGAGGCCGGCCTGCACGAGCGCCTTGAGATCGATCAGGTAAGGGTTGCCCGCGAATGCCGAAAAACACTGGTAGGGCGAGTCTCCGTATCCCGTCGGTCCCAGCGGGCAGATCTGCCAGTATTTCATGCCGCTCCCGTCCATGAACTTCAGCAACCGGAGAATCGGCCCGGGTTCGAGGGTGCCGATTCCCTGGTCGCCGTCGAGGGCGGTCGGATGGAGCAGCAGGCCGGAGGCGCGTTGCGTCAGCCAGTTGAACAACGGTTTTTCAGGACCGGAAACGTGGGTGGAGAGACTCATGAAGCTTGCGGAAATTCCGAACTAGGGTTCGCTGACCATAGGGTTGGCTTAGGCCTTGGCGAGCATCGGCTCGCCGGTCGCCGGCCGTCGTTTGTGCCTTTCGTATTACCCCCTCTCTCCCGGAACATTGGAATCAAACCCCTGTCGCTGCCGCCATGAAATCGACACGCCTAGCCCTTGCGCTCGCCGCCACGATGGCCCTCGTCGCCGTCGCTCCGGCCTTCGCCGCGGACTCTGCAAAAGACGCAAAGTCAGCGCCTTCAGAGTCGCGCGTGCAGGTGGTTTTCAGCCACCCCGAGAATTTCACCGACGTCAAGGATTCGGTCATGGCCACCGACAGAGGTCGCGATGCGATCCTTGATGAATTCCGCTCCTTCATCCAGCGCCGGGCCCTGGGCGACCTGCCGGCCGCGGATTCGTTTGAAATCACCTTCACCAACATCGACCTCGCGGGCGAATACGAGCCGTGGCGCACGCCTCCGGCCGACAACATCCGCGTGGTGAAGGACATCTACCCGCCCCGGTTCGCCTTCTCGTACAAGATCACGAACTCGAAGACGGGCGCGGTGCTCCGCTCCGGCAAGGAGAACCTGACGGATTTGAATTTCATGAGCCGCCTGGTCATCAATCGCTCCGACGATCTCTACATCGAGAAGGACATCCTCGGCGATTGGCTCGACTCGCACTTGAGTCATCCGAGCGCGAACGACTAGGCTCCCGGGCGTAACGACGCCGCGTGTCCTCTTCATCGGAATCCAGCACCGTCCGGCTCGACAAGTGGCTATGGGCGGTGCGTCTGTTTAAGACTCGCGCGCTGGCGGCCTCGAGCTGCCGCGCGGGGAGCGTGATGGTCAACGACCTCGCGGCGAAACCCTCCCGCGACCTCCGGCCCGGCGACCGCGTGAACGTCAGGGTGGGGCTGATACACCGCAGTCTGGTCGTGCTCGATTTTCCGCGCGGCCGCGTGGCGGCGAAACAGGTGCCGGCGTACTGCGAGGATCGGACGCCGCCCTCGGAATTCGAAAAGGCGCGCAAACAGCCGGTGCAGCATTTCCTCGAACGGGCGAAAGGCAGCGGGCGTCCGACGAAACGCGACCGGAGGGAGATCGACCGGCTGCTGGGCGGCTGAGCGGTTTGGCTGCGGGATATTCCCGGAATTGCTTCCTCCGTGTCCTCTGTGTGGTTCAATGGCGGTGTTTAGATGAACACGCTTCTGGCCCTTGCGCCGTTCTGGCTGCTCTTCGAGCTCTGGCAGCTCGTCGTGGCGGAGCGTTACCTGGGGGTGGCGCAGATCGCGGCGGGGACGGATCCGAGGCAGCTTCCGATGGGACGCGTCCGGGCGGCGTTCTGGAGTCTGACGCTGCTGGCGGAGCGGCTTTGGATGCTGGTGCTGCTGTTCGAGCCCGGGGCGCGGGCGGCCGCGCTGTGCATGCTGGCGGTGACCTTCGTGGGGCACGGGCTGCGCGCGAGGCTCGCGCTGCGCTGGGTGCTGGTGGAGCTGACGGTGGAGGGGGCGATCCGGGTGGGCATGCTGCTCTACCTCGCGGCCCTGTGGTGGCGCGGCCTCTGAGCAGCGCGCGTTTGCATCCGGCCGGAGGACCGGCACTGTGCGGGACATGACCCGCTCCACCCGAGCCGAACGCGCCGCGGTCGTCGCGGCCCGCCTCGCCGAACTGTATCCGGAAACTCCGATACCGCTCGACCACGCCGACGCGTACACGCTTCTCGTGGCGGTGGTGCTCTCCGCGCAGTGCACGGATGTTCGCGTGAACAAGGTCACCCCGGCGCTCTTCGCGTTGGCGCGCACGCCGGAGGCGATGGCCCGGCTGACTGTGGAGCAGATCGACCGCATCGTGCGCCCCTGCGGCCTGTCTCCGCGCAAGGCGAAGTCGATCCGGGAGCTTTCGCGCATCCTCGTGGAGAACCACGGCGGCAAGGTGCCGGCGAGTTTCGAGGCGCTGGAGGCCCTGCCGGGCGTGGGGCACAAGACGGCGTCGGTGGTGATGTCGCAGGCCTTCGGGGTGCCGGCCTTCCCGGTCGACACGCACATCCACCGCCTTGCGCAGCGCTGGGGGCTGACGGATGGGCGGAGCGTGGAGCAGACGGAGGCGGACCTGAAGGCGCTCTTTCCGGAGGACGCCTGGAACGCGCTTCACCTGAGGATCATTTACTACGGCCGCGAGCACTGCACGGCGCGCGGCTGCGACGGCACCGTGTGTGAACTTTGCCGGACGCTTTACCCGAACCGTCAGAAGCCCGTGTGCACGAGGAAATAGCCCGAGTGCGGGGCCGGGCGAGGAATCCGTCCAAAAACGGTGTTGATTCGCGCGAGCCGGTCGTTCAAACGTGTCGCCCTCCTGAACGGACGCTTAGCTCAGTTGGTTAGAGCATTAGTATCACACACTAGGGGTCACTGGTTCGAGTCCAGTAGCGTCCACCAGGCTACGTCGTTGCTTCGCAACGGACTACGCCTGGCTCCGCCAGGCACGGTAAACCGGCGATGAAGCACGCCGGATAAAAAAGAAGGACAGCGCAGTAGCCTGCCGGGCGTAGTTGGCGCCGAAGGCGGCACGAAGCATGGCAGACGCTCGGTCCGCACGAAGTCAAAGTGAGTGCGCGAGAGCCTGTCGGCGTCGTTGCTTCGCAACGGACTACGCCTGGCTCCGCCAGGCACGGTAAACCGGCGATGAAGCACGCCGGATAAAAAAGAATGACAGCGCAGTAGCCTGCCGGGCGTAGTCGGCGCCGAAGGCGGCACGAAGCCTGGCAAACGCTCGGTCCGCACGAAGTCGAAGTGAGTGCGCGAGACCCTGTCGGCGTCGTTGCTTCGCAACGGACTACGCCTGGCTGCGCCGGGGTTTAGGGGGGATCAGTGCGGAGAAAGGTTGTGCGGCTTGACTAGGGCACAAATGGGACAAGATTGAGCACATGGCAAAAACGACCTTGTTGCGCGCTCGCGTGGACAGCAGCCGAAAGATTCGGGCCGAGAAAATCCTTGGCCGTTATGGGCTGACTCCTGCTCAGGCCATCAATGTCTTCTATGCGAAGGTTGCCGAGACCGGTGGGTTGCCGTTTGATTTGAGGCCGACCGAGACTTCGGAACTTATGGCTGATCCCAAATTCGTGGCGCACCTGTCGCGCATGAAGGCGGGTAAGGTTCGCTATCAGGATGCCGACACAATTTCCGAGTGAAATTCTCCGATCAAGTGATTGCGGTACTCAAGGAATTGCACCCAGGAGTACGAAGGGATATCCGCCGAGCGCTTGACGATGTGAACAACGGAAAGAAGCGCGATGTGCGCGCGCTGAGCGATCCGCTTGTCGGGTTCTGGCGTTTGCGTGTTGGTAAATATCGCGTGGTTTTTCGCCTCGATGAAGACGATGAAGTCGTCGCCGAATATCTTGGCCCTCGCGAAAGCGTTTACCGTCGATTTCGGCCACCGACGCCTTCGGGTTGATTTTTGTTCGGTGCTTTGCGGGCAACCAAACTGAAACCGAAGTGCTAGCGCCCTTTCACTGGTTCGAGTCCAGTAGCGGCCACCAGTCTTCGCCCGCCGCGAAGCAAGGGAGAAGACTGCCACGTCGAAGCTGAAAGCGTAGACGGGCGCGACTCCGGCTACGACTTGGCAAGCCAGTCCTAGGGCCCGGAAGACAGAGGGGGGGAACTCCAGCGCGGAAGCCTGCCGGGCGTAGTCGATGCTGAAGGCGGGTTCGGCGAATTGCCGGACGGGCTGTGGTTTGGACAAACCGATCCGGAAGTCGGGGATGGGCCGCCATTGCGTCAGCCCATCGGGTGCCTCGCGTTCCCCAAATCCTCCCCGGGGCGGGTTAAGCCCCATGCCGAGCCTCTGGGACACCGGCTATCCTGACGGCTCACAGAACAGTCGTCACCAAGTTCGCTCCACTCCGTCGGGCGAAATTCGTCCGTGTTTTCGGATCGGTCCACTCGGGGAATCCGAAAACCCGATACTTCGGACGCCGCGTCAGCTCAGCCAGACAGCGTACGTTCGAAGCATGAACCCAATTTCAACAGGAATCCCAGGCCGGCGTACACAGCCGCAGAGCGCCACGATGAAGGCATCGTCCTGCGTCCTGGCAATCAACGGTGGGTCCTCGAGCATCCGGTTTTCGGTGTATGAAGGCGGTGAGACGCCACGACGGCTGCTTTCCGGGAAGATCGACCGCATCGGTTTGAGCGGCACGAATCTGGTGGTCTGTACTCCGGCTGGAAACACACGGGCGCCTCTTCGATTGAGGGCTGCCGACCACCGCACGGCGGTTGATTTTCTCCTGGACTGGCTCGAAGCGCAGCCGGTGTTCGGGTTGGTCAAGGCTGTGGGGCATCGCGTGGTGCACGGTATGACGCATTCCGAGCCGGAGCGGATCACGCCGAAGCTGCTCGGGGAGCTGCGCCGCATCATTCCGTACGACCCGGATCACCTCAGGCGCGAGATCGCCCTGATTGAAGCGATTGCAAAGCGGCATCCGAAACTGCCCCAGGTGGCATGTTTTGACACCGCGTTTCATCGCGCCATGCCGCGGGTGGCGAAGCTGCTTCCTATCCCGCGGCGTTACGCGGCGCAAGGGATGGAGCGCTATGGGTTTCACGGTCTGTCCTACTCCTACCTTCTGGAGGAGCTCGTGCGGGTTGGCGATCCGGCTGCAAGGGATGGCCGCGTGATCCTCGCCCACCTTGGCAACGGCGCCAGCCTGGCCGCCGTGTTCCGTGGCAGAAGTGTCGACACCAGCATGGGCTTCACACCGGCGGCGGGCTTGGTCATGAGCACACGCTCCGGCGATCTGGATCCGGGCCTGCTCTCGTTTCTGGTGCGCCGCGAGCGGATGACTCCGGAGAAATTCGACCGGATGGTGAACCACGAATCCGGGCTTCTGGGGGTTTCGGCGACGAGCTCGGACATGCGCGATCTGCTGGTGAGAGAAGCCACCGATGTGCGGGCGGCGGAGGCCGTCGCTTTGTTCTGCTACCAGGCGAAGAAGTGGATCGGCGCCTATGCCGCCGTACTCGGGGGAGTGGATACGCTCGTGTTCGCCGGTGGCATCGGCGAGAACGCTCCGCCCGTTCGGGCCCGAATTTGCGAGGGCCTGGGTTTTCTTGGCATAGAACTGGATCGGCGGCGCAACGCGAAAAATGCCACGCTGATTTCTCCGAACTGCGGACGGATTGCCGTGCGGGTGATTCCCACCGACGAGGAGCGCATGATCGCGCGGTCCGTCAGCCGCGTTCTCAAACTCGGCGCCATGAAAGGAACTTGAATCATGAAAACCAACTGCCTCACACCGGATCTGCTCCACAAAATCGACGCTTATTGGCGCGCCGCGAACTACCTCTCGGTCGGCCAGATCTATCTCCACGAGAATCCGCTGCTGAGGCGTCCCCTGGAACTCTCAGACGTGAAGCACATGCTGCTCGGGCATTGGGGGACGACGCCCGGGCAGAACTTCATCTACGCGCACCTGAACCGGGTGATCAAAAAGTACGACCTCGACATGATCTACGTGTCCGGGCCGGGGCACGGTGGACCGGCGGTCGTCGGCAACACGTATCTTGAGGGCACCTACAGCGAGATCTATCCCGACATCAGCCAGGATGAGGCGGGGCTTCGGAAGCTGTTCCTGCAGTTTTCGTTTCCCGGCGGCATACCCAGCCATGCCTCGCCGGAGACGCCCGGTTCCATCCACGAAGGTGGCGAGCTCGGCTATTCGCTCAGTCACTCGTTTGGAGCGGTGTTCGACAATCCCGGACTTGTGGTTGCCTGCGTCGTCGGCGACGGCGAGGCCGAAACGGGCCCGCTGGCCACGGCGTGGCACTCCAACAAGTTCCTCGATCCGGTGACCGACGGCGCCGTGCTGCCGATCCTGCATCTCAACGGCTACAAGATTTCCAACCCGACGGTCCTTGCGCGCATCACCCGTGAAGAACTCGACCAGCTTCTCCGCGGTTATGGGTGGGCGCCCCATTTTGTCGAGGAGGAGGCGGCGGGGGCGATGCACGAGGCCATGGCAGCGACGCTCGAGGTGGTGGTGGAGGAGATCAAACGGATCCAGCACGACGCACGCGTGTATCACAGCGTCACCCGTCCTCGCTGGCCGATGATCGTTTTGAACTCCCTCAAGGGGTGGACGGGGCCGAAGGTCGTCGACGGCGTGCAGATCGAGGGCACCTTCCATGCCCACCAGGTGCCGCTGTCCGACCCGGCCACCCATCCGGAACACCTCAAATTGCTCGAGGACTGGCTGCGAAGCTATCGGCCTGAGGAGCTGTTCGACACACAGGGTAGGCTGAACCCGGAATTGGCTGAGCTCGCGCCCAAGGGCGACCGGCGCATGGGCGCCAATCCACATGCCAACGGGGGCATCCTGCTCCGCGATCTCAAGATGCCGGATTTCCGCGAGCACGCAGTCGCCGTGCCCACGCCGGGCGTGCAGGGCGTCGGCGACACCCATGTGCTCGGGCGTTTCCTGCGCGACGTGGCGAAGCTGAACGACGCGCAGCGGAATTTTCGCGTATTCGGGCCCGACGAGACGCTCTCCAACGGACTGGAGGCTCTCTTCGAGGTCACGAATCGCCAATGGGACACCGCGACCATGGCCCTCGACGAGTTTCTGGCGCCCGCCGGGCGCGTGATGGAAATGCTCAGCGAGCACCAGTGCGAGGGCTGGCTCGAAGGCTACCTGCTCACCGGCCGACACGGACTGTTCAACTGCTACGAGGCCTTCATTCACATCGTCGATTCGATGTTCAATCAGCACGCCAAGTGGCTGAAGGTGACGTCAGGGCTCCCGTGGCGCAGTAGGATCGCCTCGCTGAACTACCTGCTGGCGTCGCACGTCTGGCGCCAGGATCACAACGGCTTCACGCACCAGGATCCCGGTTTCATCGATCATGTGGTGAACAAGAAGGCCTCGGTCGTGCGGGTCTACCTGCCGCCCGACGCGAACTGCCTGCTGTCGGTAATGGACCACTGCCTGCGCAGCCGGCACTACGTCAACGTCGTCATCGCCGGCAAGCACCCGGCTCCGCAGTGGCTGACGATGGACGCCGCGGTCAGGCACTGTACCGAGGGCATCGGCATCTGGCAGTGGGCCAGCAACGACCAGGGGGGCTCCCCCGACGTTGTCATGGCCTGTTGTGGCGACGTTCCCACATTGGAGACGCTCGCAGCCGTATCCATCCTTCGAGAACACCTCCCCGACCTGAAGATCCGCGTGGTCAATGTGGTCGATCTCATGAAGCTGCAGCCGCAATCCGAGCATCCTCACGGGCTGAGCGACGTGGATTTCGATGGGCTGTTCACGAAGGACAGGCACGTGATCTTCGCCTTCCATGGCTACCCGTGGCTCATCCACCGGCTGACCTACCGCCGGACCAACCACGACAACGTCCACGTCCGCGGCTACAAGGAGGAGGGCACCATCACGACGCCCTTCGACATGACGGTGTTGAACGAACTGGATCGTTTCCACCTCGTGATGGACACGATCGACCGCCTGCCGCAGACCGGCGCCAAGGGCGTCCACCTCAAGCAGCAGCTCACGAACAGGCTCATCGAGCACAAGCAGTACATCGACAAACACGGCGAGGACCTGCCGGAAATCCGAAACTGGAAATGGAGCGACCACACATGAAGGACCCTGTCATCCCACCCGCGGCTCCCGGTTCGAAGCCGGCCTCGCAACCTGAAACCAAGGACGATCTGAAGTCCCTGCCGATGGCGGAACTGCAGACGAAATTGGGGTCGTCTCCCGACGGTCTCAGTCAGGCCGAGGCGCAGAAGCGGCTGGCGGAATATGGACCGAACGAGATCGAGGAGAAGAAGGGCAATTCACTCCTGAAATTTCTCGGCTATTTCTGGGGGCCGATCCCATGGATGATCGAGGCTGCGGTAATTCTGTCGGGCGTGGTCCGGCACTGGCCGGACTTCGGGATCATCCTTCTTCTGCTCTTGGCAAACGCTCTGGTCGGATACTGGGAGGAACGGCAGGCTGGCAATGCCATCGCGGCCCTCAAAGCGAAGCTGGCGATCAAGGCCCGGGTGAAGCGGGATGGAAAGTGGACCAATCCGGAGTCGCGGGACCTGGTGCCGGGCGACGTCATCCGTGTGCGTCTGGGAGACATTGTCTCCGCCGATGCGCGCCTGCTCGAGGGCGATCCGGTGGAGGTGGATCAGTCTGCGCTGACGGGGGAGTCGTTGCCCGCGGAGCGAAAATCCGGCGAAGCGATATTTTCCGGCTCCATCATCCGCCAGGGCGAAATCGAGGCGCTGGTGTATGCCACGGGAGCGAACACGTATTTCGGAAAGACGGCGTCGCTCGTGCAGGAGGCCCACACGGTCAGCCATTTTCAGAAGGCGGTGCTGAAGATCGGCAATTACCTGATCGCACTCGCCGTGGTCCTGGTGGCCGTGATCATCACCGCTGCGATAGTTCGCGGCGACCCGATCATCGAGACCCTGCAGTTTGCTTTGGTGCTGACCGTGGCTTCGATCCCGGTTGCGATGCCGACGGTGCTGTCGGTCACGATGGCGGTGGGGGCGCGCCTGCTGGCACGCAAACAGGCGATCGTGAGCCGTCTGGTGGCGATCGAGGAGTTGGCGGGTGTGGATGTTTTGTGCTCCGACAAAACCGGAACTCTGACCCAGAACACCCTTACGTTGGGCGAGCCCTTTTGCGTGGCTGGCGTCGAAGCCGGGCAGGTGGTCGTGAGTGCCGCCCTGGCGTCGCGCGCGGAAAACAACGACACCATCGACCTTGCGGTCATTGGCGGCCTGAAGGACAAAGGAGCCTTGCAGGGGTATCAGGTGGCGCACTTCCAACCCTTCGACCCGGTGCACAAACGCACCGAAGCCTCGGTGAACGGCAACGACGGGAAGGCGTTCAGGGTGACGAAAGGCGCGCCACAGGTGATTCTGGCCTTATCGGCCAACGCGTCGCAGGTGAAGGAAGCGGTCGAACAGGCGGTCAACACCTTCGCCACGCGGGGTTTTCGGTCGCTTGGAGTGGCTCGGGCGGACGGCGATGGTCCGTGGCAATTCATGGGGGTCCTGCCGCTCTTCGATCCGCCGAGGGTCGATGCCAAGGCCACCATTGCGACCGCGCGCCGAATGGGGGTCAAAATCAAGATGGTGACCGGTGATGCTCTGGCCATCGCGAAGGAGACTGCGAAGAAGCTGGAGATGGGGGAAAACATCCTCGATGCCAGCGGACTCGGCGACGTGAAGCGCACCGAGACGACGCCTGTGGCGGAGGCCATCGAGCACGCCGACGGATTCGCCCAGGTGTTTCCGGAACACAAATTCCACATTGTCGACGTGCTGCAGAAGCGCGGCCACATCGTCGGCATGACGGGCGACGGAGTGAACGACGCCCCGGCGCTGAAGCAGGCCGACTGCGGTATCGCAGTCTCGGGTGCAACGGACGCCGCGCGCGCCGCGGCGTCCATCGTGCTGATGACGCCCGGCCTCGCGGTGATCATTGATGCGATCAAGGAAAGCCGGAACATCTTCCAGCGCATGAACAGTTATGCGATCTACCGCATCGCCGAGACCCTGCGCGTGCTCCTGTTCATGACGGTGTCGATTCTGGTCTTCAATTTCTACCCGTTGACGGCGGTCATGATCGTGATGCTGGCGTTGCTCAATGACGGCGCCATCCTGTCGATCGCGTACGACCATGTTAAGTACAAGGACCAGCCGGAGGCCTGGAACATGCGGATGGTGCTTGGAATTTCGACGGTGCTTGGCGTCATCGGGGTCGTGTCGGCCTTCGGTCTGTTCTACCTTGGAGAGCGCGTCTTCCATCTCGACCGTGCGCACATACAGACCCTGATGTACCTGAAGTTGTCCGTGGCAGGACATCTGACGATTTTCCTGACGCGCACGCGCGGCCCGTTTTGGTCGCACCGACCTGCCCGGGTCTTATGGGTTGCCGTGCTCGGCACGCAGATCGTGGCGACGTTGATCGCTGTCTATGGGCTGTTCATGACGCCCCTGGGCTGGGGCTGGGCGCTGTTTGTGTGGGGCTATGCGCTGGCGTGGTTCCTGTTGAATGACCGATTGAAACTGCTTGCTTACCGGATTTTTGATCCCGCCAAGTCGGCGGGCCCGATCGATCTGTCACCGGCGATCGCGAGGCGGGCCTTTAAATTGTACGAGGACGGAGGCCGTCGGGACGGGCGTGACTTGCAGGACTGGCAACAGGCTGAAAAGGAGGTTCGGAAAGAGGCCCGTTCCGACTGACCGGGCGGCCCGTTGGCGGACGAAGCATTCAAAGGCGGAAAACTGCGCCTGTCTGCGGTGTCGCGCGAGGCACCGGTGAACCGCTCGGATTATCCTCGAAGCAACGAGAGCTCCCGGCTTCAGCGTTTCCCAAGTTTCTGAACGGCCTCCGAGGGGCTCAGCACCCGGACGGGGAGACAGCTGGCTTTGTGAAAATGCGCCCGGTTGCCTGTGACCAGGATCTTGTCGGCTGTCGTCAGGGCAGCCGCGAGAAAGACCTCGTCTTCGGGATCGGGCAGTGCCGGCGCCCGCCGCAAAGGGACTTGGTCGGCAGGTCCGAATGTTGCGAGCAGCGCTGCCACGGTCGACAACGACAGGCCAAACTTGGGGCGAAGAAGCATGGCACGGTATTCGGCAGCCATGGGAGCATTCCATGCGAGCCGGATTCTTCCTGTCGACGGACGCCCTGAGAATCCGATCGCAAGTTCCGCCGGGAGTGAGCACTACCGAGACCAGGACATTGGTGTCGATCACCCAAGTCTGAGGCGCCGACCTCATGCTTTGGCGGAGCGGCGGAGCGCACGCTCTTTCCTACCGGCGGCGATCTCGGCCTCAATTTCATCCGCGCGCAGTTCGGAGGCGCCAGACTTGGCGGCCTAACCCTGGGCAGCATCGAGCGCACGACCCAGCAGGAGACGTCGAAGGGCATCCAGGTCGGCCTCGATGCCCATGCCGCTGGTCGGCTCCAGACAGGCGACGGGCTCGCCGTTCTGCGAGGCGTTTCGAGGGACAGGCTGAAAAAGCGAATCAGAGAAGGCGGGAAATGAATTTCTTGGCGAGTCCCGTGAGCGGTCGTTGTCCCAGTGTTTACTTTGCTCTAATCGAGCGGCAGATAGCGGCCAGCGTCAGCGCGGGCCAATTGGCCACGCCAAGACGCCGGTTGTAAACAGACCAAGAAAATCGGCCTGTCCCTGTCTTCGTCTCTTTTCACTGGTTCAAGTCCAGTAGCCTGCCGGGCGTAGTTGGCGCCGAAGGCGGTACGAAGCCTGGCAAACGCTCGGTCCGCACGAAGTCGAAGTGAGTGCGCGAGACCCTGTCGGCGTCGTTGCTTCGCAACGGACTACGCCTGGCTGCGCCGGTTAAAGGGGTCTACACCCGTCGCTGTCGATGCGGGCCCACACAATGCCTCATCGAGAATTGGCATTGAGTCGCTCGCGAGGGCGCAACCTAATGGCAGTCAGTATTACGATTATTCGGCCAAGCTCTTGTAACACCCGCGTAGAATACAGGATTTGAGATGGACCCCATTCACCCTCGAGAAAATCCCGATGTTCGCTGGAAGCAGCGGTTTCAGAGCTTCTGCAAGGCCTTTTCGCAGTTGTCGCAGGCGGCAGATCTTGCAGCCCGCAGGAGTCTTTCGGAGTTGGAGCAGCAGGGGATGATCCAGGCGTTCGAGTTCACGCACGAGCTGGCCTGGAACGTCCTAAAGGATTTTCTCGAATCCCGCGGTCTGCAGAATCTCTATGGATCCAAGGATGCGACCAGAGAGGCCTTCTCACGAGGGTTGATCGCAAACGGCGATGCGTGGATGGCGATGATCCAGGCGCGTAACCGGAGTAGCCATACATACAACGAAAAGACGGCAAACGAAGTCGCGAAGGCGATTCTCGAAGGGTTTGTTGGCGAATTTGAGGTCTTCCGGGTAAGATTTGAGGCGTTGGCGGCCGACCAATCGCTCACATGAACCACGGTCTTTCAGACGACACTGTCCATCGAATCGTCGAAGTCTTGGGTCACTTCCCCGAGTTGGAGAAGGCTGTGCTTTTCGGTTCTCGCGCGAAAGGGACCTACAGACGCGGTTCGGATATTGATCTCGCTCTTGTCGGGACGGCCCTTGATTGGCTGACGATTGGCCGGATCTACGACGCCCTTGACGACCTTCTGCTGCCCTATCGGTTCAGCTTGATCCAGTTTGACCAGGGTACGGATCCCGATGTGGCTGCGCACATTTCACGGGTCGGAATCGTGCTTTTCGAGCGGGGAAACGTTGGTGTGGGAACCGGCGCTTCGGTATCGATCCGGTAGCTTTCCAAGAGACCTTGCTGCTCCTTGGTAGCCAGCAAACGGTAACCAAAATCGGTTCATCCTAGGTGACGCACGGGTCCAGGACACCCACCGGGCCTCGTCGTTGCTTCGCAATGGACTGGGCGTGGAGAACCCGTTCTGGCCTGTCCCTATCTCCGCGGTTGTTCCGTTTCCAGAAGGATGGCCGAAAACCGTTATACCTTTGGAGACAACACCCGGGCGAGTGCGCGGCTGCGGCGGCTGGCTGAGGTGTATGAATCCGAGACGCGGGCCCTGCTGGATCGCTGTCCTGTCCACGCGCCCGCGTTGGCCGTGGATCTGGGGGCCGGACCGGGGTGGTCGACACGGCTTGTTCAGTCGGTGCTGTCACCGGTGCGCACGGTCGGTCTGGAGGCGTCGGAGCGCTACGCGGAGGAGGCCCGGCACAACGCACCCGGCGCGGAATTCATCGTGTGCGACGTGACGCGGTCGCCGCTTCCCGTGGAAAGGCCGGAGGTTTTGTTCTGCCGTTTTCTCCTGACTCACCTGCGGGACCTTCACCACGTACTGGGCGCCTGGGCCGCGGCGGCCGCGCCCAGGGCGCGGCTGCTGGTGCACGAGACGGAGCGTTTGGAGGCGGACCATCCGACGTTGCGACGCTATTACGAGCTCGTCGGTCAACTTCAGCGACACTATGGCCAAAGTCTGCACGTCGGGGAGTCGCTCGGGGCGGCATTCAACGGCACCGGCTGGGTGATCGAGGAACGGGTCCATCCGCTCGTCGAGAAACCCGCAGCCGTGATGGCCGAGCTCCATCTGGCCAACCTGCGCACCTGGAGAGACGACGCCTTCGCGCGCGCCGCGTTCGACGCCGGGGAGCTGGAGCATCTGGATGCCTCACTAGAACGGATCGCCCGCGGGGATGAGGAGGCGGGAATCGTGCGCAATACGGCCTGCCAGATTCAGGCCAGGCGGGTGTAGGCACCACCCTCACTCCGACAGCGGCGTGAGTTTGTCGAAGCGGATGCCGAGGAACCAGATGCCGAGGACGATTTCGGCGGAGAGCAGGACGACCCCGAGGACGGTGCCGGTGATGAGCGCGGGGCCGGCGCCGAGGAGGAAGTGGGTGAGGTACGTGGCCAGCCAGCCGAGCAGCGCGGGGCCGGCGAGGATGAGGATCAGGCCGGCGAGCTGGCCGAAGCCGAAGAGCATGCGGTGGCCCGCCTGGTCCAGTCCACGCGCGCGGCCGGGCAGCATGCGGAAGAGCGAGGGGAACAGCGTCGCCGCCAGATTTGGGATGATGAATTCCGCCAGTAGCACGAAGGGGGTCGCGAAGGCCGCGGCACCGGCGATGACGATGCGCATGGGTGGGCTGAACCAGACCATCGACAACGCGGGCGGCTGGTGTCCGTGCAGGC
Organism: Opitutaceae bacterium; assembly: GCA_027310745.1. Taxonomy (GTDB): domain Bacteria; phylum Verrucomicrobiota; class Verrucomicrobiia; order Opitutales; family Opitutaceae; genus MWDT01. The sequence continues at coordinate 30,628 of DAIDAF010000004.1, read as the reverse complement.
CGAGGTACCAGGCGAGGATGCCCAGCCAGACGATGCCCGTCAGCACCGCGGTCGGGGCGAGCAGTTCGCCCGCCATGATCCGCCAGCCCGGCAGCGGGTAGGTGCGCAGGATGTCGAGGTTGCCAAGGTCCTGCCGCAGATCGAGTCGGGTGATGAGCGGGCCCTGGATCAATCCGTACCACATCGTGATGGTGCCGAGGGTGGCGATCGCGCCGCCGGCCTTCCAATAGGTGTTTCCCATGAGGTGTGAGAGCACCGCGACGAGGGCCACGAGGGCGGCGGCGGTGAGCGCCCAGGTGCGGGGCGACAGCCAGAGCTTGCCGCTCGCGATGAGGTTCTTCCACAGGAAGGCGAGTTCGGGCGTGCGGGCCCGCGCGAGGGGAAACGGTTCACGCCGGCCTTGCTTCGGACGGGAGGTGAACGAGAACCGGCCCGTGCGCTGCATCGTCGCTAGCCGGGCGGCGGCGCGGCCGGCGGCGTTGACGGAGGCCTCCTCGAAGGGGCATTCCAGGACGAGGATCCAGGCGGCGAGTATCCCAATAATGGCGACACCTGTGCCGAGCGCGGCAAGCGGGGCGGCGGAGAACGGGAAGAGGAGGATGCGCGCGGGAACCAGCAGCCAGGACAGGGGCCAGAGGCCGATCACCTGGCGGACCCAGGTGGCGGGATCCTGGGCCGCGGCGAGTTCGGGCAGGTGGCTTCGAAGTTGGAGGATCGCGACCGCGACGACGGCGATGCCGGCGGCGGCCAGCAGGCGGCGTCGCATGGGCTTGGCGACTCCGGCGCGCGATAGGCGATGCAGCGTCAGCGACGACGCCATGCGATGCAGGGCGATCGCCCCGACGAGAACCACCCAGGCGAACAGGATCAGCAGCCCGCGCGGGCTGAAGAGGAGCCGGCCGGTGAACAGCAGGGCGAAGAAGAAGGCCGAGAAGAACGAGCCGAACAGGCTGGCCGCGATCTTGTAAACGATCAGCGCGCGGCGCCTCCAGGGCGCGGTGAACAGGAAGAGGATTTCCGACTCCTTGAACGGGATCGCGGGCTCGTCGCCGGGCGCGATCCAGGCGAACGCCAGCAGGGCCGTCGGGATAAGCGGGATCAGCATGGGGACCAGGCTGGCCTGGGGAGCCCCCGGAGCCCAGAGGGTGGCGATCGATCCGTTTCCGCGCCGGAAGAAGAAGAACCAGAAATAGGTGGCGAGAAACGCAAAACCGAGGAGCGCCTTGGGCTGCCTCAGCTTGCGGAGCTGCACGCGCACGGCATTGACGAGCGAGCGGGTGCGGAGAAACAGCAGCGCGCGGACCATGGCGGCTTCAGGTTTCGGAGTCGCCGGTCGCCCGGATGAAGATTTCCTCGAGGCTCACGTTGGATTCGCCGTTCGAGAAGCGGTTGGTTACTTCGGCGAGCGTGCCCGAGGCGACGGTCACGCCCTGCTTCAGGATGAGCACATGGGAGCAGACTTCCTCGAGCAGGTGGAGCAGGTGCGAACTGAGGATGATGCTCGCGCCCGACTTCGCGAGACTGCGGATGAGGTCCTTCATGCGCCGGATGCCGAGCGGATCGAGCCCGGTCAACGGCTCGTCGAAGAAGAGCACGGAGGGGTTGTGCATGAGCCCGCAGGCGATCACGAGTTTCTGCTTCATGCCGCGCGAGAGTGCGGCGGGCAGCTCACCCGCCTTGTCGGTGAGCTCGAAGCGCTCGAGCAGCTCGCGCGCCCGGGTGTCGGCATCGGCGACGCCGTAGATGCGGGCGACGAACCCGAGGTGCTGCGCGACGGTGAGGTAGTCGAAGAGGCGGGGCTCGTCAGGAAAAAATGAATACCGACGCTTCGCGGCGACCGGGTCGGCCTTCAGGTCCACGCCGTCGATGAGGATCGTACCCTCGGTCGCGGGGATGATGCCAGTGAGGCAGCGCAGGGTGGTGGTCTTGCCGGCGCCATTGGGGCCGACGAGGCCGAGCAGTTCGCCGGGGCCGACGCGAAAGCTCAGGTCGCGGACCGCGACGTGGTCGCCGTAACGTTTTTGAAGAGCTGCGACTTCAATCATGGGGGGCGGGGGTCGGGCGGGGGAGAGGACAGGTGCCAGAGGTCAGAAGACAGAAGTCGGAGGTCGGAAGTCGGAAGTCGGAGGTCGGAGGGCAGACGACAGAAGTCGGAGGGCAGAGGTCAGGAGACGGAAGACAGGGGGCTGGCGGGCTGGGGGCGGCGACAGGGTAGACAGCAACGCGCCGCCTTGGGAAGGCGGGAATGGCTCATTCGGTTGTTCGGCGACGCGCCGGATGCGGTCCCGCAGGTTCGGTCAGTGGCTGCGGGCGAAGGCGGCGGCCAGGGCGGCCTGGTGCACGGTCTGGGCGGGGACTCCGGCCTGGGCTGCGGCGCGTTTCACCGACTCGTATTCCGGCGCGCAGCGGGTGGAGCCGTCGGGAAGGATCACCTGTTTCACCGCGATGACACCGTAGGGCGTGTCGACGTCGAGCGGCTCGCGCTTGAGCATCAGTCGGGAGAGGGGCGCCATGCGCACGCCGATCGTGCTGGTGTGGGAGAGGATCAGGGTCGCGATCGCGCGGGCCTGGGCGGGCTCCGCGAGCACCTCGAGCTGCTGGGCGGGACGTCCCTTTTTCATGACGATCGGGTGGAGCACGGCGTCGCGGGCGCCCGCCTGGAGGAGGCGCTCGAGCAGGTCGGCTCCAAGGAATTCCCCGGTGGAGTCGTCGATGTTGCAGGCGATCGAGACGAGCTCGTCGCTGAGCAGGCCGGCGGGCGCGGCCTCCGCCTGGGAAACCGAGTGGGCGAGGCGCAGGCGTAGAAGATTGGGCCGCTTCGGGGAGTCCTTGGTGCCGGCGCCGAAGGCGGAGGCGGTGGTGACCAGCGTGGCGTCGGAAAAGGTCGGCGCGAGTTCGGCCAGAATGAGCGCGCCGGTGGGCGTGGTCCACTCGCCGGATAATTCGCCGGCAAAGATGGGCATGCCCTGGAGCAGACGCTCGGTGGCGGGGGCGGGGACGGGAAGGACGCCGTGGGCGACCTTGATGGTGCCGTGGCCGACGCACACGGGGCTTGCGAACACTTGGCGGAGGCCGAGGCGCTCGATGCAGAGAGCGGCGGCGACGATGTCCAGGATCGAGTCGATCGCGCCGACCTCGTGGAAATGGACCTTCTCGACCGGGATCCCATGCGCGGCGGCCTCGACCTCGCCGAGGCGCTGAAACATGCGCAGCGCACGGGCACGGACGGCGTCGTCGAGACGTGCGCGGGTCAGGAGAGCGCGGATTTCCGAAAGCGGTCGATGCGCGTGGTGGGCGTGAGCGCCATCGTGTTCCTCGTGAGCGTGGTGGTGTGCATGCTCGTGTGCATGGGCGTGGTGCGCGTCATGCTCCTCGTGCTCATGGGTGTGGTGCTCGTGTCCGTGCGCTTCGTGATCCCCGTGTTCGTGGGCGTCGATGACGGTGAAATGGCGGGCCTGGAGCGAGCTGCGCACGACGTCGTCGAAGCGCAGGCTCACGCCGTCGAGCCCGAGCGTCGCGGGAAGGCGGAGCACCTCGTCCTCGCAGCCGGCGAGGCGGGCGGCGGCCGCGACGAACATGTCGCCGCTGATGCCGCTTTGGAGATCGAGGATGAGGGTGTCGGGGGATGTGTTCATGAACCTAGAGAGGGAGGGTCAGATTTCGGAAGAGAGGTCGCCACGGAGTTGGCCGTTCGTGTGAAAGGCGAAGGCGATTATCCCCGGAAAACGCAGTGAACAGAAGAAAACGAAGGTAACAAAGGCTGGAGTTCAGTTGAGTGACCAAACGATTCGGGACCAGCACGAGTCATCCCAGGGATGAAAGGAAAAGCATCTTCGATTCCCTTGGTTCCTGTTACCCTGCCGAGTGCAGATTGGCGGGGGACAGTCGCCCTTCCGGTTAAGGCCCTTCTCCGTGTCTCCGTGGTTCAATGGGCTCTCATGCCGAAGCGACGCCGAGCCAGCGCCGGGCGGCCATGGCGGCGCCGCAGCCATTGTCGATATTGACCACCACGATGCCCGGAGCGCAGCTCGCGAGCATGGCGTGCAGCGCGGCGCGGCCGCCCTCGGCGACGCCGTAGCCGACGCTGGTGGGCACGGCGATGATGGGCTGGGGCATGAGGCCTCCGAGCACCGAGGGAAGCGCGCCCTCGAAGCCGGCGAGGCAGATGAGGATGCGGCACTGTGCGAGACGGTCCCGGTGTTTTAGGAGCCGATGGATGCCGGCGACGCCGCAGTCGCCGAATTCGAGGGCGGTGCAGCCGAGGTAGTGAAGGGTGACCAGCGCCTCTCGGGCGACGGGGGCGTCGGAACTGCCGGCGTACACGACGCCGACCGGACCGCCGGCGGGTGCGGGGATGTCGTGGAGCTTGACGAAGGTCCTTGCGACCGGGTCGTACTCGCCGTCGATCCCTTCGACCTGGGCGGGACTGCAGCGCGTGATCAGCAGGTTCGATCGCCGGTCGGCGTGGCTGCGGGCGATGGCGCGCAATTGCTCGGCCGACTTGGATTGTCCGTAGACGATCTCGGGCATGCCGGTGCGTTCGGGGCGGGAGAAGTCGAGGTCGATGTCGGTCATGCTAGAAAACGGCTTGATTGAACCACAGAGGCACGGAGGACACGGAGAAAGGCACAGGGACTCCTTCGCATTGAGGCGGGATCATCGGACGTTCGGAGGTCTGGGCTCCGTGATGGCTGTGCTCCGTGGTTCCCATTCGATTTGAAGGTGATTTCAGGATACGGGGCGGGCGATGGCGCGGTTGAGTTTGCCGGAGACGAAGCCCTCGGGGTCGATCTCAACGGCCGTGAAGCCGAGGGAGGAGAAGGCCTCGCGCAATTCGGGAAGCCGGGGGCGGAGGTCATCCAGACGGTCGGGCGGCACTTCGATCCCGGCGCGGTCGCCGAAATGGCGGACGCGGCAGATCTCGAAGCCTGCGCGCTGCAGCCAGGCTTCGGCGGCCTCGATCTGGGCGAGCTTGTCGCGGGTGACGGCCTGGCCGTAGGGGATGCGGGAGCTCAGGCAGGGGCTGGCGGGTTTGTTCCAGACGGGCAGGCCGTGGGCGCGGGCGAGTTCGCGGATGAGGGTTTTGCCGAGCCCGCATTCCATGAGCGGGTGGCGCACATGGGCGTCGGAGGCGGCGCGAAGGCCGGGCCGGTAGTCGCCCTGATCGTCGAGATTGGCGCCGCTGCAGATCCAGATCGCCGCGCGGCGCCCGGCGAGGCGTTCGGCGAGCGTCGAGTAGAGCGTGGTCTTGCAGTGAAAGCAGCGATCGACGGGATTGCTCGCGTAGTCGGGGTTGTCGATTTCGTCGGTCGCGATTTCCTGGAGCGGAATGTCGAAGGCGGCGCAGAGATCGCGGGCGCGGGCGAGGTCGTCGCGTTTCAGGCTGGGCGAGTCGGCGATCCAAGCCGTGGCGCGGGTGCGGCCGAGCGTGCGCCGGGCCCAGTATGCGACGAGCGCGGAGTCGACGCCCCCGGAGAAGGCGACTGCGACCCCTGGGCATGCCGCGAACCACGCGTCGAGGCGCCGTGCAGCCTCGGCGGCGTCGCGCGCGGGCGAAAGGGCAGCGGCGTGGGCGGCTTGGGGGGCGGTTGACACGGCGGGGTCGGACATGGCGGATTGGGAACGGTGAACTACGAAACTAAATTCGGCGATTGAATGGAACAGAAGGTAACGAAGGGAACGAAGAACAAACCGCTTACCATAGAATTGAGAGCGTTGATTGATTCACCGTATGGGTGAGTGAATTTTGGCTCGGTGATGTCGTGTAATCGCTTGGTTTGGCCTTCTTTGTTATCTACGTTTCCTTCTGTTCACTGCGTTTTTCAGGACGAAGCCTTGGGGGCAAATGCTGAACCGGAATTCAGCAGATGCGTTGAGCAGAAGGCAACGAAGGTCACGAAGAACAAGCCGCTTATCCGGAATTCGAGAGAGTCTTCCCTTTCACCTGAGGAATGGGTCCTGCTGAGTTCGCGTGGTAAGTCATGAGCGCGAACCTCAGGTCTTTGCTCCTTCGCTGCTTCTGTCTGCTGCACGTTGGGGGTCGTGCTGCGGACCCGGGTGTCCGGAAGGGGAGATTCCCGATTCCGGACCTAATTCCGCGATTGTCGGCCGGGCCGACGCTCAGCGGACCTTGACCTCGACGATGGCGGACAGGCCGAGGCGCAGGCGGCTGCCCAGGCTGCGGACCTCGGCTGGATCGAGCAGGATCTTCACGGGCACGCGCTGGACGACCTTGTTGAAATTGCCCGTCGCGTTGTCGGGCGGGAGGAGGGCGAATTCGGCGCCGGTGGCGGGCGAGAGGCTGTCGACGGTGCCGTGGAGCGTGACCCCGGGAATGGCGTCGATCGTGAGGTCGACCTTGTCGCCCTTGTGCATGCGGGCGATCTGGGTCTCCTTGTAGTTGGCGATGACCCACACGTCGGGTTCGGCGAGTGCGAAGAGGGCCTGGCCGGGTGAGACGGTATTTCCCACCTCGATACGCTTGGCGCCGATACGGCCGGTGGCGGGGGCGGTGATGGTGGTGAAGGAGTACTGGCGGTCGGAGTTCTGGAGCGCGGCTTCGGCGGCGGCGAGGCCGGCGTTGGCCACCTCGGCCTGGGCGCGGGCGGCGTTTGCGTTTGCGTTTGCGGAGGTCACGGCGGCCTGGGCGGCGGCGAGGTAGGCGGCGGCGGCCTCGGTGCCGGCTTTGTAGGTGTCGAGGGTGGCCTTGGCCTTGTCGACGTCGGCCTGGGTGGCGGCGCCGCCGTTGGTGAACATCTGCATCTCGCGCCGATAGGAGGTTTCGGCGAGAACGTACTGGGCGCGGGCCATCTTGCCCATGGCGGCGGACTGCGCGAGTTTCGCGTGGGTTTCGACGGCCTGGGCCTCGGCGAGGCGCGCGGCGGAGTCGGCCTGTGCCTTCTGGGCGCGGGCCTGCGCGAGCGCGGCGCGCGAACGGTCGACGGCGATCTGGTAGGTGACGGGATCGATGCGGGCGAGCACCTGGCCCTGCTTCACGACCTGGTTGTCGTCTGCGAGCACCTGGACGACCTGACCGCCGACCTGGGCGGCTATCTGGTGTAGGTGGCCTGCGGTGTAGGCGTCGTCGGTCTCCTCGTAGTGGTAGGCGTGGACGGCGAAGTGTCCGAGCCAGATGAGGCCGGCGACGACGGCGAGTCCGGCGATGATGCGCAGGACGATGGCGCCCCGGGTCTTGGCCTGGGTCGCGGCGGGCGTGGCAGTTTCGGAATTCATGGCGAAAAGACGTGGAGTGTGGCGGTGGAGTGCGGCTCAGTGGGCGGCGGCGGCCGCGGCGCGGTTGCGACCCTTGCCGAGCAGGAGCAGAAGCGGGAGGGTGACGATGAACGCGAGCGCGACGTAGTAGAACACGTCGGCGAATGACAGCAGGGTGGCCTGGCCCTCGACGATTCGGTCGAGCAACGCGAAGGCCTGCTTGTGGGCGGTGGGCAGGTCGGAGCCCGCGTGGTGGAAGAAGCTCTGGTAGAGACTCAGCCTGGACTGGGTCGCGTAGGAGTAGTCGGTGACCTTCTCCACGAGCACGGCGCGGTGGACGGCGACGCGGTGGGCAAGGAAGGTGGTGATCAGCGCGATGCCGATGCTGCTGCCCATCTGGCGGGTGAGGTTGTAGAAACCCGAGCCGCCTGCGACGGCGTCCTTGGGAAGGTCGCCGAGCGTCGCGAGACTGAGCGGGAGGAACATGAACACCGAGCCGATGCCGCGCAGGATGAGCGGGAAGAACAGGGAATCGGTGCCCGTGTTGGGATTGATGTCGGCGAGCAGCAGGCCGGTGGCGACAGTGATGAGTGCGCCGATCGCGATCAGCAGGCGGGAGTCGACGCGGCCGGCGACCTTGCCGAGGACGATCATCGTGACGGCGGAGGCGAGGGCGCCCGGCATGAGGAGCAGTCCGCTCTGCGTGGCGTCGAAGTTCAGGTAATTTTGGACGAAGATCGGGACGGCGAACATGATGCCGTACAGGCCCATGCCGAGCACGAGCGAGTAGAGGCTTCCCGCGGCGAGCGCCCGGTGTTTGAGCACGCGCAGGTCGACGGCGGGGTGTTCCACGGTGAGCTCGCGCCAGATGAAGAACAGCGTGCCGAGCGCGGCGCCCGCGGCCATCGCGCAGATGAAGCGGGAACTGAACCAGTCGTCCTGCTGCCCCTCCTCGAGCATGGTCTGGAAGCAGCCCAGGCCGAGGGCGAGCAGGCCGATGCCGAGCCAGTCGACGGAAGTGTGCACGATGTCGTCCTCCTTGTCCCTGGGCAGGAAGAGCCAGGCCATGAAGATCGCGAGCACGCCCATGGGCAGGTTGATGAAGAAGATCCAGCGCCAGCCGTAGTTGTCGGTGAGATACCCGCCGAGCACGGGTCCCAGGGCGGGGCCGGCGATGACGCCGATGCCGAACATGGCCTGTGCGGCCGCGTGTTCCGCTGGGGAGAAGGTCTGGAAGAGGATGGACTGGGCCTTCGCGAGCAGGCCGCCGCCGGCGAGCCCCTGCAGCACGCGGGCGACGATGAGCATGGACAGCGAGGTGGACAGCCCGCACATCATCGAGGCGAGGGTGAAGCCCGCGAGGGAGAACATCAGGTAGTTCTTTCGTCCATACCGCTCGCCGAGCCAGGCGGAGAGCGGGATGATGACGACGTTGGCGCAGGCGTAGCCGGTGGAGACCCAGCCGACCTCGGAGAGCGTAGCGCCGAGGTTGCCCTGCATGTCGGGCAGGGCGACGTTGACGATGCTCACGTCGATGATCTCGAGGATCGCCGCGAGCGCGACGGTGATGGCGATGACCCACTTCAGCTTGTCCTTTGCCGCGAGCTTCGCGGCGAAGGGGAAGAGAAGGCCGGGGTCGGATCCGTAGAGTCCCTGGCGTGCCGTTGCACTCATCGGTGATCCGCGTTCCTTTCCACGCCGTGGAGGAATAGCTCGACCGCTGCGGCGAAGGAATCGTGCGCGGTGTAGTCGGGCCGGGCGTGGGGTGCGGAGCGCCGGAGGACGTCGGTGAAGATCATGCCCTTGAGGTGGTCGGCCACGATCTCGGTGGAAATGGTGCGGCGGATCTGGCCGCTGGCGCGGGCCTGCTCGAGGCGCGCGACGAGGGCCTCCTTGAGGGGCCGGAACAGGCAGCGGAAGACCTCGCGCTCGTGCCGGACGTGCTGGTGGTGGGTCTCGCCGATGAGGGTGCGGACCAGCGCGAGGTTGTCGTGCAGCCGCGAGGCGTAGAGGTCGATGTACGCGGTGATGTCGGCCGCGAGGTCCTCGGTGCAGGGGATGGCGGCGGGCTCGGGTGCGCGCACAGGCAGCACGCGGTCGACGACCTCGGCCAGGAGCTTGTCCTTGGTGCCGAACTGGCGGAAGAGGGTGACCTCGTTGACGCGCGCCTCGCGGGCGATGGCGCGCGTCGTCGAGCCCGTGAGGCCGTCGCGGGCGAAGACGCGGGTGGCCGCCTCGAGGAGGCGCTGTCGCGCGGGTTTCCTGTTTGTCCTCTTCATGAATGCAAGTGGTTGCTTACATAGAAAAGCAGCGAGTGGCAAAATGCAAGCGCGGCGCGGCGCGGGACGTTGTATCCCCATGATGGATGCGGCGATCCGCCTGTAGTTTTTCCCGGCGGGGCTGCGCGTACGGTGCAGGGCCGGGGTGGGGAGCGGCGGGGCCGCAAAGTCCCGCGCGCATGGCACGGGGCGTGCTTTGGAGTAACACGAATCGGCAATATCGTAGCACTCATTCATCCCATGAAACTCATTGGTCTCACCTTCGCCGGCCGCCTCACGCGCGGCCTGCTGCTCGCCGCCCTCGCCACCGTCTCGCTCTCGGCCGCCCCCCTCCGGATCGCCTTCAGCGACTGGCCCGGCTGGACCGCCTTCGAAATCGCCAGCCAGAAGGGCTGGTTCAAGCAGGCTGGCGTCGACGTCAAACTCCTGTGGTTCGAGTACATGCCCTCCATCGACGCCTTCACCGCCGGAAAGGTCGACGGCGTCATGGTCACCAACGGCGACGGCCTGGTGACGGCTTCGAGCGGAGCCAAGAACGTGGCGGTGATGCTCACGGACTACTCCAACGGCAACGACATGATCGTTGCCAAGCCCGGCATCGAGTCCGTCAAGGATCTCAAGGGGAAGAAAATCGGCGTCGAGCTGACGCTGGTCGAGCACCTGATGCTGCTCAACGCGCTCAAGCAGAACGGAATGTCCGAGAAGGACGTCCAGCTCGTCAACACGCCGACCAACCAGACGCCCCAGGTTCTGGCTTCGGGCCAGGTCGACGCGATCGCGGCGTGGTATCCAAATTCCGGACAGGCGCTCAAGTCCCTGGCGGGTTCCAAGGCCATCTATACCAGCGCCAACGCCCCGGGCCTGATCTATGACTGCGTGGTGGCCTCGCCGCAGAGCCTGGCCGAGCATCGCGACGAGTGGAAGAAGTTCATCGGCGTCTGGAATCGCATCGTTGCCTACCTGAATGATCCGGCAACCCGCGCCGACGGCATCCGAATCATGGCGGCCCGCGCGGGCGTGGATCCCGCGGAGTACGCCGCCGCGATGAAGGGCACGCGCCTGCTCACGCTGCAGGAGGGGCTCAAGGTGATGCAGAGCACCTCGACCGGACTCGACTCGCTCTCCGGCTCCGACGCGGTCGCCAATGCCTTCAACGTGAAGAACGCCGTGTACAAGACGCCGCAGGACATTCCGTCCTCGTTCGACGCGTCGCTGGTCGACGAGGTCGTTCACGGCAAGTAACGCCACCGCCCCCGTGCGCGACCTGTTTGCCATCCGCAAGGAGCTTCCGCCCGCCTGGAATCGGATTCTGGGCGTGGCGGCCTTCGCGCTGCCCCTGTTGGTGTGGTGCGTCGTCAGCTACGTCCCTGCGGTGTGGCATCCGCTCATCAAGATCGACAAGCCCGGCGGGGTGAGCTGGTTCTCGGCGGGATTGTTGGTGGACAAGCCGGTCTTTGCGATGGAATCGGCGCGCGCCGTCGCCGCTGGCAAGGCCCGTCCGACGGGCGAGCCCGCGAATCCGGTTTTCCTGCCGGCGCCCGACCAGGTCGCGCGGGCGCTGTACACCGCGTTCACCACGCCGCCCAGGCTCGAGGGTGAGCAGTGGCTGCACCAGAGCCTGTGGGAAAGCATCAAGACGATCTTCTACGGCTTCGCGATCTCCTCGCTGATTGGCGTGCCGCTGGGCGTGCTCTGCGGTTCGTACGCCTTCTGGGCGCGCCTCACGGAGCCCTTCGTCGACTTTGTCCGCTACATGCCCGCGCCGGCCTTCGGCGCGCTCGCGGTCGCGGTGCTGGGCATCTACGACGCCCCGAAGGTCGCGATCATCGTGATCGGCACGCTGTTCCAGCAGATCCTGGTCGTCTCCAACACGGTGCGAAAGGTCGATCCCGCGCTGCTAGAGGCCGCGCAGACGCTCGGTGCCTCTCGCCGCAGCCTGCTGCTCCACGTCATCGTGCCCTCCAGCCTTCCGGACCTCTACAATGACATGCGCATCCTGCTCGGCTGGGCCTGGACCTATTTGATCGTGGCCGAGGTCGTGGGCGTGAGCAGCGGCATCACCTTCTTCATCAACCAGCAGGCCAAGTACCGCATGTTCGAAAACGTGTACGCGGCAATTCTGATCATCGGCTTCATCGGCCTTGGCACGGACCAGGTATTGGGATTCCTGGGACGCCGGATCTTCCCCTGGAAGGATCCCCGGCCCAGCCGCTTCCGCCGCTTCGTCCTGGAGCTCTTCACCACGCCCCGGACGCTCGAGGCGGCACCCGCGCACGAGAAGCCCGTCGCCTGAACCATGGACACCACGTTTTTCATGCCGCCCTCCTACCTCGACCAGTCGCCCGCCGTCGCGGAGCGTTTCGCCCGCCTGCGCGCCCGCCCGGTCGTCATGGAGGTCCGTTCGCTCACCAAGCGGTTTCCGACCACGGGCGGGATGACCACCGCGCTCAGCGACGTCAGCTTCCAGGTTCACCGCCGCGAATTCATGTGCGTCATCGGGCCCTCCGGCTGCGGCAAGTCGACGCTCGTGCGCATCCTGGCCGGCCTCGAGACGCCGAGCTCCGGAAGCGTCCAGGTGGACGGCGCCGAGGTGCGCGGCCCGGGCGCGGATCGCGGCATGGTCTTCCAGGGCTACACGCTCTTCCCGTGGCTCACGGTGAAGAAAAACGTGATGTTCGGCCCGATGCAGCGCGGGCTCGGGGAGTCCGCCGCGGAGGTCGAGGCCAAGCAGTGGCTCGCGCTCGTGGGCCTGGAGAAGTTCGCGGACCATTTTCCGGTGCAGCTTTCAGGCGGGATGAAGCAGCGCGTGGCGATCGCCCGCGCGCTGGCGAACAACCCGAGGATTCTCCTGATGGACGAGCCCTTCGGGGCGCTCGATGCGCAGACCCGCGCGCAGATGCAGCACTACCTGCTCCAGATCTGGAAGAACGTGGACGTGACGATCGTGTTCATCACCCACGACCTCGACGAGGCGATCTACCTGTCGGACCGCATCCTCGTGCTCAAGGCGCACCCGGGCGAGGTGCGCGAGATGATCGAGGTGCCGGTGCCCCGGCCCCGCCTGCCCGCGCAGTTCGGCGGGCTGGAGTTCGCGGCGACCAAGGCGCGACTCGAGGAGCTCATTCACCCCAAGACGGAGGCGAAGCTAGACGAGCTGCCGATGATCCGTCTCGCCCAGGCGGGGGACGACGTCGAATGAATGCGTCACCCGAAGACGCGACCGTGGCCCTCCGAGATTCCGGTTGGGTTTCGCCGGCGGCCGGTTATGCCATCGGGACCACGCCCACTGCCATGACCCCGCGCAAGACCGCCGTCCGCTTTTCCGTCTCCGTGCCCTCCGACCTGCTCGACGAGCTCGATGCGCTCGTGCGCCGGCGCGGCTTCAAGAGCCGCTCCCAGGCCATCGCCGAGATGGCGCGCGAACGCCTGCTTGAGGCCCACGAGGAGCAGGGCACAGGCAGCATGGCCGGCACCATCAGCCTCGTGTACGACCACCGGAAGCGGAATCTCCAGTCGGCCCTCGCCGCGATCCAGCATCGCTACTACCTCTACATCGTCTCCTCGATGCACGTGCACCTGGAGCATCACAACTACCTGGAAGTGCTTCTTGTCCAGGGACCCGTGGAGACCTTGCGCAGGCTCGCCGACGAGCTCACCGCCACCAAGGGCGTCAAGAACGGCCGCCTCCACCTGACGGCGACCGCGATGCCCCAGCTGATGTAGGACCGCGGTCCGCTTTTCGGCGCAAATCGCCGGAAACTTGGCACGGAATCCGCTCAGTGGGTGTTACGAAACGAAACAATCGTATTACTCCCATGAGCGACACTCCCCCCCTGTTCACGAGAACCCTGACGCACGCGGGCATGTGGTCCGCGGTGCTTTCGCGGGGCAAGTCCCTGCGGATCGTCGACGTCGAGGGCGGCGCGAACGTGGGGATGCTGCTCTACCACGCGGACCTCCTGTCGGAGCGCTACAACATGCCCGACACGCTGAAGGGGCAGCACATCTTCCACTTGCGCGCGCCGTACTGCCTTCACTCCGACATGGGGCGGCTGCTCGCGTCGATCACCGCCGACACCGTCGGCTGGCACGACACGGTGTGCGGCGCCTCCGACGCCGACCTGGTGCGCGAAAGGCACGGCGAGAATCCGTTCCAGTCCGCGCGCAACGATTTTTACCGAAACGGCCGCGAGTGCTTCCTGATCGAGCTGGGCAAGTGGGGCCTCGGCAAGCGCGACCTCGTGCCGAACGTGAACTGGTTCAGCAAGGTCGTCTCCGACGACGAGGGCCGGCTCTCCTTCGTGCCCGGCCACTCGAAGGCGGGCGATTTCGTGGAGCTCCGGCTGGAGCTCGACACGCTCGTCGTGATCAACACCTGCCAGCACCCGCTGAACCCGGATCCGGTGTATCGCGCCCGCCCCGTGCGCCTCGAGGTGCGCGAGGCCGCTCCCCCCGGACCCGACGACCCCTGCCTCGCGGTGCGCCCGGAGAACCGGCGCGCCTTCGAGAACAACGAGTCCTACCGCATCCTGCGCGCCCCCGTTCGCGCCAACGCCTGACCCGCCATGACACCCAGCACCCTCGATCCCGAGAAGGCCGTCCTCCGTCACGTCATCCCCGCCGGCGACCCGTGGTCCGGTCTCGTTCGCAAGGGCCAGACGCTGCGCATCGTCGACCTGGAGGGTAACCAGTCTGCCGATACGCTCTTCTACGACGCGCACGACCCGGAGAATCGGTACAGCGCGGCCGACACCGTGCGCCGCCAGCGCGCGCTCTACCTGACCACCGGCACGCGACTGATCTCGAACCTGGGCGACGTGCTGCTCACCATCACGGCCGATACCTGCGGCCGCCACGACACGATCGGCGGGGCCTGCTCACGCGAGAGCAACACGATGCGCTACGGGCACGACCGAGAGTCCATGCACGCCTGCCGCGAGAGCTTCCTGCGCGGCGCCCAGGAGTGCGGCTGCTCGCTGGGCAAGCGGGATCTCGCGTGCAACATCAACTTCTTCATGAACGTGCCCGTGACGCCCGACGGCCGGCTGAACTTCGCCGACGGCGTGTCGGGCCCCGGCAAATACGTGGAGATGCGCGCGGAGCGGGACGTGATCTGCCTGATCTCCAACTGCCCGCAGCTCAACAATCCGTGCAACGCCTACAACCCGACGCCGATCGAGGTGATCGTCTGGGAGCCCGCAGGCACCCGCCCGTACCGAATCTCGTAACGCCGACGCCATGTTCGACAAGGTCCTCATCGCAAACCGCGGCGCCATCGCCTGCCGCATCGCACGCACGCTCCGCCGCCTGGGCATCCGCTCGGTGGCGGTCTATTCCGAGGCCGACGCCGGTTCGCTCCACGTGGAGCAGGCCGACGAGGCCGTGCTGATCGGCCCGGCGCCCGCCGCGCAGAGCTACCTGCAGGCCGAGCGCATCATCGCCGCGGCGAAGGCGGCCGGTGCGCAGGCCATCCACCCCGGGTACGGCTTTCTCAGCGAGAACCCGGGCTTTGCCGAGGCCTGCGCCGCCGCGGGCGTTGTCTTCATCGGACCGAAGGCCGACCAGATGCGCCGCTTCGGGCTCAAGCACACGGCCCGCGAGATCGCCGCCGCGCAGGGCGTCCCGCTGCTGCCGGGCACGCCCCTGCTCGAGTCCGCCGACCAGGCCGCCGTGGAGGCGGAACGCATCGGCTACCCGGTGATGCTCAAGAGCACAGCGGGTGGAGGCGGCATCGGCATGCAAATAGTGCGCCGGCCCCAGGAGCTCGCCGCGGCCTTCGCCACGGTCGACCGGCTCAGCCGGGCGAATTTCAAGGAAAGCGGACTGTATCTGGAAAAGTACGTCGAACGCGCGCGACACATCGAGGTGCAGATCTTCGGCGACGGGCGCGGCAACGTCGTCGCGGTCGGCGAGCGCGACTGCTCAGTGCAGCGCCGCAACCAGAAGATCATCGAGGAGACCCCCGCGCCGCGGCTCTCCGACGAGGTCCGCGCGGCCCTGCTCGAGTCCGCCGAACGTCTCGGACGGGCCGCCGGCTACGAGTCGGCGGGAACCGTGGAGTTCGTCTTCGACGACGCGACCGGCGCCTTCTACTTCCTCGAGGTCAATACCCGGCTCCAGGTCGAGCACGGTGTCACCGAGGAGGTGACCGGCCTCGACCTCGTCGAATGGATGGTGCGCCAGGCGGCGGGCGAACTCGACCTGTCGGGCTGGACCCGCACGGCGCGCGGAGCCTCGATCCAGGTCCGCCTCTACTCCGAGGACCCGGGACGCAATTTCCAGCCGTCCACCGGCGTGCTCACCGAATGCGTGTTTCCGCAGTCGGCGCGCGTCGAAACCTGGGTCGGCCGGGGCAGCGAAGTGAGCCCGTACTACGATCCGATGATCGCGAAGATCATCGTGAAGGGCGCGGATCGCGCGGAGGCGCTCGCGCATCTCGCCGAGGCGCTGGCCGACACCCGCGTCGAGGGACTCGAGACGAATCTCCGCTACCTTCGGCAGATCCTCGCGTCCGAGGGATTCCGCGCGGGGCGCGTCACCACGCGCTTTCTCGAGTCGCTGCCCTACCGACGGGATTCGATTGAGGTCGTCGAGGGCGGCACGCAGACCACGGTTCAGGACTACCCGGGCCGCCTGGGCTATTGGGACGTGGGCGTCCCGCCGTCGGGTCCCATGGATCCGCTCGCCTTCCGGCTGGGCAATGTGCTTGTGGGCAATCCTCCTTCGTGCGCGGGGCTCGAGATGACGCTCGCGGGTCCGACCCTGCGCTTCAACATCGACGCGGTCATCGCTCTCACCGGCGCGGCGATGTCGGCCGAGATCGACGGGAAACCGGTGCCGTTCTGGCGCGCGGTGCGGGTGAAGTCCGGCTCCGTCCTGAAGGTCGGCGGTATCGAGGGCGCCGGCATGCGCACCTATCTCGCCGTGAGGCACGGTTTCGACGTGCCCGACTATCTGGGGAGCAAGAGCACGTTCACGCTCGGGCTGTTTGGCGGACACGCCGGCCGCGCGCTGCGGCCCGGCGACGTGCTCCACGTCAATCCCGGTCCGGTCTTCGGCGATGCGGAGAGCGGCGCGCTCCGGCGCCTCGCGCCCGGACTGGTGCCCGAATACGGCCGCGAATGGACGATCGCCGTCCTCTACGGCCCGCACGGTGCGCCGGATTTCTTCCAGCCGGAGGACATCGGCGACCTCTTCGCATCGACCTACGAGGTCCATTTCAACTCGGCGCGCACCGGCGTGCGCCTGATCGGGCCGAAGCCGCGCTGGGCGCGCACCGACGGTGGCGAGGCGGGCCTGCACCCGTCGAACATTCACGACAACGCGTACGCGATCGGCGCGATCGATTTCACCGGCGACATGCCGATCCTTCTGGGGCCGGACGGCCCGAGCCTGGGCGGCTTCGTCTGCCCTGCGACGGTGGCTGCCTGCGACCTGTGGAAGATCGGTCAGCTCCGTCCCGGCGACAAGGTGCGCTTCACGGCGCTGACCGCCGCGGAGGCGCGCGAGCGTCAGGTGGCACAGGAGGCGGAGATCGAGCTGCTGCGCGCGGTGCGCCGGGCTCCGGTGGTGCGCGCGCCCGCCGCGCCCGCGCCGGCCGAGCCCGCGGTGCTCCACCGCACGCCCCCGCGCGCGGGGGTGCCGGGCGTCTGCTACCGCCGTGCCGGCGATCGGTACCTGCTCGTTGAATACGGAGAGCTCACGCTCGACCTTGCGCTGCGCTTCCGGGTGCACGCGCTCATGACCTGGCTCCAGGACAACCACACGCCCGGCGTGCTCGACCTGACCCCGGGCATCCGCTCGCTCCAGATTCACTATGACCCGCGTGTTTTGCCGCTCGAGCGCCTGATGGAGACGCTCATCGAGGCCGAGGCCGTGCTGCCCGCCATCGACGACATCGAGGTGCCCACGCGCATCGTCAACCTCCCGCTCTCGTGGGAGGACGAGTCGACCCTGCTCGCGATCCGCAAGTACATGCAGACCGTGCGCAAGGACGCGCCCTGGTGCCCGAGCAACATCGAGTTCATCCGCCGCATCAACGGCCTGGACAGCATCGACGAGGTGAAGCGCATCGCCTTCGACGCGCGCTACCTGGTGCTGGGCCTGGGCGACGTGTACCTCGGCGCCCCCGTGGCGACGCCCGTCGACCCGCGTCACCGCCTGGTCACTACGAAGTACAACCCGGCCCGAACCTGGACCCCGGAAAACGCGGTCGGCATCGGCGGGGCCTACCTCTGCGTGTACGGCATGGAGGGGCCCGGCGGATACCAGTTCATCGGACGCACGATCCAGATGTGGAACCGTTGGCGGCAGACTTCGGATTTCACGGGCGGCAAGCCCTGGCTCCTGCGCTTCTTCGACCAGATTCGCTTCCACGAAGTGTCGGCGAAGGAGCTCCTGCGCCTGCGCGAGGATTTCCCCCGCGGCCGGTACAAGCTGAAGGTTGAGCACGAGACCTTCCGGATGCGCGACTACCAGGCCTTCCTCAAGACCAACGCGGGTTCGATCGACGACTTCAAGCGCCGCCAGCAGGCGTCGTTCGAGGCGGAACGCCGGCGCTGGGAGGAGTCGGGTCAGCTCAACTTCTCGGCCGAGTCCGAGGCGTCCGCGGAGACCGACGCCGAGGCGCTGCCCGCGGGCCACGTGGCGGTGCCGGCCCAGGTGCCGGGCAACGTCTGGAAGATCCTCGTCCAGCCCGGCCAGCGCGTGGAGCACGGCCAGCCGCTGGTCATTCTCGAATCCATGAAGATGGAAATCACCGCCTCCGCGACCTCCGCCGGCGAGGTCGCCCGCGTGCGCTGCGAGGAGGGCCGCCCCGTCCAGGCCGGAGAACCGCTTGTCGTGCTAAAACCATGACGGATGCAAGGAATCGAGAAGCGGGCTGTGTGAACCGAAGGCAACGAAGTGAACGAGGAGAACTCCGGGGTGCCAGCGATTCGTGCCGCATTTGGCTTCTTCAGAGGGATCGGTCTCCGGTTCGCGGGATACGGTCATGCCGACCTGGATATGATGGTTCCCTTGAAGCCTTGTGACCTTCGTCGGCCCCAATTTTCGAAACCGAACTGACTGAAATGAAGCGGAAGTTAACACAGGTAGGCGAAGCGCCGGTTGTCACTTGGTTCCGGCATTGGCAGGACAGGCTGGAATGAAGGTCCGATCCATGGACGCGGACTGCTCGAACGCTGCTCCGGCCAGCCGGATCCGCATACCCGAGCGCTCTTCGTTACCTTCGTTGACTTCTGTTCAATGGAATCCTGCTTCTCCCTTTCTTTCCCATGCCCTCAATTCCTGACTCTTCACTCGGCTTCTCCGCGTTGCGCAAGACCCAGGAAACCCGCTCCGTCGAGTCCTGTGCCGCCGACTGGTGCGATCGCCTTGACGCCCGGGGGGACGATGCCGTCTGGATCTCGCGCCTGACGCGCGAGGCGTTGCTCGCTCGCGCTCGCTCCGTCGATGCCGCCCCGGCTTCCGGCCTGCCGCTGCGCGGACTGCCGTTCGCGATCAAGGACAACATCGACTTTGCGCCGCTGCCGACGACCGCGGCGTGTCCGGATTTTGCGTACACGCCCGCGCGCTCGGCGCGGGTGGTGCAGCGCCTGGAGGCGGCGGGTGCGGTCGCGCTGGGAAAGACGAACCTCGACCAGTTCGCGACGGGCCTGGTGGGCGTGCGCTCGCCCTACGGCGTGCCGCGCAACCCGTTTGGCGCCGAGTACATTCCCGGCGGCTCGAGCTCGGGTTCCGCGGTGGCGGTGGCCGCCGGGTTGTGTTCGTTCGCACTCGGGACCGACACCGCCGGTTCCGGGCGCGTGCCCGCGGCGTTCAATCACCTGGTCGGCCTGAAACCAACCCGCGGGCTGATCAGCACCCTGGGCGTGGTGCCCGCCTGCCGAAGCCTCGACTGCGTGTCGATCTTCACGCGCCGGGTGGGGGAGGCGGCGGAGGTGCTGCGCGTGGCCGCGGGCTATGAACCGGAGGATCCCTGGAGCCGACGCGCGACGCCACCCTCCGGTCCGACCCCGTGGCCGCCGCGCATCGGCGTGCCGCGCGCGGATCAGCTCGAGTTTTTCGGCGACGCGGGGGCCGCGGGGCTCTTCGCCTCGGCCGTCAGCGCCTGGCGCGCGCTGGGCGCGTCGGTGGTCGAGATCGACTACGGTCCCTTCCTCGCGACGGCGCGTCTCCTTTACGAGGGCCCCTGGGTCGCCGAGCGGTATGCGGCGATCGGCGCCTTCCTGGAGCGCAGTCCCGGGGCGCTTCATCCCGTGACGCGCGAGATCATAGCCCCGGCGGCATCCCTGCGTGCCGTATCCGCGTTCGAGGCACAGTACCGCCTGGCGGAGCTGCGCCGCGAGGCCGATGCCATCTGGGAATCCGTGGATGCGATCCTCACGCCGACCACGCCGACGATCTACAGCGTGGCCGAGGTCGAAGCCGATCCGATCCGCCTCAACAGCCGCCTCGGCCTGTACACCAACCACATGAACCTGCTGGACCTCTGCGCGATCGCGCTTCCCGCGGGCTTCCTGCAAAACGGCATGCCCTGGGGCGTCACGCTCTCCGCTCCGGCCTTTCACGATGATCGCCTGCTTGCCTGGGCGGCCCGCAGCCTGGGCGAGGAGCCACCGGCCTCCGCGCTGTACCCGGCGAGCCACGACAAGCTCGTGCGGGTCGCGGTGTGTGGAGCCCACTTGTCCGGCCTGCCGCTGAACGGCCAGCTGCTCGAGCGCGGTGGCCGGCTCGTCAGGGCCGCCCGCACCGCCCCCGCGTACCGGTTCTACGCCTTGCCGGGAACGACACCGCCCAAGCCAGGCCTGGTCCGGGTCACCGAGGAAGGGCGCGGCATCGAAGTGGAGGTCTGGGAGATCCCGGTTTCCACCTATGGCAGCTTCGTGGCGGGCATTCCCGCGCCCCTTGGTATCGGCACCCTCGAACTTGAGGATGGTGAGCGGGTCCAGGGATTTCTTTGCGAGGCCGCTGCGGTCGGTAATGCGCGGGACCTTACAGAGTTAGGGGGGTGGCGCGCCTATCTTTCGATTAATAAGTAAGTAAATACTAGGAATTAAAAGACCTGCTAGTTCTATGAGCTCGACAGGTCGCGGGCCACCCGAGAAGGATTGGAGGCGATGCAGGACACCTCGGACCCGTCGGATGGCTTGGGCGCGATGAGCGCCAGGATGTTCAAAGTCAGTTTTCCTTTCGTCGCGGAGCTCAGGGGGTACAACCTGACCAAACTGCGGCATGACTTGGTGGCGGGCGCCACGTTGACGTTGGTGTCGGTGCCCCAGTCGATCGGGTTCGCCCTGATCCTCGGGCTCCCGCCCATGGCAGTAATCATGGCCGTCGTGGTCGGTGGTTTCGTCAGCGCGCTGTTCTTTTCTTCGCACCACCACGTCTTCGGTCCGACAACCTCGGTCTGCCTGATTGCGGCGGCGACCATCGCGTCGAACCTGAATCTCGGGCTTCATCCGCTCGCACTCGCGGCGTATCTGGCGGTGATGATCGGCATCACGCAATCGCTGGCCGGCCTGCTCAATTTCGGCGAGGTGACGAAGTTCATCTCCCGCTCGGTGGTGATCGCGTACACGGCGGGCGTGGGCGTGCAGCTGATCACGGCGCAGGCGCACAACCTGCTCGGATTTCACGAGGCGGCGGGCGAAAGCTTCCTGACAGCCTGCGATCGCCTCTGGAGGGCGGTGCATACGGGCGGGATTTCACTTTGGGCCGTCGGGATCGGGCTGCTGACCCTGGCGATCTTCGAGCTGCTCCAGAAGTTTTTCCCGAAATTGCCCGAGGCCCTGATCGGCCTGTCGATCCTTGGCATTGCCGCGAAGATCGCGGTCGTGTTCCACCCTGCGGTGCCGTTCCTCATGGTGAAGGACGAGGGCGCGCTGACCGCTGCGCTGCCGTCGTTTGCGGGACTGCCCGCCTGGCATCTGCAGCTGACGGTTCTGCCGAAGCTGGCCAGCACGGCGGTGGCCATCGCGATCATCGGCATGCTGGAGGCGACGGCGATCACCAAGACCCTTGCGGCGAAGAGCGGCCAGCATCTCGATCCGAACCAGGAGCTGCTGGGCATGGGTGTCGGCAACCTCGCGTGCGGCCTGTTCGGCCTGCCACCGGCCTCGTCCTCGTTCGCGCGCTCCGCCGTCAACTACCAGAGCGGCGCGGCGTCCCAGCTGTCGTCGATGCTGAGCAGCGTCTGGGTGCTGTTGATCCTTTTCTTCGTCACGCCGGTCTTCAATTTCATCCCGATCGCGGCGTTGGCGGCCCACCTCATGCGCGTCGGCTACAAGCTGATCAACCGTGAGCAGATCCGCTTCGCGTGCCGGTCCACGCGCTCGGACATGGTGGTCTTCGCGGTCACCTTCGCCTCCGCGCTCCTGTTCGGCCTGGCCTCAGCCATTTACATCGGCATCGGCGTGGCGCTTGCGCTGTTCCTGCAGAAGTCGAGCACGCCGACGCTTGCGGAATACACCTTCAACGAGGCGGGCAACCTGGCCGAGCTGACCGACACCAGCAAGCGGGCGAACCCGCAGATCTCGATCATCCACGTCGAGGGCGAGCTGTTCTTCGGCGCCGCGGACCTTTTCCAGGACCAGGTGCGCAAGCAGGCCGAGGACGAGAACATCCGAATTTTCATCCTGCGCATGAAAAACGCGCGGCATCTCGACGCCTCGACGGTCATGGCGCTGGAGTTCCTGCACGAATACCTGCGCAAGACCGACCGGTACCTGATCATCAGCGGCTGCAACGCCGAGGTGACGCGCGTGCTGCGAAACAGCGGGTTGTACAGCAAGATCGGCGAGGAGAACATCTTCCCGGCGGAGACCAATCCCACGGTCGCAACCCGCCGCGCGCTCAAGCGGGCGACCCAGATTCTCGGCCAGAAGGCGATCGACGTACGCATCTTCTACGATCGCGCGCGACTTCCCGTCGACCAGGCGGCACCCGCCGAGCAGGAGCCTGCGGACTCCTACGAGATCTGAGCGAAGCTCAGGCGGACAGGGCGGCCGACTTGCGCTCTTTCGCGGCGTACACGCGGTTGCGTCCGTCGGTCTTCGCCGCATACAGCGCCCGGTCTGCGGCACCCACGACGTCCGCGGCGGACTCGCCATGGTTGGGAAAGGCGGCGACGCCTGCGCTGAGGGTGAGCGGAAGCGTCTGCTCGCCGCCGGGGCCCGTGAACTGGAAGGGCATCTCCTGGAGCAGCGCGCGCAGGCGTTCGGTGGTCGCGAGCGCGCTGGCCAGATCGGTCTCAACCTGGATGATGGAGAACTCCTCGCCTCCGTAGCGCGCCACGCGATCGATGCTGCGCACCTGGCCGGCGAGCAGGCTCGCGACGTGGCGCAGGGCGCTGTCGCCCACGAGGTGGCCGTAGGTGTCGTTCACCCGCTTGAAATGATCCAGGTCGACGATCGTGACTGCGAAGGGGCGGCCGAAGCGCGAGGCGCGCTGCCACTCCTCGTTGAGCAGCCGGTCGAATTCGCGGCGGTTGAACAGGCCCGTCAGGTCGTCGTGCGTCGCGAGCTGACGCAGCGCCTGCATCGACTCGGCCATCTTCAGCACGTAGCGCAGCGAACGCTCGAGCGTGCGCGGGGTGATCTCGGTCTTGACGAGGTAGTCGAGTGCGCCGGCGTTGACGGCCTCAAGATCGATGTCGCCGCTCGTCCAGCCGGTGATGAGGATCACGGGCGTCGTCGCGAGTGCTGCCGCTGCCTGTCGCAGCAGGTCGAGCCCGCTCCGGTCGCCGAGCTGGTAGTCGAGCAGGCACGCGGCGTAGCGGCCCGAGGCGAGGGCGGCGAGGCCCTCGTTGAAATTGGGGCTCCACTCCAGGTCGAACGACTCCTTGCGGAAGTCGGCCAGCATGTCGCTGAGAAACCGATACTGGGCCTCGTCATCGTCGATGAGGAGGATCCGCCGGCGCCGGGGAGCCGGCGGTTGGCTCGTGGGCGGACTGGCGGGGGTGAGGTTCAATGGGGGGAGGGGTCGGGAACCGGCTCAATATCCGTTCTGCTGCAGGGCGAGACTCAATTGTCGCATGAAGTCCTGGGCATCCTCGGGGCTGGGCCGGTAGCCGGGCTGGCTTATTTCGGTAAATCCGGGGCGCCCGTATTGGTCAACGATCCATTTTCCAGTCACGCCGTCGCTGAACCGAACGGTCCCGCTGGCCAGCGCGCTGGGAATGAGGGTCACCTTGTCGACCGTGACCGTCACCGATCCGCCGCCCGCAGGCGCCGCGTCCTCGGCAAATTCCTCCTCGAAGGACTCCTCCTGGCTGGCGACTTCACCGGCGGGTTCCTGCGCGCCCAGCCCGACCTTCTCCTTCATCTTCTCGATGAACCCCTTCTTCTCGGGGCGGCCGGCGGGAGCCGAGTGCTCCTGGGCGGCCGGCGCCTGGGTCACGTCGGAGGGATTCGCAGCGGGTTTCGCGTCCTTGAGCTCCAGGTTGAGATCGTCGACGAGGAAGCGCACGTCCATGTAGGTCAGCGAGACCTTGAACTGCTCGGTCATCTTCTGCTGGATGGCGGAGAGTGAGTCTCCGTTGGCCACCCACTGGGCGACGGCTTGCTTCTGCTCGAGGGAGAGATCCATGGCGAAAGGAAAGGCTGTGGCTATTGCCGCGCGAAGGGACGCGCAAGCGCAAAGCGGCTGCGGACAAGGCTGGTGTAATGGACGGGCGGCCCCGGCTCGGGCGCGGGCCGCTCAGCGGGACAGCTGGGCGCGGAGATAATCGATCGTGCCCCGCGTCGAAGAGTCCTGATCCATCATGTTGTCCACCGCCTTGCAGGCGTGGATGACCGTGCCGTGGTCGCGGCCACCGTAGGCGTCGCCGATCTCCTGCAGGGAATGCTTGGTGAGTTGGCGGGTCAGGTACATGGCGATCTGCCGCGGGATTGCGATGTTCGCCGGGCGGCGCTTGCTCGTCATGTCGCTGTGTCGGATCTGGAAATGATCGGCGACGCGCTTCTGGATGGTCTCGATTGTGAGAAGATTCTGGGCCTGCTCCATCAGCACGTCCTGAAGCAGCATCTCTGCCGTGGGCAGGTCCACGGGTTTGCTCGTCAGGGCGGCGTAGGAGGCGATCTTGATGAGCGCGCCCTCGAGGCGGCGCACGTTCTTCGAGATGTTCTGGGCGATGAACTGCAGCACCGGCGCCGGGACCTCGAACTTCAGGTTCGAGGCCTTGGTGCGAAGGATGGCGACGCGGGTCTCGTAGTCGGGCGGCTGGATGTCCGCGGGCAGGCCCCATTCGAAACGCGACACCAGGCGCGACTCCATCTTCTGGATCTCGCTCGCGCGGCGGTCGCTCGAGAGCACGATCTGCTTCCCCTGCTCGAACAGGTCGTTGAACGTGTGGAAAAACTCCTCCTGGATGCGCTCCTTGCCGGCGAGGAACTGCACGTCGTCGAGCAGGAGCACGTCGACGTGACGGTAGCGCTGGCGGAAGCGAGTGAGGCTGTTTTCCTGCAGCGCCTGGATGAACTCGTTGGTGAACTTCTCCGTGGAGAGGTAGGCGACCTTGGCTTCGGGGTTATGGCGGAGGATCGCGTGACCGATGGCATGCATCAGGTGCGTCTTCCCGAGCCCCGTGTCCCCGTAGATGAACAACGGGTTGTACGCCTGAGCCGGCGACTGGGCGACGGCGAGCGAGGCCGCGTGGGCCATCTGGTTGTTGCTGCCGACGACGAAGGTGTCGAAAGTGTTGCGGGGATTGAGATTTCCGGAGACGACGCCCTTGTCGTCGGAGCGAAGCGTGCGGCGGCTCGTGCTGGTGCGCACGCGGGCGGCGCTGGACACGCTGTCCATGCCCGACTTGGCCTCACCCGCGCGGTCCAGGCCGTGTGAGCGACCGTTCGCCGGGGTGGCCGAATCGAGCTTCTTGAGCGTCACATTGACCAGCCGGCCCGCTGTCAGGCGCAGCCTCTGGGTGATCAGGTCCAGGTAGTTGTCGTGAATCCAGATTGCCGCAAAGTCGTTGGGTACGCCCAGCGTCATGTGGTCCTCCGTGGTCGCGAGGCAAACCATGGGTTCAAACCACATTTGAAATACGTCTTCAGGGAAAAGCCCCTTGAAATCGCATTTCACGGTTTCCCAAAGGCTGGGAGACAAGGACAGCGCGGACATGGCAGGTTGTTAAAATTATTCACAATTGCACCCGAGGTCGGGCTCTCTCGACGCACACTGCCAGTCGCTTCGGTCGGAACTCCGGTGAAAAAGGGTGGATTTGGCCGTCGCTGGGGAGGGGGTGAATGATGCTTTTGTAAGTTTCAGACGGTCAAAGTCTAACGGTATGCTGGCCCGGGGTGGATCAGCGAAGCGGGAGCGGGTCGTGAGAAAGAACGAATCGAGGGCTGGATTTGCAGGAAAGGCCGGGGAGTAACGGCGAAGCCGGAAGTCATTTCAAGGCGAACTTTCTGACAAGTTATTCACAGCGCCGCGAGCGCCGTTTTTTTGTCTTGCGGAGGCCTTTGTAGTGGTGTCGGCACGTACGCCATTTGCGGACTCTACGTAGCGGCGTGCGGAGCCTTCTCTCTGACGCCGCGACCCTCACCGGGTGCGTGTCTGTGTCAGAATGGATACAGCCTTGTTACGATCCGGTGACGGCCGGTTTCGGGTCCAGCCACTTGCCGTGTTCGCGAATCAGCGCAATCAGGCGCGCGTCGGCGTCTTCCTGGGGGATGTTGTACTGGACGCAATTCTTTCCGACGTAGAGATTTATCTTTCCAGGTGCTCCGCCGACGTATCCGAAATCGGCATCCGCCATTTCGCCCGGGCCGTTCACGATGCAGCCCATGATCGCGATCTTCACGCCCTTGAGGTGTCCGGTCATCGCGCGGATGCGCTGCGTGGTGGTCTGAAGGTCGAAGAGCGTGCGTCCGCAGGAGGGGCAGGCGACGTACTCGGTTTTGGAGATGCGGGCGCCGGCGCCCTGGAGGACATTGTAGGCGAGCTTGGTGGCGACCACCGGGTCGGGTTCAGACTCGAGGCTGATCAGGTCGCCGAGGCCGTCGCAAAGCAGCCCGCCGGCGAGCATGCTCGCCTCGAGCAGCTGCGACAGAAACGCCTTTCCGGGAGCGACTTGGTTCTCCGCGGTGCACCGGATCCACAGGGGGATGGCGAGGTCCAGACGGGCCAGTTCCGCGGTCAGCAGCCGGTAGGCACCGAGTGCGTGCGCGGCGCCGGAGGGCGTACCGCGGCGGAAGTCTGAAATCGTTGCAACGAGCCCCTCCGCACCGAGCGCGCGGAGCGTGGGCCCGAGCGCGGAGCAGTCGGCGGGTGCCAGGTCGAGCGCAAGCACCAGGCCCTGCGACCGGGTCTCGCGTGCGAACGCGGCGAGGCGGGCCTCGTCCCCCGCGACGAAGCGGGCCGCGACAAACGAGCCGGCCGGCAGGCGCAGGCCGGCGGGCGGCAGCGAGTCCTCGCCCAGGTCGACGACGACGGCCGCGCCCCGGGGGGCCGCGGCGGCCCGGACCTCCGCACCGGCGCCGCGCAGCAGCACGCCCTCCGCCGGCGTGTCGGCGAGCGACGGTCCCGCGAGCACGCGGAAGGCGGTCGAGGTGTCACCAGAGGTTGGATACGCCACAGGTGAGATCACCCGCGGCGGCTCCTCGCCGCCCGCGCGGACCGGGCCGATGTCCAGGCTGGCGCTGGCGCGCCGCTCGTAGCGGAAGGGGTCGACGCGCTCCGCAACGCCGGGGCTGCCCGCGTCGGCGGGCAGCCGCCACGCGGCCTCGGCCTTCGCGGCGAGCGCCTGCGCCACGGGAATCTCGTACACGGAGTCCTCGGTGAGTGAGACGCGGATGGTGTCGCCAATGCCGTCCATGAGCAGCGAGCCGATGCCGATCGCGCCCTTGATGCGCCCGTCCTCGCCGTCGCCCGCCTCGGTCACGCCGAGGTGCAGCGGGTAGGGGCGGTGCTCGGTGTCCATGCGCGAGACGAGCAGCCG
This sequence comes from Opitutaceae bacterium, assembly GCA_027310745.1. Lineage (GTDB taxonomy): Bacteria > Verrucomicrobiota > Verrucomicrobiia > Opitutales > Opitutaceae > MWDT01. Next base: position 3,193 of record DAIDAF010000004.1, on the reverse strand, counting down.
GTAGGCCTGGATCATCACCTTCGGGTTGCTCGCCTTCATCGAGAGGATGATGTCGTGAAACCCGTGGGACTCGCAGATGCGGACGAACTCGAGGGCGCTTTCGACCATGCCGAGCGGCGAGTCGCCGTAGCGGTTCATGATTCGGTCGGAGAGCGAACCGTGGTTGGTCCCGATGCGCAGCGCGCGGCCGAGCTCCTTGGCGCGGAGCACGAGCGGGGAGAAGGCCTCGTGCAGCCGTTGCAGCTCGCGGTCGTAGTCCGCGTCGGAGTAATCGCGCACCGCGAACTTTTTCTTGTCGGCGTAATTGCCCGGGTTGACGCGCACCTTCTCAACGTGTTCGACGGCCTCCATGGCGGCCTGGGGAAGGAAGTGGATGTCGGCGACGAGCGGCACGTGGGGGAAGCCTGCGGCGGAGAGCCGCGCGCGGATCTCGCGCAGGCATCTTGCGGCGGGCACGTTGGGTGCGGTGACGCGCACGACCTCGCAGCCCACCTCGGCGAGGGCGACCGCCTGCCGGACCGTCGCGTCGACGTCCTGGGTGTCGCTGGTGGTCATCGACTGGATCCGGATCGGGTTGGAACCGCCGACCTTCACGGGGCCGACGGCGACTTCGGTGGACCGGCGGCGGAGGGTGGCGAAGCGGGAGGAGCAGTACGACATGGCGCGGAAAAGATAGCAGGGAAGGAGGGCAAATCGAACCGGATGTCTAACGAAAACGGGAGCCTGTCGCCCGGCATGCCGCTGGCGGAGGTTGAGGCAAGGTACTGGGGGAGAGGCTCTGGCGCGATTTTCAATCTTTTGCTTGCAGGGTGGAGGTGGAATCGCTCTTTTCTCCACTCCCTTCCTGCCCAGGTGGTGGAATTGGTAGACACGCAGGTCTCAGAAGCCTGTGCTTAACCGCATGGGGGTTCGAGTCCCCCCTTGGGCACCAGCCTTCGCTCCCGCGGAGCGGGAGGCTACGGCTGGCGGAGCCAGCCAAAGCAAGCCACGGAGTGGCGAACGAAGGCTGCCCGCCGTAGACGGCGAAGCCGCGAAGGTGGGCATAAGATTGTGCAACAATGCATCGTGTTTGGGAGGCCGCTGACGAATCGCTCCCGCGGAGCGGGAGGCTACGGCTGGCAAGGGCAGCTCGAGACCACAGTCGATGTTCAAGCTTGTTCGCGAAGGCGTTGCACGGGAAGCTCGCCACGAGCCGCCATCCCAAGGACGCACCCCATGGCAAATGCTGTCTCAGCGACGATGCATTACGTCTACGTTCTGCAATCGATCAACCACCCGGACGAAACCTACGTTGGCCGTACCGACGCTCTGCGCGAGAGGATGGCGGATCACGACGCAGGACGCTCTGCGCACACCGCCAAATTCCGTCCGTGGAGACTCGTCTGCTACCATGCGTTCTCGGATCTGAAGAATGCGATCGCCTTCGAGATCTATCTGAAGACCGGGTCCGGCCGCGAATTTCGGCGGCGACATTTTGGGGTTTAAGATTCGCCCCGCCCCTCCCAACCCCTTCCTCCTTGCCGCCAGACCACCGCCGCTGCCAGCGGTTCATGACAAGCCTGTTTTGCCCACCGGGGGAACACAACTGCTCAGCCTGCGTCGCCACGTCAGCCTAGGGATTGGAATCGGAATTTGCCTGCCCCTTCACGGCGCCCAGATCAGACCGGAAAAGGCTCACGCAGAGACGCAGGGACGCAGAGCAGGGGAAACAATCAGGGCTCGGGAAGTAGGCACCCTGGATAGTCGGGCTCATGTCGTCTGTCTTCTCTGCGCCTCTGCGTCTCCGCGTGAGAACGGATCCTGGGACGCGTTGCATGACCCGTGCCTCTCAGCGTCCAGCAAACAAAACCTTCATCCCTTCCATCCCCTTCATCGCTGTAAATTCCTTCAGCGCGCGAAGCGCTGCGGGTTTTGCGATCGGCGCGGAACGCGTTAGGCTCTCCGCATGACCACCTCTTCCGCGCCGGCGCATTCCTTCCGCAAGCTCGGGTCCACGGGGCCCGCCGTGTATCCATTCGCCCTGGGATGCATGGGCATGTCGGGCGTGTACGGTCCGGCGGACGAGGCGGAGAGCGTCGCCACGATCCACGAGGCGCTTGAGCGAGGAGTGACGGTGCTCGACACGGGCGACTTTTATGGAAACGGGCACAATGAACGGCTGATTGGCAGGGCGCTAAAAGGGCGGCGGCGTGAGTCATGCCAGCTCTCGGTGAAGTTCGGCGCTCTGCGCGCGCCGGGCGGCGCCTTCAGTGGCTTCGACGGACGTCCTGCCGCGGTGAAGAATTTCCTGGCCTATTCGCTCGACCGCCTCGGCGTGGAGTACGTCGACATTTACCGTCCTGCGCGGCTCGATCCCGCGGTGCCGATCGAGGAGACCATCGGCGCGGTCGCGGAAATGGTGAAGGCGGGGTACGTCCGGCACATCGGCTTGTCCGAGGTGGGTGTCGAGACGATCCGCCGCGCGGCGAAGGTGCATCCGATCGTGGACCTTCAGATCGAGTACTCGCTGATCAGCCGCTCCCCGGAGCGCGCGATTTTCCCGGTGTTGGAGGAGCTCCGCATTGCGGTCACCGCCTACGGTGTGCTCTCGCGCGGGCTGCTGAGCGGTTCGAGGCCGGCGGCGCCCACGGACATGCGGGCGCATTTGCCCCGCTTTGCGGGCGACAACGGCGCGCAGAATCGGCGTGCCGTGGAAATCCTCGCCCAACTCGCCCGCGAGAAGGGCGCGACGCCCTCGCAGCTCGCGATCGCCTGGGTGCTGGCCAAGCGCGGCGACGTGATCCCCGTCATCGGCGCGCGCAAGCGTTCGCAGCTTGCGGAGTCGTTGGGCGCGCTCGATCTCGCGCTGACCGCCGAGGACCTCGCCCGCATCGAGTCCGCCGTGCCCGCGGCTGCCGGCGACCGCTACGCCGCGCAGCAGATGGCGGCGCTCGACAGCGAGCGCGGCTGACTGCGACGCCTGCGCCCAACCGGGCCGGAGCAGGGGTGACAATGCCCCGCAGCGCATTCGAGGCTTCTCGACCGATTTGGCGGCCCGCCAGCTGTTCGATTTTGGAGAAGACATGTAGCCGACAGGCCGCGCGTAGCGCGCTAACCTGTCGGCGCAATGCAAACTAAACAGAGTAATCCTAAGGTTAGGCGTGCTCCCGTCGAGGCGGGAGCGACAGTGATGATGGGGATGGACGTGCATGCG